>CAISYC010000049.1 GCA_903889565.1 uncultured beta proteobacterium
GGGCTGCGCTATGGGGACCGATGCGCTCGGCCTTGGCGAGCAGCCGTGCGCTTTCGCGCGAGGGGTTGAAGATGCGATCGGCGTGCTCGATGGCGAAGGTGCCCTTACGCTCTGACTTCGGATGCCGGCGCAGCATTTGGCCGGTGGCATCCAGAATCTCGATGTCGCGCTCGAAGATGCGCACCGTGACCTCGCTGTGCGGGGCGGCCGGCAGTGCGGCGTAGTAGGAGCTCTCGACCTGAACGAGCCCGGCGTCGTCCACCGTGCGCGTAGCCTGCTTGAAGTAGCGAAACCCCTGAAGTGGCAAGGCGCGCAGGTGCGGCTGCTCCTCGCGGTACATTTCGAGCACCTGGCGCTTCTTGCGCCCGTGGATACGCAATGCTGCCCACCGCTCCTCCCAGTGCGCGAGCCACGTGTTCTGCGCCTCGATCGAATCGAACTTACGGCCCTTCAGCGCGGTGCTCTGCGTATGCCCAATTGCGTTCTCGACCGTGCCTTTGCGATTCGGATCACCGACGCGGCAGGGGTCGGCCACCACGGCGTAATGCGAGAGCATCGCGGAATACACCGGATTCAATTCCGGGGCGTAAATGTCGGTGCGTATCACCCCTTCCTTCAGGTTATCGAGCACCACATATTGCGGACATCCGCCGAAGGCGCGAAACGCTTCTTCGTGCAGCCGCGCCCAGATCTCCTGACTGGTCTTCCACACCACCTTGCGGAAACTCTTGCCGGAGAACTTCAAGGTCATCACGAACAGGTACGGGCGCCGGTACTTGCCGGCGCGGTACAGCGTCAGCGCCCCCTGCCCGTAATCGACCTGCGCCTCTTCGCCGGGCAGGAATTCCAGCACATCGAAGCGCTCGGGGGCGCGGGCCTTCAACTTCGACACGAAGCGCTTCACCGTGTTGTACGCGTGCGCGAATCCGTGGGTTTCCACCAGGTCCTGGTAGATGCTCACCGCATTGCGGCCGAGCCCGACCTGCACTTCGATCCAAGCCCGGTGCGGCTCGCACGCCGAGGGCGTCACCCGCGTGGCCGCGGACGCCGTGGCGCCTTCCGGAGCCGGTGGCCGGGGTGGGGGAATTTGACCGGCCGCGACTTCAGAGCCGGTGGCCACCCCGGGGGAATTTGAAAGCCGTTGGTAACGGCGGATCGTCTTGCGATCCACCCCCGTAAAGCGTTCGACCTCGCGCTGCGTGGCCCCGTTGTCCAGCAGCGTCTGGATGGCGGTGCGTAAATGTGGCTTCAAGACGTTCAATCCTTCCTCCCCTCGTTTGTGAGGGGGCGAGGGTAACGTCTCGTCGCCGGTGAGCCGCGGCTTAGCCGATACTACGCGGGCTCAGGTGGGGGAATTTGGGGTGGCCACAGCTGGGGGAGTTTGGGTGGCCGCCGGGGCGTCTTCACACATAGACTCAACGCTTCAGCGACAGTGTATCTGCGGACATTCGTGACTTGGTGTTTTTGGTAATACGCGTCTTTGAAGATTACGTTCTTCCTCCCACCGCTCACCTCATGGATCACTTCATCACCTTCTTCGATCCATGCGTGGTTTACGGCTTCGTCCTGTCGTAGTGCAGCTACGTTACCGTGAACGACCCGGTAGTCGTCTGGGAATTCGAGGACGGTCGGATCTTCGATGAATTTGATAACAGCCTCGAAGCAGTCCCCCGTTGGAGTTGGGGGATCAGGTCTGTTTCGTTTTGATGAGGCTGACATTGCCACTCCTGGGGTGCCGGGCCTTAGGAATTTCACTCTGTTTTCTCTATATATAATATTAGAAATTTCAATTCTTCCTAAACCATTGTTTTGCCGTACGAATCGCCCAAGTGCCAACCCACGAGTTTTTCAAATTCGTGGGTTCCTTCAAGCCGCTTTTTTGACCCGGATTCCCTTGAAGCTAGGGCAGTCGGTTGCCAAGTTCTTGTCAAATTCCCCACCCTGCCAATCCACCGGCTTACCCAGCGAACACGAGTTACGGTCAAAGTAAACGCAACTGCTGCACACATCCTTAGGCACCAGTAGCTCCCCGACTGACTTCTCTTCACTCACGGGATAGCTTTTGTGTTCAACCGGCCATTGGTCCAGTCGTTGGGCTTTCAGCTCCAGAAACTGAATCATCCCAGGCAAATCCCAGTTTCCCGGCACCAATGGTTTGGAATAATCCGTTTCCCTTCGTTCGTCCACAATCCTCACCCCAAAGAACACTCCCAGAGGCTCCAGGAGGTCTTTTACGAGGCTGCACGCCACAGCCTGCACCTTCGCCCTGTCGTTTTTGCTACCGAATTTTCTAGCGCGTTCTCGGGCCTCTTCCAAGGTCTTGAACTTTCGTTTCAGCGCCAAGTATTCCAACTCCCCATTCGCCAGCGCCAGAAACCCCTCAGACAGCTTCTCGTTCCTGGTCAAACTCGCAGCCAATCCAAACCCATCCATTGTTCCAGGCCCGAGTTCCTGGATTTTCTTCAGCACCACGGTTATTCCCCAGGTTTTCTCAGCTACAGCCCCAGCCCAACCATCTACCGTCTCCGGGTCATACTGGGCTGAAACCCAAGGCAGGCGTTCTCCGAACAGTCGTTGAACCTTGGACAGGTCCACCTGCTTTGCCTTGGCCGGTTCATCCAGCCCACAGAGTTTTAGGGCAACAGCCTGGGCATCAGTCTGGATCTCCAACTCGACCCTTGCGTTCTCAGCCATCCAGTTGTCCCGGCGCTCCTCATGGAGCTTCTCGAGCTTCCAGAAATACAGATACGGCAAGTCGTAGTTCAATTCCCCGGCCCGTTCTGTAATGGCACCAAGGTATTCGTTTTTGGCAGCTTTTTTAACCGCCTGGTAAATCTTGGCTCTGTCTTTGTTTACCGTGATCTCTTCCCCAGTCGTAATTCGATAATTCTGGAACGAATCGTTTTCAATTAACTCCCCCAAAGCTCCAGCCGTGTTTTTCTCGACCAAACGAAGCTGGCTATACACATTCCGGTCGATTTGCAGATGTTCCTCAAGCAACCCCCTAAGGATCGTTTCCTGCAAAAACCCTTCCTCAACCTCTTTTTTAACCTCCAGCGTCTTCGGCAGCTTTACCGGTTCCTCGTAGACCGTCCCGACATAAACTCGGACTTCACACTGGACGCTGCCACGATTAGCACGGTTCACTGTCTGAATAATCTGGTTGGTGTCTGCCTTCAGGTGTTCGAAGCTGCACCAGAAGATTTCCGGTTCGCATTCAAAGTTAAGTCCAAGGGAAAACAACGGACTTGAGATCAGAATAGGTTTCGACCCAGTTCTCGCTGCCTCAATCTCTTCGCCGGTGTTTTCGATTCTGGAAACCACGTCGGCGTATTCCAACAAGCCGTAGGACGCCAAGAGGTTCACGTAAGTCTTCATTCGAGACGTAGGCACAATCAACACGGTTCTTGGTAACGCCTGTTGTGCCTTCACACGTTCCGCAAAGTCCTCCAGCAACGTAACCAAATCCGAGCCAAACGCCTCCAGTGGACGGATGAACAACGGATTACGCTTGACCGGCTGAAACTCGTAAACACAGAAGTCCTCGACAGACCCCAAGGCACGGGAGGCAACATCCACGAGTTTCAACTGCTGAACCGTGGTCAGCGTTCCAGTTAACAACAGGGTTCGACCCGCCTTCATCACGGCGTATTCCAGCAACTCATTGCGTCTATTCGAACGCATGAACTCATCCAAGCCAGCGTGGATTTCGTCGAGTATTAAGTGGTGCCTTACGTCTCTTTCGTAGGCAATTCCAAGTATCCGGCGCAAAGATTCATTGGTCGTGACGATTACCCCGTAGTCCGGGAAATTGCTCCTCCACACCTCTTTATAGGACCACGGGTTCAGCCCTGCTGCTTCAAGATCGGCCTGCATTTGGTTCACCAAGGCGATGGTCGGAGCCGCATAGATCACCAGTTCTCCAGCACCGAGTGGTCGAATCCAGTCAATGGCTTGCCGGGTTTTACCAGTCCCAGTAGGGGCTAAAACAAGGGAAACTCTCGCCGTTGCAAAGTCCCTAAAGGCAGGCAGGTAACCGGTGTCCGTCAAAGACAATTCCTCGCTCGGAACCTCGTTAAACCAGCGCAGTGTGTCCCGGACATAGCGGTGAGCACCCTCAGACAGTTCCTTCAAAGCCATGGAAACACCATCGCCGTAACGACGAGCAATCTGTGGCTGGTTCTTGGCTACAAACCAGGAGCCGGGAGTGTTTTCATCGTCAAAACGTAGGACAAAATACTTGTCTTCGCCCGTCAGTTTCCCGTCAAGGAATGTCCTGCCACCTCTGGCTTGGCTGGTTGGATTCGTGAAATACGAACTGGCAGCAACACCGGTTAATGTTCGGGTAATCACGGTTCGGCTTACAAACCCGTGTTCCCGTAACCATGCCGAACGAATGCGATGCTGGAGTGAATCAGCATTCGCCACGACGTTCTCAGCCAACTCCGGGACCTCAACGCAGTGCTTCGACTTCTTGATTAAGTCCTGGCGTTTCTCCGGTTCCAGAAGACAACGAACACCCTCGCCAATGTCTGGAAGAGCCACGTAATGTGCTTGGACGGCGGATCTAATCGGCGCTGGATCGATGCCATATTTCAGATCCCAAACGTTGCCCTTGTTTTGCCTGAACCAGTAAAACCCAGTGTTCAGGCAATGCAATCTCAAATGTGCTGCCAATGCGTCACCCGGAACACGTTTCGATAACCAGAAGAACAGGTGAACGTTCAAGCCCTTTTTCTTAAGGGTTCCGTCTGGCCCTAGGATTCCGGAACTACTGCTGAACTGGTAGAAATACGTCACCCCCTCGAACTCCGCAGGGAGTTTCGCAATTACCCATTCGATTGCTTCCACTGACAACGGATCCATTCCCTCCAGCAACTCAACATCGTCAATGTCCAACATGACCCACGGCGTTCCAGCCGAGTGCTCCGGGAAATTGGTGCCGTTCCTCGCAACGTTTATTTCTTGTCTTAATGGGTGAATCCCACGGACAAGGATCTTGTGGGAGTCGCGGGAAATGCCGTCGATCAGGTTTGCCAGGTCACAAATGTTGGCAGCTGGGTAAACCGCAGCATCGAACCTGGCTGCGTTTTGATATGGCGTGGTCTTGAGCTGACCTTCAGCATTCAGAAAATATTTCTTGTTGACCGGATGATCTCGAGAGGTGAGAACTGTGATGACTGAAACATTTTCTTGTTTATTTTCTTGTACTTTTTTGTCGCTTGCGTTAAAATAACTATTAGATACTTTCAATGTAATAACTCGTTAATCAAAGCCAACTCGGTAGTCTTTCGCAAAATCGCTATCGAGTTGGAATTACAGGCTCTCCCTCAGTTTTTCCTTGAGCCTTTCGGTGCTTCTAGAGGGAAATTTCCGCGACAGTCCTATACTGAAGCGAAAACAAAACAACGACCGGTGACGCGACTAACGTCACTGGTCTTTTCAATTCAAGTTTTATTTATTGATCTGATCCTGAACGGTCAGATTCTTTTTCTGCACCTGCTTTCTTTTACTTACATCACCGAATGCGTTGTCCGGTGCGCAATACTTTTAGTATTCTATCAGTACGGGGCCGCTTTTTCAATGACGAAGACATACGTGTCCACAACACCTCTATAGCTCTCTGAGCTCTTTCCCTAACCGTTAGATCCGACTGAGTTGTTCAGCCAGAACCACCGGGATTTCGAAGAACTCATGCTCCCACCACGGCCCTGATTGCAGGTCTTCCACCTCAAAACAACTGTAATCCGAGACCAACGTTACAAAGCGCGTTGGAACATAAGCCGTGCGGATCCATTCAAGGATTTCCGCCTGAGTCACACCGTAACGTTCAGCCGCAACCTCGACATCTCCTGAACACGCAATCGCGTCCCTGACATCATTCTTGCCGAACTCGATGTCTTCCTGCATTTCGCTGGCGAGTCCGGAGTAATGCAGGATGGTCGTTGGTCCACTGAGGGGTTTGTCTTTGCTGCCCACTACGCGATATTGAATGAAGTCCAGGGCGTTCATTGAACCGCCTCCTCGACCTTACGGAGTTCCTCAAACGGCACTCCACTCAATTCCGATAACTGTTTTGCCTTATCGTAATTCGGCACGAACCCGTTGTTGATCCACATGTAAACCGTGGCACCGGACACTCCGATTCTGTTTGAAACTCGCGTAACTCCTCCCGCCTTCTTAACTGCGGCTCTGATTTTTTCATTCATAAAATTCTCCTTATTGTTTTTATGCGAAAAACTTTTTGAGTTTTCCTATATTTATTTTAGTTTGTGATTTGCCGACTTGATGAAATTTCGGGAATAATTTTTGAGGGCGAAAGGTGGCCTCGCCTGAACACCGTTGGAAGGTGAGAATTTGTCAGGGAAAGGACTAGAGACGGGGGAGTAGAGCTAGCAGGAATGGTTACGGCACAAGGAGGGACGCTTAAGTCGCCACCCCGACCGTATACCTGAACGACAGGTTCTCGATGTTCCTAAGAACCCACTTTTCAGCCTGGCGAACGTAGTAAAGCCGTAGCTTCCCCGTGACCTGAACCGCGTCTTCATCCTTCTTGGGATTGTTGTGCGTGGTCATGAACACCGTGACCGTTGCCGTGCTTGGCGTGGATTCGGTTTCAAGCACTTCGACCTGCTTGAATTCATCGGCATCGAACGTCCACTCAGTCGGATCACTGTTGTCCGATGCATCCGTAATCACGACAACATGACCCACAACGTCCCGTATGATTTTTTCTACGGGGATTGGTTGACCTTGCTTGTCCTGACTGGCAGTTGGAATTGTTGAATTCTTATAGTCGTCGGTAGTGGACTGTGGGGTCGGGGAACAACCAGACAGGGCCAAGGCGAATGGGATTACGACGAACGCAAGACGTGTCATAGCGAACTTCAGAAGGTTGCCGATTAAACCAATACTGCTTCCGACTTTGCTTGCTGTCCACCCCGACTAGCCGTGGACTAAACCTGGGGGTGGGTTGAGGACGCTCGGATTGTTGGCAAGCAACAGTCGGCCAGGTTGGACTTACAATGGACTTACGACCGAATTTGCTCTAGATTTGCATCTATCGAAATCGACACTAACCATTTGTTTTAAAATGGTCGGGGTGAGAGGATTCGAACCTCCGACTCCTGCGTCCCGAACGCAGTACTCTACCAGGCTGAGCTACACCCCGATTCAGGTCGATTGCAGATAGCGATCCGCGCACATGCGATGCTGTTGTGGCGTCGCTGGATCAGAAATTTCGCGATACCGCGAAACTGGCCAATTGTAGCAAATAATCGCGCTGTTTAGAATTCGGCACGCAATCAAGCGCCCTTTGCGCCGCCCGCGCCTCGGCTTCGGCCTGCTCGCGGGTGTAGTTAAGCGCACCGGTGCGTTCGATGGCGGCAATGATCTGCGGCAACTCGTCGAGACCGCCGCGTTCGATCGCGCGCTTGACCAGCGCGCGCTCATCGGCGTTGCCGTGCTTGATCGCATACAGGAGCGGCAGCGTCGGCTTGCCCTCGGCGAGATCATCGCCGACGTTTTTGCCGGTGTCTCGGTTGTCGCCTGAATAGTCGAGCACATCGTCGATCAGCTGGAATGCGGTGCCCAGATGCATGCCGTAGTGCGCCATCGCCGTTTCCTGCGCCTGGTCGGCGCCGCCGAGTATGGCGCCGAGGCGGGTCGAGGCCTCGAACAGCTTGGCGGTCTTGTAGCGAATCACCTGCAGATAGCTTTCTTCCTCGACCTCGGGGTCGTGGCAGTTCATCAACTGCAGCACCTCACCCTCGGAGATGATATTGGTCGCCTCGGCCAGCACCTGCATTACGCGCATGCTGCCGATCTCGACCATAATCTGAAAGGCGCGCGAATAGACGAAATCGCCGACCAGCACGCTCGCCGCATTGCCGAACAGTGCGTTGGCGGTGGACTTGCCGCGGCGCAGATCGGAGCCATCGACGACGTCATCGTGCAGCAGGGTCGCGGTGTGAATGAATTCGACCACGGCGGCCAGTTGATGGTGGTGGCTGCCCTCATAACCGAACGCGCCAGCCGAGAGGATGACGAGCGCGGGACGCAGCCGTTTGCCGCCGCTGCCTATGATATGTTCAGCCACCGTGCGCACGAGAACGACATCCGAGTCGAGGCGGCGCCGGATGACCGCATCGACCGCCTGCATGTCGGCGGCCAGGAAATCGCCAAAAACAGGAATGGTCATCGCTTAAACGGCCCAAACCGGCAAATCACGGCATCAGCGGGGCAAAAGACACTCAAAGCAGGGCTTAAAGGCACAATAACAGCCGGTTATCCAGGGTTCGGAAGTCCTTTATTTTACTCCGTTTTGACTCGAAATTAGCAGTTGGGTATAATGCTCGGCTTTCCCGATCCGGCGGTCCGTCCGGTCACGAGGTCAAAATATGTATGCAGTCATCAAAACCGGCGGCAAGCAATACCGCGTCGCCTCCGGCGAAAAACTCAAAATTGAAACGCTCGTCGCCGAGATCGGCAGCGAGATCGTCATCGACCAGGTTCTGATGGTTGCCGACGGCGACAAGGTCACGCTCGGCACCCCGGTGCTGGCCGGCGCCTCGGTCAAGGCCAAGGTCATCAGCCACGGTCGTGGCGACAAGGTGCGCATTTTCAAGATGCGCCGCCGCAAACACTATCGTAAATCGCAGGGCCATCGGCAGAATTACACCGAGATCGAAATTCTCGGCATTGCCGCCTAGCCGCATTCAGGAGCTGACACATGGCACATAAAAAAGCAGGCGGAAGTTCACGCAACGGTCGCGACTCGCAGTCCAAGCGACTCGGCGTCAAGGTCTATGGCGGCGAGGCCATCATTCCGGGCAACATCATCGTCCGCCAGCGCGGCACCGAGTTCCATCCCGGCGTCAATGTCGGTATGGGCAAGGACCACACGCTGTTCGCGACCGCCGCGGGCAAGGTCCTGTTCTCGGTCAAAGGCTCGGCTCGTAAAAGAACCGTCAGCGTCGTGCCCGCGTAAGCGACACGTTCTTTCGGTCACAAAGGCTCTGTCGCAGGACAGAGCCTTTTTTGTTTAAACCGATTTCGAACAAGGGGAACCTTGTATCCCCCATTTCAGTGGAAACCCTGAAATAAGCGATGCTCAGTTCAGCCCTACCTTAAAAGACAGCCCATGAAATTCATCGACGAAGCGAATATTGAAGCCCACGCCGGCAAGGGCGGCGATGGCTCGGCTTCGTTTCGCCGCGAAAAATTCGTGCCGCGCGGCGGCCCCGACGGCGGCGATGGCGGGCGCGGCGGCAGCATCTTTGCGCGCGCCGACCGCAACATCAACACGCTGGTCGATTACCGCTTTCAGCGCATTCACCGCGCCAAGGGCGGCGAAAACGGGCGCGGCGCCGACTGCAACGGCCGCTCGGCGGAAGACGTCGTGCTGCGTGTGCCCGTGGGCACCGTCGTTACCGATGCGGAAACCGGCGAGGCGGTGGCCGATCTCGCCAGCCACGACCAGGTCGCTTTGCTGGCCAAGGGCGGCGCCGGCGGACTCGGCAACCTGAATTTCAAATCGAGCACCAACCGCGCGCCGCGCCAGTTCACCCGCGGCGGCGACGGCGAATCGCGCAGGCTCAAATTCGAATTGAAGGTGCTGGCCGATGTCGGCCTGCTCGGCATGCCGAATGCCGGCAAATCGACCTTCATCCGCGCGGTCTCGGCAGCGCGACCCAAGGTTGCCGATTATCCGTTCACCACGCTGCACCCGAATCTCGGCGTGGTGCGCGTCGATGAAAACCGCAGCTTCGTCATTGCCGACATTCCGGGCCTGATCGAGGGTGCCGCCGAGGGTGCCGGCCTCGGCCACCAGTTTCTGCGCCACCTCGCGCGCACGCGCCTCCTGCTGCATATCGTCGATCTGGCGCCGTTCGATCCGTCCACCGATCCGGTCGCCGAAGCGCGCGCGATCGTGCATGAACTCGAAAAATACGACCAGGCGCTGTTCGACAAACCGCGCTGGCTGGTGCTGAACAAAATGGATCTGCTCGATGTTGACGGGCGCGACGAGCGCGTGCGCCGCTTCATCGCCGATTTTGGCTGGCAGGGCAAAAGCTTTATCATCTCGGCGATCGACGGCGGCGGCTGCCGCGAAATCACGTTTGCAATCATGGAGCACCTGCAGAATACCGCGGTTCCCGCCGAGCCGGTGGCGCAGGACGATTAACGCCCCCCGATAACAGTCCCATACACAACGCGAATTCTGATATCACGATGACGACCGAACTGGCACATGCGCAACGCCTGGTCGCGAAAGTCGGCAGCAGCCTCGTCACCAACCGCGGCCAGGGCCTCGACCATGAAGCGCTGACGCGCTGGGTGCTGCAGATCGCCGAACTGCGCCGTCTCGGCCGCGAAGTCATCCTGGTTTCGAGCGGTGCGATCGCCGAGGGCATGCAGCGCCTCGGCTGGAAAAAAAGACCGAGCGCGGTCAACGAACTGCAGGCCGCGGCCGCGGTCGGCCAGATGGGCCTGATCGAAGCCTATGAATCGCGCTTCCGCCAGCACGGCCTGCTCACTTCACAGATCCTGCTGACACACGAAGATCTGGCCGATCGCAAACGCTATCTCAACGCGCGCTCGACGCTGCGCACGCTGCTTGATCTCGGCGTCGTGCCGATCATCAACGAGAACGACACGGTCGCCACCGACGAAATCCGTTTCGGCGACAACGACACGCTCGGCGCGCTGGTCACCAACCTGGTCGAGGCGGATGCGCTGATCATCCTGACCGATCAGAGCGGCCTCTATTCGGCCGATCCGCGCAAGACGCCGGATGCGACGCTGATCCGCGAAGCCGTCGCCGGCAGCCCCGAACTCGAAACGATGGCAGGCGGCGCCGGCAGCGAGATCGGGCTCGGCGGCATGCTGACCAAGGTGATCGCGGCCAAACGCGCGGCGCGCAGCGGCGCGCACACGGTCATCGCGTCCGGCCACGAACAGAACATACTGGTACGGCTGGCGGCGGGCGAACATATCGGCACGCTGCTGCGCGCGGCGACGCCGACACTGGCGGCACGCAAGCAGTGGATGGCCGATCATCTGCAGGTACGCGGCCGCCTCACACTGGATGCCGGCGCGGTCAAGGCGCTGCGCGAACTGCGCAAGAGCCTGCTGCCGATCGGCGTCACCGCGGTCGGCGGCGAATTCGAACGCGGCGAGTTGGTTGGCTGCTGCGACGAAGCGGGCGTTGAAATTGCGCGCGGCCTCGTTAACTACAGCGCCAGCGAGGCGCGGCGGGTGCTGCGCACGCCGTCAGCCGAGATCGAGTCGAAACTCGGCTATGTCGGCGAACCCGAACTGATTCACCGCGACAATCTCGTGCTGCTTTAAAGCGGCATTCGCCCTGCCGATTTGGCTGCGCAACGATCGCGCGGGTTAACGCCGGCCGTAGCGCAGCAGTTGCAGGATTTCGCGCAGGCTGCGCGGGCGTACATTGCTGCCGCAGAAAAAATCGCCTGCAAGCACAAGTCGCGGCGCACTGCCGCTTCTGGCCTCAATCGGCAACCATTGGCTGTCGCGCGCAGGCGACCAGCCGCCGCCGCGGGTGCCGAACGCATAATTGCGCTGCTGCCGCGTGAGGCAGGAAATACCCTCGAACGAAACGTTCTCGGCGCCGCCCGAACTGCGCACGACCATGACATAGCGAACCATCTCATCGGCGACGAGCGAAAGCGTATCCGCGTCAATCAGAAACCGGTTGCCGGTGGCAGCATCGGCCGAAAACTCCACCAGGCTCGCTGCCTTCGGAAACGGCGGCGGCGCGACATCCTCCTGCGGCCGCGCCTTGACGTCGTATTCCTGCTCCTCGGTATCGGCTTTCGAGCCGCCCAGATGCGAGCATGCGGCCAGCGCGCCCAGCATCAAAACCGATACAAGCCGGCGCATCAAGACGCGAGGTCCTTCACCAGCGCGGCGCGGATGCCGGCATCGACCTCGGTGCCGACCGAATATTCGGGGTGATCGACGCCGGCCGCCAGGCGCGCGCCGGCAACGAGCGCCTGCTTCATTGCCGCGGTCAATTCGAAACGCACGAAATGCACTGCCGAAGTCTTGTCTGCGTTTTCGCGCTCGAGATCTTCGTCGGCAATCGCATTAACGCGTTCGTGCCCGTCAACCTGTACCCACACGCGATCCTCGACGCCCTTCAGGCGCGCCAGCATGACGTGACGCTCCGCAACGTCCGGATATTCGATCATCAGCGTTGCCTTCCAGTTGCTGCCGTCGGGAATCAGCGGATTGTAGGCGTCGAGCTCGTCGCGTATGCCCTCCTCCTCGAAGATGCGTTCAACGCGCAGCATTTCCTGCACCTGGTAGCGCACCGTCAGCGCGTCCTCGAAGATCAGCGTGACATGGTCGCCGAGCGCGAGGGTGCGGTGTTTCTTGTGCGCGATCACCTGCTGGCGGAATTCCGGACGCGCCTTCGAATAGGCTTCAAGCGTCATCAAATCGCCGGGCTGCAGTTTGTTCATGGTGTCCTCAGAGTCCGTAAGCGGTTCTCAGCAAGGTCAGAGGATGCGCGAGTTGCGCCGCCGTCTTGCCGCTTTCTTGCAATCCCTGTTCGATGTGGCGGCCGCCGAGCTGGCAGTCGGAGGCCACCCAGTCCGCCTCGCCGCCGCCGGGAAACTCGCCCATCGCGCGAAACACCGGCTTGCCGATTTTCATCGCCATCGCGTGAAACTCCTTCTTGCAGCCCCAGCTGCCGGAGTGGCCGGAGCAGCGCTCCACGGTATTGAGCTTTTCCTTCGTCGCCAGCTGCAGCACCTCGCGCGTCTTCTGCCCCATGTTCTGCACACGCAGATGACAGGCGATGTGGTACGAGACCCGGCCGAGATCCTGCTTGAAATCGGTTTTCAGCAGGCCGTCCTTGTGCCGCAGCATCAGATATTCGAACGGATCGAACATCGCCTCGCGCACGGCCTTGACGTTCGCATCCTGCGGGAACATCAGCGGCAGCTCCTGCTTGAACATCAGGGTGCACGACGGAATCGGCGTAACGATGGCGTAGCCCTCGCGCGCCAGCTTCGCCAGCGGCGGAATATTCCGGCTCTTCAGTGCAGCGACGGCTTCGAGATCGCCGAGTTCGAGTTTGGGCATGCCGCAGCAGGCCTCTTTCTCGACCAGCGTCCACGGAATTTCATTGTGCTCGAGCACTTTGACCAGATCGCGGCCGATGCCCGGTTCGTTGTAATTGATATAACAGGTCGAGAAGATGGCGACCTTGCCCGGCGCGCGCGTGCCTTCGCGAACCACGTTCGATTTGCTGGCACCGGCGGAGGCGCGAAAGGTCGGCGATTCATAAGAAGGAATCCACGCCTTGGCATCCACACCCAGCGTTTTTTCCATCACGGCGCGGGCAACGCCGTTGTGATTGGCCGCATTGACGAACTGAACCACCACCGGAATCGATGCGAGTTTGCCCAGCGCATCGGTGGCCGACATGAATTTGTCGCGCGCGCGCGCGCCGCCCTGCTTGTACTTGACTGCCTTGGCGCGCAGCATCAGATGCGGAAAATCGAGATTCCACGGATGCGGCGGCACATAGGGACACTTGGTCATGTAACAGACATCGCACAGATAACACTGATCGACGACCTTGCCGAAATCCTGCTTGTCCACACCGTCGAGTTCGCCGGTCTTGCCTTCGTCGATCAGATCGAACAGGGTCGGAAAAGAACCGCACAGGCTGACGCAGCGTCGGCAACCGTGGCAGATATCGAAGACGCGGTGGAGTTCCGCGTTGAGCTTGTCCTCGTCATAGAAGTCCGGAGACTTCCAGTCAAGCGGGTGCCGGGTTGGCGCTTCCAGACTGCCTTCGCGTACGGTCATGGCGGGCTCGTGTGTGGACGTTGGTGAATGCTGCAAAAAAACAAGGGGCGAAGCCGAGGTTTGCGCCTCACGCCCCGCCCCTGCGATTGACGTATTGGCTTAGTCGGCCAGCGCGTCGAGCGACTTCTGGAACCGGTTGGCATGCGAACGCTCGGCTTTTGCCAGCGTTTCAAACCAGTCGGCAATTTCCTCGAAACCTTCGCTGCGCGCGGTCTTCGCCATGCCCGGGTACATATCGGTGTACTCGTGCGTTTCGCCGGCGATGGCGGCCTTCAGGTTGTTGCGCGAGCTGCCGATCGGCAGTCCGGTGGCAGGGTCGCCAACGACCTCGAGGTACTCGAGGTGGCCGTGCGCATGGCCGGTTTCGCCTTCGGCGGTCGAACGGAACACCGCGGCAACATCGTTCTGACCTTCGACGTCGGCTTTGGCTGCGAAATACAGATAGCGGCGATTGGCCTGGGATTCGCCGGCGAACGCGGCTTTGAGGTTGCCCTCGGTTTGCGAACCTTTGAGTTGCATGGAGATCTCCTGAAATTTAAGGCTTACTGTCCGGAGCGATTGTGCACGAACCGCCCCACTGACCGGCAACCACGCATGCCCGCCGGCCCAAGGCATAAATTAGACTAAATCTAATTTGTAGTTTTAGTTTAAGACGCGGCTCGCACGCTGTCAACGCGCGTCGGCAACCGTTCAGCGAACGACAGCTTCGCGATTCTGCCGGTCCTGCGCGGGACGGCGCAGAAAACGCGACAACTCGCTCAACGCCAATTGATAGACCTCGCGCTTGAACTCCACCACCGAATCCAGCGGCACCCAGTATTCGTTCCAGCGCCAGGCATCGAACTCCGGCTTTTCCGACGCCCGCAGTTGAACGTCGGTATCGCGTCCGACCAGCCGCAGCAAAAACCAGATCTGCTTCTGCCCGCGGTAATGACCGCGCCAGTCGCGGCGCAGCCATTGCTCGGGCACGTCGTAGCGCAGCCAGTCGCGGGTGCGACCGAGTATCTTGACGTGGTGCGGCTGCAGCCCGACCTCTTCCTGCAACTCGCGATACATCGCCCGCTCCGGCGTCTCGCCGGCATCAATGCCGCCCTGCGGAAACTGCCACGCGTGCTGCCTGACCCGTTTGCCCCAGAAAACCTCGTTCTTGCCGTTGCAAATGACTATTCCGACGTTGGGGCGATATCCGTCACGATCAATCATGTGAATCACCCTTGAATCTGTCTGATGGGCAAATTTTTCCACACTTCCCGCCGCTTGGAAAGCAGCCAATTGCTCAGATAAACAGGCGCTCGTCGTCGTGCCCGTTAAGCACCTTCAATTCCTCGACGAAACGGCCGAACGTCAGGCCGCATAGACGCTCCAGATCCTTGGCGCGCCGCTGCAATTCGGGCCAGCCGGGATTGCCCTGATCGCACTTGAAAGCAAACGCGGCAATATTGCCCGGCTTGCCCGCGGGCAGGCATAACACACGGCCATCGAACGCCTTGCGGATGCGCTCGACGCAGGCATTAAAGTCGCGATCGCCGCCCCACAGATTGACGACGAGGATGCCCTGTTCGCCAAGCACCCGCGCGCAGTCGCGGTAAAACGGCAGCGTCGCCAGCGCCGCGACCTGCGATTCCGAGTCGTAGCCGTCAACCACCAGCACGTCCGCTCGCAAGCCCTTGCGCGCGACGTATTCGACGCCGTCGCCGACCATCACGTTGAGGCGTTGGTCGTTCGGCGGCAGCAGAAAATACTGATGCGCGATCGCCACCACCTGCGGATTGACCTCGACTGCGGTCACGCGCGCCTGCGGGAAATGGTGGTAAACGAACTTCGCCAGCGAGCCGCCGCCGAGGCCGATCATGTGCACGTTCTGCGGCCGCGGATTGAACAGCAGAAAAGCCATCATGCTGCGCGTGTAAACGACTTCGAGATCGAACGGGCGCGCAATGCGCATCGCGCTCTGCACGGTGTCGCTGCCGATATGCAGGGTGCGCACGCCGAATTTTTCGCTGATGTAAACCGACTCGTTGTCGGTCTGCGGCTTGCGCACGCGCCAGCTCTGCGGGAACTTCATTGCGAGGGATTATTCCGGAAAGTTGCGTTGGTTCGGTAGAATAAGCACTTTTACAGCTTTCGCATAGGTTCCGAACACTCACATGCGCGTATCCCGGTTTTTTATCTCGACGCTGAAAGAAGCGCCTTCCGAAGCGGAACTGATCAGCCACAAACTGATGATCCGCGCCGGCCTGATCAAACGTCTGGGCAGCGGCATCTATACGCTGATGCCGCTGGGGCTGCGCGTGGTGCGCCGGGTCGAAGCGATCGTGCGCGAAGAAATGAACCGCGCCGGCGCTGTCGAATTGTCGATGCCGGTGGTGCAGCCGGCCGAACTGTGGCAGGAGTCGGGGCGCTGGCAGGCCTACGGCCCCGAACTGCTGCGCTTCAAGGACCGCCACGAGCGCGACTTCGTGATACAGCCGACTTCCGAAGAAGTCGTCACCGACATCGCGCGCAACGAAATCAAGAGCTACCGGCAGTTGCCGGTGCACTTCTATCAGATTCAATCGAAGTTCCGCGACGAACGCCGGCCGCGCTTCGGCGTCATGCGCGGACGCGAATTCGTCATGAAGGACGGCTACTCGTTCCATGCCAGCTACCCCGATCTGGAACGCGAATACCGGAACATTTACGAAACCTACACCCGCATCTTTACGCGGCTCGGCTTGAAGTTCCGCGCCGTCGCGGCCGACACCGGCTCGATCGGCGGCACCGGTTCGCACGAATTCCATGTACTCGCCGATTCGGGCGAGGACGCCATCGCCTTCTGCCCGACGTCCGATTACGCCGCCAACGTCGAACTCGCCGAAGCGCTCGCACCCGCAGCGCCGCGCGGCGGCGCCACCGCAGCGATGGAAAAAGTTGCGACCCCCGGTAAAACCAAGTGCGAGGACGTCGCCGCGCTGCTCAATATTCCGCTGACCAAAATGGTCAAGGCGGTGGCGATTGTCGTCAAGGAAACCGCCTTCCATCTGGTCCTGCTGCGCGGCGATCACGATCTGAACGAGATCAAGACGCAGAAACTGCTGGGTGAATTCCGTTTCGCGACGGATAAGGAAATTTTCGATGCCTTGCATTGCAAGGCCGGCTACATCGGTCCGGTGAATGTCGACGCCGGTGTCACGGTGGTTGCCGACCGCACTGTCGCCGCCATGAGCGATTTCGTCTGCGGCGCCAACGAAAAGGATTTTCACCTCACCGGCGTCAACTCCGGTCGCGATCTCGCCGAACCCGCGCTCATCGCCGACTTCCGCAACGTCATCAGCGGCGACCCCAGCCCCGATGGCAAAGGAATCCTTGAACTCTGCCGCGGCATCGAGGTCGGCCACATCTTCCAGTTGCGCACCAAATATTCGGCTGCGCTCAAATGCAATTACCTTGACGAAAAAGGCGCGCAGCAGCCGATGGAAATGGGCTGCTACGGCATCGGCATCACGCGCATCGTTGCCGCGGCGATCGAACAGAACCACGACGAACGCGGCATCATGTGGCCGCAGCCGATCGCGCCCTTCGACATCGCGATCGTGCCGATCGGTCTGGGCAAAAGCGAGGCGGTGCGCGCCGCCGCCGAAAAACTGCACGATGAACTTTCCGCGGCCGGCCTCGAGGTGCTGCTCGACGACCGCGACGAGCGCCCCGGCGTGATGTTCGCCGACATGGAACTCACCGGCATTCCGCACCGCGTGGTGATCGGCGAGCGCGGCCTTAAACAAAACCAGCTGGAATATCAGGCGCGCGGCGACAAGGCCGCGCAACCGGTCGCGCTCGACAACGCCGCGGAAGCCATCCTCAAATTCGTACGCGGGGGCAGTTGAGCGTTCTAATTTTTATGAATGCAGGAACGCTCGATCCCTTACCCCGCCCCTCTCCCATCGGGAGAGGGCGCAAACAGCCCTGATCCGCAGATGCGAATCAGGGAAATATTGTCGATGGCGCTGCTGCTGGCGGCCTGCATTCCGCTCGCGCACGCCGGCAACCAGAAATTCGAACCGCTGTCGGACAGCGTGCAATCGGCGCTGCATTCCGCAATCAGCGACGAAGCAGTGCCCTTTCTCGCGTTCGACACCGCCGAGGAAGCGCGCGCCTGGCTCGACGCCATGTCGAGCAAGCTCGAGCGCCGCATGCCCGACCGGCGTCAGCGCGAGGAATTTCTGGTCACCGTACACTACGAAGCCAAACGCGCCGCACTCGATCCGCAACTCGTGCTCGGCCTGATCCAGGTTGAAAGCGCGTTCCATAAATACGCGGTGTCGAGCGCCGGTGCCCGCGGTTTCATGCAGGTAATGCCGTTCTGGACCAAATTGATCGGACAGCCCGATCACAACCTGTTTCACCTGCGCACCAATCTGCGTTACGGCTGCGTGATCCTCAAGCATTACCTCGACATCGAACACGGCGATTACTACCGTGCGCTGGGCCGCTACAACGGCAGCCTCGGCCAGCCGCAGTATCCGAACGCGGTGGTGCGCGCCTGGTTGAACAACTGGAAATACCCCGTGCGCCGCAGCGCGCGTTAGGCACTCAGCCGTCGGCGGCCGCGTCGCTGAAAAACCGCGACAGCAAAATATCCATACCGCCACCGCTTTGTTCGGCCAGCGCGCGGATGCGCGCCTCCAGGCCGCCGCCAGCGCGGCGCCCCGCTTCGACGACGTTGAGATCAAACACGAAGAGCCGGAAGACCGCGCGCACCGTGGTGCGTTCGGCGGCCGGCGCCCAGCCCCAGCCCGCAACGCCGACGCGCTCGACCCAGCCGGCGTCGGCCAGCGCCGCCAGCATCCATTCGAGACGATCGACGCGCAGCTTGACCGCAGCATGCAGCCGCGACGTCGATACCACCTCGCCAGTGGCGCGCGCGCTCCACAGCAGCTCGAGCGCGCGCAAGGCGTGAAAGAAATCGCTGCCCGGCACGTGACGCGCGCTGATCGCATTCTCGCGCCATTCCGGCAGCGCCGCCGCCAGCACCGCGCCGCCAAGCACGATCAGCCATGAAAGATAAATCCAGAACAGAAAGATCGGCACCAGCGCGAAAGCACCGTACACCATCTTGTCCGACGGAAAATGCGTGACATAGAAACCGAAACCCGATTTCATCGCCTCGAAACAGAGGCCGGCGACGATGCCGCCGACCAGCGCGTCGCGACCGGCGACCTCGCGGTTGGGCACAAAGCGGTAGAGCAGCGAAAACGCCGCCGCGGTCAGCACCAGCGGCAGCATCTTGAGCAGCGCACTGTGGCCGGCCGGCCCCGCACTGACGAGATTGAGCGACAGCGTGATCAGGTACGACGTCAACCACAGGCTGGCGCCGATCAGCACCGGCCCCGCTACCAGCATCATCGCGTAGATGACGACACGGCGCAGAATGCGCCGCTGAAAGGTGACGCGCCAGATGTCGTTGAACGCGCCTTCGATGGTGAACATCAGCATCAGCGCGGTAACGCCGAGAAACAGGATGCCGACGGCGGTGAGCCCCGCCGCGTTGCGCGAAAAACGCTCGGCGTAGCCGGTGATTGCATTGACCGACGACGGCACCAGATTGACGACGACAAAATGCTGGACCTGGCCGAGCAGCGCCGAGAACACCGGAAAGGCCGAGACCACGGTCAGCGCAATGGTCACCACCGGCACGATCGCGAGCAGCGTGGTGAAAGTCAGGCTGCTGGCGATCTGCACGCAGCGGTCTTCATCGAAGCGCTCGCAGACCACGCGCAACAGCGACAGCGGCGTAGCATGTTTTGCGGCCAAAACGGGTTTCCTCGTCAGTGTGCTGCGATATACTCCGGCCGAATGATACCTGCGAATCGGTGCAATCCACGATGACAGCCAGCCGCGACATTCTCGTGCTCTATTACAGCCAGTATGGCGCGGTGCGCCAGATGGCGCAGGTCGTCGCGCGCGGCGTCGAATCGGTGCCCGGCGCCACCGCGCGTGTGCGCACGGTGCCCAGGGTGTCGGCGGTGTCGGAAGCGGTCGCGCCGGCGGTGCCCGACAGCGGCGCGCCCTACGCGGAACTGCGCGATCTCGAGGAATGCTGCGGCCTCGTGCTCGGCTCGCCGACGCGCTTTGGCAACATGGCCGCAGCGCTCAAATATTTTCTCGACTCGACCTCCGGTCTCTGGCTGAAAGGCGCGCTGACCGGCAAGCCCGCCGCAGTCTTCACCTCGACCGCAAGCCTGCACGGCGGACAGGAGACCACGCTGATCAGCATGATGCTGCCGCTGCTGCATCACGGCATGCTGCTGGTCGGACTGCCCTATACCGAAGCCGAGCTGATGAGCACCACCGGCGGCGGCACGCCCTACGGCGCCAGCCACCTCGCCGGCGCGGCCAGCGACCGCGCGCTGACCGACGACGAAAAGAAACTGTGCTTCGCGCTCGGCAAACGTCTCGCCGCCGTCGCACTCAAGCTGGCGCAATGACGGGCCGGCTACCCGCGGGTTGGCGTTGAAACCCGCCGCCCTCGCCTCCGCAATATGCGCCGCTGCGCTGATTGCGCTGATTTTCCTCGGGCTGGCGTGGGAACTGTGGCTGGCGCCGCTCAGGCCCGGCGGTTCGCTGCTGGCACTCAAGGTGCTGCCGCTGCTCGCGCCGCTGTTCGGTGTGCTGCGCGGCCGCGCCTACACCTACCAGTGGTCGAGCATGCTGATCCTCGCCTATTTCACCGAGGGCGTGGTTCGCGCCTGGTCGGACCGCGGGCTCTCGGCGCAATTGGCGCTGCTGCAAACCGCGCTGACGGTGGTCTTTTTCATCGCCGCGGTCGCCTATATCCGCACCCAGCCGCGCGCCCGCGCGAAGTCGGATTGACGGCGCGCCCGCAGTTCGATTAGTTTCGGAGTCTAGGCGGCAAGGCAGTGCATTGCCGCCGTTGCAAAAACCAATAAAACGCACATCAAGCGAGGAGTTTCATGCCCAACGTTGCCAACGACTGGACGAAGGTTCGTTACGATCTCGACAAGTCGGAAAATTTCGAGGCGCTGTGCAATTCGCCGTGGTACAGCGACGCCGTTTACAATAAATTCTCGGCCGAAGAATTCGCCCGCCGGCACAAGCTCGCGCGCGAGTTGATGGCGCGTGACGGCTTCGACGCGCTGATCCTCTGCGGCAGCCCGAACATCTACAGCCACGGCAGCGGCGTGACCTGGGGTTGCGGCCTGATCGACGACCGCGGGCTGGCGCAATACATGGTGCTGCCGGCGAAAGGCGAGCCGACGCTGATCTATCCGCATCCGGGCTGCCACATCGAAGCGGTACGCAAGATGGTCTCGATCGCCGATGTAAGGAGCGGCCAGCACGGGCATTATGGAAGAGCTGTCGCAGAACGACTGCTTGAGCTCGGACTACAAAAGGGGCGCATCGGCATCACTGCCGCCGACCGCACCGGCCCTGAGTTCATGGGCGTGAACGCCTATCTGGAAATGAAGAAGCACGTGCCGGAGGCCGACTTCGTGCTGCAGCCGATGCTGATGCATGAGCTGACCTACCTCAAGAGTGCCGAGGAAATCCGCGCCATGGCGAAAGCCGGAGAACTGGCGATGAATGCGCTGCGCGCGGTCGCCGCGCGCGCCAAACCCGGCGTGCGCGAATACCAGCTCGCCGCGGCGGCGACGCACGCCGTGATGGATGGTGGCGGCCGCGTGCATCTATTGATGATCGGTTCGACCTCGATGCACGACCCGAAACTGATTTTTCCGAATCCGAATCCGTCGCATCGTGTGCTGCAGCAAGACGACATCATTCTGTGCGAACTGGCGATGACCTACATGGGCTACACGGCCAAGGTCGGCCATCCGGTGTCGATCGGCCAGCCGACCGAACGCTACAACCGCTTTCACAAGGACGTCGTGGTGCCGGGCTTTCGCGCGATCGAGGCGCAGCTCGCGCCGGGTCGCAATTTAGAAGAGTTGCGAAAAAGCGTCTGCGGCGTGTTCCGCGCGAAGGGCGCGCAGTCGCGGCCGATCCTGATGCACGGGCACGATCTGATCACCTCGCTGCCCTTCATCATGACCGACGAAGTCAAGGGCGCGCCCTTCGACATGGTGATGAAACCCGGCATGGCCTACGGCATCGAAATCACGCCGGTCAGCGCTGACGGAACGTACGGAATATTTTTCTCCCGCTCGTATGCAATCACCGACGGCGGCGTGCAGGCGCTAACGCCCTACCCGGCGGACGATATACTGGTCGCCGGCTGAACAGGAAGGGAGTTACGATGAAGCTTCCGGCACTCATAACCGCAGCGGTTGCGCTGTCGGTGTACGGCGCGGCGGGTGCCGCCGACACCGCGCAGACCTATCCGAACCGGCCGATCCGCATGATCATGCCGAATGCGCCGGGTAGCGCCAACGACACCATGGGCCGCATCCTTGCCGCCAAACTCGGCGAGGCGCTGGGCCAGCAGATCGTCGTCGATAACCGCGCCGGCGCCGGCGGCGTGCTCGGCATGGAAATCGGCAAGACCGCCAATCCCGACGGTTACACATTGGTCTCGCCGTCAACCGCGGCGACCTCGATCGCGCCGCATATCCAGAAACTGCCGTACGACCCGGTCAAGGACTACGAATTCATTTCTCTGTTCGCGATCATGCCCAACATCCTCGTCGTCAATCCGGGGCTGCCGCCGAAGTCGGTGCGCGAATTCATCGATTACGCCAGGATCAACGGCAGCAAGCTCAACATGGCCTCGGCCGGCGCCGGCGCGCAAAGCCACCTGTCCGGCACCGCCCTGATGAACGCGGCTGGCTTTCAGTCGGTGCACGTGCCCTACAAAGGCGGCGGCGCCTCGGTCACCGCGGTGGTCGCCGGCGAATCGCAATGGACCTTCACCCCGGCGGCGGCAGTGATGTCGCTGATCCGCTCGAACCGCCTTCGCGCGCTCGGCCACAGCCTGCTCAAACGCACTCCGCTCCTGGGCGACATGCCGGCAATCGCCGAAACGATTCCCGGCTTTACCTACAGCGGCTGGTACGGCATTACCGCGCCGAAGAACACGCCCAAGCCGGTCATCGAGCGGTTGCGCGCGACGCTGCTGAAAGTAGCGGCGACGCCGGAATTCCGCGAACTGATCGCAGCACAAGCCGCCGAGGTCGTCACCGACACGCCGGACGAGTTCCGCAAATTTGTCGAAGACGACATCGTCGTCACCGGCAAGGCGGTGCGCGCCGCCGGCCTCAAGGCCGAGTAGCCGCCGGCAAGCGGAGCGCTATTCGACTTTCAATCCGGCGAGCCGGATCGCCTCGCCGAAGCGCGCGGTTTCCTCGCGCACGAAACGGATGAATTCCTCCGGCGTGCCGCTGACCGGATCGCCGCCCTGCCGCTCCATCAGTTCGCGCGTCGCCGGATCGCGCACCGCTTTCACCAACGCGGCATATATTTTTTCGAAGCGCGGTCTGGCGATACCCTTCGGTGCCATCAGCCCGGCCCAGCCGGTGGAGAGATAACCGGGCACGCCGGATTCGGCAATCGTCGGCAGATCCGGCGTCAGCGGCGAGCGCCGCTCGCCGCCGCTGGCCAGCGCGCGCAAGCGGCCCGAGCGGATGTGCACCATCACCGACGGGCTCGGCGCGATGGTGAACTGCGATTCGTTGCCCATCACCGCGATCAGCGAGGCGCCGCCCTTGTACGGCACGTGGTGCACGTCAATCGCCGCCATGTGCGTGAACAGCACGCCGGCCAGATGACTCTGAAACCCGGCGCCGGCATTCGACATGTTGAGCCGGCCCGGATTCGCCCTGGCATAGGCGATCAACTCTTTCACGCTGCCGACGGGCAGCGACGGATTCACCACCATGATGTTCTGCGTGATGGCGAACATCGACAGCGGCGCGAAATCGGCGAGGGGATCGTAATTGAGCTTTTTGTAGATCTGCGGCGTGATCACCTGCATGCCGGTCGAACTCACCAACAGGGTGTAGCCGTCGGGTGCGGCGCGCGCGGCGATCTCGGCGCCGATGATGCCGCCGGCGCCGCCGCGGTTATCCGCCACCAGCTGCTGGCCGAGTTCCTCGCCGACGCGTTGCAACAGCACCCGCGCCAGCGTATCGACCGAAGTGCCGGTGGTCTGCGCGATGATCACGCGCACCGGCTTGGTTGGAAAGGCATCCGCTGCAACGCCTACATCGCAGACGCCGCCGAATAAAAGGAGACTGCAGCAGCACAGTGGCAATCGCATCATTCCGCTCCTCCGTTGCCGCGATTACGGCCGTCGTGCAACTCAGCGCGAACGCTGCTTCGACCAGCGCACCGGCAGCATCGCGCAATCCCTGGCGCCAAGACCGTCGGCCGATGCCGCATCAAAACAGGCCAGCGCCTGCTCGGCCACCGGCAGGCGCGCGCCGAACGAACCTGCCTCTTCGATCATGGTGCGCAGATCCTTGCGGACCGAATCGATATCGAAGGTGGTCTGTGCGGGCTCGACGCCATCGATGGCGCCGGCGAGCGCCGCGCCGCGCACCTTCAGCACGTTGGGCGCGCCCGAGGTATCGCCGAGGATGTCGATCAGGCGCGCGCCGTCGAGCCCGAGGCGGCTGCACAGCGCCAGCGATTCGCCCAGCGCCTGCCAGTAAACAAGCAGCGGCAAATTGATCGCCAGTTTCATGCTCGCCCCCGCGCCGACCGCGCCGACGTGTTCGACGCGGCGGCACAGTTGATCGAGCAGCGGTTTGGCGCGCGCGACGTCGCTGGCGTCGCCGCCGACAAAACCGAACAGCTTGCCGTCTTTCGCCGGTCCGACCGTGCCGCCGACCGGGCAATCGATCATGGCGCCGCCTTTCGCATTGATGCGCGCCGCCAGAGCCTTGGCGGTGTCGGGCCGCACCGTGCTCATTTCGACGAAAAGCTTGCCGGCAACGTCGGCCGACAGCAGACCATTCGCGCCGTCATAGGCGGCGGCGATGGCAGCCGCATCGGTCAGGATGGAAATCACGATTTCGCAATGCGCGGCGAGTTCCGCCGGTGTCTGTGCGACCTGTGCACCGGCCGCCGCCAGCGCGGCGGTTTTGCCGGCGCTGCGATTCCACAGCGTCACCGTGTGACCTTGCCCCATCAAACGCGCCGCAATGGCCGCGCCCATCTTGCCGATTCCGACGACACCGATTTTCAAGCGATCCTCCGATATTGAGTAATTGCATCGAGCGCGCTAAAGTGACACGGCGCGCGCATGGCGTCAATGCGCGCGAATTGAACAAAAACAATTTGACGCATCCGGGGAGAACAATGGCTGCTGCGAAATCCGAAGTCCGCGATGGCATGCGCATCGACTGGGATGTTACGATCACGATGGACGACGGACTCGCGCTCAGCGCTGACGTATTCAGACCGGTTGCACCCGGACAATATCCGGTCATTCTGAGTTACGGCCCCTATGCCAAAGGCCTCGCTTTTCAGGAAGGCTATCCCAGCGCGTGGAACCGCATGGTCGCCGAGCATCCGGATGTCGCCGCCGGTTCGACCAACCAGTACCAGTCGTGGGAAGTGGTCGATCCCGAAAAATGGGTGCCCGACGGTTACGTCTGCGTGCGCGTCGATTCGCGCGGCGCCGGCCGTTCGCCCGGCTTCATCGATCCGTTCTCGCCGCGCGAAACGCGCGACTTCTACGAATGCATCGAATGGGCCGGCGTGCAGCCGTGGTCGAACGGCAAGGTCGGACTTAACGGCATTTCCTACTACGGCATCAACCAGTGGCAGGTTGCCACGCTGCAGCCGCCGCATCTCGCCGCCATGTGCATCTGGGAAGGCTCGGCCGACTGGTATCGCGACATGACGCACCACGGCGGCATCCTCTCGACCTTCTGGGCCAACTGGTACGACATGCAGGTGAAGACGGTGCAGTATGGTCTGGGCGAACGCGGACCGCGCAATCGCGTAACCGGCCAACTGGTGTGCGGTGACGTCACGCTGTCGGACCGCGAACTCGCCGCCAACCGTGCCGATTTCGGCGACACCATACTTGCGCATCCGCTCGACGATCAATATCACCGCGAACGTTCGCCGCAGTGGGACAAGGTGACGGTGCCGTTTTTGTCGGCGGCCAACTGGGGTGGTCAGGGCCTGCATCCGCGCGGCAACTACGAGGGATTCACGCGCGCGGCCTCCAAACAGAAATGGCTGGAAGCCCACGGCATCGAGCACTGGACGCATTTCTACACCGACTACGGCGTCAATCTGCAAAAGCGTTTCTTCGCGCACTTTCTCAAGGGCGAGGACAACGGCTGGCAGCAACAACCCAAAGTGCAGCTGCAGGTGCGCCACCCCGACCGCTTCGTCGAGCGCCATGAGAACGAATGGCCGATTGCGCGCACGCAGTGGACGATGTTCCATCTGCACGGCCGCACTTCGCAACTGCTGCCGACGCCGGTGAGTACCGCCACGCAGGTGAGTTTTGATGCGCTGGACGACGGCGCCAGTTTCATCTCGCCGCCAATGGAGACGGACATCGAGATCACCGGTCCGCTGGCGGCGCGGATTTTTATTTCATCGACCACCGCCGACGCCGACCTCTTTCTGGTCTTCCGCGTGTTCACGCCGGACCTGCGCGAAATCACCTTCATGGGCGCGATCGATCCGCATACGCCGGTTGCACAGGGCTGGCTGCGCGCCTCGCATCGCAAGCTCGAGTCAAAGCTGTCGACCGACTACCGCCCCTATCACACCCATGATGAAAAGCAGCCATTGAAGCCCGGCGAGATCGTGCAACTCGACATCGAGTTGTGGTCGACCTCGATCGTGGTGCCGGCGCGCCATCGCATTGCACTGACGGTGCGCGGCCGCGATTACGAATACGCCAAATCCACCGGCGCGCGGCTGTCGAACTTCAAGAACGAATTGCTGGGCTGCGGACCGTTTCTGCACAACGAACCGCGCGACCGCCCGCCGGCGATCTTCGGTGGCCGCACCACGCTGCATTTCAGCCCCGAACGGCCTTCTTTTATCCTGCTGCCGGTCATTCCGCCGAAGCAATAACCGGCCGGCTCTTCAACCGGCGTTCAACCCGCATTCGCTCAGAACAGTTTCTTGCGCCGCCATTTTTTCGGATGCGGTCCCGGATAGGTGAGCCCGCTCGAGCTTAGTCCCAGATCAACCATCGCCTTGGCGAGCGTAATTGCGCAGCTGTAGCCTTCGAGCACCGGGATTTCCCAACCCAGTTCCTCCAGCCGCTTCTGCAGAATCGGCCGCATCCAGAACAGCGCCGAACAACCGAGCGTCAGCACTTCGGCGCCGTCTTCCTCGATCGCAGCCACCGCCTCGCGTACTGCGGTGTCCATGATTTCCGACGACTCCCCGCGCAGCACCTTGTTTTTTGCCAGATGTACCTGCGACTCGCCGGTGTGCGGCGGCCGCGGCAATGGATAATTGATGTTGCGAATCGACGCGCAGCGATCCTCGAAGCGGTGCTTCACGACGAGATCGTAGTAATACATGTTGTGCACTTCGGACAGATCGATCACGCTGAAGCGGTTGCCGAGCATCGTTGCCACGTGCATCTGCGAAAACGCGCAGGCGGTCACCGCCACACCGTAGGGACGGGCGATTTCGCGCGATTCGATGAAACCCGGCTCGCCGCCGCCCAGCAGCACGATGCCGTTGTATTTTCCGCTGTCACAGGCTTCGCGCACGATCGCCAGCCTTCCGGCCGCCGCCAGTGCGAATTCCTCGCGCGTTTCCACCGGCCAGTCGCCGTACGTGACGAGCGGGCCGCGGTGCAGATCCCATTCGACATCGGCGAGGAGCGCCTTGTTCTCCTCGTAATTCATCAGGCAGGTTTCCTTGGCGCCCTCGACCGGCCGGTGCAGATGTTTCGACGTCGGCGGCAGGTGAAACGCCTGGATCAGCAGGAAGCGGTATTTTTTTTTCGTGTCTGTCATGATGTGTATCCCGTTAGGGCGTCGCTCACTCACCGGTGACGCCGACTTGTTTGACCAGCTTGCCCCAGAATTCCGACTGCGTCTTCATGAACCGGCCGCAATCGTCCGGCGACTTGCTGGTAATCACGTCGGCGCCGCCGCTGCCGAGTCGTTCGATCACCCAGGGGTCTGCCATCACCTTGGTCACCGCGGCGTATATTTTCTTCACGACCGGCGACGGCGTGCCTGCCGGCAAATAGACGGCCTGCCACGAACCGGTGGTCAGTTCATTGAAACCGAGTTCGAGAAAAGTCGGCACGTCGGGCAGCGCGGCGATGCGCTTGGCCGCCACCACCGCCAGCACCTTGACGCGTCCGCCTTTGACATGCGGGACGAACGAGGCCACCGTCACCAGCGATGCGGCCACTTCGCCCGACAACAGCGCGGTGGTGGCGGGCCCGGCGCCGCCCTTGTACGGGATCTGCTGGATATTGATGCCGGTTTTCAGCTTCAGATATTCCATGATCAGGCCCTGCGCGCTGCTTGCCGCCGCCGCGCTGTAATTGAGTTTGCCCGGCCGCGCCTTCACGTAATCGATGAATTCGCGCAGGGTGTTGCCCGGCACCGAAGAATGCACCGCGAGCGCGCCGGCGACATCGACCACCGTGGACACGCAGATGAAATCGCGCACCGGTTTGACCGGAAACTTGTCGAACACCGCCGGATTGATCGCCATGGTGCCGACATTTCCAAGCAAAAAGGTATAGCCGTCGGCCGGCGCATGCGCGGTGAGTTCGACGCCAATGTTGCCCGAGGCGCCGGCGCGGTTGTCGATGACGACCTGCTGGCCGAGTTCCTCGGAGAGCTTTGGCTGCAGGATACGGCCAACGAAATCGGAGGCGCCGCCGGGCGCAAACGGCACGATCATGCGCACCGGGCGCGCCGGATAACTGGAGGCGGTCTGCGCCTGCGCGGCCACAGTCAGTGCGGACAGCAGCAACGGCATCAATGCGCGGCACGGGAATCTGCGTTTCATGTCGGAATCTCCGGTTGCGATAGCGGACGGGGCCGTGAACGGGTCAATCCGCATTTTAGCAGCGCGACCACCGCGGCTGCGCTGGCATGCCGGACGCCAAACGACGTATCATGTCAAAAAAACAGCCGCGCCCGCCGCAGTTGGCGGTGCCGGCACCAAGCGCGCGGGTCTGAACGCGCATCCACGGTTGATACCGGCCTTCACGCATGCAACAGCCTGCGTGCGCGTCGCCATCGACCTCAATCCTAAACACCAACTTCAGGGAAAAGCAAAATGTCTCAAACCGATCTCCGCGCCAAATACGGTCCGAACGCCTTCGACGTCGGCCGCAAAATCCAGGGCGAGAATTTCGACAAGCGGGTCGCCGAACGCGACAGCCTCGACCAGCACTTCACGCGCGCGTGGATCGATTTCGCCATCAACGGCATGAGCGCGCGCAAGGCGCTCGACACGCGCACCCGCCTGCTCGTGCTGACGGGGCAGTACACGATGGCGAAAAGCCACGCCATGCTCGAAGACACCATCCGCGCCGCCGTCGCCGCCAGGGTCGATGCGCGCGAGATACTCGAGGTCGTACTGCAATGCACCGTCTACGGCGGACACACCACGGTGGAGCCCGCGATCAAGGTGTTTCACCGCGTCGCCGCCGATCTCAAGCTGCTCGACGAACTCGCGAAAACGCAGTTGCCGCTTGACGGCACCAACGCCAAACGCAGCGAGGCCGACGAGCGCGCGCGCTGGCATGCCGACGACCGCGCCGACCCGCGCACCGAAGATCTGGTCAAGCGTCACGGCTGGCTGGCAGTCAGCCGCGGCCTCGTCCTGCGCCCGAAACACCACCTCAACGTGCTTGAGTTCCTCGACAAGATCGATCCGGAATTCGCCGGCCTGTGGGTGCGTTTCTGCTATGGCGACATGTACACGCGCAGCGTGCTCGACGACAAGACGCGCCTGCTGTGCATGATCGGCGACTGCCTCGCCGTCGGCGAAGGCACGCAGGCGCGCGGCCACATGCGCGGCGCCATGCGCAACGGCGCCTCGGCGCGCGAGGTGCTCGAAGTCGTGCTGCAGACCTGCGTCAACTTCGGCATGCCCGGCATGTTGCACGCGCTGGAGAACTTCGTGCAGATCATGCATGAGGACGGCAGGCTGGCGGAAATCGGCAACCCGCCGATCGCCGTGAAGTCTTACGCGAAGTAGCGCAAAGCGGCTGTAGCCACAGAGGTCACAGAGAACTCATTTTCCCCTGCGACCTCTGTGACAACAGTTTTATTCTAGTTCGCCGTCACATTCAAATCGCGCAACACCTTCGACAACTTGGCGATTTCGGAATTGATGTGGGCGGCGAACTCCTCCGACGTGTCGCCGATCGTCACGTAACCGAGCTCCGCCAGCCGGCTGTTCATTGCCGGGGCAGCGAGCACATTGACTGTCGCGCTGCGCACACTCGTAATGACATCCCGCGGCGTTTTCGCCGGCGCCAGAATGCCGTACCAGTTACCCGATTGGTAACCGGGGTAACCGAGTTCCGCCACCGTCGGCATTTGCGGCAATAAAGGCACGCGCTGGCGACTGGTCACCGCAAGCGCACGCAGTCGATGCTGCCGCAGATGCGGCAACGCAGTCGCCAGCGGCGCGAAATAAACGGATGTTTCGCCCGCGAGCACCGAAGTCAGCGCCTCGCCGCCGGCGCGGTAAGGCACATGCAATAACCGTATGCCCGCCAGCCCTGTAAATAATTCCGCGGCGATGAAGGTTGCCGTGCCGGCGCCGCCGGAGGCGTAATTGATCGCCCCCGGTTTTGATCTCGCCAGTTTGACCAGTTCGGCAATCGATTTCACCGGCAACGAAGGATGCACCACGACAATCGCGGGAGCCGAGGCGACCTGAGTCACCGGCGCGAAATCGCGCACGATGTCGTAACCCATATTGCGATAGAGCGTGACGTTGGCGGCATGCCCGATATTGGCGAACAGCAGCGTGTAGCCATCGGCCGCCGCCCTGGCGGCGATTTCAGCGCCGATGTTGCCGGCCGCTCCCGCGCGGTTATCGACGATCACCTGCTGCCCGAGCCCTGCGGTCAACGCGCCGGCGATCATGCGCCCGATGACGTCTGAACCGCTGCCGGCGGAGAACGGCAGGATCATGCGCACCGTTTTCACCGGATAATTCTGCGCCGACACCGGCGCCGCAATCGCCGCCAGGACAACTGTGAGGGCAACGGCGCGTCGAACGATCGACTTCATATCGACACCCGCGAGCACCGCTATTCCGCCTTCGCGCCGGTCTGGCGTATGATTTTCGCCAGCGTCGCGATTTCGGTTTTGATGAAGGCGCCGAATTCCTCGGGTTGATCGCCAACCGGCACATAGCCGAGTTCGGCGAGTTGTTTTCCGATCTTCGGTTCGGCCAGCGCCTGCACCGCGGCGTTGCGCAGGATATTGATAACGTCGCGCGAAGCCTTTGCCGGCACCACGATGCCGTACCAATTACCGGACTGATATTCGGGATAGCCGAGTTCGGCGATGGTCGGCAGAGCGGGCGCCACCGCCAGCCGTTTCGCCGTCGTCACCGCCAGCGCGCGCAAACGGCCGGCCTTCACCTGCGGCATCAATACCGACAGCGGCCCGAAATACACCGATACCTCGCCCGACGCGACAGCGGTCGCCGCCTCGCCGCCGCCGCGATATGGCACATGCAGAAGGTTGATGCCCGCCATGCTCTTGAACAATTCGCCGGCGACCCAGGTCGCGGTGCCGGTGCCGGTCGAGGCGTAGTTGATTTCGCCGGGCCGCACCTTCGCCAGTCGCACCAGTTCGGCAATCGATTTCACCGGCAGCGAGGGATGCACCACCGCCAGCGACGGCGACGCGGCCAGTTGCGTCACCGGCGCAAAATCGCGCAGCAGATCATAGGCAAGATTGCGGTAGAGGCTCACATTGCCGGCGTGCGTGCTGCTGACCTGAAACAGCGTATAGCCGTCGGGCGCGGCCTTTGCGCCCGCCTCGGCGCCGATATTGCCGGAAGCGCCGGTGCGGTTATCGACGACCACCTGCTGGCCAAGAATATTTCCCATGCCGCCGGTGACGATGCGCGCCAGCGTGTCGGCGCCGCTGCCCGGCGACATCGGCACGATGTAGCGGATGACCTTCAGAGGATAAGGCTGCGCCTGCGCCGCGCCGATGGCGCACGCAAACAGAGACATCACTGCCAACATCCGTTTCGTCATCGCCCCTCCGTTGCCGCGACGACAGCCGGCGTCTACGCACGATGCTTGCCGACGCTCCAGCCGTGCCGCTGCAGATGTTGCTCGCCGAACTCGATCGGTTCGGCTTCGAGCGCCGGCGCGATGCTATCGTTCCAGCGGTTGAGAAAACCATTGAGCGACACCGCTCCCGCCAGCTCGACGATCTGCTCGTCGCTCCAGTGCTGCTTGAGGCGCGCCATCAGTTGATCGGTCACTGCATTCGGTTGCGACGCGGCGGCCACCGCAAAATCGAGCGCCGCGCGCTCCGCTTCGCTATAGAAGGGGCTCGTGTTGTAATCGATCACGGCGTCCAGTTTTGCATCGTCGATGCCGGCGCGGTGCGCGGCTTCCGCCGCATGCGCCATGCTGTAGTTGCAGCCGTATTTGCGGCTCGCCATATAGGCGACCAGGCGCTTGAAGCCGAGCGGCACCTTGCTTGCCGGGTCCCACACGGATTGCGCGAGCAGTGCCAGTGCCTTCACCATTTTCGGCTTGTGCTGCATGATGAGCACGCTGTTGGGCACATAGCCGAGCAATTTGGCGTAGTGTCCGAAACTCTCCTGCAAATCCGGATTGGCGTCGGCCGCCAGCGGTGTGACTCTTGCCATGGCTGTTCCTTACTTTTTGGCGGATTTCCTGGCGGCAGCTTTCTTTTTGCCACCAATGTCGAACGTACGAGTTTTCGGAATCGCGATTTGCGTCTGCGTAACGATCGCAACACGGCTGCCGTCCGGATTGCGGATGGTCGTCTGCCACACCGAGGTGGTGCGGCCGATATGCAGCGGAATCGTAACCGCGCGCAGCACCGGACCCAGCCCCGCCGCAAAGAAATTGGTCTTCGATTCGATGGTGCCGCCGCTGTAGCCGGGCGGACGGTTGGCCACGGCGCCGCAGGCGCCGAGCGCATCGGCAAACGACATCAGCGCGCCGCCGTTGACGTTGCCGCGGTAGTTGCGGTGCATGTCGCGGATTTTCATTTCGCCGACGACTTTTTTCGGCGTCACCGAAATCAGTTTCACGCCCAGCGTGCGCGGCATGCCGCCCTTCATCACCGAGCCCATCACCGCCTTGCGGATTGCCGCCGACTTCGCGCCTGGTTTGGTGCTTGTTGCCATTTGTTCCTCTAGGTCGATTGATTTGCCGCCGGTAGTTTAGGCAGCATGACGCAGTTTGTCGATGTGCGTGGCGCGATTGCGCGCCGGTCCCGACAGAAACAAGCACCTGCTCCACAAAGGCTTTGCCGCAGAGAATACATGGATCACAGAGCAACCGGGAACACTTGCTTGTATCGGCGCCGCAGCGATGTCCGCCGCTTTACTCTTTGTAACCTGCGCTCCTGGTAGCCGTTTTATTGTTTTGGAATATTCGCCTCACGCGCAATATGCGCGTACTTGTCCATCTCGCCGCGAATGAATACGGCAAATTCTGCCGGCGTGCTGCCGACCGGCGACAGGCCCCAGGCATCCAGCTGATCGCGCGCCTGCGGCGCATTGACCACCGCGGCGACGTTGCCTTGCAGAATGCCGATAATGCGCGGCGGCGTGCGCGCCGGCGCGAACAGGCCGTACCAGCCTGTGATGTCGAAACCCCTGAGGCCGGATTCATCGATCGTCGGCACCTCGGGCAACACCCTGGAGCGCGCGCGCCCGGTAAAACCCAGCGCGCGCAACCGGCCCGACTTCACATGCGGCGTGGCAATCACGGTGCTCGGAAACATCAGGCTGATATGGCCGCCCAGCACATCGGTCAGCGCCGGCGCCGACCCCTTGTACGGCACATGAGTCAATCGGGTATGCGCCATGATGTTGAACAATTCGCCAGCCATATGCAGCGTATTGCCGATGCCACCGGAGCCGAAGGTGAGCTGGCCGGGCCGGGCATGATCGAACTCGATCAGCTCTTTGACGTTTTTCGGCGCAATTGACGGATGCGCGCACAGCACCAGTCCGCCCGAGGTGGCGGCCAGACTCACCGGCGTAAAATCGCGCAGCGTGTCGTAGGGCAGTTGTTTGTAGATGCTCGGATTGATCGCATACGAACCGGTCGTCATCAGCAGCGTATAGCCGTCGGGGTTGGCCTTGGCCACGATATCGGTACCGATGATGCCGTTCGCACCCGAGCGCCCGTCGGAGATAACCTGCTGTTTGAAACGCTCGGTCAAGCCATTGGCGAGAAAACGGCCGACGCCATCAACCGGTCCGCCGACCGCCGAGGACACGAAGCGCACCGGCCTGACCGGAAAGTCCTGTGCCGCCGCGGCAACGGCAAGCCATGCGAACGCAAGCGCGCAGGCCCGCATTGCAAGGCCCCGCTAACGCGACCGACGGTGCACGGTTTGCTGCAGTGTTACTTCAGTGCCGAGAGCAGATAAGCCAGCAGATCGGCGCGGTCGCGCGCATCCGGCATGCCGGAAAAAGGCATGCGGTTGGCCGGCACCTTGGCCTGCGGATCGGCAATATAAGCATCGAGATCCTGTTCGCTCCAGACGATGCCGCTCCTTTTCATCGCCGGCGAATAACGGAATTCATCGACCTCGCCGGCTTTGCGGCCGACCACGCCGAACAGATTGGGTCCGACGCCGTTCTGCGCGCCGCGCTCGTGCGTGTGGCAGGCCGCGCATTCCTCGAACAGTTTCTGGCCGCGTTTGACGTCGGCGGCATTGACGCCGCCGGCGAGCGCCAGCAGCGCCGCCGCGAGCACGATCTTCGATTGCATTCCTTGCATGACTTCTCCTTTCAGGCCGACACCAGCGGGCCGGGGGTTTTCAGGTATTTCTTTTTGATCGCGTCCGCTGTCCAGTAGGCGAGCGCACCCACCGGTCCGGTCGGATTGTACGAACAGTTGTGCGCGAATACGTTGGCGCCGACCACGAACAGGTTGTGGCAGTCCCAGCTTTGCAGATATTTGTTCACGGCACTCTCGCGCGGATTGCTGCCCATGATGGTGCCGCCGGTGTTATGCGTACTCTGGTACGGCACCACGGTCCACGGTTCGGTTCGCGCAGACGCTTCGTTCAGATGCGTCGGATTCATCGATTTGGCAATCGCATTGATGCGCTCGGCGGCGTGGCGCCCCATCTTGTGCTCGTTGTCCTTGTAATCGAAGGTCATGCGCATCAGCGGCTGGCCGAAGGCATTGCGATAGGTCGGATCGAGGTCGTAGCAGTTGTAGCGGTTGGGCATCACGCTGCCGCTGGCGCCGATGTTCATCGCCGTCTGATACCACTTCGAGGTTGCCTCTTTCCATGCGGTTCCCCACTGCGGCGTGCCGCGCGGCACCGGCCGGTGGCCGATCGGCAGCGCGGTATTGAAGCCGCCGCCGATGGTGTAACCGCCGATGAAACCGTGCGGCGCGCGGTCGAAATCCCAGTTGGTATTGAAGTCGTCCATCGATATGTTCGAGCCGCCGGAGGACATGAACGGGTTGAAGTTGCGGCCTTCGAAAAACAGCGTCGCGCCGGCGCCGGTCTGGTAGCAGTAGTTCTTGCCGATGACGCCGGTCTGGCTGACCGGATCATAGGGCTTGCCGATGCCCGACAGCAGCATCAGGTGCACGTTGTTGATGGCATAGGCCGTGAGCAGCACCATGTTGGCGGGCTGTTCGAATTCCTCGCCGTTGAGAATATTGGTGTAGGCTACACCGGTGACGCGCTTGCCGCTGGAATCCTTGATGACCCGCGTCACCCATGCATTGGTGCGCAATTCGAAGTTGGGCTTCGCCATCGCAATCGGGATCACTGTCATGTGCGGGCTGCCCTTGGCGTTGGCCTCGCAGCCGAAACGCTGGCAATAACCGCAGTACTGGCATTGGCCGAATTTGGAGCCGTCGGGGTTGGTGTACGCGTGCGACGCGTTCGCCGAGGGGCGCGGGAACGGATGGTAGCCGTTGTTGCGCGCGGCGTCGGCGAACAGTTCGCTCGCCAGTATGGACGTCAGCGGCGGCAACGGGTAATCGCGCGAACGCGGCGCCTCGAACGGATTGCCGCCCGGCTGTATCCTGCCCTGCAGATTGCCGGCCTTGCCGGAAACGGCGGCAGTGCGTTCGAATTTGTCGTAATACGGTTCAAGCTCGGCGTAGGTGATGCCCCAGTCCTGCAACGACATGTCCTGCGGAATGTATTTCTTGCCGTAGCGCTCCTCGTACAGCGTGCGCGCCTTGAACTCCATGTCGGTCCAGCGCCAGGTGTGGCCGCTCCAGTGCACCGCCGAGCCGCCGACCACGTCGCCCGGCAGAAAGGAACCGAGCCGCCGCATCGGCAGCGCCTCCTGCGATGGATTGTTGCGGATGGTCAGCGTGTCGCGCGCGGTGTTCATCATCAGATCGTGCCGGTGCACGTAGCGCAATTCGTCGCGTATGCCCGGCAGGGCGTAATCCTTCGCCGCCTCGCGCATCGCGCCGCGCTCGAGCGCCACCACCTGGAGGCCTGCTTCGCTCAATTCCTTGGCGAGGATGCCGCCGGTCCAGCCGAGACCGACGATCACGACATCAACTTCCTTCAATACTTTTGCCATTGGCATCTCCGCTTCAATTCATGTCCGCGATGTTGGGAATTGCTGTACCGGCAAGTCATGCCGAAACCAGCGGCCCCTGCTTTTTCAGATACTGTTTTTTGATCGCATCGACCGTCCAGTAGGCGAGCGCACCGACCGGACCGGTCGGGTTGTAGGCCGAGTTGTGCGAAAACAGGCCGGCGCCGGTGACGAACAAATTGTGGCAGTCCCAGCTCTGGCCGTACTTGTTGACCACGCTGTTGGAAGGGTTGGTGCCCATGACGGTGCCGCCGGTGTTGTGCGTGCTTTGGTACGGCACCACCGACCACGGGTCAGTGCGCGCGGTGGCCGGATTCATCAGCGTCGGGTTCATGGTTTTCGCGAGATCGTTGATGGCCTGCGCCGCGTGCTGCCCGACCTTGTGCTCGTTCGGCTTGTAATCGAAGGTCATGCGCATCAGCGGCTGGCCGAACACGTTCCGGTAGGTCGGATCGAGATCGAGATAGTTATAGCGGTTCGCCATCACGCTGCCGCTGGCGTTGATGCTCATCGCGCTGTTGTACCACTTGGCGGAAGCCGCCTTCCATTCACTGCCCCATTGCGGCGTATCGGCCGGCATCGGCCGGTAGGCGATCGGGCGGCCGTGAAACATGCCGCCGAAGATATGCGATCCGCCGACGTAGCCGTACTGCGCGCGGTCGAACGCCCAGTTGGTGTAAAAGTCGTCAACCGTCACGTTCAGTCCGCCGGTGGACATGAACGGATTGAAATTCCTGCCCTCGAAAAAGAGCGTTGCGCCGGCGGCCGTCTGGTAACAGTAATTTTTACCGACCACGCCGGTCTGCGACACCGGATCATAGGGCTTGCCGATTGCTGAAGTCAGCATCAGGTGCACGTTGTTCAGCACAAAGGCGCACAGCACCACGATGGCGGCCGGCTGCTCGATTTCCTCGCCGTTGAGCGTGTTGATGTAGGTGACGCCGGTGACGCGCTTGCCGTCGGCCGCCTTGTTGATCCGCGTCACCCAGGAATGGGTGCGCAGCTCGACATTCGGGTTACGCAGCGCAATCGGGATCACGGTGGTCAGCGGACTGCCCTTGGCATTGGCTTCGCAGCCGAAGCGCTCGCAGAAGCCGCAATACTGGCAGGCGCTGAGCGTCGCGCCGTCCGGATTGGTGTAGGTCCGCGAGGCATTTGCGGTCGGCCGCGGAAACGGGTGATAACCGGCGTTTTTGGCGGCATCGGTGAACATCTCGCAGGCGAGACTCTGATTCAGCGGCGGCAGCGGATAGTCGCGCTGGCGCGGGGCCTCGAACGGATTGCCGCCGGGCTGGATCTTGCCGCGCAGATTGCCGGCTTTGCCCGACACGCCAGCCGTGTATTCAAAACGCTCGTAATAGGGCTCGAGTTCGTCGTAGGTGACACCCCAGTCCTGGATTGTCATGTCCGCCGGAATGTATTTTTTGCCGTAGCGCTCCTCGTACATCGTGCGGATGCGCAATTCCATATCGGTCCAGCGCCAGGTCTGCCCGTTCCAGTGCAGACCCGCGCCGCCAGCGCCCTCGCCCGGAATGAAGGAACCAAGACGCCGCATCGGCAGCGCCTCCTGCGACGGATTGTTACGAACGGTCAGCGTGTCACGAGCGACGTTCTGCCCCATTTCATTGCGCGAAGTGAAGCGCAGCTCGTCGCGGATCATCGGCACGGAAAAATCCGCCGCCGGCGTGCGCATCGCGCCGCGCTCGAGCGCCACCACCTTGAGCCCCGCCTCGGCGAGTTCCTTGGCGAGTATGCCGCCCGTCCAGCCGAGGCCGATGATGACGGCATCGACTTCCTTCATGACTTTTGGCATGCGCGATTTCGCCTAGCTCATGTCGGCGATGCCGACAAAATTCGGCGGCAGTTTCTTGTCGCGGTATTTGATGATGTTTTGCGCATGATTGGCGATGACGCCGGGAAAGCCGATCATCTTCCAGCCGGCCTTGTCGCGATTGCCGCCGTAGATCGGATCCGAGAACATGCCTTCGATCACGGTCTGGTAGACGGTGCTCCAGAACACGCGCACCGGCAGGCCGTCGGCAAACGTGATCTTCGCCGAGGACAGGCCGAGCAGCACTTCCTGGCGCTGCGTCGCATCGAGACGGTCGAAACTCTTGCTGTAGGTCTTCATGCAATGCGCGTTGGTCGCGGCGATGCCGGCGCGGTACAACTCGGCCGGCGTCAGCGGCAATTGATAACCCTGGCTGGGCACGCCCGGCTTCCACGGCCCCTGCATGTACAGGCGATCGCCCTTGCCCCAGCCGCCGGCCAGCGCGCGATCGATGAAAATGGCGAGCCCCATGTCGGTGCCCTTGGGCGACAACTGGTCGGCCGGCACCATGTGATCGACCAGCGCCTCGACAAACGCAGCCTCGTCGAGATTGAGAAATGCGTAGCCCGGCGCCGGCCCGTTACCCGCCGGCTGCGCCTGCGCGCCCTGCGGCACTGTTACCGCGGCAGTGGCGGCGGCGGCAACGGCACCGCCGGCCACTGCACTTTTCAGAAAGTCGCGACGGCCGAAACCCTCGTCTTTTTTTTCTTCGTTTTGCATGCTGTCCTCCGTGCGTCGGGTGGAATAACCGGATCGAAATGTTGAAAATTTATGCCGAGACCAGCGGCGCCTGGTTCTTCAGATACCTGTTTTTGATTGCATCGGCGGTCCAATAGGCGAGCGCGCCTACGGGCCCCGTCGGGTTGTAGGCCGAGTTATGCGGAAACACGCCCGCACCCAGCACGAACAGGTTGTGGCAGTCCCAGCTCTGGCAATATTTGTTGACCACGCTGTTGCCGGGGTTCGTGCCCATGATGGTGCCGCCGGTGTTGTGCGTGCTCTGGTACGGCACCACCGACCACGGCTCGGTGCGCGCGGTCGCAGGATTCATCAGCGTCGGATTCATCGACTTCGCGATCCGGTTGATGACGTTCGCCGCATGCTCGCCCATCCGGTGCTCGTTGGCCTTGTAGTCGAAGGTCATGCGCATCAGCGGCGCGCCGAAGACGTTGCGGTAGTTCGGATCGAGTTCGAAATAGTTGTAGCGGTTGGCCATCACGCTGCCGCTTGAGCTGATGATCATCGCGCTGTTGTACCACTTCGCACTCGCCGCCTTCCATTCCTTGCCCCACTGCGGCGTGCCGGCCGGCAGCGGGCGGTAACTGATCGGGCGGCCGTGGGTCATGCCCCCGGCGACGTTGTAACCGCCGATAAAGCCGTGCGGCGCGCGGTCGAAATTCCAGTCGTAGTGAAAATCGTCCATGCCGACATTGAGGCCGCCGGTGCCCATGAACGGGTTGAATTGCCTGCCTTCGAAGAACAGCGTCGCCGCGGCTCCCGTCTGGTAGCAATAGTTCTTGCCGACCACCCCGGTCTGCGCCACCGGGTCATAGGGTTTGCCGATCCCGGAAAGCAGCATGAGGTGGACGTTGTTGATGGCGTAGGCGGTCAACGCCACCATGCCGGCGGGCTGTTCGTATTCTTCGCCGTTGAGCGTATTGGTGTAGGTGACGCCGGTGACTTTTTTACCGCTCGGGTCTTTCAGCACTTTGGTCACCCACGAATGGGTACGCAATTCGAAATTCGGATTGCGCATCGCGATCGGGATCACCGTGATCAGCGGACTGCCCTTGGCGTTGGCCTCGCAGCCGAAGCGCTCGCAGAAGCCGCAGTATTCGCAGGGGCCGAATTTCGAACCGTCTGGATTGGTGTAGGCCCGCGAGGCGTTCGCCACCGGCCGCGGAAACGGGTGGTAGCCGTTGTCCTTCGCCGCCGCCGTGAACATGTCGCAGGCGAGGCTTTGATTCAGCGGCGGCAGCGGATATTCGCTGTTGCGCGCGCCCTCGAAAGGGTTGCCGCCGTTCTCGATCCTGCCGCGCAAATTGCCGGCCTTGCCGGAGACCGCGGCGGTGCGTTCGAATTTTTCGTAATACGGCTCGAGTTCGGCGTAAGTGATGCCCCAATCCTGGATCGTCATGTCTTCCGGGATGAACTTCTTGCCGTAGCGTTCTTCGTAGCGCGAGCGGATTTTGAATTCGGTGTCGTTCCAGCGCCAGGTCACGCCGTTCCAGTGCGCGCCGGCGCCGCCCACGCCCTCGCCGGGCAGAAAAGAACCGAGCCGCCGCATCGGCAGCGCATCCTGCGAGGGATTGTTGCGGATGGTCAGCGTGTCGCGCTGGGTGTTCTGCGTGAGATCGTTGCGCGAGGAAAAACGCAGCTCGTCGCGGATGCGCGGCAGCGAGAAATCCTCCTGCGGCGTGCGCGGCGCGCCGCGCTCGAGCGCGACCACCTTGAGGCCCGCCTCGCTCAGTTCTTTTGCCAGTATGCCGCCGGTCCAGCCCAGACCGACCAGCACCACATCCACCTCGGGCAGTTTCTTGGCCATGCTCCTCCTCCGCGTGCGTCCGATTGTTTTTGTATTTCGGAACCGCCGGGTCCGCTTGCGGGACCCTTGTTATTAGCTGCATATCCTATCGGTGCCGGCGCGGCAGGGCAAATGAAATTAAAACGCGTAGAGCCCATAACACAATGAAACACGTGTGCGTTGCAGCCAGAATTGGTGATGGCAAGGCGCTCGATGCGGGTAATGGTTATTCCATTGCCAAGTCGAGCAACGCAGCCAGCGCCGATTCTGGCTGCAACCCTTTGGGCTGGCATGAGTTTTGGCTCAACCCTTTGTCGCAAGCCACTTGCCTAGAATGACTAGGCGGCGTGTCTTGCTTCGCGGTCTGAGCCAAAATCGTGACAGCGCACGCGCGTTTCATTGTGTTATAGGCTCTTAATGAAAATCCCTGCTTGCGGTGGCCAGTTGCCCGAGCAAGGCGCTGTGATCGGTCAGCCTACCGGCGATCAGATGCACTACTTCGCCGTCGCGCTCGAGTATGCCGTGCACACCGAGCAGACGAGCACCCAGCAATTCGCGGCGCTGGCGCTCGCCGACATCGCGCCACACCACCACATTGACGCTGCCGGTTTCGTCTTCTAGCGTGACGAACACTACACCCGAGGCGGTGTCGGGGCGCTGACGCCCCGTGACGATACCGGCGGCGCGTGCCGGCCGGCCGTGTGGCGCACTGCGCAGTTCGGCCGCGGTGGCGAACCGCAGACGCTTGAGGCGCTCGCGCAGTAGCGCCAGCGGATGACGGCCGAGCGTGAGACCGAGACTGGCGTAATCGGCGACCAGTTCCTCGCCCTCGGCAGGCGCTTCGAAAGCAGGCGCGATCTCGCGCGGCGCCGCTTCCATCAACAAAGGCGGCGCATGTTCAATGCCGGCGACCTGCCAGTGCGCGTGACGGCGGTGACCGGCGAGTGCCGCCAGCGCGCCGGCCGCCGCCAGCGCATTCAGATCGTGGCGGTTAAGCGCGGCGCGGCGCGCCAGATCGGCGGTCGATGCGAACGCCCCGGCGGCGCGCGCGGCGACTATGCGGTCCGCTGCGGCACCGGTAAGACCGTTGATCATGCGCAATCCCAGACGCACTGCCGGCGGTTCGCCTTCGAGGGTGCAATCGCGCGCGCTCACCGCGACATCGACCGCGCGCACGTCGACGCCATGCCGTCGCGCGTCCTGCACCAGCTGCGAGGGCGCATAAAAACCCATCGGCTGGCTGTTGAGGAGTGCTGCCAGAAACGCCGCCGGCTCGTGATGCTTGATCCACGCCGACACGTAAACAAGCAGGGCGAAACTCGCCGCATGCGATTCCGGAAAACCGTATTCGCCGAAACCGAGGATCTGGCGGTAGATCTGGTCGGCAAACTCGCGTTGATAACCGCGCGCCAACATGCCGGTAACCAGACGCTGTTCGAGATGCTCAAGCCCGCCTTTCCTGCGCCACGCCGCCATCGAGCGACGCAGATGATCGGATTCGCCGGCCGTAAAACCCGCCGCCACCACCGCGAGCTGCATCACCTGTTCCTGAAAGATCGGCACGCCCAGCGTGCGTTCAAGTACCCCGCGAACTTTTTCACTTGGGTATACCAGCTCTTCGAGCTTTTGCCGCCGCCTCAGATAGGGATGCACCATGCCGCCCTGGATCGGCCCCGGCCGCACGATCGCCACTTCAATGACGAGATCGTAGAATTTTTCCGGTCGCAGGCGCGGCAGCATGCTCATCTGCGCGCGCGATTCGATCTGAAAGACGCCGACGGTGTCGGCATGCTGAATCATGCGGTAGACCGCAGGGTCTTCGGCCGGCACATCGGCCATTGCAAATGGCCGGCTGCGGCGCTGACTGATCATGTCGAGCGCGCGCTTGATCGCCGATAGCATGCCGAGGGCCAGCACATCGACCTTGAGCAGACCCAGCGCGTCGAGATCGTCCTTGTCCCATTGAATCACCGAACGATCCGGCATCGCAGCGTTTTCGATCGGCACCAGGCGCGAGAGCAAGCCGCGCGCAAACACGAAGCCACCGGTGTGCTGCGACAGATGGCGCGGAAAGCCCGCCAGCGTGCGCGCCAGCAGAACCAGCTGCTGCACCTTCATGCTGTCCGGATCGAAGCCGGCCTCGGTCATGCGTTGTTCCGCGGTGTTCTTGCTATCCCACCACGCAAACGATTTGGCGATGCGTTCTACCTGCGCGAGATCGAAGCCAAGCGCTTTGCCGACATCCCGGATCGCGCTCTTCGTGCGGTAGGTAATGACGGTGGCGGTGAGTGCCGCGCGATCGCGGCCGTATTTGTTGTAGAGATACTGGATCACCTCTTCGCGCCGCTGGTGCTCGAAATCGACGTCGATGTCCGGCGGCTCGTTGCGTTCGCGCGAAATGAAACGCTCGAAGAGAACGCTCATGCGCGAGGGATCGACCTCGGTAATGCCGAGCGCGTAGCACACCGCCGAGTTGGCCGCCGAACCGCGACCCTGGCACAGAATGCCGCGACTGCGCGCGAAAGCGACGATGTCATGCACGGTGAGAAAGTACGGTTCGTAACCGAGCTCCTTGATCAGCGCGAGTTCGCGGTCGATGAGCGCGCGCACTTCGGCCGGCGTGTTGTCGCCGTAGCGGCGGCGCAGACCCTCTGCGGCCAGCGTTCTCAGATAGGTCGCCGGCGTATGTCCGGCCGGCACCAGTTCCTCCGGATATTCGTAGCGCAGGCAGTCGAGTGAAAAATCGCAGCGCGCGGCGACATGCAGGGTTTCAGCCAATAATTCCGGCGGGTAAACTTGTGCCAGCCGCATGCGCATGCGCAAATGACGCTCGGCGTTGGCAAACAGCGCGTGCTGTGCCTCCGCGACCGGCGTGCCGATGCGAATCGCCGTCAGCGTGTCCTGCAGCGGGCGCCGCGAGCGCAGATGCATGTGCACATTGCCCGCTGCCACCAGCGGCAGTCGCGATGCCGCGGACAACTGCTGCAACCGCATCAACCGTCCGCGATCATCGGGTCCGCACAGCAATTCGGCAGCGAGCCAGGCGCGGCCGGCAAAACATTCGCAGAGGCGCCGCGCCTGCGCGAGTTCAACCGGGTCAGCGACTTCAGCACTCGATTCCCGCGCAGGCAGCATGATCGACACACAACCGTTGGCGGCACCGAGATCGTCCCACTCAAGGCGGTACTGACCCTTGGCGCTGCGGCGGCGCGCGGTGGTAATCAGTTGCGACAGATTGCCGTAACCCTCGCGATGGGTCGCCAGCAATACGATCTTCGGCCCGCCCTCGAGCTGAAACTCGGCGCCGATCAGCAGTTTTAACTTGTGCTGTTTGGCCGCGACATGCGCGCGCACCGCACCGGCGAGCGAGCACTCATCGGTGATCGCCAGCGCCGTGTAACCGAGCGCCGCCGCGCGCGCCACCAGTTCCTCCGGATGCGAAGCACCGCGCAGAAAGCTGAAATTGCTGACGCAATGCAACTCGGCATAGTCGGGAAGAACAGCGGACACCACGAGAGCCTCTGGAAATTTCGTGCAGGTGATTCAAATCGTCAGAGACGTGCAGTGTTGTGGTTTCGTGTATCGTGATTCGTAGAATTTTTAGGGCGGATGAGCGAAGCGTAATCCGCCGGATGAAGCGGTTAGCGATCTCCCGACATTCGGCGGAAGGCGCTACGCTTTTCCGCCCTACGAAACTATCGGGGTATCAACCAAAAATGCCGTGCAGATACCAGCCGCCGGGCCGCCGCCGTTCGCGGTAAACCCACACGGTCGAACGGTCGGCAGTTTGCGCAACGAAGTAATCGCGTTTGACGTCGCCGCCGTCCCACCAGCCCGATTCAATGCGCTCGGGGCCTGCAACGAGGGCGAGCGGGCCGTTTTCGCTGTACGGTTTTTCCGCTACCTGTTTCAGCTGGCGCGGTTCGCGCAGCAGCCACAGGGGGCGCGGCCGCGGCGCCGGCCGCACGCTGGGGGTCGGCCGCGCGCCGGGTGCGGCGCGCTGCCACGCATGTTCGGGCCGGTGTTCAGCGCGCGGCGTCACGCCCTGCACTGCTTCGTTGCCAAGCCGCGCGCGCAAGCGCTCGATCAGCTTCGCCCAGTCGGCGGAGCGATCGGCCATCTCGGCGAACAGTGTCTTGTTCTCTTCGACCAGTACGAGAATGTCGTCAGCCTCAAGCGCGAGTTGCAGGACGGGAGCGACCAGCTTCAACGCGGCGAGTTGTTCGCGCACGACTGCGACGAAGCGACCCGGATCGCGCGTTGGTGTCGCCAGTCCGATTTCCAGCACAGTCGGCGCCTGGTCTTCATGCGTCAGCAGCAGTTTGAAATGCTGCACACTGCCGCAACGCGCACCGAGAAAACCAGCCAGCTGCACCAACAGACGCTGTGCCGAGAAGACCAGCGCCTCGGCGTGTTCGACCGCAGTGCCGAGCTCGAGCTTGGCCGAGAATTTTTCGGCCGGCGTGAAAAAGCGCCGTGCCTCCGGCCGCGTGCCGAGGATGCGATCGATCTGTTCGAAGAACTGCGGACCGAAACGGCGCGCCGCGCCGTCGCGCGGCAGCTGCATCGCGGCGCCGACGGTTTTGACGCCGACCGCAGCGAGCGTCTCCAGCGTTTTCGCATCGCAGTCGAGCGCGCGCACATTGAGCGGCGCGACCTCGGCCTCGATCATGCGCTTGCAGCTGACGATTTTTTCGCTGCCTGCGCGCGCCAGCAGCCACGCCGCCGCCACCGTCGGCGCCACGCCGACCGCCAGCGTGTAGCCCATGTCGGCCGCGCCGCGCCGGATCAGGCCGAGGATGGTCTTGATGCCGCCGAACAGTTTGAGGCTGCCCTCGATTTCGAGCAGCAGACCCGACGGCGCCTGCAGCGACACGCCGGGCGTGAACTGCAGCGCCCAAGTCGCGAGTTGTTCGAGCGCGGCGTGCTCGGCGGCGGCATCGCGCTGGCGATACACCAGATCGGGCACCAGCGCAGAGGCGGCGGCGATGCTGATGCCGGCGCGCACGCCGCGCGTGGCCGCGCGCGGGTTGCACACCAGCACGCGCGCGCCGTCGGCGACGGCATGCGCCTCAGTGGATGCCGAAGTCTCGGCGAAGGCTTCGAGCGGCAGACGCGGGAAATTCAATGCGATCCATAACATGGCAGTCCAATCCATTCGGTGGGTTATCGAAATTTCTTTGCACGACTTGCGGCGGCGTCAGCGCGATGGTGCGGCCAAGCACGCCGCCACGCCGCTTGAGGATGCGCACGGCGAGTCCGCCGGGCCGGGTGTCGAGACGCAATCTGAGCGCCGCCGGGGTCGCCTCGGTGATGCAGCGCGACGGCCGGAACAGCATGGCGAGCGTCGCACTGCCCTCGGCGGCTAGTTGCAGCCGGCGCAACTCGGCATACGCAATCCGCTCCGGCCATGCCAGCACCGCGCCGCAGGTCTGCGAACGCAGCGCCTGCTCGTACGCCCACAGCGTTTCGCGCGGCGAGCGCGTGCGGATCACGATGAGATGCGACAAATCAATGCCGGCCGCCTGCAAGGCCGGCGCATACGGCAGATACGGCGGTGCGATCCACGCCACCCAGCGCCCCTTGGCGGAGAGCGCGGCCAGCGCATGACCGAGGATGCCGAGTTCGCCGATGCCTTCGTGCTGCGGCAGAATTTCCGTCAGTGCGGCAGTCGGCCAGCCGCCGCCGGGCAACTCAGCGTCGAGTTGCGGGTAACCGCTAGCCACGCTCGGCGAAGCAACACGACCGAGCTCGCCGCCGCGCCAGATCGACGGATGCGCCAGCAGTTCGGCAAGTGCCGTCATCACGCATGTCCCGCGCGGATGACACCGACGCAGATGCCCTCGATCGCCAGCGCATCGCGTCTGAGATCAAGCACGATCGGCGCGAAGTCGGGATTCTCGGCGATCAGTTCGACGTGATGACCGCGCTGCCGGAAACGCTTGACGGTGACTTCGTCGTGCAGCCGCGCGACCACGATCTGGCCGCCGCGCGCCTCCTGGGTTTTATGTACCGCGATGTAATCGCCGTCGAGAATGGCGGCGTCGCGCATGCTCATGCCGCGCACCTTGAGCAGATAATCGGCGCGGGGTTTAAACATCGCCGGATCGACGCGCACATGCGCATCGATATTTTCTTCGCTCATGATCGGGCTGCCGGCGGCGACGCGCCCGACCAGCGGCAGCTCGGCCTGATAACCGGCGGCGTGCCGATCGGGTTCTTTGACGCGGATGCCGCGCGAAGCGCTGTCGGTGTGCTCGATCGCGCCCTTGCGCGCGAGGGCCAGCAGATGATTGCGCGCGGCGGTGGCCGAACGGAAACCGAAGTTCGAAGCGATCTCCGCCTGCGTCGGCGGAAAGCCGTCGGCGCGGATGCGTTCCTGGATATAACGCAGCAGTTGTTTCTGGCGGGAGGTCAGTTCTTCCATCGGTTCACCGTTCGGTCAGTGTTCAACATCACAATCGAAGCCATCGCAAAAATCTCCCTCGCCCTGGCTCCCGCGTGAACGGGATCGCACGCCGTGGGGAGGGAAAAAACTCGTAAGGTTTTTGCGATGTCCTGTAGTGTTTTTAATAACACTGGTGTTATTATACACACCAAAAGACCTGCGGCAACTATTGTCTTAAGTGATTGATTGAACAGGCTGCGCGACCGGTAATCGGCTATGCGCCATCGAACTTCGGGGCTTTGCTCCACATCATTTTTGCGGCAGCCGGCAAAAGGATCGGGAACCCGAACTCTCAGGGGCGAAAAGTCATGCAACAAAAAGTCCCCTCGGCGGAGCGTATCGAAAACCACATTTATCTTCTGCGTGGCCAGAAGGTACTGCTCGATAATGATCTTGCCGCGCTCTACGGGGTAACTACCAAGCGCTTTAACGAACAAGTCGCGGGAATCGCGATCGCTTTCCGGCGGATTTCATGTTCCAGCTGGACGTTGAGGAATGGGCATCTTAAGGTCGCAAATTGCGACCTTAAACGCTGGTCGCGGACAGCATCGCAAATACCTGCCCTGCGCATTCACCGAGCATGGCAGCGCCAATTTTTAACTCACCACGCGCCACTGAAATTTCGGTCTACGTGGTACGCGCCTTCGTGCGCTTGCGCGAAACACTGGCCACCCATAAAGCACTCGCGGGCAAACTCGAAGCGCTTGAGAAGCACACCGCGGCACCAGCCTTCAAGCACGACAGCGTTGCCGCGAATACCCGCGCGCAATTCAAACAGGTGATCGACGCCATGCGTCAACTCATGGCCGCGCCCGAACCGAAGAAACGCCCGATCGGGTTTGCCATGCCGCAGGAAAAAGACGACAAAACCAGGGGCAAGGCCGCCAAGGCGCAGCGGTGAATCCCGAGATCACCGCGCGCGACGAAGGGCTGGAATCGCAGAATCGTCGTCGATGCCGATCCCTTTGGTTTCTCTGCCAGCAGACCCGCAGCATCCCTCGCTGCACTTCAAGAAAATCGGCGCGCTTGGGTCTGTACACATCGGCTTTATCACCGCGCACTGGCGACCGATGTCGAAGACAACATCCATTGGACCCCGATCGGCACTCGTGCCGATGACGGCAAGAGTCTCATGGTCCCGGCCGGCAACAGGTTGCCGCCCTACGGGCTGACCCGGTTTATCCTGCGCAACCCCAGCAGTTCATTTAGGCTTTTCATCGACCTTCGGGCACATTGCGATGGTTCCTTTGCCTTCTATGCAAGCCTTGCTGCAGGCCTTCTTGTCCTGACAGCGCATGTCATCGCACTTCTGATCACAGTGGGCCCAATACACGGCCCCCGATGCCAGCTGCAATCTGGAACTCTGGTTTACACCATCCTGCGACTGCGCGAAGACGGTTACGGAAAAAAATACGCTCAAAATGCCAAACAAAAACTGTTGCATTAACGCCCTCCCCTGGACAAATAACGCCATGCACGATGGCTGACCTCAATAAAATATCCCATTCCGACGGGGCAATGCCTGATCGCTCGATTTTTTTGCGGCCGGGGCGACTATCGGCTCCACGATCATGCCGGGAGCATTGGCGGAACCTCGGGGGAACGGGTCAACTATATATCCGCGCGCGCCGCGCATCAATTGTCTTTTGCACCCGCGTTGCGGTCGATGCGCCGTCGGCGCACCGCCGCAATCCCCGCCCGCAAGCGATCGCCGCCGCATGCGCGCGCGCAAACAGCCGCGGCCCTGCGGAAATAATCGCCGTCAATCCGCACCGGGACCGCCGGTTTGCAGCGGTTCGATCAAGCCCGCATCATCATGCCTGGGTGCGTTCACGCGCGTGCTCACCGCATGAGCCGCCATCGTCGAATCGGCGCAGGGTTTGATCAGTGGTTTCAGCGCCGCCACCGATTGATTGCGCGGATCGAGCCAGACGTCGTAATCATCGGGGGCCAGAATCACCGGCATGCGGTCGTGAATGTCGCGCATCACGCCGTTGGGACCGGTGGTGATGATGGCGCAGGTTTCGACCACGCCGTCGGGCCCCTGCCAGCGCTCGGTGATGCCGGCGATGGCAAACAGCGGCGCGCCGACCGGATGCATGTAGTACGGCTGCCTGCGGCCGGCGACTGTTTTCCATTCGTAGAAGCCGCTCGCCGGAATCAAACAACGCGATCGCCTGAAGGCATTGCGGAACGACGGCTTCTCATCGACGGTTTCGCCGCGCGCGTTGGCAAGCTTGTTGCCGATCGCCGGATCCTTCGCCCAGCCGGGAATGAGCCCCCATTTGAACAGTGCCGCCACGCGCCCCTGCGCAGCGTCCGCGCGCACGATCACGATCTTCGACGACGGCGTGATGTTGTAGCGCGCATTCCACTCCGGCGCAATGCCGAGCCGGAAGGCGAGCGCGATGACTTCGGGGTTGGCGTGTAATGAAAAGCGTCCGCACATGGGCGGATGATGCCATGCGCGGGCGCGCATTGGCAGCGGCGCGCGGCCGCTTGCGGTGAAACACATCGGCTACAATCGTCGCGAGCAATGGATGCGCGCCAATTGATCACCACCGCCCGGCCGGACGAGCTTCGCGGCAAGCGAGTGCTTGTCGTTTTCGGCAGCTACCACAGCAAGCAGCACCTCTACGCGCGCGCGCGCGAACTCGGCCTTGCGCTGACCGTGCTCGATGGCCCCGGCCACTGGAGTGCGTCCTCGCCGCTGATCGATAGTTTTATCGGCGTTGATCTGCTGCCGGCGCCGGCGCTGTTCGCGCGCGCCCTGGCAGCCGTCCGCGCCAGCGGGCTGCGCTTCGACGCCGTGGCGACCTTCGATGAATTCGCCGGCCCGCTGGCGGCCGCGCTCGCCGCCGCACTCGGGCTGCCGGGGCATGCCGCGCCGGCCATCCGCATCGCGCGCGACAAGGGTCTCACGCGCGACGCCTGCCGCGCCGCGAGGCTCGCCAATTGCCGCTACGCGCGCATCGAAGACGCAGGCGATCTCACCGGCGCGGCGGCCGCGGTCGGTTTTCCCGCCGTGCTCAAACCGGTGTGCGGCGCCGGCACCGTGCAAACCTATCTGGTCAACGATGCCGCCGCGCTGAACACCCGCTGGCATGAAGTGATGGCCGCGCTGCCCGAACAGAATATGCTGGCGCAAAGCGACGACGGCTGGTACGACCTGATGTGGAGCGCCGACCGCCACATGATTCTCGAGCAGGAGCTGGCCGGGCCGAAATACGATGCCGACTGCCTGCTCGATCGGGGCCGCTGCGTCTACATGGATTTCGTACTGACCGCGGCGGCCGATCAATTGCGCGACACGCGCCGCATCCTGCCGGCGCCGCTTGATGCAGCATGCCGCCGGCAACTGCAGGATTACGTGATGGCGGCGCTGCAGGCGGCCGGCTTCGTCAGCGGCGTCTTCAATGTCGAGGTCGTGATGACCGCCGCCGGGCCGGTGCTGGTCGAAATCAACGCGCGCATGTCGGGACACGCCGCGTGGGAAATGCACAGGGCGGTGTCGGGCGTCGATCTGGTCGAGCAGTATCTGCGTCTCTGTCTCGGTCTGCCGGCGGCGCCGGCCGCCGCTGCGGCGCCGCTTGCGCATGTTGCCGAATCGCTGCTGCCGGCGCCGGTGTCCGGCGTCATCGCAGATACGGATTTTCTGCGCCGCTTCGCCAATGCGCCGGCGGTCGTCGTCACGCGTACCTTCGTCAAACCCGGCCAGCGCGTCGTCGGCAGCGCCGACGGCGCGCCAGACTGGATCGGCAGCGTCGTCACCCGCGGCGCCAGCGCCGATGAATCCGCGCGCGCGCTCGACGCCATTCTCGCGCAGGTCGAATTGCCGATCGAACGGAAAGCCTGAACATGGAAGTCTATTTTCTCGCGCCGTTTGCCGGCGACAAGGACGGCAGCCTGGGCTCGTACTACGAGTCGGACGATTACCGGCGCCAGATCGACAGCTGGTTCGCCCCGCTCGGCCTGTCCTGGCACTGGCAGCCGGTGACGCATGCCACGCTGGCCGAAGTGGTCGGCCGCCTGCAGCGTTTGCGCGAAACGCAGGAGCTCGTCGTCTTCAACGCCTGCGACGGCGTCGATGTCGAGGGCTTTCCCGGGCTTTCGGTGGTGCGCGCGCTTGAACGCGCCGCCATTCCATTCACCGGCGCGGCCTCCGCGTTTTACGAAATCACGACCTCGAAAATCGCGATGAAACAGCGCATGGCCGCGCGTGGCGTGGCCACCGCCCCGTTTCTGGAGATCACCGACATCGAGCGCGATATCCCTCGGGCCGCGGCAAAGATCGGTTTCCCCTTCATCCTCAAGCCGTCGGTTTCAGCCGGCAGCGCGGGCATCACCGACCGCTCGGTCGTGCACGACGAAGCCTCCGCGATTGCGCAGGCGCGGCGCATGCAGGCCGCGCCGCGCGATCTGTTCCACTATTACGAAGGCTTGTTCGCCGAGGCATTTCTCGGCGGCCGCGAATTCACGGTATTTCTCGTCGCCGGCGCCGGCGGCAGCGTGCAGGTTTATCCGCCGGTGGAGCGGGTGTTCGATGCCTCGCTGCCGCGCACGCGGCGCCTGCTTTCATTCGACCGCTACTGGGAGCGTTACGAAGAAGAGGAGCCGCTGCCCGGCGGCGGCCTGTTTTATTCGTATGCTGACGCGCCCGCCGCGCTGCGCGCGCCGCTCGAAGATCTCTCCGCGCGCGCGTTTGCCGCGCTCGACGGCAGCGGTTATGCGCGCGTCGATATCCGCGAAGACGACGGCAACGGCGCGCTCCAGGTGCTCGAAGTGAATTCCAACTGCGGCATCACATCGGACGATCAGACCTCGGTCGGCCGCATACTCAATTCCAACGGCATCGCGATGTCCGCGGTGATCCGGCGCATTCTCGACGACGCGCTGAGCCGCTGAAACATTTGCCGGCGGGCGGCGGCGATTTATCCGAAACGATCGAAACGCTCGAGCAGATGCGGTGCGAGCCAGTCGCGGATGGCCGCGCGCCGCGCCGCATCGAGCCAGGCGAAACCGCGGATTTCGCCGCTGCAAGCGCTTGCCGCGCAGGCGCAGCTGAAGGGCGCCGCCAGTTTCCACTCGGTGGTGTTGTAGTTGAAGCGCAGTTCCGCGCCGGCCGCAATCGGGGCGATCGCCACCACCCGGCGTTGCACGACATCGACGCGCACGTTCGGCATGCAGCCGTGGTTGAGAAAGGCCCACATGCGATCCGCCGGCACCAGGTGACGGTCGGTCGCCAGCTGTATCGTATGGCGGCTCGCTGCGGCAACCATGCTGCCGTCCAGATCGAACAGATGTTCGCCCGCCGCGATGGCGCGCGCGGCGCGCACATGATTGCCGTACACCGCGTCGCCGCGTTCGACATAACAGGCGCCGGTGACGACATCCGGCAAAGGCAGATTCAAGTCTCTACTCCGGTTCTGCGCCGCGGCGACGCAAACTTTTCACTGCGATTGGGCGCCGGCACCGCCGTATTCTAATCGCACGGTCGTGTTCTAAAAAGCAATCGGATCGGCCGCACGCCGGCGCGGCGCAAGCCGGTGGTATTATTCACGCAGCATCAGTGATCCGCCGGCCGCCGCAATCTTTACGGTCAACGCCGGCATCGAGCCACCCCCAGCCACGCCGACAGCGCCGCCGCGAGAACAGCCTTGATGACCGTATATCTGCATCCGGCGGTCGGTCGATGAGCGAAGCGGAAACCGTCTTCGGCTGTCGCTGGCTGTTCAAACGCTTCGGCCACTGGCTGGCCCCCTATCGCGGCGCCGCCCTGCTGATCGTCGCCGCGCTGTGCGTCGATCTTGCCTACGAAAACCTGCTGCCGCTCGCCTTCAAGGCGCTGATCGACGACGCGATCGGCCCGCACAATGCCGCCGTCCTGTGGACCGTGATCGGCGGCCTCGTTGCGTTGTGCCTGACGGCCGCGGCGGCGGCGACCGCGCGCGACTATATCTATGCGAAGCTGTCGGCCCAGGTGTTGCACGATCTGCGGCTGGCGATGTACGGTCAGTTGCAGCGGCTGTCGATGAGTTTTTATTCGCGCACGCAGGTCGGCGACATCATGTCGCGCTTCTCGTCCGATCTCACGGTGGTCGAGAACGCGATCGTGCTCGCCCTGCCCTCGGGCGTCTACTCGGCCCTCGGCGTGGTGGTGACCGCGCTGATTCTGTTCGCGCTCGAATGGCGCCTCGCCCTGCTCTCGGCGATCGGCATCCCGCTGTGCCTGATCGGACCGAAGCTGATCGGCGCGCGCGCACAGAGCGCCGCCAATGAAATGCGCGAGCAGCAGGGCGCGCTCGCCTCGCTGATCCATGAAAACGTGTCCGCGCAGGCGGTGGTCAAATCGTTCGGCCTGCAGCGCATCGCGCTCGACGCCTTCGCGCAGCGCGTCGCCGCGCTGCTGACGATCTCGCGGCGCGCCAATTTTCTCGCCTATCTGATGGAGCGCACGCCCAATCTCGGCCTGATGGTGTTCAACCTGTCGGTGATCTGCCTCGGCGCCTGGCTCGCCTTCAAGGGGCATCTGGCGATCGGCTCGCTGGTCGCCTTCCAGGGGCTTTTCCTCAACCTGTCGCAGTCGGTCGCCGGCCTGACTTGGGTGGTGCCGAACTTCATCCAGGCCGCCGCCGGCATGGCGCGCATCGAGGAACTGCTCGGCGAACACGCCGAGATCGTCGATGCGCCGGGCGCAGAACCGCTGCCGCGCCTGTCCGCCGCGATCGAGTTCCGGGATGTTTCGTTCCGCTATGCCGGCCAGTCCGGCGGACTCGATCACGTGAGTTTCCGCATCGAAGCCGGACAGAAGGTCGCCTTCGTCGGCGCCAGCGGTTCGGGCAAGAGCACGGTGCTCGCGCTGCTGCTGCGCTTCTACGATCCGCAGGCGGGCGGCGTGTTCATCGACGGGCGCGACCTGCGCGCAGCGCAGCAGGCGACGCTGCGCGCGCAAAGCGCGGTCGTCATGCAGGAGAGTTTTCTGTTCAATACCTCGGTGCGCGAGAACCTGCTGCTGGCGCGACCGCAGGCCGGCGCCGACGAGATTGTCGCCGCCTGCCGCGCGGCGGAAATTCACGATGCGATTCTCTCTCTGCCCGAGGGCTATGACACCGTCGTCGGCGAACGCGGCGGCCGGCTCTCCGGCGGCCAGCGCCAGCGCATTGCGATCGCGCGCGCGCTGCTGCGCGACCCGGCGCTGCTGGTGCTCGACGAGGCAACCTCGGCGCTTGATGCGGCAACCGAATCCGCGGTTAACGCGACGCTCGCGCGCGTCGCCGGCGGGCGCACCGTGGTCAGCGTCACCCACCGGCTCGCCGCGGCAACGGGTGCCGATCGCATCTTCGTGATGGACGGCGGGCGCCTGATCGAAAGCGGCAGCCACGACGAGCTCGTCGCGCTGCGCGGCGTCTACGCCAGCATGTGGGCCAAACAAAGCGGCTTTCGCCTGTCCGCGGAGGGCGACTGGGCCGGCATCGATGCGGCGCGACTGGCGGCGATGCCGGTGCTCAAAGCGCTCGACGCGCCGCTGCTCGAGGAAGTCGCCCGCGCCTTCGTCACCGAACAGTACGCCGCCGACCGCATGGTGATGCAACAGGGCGACCCCGGCGACCGCTTCTACATCGTGGTGCGCGGCAGCGTCGAAGTGCTGCGCACCGACGAGAACGGCACGCGCCGGGTCGCGGTGCTGCGCGACGGCGACCATTTCGGCGAAATCGCGCTGCTGCGCGATCTGCCGCGCAACGCCGGCGTGCGGACGCTGTCGCCGTGCCTGTTGATTTCCCTGCCGCGCGGACATTTTCTCAAGCTCGTCGGCCGCTCGGCCGAAATGCAGGCGCGCCTGGCGCGCGCGCTGGCGGAGCGTTCGTGAGCGCGGCAACGATACTGCCGTGACAGCAACTTCGATTGCGCTGCGCGCCGGCCTGATCGCACTCGGCTGCCTCGCCGGCGCTGCGGCCGGCGGCGCGGAAGATGCCGCCACCGCGCGCAGCAGCGTGACCGATTACACCGGCCTCAGTCTCGCCACCAGCGTGCTGCAGTATTCGGACACCTTCTTCGTGCGCGGCTTCGATCTCGGCAGCCTCACGCTCTACCGCCGCGACGGCCTGACCACGCCAAACTATTCGACCACGCTGCCCTACGAAAACCTTGAACGCGTCGAGGTGCTCAAAGGCATCTCGGCGCTGGCGCGCGGCTTCTGGTCGCCCGACGGCGTGGTCAATCTGGTCGCCAAGCGGCCGACCGATACGCCGTTCGCGACGCTGCGCTATTCGGTGAATCCGTTCGGCCAGCGACTGCCGCATCTCGATTTCGGCAGCACGCTCGGCGATGCGGTCGGTTACCGCATCAATCTCGCGGAGGAGGAAAACGGTCTCGTCTACCAGCCGCACTCCTACAAGCGCACGCTGGTGTCGGCCGCCTTCGACATCAAGCTCGCCGACCGGCTCAAGCTCGAACTCGACCTCGACCGCCATCACCAGTCGTACACGCCGCCGCTCAATATCGAGGCGGTCAACGGCGTCGTGCCCGCACGCGTCGATCGCACGCTGCTGCTGGCGCAGCCGTGGGCGCAGTACAGCGACGAGCAGACCAACGTCGGCGCACGCCTGAGCTGGCAACTCGATGCCGACTGGCGCATGACGCTGGGCCGGCAGGCCGCGCGGCCGCGCGACAACGACGATTACTGGAGCAGCAGCGGCCTGAATGCCGCGGGCAGCGGCCAGTTCACGCGCGACTGGCGCGTCGGCGCCTGGTACCGCAGCGACTTCTCGCGGCTCGCGCTCGAGGGCGGCGACAACTGGTTGGGCGTGAGGCATCACGTCGAACTCGGCATCGACCGCCTCGACGTCAGCGCGCAGGGCGGCGGTTACGCGCATCAGCAATACGCCAGCAGCATCTATGCGCCGGTGCAACTGCTGCCGTCGGCGTTTGCCAATACGCCGTTCGGCCCGACCTCGCTCTACAGCTTCAGCGAAACCGCGCTGCCGGTTCGCGACACCATCAGTCTGACACCCGGCTGGGAACTGCTGCTCGGCGCGCGCCCGGTGCGCTTTCAGGGGCAGCAGGCGTTTCTCGGCGCGGTCTCGCCGCAGGAGAAATTCGTGGTCACGCCCAGCGTGGCGCTGATCCATCAGGCGGCACCGGGTCTTTCGCTGTTCGCCAGCGGCCAGCGCAATCTCGAACCGCCGGGCGTGGCGCCGGTGTATGCCGCCAATGCCGGCCAACTGCTCGCGCCGCCGACCACCGAACAGCATGAAATCGGCCTCAAGCTCAATCCGTCGGCGGCAATGACCTACACGGCGGCGCTGTTCGAAGTCAAACGCACGCTGGCGTTTCTCGATGCGAGCAACGTGTTCCGGCAGGACGGCAAGCAGCAGCATCGCGGCATTGAAGTGGCGGCGACCGGCACGCCGGCAAAATACTGGACCGCCTCGTTCAGCGCGACGATGACGCGCGCCGAAGTCGTGCAGACCATCGATCCGACGCTGATCGGGCGCCGTCCGGAGAACGTGCCGCATCTGCAATTTACCGCCTCCGGCGAACGCAGGATCGAAAATGTCGAAGGCTTGTCCGCAAACTTTACTCTGACCGGGCAGTCGCGTCGCTTCACCGACGCCGGCAATACCGCGCAGATCGCCGGCTACATGCGGCTCGATGCCGGAATTACGTACGATTTGAAATTCGTCGGCCACGCGATGTCGGTCAAGGCCGGCATCGAAAACCTCACCGACAAATTCTACTGGGCGAGCGCGAAAAGCGGCCTGATCCAGCCCGGACCGCCGCGCACGGCACGCGTGCAGGCACAACTCGAATTCTGAACCCCAGCGCGGCGCTCAGCCGAACACATGATGCCGTCGCGGCAGCAGCGAAACGCGGTCGCCGTTGCCGATGCCGAGTTCCAGAAAACGCTCCTTGTTGAGCTCGGCCTGAATCGGCGCGCCGCCATCGACGCGGTCGAGATCGACGCGCACGCGCGGTCCGATCGTCGAATACTGTCGCACCACCGCCTTGAGCGCATTGGACGAGTCGTTGGCGGCCAGAATCTCGATGTCGTGCGGCCGCACGTAGAACGTCGCCGCATCATCCTTGACCCCGGCGCCGTCGGGCAGCGGCACCGACCAGTCGCCAACACGCACGTTGCCGTCGTGCACGCGGCCTTGGAACAGATTGACGTCACCCAAAAACTGGTAAACGAAGGGCGAGGCCGGATGATCGTAGACCTCCGACGGCGTGCCGACCTGTTCGACGCGGCCTTCGTTCATCACGATCACGCGATCGGAAACTTCGAGCGCCTCTTCCTGATCGTGGGTAACGAACAGGCTGGTGACATGCAGGTCATCATGCAAACGGCGCAGCCACGCGCGCAACTCCTTGCGCACCTTGGCATCTAGAGCGCCGAACGGTTCGTCGAGCAGCAGCACCTTCGGCTCAACCGCCAGCGCGCGCGCGAGCGCGATGCGCTGACGCTGACCGCCGGAGAGCTGGTGCGGGTAACTGCCGGCCAGCCATTCGAGCTGCACGAGTTTCAGCAGCGACATCACCTTGTCGCGGATCGCTTCCTTCGACGGCCGCAGATGGCGCGGCTTGACGCGCAGACCGAAGGCGACATTCTCGAACACCGTCATGTGACGGAACAGCGCGTAGTGCTGAAACACGAAACCGACATGGCGGTCGCCGACCTCGGTGTCGGTGGCATCCTCGCCGTGAAACAGGATCTGCCCGCTGTCGGCGGTCTCGAGCCCGGCAATGATGCGCAAAAGCGTGGTCTTGCCCGAGCCCGAAGGGCCGAGCAATGCGACCAGTTCGCCGCTGGCGACGTTGATGCTGACATCCTTGACGGCATTGAAGTCGCCGAACGCGCGTTTGATGTTGCGGGCCTCGATGCTCATGCTTCACTCCCTTTCGTTTCGCCGCCGGCGTGCCACTCGACAATCGATTTGAGCACCAGCGTGACCAGTGCCAGCAGCGCCAGCAGCGACGCCACCGCGAAGGCGGCGGCGAAGTTGTATTCGTTGTAGAGAATCTCGACATGCAGCGGCATCGTGTTGGTCAGCCCGCGCACATGGCCGGAGACCACCGACACCGCGCCGAACTCGCCCATCGCGCGCGCATTGCACAGAATCACGCCGTAGAGCAGCCCCCATTTGATGTTGGGCAGCGTGACGCGCCGAAAGGTCTGCCAGCCGCTCGCGCCGAGCGTGATGGCGGCGGCTTCTTCGTCCCTGCCCTGCGCCTCCATCAGCGGAATCAGTTCGCGCGCGACAAACGGAAAGGTGACGAAGACAGTGGCGAGCACGATGCCCGGCACCGCAAAAATGATTTTGACGTCATGCGCCGACAGCCACGGCCCGAACCAGCCCTGCAGGCCGAAGATCAACACGTAGATGAGGCCGGCGATCACCGGCGACACCGAAAACGGCAGATCGATCAGCGTGATCAAGAGGCTCTTGCCGCGAAATTCGAATTTGGCGATCGCCCAGGCGGCGGCCACGCCGAAAGCGAGATTGAGCGGCACCGCGATTGCAGCAGCCAGCAGCGTGAGTTTGATCGCCGACAATGCGTCGGGCTCGACGATGGCCGCGACATAGGCGTCCCAGCCCTTGCGCAGCGCCTCGGTGAACACGGCGGCCAGCGGCACGAACAGAAACAGCAGCAAAAATACAAATGCAATCGCGATCAGCGACGCGCGCACCCACGCCGGCTCGCTGCGCGCATCGCGTTTTTTGGCGCGCCCGGGCTCGAGGCCGATCAGCGCCTCGGGCACCCAGACGTCGTCCCAGATCAGGTCGTACCGTTGCGTTTGCGCGTGAGCCATTGGAGATAGTTGATCAACAGTAACAATACAAATGAAACCAGCAACAGCACCACCGCCACCGCGGTGGCGCCCTTGTAGTCGTACTGCTCGAGTTTGGCGATGATGATGAGCGGCGTGATTTCGGAAATCATCGGCATGTTGCCGGCGATGAACACGACCGAGCCGTATTCACCGACCGCGCGCGCGAAGGCGAGCGCGAAACCGGTCAGCAGCGCCGGCAGCAGCGTCGGCAGCAACACGCGGCTGAAGGTCTGCCAGCGGCCGGCGCCCAGCGTGGCGGCCGCCTCTTCAAGTTCGGCTTCCAGATCTTCCAGCACCGGCTGCACGGTGCGCACAATGAATGGCAGCCCGATGAACACCAGCGCGACCAGCACGCCCAGCGGCGTGAACGCCACCTTGACGCCGGCGAGTTCGAAATAACGGCCGAGCCATCCGTTAGGCGCGTATATCGCGGTGAGCGCGATGCCCGCCACCGCCGTCGGCAATGCAAACGGGAGATCGACCAGCGCATCGACCACGCGCTTGCCCGGAAATTTGTAGCGCACCAGCACCCACGCCACGATCAGACCGAACACGGCATTGATCGACGCGGCGAGAAGCGAGGCGCCGAAAGTCAGTTTGTACGAGGCGACCACGCGCGGCGCGGTGACGATGTTCCAGAACTGTTCCCAGGTCAGCGCGGCGGTCTTGATGAAGGCCGCCGACAGCGGCACCAGCACGATGAGGCCCAGATACAGCAGCGTGATGCCGAGCGCGAGATTGAACCCGGGCAGCACGCTGTGCGCGCGAAATACCAGCGGCTTCACGCCGTCACCCGCGCAATGGCAGCAACACGCCGCTGCAATTCGTAGAACAGGCGCTCGCCCTCCGGCCATGCGCCATGCCCCGAGGCAGCGTTGATATGCCCCGCGTCGCCGAGATTGACGAGATTGCTGCCCCAGCGCTGCGCGAGTTCGGCGGCCTTGTCGAACGACAACCAGGGATCGTTGGTGCTGGCGACCAGCACGCTCGGTAACGATGGCCCTGCAGTTGCAATGTCCTGCTCGATACCAAAGCGCGCCGGATTGGCCGGCGCGACGAGAAAGGCCGCGGCGATGCGATCACGCACACTCGATGCCGCGCGCATGGTGGCGAGGCAGCCGAAGCTGTGCGCGATCACAATGGCCGGTGTGTCGCCTGCATGCAGCGCTTGCTCGACTTCCGCGGACCATGTAGCAAGATCCGGATTGTTCCAGTCGCGCTGCTCGACGCGAATATATTCGGGATGCGCGCGTTGCCAGTGCGTTTGCCAGTGACCGTCGCCGCTGTTGCGCAGGCCGGGCACCACAAGCACGCGCGCTTGCGCCTGCGCGGCGGCGAACGCAGCGTTCTTGCGCCGGTAGCCGGCGCGCGCATGAGGCGTCGCCGCGGCGGCATGGATGGATGAAAAAGTCATTGCGATCCGGACCTCACAGGCCGACACCGGCCGCGGTATGTGAAGCACCAGCCAGCGCCTGCGCAACAATCGACATCGGCACCGGTCCGAGCGCCTTGCGCGCGCCCAGTTCGAAATCCGGGCGACCAAGCAAAAAACCCTGCAGAAAATCGATGCCGGCGCGTGTGGCCACCCCCAGATCGCGCGCAGCGTCGATCTTGATCGCGATGGCCTGGCCCTCCCAGGCATGCACGCGGCCGATCAATTCTTCGAGCGCACCCGGCGCCGGCAATAGGCGGGAATCGATGCGCAGAAAATCCGGCTTGATTGCTTCGAGTGCGGCGGCATTGCCGGCAGGCAACCAGGTGATGGCAATCCGATAACCGCGGCTGCGATAGTTTTCGCTCGCGCGTTCGACCAGTTCGCGATCCTCGGTCGCCTCGCCCGGAATTTCGATCACTACGCGCGACGGACCGACCCCGCACTGGCGCAGCACTTCGCCGAAAACGCGGCCGTGATCGTGCTTCACGCTGGCCAGCAGGCGCGGTTCGACGCGCAGGAACAGCAGTTGATCCGACGACGAACGGCCGAAGTAATTGAGAATATGCAGCGAGCGGCACAAACGATCGAGGCGCACCAGCGCGCTGTCGCCGGCGATCATCGAAAAAATCCCCCACGGCGACACCGAGTCGTCGCCCCAGCCGTCGCAACGCACGCGCGCCTCGTGCGCAAGCACCTCGCGGCCGCTTGCGGCGAACACCGGCCGAAACACGCTCGACAGGCGGCATTTGTAAAAATCGCCGATGACACGGCCGCGCTCGTCCTGACGCAGACGGAATTCGCCCAGCGCATCGACGGCAGCGGCATCCTCCGCCGCGAGGCGGCCGAGGATGGCGGGAATATGCGAATGCAACTGCTGTTCCTTGGGCGTTGTCATTTGAGTTCCACGCAGGTTTGTGTTGGCGGAACAGCGCTTACTTCTTCGCGCCGGGCTGGTAAATCTCGTCGAACGTGCCGCCGTCGGCAAAATGCGTTTTCTGCGCCTTGGCCCAGCCGCCGAAGGTGTCGTCGATCGTGAACAGGCTGATCTTCGGAAAATTCTTCGCGTACTTGGCGGCGATTTTGGCGTTGCGCGGGCGGTAAAAATTCTTCGCCGCGATTTCCTGGCCTTCGTCGCTGTAGAGATACTCGAGATAGGCCTGGGCAACCTTACGCGTGCCGCGCTTGTCCACCACCTTGTCGACCACGCTCACCGGCGGCTCGGCCAGAATGCTGATCGGCGGATAGACGATTTCGAATTTATCGGCGCCAAATTCCTTCAGTGCGAGATGCGCTTCGTTTTCCCAGGCCAGCAGCACGTCGCCGATGCCGCGCTCGGCGAAGGTTACGGTCGCTCCGCGCGCGCCCGAATCGAGGACCGGCACGTTTTTGTAGACCGCAGTGACAAAAGTCTTGGCGTTCGCCTCATCATTGCCGTTTTTCTTCAGGCCGTAACCCCATGCAGCGAGGTAACCCCAGCGCGCGCCGCCGGAGGTTTTCGGATTGGCGGTGATTACCGAGACACCCGGCTTGATCAGATCGTCCCAGTCCTTGATGCCTTTCGGGTTGCCCTTGCGGACGAGGAAGATATAGGTCGAGGTGTAGGGCGTGCTGTTGTTGGGCAGACGCTTTTGCCAATCGGCCGGCAGCAACTTCGCCTTGTCGGCGATTTCATCGATGTCGTAGGCAAGTGCCAGCGTGACGACATCGGCCTCAAGACCATCGACCACCTTGCGCGCCTGCGCGCCCGAACCGCCGTGCGACGCCTTGATATCGACCTTCTCACCGCCCTTGGCCGCCCATTGTTTGGCGAAAGCGGCGTTGTATTCCTGATACAGCTCGCGCGTCGGATCGTAGGACACGTTGAGAATGCTGACGTCAGCATGCGCCACAGGAATCAACAGCAGGCCGATATAAATTGCGAGTTTCGAAAATTTCATTTCGCTTTCTTTCATTCAATATGCGGCGCGGATTTTCGTTCCGCATGTGGACCGCGATGATTCATTCCTCCAGTCGTTTTGATTTCGGATCAATGACAACATCGACTCATATCAAATAGCTTCCTAGAAACTTTTGGGTATATAGGCGACAAATTTTTTGCGCCTAATGAACGAATGCCGATTGCCGCTCAATCATCCCGGCGGCGACGGTCGCATTGTCAGCCGGGTCGATCACGATGAACGCGCCGGTCGCGCGTTTGTCGGCATAGGCATCGCAGACCAGCGGCTGATAGAGCCGGATGCCGACCTTCGCAATGTCGTTCATGGCGAGCGTCTGCGCACCGGCGCGCGGTTCGAGTGCGTTGATGTCGATGGTGTGGTTGATGCTCTCGATCTCCGCCTTCACCGTGCTAGTGGTGTGCTTGATCAGGTAGGGACGGCGCCGGTCGAGCGGGCGCGCATGCAGCCAGCACAGCGTCGCCTCGATGCGCCTTGCCGGCACCTGCGCCTGCGCTTCGGCCGCCGCCTGGTGCACGATCATGTCGCCGCGCGAAACATCGATTTCATCGGCAAGTTCAAGCGTGATCGACAGCGGCGCGCGGGCTTCCGCCAGATCGCCGTCGAGCGTCTTGATCGCGGCAATCGTCGAGGTCATGCCCGAGGGCAGCACGGTCACCGCATCGCCGACCCTGACCGTGCCGGATTCGATGCGGCCGAGGTAACCGCGGCGTTCGCGCCCGCGCGAGGCGTCGGGCCACGCCAGCAACTGCACCGGAAAGCGCAAGGGATCGTAACCGCGATCGGCGGAAACATCGAGCGTCTCGAGCAGTTCCAGCAGGGTCGGTCCGCGATGCCAGTTGAGCCGGTCGCCGCGCGTCACCACCATGTCGCCATGCAACGCCGAGAGCGGCACATAATGCACATGGCGCGCGCCGAGGCCTTTGGCAAATTCGGCAAACTCCGCGCGGATTTTGTTGAACACATCTTCGGCGAAATCGACAAGATCCATCTTGTTGACTGCCACCACCAGATGCGGCACACCCAGCAGATGCGCGAGATAGGCGTGGCGCTTCGATTGCGTCAGCACGCCCTTGCGCGCATCGATCAGCACGATGGCGACGTCGGCGGTGCTCGCACCCGTGACCATGTTGCGCGTGTACTGTTCGTGTCCCGGCGTATCGGCGATGATGAATTTGCGCTGCGGCGTCGAAAAATAGCGATAGGCCACGTCGATGGTAATGCCCTGTTCGCGTTCGGCCATCAGGCCGTCGGTGAGCAGCGAAAAATCGATACTGCTCTGGCCGCGCTTCTGTGAAGTCCGCTCCAGATTGTTGAGTTGATCCTCGAAAATCGATTTCGAGTCGTAGAGCAAACGTCCGATCAGCGTGCTCTTGCCGTCGTCAACGCTGCCGGCAGCCGCGAAACGCAGCAAATCGGGGTCTATCACCGCACTGTTCTCCAGCAGTTTCATCAGAAGTAGCCTTCTTTCTTGCGCAGTTCCATCGACGCCTCCGAGGTCTGGTCGTCCATGCGCGTAGCGCCGCGTTCGGTGATGCGCGTGGTCTGCGTTTCGGCAATGATTTCCTCCACCGTCGCCGCCACCGATTCCACCGGGCAGGTGCAGGTCATGTCGCCGACGGTGCGAAAGCGCACCGGCAGTGTTTCGACGCGCTCGCCGGCGCGCGGCCGCACCAGTTCCGACACCGGCAGCAGGCCGCCGGTGCGGCGAACGACTTCGCGGTTGTGCGCGAAATAAATCGACGGCACCTCAAGGCGCTCGCGCGCGATGTACTGCCAGACGTCGAGTTCAGTCCAGTTGCTAATCGGAAACACGCGAATGTTTTCGCCGGCGTGCACCCGCGCGTTATACAAATCCCACAGTTCGGGGCGCTGGTTCTTCGGGTCCCACTGGCCAAAGCTGTCGCGAAACGAAAAAATGCGTTCCTTGGCGCGCGCCTTTTCCTCGTCGCGCCGCGCGCCGCCAATGCAGGCATCGAAACCGAGTTCGGCAATCGCGTCGAGCAGCGTCACGCTTTGCAGCGCGTTGCGGCCGGCGCCCGGGCGCTCGACAACGCGGCCGCTGGCGATCGAATCCTCGACGCTGCGCACGATCAGGCGCTCGCCGAGTTCCTGCGCGCGTTTGTCACGGAAGGCGATCACTTCCGGAAAGTTGTGCCCGGTGTCGATGTGCAGCAGCGGAAACGGGAACTGGCTGGGGCGGAACGCTTTTTCCGCGAGGCGCAGCAGCACAATCGAATCCTTGCCACCCGAAAACAGCAGCGCCGGATTGCTGCATTCGGCAGCGACCTCGCGCAGGATGTGGATCGACTCGCTCTCCAGCACATCGAGCTGGCTCAAGCGCTGCGGCGAAACACGCGCGGCGTGATGAACCGGGTTCGATGCTGCTTTGCAATGTTGTGCAATGCTGTTCATGAAGATTCCGTTATTGATTACGCGGTTTTCAGCGCCGAGGACTTCTCGACGCGCCGGCTTTCGTGCAGTCCGCATTCCTTGCCACTCTCCTGCTCCCACCACCAGCGCCCGGCGCGCGGATCCTCGCCGACGGTGATGGCGCGCGTGCACGGCGCGCAGCCGATGCTCGGATAGCCGCGGTCGTGCAGTTCGTTGTAGGGCACGTCGAAGCGACGCAGATATTCCCAGACATCCTTGGCAGTCCACTCGGCGAGCGGACTGATCTTCTTGAGCCCGTAGTCTGCATCGTCGGCGATCGTCGGCACCTGCTGGCGGCTTGCCGCCTGTTCGCGGCGCAACCCGGTGAGCCAGGCGCGTTTGCCGGCAAGCGCGCGCCGCAGCGGCTCGACCTTGCGCAGTCCACAACAGCCCTTGCGCAACTCGACGCTGCGCAAAAACGGATTCGCGCCGTGTTGCTGATGAAACTGTTCGAGCGCAGCCGCATCGGGATAGAACACCTGAAAGGCGATCCCATAACGCTCGGCGGCACGGCCGATCAAACGGTGTGATTCTTCGGGCAGGCGACCGGTATCGAGCGTGAAAATTTCGATCGCGCGGCGGTGCCGTGCGATCAGATCGGTCAGCACCATGTCTTCGGCGCCGAAGCTGGAGGCGAATACCGCCGGCGCGTATTCGCGGGCGGTAATCTCCAGCAGTGTGTCTGCGTCAGCGATTTTGGCTTCGAGCGACATGATTTCAATCAGTTACATGCCGGAAGGCATGGGGATTCCAGTCAGGTGCGAAGCTTAAAACCACCGACATATATCTCATACGAATATCTAATTACATTTATATACCCATAAGAAATATTAATAACTCTATACAAATCAGATATCTGCACTCGACGGACACCACACCTGCCCCACAGAATCGCCAACCCTGCCAAGCGCTATAGTCAGCGCATGCAAACAACACGACCGACGTCTCGATGAAATTCGCAAGACTATTGATCGGCGCCCTGCTGCTTGCCGGCGCACCATACCTCGCGGCAGAGGCCGCCGAACCCGCTTATCCCGCGCACCCGGTGCGCATGATCGTGCCGTTTCCACCAGGCGGCGCGAATGACAGCGTGGCGCGGCTGGTGGCGCAGCGGCTGGCGGAAAACTGGGGCATCGCGGTGGTCATCGACAATCGCGCCGGCGCCGGCGGCAACATCGGCATCGAAACCGGTGCGCGCGCGGCATCCGACGGTTACACCCTGACCATCGGCTCGAACAGCACGCTGGCGACCAACGTCGTGCTCGAACCCAACCTGCCCTTCGATCCGCGCCGCGACTTCGCACCGGTCTCGCTGATCGTCACCGCCGCGAACATACTTGTTGTGCATCCGTCGGTGGCAGCAACCTCGACCGCTGAATTCATCAAACTCGCGCGATCAAGCGCGCGCAAATTGAATTTCTCATCATTCGGCGACGGCAGCTCGGCGCACCTCACCGGCGAAATGTTCAAGAGTGCCGCCGGCGTCGACATGGTGCATATCCCCTACAAGGGTGGTGGCCCTGCGCTCGCGGCGGTGATCGGCGGCGAAGTGCAATGCACCTTCGCCAATCTGTCGGTGGCGTTGCCGCAGGTAACGGGCGGCAAGGTGCGCGGCATCGCGGTCACCAGCGCGCGCCGCGCGACTGCTTTACCCGACATGCCGACCCTGGCGGAATCCGGCGTGCCCGGCTTCGAGGCGACCGCTTCGGTCGGACTGCTGGCGCCGGCCGGCACGCCGCGGGCACTGGTGCTGCGGCTGAATCGCGATGTGCACCGGGTGGTGGGCGACGCGATGATCAGCGCGCAACTGCAATCGCGCGGACTGGAGATTGCGCTATCGACGCCGGAAGAATTTGCGGTCTATATCCGCAATGAAATCGAACGCTGGGGCCGCGTCGTGCGCGACGCCGGCATTCGCGTGAAGTGACCGCTACAACTCGGTCAGCAGTGTTTCAGAAGAAATCACGCGCCCGAACAACGGCAGGATTTTTTCGCATTCGATGCGGTGCAGTTCCGGATCCGGACTCGCGCAGCAATCCTCGATCACCTTCACGTACAAGCCAGCGTCATCGGCGTAACGCGCCGCGCTGTCCACCACCATGTGCGTGTAGCAGCCGGTCAGTGCGACGGAATCGACACCATGCCGCTGCAGCCAGGTCAGCAACTGCGTATTGTAAAACGGATTGACCGCGCGCTTGGTGTGCACGATTTCAGACGACAGCGGCTTGATCGCGTCCGGAAATTCAGTGCCCCAGGTACCGATCACGATGCCGCTGATCTTCTTCAAATGCTCGAGGCGCGCCGAGCGGCTGATCGCATCGGCGTAATCAGCGCGAAAGCCGACGTTGACGAAGGCTACCGGCAGACTCTTTGCGCGAAACGCCGCCAGCAATGCGGCGATTTTCGGCAGCAGCTGGCGTTGTTCAACCACTCTGGCAAAGCCCTGCGCGCCGACCTTGCCGTTGGCATCGACGAGTTCGTTTTGCACGTCGAGGACGAGCAAGGCGGTTTTGGACATGCGATGACTTTCGGATTTGTAAGCGGAGACAACCGCGAACACCGCGGCGCCGCAACGTTAAACGTTCAGTCGCAGCGCCCGCCGTCGTCGGGGCGCCACGGATTGTTGAAGGTGCTCAGCGACTCGAGAAAAATCACCAGATCGGTCTGCTCGCGTTTGGTCAGATTGAGCGGCTTCGCCGACCGCCCGTCTTTCGCATGCAGGCTCGCCGGATCGATGCCGGCGTAATGGCGCACCACATCGGCGATGGTTTCGACGCGGCCGTCGCGGCCATACGGCGCGGTGAGCACGAGGTTGCGCAGCGATGGCACCTTGAATTCGCCCGCGCCGCCCGGCTCGAGCGAAACCTGGCGTGTGCGCTCCGCGTTGGTCCGCGCGGAATCGTCGTTGTAGGGGCCGAGCAGATTGAACCGGCTGGCGATCAATTGACGCACGCCGTCTTCACGGCCGGGATCGGCCTTGCCACGCGGCTTGAATTGCGACAGACCGGTGCTGAAAAATTCGCCGCTGGTGAAATTGGGACCGCTGTGGCAGCTGTTGCACGCGCCCTTGCCGATGAAAATCTTCAGGCCGCGCCGAGCCGGTTCCGAAAAATTCCACGCCGAGGGCGGATCGCCGCGCGCAAGCGCTTCGCGGAACTGGTCGAAGGTCGTGCGCCCGCTGATCAGCGTTTCCTGAAATGCGGCGATGGCCTTGACGATACCGACAAGAACGGATTCGTCGTCGGTCGGCGACGGCGGCGTGCCGAACGCCTTGCGGTAACGGCATGACAACTGCTCGTCATTGCGCACGAGTTCCGCGACATGGCGCGGCGACGCCGCCATTTCACGCTCATCCAGCAGCGGCCGCACGCCCTGCGACCACAGGCTGTCGGCGGCGCCGTCCCAGCCGTACCACTGGCTGCCGCGCAGATTCATGACCGTCGGCGTGTTGCGGTCGACTTCCGCCATGCCGATCCCGCGCGTCAGGTTGTCGGTCCAGTTGCGCTCGGGCACGTGGCAGCTGCCGCAGGACACGACCCCCTTGCCGGACAAACGCTGATCGAAAAACAAACGCGTGCCGAATTCGATCGCATCGGCATTGCCCGACACGCGGTTGCTGCTATCGGGCGACGCCGGCGCCGGCCACGGTCCATGCAACAGAATGGTCTTGATTTCGGCGTCCGTAAACGCCGGCTTGCCGGCATCGCTGCCCGCCGCGCCGGTGGAAGCCGACAGCAGCGCGCAGACGCATGCCGCCATCGCAACGACGATGCGCAATGCGGTTGGTGGCTTTGCCTGGATGCTGGGCTTGATGACCGTTTCTCCGTGGGTCCGCCTGCGCGAACGGGTTTTCGGCGGATATGCCGTAATGCTACCAAAAACCCGGCCGCGCGACCTCGCTGCGAGCAAGCGCTGTTAACGGGCCATTGCGCACGGCGTAAAATATTTCCCTGCCCGACCTGCGCTGCCGCGCCCGCGTGCCGCGGTTCCAGCACAGAAAATTTTACGCAAACGAACCAACTGGAAACCCGTTGAAAACCAAATCGACCGACGCGCGCCCGATCCGCCGCGTAGTCACCGGCCTCGACTCGCGCGGGCGCTCCATCGTTTTGAGCGACGGCGCCGCGCCCAACGACCACAAAAACCTCGGCATCAGCCGCTACTTCACCGATTTATGGGTGTGGAACGAAAGCCCGGCGCCGCTCACGGACGATGGCGAAGACGGCGACGGCAGTTACGATTTTCCCTGCCCGCCCGGTGGCGGCCATCTGCGCGTGGTCGAATGGCCGGCACGTCCCCCGGATTTCGATCCCGCCAACGATCCGGAACACGTAGCGCAGCACGCGCCGAAAATCCGTCCGCCCGGCCGGACCTGGGACCGCGGCGGCAACGGCGCCTATTCGTCGGCGATCCACAAAACCGAATCGGTCGACTACGGCATCATTCTCACCGGCGAGCGCATCCTGCTGCTGGGCGAGCGCGAACTCGTCATGCGGCCCGGCGACACCATCATCCAGCTCGCCGCCTGGCATCAATGGAAGTGGACGCATCCGTCATCGCACGGCCTGATGCTGTTCGATTTCATCGCCGCGCGCTGGGGCAATATGCGGCCATCGCCGCGCCCGCCGCAGCCGGTGCCCGCTCCGCAACTGCCGCCGGGCGTGAAGCCGGCGCGCCGCATCGTCATCATGGACGGTGAAAACGGCGAACCGGATTACGTGCTCGATGCGCCGTCGCACGACGTGCGTTTCGATCCTGCGCGGCCCGGCTTCGCCGCCACGCGCCTGTGGGTTACCGATTCGACACCGGCCAAACTGGAAACCGAAACGCTGCATCTGCAGCACACGCTCGAACCGCCGCCGGACGGCTCGGTGCTGCGCATGGTCACGCTGCCGCCGGACGCCGCGTGGAAAGGCCGCGTCGGCCGCAGCGAAGTGCGCGCTTATTTCGAAGCGATGGGTTCGCCCGCCGCCTCGACCTGGTCGGCCGATGCGCCGGATCCTTATATGCAGAAGACCGGCAGTCTCGATTTTTGCGTCGTGCTCGAAGGCAACGCCGTGCTGGTGCTCGATACGCGGGAAGTCGCGGTCAAAACCGGCGACTTCGTGATCCTGCGCCGCGGCAATCACGCGTGGAGCAACCGCTCGGAAAAACCGGCGGTACTGGCGATCGCCGCCCACGCCGCCAAGACGCGGCGCTGACGGCGCTCAGCCGATGATATCGATCTTGATGTTGGCTTTCCTGACGACTTCCTTCCAGCGCGCAACATCTTTTTCCAGACGTTTGCGGTATTCCTCGGGCGTCGAATAAGCCGGCGTAAAGCCGTCGGCGATGATGCGTTCCCTGAGATCGGGCGCCTGCAACGCAATGCCCACCGCCTTGTTGACGCGCGCGATGATCTCCGGCGGCGTGCCCGGCGTGCCCCACAATCCGTACCAGTGTTCGGCGGCAAAACCCGGCACCAGTTCGCCGATCGCCGGCGCGTTCGGAAAGGCATCGACGCGTTTCTCGGTGGTGACGCCGAGCGCGCGCAGCTTGCCCGACTTCACGTGCGGCAGCACCGCCACCGCGGTGTAATACGCGATCTGCAGGTTGCCGGCCAGGAGATCGGTCAGCCCCGGCCCCGCGCCCTTATACGGAATATGCAGCATGCGCGCGCCGGTCTGCTGTTCGAGCATGGCGCCGACCAGATGGGCCAGGCTGCCGACGCCGGTCGAACCGTAGGTGATGCTCTCCGGTTTCGCCTTCGCCTGCGCGATTAATTCCTTCAGATCGTTTGCCTTGAGCGACGCGCTTGCCACCACGATCAGCGGGCCGACCGCAAGCAGGCTGATCGGCGCGATGCCGTTGACCGGATCGTAGGGCAAACGGTAGAGCGCCGGATTGGCGCCATAGCTCGCCGACACCAGGCACATCGTATAGCCGTCGGGATTGGCGTGCACCGTCAGTTCCGCGCCGATGGTGCCGCCGCCGCCGGCGTGATTGTCGACGATGAAATTCTGGCCGAACTGCTCGGTGAGCTTCTGCCCGAGCGTGCGCGCGATGATATCGGTGCCGCCGCCGGGCGAAAACGGCACGATCAGGCGGATCGGTTTGGTCGGCCAAGCCGCGCCCGCCGCCTGCGCGGAGAACGTCGCAAACACCATGCAACCCAGCGCGCAGTGCGCGAGCCTGCCGATCGTTTTTTTCATCGCTGCATGCATTGCCATCACTCCTTGGTCGCTCTCGTTTTTTCAGCCGCTATTTTACGACCAACCGTGAAACGCCATCGGACAACCCGGCCAATTGATGCACGTCAACCGCATCAGGCGCCGGCACTTGACGCGGCGGCGCGCACGACGGAAGCTTGGGGCATTCCAATAACAGGCGCCGCCGACCGGCGGCGCGCTCATTTCCGGAGGGAAAAACATGGCGGGAAAACTCGCGCTCTACGCGGCGGTCGGCGCGACGCTGACGCAATACGATGTCGATGTCGCGGCAGCGACGCTCGAGCGCCGCAGCAGCGTGCAATTGCCGGCGAACATTCACTACGCTGTAGCGCACGTGTCACGCCGTTATTTATACGTCGCAACCAGCGACAGCTCGTCGGGTTCCGGCAGCTTCGTCGGCAACACGCATCATCTGTCGGCCTTTCGCATCGACCCGGCGAGCGGCGCGCTGACGCCCCACGGCGCACCCTGCGCATTGCCGACGCGACCGATCCATATCACCACCGACGCGAAATCCGCGCATGTGCTGGTCGCCTTCAACCGGCCCAGCCAGTTGCTGGTATTCGCGGTCAATGCCGACGGCACGCTGCGCGGCGAGGTCAAACAGCACGCAGCGATCGACGCCGGCATCTTCGCGCACCAGGTTCGCATCAGCGCGGACGACGAACTGGCGATACTGGTCACGCGCGGCAACGACGCCGCCGGCGGCAAACCCGAAGACCCGGGTTCGCTGCGCGTGTTCGATTACCGCGACGGCCAGTTGAGCCGGGAAACGTCGATCGCGCCGAACAACGGTTACGGCTTCGGCCCGCGCCATCTTGATTTTCATCCGACTCAGCCGTGGATCTACGTCGCGCTCGAACGCCAGAACGCGCTGGCCGTATTCCGCCGCCGGGGCGACACCATCGAATCCGCTGCCGCCTTCACCGCCGGCGCGCTGGAAGCGCCGCACAACCTGCGCCCGCGCCAGATGGTGGGCACGGTGCGCGTGCATCCGAACGGCCGCTTCGTGTATGTGGCCAACCGTAACGACGCAACCAGTGCATTCGCGGGGCATGAGGTATTCGGCGGCGGCGAGAATTCGCTCGCCTGTTTTGCCATCGACGCATCCACCGGCGAACCGAAAGTCATCGGTCACGCCGACACGCGCGGTATCCACTGCCGGAATTTCCAGATCGATCCGACCGGAAAGCTGCTGGCGGCGTCGCATATCGTCGGCCGCAAGGTGCGCGACGGCGACGCCGTGCGCGAGGTGCCGGCCTGCATTTCGCTGTTCTGCATCGATGACGACGGACGCCTCGCCTTCGCGCGCAAATACGACATCGACATCGGCGCGCAAAACATGTTCTGGATGGGCCTGGTCGACTTTTAAACGCGGCAATCCCGGGGAGCCGGCATGAAAACAACCTGTACCTGCGGCGCGTTTGCCCTCGCCTTCGCCGCGTCGCTGGTTTCGTTCTGCGCCACCGCACAGAACGGCGGCGCGGTGCCGTATAAGGTCATCTCGACCACCGATTACACCAAGGCTAAGAACCCCCGGCCCGGTGAACGCGAGCGCATCGATGTATTGACGCAGGGCGCGGATGGCGCCAAACACCTCAACGGTCAGATGTCAGCGATCCCGCCGGGCAAGCCCGGTGAAAAGCCGCAGTATCATTACCACGCCAATCGCGAATCGATCATCCAGATCCTCGCCGGCGATGTCACCGAATTGATTGAAGGCAAACCGGTGCGTCTGAAACCCGGCGATGTCATCTACATCGCGCCCGGCACCCGCCACTCGATGTTGAACAACAGCGCGACCGAAGAAGTGAAATACATGGAATTCTATTCGCCGATCGCGCCGGACAACGTTCCGGTCAGGGACTGAACCGTCGGTAGCGGAAGTCCGCATGGCGCGCAAACATCATCACAATGTCTACGTCGTGCTGCTGTCGCCGGCGGTGCTGCAGGAACCCAAATTCCGCAAATGCAATCCGGATTACGACGCCACCAGGCCCTGCGTCTATGTCGGCATGACCGGACTCGACCCCGACGACCGCTTCGACAAGCACAAGGCCGGCATCCGCGCGGCGAAATTCGTCGAGCGCTACGGCGAGCGCCTGCTGCCGGAGTTGTATGCCGTCTATAACCCGATGCCCTACGACGCGGCGCGCAACATGGAAGTCGAACTCGCGATCGCGCTGCGCGAAAAGGGTTATGGTGTGTGGCAGGCGTGATACGCGCTGACCAATGCCGCGCAGGTTTGACGAAAACCGTGCAGCAACAGTTTGCAATATCCGGAGTCGATATGCACCCGATCAAACAACTTTTTCTGCTACCGCTCGTATTTGTACTTCTGGGTTTCGCCAGCGCCCGGGCGGAATGGACCCGGCTCGGCAACACGGCCAAAGAAACCGATGCCTATGTGCTCTATATCGACAGCGCGACGATCCAGCGTAACGGGGACATGGCCAGAATGTGGGACTTGCAGGACTTCAAACAAACACAATCAAGCGGGGATCAGGCGTACCGCTCCGAGAAATCGGAGCTGGAATTCGACTGCAAGGAACGACGCGCTCGCGTGTTGTCGATTATCGATTTCGTCGGGCCCATGGCAACCGGCGGGATTGCCTCCTCGGACGGCGTTGCCAGCGACTGGTCTCCGGTAAAGCCAGGGACCATGGGAGAAGTCGAATGGTCCACCGCGTGCGCCGGCAAGTAAACAGCGACACGCACGCTGCCGGCCACGGACAATGACGCCGCGGAACAATGACGGCGCCATTTATTCCATATAGCGGGAACTACGGATGCCCGCCGAATCCGATCGGCAGTAAACTCGACCGGCCACCGCTTCAGCAATGGCAGCCTCTACGACCAGGGGACCCGCATGACAACGCAATACTCGACGCTCGCCCGCAGCTGGTTCGAAGACATGTGGAACAGGCACCGGCCGATGATCATCGACCAGTTCCTCGACCCGAACTGCATCGGCCACCACGAGGGCGGCCGCGACACCCGCGGGCCCGGGGAGTTCAAGGCGATGCGCCTCGAACTGCTGGAGGCCTTTCCGGATCTGCATTTCACGGTTGACGATGTCATCGCCGAGGGCGAGCAGGCGGTGGTGCGCTGGTCGGCCACCGGCACGCACAAGGGCGATTTGCTCGACATTCCGCCCTCTGGCCACGTCGCGGTGGTGCGCGGCATGACCTGGTTCAAATTCCGCAACGGCCGCATCATCGAAGGCTGGGATAACTGGAATATCGGCGGCATGCTGAAAAGCCTGCATCGCTGACGCGGCGCGCTTGACGCCGCCTCGACGCTGGCGGATGCTGGGCGGATCAATGTGGCGCAGACCACATGACCCGGGAGGACGACATGAAATGCATGCTCGCGGTTGCAGCCCTGCTGTGCGTCGCCATCGGTGCCGCGCCAGCCGCCGAAAGCTTTCCGTCGAAGCCGATCCGCTACATCGTGCCGTTTCCGCCGGGCGGCATCAGCGACATGATGGCGCGCATCGTCGCGCAGCAAACGGCGCTCACGTTCAAGCAATCGGTGGTGGTGGACAACCGGCCCGGCGGCAACGCCATGATCGGCGCGGTGCTCGCCGCGAAGTCGCCGCCCGACGGCTACACATGGCTGTCGATCACCATCACGCATGCGATCAACGTCACGCTGTTTCCGGACGCGCCCTACGATCTGCTGCAGGACTTCCACGCCGTCTCGATACTCGCCTCGCTGCCGCTGGTGATGGTGGTGAACGCGAATCTGCCGGTGAAATCGCTGGCCGAGCTCACCGCGCTCGGCAAGACACGCAGCCTCAACGGCGGCTCCAGCGGCAACGGCACCCCGCAGCATCTCGCTTTCGAACTCTACCGGCAACTCGCCGGCATCAAGGGCCAGCACATTCCATTCAAAGGCGGCGCGCCCTCGATGATCAGTCTGCTCGGCGGCGAGATCGACCTCTTGATCACCGGCGTGCCGGAAGCCATCGTCCACATCCGCTCCGGCAAGCTGCGCGCGCTCGCCATCGCCAGTCCGACGCGGCACCCGCTGATCCCCGATGTGCCGACCACCGCCGAGGCCGGTCTGCCGGCACAGACCATCACCAGCTGGACTGCATTGCTGGTGCCGGCGGCAACCCCGAAAGCCATCCGCAACCGCATCAATGCCGCGGTCGTCGGCGCATTGAAGCAACCGGAGGTGGCGCAGAAAATCCGCGATCAGGCGTTCGAAGTGGTGGCGGATTCTCCGGAATCGGCGCAGGCCTTCATCGCATCAGAAGCAGAACGCTGGGGCAAGCTGGTGCGCGAGGCGAATCTGAAACCGGATTAGATAGTCGATCGTAGCGCAGGTAACACAATCAACTGCAATAATCGGCATTCAACTCCCCTAAGAGCCGCCGAGCAGCACAGCGATGCGGGGGGATGTCGGCGAGGACTGCCTGAGCCCTCGCTTGCGAGGGCGCGCGCGGACTCGTGACCGGCGAAGCCGGCCGGTTGCGGGTAGCGCGCCCTTCACTCGCTCCCGCCCCGGAGCGCTAAGCGAACGCCGTGTCGCGAGTGTCGTTCCGCAGCCGCCCCGCGTCGCGAGCTGCGCAGGGAAGTCCGAAGGACCGGCGAACCGGGGGCAGCTGTGACCCGTTAGCCGCAGGCCCGTTTGCGGGAACAGCTGCCAGCGCCCCGTTCAACTTTTGTGTTTACAGCTGCGGCGCCCCTCCCGCACCGGCGCTGCGCGATACCGCGTCGGGGCGCTCCTTCTCTTTGCTTACTTTCTCTTGGCCGCGCAAGAGAAAGTAAGTAGCTGCCGGGCTACCCCCGGCGAATCTGAACGTTATGCAATACGCACCATTCACGCCAACACCGCTCGCAGGCGAGGCGCCTGCGCCAGAACTGCGAAAAGCTAGGCGCTTCGCGCGCTGAGAGTGCCTGCAACGTCGGCGAAATACTCGCCGTCGCGATGTCCGTCGAATGAACCACCGCCCAGCCATTCGGCGGCAGCGCGATACAGTAGGTGACGGCTGCGCTCGAACTGCATGAAATGCGTCGAGTGCGCGACCTTGATGAACATGCGCTGCGGTGCGCCGAGCGCGCGCCACGCCTCAACACGTTTGGCGTAGTTGTCGAATTCGCCGAGCAGCATCAGCGTCGGCGCCTTGATTTTGGCGAGATTGCCGCGCCAGCCGTAGTTCATGCGGTTGGGCGCGCGCATGATGCCGCGGCCGTCGCGCGCCCACGTCGCGCCGACCGTATCGACTTCCATCAATTCGCGCCATACCGCATCGCACACCGCCGGGTCTTCGAGTTGAGCGGAATCGTGGATGTTGTCCTGCCAGCGATTGTGCAGCAGAAAATCGCGGCTCTGCAGAATCATCGGCGCACCGGCTTCCGGCATCTGCGCCGGCGGCGCGTCGGCCTCGAAAAAAGGCGCGATGCCGAACATCACCAGTTTGTCGACGCGCTCCGGATGCAGCGCGGCGTAACCGCCGGAACGCGGCGTGCCGGTGGACCAGCCAACGAAGGAAATCTTCTCGACATCGCGCAGCTTGCAGATGTAATCGACCACGGTTTCGAGTTCGTCCCATTCGGTGCGGCTCGACACCAGCTTGAACGGATAACGCGGCGCTGCCGGCGCCGGCAGCACATGCGGAATGAGCTCGTGCTGAAATTCGGCCGACACGTTGCAGGGGTCGTCCATGAGAGGCCGCGGCGACGGCGCGTAACCGGTATGCGAGAGCGCGAACACATCGAAGCCGGCACGCGCGAGTGCGGCCATGAAACTGTAATCCTTGTATTGCAGATCGTAGGCGACGGTCGCCGGCGCGAAGCCGCCGTGCACCATCAGCACCACGCGCGGCGATTTTTGCGCCAGCGTGGAGGCGAGCGCGCGTTCGCGCAGAAACAATCCGGTGCTCTGCCCCGTGATCGCGGGCACAGTGGAAACGTGGGTGACGAAACGATCGGTGGTGACGAGGTCACCGGCGGCGCTCTGGCTCATGGGATTTTTCTTCGAATGAAGGCGGCGGGTATCGAAGTTATACTAGCACAGCGCTGATAACCAAAAGTCGAATGGCGCCCGCCACGAGGAGCATAGTTGTGATGTTTTCGTTCCGCATTTTGTTGTCCGCGCTCGCCTGCGTCGTCGCGAGCGGCGTCGCCGGCGCGCAAGCCTTTCCGAACAAACCCATCCGCCTGATCGTGCCGGTGCCGCCCGGCGGCGGCGCGGATTTCGTCGCGCGCACCTATGCCTCGCAACTGACCAAAGCCTTCAACCAGCAGGTCGTCATCGACAACCGCGGCGGTGCTGCCGGCATCATTGCGATGGACGCGCTGGCGAAGGCGCCGGCCGACGGCTACACGCTGGTGCAGACCAACATCTCGACGATTTCGATCAACCAGTACATCTATGCCAAGCTGCCCTACGATGCCGAGCGTGATTTCGCGCCGGTGTCGCTGACCACGCTGAACCCGCTGATCCTCGTCGCCAATCCGGGCGTGCCGGCGCGCACAGTGAAAGAACTCGTCGCGCTGGCCAAAGCAAAGCCCGGCCAGATCGCCTACGGCTCGCTCGGCAGCGGCAGCATCCAGCACCTCGCAGGCCATGTGCTCGGCCGCGAGGCCGGCGTGCAACTGCTGCACATTCCATACAAAGGCGCAGCGCCGGTCACGGTCGATCTGCTCGCCGGGCAGGTGCAGATCGCCTTCAGTGGCGTCGGCACGGTGGCCGCTCACGTCAAATCGGGACGTCTTAACGCGCTGGCGGTGACCGGGCCCAAACGCATGGAGTTTTTCAGCGACACGCCGACCTTCGTCGAAGCCGGCCTCAAAAATGTCGACTTTGCGCTCTGGAACGGCATCCTCGCGCCGGCCGGCACGCCGATGGGCATCATCCGTCTTCTGAACACCGAAGTCCGCAAGGCTGCGGCCTCCGCGGAACTGATCCGCGCGATGGGCACGCAGGCCACCTCGCCGACCACCGACACGCCGGAAGAATTCGCCGCCTTTATTAAAAGCGAGCAGACGCGTTTTGCCGCCATCGTCAAGGATTCCGGCGCACGCGCCGACTGAACGCATGATCATCCGCCGCCTCCACGCGGACTTCGCGCGATTGATCAGGCAGACCGGGACGCCTGCAAAATTGACCGCCATCGGCGCGTTTGCGCCGACGGGTTGGCCGCAACGGACGGGAACGACCCGCGACTGCAGCACCGCGCGACTGCGGTTAATCAAGCCGCGTAACTGCGCGTAAAATGCCGGCTCCGCATTTCAGTGCAAACGATCACGCCCATGTTTGAATCCGCCATTCGCGCGCTCCTCGCCGCCGTGCTGTGCGCGCCCCTGCTGGTCGCCGCCGCCGACTATCCGTCGCGTCCGGTGCGTCTGATCGTGCCGACCGGCGCTGGCGGCATCACCGACATTCTCGGCCGCGTGGTGGCGGCGAAACTTTCCGAAAGTCTCGGCCAGCAGGTCGTGATCGACAACCGCCCGGGTGCGAGCGGCATGGTCGGCTCCGACATCGTCGCCAAGGCCGCCCCCGACGGCTACACGCTGCTGATGGTGTTTCCGTCGCACCCGGTCAATCCGAGCCTTTACGCAAAGTTGCCTTACGACACCGAGCGCGACTTCGCGCCGATCACCATCGTCGGCCAGGTGTCGCCGGCGCTGATCGTGCAGAGCACCTTCCCTCCGCGCACGGTCACTGAATTGATCGCCGCTGCCCGCGCCAAACCCGGCCAGCTCAATCACGCGTCGGTCGGTGCCGGCAGCATGGGCCATCTCGGCGCACTGCTGTTTCGCCAGATGGCGAAAATCGATTTTGTGCAGGTGGTCTACAAAGGTTCGCCGCAGGCACTCAATGCGCTGCTGTCGGGCGAAATCCAGTTTTACCTGATCGGCTCGGTCGGCACTGCGATCAGTCACGCCAAAAGCGGTCGCCTGCGCATACTCGGCGTCGGCTCGGCCAAACGCATGCCGGTACTGCCCGAGGTGCCGACCATCGGCGAATCGCTGCCCGGCTACGAGGCGCGCGGCTGGAACGGCATCCTTGCGCCGGCGCATACACCGAAGCCGATCATCGAGCGCCTTTATCGCGGCATCGTTGCCGCGATGAAGTCACCCGAGTTCAACGACGTGCTGGCGGCCGAGGGCGCCATTGCCGTCGGCAACACGCCGGCCGAATTCGAAACGGTGATACACGCCGATATCAAAAAATGGGCGGCGGTGCTGAAGGAAGCCGGCGTGCGCCCCGAATAACACGGACACATTGCATTCAGCGAATTTTATTAATTCACTGGTCCGAATCAGATAAATTTCAAGGAACCGCCATGCCCTACATCGACGCCAAGGACTGCAGGCTGTTTTACCAGATCGACGACTACACCGATGGCTGGACCAGCCCGGAAACCGTATTGTTCGTGCACGGCTTTACCGAGTGCACCGAGGCGTGGCGCGGCTGGGTGCCGCATTTTTCGCGGCGCTACCGCATGGTGCGCATCGACCAGCGCGGCTTCGGCCAGTCGGGCGCGGTGGCGAAGGATTACAAACTCACCACCGAACTCTATATCGACGATCTCGCGCGCGTGATCAATCAGGTGGCCGGCGGCCCGGTGCACATGGTCGGCGGCAAAAGCGGCGGCATCAGTGTGATGTCGCTGGCGGCGACGCGTCCGGAACTCGTAAAAACAATCACCGTGGCGTGTTCGCCGGTGACGCCACCCAACGCCGCCGGCTGGGTCGAGGAAATGGAGCGCAACGGCGTGCGCGCGTGGGCGAAACGCACGCAGCGTTCGCGCATGGGCAGCAGCATGCCGGAAGCGGCCATCGACTGGTGGTCGGACATGATGGGCCGCACTGCACTCTCGACGGTGCACGCCTACATGAACTGGGTCGGCGCGATCGACATCCGCGAGGACATCAAGCGCATTCAATGCCCGACACTGGTAATCGGCACCGACACCGCGCACCGCGGCCGCAAAGTCTTCGAAGGCTGGCAGAAAACCATTCCGAATTCTGAACTGGCGATCGTGCCGGTCGACGGCTATCACGCCGCCGGCACCGCGCCCGACGAAACCGCGCGCATCACGCTCGACTTCATCACGCGACACACGCAGTAAAGCAGCGCCGCGCGCGGCGGCTCAGCGCTCAGGGTGCTAGAGTGCCCAGATAGGCGGCAATCGAGATCATTTCTTCTTCGCTCAGATTGGCGACCACCGTCAGCATCTGACTCGACCACACGCCGGCGCGCGCGCCGGTCTGAAAACCATGCAGCTGGCGAAACGCGTAGAGCGGTGAAATGCCGGCAATCGGCGGCGCATCGCCGATGCCCTGCAAGCCCGCGCCGTGGCAGATCACGCAGGACATCACGCCGCGGCTGCCCGAGCGCACGATCGCCTCGCCACGCTTGATGCTGCCCGGCGGCACATAGGCAACAAAGCCGTTGCGCGGATCGCGCCGCGCGGCATTGACCGGATCCTGCGGCACTTCGATGATGCGACTGCCGAGGGGCTCGCTGCCGCCCTCGGCGGCGACGAAGCGCATGCGCCCCTTGCCGAGATAAGTGACGGCTACCGTATCGGTCTCGACCACTTTCGTCCATTGCAGCGGCTTCAACGCGGAGAACCATTCCGCCGCCTGCCGCGCATCGTCGTCGGTCAGATCCTTGACGATGCCGTTCATGCGCGTCGGCTCCTTGCGCGCGCCGCTGCGGAAATCGGCGATCTGGCGCAGGATGTATTGCGCCGGCAATCCGGCCAGATGCGACGATTCCGGATGGCCCATGCCCGACATCAGGTGACAGGCGCCGCAGGCGGGCACCGATTTTCCGGCCCCCGCCCTGACCACGTTCGGCGCCGGCGCATGGCTGTCGGGAAACCAGTCGGGCGGATTCGAGAGGTCGTCGATCTGCACGCCGGTATAGCTGCGGCTGGAGCCCGGAATCTGCAACGGGCCCGTGTCGTCGCTGCCCGGTGCGATCGGCCTCTCGACGACAATCGGATAAGCCCAGTGTTGCGGTTCGGCGGCATAGACGCCGGCGATCGATGCCGCCCAAGCGAATACGAAGACGATTTTTTGCATGACTCCCCCGTGCAGCACTGCGGCCGCCCTGCTCTACTTTTAAACCGCGTTTTCGCAAGGCACGCGAGTCTCGTGCAAGAACGCGATGCGGTCAAGCTTCGTGACGCGAATTCAGTCGCCGAGCGCCACCGTGTCCGCTTTTTCTTCGACGAAAACGCGGCAACCTTCAATGAAGGGCGCGCTCGGGCCCTCGCAGTTATCGGGATCGCTGATGCCGCTGTCGCGTGCCCAGTCGTAACCGGCAAGGTGTTCGGAACAATTGCCGTCGCAGGGGTATTCCGCAAACTGCAGATGCGGCACCGGCGCGCGCCTGAACCCGGGTTCGTCGTCGTTTTCGTAAACGATCTCCGGTGCCGGCGCAAACGACACCGGAGCCGCGTCCGGCGCGGCCGGCTCGGCGTCGTACTCGTTGTAAACATACAGCAGGCAGCCCACCAGCACGATTGGCATCAGGGCTTTTTCAAGAAAGGCTTGCATCGGTTTTTTCAAGGAATATTCCAGTCTTGAACATATGCAAAGGCTGTGCCACCACCCCGCCAGCGGGCATCATCCCGTCGCAACAAGGCCTGCCCCGCACACCAACGGTGCATTACAGTTTGATTACAGTGCGAGCCGGGCTGGCGCACCGCCAAATGTGGGTAACCCGCAGTGTGTCGCCATCCGCGGGCACCGCTTTGGCCATCGCTTTGCCGCAGTTGCACGCGCGACCGGCGGCGCTTGCACAGCGTCGCGTCAGGGCGGGTTTTCCCTGCGGGAAACCCATAAAACAGATGCACATTTGCGCGTCGCAAAAGAGTCAGTTTCCCGCCTTGCCGATGCCGCCCAAAGCTATCCACAGCTTCTGTGGATAACCCTGTGCGTATCCTGTATCGAAAGATTACAAAAGCGTGACAAACAGGCGCTTCGGCTTAGATTGCTCACAAAATGGGCAGTCGTCACGGCCGGCGACGCCCGCCAGCGACCTGCCGCGGCATGCCCCATTTCAGCCGCCCGATTTGACAAGATTCAGCAGCACCCAGGTCTGCAGCGGCGGCGAAACCAGCACCAAAGTGGCCGCGCTGACGATCGCGGCAATGACGCTCTGGACCACCAGACTGCGCTTGAGGCGCGCGGCCAGCCAGATCGCGCCGAAAGACAGCCAGATCGGCAGCGTGTAGCAAATCAGCGCCTCCAGCGCGGGCGGCATCTGCTTGCCGTTGATCGGCAGAATCCAGATCAGGATCTCCGGCGCCGCCAGCGCATAGTTCATGATGCCGACCGGCAACAGCCACAGCGCGAGCAGAAACGGCAGCATCACGCGGGCGCCGTATTGCTTCAGCAGCAGCGGACCGGCCAGCGCTTCGAGGCCGAGCGGAAACACCACCAGGCAGTAGTACCAGAACACGAACGAGTCCATCAGCATCTCCCCGTGCGATTACGACGTTTGACGAACCCGGCGGCTAGCCGGGCGGGTCTGCTTGTTCGAGATGCACCAGCGCGCAACTGCCGAAAGCCGAACCGCCGTACTGAGCCGCCACCTCAAGCGTCTGGTAATGCGTTGCCATTTCAACCAACGCGAAATTCGTCGGCGAGCGGTGAATCTTCACCGAGCGAACGTCGCCGAATCCGGCGCAACGCTGCTTCAGAATTTCCGCCAGTTCGGCGTCGCTCCTGGCCAGATCAACCTGCAGCACGAAGGTTGTCATGCGGTCACGGCCTGACCGTCGTCAACAACTTCGACATGAATCGGCAAACTCCCCGCTGGCTCGACGACCGCACATGCACGCCGACTGTTGTTCTGAAAACGGCGACATTGTGACCGGCATCACCAGCGACCGCAATAAAGCTTACACGGGAATTACGCAGCCGCGGCCGCAACGGGCGCGGCGTTATTCGTAGCGCTGTTTGCCGCCCTTGGGTGGCGTCGATTTGTTGCGGAAGTACTGCGTCACTCGCGCGGCGGATTCGCCGACCGCTGCCACCGCCTGCTTCAACTGCGCTTCGGTGCAGCCGTACTGCTTGCGCCGGAACTCGACTTCCCACGGCTCGGCGAGATTGATGCGTTCGCTGTCGGCCGGCTGGCGCTTTTTGACAACTTCGTTCATGGCGGCATCCTGCAAATAAGGTGCGCCACTATACGCTCCTTCAACGCCCCGCCCTCGACAAAATGCGTTTCGCCTTGAACAGTACGGACGATCGCCACTTGGCGCAGCAGGACAGCCGCTCTACAATCGGCCCGAAAAGAGCGCGATCAAACAAGCGCGCGAACATCGCGGGGACGTCCTTGAACAACATCATTCTGCTGACCGTGGCCGCAGTGGTCCTTGCCGCCAACGGTGCGATTGCGCAAACGCGCGATTTTCCGCAACGCCCGGTCCGCATTGTCGTACCCGTGCCGCCCGGCGGCAGCGTGGACGCCACCGCGCGATTGCTCGCCCCCAAAATGACCGAGTCGCTCGGCCAGAGCGTGGTCATCGACAACCGCGGCGGCGCCTCGACCAACATCGGCATGGAACTCGTCGCCCGCGCGCCCGCCGATGGTTACACCCTGCTTGCCAATACGGTGCCGCTGGTCGCCAATCCGGCGCTCTTCCCCAAGCTTTCATTCTCGCCGGAAAAGGATTTCGTGCCGGTGTCGCTGGTCGTCACCGGCCCCAGCGTGATCGTCGCGCACCCGTCGGTGCCGGTGCGCGACCTCGCCGGCCTCGTCGCGCTGGCCAGGGCAAAACCGGGCAGCATCAATTATTCCTCGTCGGGTGCCGGCACGCTCACCCACCTCGGCGCCGAATTATTCAAATATCTCACCGCCACCAATCTCGTTCACGTGCCCTATAAAGGCGGCGGCCCGGCGCTCGCCGCTGTGATCGCGGGCGAATGCGATGTGACGTTCCAGACGCCGCTCGCGGCGGCGGGGCAGATCAAGGCCGGACGACTGCACGCGCTTGCGGTCACCAGCAACCGGCGCCTGGCCATGCTGCCTGACGTGCCGACTACGGCGGAAGCGGGAGTGCCGAAATACGAATTTCAAAGCTGGGTCGGCATCCTCGCGCCGGCCGCCACGCCGCCGGCAATCGTTCGCCAGCTCAACGAACATATCGTCAGGGCGGCGCGCACCGCCGATGTCACTGAGCGGTTTGCCCGCGAAGGCGCCGAGGTCGTCGCCGGCACGCCCGAGCAATTTCGCAAAGTGATTGCCGACGAAACTGCGCTGTGGGCGAAAGTCATCCGCGAGATGGGCATCCGCGCCGAATAATTGCCGCGCCTAAAACGGCAGCAGGCGCCGCGGATTGTCCACCAGCATCGTGCGAATATCCGCATCGCTGACGCCGAAATATTTGAGGTCCGGGACGATGTTTTCGAGCAGGTGCGAATAACCGAGACCGCCGAATTTTTTCAGGCGGAATTTGCTCACCACCTCGTTCGACAGCACGATTTGCTTGGCGTAACCCATCTTGCACAGCGTGCCCACCGCCTTAACCCGCGCCGAATCCGGCGCCTTTGACCAGCCCGGCCGCACGTATTCTTCGCAGCCGAACTGGTCGTATGACAGCGTGATGCCGCGATCGAGCAGGGATTTCTGGTAGTCGATGTCGTCGTGCCAGAACTCCATGTGACTCATGTAAAACTTTTCGAGGTTCGCGCCCTCCTCCTTCAAAATATCGAGGTAGGTATGCAAATGGCGCGCGCGGCCGTAGTGATGACAGGGGTGTATGGTCATCGTCGCGCCGGTCATTGCCTGCGTTCGCGCACCGGCGCGCAGCACCTTTTCCTCCGCCAGCTGAAACGGCACATCCGGATTCGGGCCGCTGAGCCCGGCCTTGATGAAGCCCGCCTTGATGCCGAGATTGTCGATGCCTTCGGTCAGTTCGCGCACCATGATGATGTGCAATTGCTCGATGCTCGCGTCTTTGGTCAGCGCCGGATGCGAGGGACCGATGTACCAACCGGTTCCGCAAATGATGTTGACGCCGGTGGCGTCGGCGATGCGTTTGAGCCCCGCCGGGTCGCGCTTCAAGCCAACCACGCTGGTTTCGACGATGCTCGACCCGCCATTGCGCTTGAATGCTTCGAGTTCGGCGATTGCAAGATCGACATCGCCGAGCAGGTTGTTGTCGATCGCGCAGGCGTCGTTGACGTGGCGCCGGATCACGCCGAGCATTTCGGTAGTCACTGGATGATTCAGCAGTTCCAGCTCCTCCTTCGTCATGGTCGAGGGCGGCTTCGCCTGTTCGGCGACCTTGAGTTCGGACAACACGTGCACGTGACACATCGTGGTACCCAGTTGCTCGGGGGATATCGGCCCCCTGACCGTATTGACCGTGGCCATTCGATTTGCTCTCCCTGTGAATATATGCGGACGAAAGTGTGGTGTGGCATCCCACCCTTCCGTCGATTCAATCGACGCGAATATTGGCTTCCCTTGCGACCTTCGCCCACTTCTGCATCTCGGACTTCAGAAAGCTCGCGAATTTCTCCTGCGTTCCGCCCAGCGCATCGATGCCGATGGAGGCAAGTCGCTCTTTGACCTCCGGCGCACTCAGCGCGCGATTGAAACCTTCATTGATCTTGCCCATCACCGCCGGCGGCGTGGCGGCCGGCGCGAGCAGCGCGTACCAGACGTAGAACTCATAACCGGTCAAGCCGGCCTCCGCGATGGTGGGCAGTTCCGGCGCGGTTTTTGCGCGCACGGAGCCCGTCACCGCAAGTCCGCGCAGCTTGCCCGAGAGAACATGCGGATACACCGAGGCCATCGGCGAAATCTGCATCTGCACTTCGCCGCCGATCAGGGCATTGGTGCCGGGCACCTGCCCCTTATAGGGAACATTGTTCAGCCGGATGCCGGCGTAGCTGCGGAACAGTTCCATCGCCAGATGATCCGATGCGCCGGCGCCGCCAGTGGCAACACTGATCTCGCCGGGCTTTGATTTAGCCAGCGCGACCAGTTCCATCACCGTTCTGGCCGGCACCGACGGATGCACCGCAAGCAGGTTCTGCTGTGTGGCGACCAGAATCACCGGCGCCAGGTCCGCAGTGTTGTACGGCAGCCGGCTGTAGACCGCCGGCGCGTAGGCGATGCTGATGCTTGGAAGCAGCAGCGTGTAGCCATCAGGGACTGCGGTGGCTGCGGTCTGCGCTGCGATGGTGCCGCCGCCGCCGCTGCGGTTATCGACGACAATCGACTGGCCCCAGGCATCGGCGACTTTCTGCGCGGTCACGCGCGCGATGATGTCGGTGCCGCCGCCGGGCGCAAACGGCACCAGCAGTCGAATCGCGCGGCGCGGATAATCGGTCGCCGCATCCGCCTTTGCCACCGCCTGCGCGAAAACCTGCGCTGCCACAGTCAATTGCATGACCGCAGCAATCAAGACAAGATCTGCTTTCCTGACCATCGCTCCCCCTGAATATTTTTTGCCAGATTAGCATGCGCACTCTTAAAAAAGAACCTTGCGACGGACACAGGCGAACTGCCGGCGCGCGGCACTTGGCGCGCCGGCAGCGCCGCTTTAGAATCGACGCCGCATCGCGCCAACCGAATGTTCCTGGTTTTTCTGCGACACTGTAATGCCGACGCATCGCATACTTTCCAAATCCGCCGTCCATTGCCGCGACACTGCCGCCGCGGCAGCGCCCGGACCGGCTCAATCCATTTGCGGAAACCACGCATGAATCCGACCGAAGTCACCTTCTTCAGCGACAGCGACAAAATCGCCGGCTATCTGTTTACCCCCGAGGACTGGAAGGCCGGCGACCCGCCGCGCCCCGGCATCCTCGTGCTCGCCGGTTACAGCGGCAACACGCAGGCGGACTGCACGCACATGATGAAGCGGCTGTGCTCGGAGGGCTGGTTCGTATTCGGCTACGACTATGTCGGTTTCGGCAAGAGCGAGGGCAAACGCAATCGTCACCGTCCGCTCGAACAGGCGCAGAACACCTACGATGCGCTGACTTACATGCAGACAGTACCGGGCATCGATCCCGAACGCCTCGCCATTTACGGCACCAGCTTCGGTTGCGCCAACGGCATCTGGGTCACCGCGCACGACGAGCGGGTCAAGTGCCTCGTCACCAGCGTCGGCGTCACCGACGGCTACGAATGGATGCGTTCGATCCGGCGCCCGTGGGAATGGCTGGCGTTCAGGGAGCGCGTGTTAAAAGAAGCCCAACAGCGAGTGGTGTCAGGCCAATCGACACTGGTGCCCAACGGTGAAATCATGCTGCGCGATCCGGAGTCGCAGCGCCAGCGCGACATGCACGCGCAGGCCGGCCATGTATTTCAGAGTGAGGAACGCGATCTGGAAAGCGCGGAAGCGGTCATGCGCTACCGCCCCGACTGGGTCATCGACAAGATCAGCCCGCGACCGGTGCTGATGATATACGCCGAGCACGACAACCTGGTGCCGCCGGTGCAGCAATTGACCGCGTACGAAAAATGCGGCGAACCGAAGAAACTCGTCATGCTGCCGAAATCCGGCCATTACGACAGCTACGAATTTCGCAACCCGGTGACCTGCCAGATCACCTACAAGGAAACGATCGACTGGTTCAGGCGTTACCTGTAACCCGCGCAGTCAGTGCAGGCCATTCCGGGGGCCAGCGCAACCGTAACAACAGCAGCACAAACAGCCCAGCTCATGAAATACCTTTTATTTGCGATCGCATTGGCTGCGCTCCCCGCCACCGCCAGCGCAGGCTGGACGCGCGTCGCCGGCAACAACAGCGTCGTTTGCTACGCCGACCCGGCGACCATTGAGCGCAAGGGCGACATCGCGAAGATGAAAAGCCTGCTCAATTTCACGCTGCCGCAGACCGAGCGCTCGATCGGCAACAAACCCTATCTGTCGCAGCGTGACGAGCGCGAATACGACTGCCGTAACCCGCGCTATCGCCTGCTGCATTTTTCGCTGCGCGCGGACCCGATGTTTTCTGGCGCGCTCGTGCGCAGCGACAGCGACGACGGGGAATGGAAACAGGTGACGGCGGGCAGTCTCGGCGCCGCGCTGTGGCGCACGGCCTGCGCCAAAAAATAAGCGGCTGCGTCAACCCTCGCCGTTCTTGGGCACGGTCGTCACCACCTCGAAAGTCGGCCTCAGCAGGTGGGTGGTGCCGCATTTCGGGCAGTTGGTCTGCCAGACATCGTCAACGAGTTCCGGCAACCACAAGACAAAACGCTCTTCGCACTGGCGACAGTGAATTTCCTGCATGCTCGTACATCCGTGATTACCTGGGGGCTGCCGCAAACATTATTTGAGGTCGCCCGCCATTCATTTGATCCAGATCAAACTGTGACGACTTAGGCGTGAGAGCAACACGCGCCGCCCGTCCCGAACAACAGCACCGCGGCGGCGCGCCGAACCACGGGCGCCGCCGGATGCAAACGGTTACTTCCCCGCCTTGAGCTCCTGATACAACTGCGTCACGAAACGTTCGGCCGACGCTGCCGCGCCCGGCACCTTGTCGTCGAAATCCGCCGTCGGTTTGGCGGCAATCGCCTCATCCTGCGACTTGCCCTGCTGAATCAGCGCGGCGACCCTGTCGCGCACCGCAAGCATGATCTCTTTTTGCGCGGCAACCGCCGTTTTGTCCACGACGGCGCCGTGGCCGGGCACGATCCTGGTGTCGGCAGCGGCAAGCTTGATGACGGCATCAAAACCCGCCAGCATGCCCGCTGCGGTGCCGCCGTTGGCGCGGTCGATGTTCGGATAGCCGAGCGAGCGGTAAAAGTCGCCCGTCATCAGCACATTCGCCTTGGTGAAAAACACCATGGTGTCGCCGTCGGTGTGCGCCGCCGGCACCGGAATCAGCCGCACTTCCTCGCCGTTCAGATAAATGCTGGTCGGCGCGTCGTAGGTAATGACAGGCAGCGCCTCGGGCGTAGCCGGCACCATCGGCATGCCGCCCGACTGTATGCCCTGCTTCGCCAGCCGCGCGCGCAGATTCGGCCGTGCCATGATCAGCGCGCCCTGCTTCGCGATGTTGGCGTTGCCGCCGGTGTGATCACCGTGCAGATGGGTATCGATCAGAATGCGGATGCGACCGTCGGAAATATTTTTGATCGCGGCAATGATTTTTTCGCTGAGCGGCGCGAACTGCGAATCGACCATCAGCACGCCATCGGCGCCGGCCAGCACGCCGATGGTGCCGCCGTCGCCGTCAAGCGTGTAAAAGCCGGGCGCCAGTTGCGTGGTCTTGATCTCGACCTTGCTGAAATCGCGCTGCGCGTATGCCGATGTCCCGCAAAGTGCCGCGGCCATCATTGCGGTGGCGGCGAATAATATTGTTTTCATGTCATGCTCCTCCGGGGGGTGATGAACGACGGAACCGTCGCGCAGTATCCTCTGTGCGCTCGGTGCGTGCAATAATGTTTAAAACCGTCGGCGAACGGGGGAGGAGTTCCATGTTGCAGCGCAGATGCCTGTTTGCTGCGGCCCTGCTGATACAGGCCGCGGCCCTTGCACAACCCTATCCGGCCAAGCCGATCCGCATCATCGTGCCATATCCGGTCGGCTCGGGCACCGAATTCACCGCGCGCGAAGTCGGCCAGCTCATCGCCCGCGCCACCGGTCAGCCGGTGGTGATCGATGCGCGCCCGGGCGCGGCCGCCGTACTCGGCCACTCGCTTGGCGCGAAAGCGCAACCCGACGGTTACACGCTGCTGCTCGCCACCATCGGCGGCCTCGTCACCGGCCCCGCGCTGCTCGGCAAACAAATCCCCTACGACCCGCAGAAGGATTTCGCGCCGATCGGGCTTGCGACCTATGTGCCCTATGCACTGGCCGTCACCGGCAGCCTGCCGGTGCGCAATGTCAAAGAGTTGATCAAGCTCGCCAAAGCGCAACCGGGCAAGCTGAATGTCGCCTCACCCGGCGTCGGTTCGCCCAATCATCTCGGCGCCGCGCAATTAATGACGCTGACCGGCGTCGAGATCGTCCATGTGCCATACAAGGGCAGCTCACTGGCGCTGACCGATTTTGTCGCCGGCAATGTGCAAATCCTGATTACCGGTCTGTTGCAACTGCTGCCCTATCACAACGCCGGCAAGATCCGCGTGCTCGGCGTCGGTCACACGCAGCGTCTCAAAACCTATCCGGATATTCCGACGGTGGCCGAAACCATCCCCGGCTACTACAACACCGGCTGGTGGGGCATTGCCGGACCGGCGGCGACACCGAAACCGGTGATCGACAAAATCAGCGCGATCATGCTCGCCGGCCTCGCGCAGCCCGAGGTGATTCAGCGCTTCGAAAAAAGCGGCCTCGAAATCGCCAGCTCGTCGCCGCAGGGTCTGCGCGAGCTCATCGCCAGCGATCTGACCATGTGGAAGAAAATCATTCGCGACGCCAGGATCAGCGTCGACGTGCTGCCTTAAAATACGCGCTACACCAATTAACAACCGGAGAATCACCGTGGCAGAACAGAAAGTCGGCGTCGTCGGTCTCGGCAACATGGGCGGCGGCATCGCCCGCAATTTCAAAAAAGCCGGCGTGCCGGTGATGGTGTGGGATGTCATGCCAGAAGCGCGCAACAAATTCCTCGAAACCGCCGGCGTTGAAATCGCGCCGCCCGGCGAGATGGCCGCGCAATGCACGGCGATGTTCTACGTCGTGCCGGCGACACCAGAGATCGCTTCGACCTTCGACGGCAAGGACGGCGTGCTTGCGCGCGCCGCCAAGGGGCTGGTGGTCTATGACTTCACCACCTCCGATCCGGTTGAAACCAAAAAGCTCGCCGCGCGCGCGGCGGAAAAAGGCATCGCCTATCTCGACGCCGGCATGAGCGGCGGCGCGGCGGGTGCGGACAACGGCACGCTGACGCTGATGGTGGGCGGCGACAAGGCCGCCTTCGAGCGCACCGAAGCGCTGCTGAAACCGATTTCGAAACAGCTCTTTCATATCGGCCCCAGCGGCGCCGGCCACACGCTGAAGCTGATACACAACATGGTCTGCCACACGATTTTTCTCGCCACCTGCGAAGGCGCGCGCGTGGCCGAAGCCGCCGGCATCACCACCGCCGACATGATCAAGGTCTTCAACACCTCGAATGCGCGCAGCTATGCCAGCGAAGTGCGCTTTCCGAAACATATCCTGTCGGGCACCTGGGATGCGCGCTCGCGCGTCTACAACCTGCGCAAGGATCTGACCATGGCGGTCGCCACCGCCGGCTCGCTCAACGCCAAAGTGCCGCTCGGCACCGTCACGCGTGATTTTCTGAATGTCGCGATGGATCAGGGCATGCAGGACACCGACTTCTCGCACCTCTATCCGCGCTTCGACGAAATCGTCGCCGACCTCGGCAAAAACAAGAAGTAGGTTTTTCCCTTCCTCTTTCACGTGCCTGCAGCAGGCTACCCTCTCCCCCGGAGGGAGAGGGTAGGGATGAGGGGGAAGCTTGCAGCATCAAGCACGCTCTTGTGGTGCAGGCGCCTCGCCTGCATCGGTAACTTGCTCAGGCGAGGCGCCTGCGCCACAAAACCCATTTTCTGAGCGAGCGACCTGCGCTGCGGACTTCCCTCTCCCCTCGAGAGAGGGAAGTCCGCCAACTGCAACGCATCCCGCTCAACCCACATTTACGGCGGCCGATTAAATCTACTGCGGCTCAATCCGGTTATCGCGTATCACCTTCGCCCAGCGCGCGATATCGCTCTTGATGCTCGCCGCAAATTCGGCCGGCGTGCTCGCCACCACATCCACGCCATCCTGCTCGAAGCGCTTGGCCACATCCGGCGCGCGCATGGCCTTGGCGATGGCGTCGCTCAGTATCTGCACGATCGCCGGCGGGGTGGCGGCCGGCACCAGCATGCCCCACCAGCTTGAGAATTCGTAACCGCGCACCGTTTCGCCGATGGTCGGCAGATCCGGCAGGCTCGCCGAACGCTTGACGCTGGTGATCCCCAGCGCGCGCAGCTTGCCGGCCTGAACATGCGGCAGCGCCGGTTGCACGCCGATGAAACTCAGATCCGCCTCACCGCCCACCGTCGCGATCAGCGCCGCGCCGCCGCCCTTGTAAGGCACGTGAACGATATCGGTCTTGGTCAGATTCTTGAACAGCTCGGCGGCGACGTGCAGATTGGTGCCGATGCCCGCCGAGGAATAATTGAGCTTGCCCGGCCGCTGCTTGGCCAGCGCAATGAACTCCGCCACCGTCTTCGCCGGCACCGACGGATGCACCACCAGCACGAACGGCGAACTTGCCAGCAACGACACCGGCGCGAAATCCTTCACCGTATCGTAGGGCAGTTTCTTGTAGAGACTCGGGTTGACCACGAACGGCAGCGTATTGAGCAGGATCGTGTGGCCGTCCGGCGCCGCATGCGCGACCACTTCGGTGCCGATGCTGCCCGACGCCCCCGGCCGGTAATCGATCACGAACTGCTGGCCCAGCGACTGGCTGACGCGATCGAACACCAGACGCCCCAGCGAATCGAGACTGCCGCCGGGGGGATAAGGCAGGATGATGCGGACGACGTGGTTGGGGTAGGGTTGGGCAGACGCAAAACAGGCTGCGAACGCGCAATACACGGCAACAAATGCCGACAATGCTTTGGCAAACATTTTTACTCCTCAGTATTCGACCAGAATTATTGTTTTTTTGAAGAAACCTCGGGCAATTTATTTGCCCCAACATAACTTAAGCGGCGTTCAGACTACGCCACCCCATTTCCTTCTGCAGTCGAGTGATCTGGCGCCTCAATCCTAATGCAGTAAGCGAACTCGGCCGTCCACCAATTCGAAATTCGATATCAATCCAATTATGAGGAACTTCCGTAATAAGGTAGCAAACCCGGTTCACATGATGAGCGCCGGCAATAATCCACTGGAAAGAACCTGATTCACCGTCAATCACTGTCCAAACATATGCCGGATCGTGATTCTTTACCGTTTCAAGATCTTTTCCAAATGACTCCAAGCCAAAACCGCCCCAAATTTCATATTGTGCGTCGGGGTGACGAAAAGGCTTGAAGTATTCGTAGAAAACATCCTCATGAAATACCGCCACCTCAATACTCATGAGAATCTGCCTTGATAAGTTATCGGATCTAAATGACAGTGTTTTTCTACTGCCCCCTTTAACGAGAATAAGCGCGGATCTTTCCGGAACTCGAATACACGATACAAATGGAAACAATCAGATTGGTTACGAGAAAATTCAACTTCATGCTTTGTGATGAAAAACGGCGTCTCTTTCCCGAATGAAGTGGTTTTGACCTCAATTAAACGATCACGTCCGTTCAAATCGAAGGAGAGCACATCGAAACCAAGCCCATCGCCTCTCGTCTTTGAAACGTGCTCTACGTTGTCAGCCAGTTTCTTGTGACCAGCCGCGGATAGCCGCCATTTTTCATAATCCACTACAAATTCTTCACCGGCCAGACCCAATGAGGAGTTTTGCGCCTCCCTGCCGATGTAGTCACGCTTTACAACTTGTTTCGTTTCCCAAGCGTAATTTGCAGACTTTGCGTCACGAGCGGAATACTTTAGCTGAGGCGGCGCCTCAAGCAATTTCTCGAAATCTTTTATTAGCGGAGTGGTCGCGGGCATCTTCACCGCCGCTAGCGCAGTACGGTCGAGCTTCGTATCAGCTTTCAGACGGTCCGCGATCACATCGAAAAGCAGTGCCTGATAATTTCCCATTGGCTTGTATCCCGATATATAGGGATAGCCGAAATGGATAAGAATTGCACTGATGTTTTGATGCTTTAGTTCAACTGCGGCAGGTGTCCGTTGGTCCAGCTTTTGCAGCAAGGCACGCCGATGTTCCGTCTTATTAAACTGCTGCCCAGCAAGCTCAAGTGTGAGCATGTGAAAGTAGTCGGCAACCGTCGCCTCCACTTCTTCCCTTGTCCATGCCCGACTCATTTTGGCTTCAATTACTCTTTCAAATAGAACTTTTCTACATCATATCTAAAAACTCAATTAAAACCACATCCAAAACTCTACGGCCTCCGCCGCTCCCCCGTCACAATCCGCGAACTCCGCTCGAACGTCCAATACGCCCACGCCCAGTCGATCATGACGATGATGCGGTTGCGAAAGCCGATCAGATACCAGATGTGGGCGATCAGCCACAGCAGCCACGCCGGATATCCCGAGAGCTTGACCTTGCCGAGCACAGCGACAGCCGAATTGCGGCCGATGGTGGCGAGCATGCCGTAGTCCTTGTAGCAGAACGGCGCCACGCTCTGCCCTTTCAACTGCTGCAAAATTTTATGCGCGGCATAGCTGCCCATCTGCTTGGCGGCGGGCGCGATGCCGGGCACCGGCGGCTGGTGCCACGGCAGCGTGGCGAGATCGCCGATCACCGTCACTTCGGGGTGGCCGGGAATCGACAGGTCTTCGCCGACGATCACGCGGCCGGCGCGGTCGCGCGGCACCTCGAGGCTCGCGCCCAAAGGTGAAGCAGCCACACCCGCCGCCCACACCACGGTGTGCGCCACCAGCGTGTCGCCGCCCATTTGCACGCCGCGCTCGTCGATGCCGGTGACCTGCCGGCCAAGCCAGACGGTGACACCGAGACTTTCGAGTTGCAGGCGCGCCTGTTCGGAGAGCGAAGCCGGATAGGTCGGCAGCACGCGGTCACTGCCTTCGACGAGCACGATGCGCGCATTGCGCGGATCGAAGCGGCGGAATTCGCCGCGCAGCGTGTGACGCGCGATCTCGGCGAAAGCGCCGGCGAGTTCGACGCCGGTGGCGCCGGCGCCGATCACCACGAAGGTCAGCCACGCCGCGCGTTTGGCGAGATCGGTTTCGCGCTCGGCGTGCTCGAAAGCCAGCAGCACGCGGCGGCGGATTTCATAGGCGTCGTCGAGCGTTTTAAGGCTCGGCGCGTGCTGTTCCCATTCATTGTGGCCAAAGTAGCTGTTGGTGGCACCGGTGGCGACGATCAACTGGTCGTAGGCGATTTCATCGTCGCCGTCGAGCACCACCGCGCGTCGCGCCATATCGATGCGCTGCACGTCGCCGCAGATCACCGTCGCGTTGCTTTGCGACGCGAGGATGTTGCGGATGGGCGCGGCCACCGCCGGCGCCGACAGCCCCGCGGTGGCAACCTGATAGAGCAGCGGCTGAAACAGATGATGGTTGGTGCGGTCGACCACCGTCACTTCGACCGGCGCGCCGTCGAGCGACTTGGCCGCGAAAAGGCCGCCGAAGCCGCAGCCGAGAATCACCACACGGGGGAGTTTGCCGGAAGGAGTCATGGGTTTATCCGATTTCGTGCAAGGATGTCATGCGAACGGCCTTGTGCCACGCCTCAGCCGCGGTTCTTTTCTTCGAGCCGCGCCTTCAGATCGGCAAACGGATTGAAGGTCGAGGCCGGCAGCGCATTGCCGCTGTCGCTGCGCCCGGCGGAATCTTTCAGCTTGGAGTGTTCGTGCTCGTGGCAATAGGTGCAGAGCAGTTCCCAGTTGCTGCCGTCGGCGGGATTGTCGTCGTGATTGCCGTTCTTGTGATGCACTTCGAGCAGCTGCAGATTGGTGTGGGTGAAAGTGCGCGCGCAACCACCGCAGACCCACGGATACATTTTGAGCGCCCGCTCGCGATAGCCCGTCGCGCGCTGGTCAGCATTGCGACGCGCATCGCGAACAACCTGATCGAGACGTTTGGGGGGCGTGGGCATGGCACAAGCTTCGGCCATGCGGTGGGTGGCGTCAAGTTGATGCGCCTTTACCCTGCCCTCTGCCCACGGGCGGGGTGCGGTTGGTCATTCGCACCCAATCCCTGCCTTCCCCCTCGAGGGGGGAAGGGGAAGATCAGGGTCTACGATGCCAGATCGCAGGGTTGCGGCGGCCGTGAAACACGGCCAGCACCACCATCGAATCTGAACGAATGCGGAAATAAATCGATTAGGGAAAGCGGCGGGCGACGGTGCGGTGAACGTCGCCGAAAACAACCGGATATCTCAATGGCGCCGATGCAGCGCTCGACAGTGACTGTTCAATCTCATATATGAACTCTTCGCCGAGACCCCGACGCTGTCCGTCATACCAGAGTGCTGCCTCTTCAAACTCGCGTATCGCAGCGCGCCGAAAAGCGACGCGATAGCTCATCGCGCGAGGCGCGCCCGAAGCGACGCCTTGACATCATCCCACGGCAAAACATCCGCCGGAAACGCATCGTCATCAGCGACACGGCGATCAAGCTCCGCGCGTTGCTCATCTGTCAACGGAAACGCTTTTGCATCAACGCAAATAGACGCCCAGATTTCTTCGACGAGGGCCAGTTTTTCATCGGTATCAAGCCGATCAATTCCCAGAGTCTTAACGGAAACAGTCATTTTCACCTCCGTCAAAAATGGCAATTTAGCACGCGATTGCGGCTCCGGGTTGGACAGCGCATTTACGCCAGTCGAATCAAACGCCGTGCAGAATGTTCTGCAATACCCAGGTTTGCGGGGCCGGCGACAGCAAATGCAGCACCGCGGTGCTGACCGCTGCGCTGATCACGCTTTGCGCAATCAGGCTGGTTTTGTAACGCGCGGCGAGCCAGATGCCGCCGAGCGCGAGCCACACCGCCAGCGCAAGGCACAGCAGGGCCTCGATCGGCGGCGCGACCGGATTGCCGTCGAAGGGAAACACCCAGACCAGAATCTCCGGCACGGATGACACATTCATCAAGACCGCGATCGGCGCCAGCCACAACAGTGCCGCCACTGGCACCGCCGCGCGCAAGCCGTACTGTTTGAGCACGATCGGGCCGGCGAGCGCCTGCAGCGTCAGCGGGATCACCACCAGACTGCCTAACCAGAACGCGTAAATTTCCATCTTATTCTCCTCAGTGCAGGCGCGGCCGCGAACGGCCGGCATGGCATTGGGGCCGGCGAATCGCCTGTGCACGGCCATCGTCATGTATTAACGGCAGGCGCCGGCCACAACTGTAGCGATGGCCCGGTGATCCGGTCACCGGAACACAATGGCGCGGAGATTTTCTGGCGGGAGGGAATGGCGCGTGCCCGGCGAGCGATCGCGCCTGCATGCAATCCCGCCGTCATGGGGCTCCGCCCTGTAGACCGGTGACTTTGCGCCCCCGCCTTTTGGCCGGGTTTGCCTTTTGATGCACGAGCATCCTATTGCCGGGCGGCCCTGCGGTCGATGACTTATGACCGCTTTTTGCAGATTAATGCCAGTGCAACCGGTGACCGAAGTCACGGCGCGTCATGGCTTGAACACCACCGGCGCCAGCGTGTTCTGATCGATCATCACATCGACGATCGCCGGCTTGCCGCTGGCGAAGGCGCGCTGCAGGGCGCCTTCCAACTCTTCAGGCTTGGTCACATGCTCACCATGCGCGCCGAATACTTTGGCCAGCGCGCCGAAATCCGGATTGTTGTAATCGACCGCAAAGAAGCGTCCGCCGTAGCGCTCGTTCTGGAACGCGCGCTCGTTGCCGAGGCCCTGATCGTTGAACACCACATACACGACCGGAATTTTTTCGCGCATCGCGGTTTCGAGTTCGCCGATGTTGCACATGGCGCCCATGTCGCCGGAGGCGCACAGCACCGGCCGGTCCGGCCGCGCGAGCTTGGCGCCCAGTGCAATCGGAAACGAACCGCCGACCGAGGCCCAGTCGTCGATGCACATGAAGGTGCCGGGCTCCCAGCTCTTGAAATAACTGCGCACGTGCTTGCCGCCGTTGCCGGCATCGACCACACAGAGGCCGTTCTGCGGCAGCACCTTGCGGATCATGTGCGCGACGAACTGCGATTGGATCGGCACCGCGGTGTGATTGACCACCCCCTGCAATTCGGTTTCCCACTCGGCGCGCGCTTTCGCCACATCGACCCAGCATTTGACGAGTTTCGCTTTGGCGGCGCGTTCGGTCAGGCCGGCAATAAAACTCGCGGTCGAACCGGTCACGCCCACCGTCACCGGAAACACGATGCCGATCTGGCCGGCGGCGGCGCTGTGATGCACGAGCTTTGCCTTCTCACTGAACACGCCGTACTTGTGCGTGGTCGAGAAGGTATCGATATGCGCGCCGATGGTGATGATGAGATCGGCTTGCGGCACGATGCGGTTGGCGCTGCCGAAACCGTTGCGACCGAGCGGGCCGAGGGCCAATGCATGCGAGGTCGGAAACGCATCGGGCGAATACTGCAGCGCGCCGACCGGAATGCCGGTTTGTTCGGCGAGCGCCGCCATTGCCGGCACGGCGTTTTCACTGATCAGGCCGCGGCCGACCACGAACACCGGCTGCTTGGCCGCTTTGAGCAGCGCGAATACTTCATCGAGCTGCGCGGCGTTGCAGGTCGGCAGCACCTGATTGCGATAGGCGGCCGGCGCAGTGGCCTCGACCGCGGTCTGTTCAAGCAGGATTTCGCTCGACGCCTCGATGTGCGTCGGCCCCTGCGGCTCGGTCAGCGCGACGCGAAAGGCCTTGCGCACGAGTTCCTGCACCTTGCCGACGTTCGGAATGCTGTAGGCCCATTTGGTCAGCGGCTTCATGAAAGTGACCTGATCCATGTCCTGCGTCGAATCGCGCTCGCGCACCACGCTTTCCTGCACGCCGCAGATGCTGATCACCGGCACGTTGCCGCGATGCGCGGCGGCGATGCCGGTGGCGAGATTGGTCACGCCCGGCCCTTCGGTCGCCGTGACCACCGCCGGGCGGCCCGAGGCGCGCGCAAAGCCGTACGCCATGAAGGCCGCACCCTGCTCGTGGCGCGTGAGGATGAAGCGGATCTGCAGGGTCGCGCGCAGCTCGTCGAGGATGGCGAGATTCTGCGTGCCCGGAATGCCGAACACGTGATCGATGTTTTCGCGCAGCAAGGCATCGACGAGTGCGCGGGCGCCGGTGGTTTTGGTGGTCATTTTTATATCCTGATTTTCGAGTCGCTCTGTTGCTTTCTTGCCCCCATCCTGCCCTTCCCCCGCTGGCGCAGGGGAAGGAACCCGATACGAGGCCTTTGATTTTTACTCCCTCCCCTGCGCCAGCGGGGGGAGGGTTGGGGTGGGGGCAACAATGATGCAGGCGGGTCGCCTGCGCTACTCAACGCACCTTCAACACCAGCTTGCCGCGAAAATGCCGGCCCTTGCTCACCGCATTGGCTTTCGCCGCCTCGGCGAGCGGAAACACCGTAATCTCCGGCAGCTTGACGGCGCCGCTGGCGATCAGCGCAGAGATGCGGTCGAGATGCGCGCGGTCGCGGCCGACTTTCGGGCGCAGGCCCTTGACGTCGGTGCGCGGCGTCGCCGGCGCGTTCGCACCCGAGGCGATGAAGGCGGCGCGGCCGCCGGGCTTCAGCACCAGATAGGAACGCGTGGCAACCTCACCGCCGACGGTGTCGAACACCGCATCGACGTTCGACAAAATTTTGGTGAAGTCGTTCTTGTTGTAGTCGATGACCTGATCGGCGCCGAGCGACTTGACGTAATCGATGTTGGCCGCACTGGTGGTGGTGATGACGCGCGCCCCGATATGCTTGGCAGCCTGAATGGCGAAACTCGCCACCCCGCCGGCGCCGCCCTGAATCAATACGGTTTCGCCGGCCTTGACCTGCAGCGTGTCTTCGATCGACACCAGCGCGGTGAGGCCGATCAGCGAGACTGCGGCGGCTTCGACGTGCGAGAGCGTGGCCGGTTTCTTCGCGATGATGGATTCGTTGATCGCGACTTTTTCCGCGTAGGCCGCTTCGGTGCCGACATCGCAGACGCCGAAGACTGCATCGCCGACCTTGAAATCCTTCACGCCTTCGCCGAGCGCGCTCACCACGCCGGAGAAATCGCGGCCCGGGCTGTACGGGAAAAATCCCACCGGCCCGTACGATCCCGCGACCACGCGCCAGTCGGCGCCGTTGACGCTCGCCGCATGCACGTCAATCAGCACCTGACCCGCGCCCAGTACGGGGTCCTTGTATTCACCGTATTGCAGTTCCTCGGGGCCGCCGTGTTTGGTAAAGAATGCTGCTTTCATTTGTGCTCTCCGGTTAAATTGGTCTTATAGCGCAGGCGACCCGCCTGCTGTTTTTTTTCGATGCAGGCCGAATTTTCGAAAATGCGGCCTGCGCTACTTACGGCTTCAGATCGGCTTGGGTCACATCACCCATATAGACGTAACCCGTTTCCTCGACGCTGCCGGCATTGATGTAAATACCAATCACTTCGAGCGGCTCGGTCTTGCTCAGATTGTAGAGAAAGTGCTCGGTGCCCTTGGGGATGTAATGAAAATGCCCGCCGCGCACCTCGGCGCGATCGGCGCCGGCGCCGGCCCAGCCGTGGCCGCTGATGACGTAATAGATTTCGTCGCAGTGATCGTGGCGGTGTTTCTTGTGAATGGCGCCCGGCATGAACTTGGCCCAGAACAGCGTGGTGTCGCTGCCGTTATGGCGGCCGAGCGGCATGCGGAAGTCGGTGATGCTCCAGCCGTCCTTCACTTCCATCTTCGCCGGCTTGACGTCGTCGATGTGCACGAGGATGCCTTCATGCAGCGTTTTGGCGCGCGGCATCGCGAGATCGGCGTCGGTGACGTGTCCGCAGAACTGATAGCCGGTATCGGCAACATCTTTGGCACCGACGTAAAAACCGACCACCATTGCCTCTTCGTCTTTCGTCTGGTTGTAGAAGAAATGCTCCGAGCCCGGCGGCATCAGGCGACAGTGACCGGCGCGGATTTCGGTGCGCTCCTTGCTTTGACCGACGGTGCCGTGGCCCTTGAGGTAGACCGCGATTTCGGGGCAGCGGCTGTGCAAATGCCTGGCGTGCGTCGAGCCGGGCCGGAAGATGGCGTGAAACACCGTGGTATCGCTGCCGTTTTTGCCACTGATCGGCAGACGGAATTCGGAGATGGCCCAGCCGTCGCCCTCTTGCATGTTCTCGGGGCGGACGTCGTCGATATGCACCAGCGGATATTGCAATGCCATGGTTATCCTCGGGTTGTAGCCGGCCGCTGTTTTTATGATGGAGCCGGAGCGGACATTTTACGCCGATTGGCGACCCCGCCCGCGCGCCCGCGCGCAACTGCGCTACCATGCGGGCATAAACTTCGCGTGGACTGCAAGGGAGGGGAACCATGACGATCAAACGCGTTGCGACGCTGCTGGCGCTCGCCTTCGCGATTGCCGCGGCACCTGCGGCCATCGCGCGGAACAAATGGCCGGACAAACCAGTACGCATGGTGGTGCCGTTTCCACCCGGCGGCAACACCGATGTGGTCGCGCGCCTGCTGGCGCCGCGGCTCGCCGAGGAATACGGCCAGCAATTCATTGTCGATAATCGCGGCGGTGCCGGCGGCACGGTCGGCGCCGAGATCGTCGCGCGCGCAAATCCGGACGGCTATACGCTGATCGTGGTCGCCTCGACCTATGCGTCGAGCGCCGCGCTCTACCAGCTGCCGTACGATCCTGTTACCGGCATCGCGCCGGTCGGCATCATCACCGCCGGTCCGCTGATCCTCGCCTCCAGTCTTGCCGTGAAGGCGAACAATCTCAAAGAGTTCGTCGAACTCGCGCGCGCCAAACCCGGCGCACTGACATTCGGTTCATCGGGCACCGGCAGCGTGCCGCATCTCGCGACCGAGTTGCTGCTGCAATTGACGAAGACCAGTGCGGTGCATGTGCCGTACAAAGGCGACACCCCCGCGATCGCCGACCTGATGGGCGGCCACATCCAGTTTCTGTTGAGCTCGCCGCTGGCAATCGCGCCGCAGATCAAGGCGGGGCGCCTGCGCGGACTCGGCGTCACCACCGAACAGCGCTCGCAGGTATTGCCCGAGCTGCCGGCAATCGGCGAAGTGGTGCCGGGTTATGCGGCAGCCACCTGGTTCGCGATGTGGGCGCCGGCAGGCACGCCGAAGGACATCGTCGCGCGGCTCAACCATTCAATCGCGCGCATCGCGCAGCAAGCCGACATGCAGGCGCGGCTGCGCGCCGATGGCATGGAACCCGCATCGTCCTCGCCGGAAGAATTTGCGCGTTTCATTGGTGATGAAATCGCCAAGTGGGCCAAGGTCGTCAAGGCGGGCAACATCAAAGTCGATTGAAACTACGTACATCGTTGATACTTTGCAACTGGACGCACGCAATTGGCGGGCGATATTGCGCGTCAATTTGCGCTGACATTCAAGTTCGTGTCGATATGCGATCGGCGACGTCTCGACACTAACGACGAGAATTGCACAGCGCAACGGCTGAATCGGCGAATTCGCCGCGCGCCGAAGCACCCGCTTTGGCAGGTAACTATTATTCGGAATACCTATTTCGCGGAATGACTTAGCACAGCAGACCGCACTGCAGCATTCTTCCTCGCTCATGTGAACCCGTGCTTGTTTGCGTTTGATGGCACGACCCTTGCGCTGGATTGCTCCAGATAACATCCGCCAACAAAGCGATCAAATTGCGAAAATACAAGGGCTTTACCCTGATCGAAGTTGCGATCGTGCTGGTGATCGTCGGCCTGCTCTTGGGCGGCGTGCTCAAGGGACAGGAGCTGATCAATGCCGCACGCGTGCGCAGCTACGCCTCGCAGCTCGACGGCATCAAGATCGCTTATCTGGGTTTCTTCGACCGCTACCGCGCCATGCCCGGCGATCTGCCGACAGCAATCGCCAACGCACAGATCATCGGCAGCCCCGGCGGCTGCACCGGCGGCACCGGCTGCAACAACGGCAAAATCGATGACGACGAAATCTACGTGGTGTGGGCGCAGATCTCGCATTCCGGCTTTATCCAGCCGCCGTACAACGGCACGATCACCGATACCACGCCGACGCCTGCCAACAATCCGAACAATCCGTTTGGCGGCTATCTGCACCTGATGACCGACTCGCGCTACGACGATCTGCTCGATCCCGCGCAACCGCCGCTGCTCAACATCAAGAGCGGCAGCCAGATGACCGGCGCGGTGCTGGGCGAGATCGACCGCAAGATCGATGATGGTCTGCCGCTGACCGGCGTGTTCCGTTCCTACGGCCATACCGCGACCACCGCCTACGACGGCGTCACCGACTGCACCATCGCCGGCACCCCGGTGCAATGGAACGGCGGCTCGCCGGTCAATACCTGCGGCGGCACGGCGATCCAGTAACGCCGGGGCTAGGGTTTCAGCCCGAACTTCTCGACCACCAGTTTCTCCGCCGCATACTGCTCGCGCACCCAGCGCGTGTAGTCCTCGGTGTTGAGGTAGCTTTTCACCTGGTCGTAACGCTCCATCGTCTTCACGAACTCGGGGTCATCGAGTGCCTTGTGAAAGGCATCGTGCAGGATCTTCACCACCTTCGGATCCATGCCTTTCGGTCCGCCGATGCCGTACGACGAACTCGCATTGACGTCGTAGCCCTGCTCTTTCGCCGTCGGGATGTCCGGCCAGCGCTTGATGCGGTTGGCGCCGAGAATGCCGAGCACGCGGATCTTGCCGGCATCGACCAGCGGCGCGTAGTAGATCGCGCTCGCCACCGCATCGATGTGCCCGCCGATCATGGCGTTCAGCATGTCGCTCGACACGCGGTGCGGCACATGGACCATTTTGATGCCGGCGCGCCAGGACAGATCTTCCATCGCCATATGCATGGTGACGCCGATGCCGGAGGTGCCGTAGGTCAGCGTGCCCGGGCTCGCCTTCGCCGCGTTGACCAGATCGGTGATATTGCGAAACGGCGATTCATTGCGCACGATCAGCGCATAGGTGTAATCGACGATGCGGATGATCCAGGTGAAATCATTGAGCACATCGAACTCGGTTTTCTGGATGTGCGGAATGCGCAGGATCGGCTGCGGCATCTGCGACAGGAGATAGCCGTCGGGCTTGCCGGTGTTGAGCATGATGGTCGGCGCCAGCGCGCCGCCGGCCCCCGGCTTGTCCTCGACCAGAATTTTTTTGCCGAGCGTCTTCGCTGCGGCGTCGCCCAGCGCGCGCAGTGTCACGCTGCTGCTGCTGCCCGGCGAATAGGCATGCAGCAGGGTGATGTTCTTTTCCGGAAATCCGTCGGCGGCGGCAGTAGCTGTGAACAGCGCGGCGATCGCCGCAGCACACAGCATGGATTTCAATGGCATCGATGCTCCCTGTTCGACGCGCCGCGCGATCTGCGTGAAATGGACGGCGTAAGACTCAGGCCATCGCCTTTACTTCGCGCGCCGGCGCCATTTCCATGTCGGTCAGCGCCATCACTTCCGCGGCGCTGAAGCCCGGCGCCGTTTCCAGCAGCGCGAAGCGGCCGTTTTCCCACTTCAGCAGCGCAAGGTCGGTGACGACGTAACTCACGCAGCCCTTGCCGGTCAGCGGGTAGGCGCATTGTTTCTTGAGTTTCGGCCGGCCCTTGCTGTCGCAATGTTCCATCACGATGATGAGTTCGGTGCGGCCGGAAATCAGATCCATCGCGCCGCCGATGCCGCCGCGCTTGGCGTCGGCCACACTCCAGTTGGCCACACTGCCGGTCTGATCGACTTCGTAGGCGCCGAGGATCACGGTGTCGATGCGGCCGCCGCGCGCCATTTCGAACGAGGTCACTGAATCGAAGAACGACGCCCCGGGCTTCAGCTCGATGTACTGGCCGCTGGCGTTGTACATGTCCGGATCGACCGCGGCGCCGGACACCATCTTGCCGTAGCCGAGCACGCCGTTCTCAGCGTGCAGCGTAACGTCGCGGCCTTCGAGATAGTTCGATACCATGGTTGGAATGCCGGTGCCGAGATTGACGTAGCTGCCCTCGCGCACGATTGCCGCGGCGCGTTTGGCGATGCCGGCGCGCGTCAGCGCCGGCTTGCCGTTGTATTCGCGCGGCTTGTCGGCGGGACGGCGGTTCGATTGCGGCGTCTGTTTCGGATCGAAGGGATAGGTGCTCTTCACCACGCGCGAAACGAAAATGCCGGGCAGGTTGATCAGTTCCGGCGGGATGCCGCCGACCTCGACGATTTCATCGACTTCGACGATGGCGCAACGCGCGGCCTTGGCGAATGCGGGATTGAGATTCTGGCTGCCGCCGCGGAACTGCACATTGCCGGCGCGGTCGGCGCGGTGCGCGCGCAGCAGCGCATAGTCGAGCTTGATCGCCGGTTCCAGCACGTAGCGGCGGCCGTCGAATTCGCGGATCTCCTTGCCCTTTTCAAGATCGGTGCCGGCGACGGTGGCGGAATAAAACGCCGGAATGCCGGCGCCGCCGGCGCGGCAGCGCTCGACCAGCGTGCCCTGCGGCACCAGTTCGACCTCGAGTTCGCCGGAAACGATCTGGTCTTCGGTCGCCGTCGGCATGCCCGGCCGCACGGTGAAGGCGGCGATCAGCTTTTTCATCTGCTTGTTCTCGGCCAGAATCTGGCCGCGCAGTTCGCCCGGCGCGCCCATCGAATTGCAGACCAAAGTGAGATTCTTCGTGCCCTTGTCGCGCAGCGCCGTGATCATGCTCAGCGCGAAGCGGTGGCCGACGCTGAAGCCGCCGATGGCGACGGTGGCGCCGTCCTGCAAATCGGCGAGTGCGGCCTGCGGTGATGCGACTACCTTGTCCATGCTGAATCTCTCTCCCTGACAGAAATATGCTGAAATTCAGCCACAGAGGACACGGAGCACGCGGAGAAATTCAATTACAACGACGGCGCACGCGCATCGCGCGCATTGGTTTTCTCCGTAAACTCTGTGTCCTCTGTGGCCGGGGTTTGCCGACTTTGTTCGCGCTTTATTCGCGCTTGTTCGTTTTTTCGCCGCGCTGCGCCGGCGCAGCCTGAATCATAGCAGGCGCGTGCTCTCGTTTATTCGAGATCAAACTTGATGCGCTGCGCGAGTTTTGCCGTGCTGTCGTATTCGGCCGCCAGCATGGCGGCGAATTCGGCTGCGCTGCTGCCGACCGGCTCGGCGCCGGTGGCGACGATGCGCTCGCGCACATCAGGCAGCGCCAGCACCGCGGCGATTTCGCGGTTGAGCCGGTTGACAATGGCCGCGGGCGTGCCGGCCGGCGCGAGTATGCCGATCCAGGTCAGATGACTGTAGCCGGCCACCCCGCCCTCGGCGGCGGTCGGCACATCCGGCATCGTCGGCCAGCGTTTCTCGGATGTCATGGCGACCGGATACAGCGTGCCGGCGCGGATCAGCGTCATCACCGAAGGCAACGCTGCCATCGCCAGCGGCGTCTGTCCGCCCATCACATCCTGATTGGCCTGCGTCGCAACCTTGTAGGGCACGTGCGTGATATCGACATTGGCGGCGAGCTTGAACATTTCCATCGCGATGTTGGTCGGCGAACCGTTGCCGGCGCTGCCGTAGACGAGCTTGCCCGGCGCGGCGCGCGCAGCGGCAATCAGATCCCTGACCGAGCGCAGCGTCGTCTTCGGATGCGCGATGATCACCGACGGCGCCCGCGTCAGCTCGGCCACCGCCACATAGTCACGGCGCGGATCGTAGCCCGGACTGCGGTAAAGGAAGGGGTTGATGTTGAAGCTGTTGGTCGTCTCGAGCAACGTGTAACCGTCGGCCGGCACCTTGACCACCGAGGCCATGCCGATGTTGCCGCCCGCACCCGGCCGGTTCTCGACCACGATCTGGCGGCCGATGTCCCGGCTCACGCGGTCGGCGACGATGCGGCCGACGACGTCGAGCCCGCCGCCAGCGCCCATGCAGATCACCAGCAATACCGGCTTGCTCGGATACTCGCCCTCGGCACGTACCGGCGCCACCGCGAGCAGACATGACGCCAGCAGCGCCGAAATTATTTTGTCGGAATGAACCACCTGCCCCTCCCCGGATGTCGGTCGTTCGAGCGTCGAGTTTACATTGATTCGCCGCCGCCAACCGGCCACGGATTCATGCGCCTCTGATGCTTTGGCGCGCCGGCGGCTTTATACTCGCGGGGCCGGCGCGTTGGTGCAGCCGGCGCTTTACGTCTTCAGGATACGCCATGCTCGTCAACTGCTTTGCTTATCAGGATGGAAAACGCGTCGCCGATCATTTCACGCCGGCCGACGTCGGCCGCTACATCGGCCGCCCCGAGTGTTTCGTGTGGGTCGCACTGAAGGATCCGGAGCCGGGCGAATTTTCCGAGCTGGAAAGCCAGTTCGGCCTGCATGAACTGGCGGTCGAGGACGCCAGCCACGGCCACCAGCGGCCGAAGATCGAGGAATACGGCGATTCGATTTTCGCCGTGCTGCACATGATCGAGATGGTCAACGACGAACTGGTGGTCGGCGAGGTCGACATCTTCGCCGGCCCCAATTACATCCTGTCGGTGCGCAACAACGCCGAAAAGGGCTTCACGGAAGTGCGCGCGCGCTGCGAGCGCGAACCCGAGCTGCTGCGCCTCGGCTCGGGCTTCGTGCTCTATGCGCTGATGGACGCGGTGGTGGACCGCTATTTTCCGATCATGGACGCGCTCGAAACCGAACTGGAATCGCTCGAAGAACGCATGTTCAACGGCGGCGCCGCGCGCGCCAACATCGAGGACATGTATGCGCTGAAGCAGAAGCTGATGGTGTTGAAGCACGCCGTCGGCCCGCTGCTCGAAGGCGTGGGCAAACTCTATGGCGGGCGCGTGCCGCAGATCTGCGCCGGCACCCAGGATTATTACCGCGACGTCTACGACCACCTGATGCGCATCAACCAGTCAATCGACGCGCTGCGCGACATGGTCACCACCGCGCTGTCGGTCAACCTGTCGCTGATCACGGTGTCCGAAAACGAAACCACCAAGCGGCTCGCCGCCTGCGCCGCGCTGGTCGCGGTGCCGACGCTGATCGCCGGCATCTACGGCATGAATTTTGAAACCATGCCCGAACTCAAATGGGCCTACGGCTATCCGCTCGCCCTGACCATCATGGCGGTGATCGACATCTATCTGTATTTCCGCTTCCGCAAATCCGGCTGGCTCTGAACAATAATACGGCGCGCGCGCCGACTGGAGGAGTTCGTGGACCGCAGCCTCTGCATCACCTGGTACGACCTGCCCGCGCAGCATCAACCCGCCTACCTCGAGTGGCTGCACGGCAGCTTTCTGCCGCGACAGCTGCAGAAGCCCGGTGTGCTGTGGGCGGCGCATTACGAATGCGAGCGCACGCCGGATCCGGTGCACAAGATCCTATCGTATGCGGCCGACGCGGTGCCGGCCGGCAACGACCACATACTCGTCATCGGCGCGAGCCACGCGCACGCCTTCGCGCCACCGGCGCCGGACCAAACCGACCAGTACGTCACCGACGAAGACCGCGCGATGCTGGCGATGCGCGCCGGCGAACGAATCAACATCTTTGTCGAAGAAGCCTGCATCGACGGCCCCGCTGCCGCCGAGCGCAAGCGCGGCCTCGAATTGAGCCCGTGCATACAGCTCGGCAGCTTCAACACCCGCGGCGACGACGACGAGCACGGCCTGATGGCGTGGTACGCGCACAACCGCCTGCCCGGCCTCGCGCGCACGCCCGGCTGCATCGGCGTGCGCAAAATGGTGTCGGTAGCCGGCTGGGCCAAACACGGCGTACTCTACGAATTCACCTCGAAGGCGGAGCGTGAAAAATATTTTCGCGCTTATGAAAACGCCGATCCGGTGATGGCGGCGTGGACCGACCGCCTGCGCCGTTCGCTGATCCACGCGCCGGGCTCGGCAAATGTCGCTTATCGGATCTGGCCGTCAGTTAACTAAAATTTTTCCCCTTCCCCCCTTGAAGGGGAAGTACCCCTCAAGGGGGGGGAAGCTGGTGCGTCACCCGTCGTCAAGGCAGGAATTACATGCTGAAACCGCGCCACGCAAATACTCTGTTGGCCATCGCATTGGCGTGCAACGTGATACCGGTGCGCGCACAGGACAAGCCGGCCGATTACCCGCTGCGGCCGATCCGAATCGTGGTCGGCATCGGGCCCGGCGGCGGGCTCGATCTGATGACGCGGCTGGGCGCGCAGAAAATCGCCGAGGGCTGGAACCAGTCGGTGATCGTCGATAACCGTCCCGGCGGCGGCACCGTGATCGGCATGGACATCGTCGCCGCAGCGCCGGCCGACGGTTACACGCTGCTCGGCGCGTCGGAAACGCTGTTGCTCAACGGCGTGCTCGGCCGCGCCGCCTATGACATCCGCAAGGCGTTCATTCCGATCGTGCAGATCTGCGCGCAGAATTTCGCGCTGGTGGTGGTGCCGTCACTGCCGGTGAAGTCGGTGCGCGAACTCATCGACTATGCGAAAGCAAAAGCCGGCGCGCTCGCCTACGGTTCGCAGGGCCTCGGCACCACCGGCCACCTCGCGATGGAACATTTCAAACTGCTCGCTGGCGCCGACCTCGTGCATGTGCCGTACAAGAGCGCCGGCGCCGCGCTGGTCGAAGTCATGGGTAACCAGGTGCAACTGATGTTCGCCAGCACGGTATCGGCAACACAGCATATTCGCAGCGGCCGCCTGCGCGCGCTCGCCACCTCGGGGCTGCGCCGCGCACCCAACCTGCCCGAACTGCCGACGATCGCCGAGTCCGGCTACCCCGGATTCGACTGGGGCAACAGTTACAACCTGCTGGCACCGGCGGGCACACCGGTGCGCATCGTGCGCGCCCTCAATCTCGTCGTGCGTCAGGGCGTCAACACGCCCGCCACCGTCAACGCACTCGCCGCCGACGGCTCGGAACCGGCGCCGCCGATGCTGCCGGATGATATGAAAAAGAAAATCGGCAGCGACTATGCGCGACTGGAAAAACTGATCAACACCATCAAGGTGAGTGTCCAGTAAACGAGACAGTTTTGCCGGCGCGCAATACGGCCGGCACTTGACGCAGGTCAACGCAAGGCCCTTGCTCCGGTAGCAGCATGAATGCAGGAAGAATATTCTTTCTGCATGTGCTGCAGCGTGAATGATCCGTGATTCGCGCGCGACACCGATCAAGGAGGTCGTCATGAGCACTTCGAACAACAGTCTCAGCAGAAACCAGCGCATCGTGCGCTTCGCCGTGCTGGTTGCCGTCGGCGTCATCATCTGGTTCATGCCGATGCCGGCCGGTATCGATCACAAGGCGTGGCAGTTGTTTGCGATATTCGTCGCCACCATTCTGGGCCTGATCCTGCAGCCATTGCCGATGGGCGCCGTCGTGTTGATCGGCATGACCACCACCACGCTCACCGACACGCTGTCGATCGGCGACGCGCTGAACGGATTTTCGAACGGCACCGTGTGGCTGATCTTCGTCGCCTTTCTGTTTGCGCGCGCCTTCGCCAAGACCGGTCTCGGCCGCCGCGTCGCCTACTGGTTCATCCGCGCCTTCGGTCATAAAACGCTGGGCCTTGCCTATGCGCTGGCGGCCAGCGATCTGGTGCTCGCGCCGGGCATTCCGTCGGGCGCGGCGCGCACCGGCGGCGTGCTGTTTCCGATCGTGCGTTCACTCTCCAGCGCGTTCGGCTCCGAGCCCGGCGAAAGCGCAGGCAAGATCGGCCGCTTCATCCATCTGACCACCTATCAGGCGCACGGCATCAACTGCGCGATGTTTCTCACCGCGATGGCGGCCAATCCGATGATCGTCGAACTGGCGAAAAAAACCGCCAACGTCGAACTGACCTGGGGCACGTGGGCGCTGGCGGCCATCGTGCCGGGCCTGCTCTCGCTGCTGGTGGTGACTTATGTGATCTACCTGATCGACCGCCCGGAAATCCGCGAAACGCCGCAGGCGGCACAGATCGCGCGCGAGGAACTCGCCAGAATGGGTGCGGTCACCCGCGACGAAAAAGTCGTGCTCGGCACCTTCGCGCTGGCGCTGCTGCTGTGGATGACCGGCTCGATGACGCACATCGATGCCACCGTCGTCGCGCTGTTGGGACTCGGCCTGATGCTGCTGTTCGGCACCATCACCTGGGACGATGTGCTGGGCGAGCGCACCGGCTGGGACACGCTGATCTGGTTCGGCGGACTCGTCGGGCTGGCGACCATGCTGTCAAAGCTCGGCATGTTCAAATGGTTCGCCGCCACCGTTTCGACGGAAGTCACCGGCATGGCCTGGTTGCCGGCACTGGTCGTAATCGTGCTGCTCTACAACTACAGCGGATATCTGTTCGCCAGTCTCACCGCGCATACCGTGGCGCTCTATGTGCCGATGCTGACGGTCGCCGTCGCGGTCGGCGCGCCGCCGCTGTTCGCAGCCCTGCTGCTAGCCTTCTTCTCCAGCCTGTGCGTAAGCCTGACCCACTATGCGGGCGGCCCGGCACCGGTCTACTTCGGCAGCGGCTACGTCACGCTCAAACGCTGGTGGGCGATCGGCTTTCTGGTCAGCGTGATCAACATCGTGATCTGGCTCGGCATCGGCGGCGTCTACTGGCAGATGCTCGGTCTATTCTAAAGGGCTGCATGTTAAAAATGAGGGGCGGGCATTTGGCCCGCCCCTTATCGTTTGTACCGCAATGCCGTAGGGCGCAATAAGCGCAGCGCCTTGCGCCGCATGTCAGTCATCATATCCCAACGTCTCCGCCGCTCCTCCCGACCAGTCCAGCGAATATATCCCCGCCTCGACCAGCTTGTGAAAAGTCGAATACGGCCAATCGGCAACGCGACTGATAAGGCCATGTTTGACCGGATTGAAATGCACGTAGTCCATGTGCGCCTGCATGTCTGCGTGATCGCGTATCACATGCTCCCAATAACGCCGCTGCCAGATGCCGCGCTCACCCCGCGCCGCGCGTACCGGCGACAGACGTTCCTCCTTTGGCAGGGCTTTGGAGAATTCAATCTTGATCAGCCGCCAGCGTGTGGCGAAATCCGTGTCGCCGCGCGGCAGTTCCATCACGCAATGCAGGTGTTCGGGCAATACGACCCAGCCGTGAATATGAAACGAGTGGCGCGCACGCACCGAGCGCACGACGCTGCGCAGCAGATCAATATGTCGCGTGAGCAGGTCATTGCCGTGCCGTTTAAGCAGATTGACCGTGAAAAAATAAGTTCCGCCTGCATGCCAGGCGCGACGATAGTTGGGCATGCGGAAGTATTGCAGTCGGTTACATGCGGCGCAATGCGCTGCGCTTATTGCGCCCTACCCGTCTACAAATCGAAGGCCCGCTTGGGGCGCAAAAAAAAAGCGGGCTTGCGCCCGCCTTTTAATTTTATCGCCCGGGATTATTCATCCAATCCGTAGTGAATGCGCCGATACGGCAGCGAAACGACATCGTGCGAGATGCGCACGTCGATCAGCATCGGACCCGGCTTGGCCACCCATTCGGCCGCGGCCTTGCGCACATCCTCGACGCTCTTGGCCATCACGCCTCGGCCGCCATAGCCGCGCGCCACCGCGCCGAGATCCGGACTCGGAATCATCGAGGTTGCCGCGTTCATTTTGTGCGCATCGAGCTTGTAGTATTCGGCGCCCAGCATCTCGTTGTTCTGCACCACCATCAGCAGCGGCACCTTGTGCCGCACCATGGTGTCGAATTCGTTCAGATGCATCATGGTGCTGGCCTCGCCGTCCACCAGCATCGCCGGCTTGTTGCCGCGCGCCATCACCGCGCCGATCGCCGCCGGCATCATCTGCCCGATGCAACCGTAGAAGTGCCCCGGCATCACAACGTCGCGGCGGCGCCGGAACAGGATGTTCGAGAAACCCGCGGTGTGGCCGCTGCCGGTATAGAGGCTGATGTTCTCGGGCACCACTTCGTCGAGTGCGAGCACGACTTCGCGCGGATCGGCGGTGCCGGCTTCGATCTTGTACTCGTGACGGTCTTCCCACGCATTGCCGAGACGCTCGCGCACCTCGCCGGTACGGTAACCGGTCTGCTTGAACGAACGTTTGGCCAGCACGCCTTCCAGCGCCTCGGTGCCGATCCTCGCATCGGCCTGCATGTAGATGTCGGCGGCGCGCACGCCGTGGATCATCACGTGCTGTTTGGCGTCGATGTGAATGAATTTGGCGTTGGCGTAAAGATAGCCATGCTCGGTGGTGTAGCGGTTGAGGCTGGCGCCGACGGCGACCACGCAGTCGGATTCTTCGCACAACTCCATCGCTGTCTTGGTCGCGTAGGTGCCGGACACGCCGAGGTGAAAATCGTCTTCCGACAGCCAGGTCTTCGCCATGAGTGTGGTGATGATCAACGCGCCGGAGCGCTCGGCGAGTTTCTTGATCGCATCGCCCGCGCCCGCCCACATGGCGCCGCGGCCGACCAGGATGATCGGATGTTTGGCCTTGCACAGCATGTCGGCCGCGCGCTCGAGCACGTCCGGATCCGGCCGCACCTGCCGCGACGGCATCAGCGTGGCGGAGGTGACGTAATCGTCGTCGTCCTCGAACTCCTGCTGCTGCACGTCCATCGGCGCGCTCAGCATCACCGGCTTGGAATTTATTTTGGCGAGGTAAAACGCCTTGCGTACGGCGTCGTCGGCGGCGTCGGCGGTCGCCACGCGCACGAACTGGGTCTCGCAGGCGGCGGCGAACGGCGCCTGCTCCATGCGCTGGTTGTATTCGTCGTCGTTGGTCGGATGCTCGCCGCAGAAGGCGACCACCGGTGAGGACGCGCGCGACGCAGTGATCAGCGCGGTGGCCAGTTGCGACACGCCCGGTCCACAGGTCGCGGTGGCGCAGGCCGGCTGGCGCGTTGCGCGTGCCCAGCCGTCGGCCATGCCGAGTCCGGCGCCTTCATGGCGCACTTCGACGTCGGTGGCGCCGAGTTTGATCATTTCGTTCAGCCAGTACATGTTCCCGTCGCCCATGATGCCGAACGTGTGCGTGATGCCTTCGGCCCTGAATGCGCGGGCCATGCGTTGATACACCTTCATCGTGCTCCTCCCGTTATGGATGCCGCCGGTTGTTGCTCTGTCAGCTTGTCGCCGGTTGCGCGAAGTGCGCCGCCAGACGTTCCGAAAAATCGGCGGTCATTTTCTTGACCACCATGTTGGCCCCCGCCTCGACCACCGACGACAGGCGGCCGGAGATCTCGACCTCGGCCTTGAAATCGATCGTCGAGCCCGGCGGCTCCGTCTGCGGCGAAACGTGGAAGGTCATCGACGCATTGAAACGCGTGCCGCCCTGATTGTCCTTGCCGCGCGAGCTGACCTTGCCGGTCATTGTCGACGCATCGAGTTCGAGTCCGATGCGCGCCTTGAAGGCGACCTTGGCCGGTCCGAATTTGACGATGATGCCGGCGTCGAAACTGCCGTCGTCGTGATGCTCGCCGAGGCTCGCCCCGGGCACGCAACTGACCACCGCCTGCGGATTCGACAGCAGGTCCCACACGGTCTGCGGCGCGGCCGGCGCGTAGACCTGTTCGTTGACTTCGATCATGTCCGGGAATTCTTGTGGTTGTGCCGCGTGAATTGTTTTCGTCGCCGCCGGCCGCAACGCAAAAATAAATTCAACCGGCAACGCTGCCGCGCGTGGAACGGCGGACATCGTTATTATGCTACGGATTGGCGCCGGCCGTCAGGCGCGGCGGGTTCAATGCGTGACGGCCTGATCCGGAAAGAATTCGTTCATCATGAAATCCTCGAGATAGGCATTATCGCGCTGGCGCGCCGACAGTTTCATCTCGCGGCCGAGCCGTCTTGATTCCCACAGAAAATCGTCGTTTTCGTAATCGCGGATGATGGCGATCATGCGCCGCACGACCGCGATGCGGATGTCGGCGTTGTTGCCCTTGCTGACTTCGAGGATCTGCATGGTCTTGCGTTTGATCTCGCGGTTCCAGCCGTAGAAGGCGACCTCGGCATCGAACAGCGACATGCGCCGGATCTGGAACACGCCGCCTCCGGCGGCCGGATCGTAACCGAACACCATTTGCTTCGGCGTCAGATTGGCGGCGGTGATGCGGCGCGCGCGCTCGGCCTCGGTTTCCGCCGGCGCCGAAGCGATCATGCCCGGCGACGGCGATGCCGGCGCGGATGATGCATTGGCGCGCCGTCTTGCCTCGACGTCTGACAGAAAATCGCCGGCCACCGGCGGCTGTGGCGGCGCCGGTGCGGCTGGCGCGGGGGCCGGCGCCGGCTGCGCGGGCGCGCTCGGCCGCGTATTGAGCGCAATCACCGGCGGCGCCTGCGGCGCCGGTCGCGCCGCCTTCGGCTGATGCCGCGGGACCGCCTTCGGCGGCGGTTCGGGCGGCGGCGATTCGGGCTGGGCGCGCGACGGCGAGGGCGCGATGCGCACCGCCAGCGCGCCGGCGTTCTGTCCCTGCTCCGGTTCGTCGAGGGTCATGTGATGCAGCAGTTTCGGCATCTCGCGATAGAGCAGAGCCGCGTGGACCAGCACCGACACCATGACGGCGATCCAGATTCGCGGAATCGTCACGCCATCGCGCGGGCGTTCAAATGAAAACGTCATGTCGATGCCGGCGTGCCCGCGCTACTCGACCGAGACGCCGGCGCGTCGCACCACTGCGGCCCAGCGCTGCAGATCGGTCACCATCAGTTTGCCGAATTCATCGGCACTGCTGGCGCGCGCATCGACGCCCTGGTTCGACAGGCGTTCGCGCACTTCGGGCGAATTGATGGCGGCGACGATTTCAGCATTCAATCGCTGAGCAATCTCAGGCGGCAGTTTCGCCGGGCCGACAAAACCGTACCACAGGCTCGCCTCATAGCCGGGCACGCCGGCCTCGGCCACCGTCGGCAACTCGGGCAGCGCGGGCGAACGCGCCGCACCGGTGGTGGCGAGCGCGCGCAGGCGCCCGGTGCGCACATGCGGCACCATCGACAGCGCGGTGCCGAAACTCATCGAGACCTGGCCGCCCATCAGATCGGACACCGCCAGCGACATGCCTTTGTACGGAATGTGCACCATCTTCGTGTTGGTCATGGTTTCAAACAACGCGCCGGCCAGATGCCCGGAGGCGCCGACACCGGCGGAGACATAAGTCAGTTGCCCGGGGCGCGCCTTCGCGAGCGCAATCAGTTCGCGCACGTTCTTCGCCGGCACCGAGGGATGGATCGCCAATACCATCGGGCTCGATCCGGCGAGCGACAACGGCGTGAAGTCCTTGATCGAATCGAACGGCAACTTTTTGTAAAGACTGGCATTGACCGCATGGCCGCTTGGAATGAGCGTGATGGTATAGCCGTCGGGGGCGGCGCGCGCCGCCGCCTCGGTGCCGATGATGCCGTTGGCACCCGTGCGGTTTTCGACGATCACCTGCTGCTTCATCGACTCGGTCAGTTTTTGCGCCACCGCGCGGCAGATGCCGTCATTGCCGCCGCCCGGCGGAAAAATAGAAATGATGCGGATCGGCCTGGCCGGATATCCGCTTTGCGCGAACGCAGGCATAGCGCCGGCGCCAAGCGCCAGCACTGCTGTAAGCGCGCTGTAAGAAATGGTCTTCATGTTGGTGTCCGATTGGACATTATCCATACAGGGAAAATCCGCGTACGGCGACTGATTTTTCAAAACTTTACGCATTTTTCCGGCGACGTGCCTGCACGACGCCGCAGCAGCGCCAATCAAATATTTTGTGACCGGTCGCAGAATATACAAGGCGCCACGGTGCGCGGCGAATTTTCAGAGCAGCAGTTCCGGCCGGCCCAACTGCAGCATGAAACCCAGTTCGTCGGCGAAGGTCCAGCTCTCGACCCAGCGGCCATCGACGAAACGCGCGATCATCGCCACCGGCACGCCGACGGTGCGGCCGGTCGGCGCGATGCCGGCGAGCGTTCCCGTGTGCGTGCCGCCGGTATTGAAACGCATCCACACGGTGTCGCCCTCGGCCATCATCGCCTCGATGCGGTCGCGGCGGTCGGGAATCGCGGCATCCAGTGCGAGTTCGCCGTGGCCGGCGGCGAGACTGCAGGCGCGCAGATGATGAAAGCCGTTGCGCAGCGAGCGATGTCCCGGCGCGCGGCCGCTGCCGGCGTGCGCGGCGCGCGATTGCGCAACGACGATTTTATTGTTGTTCAGTTCATCCGGCTCTGCAGCGAGCTGCTGCACCAGCGCATCGACTTCCTCGCCGCCGCGCGCGAGCGGCGGCGCGATTGTGTTGCCGTCGGCGCGCGCCGGCAGTTTGACGCCGAGCTGTTTCAACAGCGCGGTCTCGTCCATCATGAACCAGCCTTCGACCATCTGGCCATTCAAAAGGCGCAGCCAGGCGATTTCATAAACGTCGATTTTGCGACCGGTCGGCGCGATGCCGAAGAAAGGGCCCGTGTGCGTGCCGGTAACGCGGAACAGCAGGCCGACGCGGTCGCCGTCGGCGATCACCTGTTCCATCACATCGACGCGATCGGGAAACGCATCGCGCAGATACATGCCCGGATGGGCCCAGCCCTGCTCGCGGGCGTTGCTGGCGAGATGAAAATTGCCGCCGCGCGCGCGATCGTAGTTGGCGGCGAGCACCTCCCGCTCGACCTGCGGCATGACGGGCGTGCCCTGCGATTTTTTGAAACGAAGGGCAATGGCAACATTGGCGGCAAGCTGGCCGCCGCGACGGGGATCGGCGTGATTCATGGGCGTCTTTCCGGGTTGAGGGTTATTCGGGTTTGATGCCGGCGATCCTGACCAGCCGCGCGATGCGTTCGTAATCCGCGCGCATGAACGCCGCAAATTGTTCCGGGCTGTCGCTGCCCTGCGGCGGCAGGCCCTGCTCGGCGTACTGGCGCTTCACATCGTTGTCGGCGAGCGCCGTTTGAAATGCCGCATGCAGCGCGCGCACGATCGCGCGCGGCGTCGCCTTCGGCGCGAACACGCCGTTCCATGCGTTGTATTCGTAGCCCGGCACGCCGGCCTCGGCGATGGTCGGCAAATCGGGCAGCAGGGACGAACGTTTTGCGGTGGACACCCCGAGCGCGCGCAGGCGCCCCGCCCTCATCTGCGCGACCACCGCGCCGGCCGGCACGATCGTCCACTGCGTTTCACCCGCGATAATTGCCGCCGCCACCGGACCGCCGCCCTTGTACGGCACGTGCACGCTTTTGATGCCGGTGAGCGAGGTAAACAACACGCCCGCCAGATGACTCGACGAACCGACGCCCGCCGAGGCCATGTTGAGTTTGCCCGGCTGCGCCTTCGCCAGCGCGATGAATTCCTGCACCGTCTTCGCCGCAACCCCGGGATTGACCACCATCACCGCGTCGGCATTGACAATCATCGACACCGGCTCGAAATCCTTCAGCGGGTCGTACGGCAGATTGCGGTTTGTAAACCGCGCGATCAGCATGCTCGCCGCCGCGCCGACCACCAGCGTATAGCCGTCGGGCGCGGCGCGCGCACCGGCCTCCACGCCGATCACGCCGCCGGCGCCGCCGCGGTTGTCCACCACCACCGTCTGGCCGAGCACTTCGCCGAGTTTCGGCGTGAGGATGCGCACCAGGATATCCATCGATGCGCCGGCCGATTGCGGCGTGATCAAGCGAATCGGCCGCGCCGGAAAAGCCTCTGCGCGGGACCGCGTTGGCCACGGATTCGCGGCAGTAAGGATCAACGCGGCAATGCTCGGGATCAGGGTCTGGCGGCGCATGGTATGGTTATGAAAATTTCACGCGGCAGGCAACGCAGTCGGATAGTACCGCGTTTTGGCGGCGCCGACGCAGACGGAAGCGGATGATATGACGAATGCGCGCGCGGGCCGAATGATGGTGCCGATGGTTGCCGCGGCCTGCCTGCTGGGTGCAGCCGCCGCACCTGCGGCGGACTCGTGGCCGACGCATCCGCTGCGCATCGTCACTTCGGAACCCGGCGGCGGCAGCGACTTCACCGCGCGCGTCGTCGCGCAGGGCCTCACCGCCAGTCTCGGCCAGCAGGTCGTTGTCGACAACCGTGCCGGCACCATCACCGCCGCGCAGATCATGAGCCGGGCCGCCGCCGACGGCTACACGCTGCTGTCATACAACAATTCGCTGTGGACGCTGCCGCTGCTGCAACCGGTGTTCTATGACGTGCTGCGCGATTTCATCCCGATCACGCTCGCCACCCGCTCGCCCAACATTCTGGTCACGCATCCGTCAGTGCCGGTGGCGACGGTGCGCGAACTGGTCGCCTACGCAAAAGCAAACCCGAATGCGCTCAACTATGCCTCCGGCACCGTCGGCTCGACCAATCACCTGGCGGCCGAATTGTTCAAGGCGCTGGCCGGCGTGCCGATCGCGCGCATCGGCTACAAAGGCAGCGGCTACGCCGTCAACGATTTGATCGGCGGGCAGGTGCAACTGATGTTCGCCACCAGTGGCTCGATCGCGCCGCACGTGAAATCCGGCCGCCTGCGCGCACTGGCAGTGACCTCGGCGCAACCCTCGGCGCTGGCACCGGGACTGCCGACGATTGCCGCCAGCGTGCCGGGCTATGAAGCGGTCACGCTGTACGGCCTTTATGCGCCGGCAAAGACACCCGCCGCGATCATCGAGCGCCTCCAGCGAGAGGCCGCGCGTTATCTGCAAACACCGGTGATCAGCGATCGCCTGTCCGGCGCCGGCGTCGAAGCCGTCGGCGACGCACCGGCGGCCTTCGCGGCGGCGATCCGCGCCGATATCGCGCGACTGTCGAAGGTGATCAAGGACGCCGGCATCCACGCCGAATAACCGGCGTGGCAGAATTCAAGATCCGGCGGCACAATGGCGTTATATCGAAGACCGCCATTCGACGGCGCCCCGCCGCATGGCAAACGGATGATTTCGGCGGGGCTTCGGAACACCATTCATGCCTATGACCATCGAGCACGTCTACCGCCGGCCGCTGGGCCGCGCCCTTGCCGGGATCGCGGCGCTCGGCATCGTGCTGCTCGCGGTCTGGCTCAATCCGGATCTGCGTTTCCGTCTGCCGACGGCGGAAACGGTGGCCCTGCACACGCTGCTCGAGGTGGCATCCATCGTGGTCTCGATGATGGTGTTTTCGGTGAGCATGCATTTCGTCGCCCGGGAGCGCGTCAACATTCTGGTGATTGCGTCCACCGTCTTCGTCGGCGTCGGCCTGCTCGACTTCGTGCATTTGCTGACCTATCAGGGCATGCCGGTCCTGTTCCAAACCGAATTCCTCAGTCGCGCCATCGCTTTTTTTCTGGCCGCCCGCATGCTTGCGGCACTGGCGCTGCTCGCCATCGCACTGGTGCCCGCAGAGTTGACCTTCGATTTACGCGCACAGCGATTGCTGCTCGCCGCCGCGTTGCTGTTCGCCGCCGCGATCGGCGCGATCGGAATATTCCTGCCCGAATGGCTGCCGGTCTATCTGATTCCCGGCCAGGGCCTGACGCCGGCGAAGATCATCAGCGAATACGTCATCATCGGCCTCAATGTCGCGGCGGCGGCTGCGTTTTTCCTGCGCATGCGCGAACGCCAGCCCTTCCCGGTAGTTACGCTGTTTGCGGCGACCGCGGTGATGGCCCTGTCCGAACTGCTGTTTACGCTGTATGCCGCCACCACCGACCAGTTCATCCATCTCGCGCATTTATACAAGGTCATCGCCTATGCCTTGATCTATCGCGCCGTGTTCGTCGAAAACATCCGCCTGCCCTATGAGCGCCTGCGCATCTCGGAAATCGAAGTCAGGCGTTCGCGGGAGCGCATCGCCGGCATCGTCACCGCGGCAATGGATGCCATTATTTCGATCGATGAAAACCGTCATATCGTGCTGTTCAATGCGTCCGCCGAACGGATGTTCGGCCACCGCGCGGAAGACATGCTGGGCAAACCGCTCGACCGCCTGATCCCGTCGCGCTTTCATGCCGCGCACGCCGATCACGTGCGGCGTTTCGGCGATTCCGGCGAAAGCAGCCGGGCGATGGGCGCGCTGGTGCCGATCCACGGCCTGCGCAGCGACGGGCAGGAGTTCCCGCTCGACGCCTCGATCTCTCGCGCAACCGTCGATGGCAAAACCGTGCTCACCGTGATATTGCGCGACATCAGCGAGCGCGTTCGCATTGAACAGGAATTGCGCGAACTCAATGAAAAACTGGAACTGCGCGTCGCCGAACGCACCCGAAAACTGGAAGCGGCAAACCAGGAACTGAAAAGCTTTTCCTACACGATATCGCACGACCTGCAGGCGCCGCTGCGCGCAATCGACGGCTATACGCATATGCTCGAGGAGGACCTCGGCGCAACCGTCTCCGCCGAGCAGTCGCGGCTGATGGAAAAAATCTCGACCGGCGCGAAACGCATGAGCCGGTTGATCAACGACGTGCTCGCCTACTCGCGGCTGACGCAGGCCCACGCGAGCCGCAGCGAACTCGATCTCGACCAGATGGTGAAGGACATCGTCGCCGAATTCGCCGAGCAATACCCGGCGACCGCGTTCGAGATCGGTCCGCTTGGCGCCGCCCACGGCGACCCGGTCATGGTGCGGCAGATTTTCGCCAATCTGATCGGCAATGCCTGCAAGTATTCATCGTCGCGGGCGGCGCCGACCGTAAAAATCGGCGTCATCGACGGCGCCGTGCGCCGCTACTGCGTGCGCGACAACGGCATCGGCTTTGACATGGCCTACGCACAAAACCTGTTCGGCATGTTCCGCCGCCTGCATTCGGACGCCACGATTCCCGGCAATGGCGTCGGCCTGGCGATCGTCAAAAAGCTGGTCGAGCAGCACAATGGAATGATCGCGGCGGATGCCGTCCCCGGCGAGGGTGCCAGCTTTACCTTCTCGCTCGGGGCGGCGCAGGCGAATTGAGCATCACTGCGTCATTGGCTGGCATCAACCACGCCGGTCAAGGAGCAACCAGACATTGTTTGTAGATCGAGTGGAGCAGCCGCGGCCCGGTGGTTTCGGGTCCGGAAAAATCAAGCGTGGCAGCGCCGTTTTGCATAAAACCGTCAAGGCCCGGCGACTTCGAGGTGTCGAGGATTTCGACCGGCGCAAAACCCATCGACCAGTCGATAAAGCGGCGTCGCGTGATCGCACCCTCCCAGCCGATGGTCAATGCGGTGTGCCGCGTATCGTGAAAAATGATGTCGTGAAAGACATGCAGCAGCGCCTCGCGCGGCCCCTCCAGCAACTGCACGAATTCGCCGCCGTGATAGAGAAGAACACCGGTAATGCCCAGTTCGACATTGCGTTTGCGCGAGCTGTTCAGTATCTGCTGCAGTTGCTTGTAGTCGATCGATTTGTCCGTGGTGATGCTGTTGTAGATCAATTCGTACAACATTTCCGTTTCCAGTCTCCCTGCGCGGCGGTCGTTTAACCGCGTCCGTTTGAATCGTTTGTTCAGTCCCGTATTGTAATTCAGGCGCGCGCCGGTTACGCCGCCGCCTGCAGCCGCTTGCGCAGGCGCGGCGCCGCAAAATCGATGAACGCGCGCAGTTTCAACGGCAGGCGTTTGGGGCCGCTGTAGACGAGACTCACCGGCACCGGCGTCGGTTCGTACTCGCGCAAAATAATTCTGATCAGGCCGGCGCGCCGCGCCGCTTCGGTCTGATACGAAAGCACGCGCGTGATGCCGACGCCGGCGATTGCCGCATCGATCGCCGCCTCCGCCGTGTTGACGACCAGCCGCGAATGCACCGGCACGGCGATATCGGCGCGCGCCGACTTGAAACTCCACACGCCCGGCGACATCAGCGCGTCGAAGGTGATGCAACGATGCCGGGCGAGATCGGCCGGCGTTTTCGGCGTGCCGTGTGCGGCAAAATATTTCGGACTGCCGCAGACAACGCGACGGATGCTGCCGACACGCGTGGCACTCAGGCTGCTGTCGGGCAGTTCGCCGATGCGCACGGCGAGATCGACGTGATCGTCCTGCAGGCTGACGATGCGGTCGCCCAGCATCAGCCGCACATCGACATCCGGATACGCCGCCAGAAATTCCGTGACTACCGGCAGCAGGTGCAGGCGCCCGCAGACCACCGGAGCGGCGATGGTCAGGCCGCCCTTGGGTTCGCGGTATTCGCCGGTAGCGGCGCGCTCCGCTTCGCTGATGTCGTCGAGGATGCGCCGGCAGGCGGCCAGATAGCTGCGCCCCGCCTCGGTCAGCGTGAGTCCGCGCGTCGAGCGGTTGAGCAGACGCGTCTCCAGATGCGTTTCGAGCTCCGAAATTTTGCGACTGACGGTGGCCAGCGGCACGCCGATTTTGCGTCCCGCCGCCGACAGGCTGCCGGCTTCCACCACCGCCTGGAACACCGCCATCGCGTCCAGCCTGTCCATCTTCCGTATTCCATTTTTTGGAAAGGTGATTCCAGAATATAGACTCTAGTCCCGATAAATGGAAGTCTCTATGCTTGCACTTGTCCGGTCGCAGCAGACAAGCCGGTTGGAAACCGCATCGACACAATCAAGGAAATCAGTATGAGCCGCCCGCCGTTGCCGCCTTTCACATTCGAAACCGCCGCGCAGAAAGTCCGCCTCGCCGAGGATGGCTGGAACAGCCGCGATCCTGCGAAAGTGGCGCTTGCCTATACGCCCGACAGCCGCTGGCGCAATCGCACCGAGTTTCTGCAGGGGCGCGCCGCGATCGAAGAATTTCTGACACGCAAATGGCACCGCGAACTCGATTACCGGCTGATCAAGGAACTGTGGGCGTTTCGCGACAACCGAATCGCGGTGCGCTTTGCCTACGAATGGCACGACGACAGCGGCCAGTGGTTCCGCAGCTACGGCAACGAGAACTGGGAGTTCGATGAGGCGGGCCTGATGCGACTCCGGATCGCCAGCATCAACGATCATCCGATCAGGGAAACCGGGCGCAAATATTTCTGGCCGGCCGGCCGCCGCCCGGACGATCACGCTTCATTAAGCGAACTGGGGCTGTAATTCAATCATGGAATACGCAAGCGATATCGCCTTCACGCCGGCAGTCAAGGCGCTGCAAACGCGCCGCGGCTCGCGGCGCGCCTACGCGCGCATGGAGGAAGGCGGTTCGTGGCAGACGGTCATTACGCCGGAGCTCAAAGAATTCATCGAAGCGCAGCAAAGCGTGTTCCTCGCCACCGCCAATACCGGCGGCCAGCCCTATATACAGCACCGCGGCGGGCCGCCGGGTTTTCTGCGCGTGATCGACGAACACACCATCGGCTTCGCTGATTTCGCCGGCAACCGCCAGTACATCACCAGCGGCAATCTCGCCGGCAACGCGAAGGCGCATCTGTTCCTGATGGATTACGCAAACAAACAGCGGGTGAAAATCTGGTGCACGGCGCGCGTCATCGAGGGCGACGCGGCATCGGTCGCGCAACTGGCGCCGTCCGGCTACGCGGCGCGCATCGAGCAGGTCATCCTGCTGACGGTGGTGGCGTGGGACGCCAACTGCAGCAAACACATTCCGCAGCGCTTCGAAGCCGCAGATGTCGAAGCCGCGCTGGCGGCGCGCGACCGGCGAATCGCGGCGCTGGAGGCAGCGATCAAACAGCTGCGCACGAAATCAAACCGGACGGATGCCGGCTGAATTATCAACCGGCATCGTCCTCAATCAAACACTACTCGCCTCTGGGCGCCGACTTGGCTGCGGCCTTGGCCGCTTCCATCGCCTTTTCCTTGTCTTCCTTGGCGGGCTCGGCGGCGGCCGGCGCCGGTTGTGCTGCCGGTGCCGGTGCCGGCGCTGGCGCAGGCGGAGCGGCTTCCTTGCCGCAGGCGCCGAGCAGCAAAGTGATGGCCGCAGTGGCAAGCAATAGCGATGATTTCATGATTTTTCCTGGGATTGAATGGTTTGAACGGCTCACGCCGGATGCGTGAACGGCATCAGGCGTACGACACCGCGGCCGATGTTAGCACCGACCGCGCACAGGCGATGCAATTGCAAACGCAGCCGAATCGATCATTCAAATGCCGCCGACCGGGTGTTCGACCGGCCGCGGCGGCACCCGCAGCCACTGCCTTGAAAAAAAGGCGATCGCCGCCACCGCGATGACGCCGTTGAGCAGCAACGCGGGGCGCACGCCGAGCAGGCTGACGGTAACGCCGCTCAGCAGGCCGCCGAGCGAAGTGCCGCCGCGTACTGCCAGCATGAACACGCTGACGGTGACACCGCGCAGTTGCGGCGTCGCCGACGCCTGCAACAGCGAATTGGCCGAAGTATTGCATACGCTCATCGACAGGCCCGCCAGCATCAGCAGCAGCGGCAGCGCCCAGAACCACGGGTTCAGCGCGGTCAACACCACGATCACGCCGAAGGCGGCCGCGAAACATGCGATCAGGCGCCGGCGGTCGCGCTGCGGATCGACGAACAGGAGACCGATCGCGCCGAGCAGACCGCCAACACCGAAGGCGCCGACCGCGAGGCTGAAATGGCTGACATTGCCCTGCAATGCCTCCTTCACCAGCACCGGACAGAACACAATCAGCGGACCGCAAAATGCGCCGGTGATCAGCACCGTCAACAACGCCCCGCGCAGATAAGGATCGCGCGCGATGACGCCGACACCCGCAAACAAATGGCCGCTGTCGACGCGCACCGCCGCCGGTGTTGCCGCGCGCGGCGGCAGTATCCACAGCGCGATGACGATAAAAGGCACATAGGAGGCGGCGCTCACGCCGAAACAACCGACCGCGCCGACGCCTGCCATCAGCACGCCGGCGAGTGCCGGCCCCAGAATGCGCGACAGATTGAACTGCGTCGAATTCAGCGCGAGTCCGGTGGCGATCTGCTCATGCTTGACGATGGACGGCACGATCGACTGAAACGACGGCATCGACAGCGCGTCGGTGACGCCGACCACCAGCGACAGCGCAATCACCATCCACGGCTGCACCGCGCCATTCAACAGCAGCACCACCAGCAGCAGCGGACACAGCATCTGGATCGACTGGAACAGCGTGATCACGCGGCGGCGGTCGGCGCGATCGGCGAGCACGCCGCCGACCAGCGTCAGCAGCCACACCGGCGCGCTCATGGCAAAAGAATCGAGTCCGATCAGAAACGACGACGCACCGAGGCTCAGCAGCAGCCACGGCTGCGCCACCTGCTGCGCCCAGGTACCGATGTTCGACAACAGGCTGGCGAACCAGAACGTGCCGAACCGCCGACTGAACAAAAGCGCCAGCGATTTTCGAAAAGCGATTTGCTGATTATTCAATTGACGGGCGCCAGCGCGGTCGGTTCGGACGCAGTCTACGCGCAATCGGCCGCACAGCCGCGGCGGGCGCGCGAAATCCCCGGACACGGCAGCGCGGAGTTGCGTAAAATCGGGGCATAAAAACCGCGATCGTTCCGCCACGCAGCATGCGCCGGCGGTCCACCGTCGCCACCACCACCGGGAGCCCCTGATGCACGAAGACAGCAACCGCCATGCCTACAGTTTTCTGACGCCGCCCGAGGTGCAGTTTCTCGACGCCGCGGTGGAACGCCTGATTCCTGCCGACGAACTCGGGCCCGGCGCGCGCGATGCCTGTGTCAGCTATTACATCGATCGCCAGCTGATGAGCAACTGGGGCATGCACGGGCGCAACTACCGCATGGGGCCGTGGGCCGAAGGCACGCCGCAGCAGGGCTTTCAATCGCGCCTGACGCCGCAGGAAATCTACCGCTACGGCATCGCCGACACCGACGCGCATTGCAAGCGGCAGTACGGGAAGGCCTTCCGCCTGCTTGCCGCCGATCAGCAGGACGAAGTGCTGCACGCGCTTGAAAAAGATGCGATCGAGCTGCCGACGGTGCCGGCGAAGCTGTTCTTCAGCCTGCTCTGGCGCAATACCGAGGAAGGATTTTTCGCCGACCCGGTCTATGGCGGCAACCGCGACAAAGCGGGCTGGCGTCTGCTCGGCTTTCCCGGGGTGGCGGCATCGAACTACAACGAACTCATGTACACGCAGACCACCGCCTACCGCGTCGAACCGGTGAGCATTCTCGATATCCGCGAGCAGCGAGTCGCCCTCGACAATCAGGGCTATCCGAAACATGTTCCGCTTGCCGATGCGAAGGACGGCCATGGCAGCCACTAAACTGAAGGCGGTCGATGCCGTCGTTGTCGGCGCCGGACTCGCCGGCACCATCCTCTGCAAATCGCTGGCCGAGACCGGGCTCAAGGTGGTCGGCTTCGAACGCGGGCGCATGCTCGATGCGCAGCACGACTTCGCCATGCCCTACGCGCACGACGAGCTCAAGTACGACCGCCACAGCGATATTCTGCAGAACCTGTCGCGCGAAACCATCACCTTCCGCAACAAGATGAGCGAATCGGCGCTGCCGATGCGCGAACTCGGCTCGTTCAAGCCCGGCGAATGCGTCGGCGGCGCAGCGGTGCACTGGGGCGTGCACGCGCGGCGTTTCCTGCCGTGGGATTTCGAAGTCCGAAGCCGCACGCTCGGACGCTATGGCGCGGCCCAACTCGCCGCCGATTGCACCAGTCAGGACTGGGGCATCGGCTACGACGAACTGGAGCCGTACTACGACCAGTTCGAGCATCTCTACGGCGTCGGCGGCAAGGCCGGCAATCTGAACGGCGAAATACAGGCCGGCGGCAATCCGTTCGAGGGCGCGCGTTCGCGCGAGTTTCCGAACCCACCGAGCAAAGCGACGCCGATCGGGCAACTGTTCGCCGACGCCGCGCACCAGCTCGGCCACACGCCGTTTGCAAGTCCGACCGCGGCGATGACGCAGCCCTACACCAATCCGTACAAGCTGATGCTGGGCGAATGCGTGAGCGGCGGTTTCTGCGGCAGCCACGGCTGCGCGCAAGGCGCCAAGGCCAGCCCGCTCAACACCGTGGTGCCGGCACTCGGCCGCCACGACAATTTCGAATTGAGAACGCTCGCCAACGTCGTCAAAATCAATCTCGATTCGAGCGGCAAGCGCGCCATCGGCGTGACCTATATCGACGCCCGCGGCCGCGAATTCGAACAGCCCGCCGATCTGGTCGTGCTCTCGGCGTATACCTTCAACAATGTGCGCCTCCTGATGCTGTCGGGCATCGGCAAACCGTATGACCCGGTCAGCGGCACCGGCGTGGTCGGGCGCAATTATTCGTACCAGAGCCACGGCAAGATCCAGCTGTTCTTCGAAGACAAAATCTTCAACCCGTTCATGGGCGGCGGCGGCCGCGCCACCTCAATCGACGATTTCAACGGGGATAATTTCGATCACGCGGGCCTGGGCTTCATCGGCGGCAGCTATCTCGCCGCGCAGAGCAGCGGCGCGGCACCGATCAAGAACAAGCCGGTGCCGCCCGGCACGCCAAGCTGGGGCGGCGCATGGAAGAAGGCCGCCGCCTATTGGTACAACCGCAGTTTCAGTCTCAACCTGCACGGCGCCTGCCAGAGCTACCGCGACTGCTATCTCGATCTGGATCCGACCTACCGCGATGCCAACGGATTGCCGCTGCTGCGCATGACCTTCGACTGGCACGACAACGAACGCAAAATGCTCGCCCATGCGATGGAAAAAACCGCCGAAATCGCCAGGGCGCTCAAGCCGGCGAAAACCGGCGCCCACGGCCTGTCGGCGAAATACAGCATCGTGCCGTATCAGAGCACACACAACATCGGCGGCGCGGTGATGGGCGCAGACCCGGCGACCAGCGTGGTCAACAAGTATCTGCAATCGTGGGACGTCAACAACGTGTTCGTCGTCGGCGGCAGCGCCTTCCCGCAGAACAGCGCCAACCCGCCCACCGCCACCATCGGCGCGCTGGCCTGCTGGACCGCCGATGCGATCAAGGAACAATATCTGAAGAAGCCGGGCCTGCTGGTTTAAGAACTTTTTATCGCTGGCGCACTCATTGGCACATCATTCCCGCGCAGGCGGGAATCCGGAAATGTATTTGTGAAACGGGCAAACTCTCGCCTTCGCGCCTGTCGATTATTGTGCTTTACCAAATTCATTACATGTCAAAGTCAATTGCAACTGCGCGCCCTCATCCCCACCCTTCTCCCCGCGGGAGAAGGGCTTGTCTTCCCTCTCCTGCGGGGAGAGGGATCGAGGGTAAGGGCGCATGACCTGCCTACCGCCGAACTAAAGGGGAACACAATGGTTGGAAAATACGTGGGTGCGGCTGCTGCAGTTGCTGTTGCCATCACAGCAACCGCGCAGGATTTTCCAAACCGTCCGATCCGCGTGATCGTGCCCTATGCCGCGGGCGGCGGCTCCGACATCACGATCCGCATCGTGCAGGCCAAAGCGATGGAACTGCTCGGCCAGTCGCTGATCGTCGATAACCGCGCCGGCGGCGGCACGCTGATCGGCACGCGCATGGCGCAGACTGCGCCGGCCGACGGCTACACCATCGGCGTGATGGATCCGGCCTTCATCATCAATCCGACGCTGGTCAAGGACGCCGGCTACGACGCGCTGAAGGATTTCACGCCAGTGTCGCTGATCACCTCGACGCCGCTTCTGCTGGTCACGCCGCCGTCGTTCCCGCCGAAGACCGTGCAGGAACTGGTCGATTACGTCAAAGCCAACGCGGGCAAGGTCAACTACGGTTCGCCCGGCGACGGCAGCGCGGGGCACCTCGCGATGGAGCAGTTCCGCAACGTCTTCGGCCTGAAGATGGTGCACATTCCATACAAAGGCGCGGGGCCCGCGGTCACCGCGGTGGTCGCCGCCGAGGTGCCGATGCTGATCGCCGGTTCCGGCGGCGTGCCGTTCATCCAGGACGGCCGCCTGCGCGGCCTTGCGGCAACCAGCGCGAAACGGCTGCCGGCGATTCCCAACGTGCCGACCTTCGCCGAACTCGGTTTTCCGCAGATCAACGTGCAAACCTTCGCCGGCGTCGTCGCCCCCGCCGGCACGCCGCCTGCGGCAATCAAAAAACTGCACGCCGCCTTTGCCGCGGCAACGCAGCTGCCGGAAGTGAAATCGCGGCTCGAAATGCTCAACCAGTTTCCGGTCGGCAACACGCCGGCGGAATTCGGCGCCTTCCTGCGCGACAACCAGGCGCGGCTGGTCAAAGTGGTGCGCGACTCCAACATCACGCTCGAGCATTAGGCGCATGGCGTTTCGCTGATGCGAATCAGAAAAGGATAACGATTGAAACCCGAACTCGTCATCATGCGCGCGATCTACGAACCGGCGATTGCCGATCTCGAACGCGACTTTACGGTGCACCGCCTGTGGCTGAAGGATGACGCGGAGGCCTTCCTGCGCGAACACGGCGGACAAATCCGCGTCGCGGTCACCACCGTGCCCTACGGCTTCAGCCTTGCTGATTTCAATACGATGCCGAAACTCGAATTTCTCGCCTGCTTCGGCCCCTACTATGCGCTGATCGATCGCGCAGAAGCGAAACGGCGCGGCATCCGCGTTTCGCACACGCCGGACTCGACCGCAGAGCCGGTGGCCGATCTGACGATGGGCCTGATGATTGCGGTGATGCGCCGCCTGTGCGAATCCGACCGCTTCGTGCGCGCCGGCAAGTGGGCGACCGGCGTGTTTCCGGCCGGGGTCGAAGTGCGCGGCAAAACCTGCGGCATCGTCGGCTTCGGCCGCATCGGCCGCGAGATCGCCAAACGCGCCGCCGCCTTCGACATGAAGCTCTGTTATCACGGACCGCGGCAGAAGGACGATGTCGATCTGCCCTATTACGCCGACCTCGAACAGATGGCGCGCGAGGTCGATTGCCTGATCGTCACCTGCGCGCTGACCGAAACCACGCGCAACCTGATCGATGCGCGAATACTGGAAGCGCTGGGCAAGGACGGCTTTTTGATCAACGTTGCGCGCGGCGCAATCGTCGATGAAGACGCGCTGATCGCCGCCTTGCAAAAAGGCGCGATCGCTGGCGCCGCACTCGACGTCTTCCGCGACGAACCGCAGGTGCCGGCGGCATTGACCGCGCTCGACAACGTCGTGCTCGCCGCCCACATCGGCACCTCGACCCGCGAAGTGCGCGAGGGCCGTCACCGCAAATTCAATACCGACATCAAAGCCTGGCTCGACGGCAAACCGCTGATCTACGCAGTACCGTTCTAACAATCCGCATACTGCGCCACAATGGCCCGCCGCCGCGTCAATCGGCTTTGATGTTGGCGTCCCTGATGATCTTCGCGATCTTGTCGTAACCGACTTTTGTCTGCGTCGCCAGTTGTTCCGGCGTCGAGGTCGCCGGCTCCAGCGCGAGTTTGATCAGCCGGTCCTTGATCACCGGATCGTTGACCGCCTTGACCATTTCCGCATTCAAACGGTCAACGATGGCACGCGGCGTATTACGCGGCGCGTAAATCGCCTGCCATGTCGCATAGGAAAAGCCCTTCACGCCGGATTCCGACACCGTCGGCACCGCGGGCAGCAGCGGCGAGCGTTGCAGGCTGGCGACCCCGAGCGCGTGCAGCTTGCCGCCGCGGATGGTTTCGAGCACCGGCGCGAGCGAAGTGATCATCACCGGCACGCGGCCTGCGGTGACGTCGAGCACGCCGGTAATGGAGCCGCGATACGGGATGTGATTGAGTTTGACGCCGCTCATCGACTTGAAGACTTCCATCGCCAGATGCATCGGGCTGCCGTTGCCGCCCGAGGCGTAATCCATCGGCTCTTTCTGCGCGTTGGCGAGTGCGATGAACTCTTTTGCATTTTTCACCGGCAGTGACGGGTGCGTGATCATGACGAAGGTCACCCACGCCGTGAGGCCGACCGGCGCGAAACTGGTGAACGGATCGTACGGCACGTTCGGATAGAGGAGCGGCACGCCGTTGACCACCGCATCGCTGAAGCCGCCGATGACATAGCCGTCGGGGGCCGCGCGCGCAACCTTGTCGCCGCCGAGCATGCCGGCCGCTCCCGGTATGTTTTCGATCGCAATCTGCTGGCCCATGTTCTCGCCCATTTTCTGCGTCACCACCCGCATCAGCACATCAGTGGCGCTGGCCGTCGGCAGCGGCACAACCATCAGCAGACTCTTGCTGGGATACGCCTGTGCCTGCGCATGCAACGCCCCCATCGCCGCAATGATGGTGAGAATCAGTTTCATCAATACCTTGTTCATTGCTTCTTTCACTCCCCTCGTTATTTTTTATCCGGAATAACAATGCGTCAGGCCAGCGCCGTCTTGAGTGCGGCGGCCGCCTGTTCGACATCAGCGCGCGAGACATCAAGATGCGTGACGGCGCGGAAGGTGCAGCCGCCGCGCATCGCCAGCGCGACGCCCTGTGCGCGCAGACGTTTACTGACATCATCGGCTTTCATGCCCGACTCCGCGATATCAAGAAATACAAGATTGGTCTGCGTATCGTCGTAGACCAGACGCAGTCCGCGGATCTCCGACACCCGTTGCGCGAAATGCCGTGCGTTGGCGTGATCCTCAGCGAGACGCTCGACGTGATGATCGAGCGCATGCAAACCCGCCGCGGCCAGCAGGCCGGCCTGACGCCAGCCGCCACCGTAGATCTGGCGCAGGCGCCGCGCGCGGGCGATGAATTCGCGCCGCCCCATCAGGATCGAACCGACCGGGCAACCGAGGCCCTTTGAGAGGCAAAACGAAATCGAATCGCAGCGTTTACCCCACTCTGCTGGCGCAACACCCGAAGCGACCACCGCATTGAACACGCGCGCGCCATCCATATGCAGCGGAATGCCGCGATCCTGCGACAGTGCGCGCAGGCCGTCGAGCGCTTCGAGCGGAAACACCGTGCCGCCGCCGGCATTGTGCGTGTTTTCCACCCACAATAGCGCGCTCTTCGGCTGCATCCAGTTTGTTGAACGAAACATCCTCTCGGCCTGCGCGCGCGCATAGACGCCGCGCTCGGTCGGAATCAGTGCCAGTTGCACGCCGGAAATCAGCGCGGCCGCACCGAGTTCGCTGCGCACCGGGTGGCACAGCGCGTCGGCGATCACCTCGTCACCGGGCTGGGTGTAGGCCTTGATTGCAATCTGATTGGCCTGCGTGCCCGACGACACGAACAGCGCAGCTTCCTTGCCGAACAGTGCGGCTGCGCGCTCCTGCAAAGCGTTGACCGTCGGGTCCTCGCCCATGACGTCGTCGCCGACTTCGGCGCGCAGCATCGCTTCGCGCATCGCCGCAGTCGGCCGCGTCACCGTGTCACTGCGCATATCGATCAGGCGTTCGCTCATGCCGCCTCCTTCGCCAATTCACTCACTACGTCGGTAATCACCGCCATGCCCCGCTCAATGGTTTCTTCGCTGACCGAATAGCTGATGCGCAGATGCTTTTCGCCGCCGCTACCGTATTCGGAGCCGCTGCGCACCGCCACGCCGCGTTCGAACAGCCGCGCGCGCACCTCGCGCGCCGATTGCGGCAGATCGAAACGGGTCCACATATAAAAAGCGCCCTGCGGCGCGGCCGGATGAAGGCCGGGTATCGTCGTTGCAAGCCGGTGCATCAGCGCGGCGCGCTTGTGATAGACCGCGTTGAATTCGGCGACGCAATCCTGCGGACCTTGCAGCGCGGCGATACCCGCGCGCTGCACGAAGTTGCAAATCGGGCCGTTGATCGCGCGATGGATTCCGTAGAGATAATCAATCAGATCGGGTGGCGCCACCGCATAGCCGAGCCGCCAGCCGGTCATCGCATAGGTTTTGGAAAATGTGCCCAACAGAATCAGCCGATCGAGGTGGCGATGGAACTTCAATACCGGCACGTGCACCTGCCCCGGCTGCATCAGTTTCGAATACGCTTCGTCGGCCGCCAGCAGGAGGTCTTTTTCGGCGCACAGATCGAGCAGCGCGGCGATGTCGTCCTCTTTGTAGACGATGCCGGTCGGATTGTTCGGGTTGTTCAGCATAACGAGCCGCGTGCGCGGCGTAATCGCGCGGCGCACCGCCTCGACATCGAGCTGGTAATCGGCCTTGTGGCGCACCGGCACCGGCACCGCACCGAGTTGTCGCGCGACATGCGGATAGAGCGAATAACTCGGGTCGAATACGATGACTTCGTCACCGGGATCGAGAAAGCAGCTCATCACCGCGTAGATGCCGGAACTTGACCCATTGGTGATCAGCACCTGGCTGGGTGCAATCGTCGCGCCGGTTTCCGCCGCAATCGATTCGCAGATCGCCACCAAGAGCGGCATCACGCCCTTCTCGAGAATGTAGCCGGTGTGGCCGGCGTCGATCGCCTGCTTCACGGCAGCAACGATATGCGGCGGTGTGGCGAACGACGGGCTGCCCGAATCGAGGCGGATCAGATCTGGCGGCGTTTTGGCCGTCATGAATTTGGCGCGCTCGCCGCCCGAGGTATCCATTACCGTCTTTGCAATATGCCGCATGCCGCCCACTCCTCCGCTGGCACGGGGCGAAACCCCGTGCAAATAACTTATAATTGGTGTTGGAAGCAGGCTCGGCGCGAATCCATCAACAAGAACAATATCAATGTCGCGCGCGCAGAACCCGATTTGGACCTGAATTGACCAAACGCAATTCCAGCGGAAGAGAAACTACATGAATGCCCCCCTGAATTCAACCGGCTTCGCCGGCGTCACGCGCGAAGAGGCGGTCGCGCGGGCCGCAGCGCTGATTCCGCTGCTGAAGGAACACGCCGCCACCGCCGAAGCCGAGCGCCATCTGGCGCCGGCGGTGCGCGACGCCCTGCATCAGGCCGGACTCTTCCGCACCATGCAGCCCAAATCGCGCGGCGGCATGGAGCTCGAATTCGTTGCCTGGGTGGATATTCCGGAGATGCTCGCGCGCGGCGACTGCTCGACGGCTTGGAACGTCGCCAATCTCGCCTCCCATCACCGCACGCTGGCGCAGTTCAGCCCGCAGGCGCAGGATGAGGTGTGGAACGAGAACCCCGACGCGCTGATCGCCGCGGGCATCGCCTATCCGCAGGGCCGCGCGAAAAAAGCCGATGGCGGCCTGATGTTGTCGGGCACCTGGAATTTCTGCTCGGCGGTAACCGACTCGACCTGGAACATGCTCGCCTGCATGGTGATGGAAAACGACAAACCGATCGACTGGGTGCAATGCCTGCTGCGCGCGAATGAATACCAGATCATCGACGACTGGCAGACCATGGGCATGCGGGGCACCGGCAGCTGCACAGTGAAAGTCGACAACCTGTTCGTCCCGCAGTACCGCGTGCAGTCGATGGCGACCGCGCTGCCCGGCCACCGCTTTGCCGGCACCGCAATCAACCCGAATCCGATGTTTCGCATCCCGACCTCATCCGTCGGCGGTCATTCGCTCGCCGGCTGCGTGGTCGGCAATGCGCAGGGCGCGCTCGACGCCACGCTCGACTGGATCAAATCGCGCAGCACCGTGCAGGGCGCGAAGATGCGCGACTTCCAGACCGTGCAATTAAGGGTCGGCGTCGCCGGCGCCAAGATCGACGCCGCGCGCCTCATTCTGCGCAACGACTGCATCGAGGCCGAAGCCGCGCTGAAAGCCGACCGCGATATCAGTGTCGAGGAAAAACTGCGCCACAAGCGCAACGCCGCGATGGCGGTCAAATTCGCGATGGAGGCAATCGATCTCATGCAGGAGATGGCCGGCGCCAACGGCATCTATCAGAAAGGCCCTCTGGAGCGCATCTTCCGCGACGCGCGCGCCGCCGCTGCGCACATCCACTTCAGCATCGACATGCAGATGACGCAGTGGGGACTGGTCGCCGGCGGCGGCGAGTTCAAAAGCCCGACGCTTTAGCCCGTAGCGCAGGCGACCAGCCTGCGTTTTTTCCGATTGCAGCCGGGGCGCCTGCGCTACGTTAAACCGTGCGCCCGATGGTCGAATCGACTTTTACGCCCTCGGCTTTTGCCTTTTCGGCATCGGCGCCGAAAAACAGCAGCTCGATTTCATTGCCGTCGGGATCACGAAAAAAAATCTGGTGCATATTGCGCGCCGGCACCGCGAATTCCTCGTTGTAGATATTGTGCTGCTTCAAGCGCGCGCGCACCTCGTCAATATCGCTGACGCGAAAGGCGACGTGATCGTACGAATCCGACTTGCCTTTGGTCTTGGGTACGCGCACGGTGCCGATGTGCAAAAGCGCGTGGTCACCCAGATACATCCACGCACCCGGCTTGCCGAACGGGGGCCGCTCACCGTCGCGAAAGCCGACCACCTCCGTATAGAATTTACGCGCCTTCTCAAGATCGGCAGTAGCGATATTGTAGTGATCGAGTCCGGAAATCTTCATGGTGCTGCTCCTCGCATGGATATCCTGTTGTGCGGAAATCATACTGCCGCGCGCCAGCCCCCGCAATAACGGCGACGATTCTGCGCGACAACGCTGGCACAGGGCGCGGCCGCGGTTTAACATGCAGCATCCCGGTCAGGAGCAATCACACGTGGAAAATCACGCGCACTCGCCTCATCACGTCAATCGCGTCGAAGACCGCCGCCTTATCACCGGTCACGGCAAATACGCCGCCGACTGGAACGCACCGAATCAGCTCTACGCCTATTTCGTGCGCGCCGATCGCGCGCACGCCGAGATCGTCTCGATCGATGTCGAGGCGGCGCGCGCGCATCCGGGCGTGCAGCTGGTGCTGACGGGCGAGGATGCCGTGCGCGCCGGCCACGTGAATGCGCCGCACGCACTGACCTTCAAGGGCCGCAACAATACCGACACGCTGCCGACGCCGCGGCCGGCGCTGGCCTCCGGCCGTGTGCGCTTCGTCGGCGAGCCGGTCGCGATGGTGGTCGGCAACAGCGCCGCCATCGCGCAGGATGCGGCCGAACTCATCAACATCGAATACCGCGATCTGCCGGCAGTGCCGCTCGCCGAAGACGCGCTCGCCCCCGGCGCGCCGCAGTTGCACGACACGGTGCCCGGCAATCTGCCGCTCGAATGCGAAACCGGCGACGAGAAAGCCGTCGCCGCCGGCTTTGCGCAGGCCGCCCACATCACGCGCCTCAAGGTCGAGAGCACGCGCGTCGTTGCCAACCCGCTCGAACTGCGCGCCTGCCTCGTTGCCTTCGATGCGAAAACCGGCGTCTATCGCTTCAACGTCTGCAATCAGGGCACCACCATGCTGCGCCGGCAGATGTCGGCGTGGACCAATGTGCCCGAAGACAAACTGATTTTTGAATCGGAGGACATCGGCGGCGGTTTCGGCCAGCGCACCGTGGCCTACCCCGAGTACTGCGCACTGATGCTGGCAACGCAAATGCTTGGCCGCCCGGTGAAATGGGTGGCGACGCGCGTCGAATGTTTTTTGTGCGATACGCACGGCCGCTCGAACATCATCGACGGTCAACTCGCACTCGACGCCAGCGGCAAGTTTCTTGCCATGCGACTCGACTGGATCAACGACATGGGCGCCTATCTGTCACCGGGTGCGATGGGCCACATCCGCAACACCATGACCTGCATGACCGGCGTCTATCGCATCCCTGCGCTCTACGGCAGCTATAGGGTGGCGCTGACCAACGCTACACCGGTCGGCTCCTATCGCGGCGCCGGCCGCCCTGACATTGCGTATGTCGTCGAGCGGCTGGTGAATGCGGCGGCGCGCGAACTCAACATTGATGCCGCCGAACTACGGCGCCGCAATTTCATTGCGCCTGAAGCCTTTCCGTACAAAACGCCGACCGGCTCGACCTATGAAATCGCCGATCTGCCGGGCATGCTGCAAAAAGCACTCAAGCTGTCGGATTGGAACGGCTTTGAAAAACGCCGTGCGCAATCGGCGGCCACCGGCAAGCTGCGCGGCATTGGCATCTCGTCAGTGATCGAAAATACCGGCGCCGGCCAGATGGCCGACGAAGTTGAAATTACGCTCGACGCCTCAGGCATGGTCACCGTGCACACGGTGGCAAAGGCGCAGGGCCACGGCCACGAAACCACCTATGCAATGATCGTCAGCAAGGCGCTAGGCCTGCCGCTCGAGCGGATCAAGATTGTGCAATGCCTGCCGGGCATGACGATAAAGGGCAATCACACGGGCGGTTCGCGCAGCACGGTCGGCGCCGGCAGCGTTTGCCATCTCGCCGCCGGCAAACTGATCGAACACGGCAAGTCGCTTGCCGCACTCGAGATGAAACTCGAGCCGTCGCAGATCGCGTATGCGAACGGCGTCTTCACCTCAACACAGTCGAAGCAAAGCATCGAACTGGCGGCGCTGGCGAAAAACGCAGCCATCACACTCAAAGCCGACGGCAGTTTCGGCTCGACCTTTCCCAATGGCTGTCATATTGCCGAAGTTGAAGTCGATGCCGAAACCGGCGTCACCGAAGTGGTTTCATACTGCGCGGTCGATGATTGCGGCGAAGTCATACACCACGCGATTGTCGAAGGCCAATTGCACGGCGGCGTCATGCAGGGCGCCGGTCAGGTCTTTGGCGAGCATGTTGTCTACGACCGCGAATCGGGCCAACCGCTGGCGGCGAGTTTCATGGACTACGTGATGCCGCGCGCCGGCCTCATCCGCGAAATCCGCGGCGAAGAACATCCGACGCCCAGCAAAATCAGCCCGCTCGGTGTGAAAGGCGTGGGTGAATCGGGTTGCACGGCATCGATCCCGGTGCTGGTCGGCGCAGTGCTCGACGCGCTGCGCCCGCTTGGCATCACACATCTCGACATGCCGCTGACGCCGTCGCGCCTGTGGCAGGCGATGCAGGCGGCGCGCGCAAAATCGTAGTTGCGAATTTGATCTTGTAGCGCAGGCGACCCGCCTGCA
>CAISYC010000050.1 GCA_903889565.1 uncultured beta proteobacterium
AACGATTGTTTCGCCGACTCAAAGGCTTTCGTCGCATCTTCTCGCGATTCGAGAAACTCGACATAATGTTCTTGGCTTTTATCCATTTCGCCCTGATCGTTGAAAGCCTTCGCTATCCACTTGTGTGAACACGCCCTAGTTTCCAGAAAATTTCGTTGTTCAGATGCGAGAACGGAAACGCGATGCTGCTGGTTTGCGTCACCGGCATGATGCTGCGCCAGTAGTCGGTGAAGAGTTCGTTCAGTTCGACGAGTTCGCCCTCGATGCTGATAAAGCGCGAGGTGATCACGCCGCGGGCGATCAGGTCCATGACCGCGTGCAGGAGCAGTGGCTTATGCGGGGCGCGATTGCGTGTTGCTGGTCCCCATACGCGCCCCGGCGCACGTTTCAGTTGCGAGAACAGCGTGCAGTAGTGGTCAAGTGTCATTCCCAGTAATTCGCTTTCTTCGGGAATATCTTGCGGATGCCGCCGCGCGGATCGCTGTCGTCGTCCGCATAGCGCGGGATCAGGTGGATATGCAGATGCGGCACGGTCTGACCGGCGGCAGGTCCATCGTTGATGCCGATGTTATAGGCGGCGGGTTGAAATTCAGTTGTCAAAGCGTTTTTCGCGGCGTCGAGTAAATCGAATAAGGCTTTTCTTTCGTCCGGCGTCGTTTCAAAAAATGATCCAACGTGTCGTTTCGGTATGACCAAGGTGTGGCCATTGGACACCGGGAAGCCGTCGCGTATACCGATCGCCAAATCATTCGCCATTGCGATGCGATCATCGGGCAGGTTGCAGAAGGCACATTCCGGAACACTTTTGTCGGGAGCAGGCATAGGCGTATTTACATTCTTCTCACGTTCAAGCATAGTGACATCTGCGCCGATTTGAAAGTGCAGCTTGCGGGCGCGTAATAAATACAGCTAAAGCGTTGAGGTTGATCGAACCCGCTTTGGCTATGCCGAGCGGGTTTTTTTATGGTTTTTTGCTGCTGGCTCATGCCCTGAGCCAGCGGTGGCAGCAAACTAAGGGCGTCGCTGAGTTAAGCAACAACTTGCGGGCGACTCATAAATTCCGCTAAAGCGTTGGCAGTCCTCGTTCCCCCGGGGCCGGCCATCGAGCCGATTGTCATGGGGAACTGGAGGCATCATGGAAGAGCAAACCCTGCAACTGGATGCAAAGCCCGAGGCGGCCGCGGCGCAGCGCGTGCCGGACGTCGCGCCCGGCGAGCTGGCGCGCCGGCGTTACATCGATGTGATCGGCGCGCAGCTCGACGATGCGTTGAAAAACAAAACGCAGGAGGCGCTGGCCAACGTCATGACGTATTACCTGGCGTGGCTGGTGGTGGAATACGGGCCGGGCGCCGCCGGGCATGTGCTGGAGCGCCTGGGGTCGCATATTCAGCATTTCACCGAGCGCAACCGCGCGGCGCGCGAGGCCGAGGCGGCGCGTGAGGAGGGGAGGTTGGCGCATTGAGGTGTTGTAGCGCCCCCACCCTAACCCTCCCCCGCACGCGGGGGAGGGGACCAACCTTGTGGATGTATAAATGTTGATCGAGGAGTTTTGACATGATTCTGAAACGCGGAACGTTGTGCGTCATCGTTGGCGGCTGCCCGGAAAACATCGGCGTGATTGTGGAAGTGCTGGCGCGGCTCGGGCGCGTGGGCACGCGTGAGGATGCCTATCATGTGCGCACGGCAAGCGGCCGGCCGCTGGCGCAGCTCTGGAACGAACGCGGCCCCAAGCGCAGCCTCTTGAACAACCCGGGCGTGATCGATTGCATTACCGACCGGCACAAACTGCGGCCGTTGGTCGATCCGAAGGTGAAGGAAGAGGCGCGCGCCGCCAAACGCACGCCGGGCCGCAAACGCGAATTGCAGTCAACCGAGTGAGGGCAGTATGAGCACACTGGAACGGGCGATTGCGATCGCCGCCGAAGCGCACGCGGGCGTGGTGGACAAGGCGGGCGCGCCGTATATCCTGCACCCCCTGCGCGTGATGTTGAGCGTTGAGACGACGGACGCGCGCATCGTCGCCGTTCTGCACGACGTGGTCGAGGATACGCATTGGACTTTCGAGGCGCTGCGGGCCGAGGGCTTTTCGGAAACAGTGCTCGCCGGCGTTGATGCGGTGACTGAACGCGACGGCGAAGATTACGAAGCGTTTGTATTGCGCGCAGCATCGAACCCCATCGGGCGGCGCGTCAAGCTCGCGGATATCACCGACAACATGGATCTGTCGCGCATCACGCATCCGACCGTGAAGGATCTGGAGCGTATCGAGAAGTATCGGCGGGCGGTGAAGGTTATTCGGGGATTGGGGGCTTAGGAAAGGGGCAAAGCCCCCCCTCACGCCGGCGCGCGAACTCGTTACTGGCGAAGCCAGCCGCTTGCGGGTAGCGCGCCATGCAATCGCTCCCGCCCCGGATCGCTTCGCGAACGCCGTGTCGCGATTGCCTCTCCCTCAGGGGGAGAGGGGGTAGACGGAGGAGGGGATCAATAGATAGGTTTCGGCAGGCGTTACAATCCCCCGATTCCATTGGGTTGTGCCAAATTTGAACAAGCCGGTGTGCCAGCCCCCGGGAATGGTTTTGAAAGAGATGAAAAATGAAAACGCTTACCCAGATACAGCGGCAGCTGGAGGCTGGTCAATTTGAGTTCAGTCGACATGCTTTTCGTCGTGCGGTCGAGCGAAATATCAGCGAGCAGGAAATCCGCGAAGCGGGTGCAAAAGCGGAAGTCATTGAAAATTATCCAGACGATAAATACTCGCCGAGTGCCTTGCTGTTGGGATTTACTGCGGCTGGACGTCCATTGCATTTTCAGGTAGCGTTTGTCGAGTCTGACGTGTCAAAAATCATCACGATCTATCAGCCAGACCCGAACGAGTGGATCGAATTCAGAAAACGAGGTCGCCATGTTTAATTGTCATGTGTGCGGAAACACAACCGCAACCTCCGAATTCGTGAGCGAGGTGTTCACCCTCGAGAGCGAAAGGCGTGTGCTGGTGGAGCATATCCCCGCGCAGGTCTGCGATCGTTGCCGCGAGGCGACGTTTTCGCGTGAGACCACCGAGAAAATCCGTCAGTTGGTTCATGGCACGGTGCGTCCTGAAAAGACTGTCACGCTCGACGTGTTTGCTCTGGCTTAAGGTGGCATCGCGCCGCATTGCCCTGTGGTCGATTGATCGGCTTCCCATCCGGCGGATAACGCTTCGCTCATCCGCCCTACAGATTTTAATGATCTGCGGTTACCTTGCTGCGGCGCTGGGCATCGCGCTGACGCCGGCGGCCTTTGCGCAGAGCTATCCCGTCAAACCCATCCGCGTCATCGTCGCCCAGGCGCCGGGCAGCGCCAACGATCTGGTGGCGCGCATTGTCGGCAACAAGCTCGCGGAGTCGCTGGGGCAGCAGATGGTGGTAGATACGCGGCCGGGGGCGGGCGGCATGCTGGGCGCCGAGATCGCGGCGCGCGCGGTGCCCGACGGCTATACGCTGTTCATGACCAACAGTTCTTCGCACGGCTCGAACCCCGCGCTCTACGCCAGGCTCTCGTATGACGCGGTGAAGGATTTCGTGCCGATCATTTTTGTGGCGGCGAGCCCTTATGTGCTGAACGTGCATCCGTCGCTGCCGGTGAAGAGCGTGAAAGAGCTGATCGCGCTGGCAAAGGCGCGGCCCGGGCAGATCAACTACGCCTCGGCGGGCAACGGCAGCGTGCATCAACTGGCCGGCGACCTGCTCAAAACCTCGGGTGGTATCGACATCGTGCACATTCCCTACAAAGGCACCACGCCGGCGATCGCCGCGCTGGTGTCGGGCGAGGTGTCGATCATGTTCGCGACGGTGACGAGTATCCAGCCGCAGATCAAGGCCGGCCGCGTGCGCGGGCTCGCGGTCACGACGCTGAAGCGCACCGAGCTGATGCCGGGGCTGCCGACGGTGGCCGAAACGCTGCCGGGCTTTGAAATGATGTCGTGGTTCGGTCTGCTCGGGCCGGCGGGGCTGCCGCCGGCGATTGTGAGCCGCATGAATACCGAAACGGCCAAGGTGCTGGCGAATGCCGAAGTGCGCTCGTTGCTCAACGCGCAGGGCTTCGAGGTGATGTCAGGCACGCCCGAGCAGTTTGGTGATTTCATCAAGAACGAAATCGCGAAGATTACGAGGCTGGCGAAGGCGGCGGGGATCAAGGCGGAGTAGAGGATTGAGTAAAGGCTAAGCCCCCCCCCTCACCCCTGCCCTCTCCCTCAAGGGGAGAGGGGGAAAAGAAGTTGTAGCGCAGGCGACCCGCCCGCATCGAAAACTAAAGCACGCGACGTCTTCGTTTTAGGCCTGCGGTGCAGGCCGCATTTTCGTAAATCCGGCCTGCGCTACAAGAGCGCGCCGGCCGCGGTGAATCAGGCGGCGCGACGCTGATCCGGGTCTTTGATCAGGGATTCCGCAGGAATGCCCAGTTTTTCATGCAAGCGGCGGATCATTTGTAGTGTCAGCGGGCGTTTACGGTTCAGTATTTCGTATACGCGGTTGATCTGGCCGATCATTGGCACCAGATCTTTTGGCGCAAGCGCCATCTGTTCCATGCGGAACTTGATCGCCTCGACCGGGTCGGGCAAATCCAGCGGATAGTGTTTCTTCTCGTAGGCCTCAACCAGCGTGACCATGATGTCCAAACGCTCGCCCTCACGCGAGCCGGCCCGCGCCGGCATGAGCGCTTCGATTTCCTTCAGCGCGGCACGATAATCCGCTTTGGTTTTGATCGGCTTGATTTCCATTCAAGGCTCCTTCAAATCTTTTGCATATCAATCTTGTCGTATTGCGCGTGCGTGCCGATAAACCGGATATACACGACACGATACGGATAGTTGATCCAGACCACCAGGCGGTATTTATTGCCGCCGATGTTGAATACAATCCGGCCATCGCGCAGTATGCTGGCCGTGCCGAACTCGCGCTTGAGTTCCGCGGGTGAGCCCCAATCCGCGCTTAAAACATGCCGGTACCAGGCCAACGTGGGCTCGCGGGCATCCGCATAGGATCGGCTGCTTTCCCAGAAATTGCGCAATGTGGACAGGGCAATCACACGCATGGTGTATTTTCGTCCCATAATGGGACTGCTGCAACGTGGATCCGAAAGGCCCCGGAATTCGCTGTGCTCCTTCCGGGCTAGGGCGCTGGTGTCGCAGCGCAGGGTTTTAAGTGGCGCAGGCGCCTCGCCTGCGAACGTAAACAACGCAGGCGAGGTGCCTGCGCCACAAAAGCAGTTGACTTGGCAGCGCGCATCGAAAAAATAGCGCTGGTGGTTGTGCTATCGTTGAACAAACAAATCCGCACATGAGGAGAACCGCGTGAAGAAACCGCCACAGGCCGACGTATCGCCGTTGATGCAGGAATTCAGCTCGTATATCTCGGGTGCGAACAAGCGCAAGCTGCCCAAAGAGATCGTGGCGCGCGCGAAGAATCATATTGTCGATACGGTGGCGGCGATGCTGTCGGGCTCGCGGCTGTTGCCGGGCAAAAAGATCATCGCTTACGTAAAGCCGCTGGGCGGCACGCGCGATGCCGGCGTGATCGGCACCAAACACGTGACGACGATTCTCAACGCCGCGCTCGCCAACGGCACCTGCTGCCACGCCGACGAAACCGACGACACCCATCCGCCCACGCGCACGCACCCGGGCACCAGCGTGCTGCCGGCGTCGCTGGCGATCGCCGAAAAATTCGAACTCTCGGGAGAGCAGTTGATCCGCGCGGTGGTGCTGGGCTACGACATCTGCGCGCGCACGCTGCTCGCACTCGATCCGCGCAAGCTCGTGCCTGACGGCCGCCATGCCGGCGCCACCGGCCAGTTGTTCGGCGCCACGGCGGCGTCCGCAGCGTTGCTCAAGCTCAATGCGCAGCAGGTGCGTTATGCGCTGTCATACAGCTTCGAGCAGACTGCAGGTGTCACCACCATGTTCCGCGACGTCGAGCACATCGAGAAGGCCTATGCGATGGGCGGCATGCCGGCGCACAACGGCGCGCAGTCGGCGCTGATGGCGGCGGCGGGCTTCACCGGCGTCGAGGATATTTATAGCGGCGAGCCGAATTTCTTTTCGATCCTGTCGCCCGAGGGCAACCCCGCGGAGCTGGTGAAGGGGCTCGGCAAACATTACGAGATCATGCGCGGTGGCATCAAGCGCTGGTCGATCGGCGGGCCGATCCAGGGGCCGATGCATGTGTTGCACGAGATCATTCAAAAACACGGCATCAAGGCGCGCGACGTCGAAAAGCTGATCGTCGGCGTGCCGCAGGAGCAGCTTGAGGTGGTCGACAAGCGCGAGATGGTCGATATCTCGCTGCAGCATCTGCTGGCGGTAATGCTGCAGGACGGCACCATGAGCTTCGCTGCCGCCCACGACTTGAAGCGCATCAAGGACCCGGCGGTACTGAAGACCAAAAAGCTGATCGAAGCGGTGGCCGATCAAACGATCCCGAACGCCGTGCGCGGCTGGCGCAGCCGCATCGTCGTCAAGTTGAAAGACGGCCGCACCATCGAACACGAAACCCTCGCCGCCAAAGGCACCGCCGAAAATCCGCTCACGCGTGATGACGTCACCGAGAAGTCGCTCGATTTGATGGCGCCGGCGCTCGGCAAAAAACGCAGCCTCGCCTTGATCAACGCCTTGTTCGATCTCGACAAGATCAGGAACGTGCGGGTGTTAAGGTTGTTATATACGGCTTAGCGTTGCAGAAAGCTTCATTGTAGGGCGGATAAGCGGAGCGTAATCCGCCGGACGGGTGTTGATTCAAGGTTAAGCATGCGGCGGAAGGCGCTGCGCTTTTCCGCCCTACGCATCGTCGCGAGTTTGAGGGTTCCCTCTCCCCTTGAGGGAGAGGGGCAGGGTGAGGGGTAAGCATTTGTAGCGCAGGCCGGGTTTACGAAAATGCGGCCTGCTGGTTTAACGAATGCAGGCGAGTCGCTTGCGCTACAAGAGCCCCGGAATACGCTGCACTTCTTCCGGGCTACGTACCTGCGCCGGAGCGACGGGGAACTTAACTACTTCACCAGCCCCAGCTCCGACATCACGCCCTTCAAGGTTTCATATTCCGTGTTGATCTGCGCGCGCGCTTCGTTGCTGCGCAGGAATTCGCCGGTGAGCGAATCCTTGACCAGCATGCTCTTCCAGTCGTCGGTCTCGACCACGCGCGCGAAGACGTTTTCCCAATAGGCGGTTTGCTGCGGCGTGATACCGCGCGGGCCGATCATCACGCGCCAGTTGGAGATGGTAGCGTTGACGCCCAGCTCTTTGGTGGTGGGCACCTCGGCGTAGGCGCCGCCCTGGCGCCTGGGCGCGGCGAGCGCGATCATGTGCAGGCCGCCGGATTGCACATGCGGTAGTATCGTCGCCGCCGGCGCGATCACCATATCGACATGCCCGCCCAGCGCGGCCGTGATGCCGTCGCCGCCGCCGTTGTAGGTCACGACTTTCAACTTTTTGACGTCGCCGCCGGCGGCGCGCGCCAGTTGCGCCAGCGCAATGTAATTGTGATTGCCGATCACGCCCGAGATGGCGGTGCTGATCGAGCCGGCGTCGGTCTTCAGGCGGTTGAACAAATCGCGGCCGGTCTTCAGCGGTGAATCCGCCTTCACCGCGAAGGCGACATATTCGGTAAAGAGCTGCGCGATCGGCGCGATGTCGGCAAGCCCGACCTGGCTGCGGCCGGAGATGATGTCGCCCAGCAGCGTCGCAGAGATGATGCCGATGAAGTGCGCATCGCCCGGATGCTGATTCACATAGCTGATGCCGATCACCTGGCCCGCGCCCGGCTTGTTGGTGATGGTCATCACCGGATCGACGAAGCGCTTCTCCTGCGCGATGTGCTGCACGATGCGCGCAATGCGGTCGTTGCCGCCGCCGGCCGCGTTCGGCACCACGATCTCAATGCGTTTGTCGGGTTTCCAGTCGGCTGCAATCGAAGGTGTGCAGGCGAGTGCGGCGAGCACGGGTATAAGCAGGGGGTGTGGGCGCATGGTGACGAAAGAATACAGCAATATTTGTTTTGCGGAGCGGGTCCGTAGCCCGGAAGGCGCGCAGCGTATTCCGGGACATCGCTTCCCGGATTCCATATCATTCCATCCGGGCTGCGGTTCTGTAGCGCAGGCGACCCGCGTGCATGGGTAACACCCGTTCGTAGGATGGGTTGAGGCCGCAGGCCGATACCCATCATTTGTGCTTGCGTGGATCACGATGGGTATCGCTTCGCTCAACCCATTCTGCAGGATACGTAGCGAAGGGTGATTAAAAAGACACGAATTCTGTGTTATTATTTTCTCGGAGCGTTCATCGGAAAACCGCCATGAAAAACATCACCATCACCCTAGATGAAAAAACCGCTGCATGGGCGCGTGTGCGCGCGGCCGAACAGAATACCAGCGTCTCGCGGCTGGTCGGCGACATGCTGCAGAAGCAGATGAGTGAAGCCAGTAATTATGAAAAGGCAATGCGTGAATTTCTTGCATTCAAACCGCAGCGCATAAGCTCGCCCGGTCAAAAATATCCGACGCGGGAGGAGCTCTATGATCGGGCCGGTTTTCGTCGATGCTAATGTCTTCGTCTATGCCTACGATACCCGGTTCCCAAACAAACAGGAATTGGCGCGGGCGTGGCTTGCACATGTGTGGGCAGAGCAGATCGGCCGCACCAGTTTCCAGGTGATTTCAGAATTCTATACAACGGTTACCCGTAAACTGAAGCCGGGTCTGAGGCCGGATGACGCTTGGTATCAGGCGGTTCGACTCTTGGAGTGGCAGCCGCAGACTATCGATAAATCGGTGCTGCAACGCGCCCGCGAGATCGAGCAGCGTCACCGCCTGAGCTGGTGGGACAGCATGATCGTCGCCGCCGCACAGCTACAGGATTGTTCGTTGCTGTTGACCGAGGATCTGCACGATGGCGCCACTTTTGGCAGCGTGACGGTGCGCAGTCCGTTTACATTGTCGGTGGACGAGCCGCGCGCGGCCTATGAGGTGCCGGCGTTCGTCTCGCGCCATCCGCCGCGCGGCCGTCCGCGCAAGCAGGCGGTTGCGCGCTAGCCCGCTAAGTTTTGGCGCAGTTCGCAGGATGGGTTGAGGCCGCAGGCCGATACCCATCATCTATGCCCGCACGGAACACGACGGGTATCACTGCGCTCCTTCCGGGCTGCGGTGATGCCGGGAAACCTAACGCTTTCGTGATGCGGGTTTCGGTGCAGGGGACAGCTTTTTGAAATACTCGGGAATCTCCTGACGCAGAATCTGCCGCAAGGCAGTTTCGGTAACCGGTTGGCTGCTGTCGGACAGATATTCCCGCAAGGCTTCGTTCATCATGGTTTGATAGCCGGTACCAGCACGCTCGGCGCGCGCGCGAAAGCCGGCGAGCACGGCGTTGTCGATGAAGATCGAGATTCGCGTCTTGCCCTTCTGCGGAATTGCCGCGCCGCGTTTGCCCTTTGAAAAATCGTATTCAGCTTTCATATTGCATGCGTTCCTTTCTGGTTGCCCGGCGCGCGGAGATCAAACGGCAGGCATCGCCGCGTGCGGTATAGATTACGACGAACAATTCACCCGTACTGCCGAGGCCGAAACTGATTAAGCGCTGCTCGCCCACGGTGTCCGGATCTTCGATCACAATTGCCAGCGGGTCAGCGAGTACACCTTCAGCATCCGCAAAAGAGACACCGTGCTTTTTCAGATTGGCCGCCGCCTTGGCGGGATCAAATACGAATCGCATCGGGTCAATATATATACATAATATGTATATTATAAGCGGGCAGGGTAATGTTGGTTGCACGCCATTCCTGCCTTCCCCCTCAAGGCGGGAAGGAACTTTTTTAATTCCCTCCCCCCTTGAGGGGGAGGGTTAGGGTGGCGGGGATTCGTTCGCGATACACCCATCCGGTAGAATCCCCAAAAGGCGCAACGAACGCCCGTTATTCATTCCGGGGAGACCATCATCGAACGCAGGCAACTCGGCATCGCTGTTGTCGGCAGCGGCCGCATCGGCACCATGCGCGCGCGCCAGGCGCTGACGCACCCATCGGTTAATTTTGTCGGCGTGTCGGATCTCGTCGCCGGCAACGCGAGTGCGCTCGCTGGCAAAGTCGGCGCGCAGTTTCATACCGCCGACAATCTGGAAGTAATTGCGCGGCCCGAAGTGAATGCGGTGATCGTGTCCACTGCCGAGGGCGAGCACATGAAGCCCATTCTGCAGGCAATCGAGCTCGGCAAGCCGGTGCTGGTCGAGAAGCCGATCGCGCTGTCGGTGGCGGATGCCGACCGTATCATCGCGGCGTCCGAACAAGCCGGCGTCGAAGTGCGTGTCGGTTACAGCCGCCGCTTCAAGGATCTGCGCTGGATGCTGGCGAAGGAACAGATCGCGCAGGGCCGCATGGGCCGCGTCACCGGCATTTCGGCGCGGCTCTTCAACAACCGCGCCAACGGCATCGCCATCATGACGCGCGACCGCGAGGCGACGCCGCTGGTCGATGCGCTGACCTATTACGTCGATATTGTGAACTGGATGCTCGAAGGCGCGCGGCCGGTCGAGATTGTCGCGCGCGGGCAGAAGGGCGTGTTGAAAGCGGCGGGCTTTGACGTCGATGATATCAACTACGCGATCATCACTTATTCGGACGGCACGGTGGTGAACTTGACGGTGAGCTATGCGCTGCCCGAAAAATATCCCGCGCTTGGTCACGCTACGCGTTTCGAGATGCTGGGCACCGAGGGCGTGCTCATCATCGACGACGATCACACCGACCAGATCATGTACACCAACAAGGGCATCCCGCATGTCTATCTGCCGGGCCACGAAGTGAACATGGTGTTTCTCAACAGCGGCACGCCGGGCGATTGGGCGCTCGGCGAGTTCTACGGTGCGATTGCCAACGAAACGCGCGCCTGGCTCGATCATCTGGTTACCGGCAAGGGTTGTCATCTGGCGACACCGCGCGAAGCGCGCACGACGCTGGAGACGACGCTGGGGATTCAGTTGGCGGCGGAGACGGGAAAAATTATTACCTTGCCGCTGCCGGGGTGACGCGCGCCCCCACCCTAACCCTCCCCCGCGCACTGCGTGCGCAAGGGAGGGGATAGTGCCGCGAAGCTGATTCCAGGGTTCCTTCCCCTGCGAGAGCGGGGGAAGGATAGGATGGGGGCGATTAACGTGTAGGGAAAAGCGCAGCGCCTTCCGCCGCATGAAACATCTAAAGTTAAGAATCACATTCGGCGGATTGCGCTTCGCTTATCCGCCCTACGAAATCCGCAAGAGCTCAATCGGGAGAAAACATGAAATCATGCTGGATCGTCACCAAAGACCATAAGGCCGTGCTCGAATGGCGCGACATCGCGGTGCCGCAGCCGGCGGCCGGCGAAGTGGTGATCAAGGTGCATGCAACTGCGCTCAACCGCGGCGAGCTGGTGGTCGGCGGCGCGGTGCACGGCGGGCCGGAGAAGCTGGGCGGCAATGAAGCGGCCGGCGAGATCAGCGTGGTCGGCGCGGGCGTTACCCAATTCAAACCCGGCGACAAGGTGTTCGGCCGCGTGAAGGGCGGCTTTGCGGAATACGCAGTTGCGCCGGCGCACCAAGTGCTGCCGCTGCCGCCGCGTTTGACCTATGAACAGGGCGCGGCGATTCCGGTGTCCTTTCTCACCGCCTACGAAATGCTCTATCCGCCGTACGGCAAGTTGAAGGCCGGCGAGTGGTTGCTGATCACCGGCGCCTCATCCGGGGCGGGGGCGGCCTGCGTGCAGATTGCGAAAATGCTCGGCGCGAAATCCATCGGCACTTCGGGCTCCGCGGAGAAGCTCGAAAAATTGAAAGCGCTCGGCCTTGATGTCGCGATTCACACACGGAAGGCGGATTTCGCCATGACGGTAATGGAGGTCACCGGCGGCAAGGGCGCCGATCTCGCGATCAATCTGGTTGGCGGCACGTTGTTCGCCGAATGCCTGAAGTCGCTCGCGCGCAAGGGGCGGCTCGCGGTGGTCGGGTATGTCGATGGATTGGTGACCGCCGAGATCGATCTGTCGGCCGTGCATACCAATCGTTTCGAGATCTTCGGCATCTCGAATGCCAAGATCAGTGCGGATGAGCGCCGCGCGGCGATGGCCGGTTTCGCGCGCGATGTGATGCCGGCGATCATCGACGGCCGCATCACGCCGCTGGTCGATCGCGTGTTTCCGTTTGCCGAGTTGCAGGCGGCGAAAGACTGCATGGAGTCGAGCGCGATGGTCGGCAAAATCGTGGTGCGGGTGGCGTGATAAAGTAAACCGATGAATGCACCGGACCACATCGCGCAAGCCGCGCCGACACTGACCGCGAAACTGGCCGACTATATCGTCGGCACGCAGTACGCGGCGATTCCTCAGGCTGTTTTCGAGCCGGCGAAGCTGGCGATGCTCGATACACTGGCGGTGGCGTGGGCGGGTTCCGATGCGCCGGGCTGCCGTGAGGCGCGCGCGCTCATGGTCGACGAAGGCACGCGCACCGAGGCGACCGCCTGGGCCTATGGCGACAAACTGCCGGCGCAGGCAGCGGCCTTCATCAACGGCATGACGTCGTCCGCCCTCGATTACGATTCGCTCGCGCTCGATGCGCCGGTGCATTTGAATATTGCGGTGATGCCGGCGGCACTCGCGGTGGCCGAACGCGTGCATGCCTCGGGCAGGGAATTCCTCGCGGCGCTGGTGATCGGCTCCGATCTGATGTGCCGGCTGGCGGCGGCCTCGCTGAAACCGCCGCAGGGCTTTCACTATGTATCGCTCTACGGCGTGTTCGGCGCCGCGGCGGCGGCGGCGAAACTGCTGAAGCTCGATGCCGCGCAGACGCGTCACGCGCTCGGCATCGCTTTCATGCAGACCGGCGGCTCGCAGCAGGCCAATATCGATCCGTCGCTGTCGAAGCGCATGCTGTCGGCGTTTGCGGCAAGGAGCGGCGTATTCGCGGCGCAACTGGCGGCGCGCGGCATCACCGGGCCGGCGCAGGCGCTCGAAGGCGAGCTCGGTCTTTACAAGTTGTTTCAGAAGGGCGATCCGGCGCGGTTGCTAGACGCACTCGGCACGCGATTCGACAGCACGCGCATTTCGCTCAAGCAGTTTCCGAGCTGCGGCTGCAATCACATGACGATTCACGGCTGGCTGAAAATGCTGCGCCAGTACGATCTCAAACCGGATGACGTGTTGTCGATCGAACTGACGCTGCCGCCGTATACCGCGCGCCTCGTCGGCGGCGCCTATGATCCGAGCGGTGATGCCCAAGTGGCGGCGCAATTCAGCATCAAGTATTCAGTCGCCTGCTGTCTGGTGCGGCGGCGGCTGGGGCTTGCGGAAATCGAAGTCGAGGCGGCGCGCGATCCGAAGATTCTGGCGCATGTGCCGAAGGTGAGCGTGCAGGTCGATCCGTCGCGCACCGGCACACGCGGGCCCGTCGATGCGGTGGTGCAGACGCGCACGCACGGCGAGCTGCGCGCCGTGTTCGATGTGCTGCCCGGCGGCGAAGGCGCGCCGATGACCAAAGACGATGTCGCCGACAAGTTCAATGAATGTTTCGGCCGCGGCGTGCGGCCGCTCGATGCCGCGCGGATCGCCAATCTCACGCGGCGGGTTTACGAAGTTGAGAAGCTCGACGACGTCGCGCGGTTTTTCGACGGGGTGTAATGTAGCGCAGGCGACCCGCCTGCATTGTGGTGTGCAAAGAAAACGTCGCCCATTTGAAGCGCGATGCAGGCCGCATTTTCGTAAACCCGGCCTGCGCTACAACGGCTACTCCGGCTGTATCCCCGCCTTCTTCGCGATCTCCGCATATTTTTTCAAGTCGGCCTTGAGAAACTCGGCGAACTGTTCGGGCGTGCTGCCGATCGGTTCGAGGTTGAGCGCGTTAAAGCGCTCCCGCGTGTCGGGCATGTCCACAATCTCTTTGACCGCACGGCTGAGACGTTCGACGATCGCACGCGGCATGCCGTGCGGGCCGTAAAGCCCGTACCAGCCGGTGGCTTCGTAGCCATTGATGCCGAGTTCATCGGCGGTCGGCACGTTGGGCAGTTGCGACGAACGCTTGAGCCCCGTGTAGGCGAGCGCGCGCAGACGGCCGGCCTGCACCATCGGCACCACCACCGGGCTGGGACCGAACATCAGCGGCACCTGGCCGCCCAATACGTCGTTGACGGCGGGGCCGGCGCTTTTATACGGAATGTGCGTGAGCTTCACGCCGGTCATCACCTGGAAGAGTTCGCCGCCGATATGCGTGAGATTGCCGAAGCCGGCCGAGGCGTAGCTGATTTTGCCCGGACTCGCCTTTGCCATGTCGATCAACTCCTGCAGTGTGCGCGCCGGGAACGACGGATGCACCACGATGACGAGGCCGCCCGAATTGGCGATGTGGCTGATCGGCGTGAAATCGCGGATCGCGTCGTACGGCAGTTTTTTGTAAACGGCGGGATTGATGGTGTGCGCGCCGGCCGTGACCAGCAGCGTGTAACCGTCGGCCGGCGCATTGGCGACGATCTCGGTGCCGATGATGTAGTTGGCGCCCGCGCGGTTATCGACGACGACGTTCTGATTGAGCAGCACCGACAGCTTCTGGCTGACGATGCGCGCCACCACATCGACCGCGCCGCCCGGCGCCACCGGCGCCATCATGCGGATCGGACGCGCGGGGTAGGCGGCATAACAACCGCCCGCAAACAAGACTGCGCTCAGGATGGAGACGATACGGGACATCATTTCGCACCTCGTTTTGAAACCGCCGATGAAACAACGTCGATTGTTTCTTGGTGATTTCCTTATTGTGACCAAGACAACAAAGGCACAGACCCGTAGGGCGGATGAGCGTAGCGAAATCCGCCGGATGGCTTTTTTCCGGCACCGCTCATTCGGCGGAAGGCGCTGCGCTTTTCCGCCCTACACAAAGCGCATTACGCCGTCGGCACCCACGGCAGCGGTGCCTGCACCGCGAATTCGGTTTTCACATCGATCACGGCCGGCAGATCGGAGGCCATCGCCTGCTCGAAGGCTTTGCGGAAGTCCTGCGGCTTGCCGACGGTGACGCCGAAGCAGCCGAACGATTGCGCGACTTTGGCGAAATCGGTTTCGAGATATTCGAAGCATTCGCCCTTGCGGCTGTGGTCCTTGCGGCCTTCGTAGGCGATGTTCAAATTGCGCAGGCCCTGCGACAGGCAATGGTTGTTGTTGACGATGGTGACGGTCTTGATGCAGCGACGGCGCGCGGTTTCGAGCTCCGGCAGATGGTAGAAGAAGCCGCCGTCGCCGCAGACGCAGATCACCGGCTGGTTCGGCGCCGCGCATTTGGCGCCGAGCGAGGCGGGGAAAGACCAGCCGAGCGAGCCGGCGGCGCGGTGGTATTGCTGCGTCGGGTGATTCAGATACAGCAGCGTGCCGGTCCACAGCGCGGCATAACCGGTGTCGGCGATGACGATGGCGTCTTTCGGCAGCACTTCATTCAACTCGCGGATCAGACGTTCGGGCCGCATCGGCAAAACATCAATATTGCGCGCCTTCTCAGCCTCGATGCGCCATTCATCGACGAACTTCTGCGTGTGCGCGAGCCAGTCGTCGTGCTTCATTGCATCGGCCATGACGGCAAGTGCTTCGAGGCCGGCGCGCACATCGGACAGCATGCCGATGGTGCCGGCGTAGTTGCGGCCGATCTCGAGCGGGTCGATGTCGATCTGGATGATTTTCGTGCCCTGCCTCGGCATCACGTAATTCGCGGTGGTGTGATCCGAAGTGTTGCTGCCGGCGTAGATGACGAGATCCGCTTCATCGACCACATGGTTGGCACAGCCGCGGCCATAGAGGCCGACGGTGCCGCGGAACAGCTTGTGGTTTTCGACGATGATGTGCTTGGCATCGAGGGTGGCAACCACCGGTGCCTGGATGCGTTCGGCGAGTTGCGCCAGTGCGGCGCCAGCGCCGGCAATGATGGCGCCGCGGTCGGCGATGATGACCGGTTTCTTCGACGCCTTGATCGCGGCGACGGCGCGCTCGACCACAGAGGGATCGGGCGCGGGGCGGAAGGCCGGGAAGCGCGTATGGGCGTCATCGACGGTGAGATCGAAATCACCTTCCATCGGGGTCAGCGCATCGCCGGTAAAGCCGGCGATGTCGAGATGTACCGGGCGCGGTGTGCCGGTGGTCGCTTCGCGGAAGGCGGCGCGGAACAGATGCGGGATCTGCTCGAGCGTGTCGATGCGGCCGTTGAATTTTGTTACCGCGTCGTAGAGCGGGCCGTGATCGACCTCCTGATAGGCATTGCGGTATTGAAACGGCGCGACATGGCGGCCGGTGATGGCGATCACCGGCGAGTGGCCGAGGTAAGGGTCCTGCATGCCGGAGGCGAGGTTGGCCGCCCCCACCGATTGCGCCATGCAGACGCCGGGCTTGCCCGACACGCGCGCATAACCGTCGGCCATGTAGGCGACGGCTTTTTCCGAGTGGCCGAGCACGCGGGTGATGCCGAAGTCTTCCATTTCGGCGAGCGCGCGGCGCAGCACTGCATCCATGAAAAACACGTACGATACGCCGTGGGCCTGCAGCAGTTGCGCGACGAGGCGCGCGCCTTTCATCTTTGCCATTTTGTGAGACTCCCCTGAATGCATCGTGAATTGGGTGGATGTGCGCGACGCGAAATGGTTGTTGTCGGCGCAAGCATTACGGTTGCTGCATGACTCCTCGGACGGCCGCGGGCCTGTTGTCGATGTGCCGCGCCCGTTTGCGCGGTGGTCGCCGCGACGGGCTGTTTTTTTGATGTTAGCAGGTTGTCTGCGCTGCTGCACCGCGCCGGCGCGGGGCGTTTGTTATGATTGCGCCTCATTCTCGATAGGAGTTGTCACATGATGACCGCCGCTTCCGCGCGCCTTTACGCGCGTTACAACGCCTGGGCCGACAAGGTCATGTTCGACGCGGTGGCCGCGCTGCCGCCCGGCGAGGATGTCAAACCGCGCGTGAGCCTGTTCAAGAACATCGTGCACACGCTCAATCACAACTACGTGATCGACCAGATCTGGCGCGGCCATCTGGAGGGCCGCGACCACGGCTACACCGCGCGCAACACCATCGATCATCCGCCGCTGGCCGAATTGTGGGCGAAGCAGCACGAGGCGCACCAGTGGTATATCGCGTGGGCCGACCGCATCACCGACGCATCGATCAACGAGCAGGTCGATTATGAATTGATCGGCGGCAACAAGGGCGCGATGAAGCGCGGCGAGATTCTGATGCACATCGTCACCCACCATTCCTACCACCGCGGCTTCGCCGCGGATTTGTTCTTCCAGGTGCCGGCACGGCCGCCGACAATGGATCTGCCGGTGTACTTTCGCGACGCGCCGGCGGAATACCGGTGTTGATGCTTTCGTAGGGCGGAAAAGCGCAGCGCCTTCCGCCGAATGGCTTTAGGGCAGTCGAGCCGACCATGCCAGACTATCGCCGCAACCGTGTCCCTGGCGGTACCTATTTTTTTACCGTCAACTTGCTGGAGCGCCGCCGCGAACTTCTGACCAGTCACGTCGAAGAACTTCGCAATGCAGTACGGGGCGTTCGTCGTCGTCGGCCCTTCCATATCGATGCCTGGGTTGTATTGCCCGATCATCTGCATTGCATCTGGACATTGCCGCCGCAAGACGCCGATTTCTCGACTAGATGGAAGGAAATCAAAGTGACCTTTGCGAGGTCTCTTCCGGCTGGTGAGCGTTTGTCGCCGGTTCGTCGGGTGAAGGGCGAGCGGGGCATCTGGCAGCGCCGGTTTTGGGAGCATACGATCCGCGATGACAGGGATTACGCGAGGCATATGGACTATGTTCATTTCAATCCGGTAAAGCATGGTCACGTTGCGTGCGCGGCCGATTGGCCTTATTCATCGTTTCGTCGTTGTGTCGTGGCCGGGATTTACCCGGAAGACTGGGGTGGCGGTCAAACGGTTGAGGGCGGTTTTGGCGAACGATCGCATTGAAATCCCATGCGGCGGAAGGCGCTGCGCTTTTCCGCCCTACGGACTACGTTAAAATCATCCTCGCGCCAGCCTTCCGGCCCGATCAAACAAGAATCAGGAGGAGCACGCTTTGAACGCCGCAACCAAAAACCCGCAACACTTCCAGTATTTTCCCGGCGATTACCGCTGGTCGGCCGAGATGCTGGTGGTCTTGAGCACGGCGAATTACGGCGGTGCCGATCTCTCCGAGGTCGATCGCGTCGGTCGCACGCTGAAAGATAAAGTCGGCGACGACGAGGCGTGGTTCGAGGAATGGTGCAAGGCGGCCGACATTCTGCGCGGCCGCGCCGAGAAGGCGGCGGCGAACAAACATGTGCTGACCGCGGCATCGAACTATCTGCGCGCCTGTTTTTATTATCAGATCGGCGATCACTCGCGTCAGCCGAAAGACCAGATCGCACTCGACGTTTACAAACAGTCGCTCGACTGCTTTGCCAATTTTGCGAAGTACAGCGACCGCCCGCGCATCGAACGCGTCGAGCTGCCGTTCGCAGGCGGCGCTTTTCCGGCCTGGTTCGTGCACGCCGAGAACACTACGGATAAACGCAATCCGGCGGTGGTGCGCTTCGGCGGTTTCGATACGCAAAAGGAAATCCAGTACCTGCGCGGCATTCCCGACCTCACGCGGCGCGGCTTCTCCTGTCTGCTGGTCGACGGCCCGGGGCAGGGCGAGTCGATCCGTTTCCGCGGGCACCATCTGCGTCATGATTTCGAAGTCGCCGGCAGCGCCGCGCTCGATTACCTCGAAACGCGCAGCGATGTCGACATGAACCGCGTCGGCATCCAGGCGATGAGCCTCGGCGGCTATTACGCGCCGCGCTGTGCGGCGATGGACCCGCGCTACAAGGCCTGCATTGCGTGGGGCGCGATCTGGGATTACCACCAGACCTGGGTGAAGCGTCTGGAGAAAATCAAGGAAGCCGCACTCCCGGTGCCGGCCGATCACCTGTTGTGGGCTTGCGGCGTCGAGACTTATGACGAAGCGCTGGTGAAACTCGAAGGTTTCCGTCTCGAAGGCGTGGCGCAAAAAGTGCAATGTCCCTTTCTGCTCATGCACGGCGCCAAGGATGCGCAGGTGTCCGTGCCCGAAGCCGAGATGCTGCTGTCGAAGATTGGTTCCAGGGACAAGACGCTGCGTCTCTTTACCGAAGAAGAAGGCGGCGCCCAGCACTGCCAGCGCGATTACCTGACGCTCGCCTGCGATGTGGCGGGGGATTGGCTGGAAGAGAAATTGAAGTGGCAGAAGTAGCGCGATGACCGATCGCATCGCGCCGGCAACCCTGGCGCACTTCGACCAGATCGCTGATCACATGGCGCGCTGGAAGAAGACCAAGGGCTATCCGCCGAACACCTGGTACACGATGGCGCGCAAACCCGCGGTGTTCCGCGCCTACCGCGATCTGCACGGCGCGGTGATGATGGCCGGCGGCGAAGTGCCGCAGGGCCTGAAGTTCATGCTCGCCGCGGTAACCAGCATGGCGGCGGGCGATGATTACTGCGCGGCACACAATGCCGAAAATGCGCATCACATCGCCGGCGTGGCGCTCGAAAAAATCCGCGCGCTGGTGAATTTCCGTGTCGACGCGCAGTTCACCCCGGCCGAACGCGCGGCACTCGAACTCGGCGCTGGCGCGGGTGCGCATCCACCGTGCGTGACCGATGCGCATTTCGAAACGCTCAAACAGCATTTTTCCGACGACGCGATGGTCGAACTGGTCGCGGTGATTTCGCTGCTGGGCTGGCTCAACCGCTGGGCGCAGACAGTGGAGCCGGAACTCGAGCCCGCAGCGCGGGCATTTGCGCAGGCAAACTTGCTGCCTGCCAAACAGCCCTAGCCCGGAATTGCGCTTTTGTGGCGCAGGCGCCTCGCCTGCGAACCGCATTGAGTGGTGCGCAACGCGCACCACTCTAAACGCTTTTGCCCGAGGACGATTTAAATCAACTTCAAATTCGCCGGGGGCGGCCCGGCGGCCGGTTACTTTTCTTGTCTCGCCAAGAAAAGTAACCAAAAGAAGGCGACCCCCGGTTCGCCGGTCCTGCGGACTTCCCTGCGCTGCTCGCGACGCGGGGCGGCTGCGGAACTCGCCCTCGCAAAAACGCGAGGGCTCAGACAGTCCTCGCCGAAATCTCCCCGCATCGCTCCGCTGCTCGGCGGCTCTCAGGGGGAAATATCTTCATAGACCTGTGTTGGCTGAACAGGCTTCGCGCCCGTAAACGGTGCCCGCTTAGTAAGACGTCAATCCGCCATCCAGCAGCAGTGTCTGCCCCGTGATGTAAGAGGCCGCGTCGCTGGCGAGATACACCGCCGCGCCGGCAATTTCCTCCGGCATGCAGGTGCGCTTGAGCGGCACGCGTTCGATCATCTTGTCGAGATAGCCCGGATGCGCGTCGGCGTATTCCTTGCGCGTGGCGGTCAGCACCGTGCCCGGCGCGATGGTGTTGACGCGGATGCCATGCTCGGCCCATTCGATCGCGAGCATGCGCGCCATGTGCATGACCGCGGCTTTGGAGATGCCGTAGGTCGAGCGCAGCGGAAAGCCCAGCACGCCGTGGGTCGAGGTGACGCTGATGATCGTGCCCGGCCGTTTGCTATCTATAAGATGGCGGCCCATCTGCTGGCACATGAAAAAGGTGCCGGCGAGATTGGTGTCCATGATGCCGGCCCAGTCTTCGCGCGTGACATCGACCGCCATGCGCGGCAGCGTGACGGCCGCGTTGTTGACCAGCACGTCGAGCGATCCGAACGCAGCGACCGCGTCCTTGAAGGCGGCTTCGATGCTGGCCTGCTGCGTGACGTTCAATCCGATCTTCGCCACTTTCGCACCGGCAGCGCTGCACGCAGCAGTGACGTCGGCAAGCTTGTCCTTGTTAGTCGACGACAGGGCGAGATCGTAGCCCGCCTTCGCGAACGCCAGCGCAATCGCCGCGCCGATGCCCTGCGCGGCGCCGCTGATGAAGGCGACGGGGCGCGCCATTACTTGATCGCCTGCGGATTGATCGGCGAGCCGACCGCGCCGGTGACCTGCAATGGCGGCGCGAAGAACATGAACTCGTAGACCTTGTCCTGCGCGCAGTCGGCGGCAAGATCGCGCAAATAGAAGATTTCGCCCATGGTGATGCCGATCATCGGGATCACGACCCAGTGCCACGGCTGGCTTGCGTCTTTCGTTTCGTTCGGCCGCACTTCGCAGCCCCAGGTGTCGGTGCAGATGGCGGCGATTTCTTTTTTGTGGATCCACTCGGCCGTTTCGAAGGCGAGACCGGGCGCATCGCCGCCGGCGTAACCGCCCCACTCGCCGCTGTCGAGCCGCTGTTCCATCTGGCCGGTGCGCACGATGACGAAGTCGCCGCGCTTGATTTCCACGCCCTGCGCTTTGGCACAGGCATCAAGGTCTTCATTCGTGATCGCAGTGCCGTCTTCAAGGAAAGGTTTGCCGACATGGCGCGCGACATCGAGCAGCACGCCGCGGCCGATCATGCGGTCCTTGACCATATGGATGCCGTTTTTCTGCGCGCCGTTGGAATCGACCAGCCGCGCGTCGTAGCCGTTCCACATCTTGTCGTCGTAGAAAATGTGGCCGAGCGCATCCCACTGCGTGCCGCACTGCAGCGGCAGCGAGACCATGTCGTCGGCGTAACGCAGCCCACCCTTGTCCTGATTGCCGGCGACGGCATCGGTGCCGGTGGCCAGCATGGTGTGAATCGGATTGAAGCGGTTGCCCCACAGGCCTTTCTGCGGGCCGAACTTGTCGAAGTTGAGGCCGAGCGAGAAGGCCTTGCCGCGCTTGATCAGCTTGCCGGCATCGATGATGTCCTGCGGCGTGACGTAGTTAAGTGTGCCGGCTTCATCGTTCGGGCCCCATTTGCCCCAGTTTTTGCATTTCTCGGCGGTCGCGCGCAGGTGTTTGATGTCGAACATCTTGGCGTCGTAGCGGCGTGGCATGGTATTTCCTCCTCAGTTATTCGTGTAATGGTTGAATGTTAGCGGGCGGTCCAGCCGCCGTCGATAATGAGTGACGTGCCGGTCATCAGCGACGCGGCAGGTGAGGCGGCGAACAGCACGGCGCCGACCACTTCGTCGAGCTGGCCGAGCCGGCCCATGGGAATGCGGTCGTGCACCCACTTTCCGAAATCACCCTTGGCGAACATCGGCGCGGTCATCGGCGTTTCGACGAAGGTCGGCGCCACGGAATTGACGCGAATGTTGTGTGGCGCGAGTTCGACGCCGAGCGCCTTGGTCAGGCCTTCGATCGCATGTTTGGTCATGCAGTAGACAGTGCGGTTTTCGGCACCGACGTGACCCATCTGCGATGTGATGTTGACGATGGCGCCCCCGCGCGTCTTGCGGTCGGCCGCTTCGAGCATTTTTTTCACTGCCGCCTGCGCGACGATGAACTGGCTGCGCACATTCAGATTCATCACGCGGTCGAGCCGTTCCTCGGTCACGTTGACGAAGGGTTCGGGCAGATTCATGCCGGCGTTGTTGATGAGGATGTCGAGCGATGGAAGCGCAGCAATCATTTTATTGACTGCTGCGGCATCGGTGACGTCGCAGGCAGCAACCTGCGCCCGCCCGCCGCTGGCGTGGATTTCCGCTGCCAGTTCGTCGAGCTCGCGTTGTGTGCGCGCGGTCAGCCACACTTCAGCACCCGCCTGCGCGAATGCAATCGCCACGCTGCGTCCGATGCCGCGACCGGCGCCGGTGATCAGCGCAACGCGGTTGTCGAGACGAAAGCGAGCCGCAATGTCGCCGTGAGCGATGCTCATCGGAAATTATTTCTTCGCGCCGAGGCCGATGTTCTGTCCGCCATAGCGGCGCAATCGGAGATCGGCCTGTTCCTTGTGGCCCCAGAAGCGCTCGATCGCGCAGAGGCGCGAGCAGTATTCACCCACCACCACGCTGGCCGCGGGCGTGACCTCCTGATAGGTGCAGGTCTTGAGGAACTTGCCGACCCACAGGCCGCCGGTATAACGCGCCGCACCCAGCGTCGGCAGCGTATGGTTGGTGCCGATTACCTTGTCGCCGTACGACACGTTGGTCTGCGGGCCGAGGAAGAGGGCGCCGAAGTTTTTCATGTGTTCCAGAAAGTAACGCGGTTCATTCGTCAGCACTTCGACGTGTTCAGCAGCAAGTTTGTCGGCTTCGACGACCGCTTCTTCGAGCGTATCGACCAGAATGATTTCGCCGTAGTCGCGCCAGGCCACGCCGGCGACATCGGCGGTCGGCAGCACTTGCAACTGGCGCTGAATTTCGGCATCGAGGCCTTCGGCGATTTTGCGCGAGGTGGTGATGCAGATGGCGGGGCTGGTCGGGCCGTGCTCGGCCTGTCCCAAGAGATCGGTGGCGATGATTTCAACGTCCGAGGTTTCGTCGGCAATCACCAGAATTTCGGTCGGGCCGGCGAAGAGATCGATGCCGACGCGGCCGAACAGCTGGCGCTTGGCTTCGGCGACATAGGCATTGCCCGGGCCGCACAGCATGTCGACCGGCGCGATCGTTTCGGTGCCGAGCGCCATCGCGGCGATCGCCTGCACGCCGCCCAGCACGTAGATTTCGTCGGCACCGGCGAGCACCATCGCCGCAATCGTTTCGGCATGCGGCTCGCCCTGATTCGGCGGCGTGCAGGCGATCACGCGGCGGACACCGGCGGTGCGCGCGGTGACGATGCTCATGTGCGCCGAGGCGACCATCGGGTAGCGCCCGCCCGGCACATAGCAGCCGACGCTGTCGACCGGAATGTTCTTGTGGCCGAGTTTGACGCCGGGCAGGGTTTCGACTTCGATGTCTTTGATCGAAGCGCGCTGGTGCTGCGCGAAGTTGCGGATCTGCGCCTGCGCAAATTTGATGTCGGCGATGGTCTCGGGCTTGACCTTCTTCATGATCGCATCGAGATCGGACGGCGACAGCTTGAAGGCGGGCGGCGACCATTTGTCGAATTGCGCGGAGAGGTCGCGCACCGCGGCATCGCCGCGTTTTTTGACGTCGCTCATGATGCCTTCGACCGTCGAACGTACCTTGGCGTCGATGGCGTCGGTGACGGTCTGGTCGAGGCGTTTTTTCAGATAGGTCGCCATGAATGGAATCGCTTTTAAACGGTTGGACGGTTAAACGGTGGAAGTTTCGCGCCGGCGCGGCGCAAGGGAGCGCAAAGTTTAAGGCGTTTACCGGCACGCGGCAAACCCCAGGCATTTGCGTGCGGGACTCAGCAGCGGATTCAGCATATTCTTTCGGACATATTAGAATAGCCCGATATTCCGGTGCGTCCGGCCGATACGCTGTTTAATGGCGTTTCGGCAGAGGCCGCGCCGACGGCGCCAGCAGAGCCGCCGATCAGCACAGAGGAAAATGTCATGCAGGAAAAACTCGCGGTTATCAGTCCGGAAGGTCTGCCGCTCGGCGGCGCGCGCGCACTCAGTGCGCCGCTCGACACGCTCGAGGGCAAGACCATCGGCGAGGTCTACAACAATCACTTCAAGGGCGAGCTGATGTTCCAGACCTATCGCCGCCTGTTCAAGGAACGTTATCCCGGCATCAAGATCATTCCCTTTACCGAGTTCCCGATTGTGTATGTCGGTGGCGATCCGGCAACCCAGCGAAAAGTCGCGCAGCAGGTCGCGGCGTTGGCGAAGGAACGCGGCTGCGACGCCGTGATTACCGGCAACGGTGGATGAGGAACCTGCACTCCGGCCTCGGCGAGGCCGGCAATCGAAGCAGAAAAACTCGGCATGCCCGGTGTGGTCATCACCACCACCGGTTTCACGGCAATTGCAAAAGCGGTGGCCAAGGCCGAGGGCATGGCCGGCGCGCGCATCGGCGAATATCCGGGCGCGGTCGGCGTGCACCCGGCGGAGCTGGTTGAGAAAAATGTCGAAGAGGTGCTGTTCGGCCGCATCGTCGACTGCCTGACCAAACCGGTCGCAGTCGATGGCGCGCAGGCGTCGACCGCCGCGCGCGCCGCCGATGCGGTGATCTACGAAGGCAGTTTCGACGAGGTCAACGCCTACTTCCGCGCGCAGCAGTGGACGGATGAATTGCCGATCATTCCGCCGACGCGCGAGAAGATCGAGGCTTTCCTCAAACACACGGATCGCCAGCCGTTCGAACGCATCGCGGTGCTGCCGCAGGCCAATCTGGAAGCGGTGCCGTGGAACATCGCCGCCAACGCGGTAATGGCCGGCTGCAGCCCCGAGTGCATGCCGCTGTTGATTGCGGCGGTCGAAGCGCTCGCCGACAACAGCTATAACCTGAGCAACATCGGCACCACCTGGGGTGTCCTGCCCTTCCTGCTCATCAACGGGCCGGCCATTCAGAAAATGGGCATCGAGAACGGCGGCCAGATGATTTCGAAGGGCGCCAATCCCGCGATCGGCCGCGCGCTCGGGCTCATCATCAAGAACATCGCCGGCTACAAACTGGGCCGCAACTACATGGGTACTTTCGGCTACCCGATGAATTTCACGATTGCCGAGAACGATGTCGAATCGCCGTGGGAACCGTACCATGTCGAGCACGGCTTCAAGCGCGAAGACAGCACCGTCACCGCCTGCGCAACCGTGACCTGGGGCTGGCCGCCAGCGATTTACGGCACCACCGACAAGACGGCGGCGCAGACCGCGCTTGAGTTTCTCAGCATCGAGCTGACGAAAAAGCCCTGTCTCGCGCGGCTGGCCGAACGCGGGCCCAAGGGCTTCCGCAACATGATCACCATCATGATCGCGCCGCCGGTGGCGAAGTCGCTGGCCGAAGAGGGCTATAGCAAGGACAAGATCCGCGACTATCTCTACGAGCATGCGCGGGTGCCGTTCCGCGAACTCGAGTTCCTGCTCAAGTACGGGCATTCCGAAGCGTTCACCATTCGCGATGCGGTCGATCGCGGCATCTATCCGGAAGAGTATCTGGTCAAGCAGAACGAGCTGGTGCGCATCCTGCCCGGCCCCGAGGTGATCAATCTCGTGGTCTGCGGCGATCCGCATCGCAATCGCGTGATGGTGTTGTGGGGCGGTTACGTCAATCCGGTGACGAAGAAAATGGCGTTTGCTTCGAATCCTTCGACGTAAGGGCGGGCCGTGAACGATCAATACAAGCGGGGTGCGGATATGAAACTCATGGCACGCGTGTTATTCGGCACGACCGGCATGGCGTTCGCGCTGGCGACATCCGCGCAGCCGGCCGATTATCCGAACAAGCCGGTGCGCATCGTCTATCCGTTCGCCGCGGGCGGCGGCGGCGACCTCGTTTCGCGCACGCTGGCGGCTGAATTGGGCCGCGATTTCAAGGAAACCTTCGTCATCGACAACCGCACCGGCGGCAACGGCAACATCGGCACCGACATCGTTGCGCGCGCCACCCCCGACGGCTACACGCTGCTGGTGACCACAAACGCCACCATCGTGATCAATCCGCAATTGTTCAAGAAGGTCGTGACCTACGATCCGGTGAAAGATTTTTCGCCGATCAGTCTGGTCGCCTCGCAGCCCTTCGTGCTGGTGCTCCATCCGTCGGTGCCGGCGAAGACGGTGCCCGAGCTGATCGCGCTGGCAAAAGCCAAGCCCGGCACGCTCAACTACGGCTCGTCGGGTTCCGGCGGCGGCGCGCATCTGGCGGGCGAGATGCTGAAAACCTTCGCTCATATCGACATCACGCACATTCCGTTCAAGGGCAGCAATCCGGCGCTGGTGGCGCTGACCGGCGGCCAGATCCAGTTCATGTTCGTCGCCGCACTCGCCGCCATGCCGCTCGTCGAGCAGGGGCGTCTGCGCGCCATCGCAGTCTCCACCGCCAAGCGCAGCCCGGCGTTGCCGACGCTGCCGGCGGTCGCCGAGTTTCCGGGTCTCGAAACTTTTCAGTCCGATCTCTGGTACGGCTTCCTGGCGCCGGCGAAAACGCCGCAGGCCATCATCGACAAGCTCAACGCCGCGACCAAAGCGGCGGTACAGCGTGCCGAGGTGAAGGCACGCATCGAACCCAGCGGCACCGTGCTGATCGGCAACTCGCCGAAGGAATTCGCGCAAATCATCCGTGACGATCTGGCGCGCTGGCGCAAGGTCATCACCGTGGCCAATGTGACGCCGGAATATTGATGACGGAGCACGCGCGTGAATTCTGAACCGGCGCGTTGGGATGCCACAGTCGAGCGCCTGCTCGCGTATGCAGCGGGCGTGCGTTACGACGCGTTGTCGCCGGTCGTGGTACACGAAACCAAACGCCGCGTCATCGACACCTTTGCCAGCGCGCTCGGCGCCTACGACGAGCCGGTCAGTGCGATGTCGCGCACGTTCGCCGCGCGCACGCGCTCGGATCAGGCGGCGCGGGTGTGGGGCAGCGACATTGTCACCACGCCGGAACTCGCCGCCTTCGCCAATGGCGTGATGGTGCGTTCGCTCGACGTCAGCGACACCTATCTCGGCCGCAGCCGCGGTCATCCGAGCGACATGACGCCGGGGCTCGTTGCGCTCGCCGAGATCATGCAGGCCGACGGCCGCGCGCTGATCGAATCGATCTCGCTCGCCTACGACATCTATTGCAGTTTCTGCCAGGCGGTCGACGTCAATGCCAAAGGCTGGGATCAACCGGTGTATACGGTACTCGGCTGTGCGCTTGGGGCGGCGAAATTGCTGCAGCTCAATCACGACGAAACCGGCCATGCGCTGTCGCTGGCGCTGACGCCGAACATGGCGCTGGCGCAGGCGCGTCGCGGCAGTCTCTCAAGCTGGAAGGGCTGTGCCGGTGCGAATGCGACACGCAATGCGGTGTTCGCGGCATTGCTGGCGAAAGAAGGCTTTACCGGCCCGACTGCGGTGTTCGATGGCAGCGGCGGCTTGTGGGAGGCGATCGGCCGCAGCGAGTGGCCGCTGCCTGCGGCGCCGATGATTCCGGAGACGCATACGAAAAGCCTGCCGGTCTGTTATCACGGCCAGTCGGCGGTACTGGCGGCGCTCGAATTGCGCGATCGCGTGCAGCTCGACGAGATTGTTGAAATCAAGGCCGAGGGTTATGCCGCCGCGGTATTCATGATGGGGGCCGATGCTTCGCGCTGGGCGCCGGCGACACGCGAAACCGCCGACCACAGCCTGCCGTACTGCATTGCGATTGCGCTGATCGACGGCGCGGTGACGCGCGATTCGTTTGCCGAGGCGCGCCTGCGTGATCCGGCGATCGCGGCGCTGATGCAAAAGGTCAAAGTGGCGGAAGATCCGGCACTGTCGGCGCGTTATCCGGAGGGCGCACCGGGACGCGTTACCATCCGCCTGCGCTCGGGTGAAACGAAGGTGGTCGAGATCATCTATCCGCGCGGCCACGAAAAAAGTCCGATGAGCGACGCGGAGATCGAACAGAAGTTTCACACGCTGTGCGCAGGACGTCTCAACACCGCGCGGCGCGATCCCGTCCTGGCCGCGTTGTGGCAACTCGAAACGGTTGGCGACATCGGCGAAATCACTGCGTTGTTTTCTGTGTGATAGATTCAAAAGAATCAGAAAAAGGCAAAAGGGGGAAACCGGGTGTCGACTGAAAAATCACTGCTGCCAGGCGCCACGCGCGATCTGGCGGTATTCGCATCGAACCTGCAGTACGCGGCGATTCCGCCGGCGGCGGTCGAGCGCATCAAGCTGTCGGTGCTCGACAGCATCGGCTGCTGCATCTTCGGTGCCACACTGCCGTGGACGCGCAAGGTTGCGACGCTCGCCAAAGCCGAGGGCGCCGCACCGGTGGCGTCGCTGGCGGGCATGGGCGAGAAGACTTCGATTGCGCTGGCGGTGCTGGTCAACGGCACCGGCGGTCACGCCTTCGAACTCGACGACATTCACAAGGAATCGATCGTGCACGCCGGCTCGATCGCGACGCCGATCGCGCTGGCCTTTGCCGAGCAGCAGGGCGGCGCGCCGGGCCGCGACATCATCACTTCAATGATTGCCGGTTATGAAGTTGGTCATCGCGTCGGCAGCGCGGCGACCATGAGTCTCTTTTTCCGCGGCTTTCATCCGCAGGGCACCTCAGGCACGTTCGTCGCGGCGGCCACCGCGGCACGCGCGCTCGGCCTCGATGCCGCGCATTTTCAGCATGCGCTCGGCATCTGCGGCTCGCAGGCCGGCGGCCTGATGGCGGCGCAGGAGGGGGCGATGGTGAAGCGCTTCCACAGCGGGCGCGCGGCGCAAAGCGGCGTCTATTCGGCGTTGCTGGCGCGCGACGATTTCACCGGCATCAGCGACGCACTGGAGGCCGGCTACGGCGGCTACCTCAGCAGTTATTCGGACAAGCCGGCGCCGGCGCGTCTGACCGATGGCCTCGGCACGGTATGGGAAACGCTGAATGTCGGCTACAAGCCGCATGCGAGCGTCACCAGCATCCATACTGCGCTCGACGGGCTGGCCGATATCCTGCGAGAAAACAAATTGAGCGCGGATGATGTGGCGAAAATGGAAGTCGGGCTCTCGCCGATGACGCATGTGCACTGCGCCTGGGAATACAAGGCGCAGGGCGTGACCGCGGCGCAGATGAATCTCTATTACGGCCTCGCCGTGATTGCGCTCGACGGCATGGCGTTCACCGACCAGTATCGCGAAGACCGCCTGCGCGACCCGCGCATTCTGGATTTCATTCCGCGCATCACGGCGACGGTTGATGCCGAGATCGAAAAGATGGGCGCGCCGTTCCGCCATGCGGCACGTGTGAAAGTCACCGCGCGCGATGGCCGCAGTTTCGAAAAGCTGGTTTTGCACCGCCGCGGCAGCCCCGAAGCGCCGCTGGCGCCCGCGGACATCGAATACAAATTCAAACACGTCGTGCGCTCCTGCATTCCGCAGGCGCGCCTGTCGCGCATCATGGATCTCGTGCGCGGTCTCGAAAAGCTCGATAACAGCGGTGAACTGCTGCAACTGGTCGCCGCGCCGGTCAACTGAAAAGAGAAATTCACATCATGTCGAAGAAATCTGCATCCGCCACTTCGGTCAAAACGCTCGCCGTCAAACTCGCCGAGCATCACGCCAAACTTTCCTACAGCCGCATTCCCGAAGCGGGCCGCCATGCAATGAAACGCCTGCTGCTCGATTACATCGGGGTTGCGATTGCCGGCAGCCAGACCGAGAGCGGCATCATCGCGCGTGAATTCGCGGCACTCCAAGGTCGGGCCGCGGAGGCGACGCTGATCGGTGGCAACGGCTGCGTGCCGATGGCGGCAGCGGCCTTCGCCAATGCGATCTCCTGTCACAGCATCGAGCTCGACGACATCGACGTGCTGGCGCTGTTCCATTTCAGCCCGCCGGTGTTTTCGCCGGCGCTGGCGGTCGGCGAAGCGGTCGGCGCCAGCGGCAAGGAGTTGATCACCGCGCTCGCTGCCGGTTGCGAAGTGATGGAGCGCGTCAGCCAGGCCGCCAACAACGATCTGCGCAATCGCGCCTTTCACACCACGCCGACCTGCGGCGTGTTCGGCGCCACCGCGGCGGCGGCCAAGTTGCTGAAACTGACGCCGGCGAAACTCACGTCGGCATTCGGTCTCGCCGGTGCGCAGGCCTCGGGGCTGATGGAGATGTACGGCCCGTCGATGCAGAAGCGATTCAATCCGGGACCGGCGGCGCGCAACGGTGTCACCGCCGCGCATATCGCCAAGCTCGGATTCACCGGTGCGGATACGATTTTCGAAGGCGAGCGCGGCTTCCTGCGCGCCTTCGCCGGCCGTGAAAAGGCCGGCGCGGAAATCATCCGCAAGCTCGACAAGCCCTTCGAGTTGCGCATCGAGTTCAAGCCGTACTCCTGCGCGCGGCCGATTCACAACGCGATCGATTGCGCGCTCGAGATCCGGAAAAAGCACGCGCCGGCCCTCGACCAGATTCGCAGCATCGTCGTCAAGCGTCATCCCGACTGGTCGCATTACCACCGTAATATCGCGCCGCGCACCTATCACGAGGCGCAGGTCAGTCTGCCCTATTCGGTGGCGGTGGCCCTGATCGAAGGCAACGCGCTGCTCGCGCAGTACACCAACAGCAAACTCGGCAACAAGGAAATCCGCCGTCTGATGGATCTGACGCGCATCGAAACCGATGCGAAGCTGCCGCGCGGCGTGTCCTGCCATACCACCATGACCATGCTCTCCGGCGAGCGTTACGTATCGCAGGTCGATTTTCCGAAGGGCTCGATCGAAAATCCGATGTCCGATGACGAGCTGCGCGGCAAATTCGAAAACCTCGCCGTGCCGGTGATCGGTGAGCTGCGCGCGGCGCAGATCTGCGATGCGGTGTCGCGCATTGAGCGCTGCGCCGATGTCGGCGAGTTGATGCGGTTGACGACGGCGCCGGCGCGCCGCAGGGGTTCGGCGCGCTGATCCACAAGGATCCCGTCCTCTGGCGCCGCGTCATCAAGACAGCGGGCGTGACGCCGGATTGAGCGGGCACTGAGCCCCGTAACCCGGAATACGCTGTAACCTTTCGGACCACAAAATTCGAGCAACAAAAGAAAAGGGGCGCTTGCGCGCCCCTTCTGTCTGCGGTGAAACGAGCGGTTACTTGTCCTTGACCGCATCCCCCGCGCCGTCGCCGGCGATGCGTCCGAATACCGAGCCTGAGACAAGGCCGGTGCCGGCGGCGTAGTTGAAGTAAAAAATTCCGCCGACCATTTCACCGGCCGCATAGAGGCCGGGAATCGGTTGCAGGCTGACATCGAGCACCTGGCCGTTTTCGTGATTGATGCGCAGCCCGCCGAAGGTAAAGGTGATGCCGCAGGTGACGTGGTAGGCCTCGAACGGCGCGGTGTCGAG
>CAISYC010000051.1 GCA_903889565.1 uncultured beta proteobacterium
AACGATTGTTTCGCCGACTCAAAGGCTTTCGTCGCATCTTCTCGCGATTCGAGAAACTCGACATAATGTTCTTGGCTTTTATCCATTTCGCCCTGATCGTTGAAAGCCTTCGCTATCCACTTGTGTGAACACGCCCTAGTTCAGCGAGAACACGAACAGATAGGCCGAATTTTCCAGCTTGTCGTATTTGACCGGATGCAGGTGGCGGCCGCCGCTTTGCACCGCGAGGTACTGTTTCGGACCAATCGAGTAGGTCACCGGCGCGCCCTTGAGCGTGGTGCCGACGTTGAAGCGCCACAGCTCCTCGAGCGTCTCATCGTTGTAGGCAATGATCCAGCCGTCCTGCAAGGCGGTGAAGACGAGGCCGCCCGCTGTGGCGATGGTGCCCGAGCGCACTTCGATGTCGGTGATGGCCTTCGCGATTACCTTGTGGTTGACGGTGTCAAAAGCGGTCACCGAGCCGTAATACAGATCGCTGGTGTAAGTGCGCTTTTCGCTGTTCTTTTCGTCGATGCCGCCGTTCGGCGAACGGAATGCCACCATCGCGCCGTTCTGCGAGAAGCAGCCCTCGATGCCGGCGCCGTAGGCAATCTTCTTCACCGGGTTGTAGGCGGTCGGCTGGTGGGCGACGCCGCCGTGCCAGGTCGGACAGGTGCGCTTGGTCGGGTCGCCGCGCAAGGCGCGCGCCTCCGGGTTGTAGACCTGCACGTCGAGTTTCGGATCGTACTCGAGGGGCATGCCGGTCTTCGGGTTGAGGCCCTTGGTCCAGTTCAGGTCGTTGACGTATTTTTCGCCCTTGATGAACCTGCCGTTGGTGCGGTCGAGCGAATAAAAAAAGCCGTTGCGAGCGAAGTGGCTGACCACCTTGCGCGGCTTGCCGTCTATGACGGTGTCGTAGAGCATGTGAACGCCGACTTCATCGTAATCCCAGGAATCGTTCGGCGTGTACTGGAAGTGCCAGGCCAGCTTGCCGGTGTCGATATTGATCGCCACCGCCGAATCCGTGTAGAGATTGTCGCCGGGGCGGGCCTGCGGATCGTATTGCGGAATCGGATTGCCGGTGCCCCAGATCGTCAGGCGGGTCGCCGGATCGTAGGAGCCGGTCTGCCAGAGCCCGCCGCCGCCCGTTTTCCACGCGTTGTTCTTGTCCTTCCAGGTTTCGCTGCCGGGTTCGCCCGGCTTCGGCACCGCGTACCAGCGCCACAATTCCTTGCCGCTGCGCGCATCGAAGGCCGCGACCCAGCCGCGCGTCTTGCCGTCGCCGGCGCCGTTGGCGACGATGATCTTGCCGTCTGCGGTGATCGGCGCGGCGTAGAATTTTTCCGAACTGCCGAACTCGTCCTTGACCAGCACCTTCTTGTCCCACACGATTTCGCCGTTCTCGCGGTTGATCGCGATAATGCGCCCGTCCGGCAGGTTGGCGATGACCAGATCCTCCCACAGTGCGATGCCGCGGGTGCGCGACACATTGCCCTTGTGCGAAACGCCCGGATCGCAGACCCACACGAATTCGCCCTTGTTCGGATTGCGCGCATCGATCTTGTAGACCGTGCCCCAGCCGTCGGTGGTGTACATATAGCCGTTGTCGATCAGCGGATTGACCTCGTTCTCGGGGCCGTTGGCGCCGACGTCCTGCATGCCGCCGAGCGCCATCGCCCACACCATGCGCAGATCCTTGACGTTGTCGCGGTTGATCTGGGTGAGCTTCGAATAGCGCGTCGAGCCGTAGTCGCCGTTCATCATCAGCCAGTTCTGCGGCTCGTTTTGCGCGTTGACGAGGCGGTCGCCGTTGACCGTCATTTTGTAATCGGCGGCGGATGCCGCGGCGGTAAAGCAAACAGCAATCGAAACAGCGAGCGCAAAGCGCGTGCGTGCGAAATGGCGCATGAATATCTCCTCCCGGTTTGACGTTCGGCGGCGGGCTCGTTCGGTCCCTTTGATACCGCGCTCCCGCAATGTGCCATCCGCCGCGCGCGCTGTCAAAGCGCGGCGGCAGATCAGGCGCCGGCGATGGCTTCGCGCATGCGCAGTGCCGCGCGGTAGCAGGGCGCTGCGCTGTCGCCGAGCAGGGTGTAATGACCCATTTTGCGACCCGGCCGTGCCGTCTGTTTGCCGTAGAGATGCAGTCGCACGTTGTGTTCGGCCAGCAGGCGCTCCCAGTGCGGTTCGCCGTGGCGCCACAGGTCGCCCAGCAGATTGACCATCACCGCCGGCCGCAGCAGACTCGCGTCGCCCAGCGGCAGTCCGGCGAGCACGCGCACCTGCTGCGCAAACTGCGAGGTGAGGCAGGCGTCGATGCTGTAGTGGCCGCTGTTGTGCGGGCGCGGCGCGATTTCGTTGACCAGCAGTCTGTCGTCCTTCTGCACAAAACATTCGACGCACATCACGCCGGTGTAATCGAGGCCGTCCGCGATGGCCAGCGCAGCGGCGCGCGCGGCATCGGCGAGCGCCGGTGCGATGCGCGCGGGCACTATGCTGACGTCGAGAATGCCCTCCGCGTGCATGTTCTCCGCTACCGGATAGGTCAGGCTCCGGCCGGCCGCATCGCGCGCGACCACCACCGAAATCTCGGTGGCGAGATCGATTTGCTTTTCGAGGACGCAGGGCATGCCGCCGAAGTCGTTGAATGCGGCGAGCGCGGCGGCGGCGTCGCGCACGCGGCACTGGCCCTTGCCGTCGTAGCCCGAGCGGCTGCATTTGAGAATGCCGGGCAGCAGGCCGTCGAGCAAATGCGGCGCCAGATCGCTCGCGCCATAAATCGCGCGCCAGGGCGCGATCGCCGCGCCGCTGGATTCAAGAAACTGTTTTTCGCGGATGCGGTCCTGCGCGATCGCGACATGCGCGCCGTGCGGCCGCACGACGACGTCGCGGGCGAGGCGTTCGAGCGCCGCCGCCGGCACGTTTTCGAATTCGGTGGTCACTGCGCGGCAGCTGCGCGCGATTTCGGCGAGCGCGGCGTCGTCAAGATAATCCGCGCATAAATGGCGATCGGCCACCGCGGCGGCAGGACAGTCGCGATCGGGATCGAGCACCAGCACGCGGAAGCTCATCTGCCTGGCCGCCATCGCAAACAGGCGCCCGAGTTGTCCGCCGCCCAGAACCGCTAGCCATGCGCCGGGCAGTATCATGGCAAGGACGGCAGCGTCATTGCCGCGGCGCGTTCGGTTTGCGCGCGGCGGAAGGCGGCAAGCCGCGCCGCCAGCGCCGCATCGCTGGCGGCGAGCAGAGCGGCGGCAAACAGGCCGGCGTTGGCAGCGCCGGCGTCGCCGATGGCGAAGGTCGCCACCGGTATGCCCTTGGGCATCTGCACGATCGACAGCAGCGAATCGAGGCCCTGCAGATGGCGCGAAGCCACCGGCACGCCGAGCACCGGCAGCGCGGTCTTTGCCGCCAGCATGCCCGGCAGGTGGGCCGCACCGCCGGCGCCGGCGATGATGCATTTGAGTCCGCGCGCCTGCGCTGTTTCCGCGTATTCGAACAGACGGTCGGGCGTGCGGTGGGCCGACACCACCTGAGCTTCATGCGCGATGCCGAGTTCGCGCAAACTCAGCGCCGCGTGTTGCAGCGTGTCCCAATCGCTGGAACTGCCCATCACCACGCCGACCAGCGGCGCGCTCATGCCGCCAGCCATTCGGCAACGCTGCGATAGAGGGGAATCCCAACCACCACGTTGAACGGAAAGGTCACGCCCAGCGACAGTGTCAGATACAGCGAGGGATTGGCTTCCGGCACACCGAGCCGCATCGCCGGCGGCACCGCGATGTACGAAGCGCTCGCACCCAGCACCGCGACCAGCGTCATGCCGCCGACGCCGAAATCGAGCCACAGGTGCGCAACCGCAAGGCCAAGTGCGGCGCCCGCCAGCGGCATCGTCAGCCCGAAGACGATCAGCTTGAGGCCGACCGCGCGAAACTCGCCCATGCGGTTGGCGGCCACCATGCCGAGCTCGAGCAGAAACAGGCACAGCGCACCCATGAAGATGCCGCGGAAGAACGGTTCGACCGTCTGCTGGCTGGCCGGGCTGATGACGGCGCCGATCAGCATGCTGCCCAGCAGCAGCACCACGCTGCCGTGGGTGAGCGCGGCGATCAGCGCGCCGCCCGAGGTGCGCCCGTTGGTGGCATGGTCGTGCCGCGCCGCCTGCGCCAGCAACAGGCCGACGATGATGGCCGGCGACTCCATCACGGCGAGCATGATCACCGGATAACTTTCGAAAGGGATATCGCGCGACTGCAGCCAGGCCACCGTGGTCAGATAGGTTGCCGCGCTCACCGAACCGTAGTGCGCGGCGACGGCGGCGGCATTCAGACGGTCGATGCGCAGCAAACGCGTCAGCGCGGTGTAGGCGATCAGCGGCAGTGCGACGCCGAGCGCGACTGCGGCGAGCACCGCGCTCACCGCCTTGCCGAGGTCGGCGTGCGCGAGTTCCGCACCGCCGTGCAGGCCGATGCCGATCAGCAGATAGATCGACAGCGCCTTGGTCAGGTCAGGCGGGAACTTGAGATCGGAGCGGCAGGCCTGGGCGCCGGCGCCGAGGGCGAAGAACAGCACGGGTGCAATCAGGAGGTTGGCCAGCAGTGTCATGGGCGGGGCGCGCGAGTGTTGAAGTGGGCGCATCATAGGGTTTGATATGCATAGAGTAAAATGATATTTAGTTACAATGTAAATAGAGTTAAATCTATGCAAAGGACGGACGGCGGCGGCGCCGGCCGCAACCAATAAAACGGTGCCATCGGGCAGCAGGGTGGTCGTCCTGAACACCCCTGCCGCAACGTCCGCCGGCGGCATCGACGGGGCGACCAATCCACGCGTCGCGCAGGGCGTTCATGCGCTGCTCAAATTGTCCGGTGAAATCAACGAGCAGCGAAAACGGCCGACGAGGAAATGATCAGCTCGCTGAAGCTGATCTCGCGCAGGCGTTGACGGCGCAATGGTGTCGAATCGCCCGTTTTTGACCTAGATCAGGAATGTGGCGTTTTCGCGGTGCTAACCTGATCTCAGGTCATCAGTCACGGATTCGACAAGGAGAAATCATCATGTACAAGAATATTCTGGTTCCGACCGACGGCTCCAAGCTGTCGAACAAGGCGGTGAATGAGGCGATCAAGCTGGCCAAGGCGTTCGGCGCGAAGATCACCTTCCTCAATGTCGTGCCCGACTACCGCAAGGTGTTGAGCGAGACCTTTGCGGTGCCGGCGGGGTTGTCCGCGCCGGTGCAGAAAAAATATCAGGGTGAAGCTGCTGCTGCGTCGATGAAAGTGCTCGACGCAGTGACGGAAAGCACCGCCGCCGCCGGCGTTGAATGCGCCGGCGTATCGTTGGTCAACGAGTCGCCCTACGAGGCGATCATCAAGCAGGCGGCCAAGAGCAAATGCGAAGTGATCGTCATGGCCTCGCACGGGCGCCGCGGCCTGCAGGGCTTTCTGCTCGGCAGCGAGACGACCAAGGTGCTGGTGCATTCGAAGATTCCGGTTCTCGTGGTGCGCTGAGCAACCGTTTCCCCGCCGGCCGGCGCGCTGTGACTACGCGCGCCGGCCTTGAGGTGGATCAAACGGCCGGGCGCAGGCGCGCATAGAGTCGCGATATGTCATTCGCACCGGAGCGGTCATGAAATACGAGGATCCAGCCTGCGCTTATTGCCCGCCGGAGGTGCGCGCCTGTCGCAACGGCGAAGCCGAGGCGCGCGGCCCCGGCTTCTGTCCGAGCAGAGTCGACCCGGCCACGCAGGAAGATGCGCACGCGATTTACGGCGAACCCGAAACGCGCAAGATCGCGCGCGAATCGGCGGTCGTCGAGTCCGCCGGCTATTGCAAATGGACGCGGGTCGAGGAGATCATCGAATTCTCCAAGCGCATGGGCTTCAAAAAAATCGGCATCGCCAACTGCATCAGCTTCGTCGATCACGCCTATGTGCTCAGTGGCATCCTTGAGAGCCACGGCTTTGAAGTCGTCTCGGTTGCCTGCAAGAACGGCAACATTCCGAAAGAAGAGGTCGGCGTCGCCGACAGCGAGAAAATCCGCCCCGGCAATTTCGAGGCACTGTGCAATCCGGTCGCGCAGGCTGAACTGCTGCACGCGCATGGCTGCGAATTCAACGTCGTGATGGGGCTGTGCATCGGCCACGACAGCCTGTTCTTCAAACACGCCAGGGGTCTGACCACCGTGCTGGTGGCGAAAGACCGCGTGCTGGGTCACAACCCGGTCGCTGCGCTCAATCTTGCCGACAGCTATTACAGCCGCCTGTGGGGACCGCTCAAGCCCGCCAAGCCACCGAAGCTGCCGGTGGCCGGGCGTCGCGACGGTTAGTTCGCGCGCGACGCAACGACACAGGCCCGCGATGCAACGACGCCATTTTTTATCTACCCTGCTGGCGGCACCGATCTTCGCCGCGCGGCCGGCGTTGGCGGCGCTGCCCGTCGTCACCGTTTACCGAAGTCCGACCTGAGGCTGTTGCGGCGCGTGGATCGATCATCTGCGCGCCAGCGGCTTCCGTGTGAAGCCCGAGGATGTCAAAGACCCGGAGCGTTATCGCGCGCGTTACGGTATTCCGGATGCGCTCGGTGCCTGCCATACCGGCGTGGTCGACGGCTATGCGATCGAAGGCCACGTACCGGCGCGCGAGATCAAGCGGTTGCTGGCCGAACGTCCGTCCGCGCGCGGCCTCGCGGTGCCCGGCATGCCACCGGGTTCCCCCGGCATGGAGGGCGCGCCTGCTGTTCCATACGACGTGCTGCTGGTGCTCGCCGACGGCGGTTACCATATCTACGCGCATTATGCGCGCTGACACGGCGGGCGCTTATTGCGGCTGCAATCCGATCTTGCGGATCAGCGCGCCCATGCGCTCGTAGCTTTCGCGCGTGATGCGCCCCAGGTCTTCGGCGCTGGAACCGACCGGATCGAGCGCGCTCTCGCGCAGACGGTCGCGCGTGGCCGGGTCATTGACCGCCTTCACCGCTTCGGCGTTGAGTTTGTCGATGATCGCCTTCGGTGTGCCCTTCGACACGAAGATGCCGGCCCAGGTGAAATATTCGAATCCGGGCACGCCGCCTTCGGCGATCGTCGGCGCGTCGGGCAGCAGGGCCGAGCGTTTGGCGCTGCCCACGCCGAGTGCGCGCACCTTGCCGTCGCGGATATTGCCGAGCACGATCGAGGTTGCCGTGAACATGCAGGGCATCTGACCGCCGACGACGTCGAGCGCGGCCTGGGTGGCACCGCGGTAGGGCACGTGATTGAGCTTGATGCCGGTGCGCGCAGCGAACACTTCCATCGCAATGTGCTGGGGGCTGCCGTTGCCGCCCGAGGCGTAGTCAATTTCGGCGGGGCGCGCCTTGGCCAGCGCAATGAACTCCTTGATGTTCTTCGTCGGCAGGTGCGGGTTGGCGATCAGCACCCAGTTGATCTGCGCGAGCAGGCTGACCGGATCGAAACTGTTGAGCGCGTCGTAGTTCACCTTCTTGTAGAGATGCGGCGTCATGACCAGGCTGCCGTCGTTGACGCCGGCGATCACATAGCCGTCGGTCGGCGCGCGCGCCGCGCGCTCCATCGCGATCAGCCCGGCCGCACCCGGCTGGTTGTCGAGCACGATCTGCTGCTTGAGGTTTTCCGACATCTTGTTGGCAACGATGCGCAGGATCGCGTCGGCGCCGCTGCCGGCCTGCACCGGGACGATCATCTGGATCGGCTTCGACGGATAGGTTTGCGCCTGTGCGGCGGCGACGTAAGACATGGCTGCGGCGAGCACGGCGATCAAAAATGTTTTGTGCATGGATTTTTCCTCCGGCCGGATTATCGCAAATATTCGGCAGCGACGCGCTGCAGATGATCGCGAATATCGGCGGCGATGCCGCGGTCGGCGTAACCGATGCCTTCGGCGCTGCGGCCGAACAGCGTGCCGGAAAGCACGCAGGCGGCGAGATAGCTGCCGGCCACCGTCGGATGTCCGTCTTCGACGGTCAGCGGCAGGCCGGGCCGGCGCTGCAACGAATGCGCGAAGGCAAGACCGGCCGGCGCGATTTTGACGCCAAGCCGGCTGCCCAGCGCGTTGACCGAAGCCGCGAGGTTGGCGGTGGTCACGCCCTGTTTCACGCTGTCGGGGCGCTCCCAGGTCATCAGCAGTATGGTTCGCGCGCCGCTGCGCCGGATCTCTTCGCCGAGGCGGCGCGCGTAGTCATGGTATTTGCGCGCATCGAACACCGGCGTCTGGCTCTGCTCCTGCAGCACCACGTAATCCCATTTGCGTTCGCGCAGCTTCTGCAGCGCCTTGCCCTCGTTCCAGTGCTGCTCGAGCGTGTAGCCGCCGGCGACCACCCGCGCCGTCACGGTGCCCGGAGCGAGCGCTTCGAGCTCCTTGTCGAGTCCGTTGTTGTACCAGGTGAAGCTGTTGCCGATGAACAGGATGGCGGCGGCGCGGCTGTGGCCGGCCGCCAGCAGCAACAGCGCGAGGCCAAGCGCAAGCAAGAGCCTGACGGGTCGAGCTGCGTTCCTGTGCATTGCGGCCGCGCCGTCGCACCAACGCTCAGACCGCGCCGACCAGCCAGTCAACCAGCGCAGCGGACGCGTAACAGATGATGAGCGAGGCGGCGAAAATCGTCAGGCTGCGCGTCATGCTTTTGGGAATGTCCATCTCGTCGAGCTTGCGCTTGATCAAAAAGCTCGCGATGAAATAAACAATGGTCGATACGACGATGCTCAGCACGCGCGTTCTCCGGCGGTTTCCCTGCGGTCCGCATTGTCGCGCCAATCGCCGCGGCACAGTGAAAAAATCGCGCGCCGCAACGGCGGGCGCCTCACACCACCATGCGCGCCAGCCGGTAGAGCGTCGCGCCCAGAATTACGCCAAGCAGAATTTTGCGCAGATCGTCCTCGGCGACCTGCCGTGTCGCCAGCCGCGCACCGATCAGCGAGCCGATGCAGCCCGCCACCACCAGCGGCGTGTCGAGCGCAAAATCGAGCTGCATGGTTGACCAGTGCGGCAGCAGCGCGGAAAACGACGACGGCGTCACTGCCAGCGCGTTCATGCCGGCGGCGGCGCGCGCATTGAAACCGGCCAGCATCAGCGCCGGCACCAGCAAAAAGCCCGGACCGACGCCGAGAAAACCGGTCGCAATCGCGATCGGGATCGCCAGCAGCAGGCCACGGCGGAAGTTCTCCTTACCCGGGCGCGCCGTCAGAGGACGCATCAGCCGCCAGCACAGATAAATCACGGCGGCGAAATAGACGATCCAGATATACAGTGGATCGACCAGATGCGCGAGCCATGCGCCGAGCGGCGCGGTGAGCGTCGTCGCGAGGGCGAGCAGCGCGCCGCGGCGCCAGTCGACGTGGCCGGCCTGGGCAAAACCGATCAGCGAAAACAGCGCGGTGCAGCCGTTGAGCAAAAGGCTCAACGGTTGCACCTGGTTGACCAGATCGGGCAGGTAGAGCGACAGAAACGGCACTGCAGCAAAGGCCACGCCGATGCCGAGCATGCCCGAAAGCACCGACAGCGCGAGCAGCAGCGCGGTGAGAATCAGGTTCATGTACGTGGACGATTGCAGCGGCTGGCGGTGCGCATCACGGCTTGCCCGCCAAAAGTTCGGCCAGCGGCCTGTGCATCGGTGCCCTGTCGTCCGGATTCATTTCATGCAGCACGCCGCCGAGCAGCGTGTCGAGCGCGGCGAGCGAGTGCTGCGGCAGATTGAACAGCGCCTCATGCAGCCGCCCGCGCGCCGGTTGCGGCGCGCGTTTGAGCAGCGCGCGGCCCGCGGCCGTCAGATGAAGGGCCACCACCCGTTGATCGGCGTCATCGCGCGCGCGTCGCAGCAGTTTGGCGCGGGCGAGCTTCTCGATCAGGTTGCTGACGGTCGACTGGTGCATCGCCATCGCCGCCGCCAGTTCGCTGACGCGTAGTCCCGGCGCATGGTCGATTTCCCAAAGCACCCACAGCTGCGCGCCATTGATGCCGCACTGCTCCTCGACCCACCGGTAATGACGCTTGGCGACGTTGATGATGAGGCGAAATTTTTTCAGCAGCGCCAGCGCCAGCGCGCGATCAACCGAAGACGGCGCTTTTGCTGCGCTGCGATTGCGCGCCGGGCGCGCGGATTTTCCTTTGCTTTTCATGCGGGTCGGCTGCCACGGGAACTTGTTGCGGATAAGCCATTCTAACCGGCCAGATACATTTGTAGAAATGTAATTTTTGCAACCCGGCGCGGTGTCGCCGCCGATTCCCCCCTGCCCAAGGAGAAATGCCCGATGAAATCCGCCCTGCCAGCCCTTGCCGTCCTTGTCCTCATCGCCGGCTGTGCCGGCCAGCCGCCCAAAACCGAAACCACGGCCGCCGCCGCTCCGGCGCAGACTGCGCCGGTCGCCGCGGCGCCCGTGCCGCAGCCGGTGGTGCGGGCGGTCGAAACGCCGCACATCGCCGTCGATCCGCTCGACGACCCCGACGGACCGCTGGCGAAGCGCAGCATTTACTACGAATTCGACAAATCCGGTATCCGCGACCAGTACAAGCCGTTGCTGCAGGCGCACGCCGGTTACCTGGCTGCGCACCGCGCGACGCATGTGCGTGTCGAGGGCAATTGTGACGAACGCGGCAGTCGCGAGTACAATCTTGCGTTGGGGCAGCGGCGCGCGGATAGCGTCAAGGCCGGCATGAAAGTGCTGGGCGTCGCGGATGAACAAATCGAGACCGTCAGCTGGGGCGAGGAAAAACCCCGAGCCGCCGGCCACGACGAAGCTGCATGGTCCCAGAACCGCCGCAGTGACATCGTTTACGACAGGGGGCGATGATGAAATTTGAAGACGTGGCGCTTGTCGGGTTTCTGCTTGCACTGTATTTCGTCGCGGCGCGCGATATCGACACCATGCGCGGCGAAAACGGCGCCTATCAGCAGGCCAGTCTGGTGTATCACAGCCGCACCTCCGACCGCGCCGCGCTGCTGCGCACCGGCAGCCGGCCCTGATGCCGGCCTGACTGTGCGCCAGCGCACATTGGCGGCGCATCGCGGATCGGGGGCGATAGTCCGCCGCAAATAACGCACGGCCGACGGCCGTGCGGTGGTAACCTCGCACGATGCACCCCGCCGATGCCGGCACGCGGGTGCGAACCGTTGCGATTCCGATGACCGATTCCATTCTTCTTTCCGCCGCGCGTCTGCTGACCTTCGAAAACCAGCGCGCGCTGACCAACGCGAGCAGCTTTTTTTTCGAGCGCGACGAGCGGCTGTTTCTGGTGACCAGCCGGCACGTCATGATCGACGAGCCGAGCAAGCATTTTCCCAATCGCATCGAAATCGAGTTGCACACCGATCCGCACAATCTTGCCAAATCGATCGGTTTTTCGATACCGTTGTACAAACAGGGCAAGAGCATCTGGCGGCAGGGCACCGATGCCGCCGGCGAGATCGACGTCGCGGTGATCGAACTCGATCGCGCGGCGCTGCCGAAGACCGCCGTCTATCACGCCTTTACGCCGCACCATTTGCAGACTTCGCTCGATCAGGTCGAGGTCGGCAGTTCGCTGCTGGTGGTCGGTTTTCCGCTCGGCTTTCACGACACCCTGCATCACATGCCGGTGGTGCGCCACGCGGTGGTCGCCTCGGCCTTCGGTCTGCGGTTTCGCGGGCTTGGTTACTTTCTCACCGACGCGCGCACCCACCGCGGCACCAGCGGCGCACCGGTGGTCATGCGCGCGAACGACGGCGACGCGAAGGACCGCGGCCTGCCGTGGAAGCTCCTTGGTGTGCATTCCGCGCGCATCGATGCCGGCACGCGCGACCCCGAACTCGACGAAGCGCTCGGGCTCAACTGCGCGTGGTACGCGGATATCCTGCTGACGCTCACCGAAAAGTAGGCGGGTTCAGCGCAGCAGGGCCTCGACGCTTTTCTGCAGCGGCGGCGGCACATCCTTTTCAAACCCGTCGTTGCGCTGCGCCCGGATATGGTTGCGCGGGCCCGGGGCCGGCGGACGTCAAGGGTGCGCTGCCGAACAGACCCGCGCATTCGCAAGTGGGATCCTCGCTTCGGTGTTGCCGGAACGTTCCGTGCAGACCGGACCCCGGGGCCGTCGATGATTTCCACACCGTTGAAAATGAAACTTGCGTTCGTCGTTGTCGCGGTCAGCTTGCTCGCCGCAGGGGCGGTCATCGCGCAGAACCCGGGCTGGGCCGGTCCGGACGTCAGTCAGAAAAGCGAAGAGAGCAAGGCGCGCAATTCTGACAAGGGCGGCCCGACCGCGGGCGAACAAAAAGCCTTTCAGCAGGACGAGGAAATAAAAGCGCAACGCGCGCGCGACGCGGCGGCCACGGTAAAACCGCCGGCGCCGTAAGCGTGTGCGTCGATCCCCGCGAACCGTCGCCGGTTCGTCCTTTAACAACTTTCCACCCCGGGAGTACTCATGAAAAAGCTTGCTGTTACACTGCTTGCACTGACTGCGTTGCTGACCGGTTGCCTGTATGGCGAACCGGGCGGACGCGCGTATAGCGGCGACAACCGCGGCGAAAGCCGCGGCGAGGATCGTGGTGATCGTGACGGCGGCTACAACCGCGACGCGCGTGAACGCGACGACGAAGACAACCGGCGGGACCGCCGGTAGGCGCAACGCAGCAACCCGGACGGGGGCGCGCGTCTGCCGGCGATTGGGAGGCGCGTCAATGGTTGAAGCGGCAAACTGGAAGGATCTGGCGTCGGCACTGCGCGATTTGCACCGCACGCTGTTCGAGCATGCGCGGCGCGATTACGAGCGTGCACATGCAACCAGTGTCACCGCCGGGGAACTGCTGAACCTGCTGACCTCGGATGCGGAATTCGCGTGGCTGCGCAGCCTGTCCGAATTGATGGTTGATCTCGATCTGGTGCGCGAGGCCGCAGCGGACGAACGCGACGCGCTGGCCGCCACCGTGCGCGCGGCGGTCGAACATGTGCTGTCGATTCCGCAGGCGCCGGCGATTGCCGGCGCATTCGCGCAACGCTATATCGATTACCTGCACGATGACCCGCATGTGGCGATGGCGCATGCCGCCGTCAAGCGCGTGCTCAATGCCTGGCCGCGCGCCGACGGTGACGCCGCGGCCGCATTGCACGAACGGCACCGGCTCGCCGAGAAAGCGGCTCACCTCGCAAAGCGCAGATCGACGCATTAGCGCAGCTGTAACGACCCTCGAAAAAAAGTCCAACGCCCGCGCCGCGATTGCAGACGCGGGGCCGCGTCAGGCGGAGTGCTATGATGCCCGCTGGTTCGACGGACGGAGGAGGCCGTGATGTCGCGACGCGTATCCCGCATTGTATTTACCGTGCTGGCGGTGGCCGGCGTGTTTGCGTGTCCTGCGATATTGCAGGCGCAGCCGTTTCCGTCGCGCCCGATCCGCATCGTCGTGCCGTTCCCGCCCGGCGGCACCTCCGACATCCTCGCGCGTTCGATCGGCCAGAAGCTGACCGAGGAGTGGGGCCAGCCGGTGATCGCCGACAATCGCCCGGGGGCGGCAGGCAACATCGCCTCCGAGTTTGTCGCCAAATCCAAACCCGACGGTTACACGCTCTACATCAACACCGTCGGCACGCACGCGATCAATCCCGCCATTTACGCAACGCTGCCGTTCGACATCATGCGCGATTTCACGCCGATCACGAACCTCGTCAATCTGCCGAGCGTGCTGCTGGTGCATCCCTCGGTGCCGGTAAAAAACCTGAAAGAGCTGATCGCGCTGGCAAGGAAGCGGCCGGATGAACTGCAATACAGTTCGGCCGGCAGCGGTTCGCAGCCGCATCTGACCGCCGAGATGCTGAAGATGATGGCCGGCATCAAGCTGCTGCATGTGCCGTACAAGGGCGCCGGCCCGCAGATGATCGGCCTGCTCTCCGGCGAGGTCGCGCTGAGTTTCGCCACCGCGCCTTCGGGCGTGCCCTATGTGAAGAACGGCCAGTTGCGCGCGATCGCCGTCACCAGCGCCAACCGCATTCCCGCGCTGCCCGATGTGCAGACCGTCGCCGAGGGCGGCGTGCCCGGTTACGAAGCGATCGGCTGGAACGGCCTGCTCGGCCCCGGCGGCATGCCGGCGCCGCTGCTCGAAAAAATCCACGATGCGGTGGCGAAGATCGTGCGCACGCCGGAAATGAATGCGCGGCTGGTCGATCTCGGCGCCGAGCCCGCGCTGTCCACGCCGGCGGAATTCGGCGCGCTGATCAAATCCGAGATCGTCAAATGGGCGAAGGTGGTGAAGGAGTCGGGGGCGAAGCTCGACTAGATTCTTCATCGTTCAGCTGACCGGAACGGCGTAAATGAATTCATCCATCCGTTCCACGCATTTTCCCGGCATCGCGCGGAAGCTATTACACTGCCACCTTTGGTTATTGGCCGTCCGGAACCCGCGATGGAATCACGCCTCGAAAAGATCGAAAGCAAACTCGGCCTCGCCGAGGACATGCTCGAAGAACTGAACAAAACAATTTACCTGCAGCAGCGCCGCATCGACCAGTTGCAGCAGGAAATCGTCACCCTGCGCCAGCAGGTGCAGCAGTCGATGCCGCCCGAGCAGCGCAGTCTGCTCGATGAAATCCCTCCGCATTATTAACCAAGGACATTCAACATGGATTTCGGTTACCGCGGTATTGGCGGATTGCTCGTGCTCGCCGGCGATATCTGGGCGATCCTCAACATCGTGCAGAGCAGCGCCGGCAACGGCAAAAAAGTGATCTGGATACTGATCGTGCTGTTTCTGCCGTTGCTTGGATTGCTGCTGTGGTTCTTCCTCGGTCCGCGCGGCAGCAAGGCCTAGCGCACGATCGCTGAATCAGGCATGAGCATCATCTATCACATCACCCGGCGCGCCGACTGGCAGGCGGCGCTTGCCGCGCATGCCTACGCCGCCGACAGCCTCGCCAGCGAAGGCTTCATCCACTGCTCGACCGCGCAGCAGGTGCTGGCCACTGCCAACCGCATCTTCAGCGGGCGACGCGATCTTCTGCTGCTGAGTGTCGATACCGCGCGCGTCAAGGCAGAGATCCGGCATGAAAACCTCGAGGGCGGCGCCGAACTGTTTCCGCATATCTACGGCGTGCTGCCGATCGACGCGATCGTCGCAGTACACGATTTTCCGCCGGCGGCCGACGGCACATTTGCGCTGCCGTCCGGCGTGTAACCGTTTTGTAACACCGGCCGCGGTATCGTGTGCGGCCGGCTGCGATGCCCGTTCAATTTCCGGAGACCCGCGATGACCGCTGTATCAAATCAAAATACCTGCCGCGCGCTGGCGCTGGCGGCACTGCTGGCCTGCGGCAGCACGCCGGCGGCTGAAATCAAATATCCGGATGTTGCGACGGTCGTCGGGCCGCGCGTGCTCGGCGAGTTCAATGGCGTCAGGATCCAGGGCGGATACGGCTCGGCGCTGGCGCCCGATCCGCGCGCGCCCGGCTATTTTTATCTGCTGACCGATCGCGGCCCCAACACCGACAGCAACGACGCCGACAAGAAAGTGTTCCCGCTGCCGAAATTCACGCCGACCATTGGCCGCTTTCATCTGCAGGGCGACAAGCTGGTGCTGGTCAAAACCATCGAAATCAAAAACGCCAAGGGTAAAAAGATCAGCGGCCTGCCCAATCCGAAATACGGCAACACCGGCGAGATCGCCGTCGACATGCAGGACCATGAACTCGGCACCGATCCCGACGGTCTCGACAGCGAGGGCCTGGTCGCCTTGAAGGACGGCACATTCTGGGTGTCGGACGAATACGGCCCGTGGATTGCCCACCTCGATGCCGGCGGCAGAATCATCGAGCGCATCGGCCCGTTTCCCGGCAGGAAGTCGCTGCCGAAAGTGCTCGCGCTGCGCCGGCCCAATCGCGGCATGGAAGGGCTGGCGATTACGCCGGACGAAAAAACGCTGGTCGGCCTGATGCAGAACACGGTGGACAATCCGGACGCGGCGGTGCGCAAGACTTCGCGCCTCAATCGGCTCGTTACCTTTGATCCGAAGACGGGCACGTCGAAGCAGTACGCCTATATCGTCGATTCGGCCAGCGCGGTGGTCAGCGAAATTGCCGCGGTCACCGATCACAGCTTCATTGTCTCCGAACGCGACCAATTGTTCCCGGGCGATCCGAAGTCGCCGTCGAAACTCAAACGGATCTACAAGATCGATATTGCCGGGGCCACCGACATCAGCGATCCGTCAGATGGTGTCAACGGCAAACTCGTCAACGGCAAGACGCTCGAGCAGCTGACCGATGCGGAAATGAGGGATGCCGGCATCGTGCCGGTGAGCAAGGAAATGGTGGTCGATCTGCTGGCCCTTCCCGGCGGATACCCGCATGACAAATCCGAAGGCCTCGCCGTCATCAGCGACACCATGATCGCGGTGTCGAACGACGACGACTTCGGCATCGTGCCGGATGGCAGGGGCGGCATCGCGGCCAAGCGTCTGCCGGGCGCCAACGACCGCGTCGATTACAACCGCGTCTACTTCATCAAGCTCGACAAGCCGCTGAAGTAGCGGCGCGCCGGCAGTTCAGGGCTCGCGCGTCCAGGTCTGCGTGCGGCCGAACAGCGGGATGCCGACGTAGCCGCGCACGTCGAGTTTGCCGCCGTCGGCCGAGAGTTCCATGCGGCAGTGGTAGATCTGCCCCTCGTCGGGATCGAGGATCTCGCCGCCGCTGTATTTGGCGCCGTCGCGCTTGAAGCCCCACATGAAGGTCATGCCGATGATCGGCTGATTCTTGAATTTGCCCTCGCACTTGTCGCACTTCGGCGCGGGGTCTTCGCCCGGCTCTGGAAAAATCTTTTCAATCGTGCCGCTGAATTCGCCGTTGGTCTCGACGATGCGCACGATCGAGTCGGGCTTGTTGGTTTTTTCGTTGATTGTTTTCCAGACGCCGGCGGCGGTTGGTTCCGCGGCCGCTGCAGCGCGGGCGAACAGGCATAGCGCGATCAGGACGGCCGGTGCGGTGAAGCGTTGGTTTCGCATTGCATGATTCCCTGACAGGACGGCGCGATTGCCGCGACCCGATATTCTCACAAAGCCGCCGCCGCGCGCCGTGATGTCGCGGAAACCGTGCTTTACCCAACACAGCGCCGGCAGTAGACTGAATTCCCGACCGGCATTGCAAACATAAAAAATACGCCGGCCATCGAAGGGCTACTGGAGGAGGTTGTCATGCGTATTCGTGCCGCGTCGTCGTTGCTCGCCTGTCTGTTTGTCGCCACCGCAGTCAACGCCCAGCTTGCAGTGCCGCCGGCGCCCTGGCGCGGCGCCGGTGCGCCGCCCTGCGTCGGCTCCGACGGCGGCGTTTATCAATGCGTGCCGGGGCCCGGGGTGACCGCGGTGCGCGCCGGCCATCTGTTCGACAGCAAGAGCGGCAAAATGCTGTCGCAGCAAGTCGTGCTGCTCGACGGCGAGCGCATCACCGACGTCGGCGCCGAAGGAAAAATCAAAATTCCGGCCGGCGCCCGCATCATCGATCTGCGCCATGCGACGGTGCTGCCCGGCCTGATCGACGCGCACACGCACATGTTCAACGATCCGAAACCGGGCATGTCGCGCGAAACCTCGACACTGATCGCAATCCAGCACCTGCAGGCCAACCTGCGCGCGGGTTTTACCGCCGCGCGCGACATGACCTCGCACGGCAACGGTTACGGCGACGTCGATATCCGCAACGCCATCGACGAAGGCCGTATCGACGGGCCGCGCTATCAGGTTGCCGGCCGCGGCATTGTCTGGGGCTTCAAACCGGCCACCGCGCCGGAGAGCGCAATGCACGCCATGGTCGTGCGTTCGGTCGAAGAAGGCCGCGCGGCGGTGCGTGAGCAGATCGAGCATGGCGTGGACTGGATCAAGCTCTACCCGGCCGGCGCCTATTCGTTTTCGCCGACGGGTGAAGCGCAGTATGTGCTGACCTACCCGCTGCCGGTGCTGCAGGCGATGATCGACGAGGCGCACCGCCTCGGAAAAAAAACCGGCTGCCACGTCTACGGCGGCGAGGGCCAGAAGAACGCCATCATCGCCGGCTGCGACACCATCGAGCACGCCTTCGGCCTCGATCAGGCGCAGGCCGATCTGATGGTGCAGAAGGGTCTTTACTACGATCCGACCATCGTGCGCTACACCGAGCCCTACATCGACGACAACGACAACAAAAACACCGGCGGCAAGTACCGCATCATTCCGATCTTCGAGAAGGCGGTTGCGCTGGGCGCGGCGACCAGAGGCATGAAGGTCATGGTCGGCAGCGGCGCCGACGGCTCGACCATCGCGCACGGCACGCAGGCAATCGAGTTCGAGTGGCTGGTCAAGCGCGCCGGCATGAACCCGGCACGCGTGATTCAGGGCGGCACCATTATCAACGCCGAGGCAATGGGCTGGGCCGACCGCATCGGCTCGGTGGAGAAGGGCAAGTACGCCGATCTGGTCGCCGTCACCGGCGATCCGCTCGCCGACATCACCGAACTGCAGCGCGTGAAGTTCGTGATGAAGGGCGGCAAGGTCATCCGCAACGACATTGCGCAGGGCGGCGCCAAATAATCGGTTTCATTTGGATTGCGCGCGTCTGCCCCGTCATCCATTGACCGCATAACATCACAACCGGAGGAGAGTTCCATGAAAACCATGCTTGCAAGCGCAACGCTCGCCGCAATGCTTGTCGCCGCATCAACCGCAATCGCCGAAGGCGTGCCCAAAAACGTCAACTACGTCAGTCACGAGAAAGTCGCCGAGATGTTCGTCAAGGGCGGTTATGTCGTCAACGACAACGGCGTGGCAATCGGCGCCAACCGCGGCAAGGCGCGCGAAGCCGAGATGCACGACAAGACCAACCATGTCTTCATCATCTACGACGGCGAAGCCGACCTCGTGACCGGCGGCACGATCATCGACCCGAAAGTGGTCTCGCCGGGGCAGACGCACGGCAGCCGCATCGAAGGCGGCGAACTGCGCCACGTCGTCAAGGGCGACATCATCACCATTCCGGCGAAGACGCCGCACTGGTGGAAAGACACTTCGAAGACCGGCTCGATCGGTTACTACGCGGTGAATATCGAGCAGTAACCGGATTAGAGGGCGTAGGGCGGGTAAGCGCAGCGCAATCCGCCGGATGAAAAAAATTCAATGAGAGCCGCATGCGGCGGAAGGCACTGCGCTTTTCCGCCCTGCGAAATGCTGTGAGGCCTTCCCCCGCACAGGGGGGCGCCAACCCCTCAAGTCCCACCCCAATTCCGCCGTTAACGCCGTAGATACCTCTGATACGGCTGCGCGAGATGTCCGAACCTCTGCCACAGAACAATGACTACTACGTCGGCCGTTTTCGCGTGGTGCGCGTGCTCGGGCGCGGTTCGGAGGGCGTGGTGTATCTGGCCAGCGACCCCAAGCTCAACCGCGAGGTCGCGATCAAGACCACGTCGCTGGGAGCATCGCCCGATCCGATGCTGGCCGACCTGCTGGTCACCACCGCGCAGACCGCGAGCAAGCTGAGCCATCCCAATATCGTGCCGGTGTTCGAGGCCGGCATGCACGAGGGCTCGCCCTATGTGGTGTTCGAATATGTCGAGGGCCGCTCGCTGGCGCAGATGCTCGCCGCCGACGGCCCGATGCCGATGGCCAGCGCCATCGTGATGATGAGCCAGATTCTCTCCGGCGTGGCGCAGATTCACGAGCGCAGCCTGATTCACGGCGACATCAAGCCCGCCAACATCCTGGTCGGCGAAAACGATCGCGCGCGCGTCGCCGATTTCGGCCTGCTGCGCCACGAACGCGCGACGAATTTCGACAACACCTCGGGCACGCTGCGCTACATGGCCCCCGAGTGTTTCGACAGCGGCGCCACCGACTGCCGCCGCGATGTCTATGCGCTGGGGCTGGTGTTCTATGAAATGCTGACCGGTGAAGCGCTGATCCCGAAAGGCGAACCGTCGGCGACGCAGATCGCGCGCATCATGAACGATCTGCCGACGGCGCCATCGTCGCGCAATCCGCGCATCGCGCCGGAGATCGACGCCATCGTGCTGAAGGCGCTGCGCAAGGATGCCGCGCGCCGCTTTGCCAACGCCGGCGAGATGAAACGCGCGCTCGACCGCATCCGCGTCGGCGGCAACGGGCACGATCAGGTGCAGGTGCGCGAGGCCACGGTGCACAGCACGGTGGAATTCCTGCTGCGGCGCATGTCGCACAAGAGCGATTTTCCGGCGTTGACGGCGAGCATCACCACGCTCAACCAGATTTCGAATCAGATCGACGCTGCCTCGATCCGCGCCTTGTCCGAAACCGTGATGCGCGATTTCGCGCTGACGCAAAAGCTGCTGCGCCTGGTGAACTCGGCCGCGATGGGCGCGGGCAAGGTCACGCGCGTGTCGGATGCGATCACCATCCTCGGCGTCGGCCAGTTGCGCTCGATGGCCACCGCCATGATGCTGGCCAGCGGCGCCAACGGCAAAAAGAATCCCGCGATCGCCGCCGCGCTGACCGACGCCTTTGTCGCCGGCCTCATCTCGCGCAACGTCGGGCGCATCAGCGGCATCCCGGCGGTTGAAGAACTGTTCATCTGCGGCATGTTCAGTCCGCTGGGCGAACTGCTCACCATCTATTACCTGCCCGAAGAGTACGGCGAGATCGCGCGCCGCGTGTTTCAGGAGGGCGTCAAAGACGATTCCGCCGCGCGCGCGGTGCTCGGCATCAGTTTTGAAGAACTCGGCATCGGTGTCGCGCGCCACTGGCAGTTGCCCGCGCCCATCGTCAACGCGCTGGCGCCGCTGCCGCGCGGCGAAGTGCAGGTTGCCGGCGATGCCAACGGGCGGCTGTGGCAATGCGCCGGTTACGCGCGCGAGCTGTGCGCGCTGGCGCGCATCAATGACGCCGAAGAACGCGCGCTCGCGCTCGACGCGCACAACAAGCGCTTCTCCAAAACCATTCCAATTGACGCCGCGGCAATGCGCGAACTGCTCACGCGCTCGGTGCAGGCGGCCGGCCACTACATCGATGCGGCCGGTTTCGAAGTCTCGAAAACTGCCATGCTCGAAGGCATGAGCGAACTCGCCGACACCGATCAGGCGCCGGTGACGAACGCCGAATCGCAACGCCCCGCGGCACCCGCTGACGATCCCGACAAAACCGTGTTGCTGGCTGATGTCGAAGCGGAAAGCGAACCCGCACCAAGCGGTCTGCGTGCGCGCATCGGCAAGGCGTTGCGCAGTATTTTCTAAAGCGCCCTCGTAGCGCAGGCGACCCGCCTGCATCGGTAAGCAGGACCGGGACGCATTCCCTCATTTTCGGGCTTCATAAATATGAGCTGGTTTTAAGTGGCGCAGGCCGGGTTTTCGAAAAAACGGCCTGCGTTTGTTACCGCTGCAGGCGAGTCGCCTGCGCTACAAAATCCTTACGCCTGAAACATGTTGCACGGCAGCAGTCGCCGCATGAATCCGTCATGCTGGCCAACCGCCGGCAACGGGAGTAAATTTCCCGCGGGGGAGAAAATAATAATGAGCAACAACCGACGCTGCCTGTTGCAGGCGGCACTCGGCACGGGCATTGGCATGCTGTTGCCGCCGTGCGCCCGCGCGCAGACTGCGGACCCGCGCAACGCGCGCCCGCAGGAGGGCGATCGCCTTGTCTATGCCGATGGCGACGACAAAGGCAAACCGGTCAAACCGGAGGCATTGCCGCTGGGCGGGCCGCCGGTCACCGCGATGCCGCAGGAGGCGGCGAGCGGCACCGTGCGCGACGGCTCGCGCCTGAATCAAATCCTGGTGATGCGGCTCGACCCGACGCGCCTGCAGGGCGAAACGACGGAACGCTCGGCGCAGGGCGTGGTGGCCTATTCCGCGGTGTGCACGCACTCGGGCTGCGACAGTTTTGCGTGGGCGGCCGACAAGCAGTCGTTGAAATGCCCCTGCCACGATTCGGAGTTCGACCCCGCCGACGGCGCCAAAGTCATCGGCGGGCCGGCGCCGCGCCGCCTGCCCGGGCTGCCAATCAAAATCGTCGATGGCCAGATTGTGGTGGCCGGCGCATTTACCGGGCGTGTCGGCGGAACTACCAACTAGTCGTCAGCGAAAAAATGGTTCGCTTCTGATGTATCGAATGTGGCTCAACCGGGGAGGAGTGTCATGAACAATAAAAAAGCTTTGCAGTGGATGCTGTGTGCGGCGGCTCTCACGCTGGCGCAACAGGCAATGGCCTACGATGCGGTGACCGACGCGCGCCTGCTGAAGCCGGAGCCGCAGAACTGGCTGATGTATCGCGGCACCTACAACGGGCAGGGCTACAGCCCACTCGACAAAATCAACACCGCCAACGTCAAGCGTCTGGTGCCGGTGTGGAGCTATTCGACCGGTCAGGTCGAGGGCCATCAGGCGCCGCCGATCGTCAACAACGGCATCATGTTCATCTCGACGCCGCAGAATCAGGTGCTCGCACTCAACGCCAAAACCGGCGATCAGATCTGGCAATACAAGCGCGAATTTCCCGACGACGTGCAGCAGCCGCATCCGACCAACCGCGGCGTGGCGCTCTACGGCAACCGCGTGTATCTCGCCACCATGGATGCGCATGTCGTCGCGCTGGACGCCGCCACTGGCAAGGTGGTGTGGGACACCAAGGTCGATGAATACAAGAACTCGTATTACTTCACGCTGGCGCCGCTGATTGCCAAGGGCAAGGTGATGGTCGGCAGCTCGGGCGGCGAATTCGGCATCCGCGGTTACATCGCCGCGCTCGACGCGGAAACCGGCAAGGAAGTGTGGCGCACGCACATGATCCCCGGCCCCGGCGAGCCCGGCAATGAAACATGGCCGGGCGACACCTGGAAGACGGGCGGCGTTTCGGTGTGGATCACCGGCAATTACGATCCGGACTTGAACCTCACCTTCTGGGGCACCGGCAACGGCGGCCCGTGGCCGGCCGATGCGCGCACCGGCGACAATAAAAACGCGACCTCGGTGGTCGCCATCGACCCGGACACCGGCAAGATCAAGGGCAGCCATCAATATCACTGGAACGACAGCTGGGACTGGGATGAAGTTTCCGCGCCGGTGCTGATGGACGTCACGCGCAACGGCCGCACCTTCAAGGGGCTGGTGCACGCGGGGCGCGACGGTTATCTGTGGCTGCTCGAGCGCAAGGCCGACAGCATCGACTTTGTTGAAGGCAAGCCCTTCGTCAAACACGACGTGATCCTCGGCCTCGAGCCGAAGACGGGCCGCCCGATCTATGACATGGACAAGGTGCTGAAGATCGGCAAGACGGTCACGATCTGCCCGTCGCACTGGGGCGGCAAGGACTGGCCGCCCGAAGCCTACAACCCGAAGACCAGGCTGCTCTACGTTCCGGCGCAGCAGAACATCTGCACCACCATGGCCGGCGAAGCGAAAATCGCGCCGTATGCGCCGGGCAAGCGTTACGTCGGCACCGACGGCTCGAAAACGCGCGTGTTCCCGCGCGAAGGCGCCGATCACATCGGCGAAGTGCAGGCCTGGGACATGGACAGCGGCAAACTGGTGTGGACGTTCAACTACCCCGACATGCAGCCCAACTGGGGCCCGCTGCTCACCACCGGCGGCGGCCTCGTCTTCGGCGGCGGTTCGGCTGACCGCAAGTTCCACGCGCTCAACGCGAAGACCGGCAAACTGCTGTGGGAATTCAAAACCAACTCCGGTATCACCGGCGTGCCGAGCTCATACATGGTCGATGGCGTGCAATACATCGCCGTGCAATCGGGCTGGGGCGTTGATGCGCAAAAAATGACCGGCCGCCTCAACGACTCGTTGAAGAAAAATACGGTCGTGCCGCAGGGCGGCGTGGTGTGGGTGTTCGCGGTGAAGTAGCAACATCTCCCTCTCCCCTTGAGGGAGCGGGCAGGGGTGAGGGGTAAGCCCGCATATGTATTCGTAGGGCGGATAAGCAAAGCGCAATCCGCCGAATGAGATCATTTAACGCCACCATGCGGCGGAAGGCGCTACGCTTTTCCGCCCTACGGGCTAGAATAGGAACACTGTTAGTGCAGGAGTACAGAAATGAACGATTTCGTGAAACTGCCCAAGCCACTGCTGGCGCGCCTCGAAAAAGTTTCGCACGTTCAGGGTATCGCGCCGGCGGCGATCGCGCGCAAGGCGATCGCTGAGCATCTGAGTTACCTGGAATGGAAAGAGCGCGCAATCGCGCAGGGTGACGCTGATCATGCGGCCGGACGTGTTCTGACGACCGCGCAGGTTTCCTCAGCGCTTGCCAAGCAAAGAGCCAAGCGTGTCAGCAAGGCCAAAAAAACGGCTTGAGTGGTCCCGGCGGTCCGCTCAAGACCTGCTGGCTATCGAAGAATACATCGCGCAGGACAATCAATCGGCGGCTGACGCGGTCATTGCGCATATACAGCAGCGGGCGATTCTGCTCGAAGCTGATCCGCTACTCGGCAAGCAACGAATGGCCTCGCCGCACAGGGAACTGGTGCTTTCGCGTTATCCGTTCTCAATTATTTATAGCGTGCGCGGTGATCGCATTCTAATTTCTAGAATTCTCCACCAGCGACGGCAGTTTCCCTAGCGTATATCCGCATGGTTTACCCGAGGCCGGGGAGCCGCACCCGTAGCGCAGGCCGGGTTTTCGTAAGAGCGGCCTGCTGCTTTTAACGATGCAGGCGATTCGCCTGCGCTACGAAAACCGCTGCCCCTTGTCGGGTTTCTCCCTCTCCCCCTGAGGGAGAGGGCAGGGGTGAGGGGTGAAGTAAATGCAGTTGTGGCGCAGGCGCCTCGCCTGCGGCGGTGACGTTCGCAGGCCGCATTTTCGTAACACCGGCCTGCGCCATTTGGTGTGGCGCCGGCGCGTTGCCCCCATCCTGTCCTTCCCCCGCTATCGCAGGGGAAGGGACCCACTGCCGGCATTGTTACCACAACATTCCCTCCCTTGCGCATGAAATGCGCGGGGGAGGGTTCGGGTGGGGGCGCCGCCGCGTTGTTGTACCGTTGTAGGGCGGAAAAGCGAAGCGCATTCCGCCGTATGTAACCTCCGAAAGCCTCAATTTCGAAAAACCGGCCTTCGCCAAAATGGTTAGAACGACTTAATGAACATGGACTTTGTACATGTCACCGACGCAGGCGAGGCGCCTGCGCCACAACCCCGCTGCGCTTATTCGCTCTACGAGCCGCGTTTGGCGGCACTCCCCGTATCAAGCAACCCGAATGCCGCGCCCGACTACCGCACGTTTTACTTTCGGTGCGCCGGCCCTGCGCGCTTTCGACAGATCATGTGCAGCTTGCTGTGAAATCCATAGGTCGGCACGGCCGCCGTTTTTCACGCCCAGCCATGCCTCCAGACGCAACGCCATTTGCGGGGATATCGCCGCGCGGCCATTTAACACGCGCGACAGCGCCGCACGCGTAACGCCGAGTTGGGCGGCGGCTTCAGTGACATTCAGATTCAGGGCGGGCAGGATATCCTCCCGCAACGTTTCGCCCGGGTGCGGCGGGTTATGCATGCGCGTCATTCGTTGCTCCTAATGGTAATCCTGATAATTCACCAGCACGGCATCATTGCCTTCAAATGTGAAGGTCAATCGCCAATTGCCGTTGACCGTGATTGCGTACTGCCCGGCGAGGTCGCCGCTCAACGCATGAAGCCGCCATCCCGGAACATTCATATCATCGGCGGTTTTGGCGAGATCCAGTCGAGCAAGTTGTCGCGCCAATTTGGGCGCATGGTGCGGCTGTATGCCTGCCTTGCTGCCGGTCTCGAAAAACGATTGCAGTCCTTTGTGCCGGAAAGACCTAATCATCCGCCAAGTGTATAGCGTAGCGTTTCGCCGTGCAAGCCTGTCAGCGTGGGCAACTTTGTTGCCCACGCTGACAGATTGGAAAAAACTGGGCTCCCGCCTTCGCGGGAGCGACGGGTTTTTGTAGCGCAGGCGACTCGCCTGCTGTTTTAGCTTTTTTTGCTTTTGTGGCGCAGGCCGGGTTTTCGTAAAGCCGGCCTGCGTTTATTTACGATGCAGGCGGGTCGCCTGCGCTACAACCCCGGAATACGCTGCGCTCCTTCCGGGCTACGAATTTCGCTCCCTGCCTTGCGCATGAAATGCGCGGGGGAGGGTTGGGGTGGGGGTAAATAGACCGTTACGGCACCAAACAATTGCGACTAAGGCTTTGCCGCCGCATCAATCTTCCGCGCCAGCTCATTCATGAACGCCGACTGTGCGGTCACGAATTTCAAAAACTCCGCCGGCGGCAGGCCCACCGCTTCAAGCCCCTGCGCATCGAACTGTTTCACCACTTCCGGCGCGGCCAGCGCTTTGACCGTCTCGGCGTGCAGGCGCGCGAGCAGCGCGGGTGAGGCGCCGGGCGGCAGCCACAGGCCGAACCAGTTGATGAGGTCGTAGCCTTTGAAGCCCGACTCCTGCATGGTCGGCACGTCGGGCATGCCTTTCCAGCGTTTGGCGCCGGTGAGTGCGAGCACGCGCAGGCGGCCGCTCTGCAGCAGCGGCAGCGCGATCTGCGTGCCGACGAACATCAGGTCCATGCGGCCGGCGATGGTGTCGGTGACGCCTTCGGGTACGCCCTTGTATTGCACGTCGACGATATCCACGCCGGCCATCGATTTCATCACCTCGGCGGGGATGTGGCTGGCGGTGCCGATGCCGGCCGAGGCGTAATTCAGTTTGCCCGGCGCCTTCTTGGCCGCCGCGATCAGATCCGCTACGCTTTTAGACGGCGCGTTGGTCGGCACCACCAGCGCCTGACCGAAATTCTGCGCCACCAGCGTGACATGCGAAAAATCTTTCACCGGATCGAACGGCACGTTCTTGCTGAACGGCGGCGTGTTGGTGTGCGAGGCGGTGGTGAGCAGCCACGTATAACCGTCGGGCGTGCCCTTCGCCACCGTCGCGCTGCCGACCACGCCGCCGGCGCCGGTGCGGTTGTCGATCACCAGCGGCTGGCCGAGTGATTGGCTGTAGTACGGCAGCAGCATGCGCATCACCAGATCGGGCGGTCCGCCGGCGGGCGAGGGCACGATCACGCGAATCGGTTTGTTCGGATAATCCTTGGCCAGCTTGTCGGCGGCGAAGGCGGTGGTGGTGGCGCACAGTGCGGCGAGGGCGAAAATAGTGGGCTTCAGGTTCGGGTTCAAGATGGTTTGCTCGTTGATTCGTGAATTGGTTGGTGAGGTGTGCGCGTGAAAACGCATGCACCAATCATGCGCCGGAGTGTGGTTTCAGGCAAACGGGTTTGCGGGTTTTTTGCTGCGTTGGGATGGTGCGTTTGTGACTCGCAGTGCACTTGTTCGGGGCTTGTCGCGCAGGCCGCATTTTCGAAAATGAGGCCTGCTGTTTGAGGTTTTTGCTTTTGTGGCGCATGCCGTATTTACGACAATGCGGCCTGCGAACGTAACGAATGCAGGCGGGTCGCCTGCGCTACGGGGGGGCGTCTCGATTTTCGACGAGGGTGATTCTGAATATCACCGCCGCAGGCGAGGCGCCTGCGCCACAAAGGCAAATCAGCAGCGCCGCAACGGCGCTGCGGGGGCGGAGCCGAATAGAGCATACTGTAGTGAAAGGATACGCCATGAAAAATCATTGTTTGTGTTTGATGCTGGCGATGTTGTCTTCGGCGGTTGCATCGGCCGAACCGCCGCTATTGCGCGAAGACCCGAATCGCCCGGTGGACAAGATCAGCCGCGATCTGAATATCGCGCCGGCGCAGTTCACGGCCTGCTTTCATGACGTGAATCCGGCGCCGCAGGGTTCGCGGCCGACCTCGGAGCGGGTGCATGCGAACAAGGCGGTGCTGCTGGCCTGTTTGCAGAAGGCCAATCCGCGCATCACCAATGAATCGCTCGACGAAGTAATGGATCGTTACCGGCCGGTCGGGCGCGAGGCGCAGACGCCGAAGTGATGTTTTTGTGGCGCAGGCCGTATTTGCGAAAATGCGGCCTGCTGCTTTTGGGCTTTTGATTTTGTGGCGCAGGCGCCTCGCCTGCGGCGGTTTCGTTGGCAGGCGAGTCGCCTGCGCTACATGAGTGCCTGATTCGCCGCGCTCGGCTGGACTTCATCGGTCCACACTTTGAAGCTGGTGAGCTGGGCGGGGCCGAAGGTGTTGGTGAGTGCAACATCGGCGGCGTCGCGGCCGCGCGCGATCAGCACCCGGCCGATGCGCGGCATGTTGTTGCGCGCGTCGAAGGTGTGCCACTCGCCGTCGAGAAACACCTCGAACCACGCCGCGAAGTCCATCGTGCCCCAGGGCGGCGGCATGCCGATGTCGCCGAGATAACCGGTGCAGTAGCGCGCCGGGATGTTCATGCAGCGGCAGAATGCCACCGCCAGATGCGTGTAATCGCGGCAGACGCCGATGCGTTCGTTGAAGGCTTCGAGCGCGGTGCGTGTCATGCGCGCGTGTTCATAGCCGAAAGTGATGCGCTGGTTGACGTAGTCGCAAATCGCCTGCACGCGGCCCCAGCCGGTGGGTGCGTTGCCGAACAGGCTCCACGCCGTTTCCGACAGGCGGTCGGTTTCGCAATAGCGGCTGCCGAGCAGGAACAGCAGCGTGTCTTCGGGCAGATTTTGCACCGGGACTTGCCGCGCCTGCGGCACGACGGCATCGGGAATGCCGCTGTCGTGAACCAGCGCATCGGCGGTGATGCGCAGGCGTCCGGCCGGCGCGACGACTCGCGTGCACCAGTTGCCGAAACTGTCGCGATAGGCGGCGATCGGCACGCGCGGTTCGAATTTGAGGTCGTCGCGGCCGATCAGGTCGGACACGCGCGTGAAATGAACGTTCAGGTTGAGGATCATGGGCGTGGGTTGCGGCGACTGGTAGATCATTTCAAAACCGACACTGATTTTCACGAAGGGTCTCCGGACAGGGCTGTGTGCAATGAATAGACGAGGGCGCGGCGCAGCTGCGCCCAGCGCCGGCGCTCGCCGACGATGGCCTGATTGACCTCAAGCTCGATGCCTATATAGGCGCGTGCCGGATGGCGGCGGCGCAGGTGAGCGGTGAGGCCATCGCCTTTGCCGGCATACGGATAGTTGCGGCGCACCCGCAAGGCCGGTGCGCGTTCGATCAGCGCGGTCTTCCAGCGTTCGCATAACGCAACTTCGCCGCGCCGGCGCGGGTCATAGAGCAGGCCCACATCGGCGGTGCGTATTCTGCCGTGCAAGGCGGGCGTGAAGCTGTGCGACGAAATATGGATCACGCGGTTGCCGCGCGCCACCGCTTCTTCAACCAGGGCTTCGACTTGTGCGCGATAGGGCCGGTAATGCCGTTCGACGATGGCCGCGCGTTGCACGCCGCGCAGCCGGCGTGTGACGGCCGAATAGAGCTGCGGATGTCCGGGCGAACGGTTGAGATCGATCAGCAGGCGGCTGACGGTGGCGCTGACGAGCGGCGCCTTGAATGCGGTGGCCAGCGCGCGCGCCATCGTCAGCGCGCCGCGGTCAAAGCCGCGATGCGTGTCGAGCTGCGGCTGCAGGTTGAGAAACAGCTGCCGGTACCGCGCGGGAATGCGGTTGCCGCCGTGTTCGCAGGTGATAAGCAGGGTGTCGATCGCGGCGGCCTTCTACCACGGCAGTTCGGGCAGGTGGCGGAACACCTGCCGCGTGCCCTCGCTCCAGTCGTTGCCGAGCGCGGTGAAATAAACGTCGTCGTCGGCGAAGCGGCGGCGCTTCATCACCGCGAGGCTGTCGCGTTCGTAGCAGATCAGATCGATCGGCATGCCGACCGACAGATTGCTGCGCATGGTGAGGTCGAACGACACCAGCACGCATTTGGTGGCGTCGGGCAACGGCGTCTGCGGCGTGATCACGCGGTCGATGATCGGCTTGCCGTATTTGGCCTCGCCGGTCTGGAAAAACGGCGTGTCGAGGCCGGCCTCGATGAAATTGCCCTCGGCGTAGATGCGAAACAGCCGCATCGGTTCGCCGTCGAGCTGGCCGCCGACGATGAACGAGGCGTTGAAGCCGACATCGGCGTCTTCGAGGTATTCGCCGTCGCGTCTTTCGATATCGCGCATCGCGTTGGCGACGAGTATCGCCACGTCAAACATGGTGCGTGCGTTCCACAGGCTGGCGGTGGTCTCGCCCGCCGCGCAGCGCTGGTTGAGCACGCCGATCACCGCCTGCGTGCCGGCGAGATTGCCCGAGCTCAGCAGCACGATGACGCGGTCGCCGCGGCGCTCGAACAGCGTCATCTTGCAAAACTTGGCGATGTTGTCCATGCCGGCGTTGGTGCGCGAATCCGACGCGAATATGAGCCCGGTGTCGAGCTTGACGCCGATACAGTAAGTCATGCTGCCCGCCCTGGTTAAGATCGCCGGCGCGGCAATTCGCGCAACAACGACACCGCTCCATTTCACCGGTTCTGGCCGGGGAAAACCGTTCGTTAGCGTACATAGCGGGTGAGGCCGTATTTTGGAAGATGAGGCTTGCCGCTTGAGTGGCGCAGGCGCCTCGCCTGCGGCAGTGGTAGTCAGGGACTCGACGCCAACAATTGAGTCGCCCCCCCTGTAGCGCTGGCGACTCGCCTGCAACGTAAAAACAGCAGGCGGGTCGCCTGCGCTACGGAAGGCGTGCCTGTTTTTAGTAACCGTGATTCTAAATATCACCGCCGCAGGCGAGGCGCCTGCGCCACAACGGCGCGTCGCAAACCTCAACAAAGCGTCATGCACCACAACTGCGCGTCAACTGCGCCCGGCGTGCGGTCATGGCGCCGGCATATCGCACAAATCAGTTATATCCATATTTCAAACATTAAAATTATTGTCAGGGGCTTGATGACCGGCGTGGCGCACGCTATCGTTCTTCGCTATGAGCAGTTTTGCCGCCGCCCCCCGAATTGTCTGGTTGCTCGCGCTGTGTGTGCTGGTCGCCGCCCCCGTGCGCGCCGATCAGCCGGAGTTCGTTGGCGACTATCCGGTCAAGCCCATTCGCATGATTGTTGCCTCGTCGGCGGGCACCGCCAGCGATCTGTTCGCGCGCACGGTCGGCGACGAATTGAGCGCGCGCTACGGCAAGCGGGTAATCATTGAAAACCGCCCCGGCGCCGGCGGGCTGATCGGCAACCTGCAGGTGTCGAAGGCGAATGCGGACGGCTACACGCTGGGCATGGTGGATGTTACCCGCATCATTACCGAACTCATGCGCGATCCGCCGCCGTATCACGCGCTCGGCGACATCATCGGCGTCACCCACGTCGCGTCGATCACCAATGTGCTGGTGAGCTCGCCGCAGATGCTGCCGCGCAACGCCACCGAGTTTGTCAGCTACGCGCGGGCGCGCGGCGGCGAACTCAACTACGCTTCGCTCGGTATCGGCTCGGCGTCGCATCTGGCCGCCGAACTCTTCACGCGCGCGCTCGGCATCGACGCCGTGCACGTGCCCTATCGCAGCCTGCAGGATTCGTTCATCGAGATCGCGCTGGGACGCGTGCACTTCGCGATCTATACGCTGCCGGCGGTGCTGGGCCCGGTGCGCGAAGGGCGCATCCGCGCGCTGGCGGTGATGGCCTCCCAGCGCAGCATGGTGTTGCCGAGCGTGGCCTCGATCGCCGAAGTCGGCCTGCCCGAGGCGCAAGTCGATACCTGGTCCGGCGTGGTGGCGCCGCGCGGCACGCCGCGCCGCGTGATCGAACAGCTGCATGGCGACATCGTGCGCGGCCTGCGCAAGGCGGGTTTGCGCGATTTGTTTTTGCGTCAGGGCGCGGAGTCCACCCCCGAGGGCACGCCCGACGGCTTTACGCGCATGATGCAGGACGAGTACGCGCGTTATGCGGCGATCATTCGCGACGGCGGGATCAAGCCGGAGTAGCGGTGCCGTAGCGCAGGCGACCCGCCTGCTGCCGTTTACGATGCAGGCGGGTCGCCTGCACTACGCTTTCTTCAACACCACGTAGAACACCGCGCCTTCATTGACTTTGCCTTCGCCCCAGACGCGGCCGTCGTGGCGCTCGACGATGCGTTTGACGGTGGCGAGTCCGATACCGGTGCCGGGGAAACGGTCCTCGTTGTGCAGGCGCTGGAACACGCCGAACAGTTTGCCGGCATAAGCCATGTCGAAGCCGGCGCCGTTGTCGCGCACGCTGATGCAGACCTCGTCGTTGCCGGTGTCTTCGGCGGCGATTTTGATTACGGCGTTCTCGACGCCGCCGGTGTATTTGACTGCGTTGTCGATCAGGTTGATGAACACCTGCCGCAGCAGACCCGCATCGCCGCGCACCGCCGGCAGTTCGCCGATGTCCCACGCGATATTGCGGCCGTTGGCGTCGCGCAGGCATTGCTCGCGCACGGCATCGATGAGTGCCGTCAGGTTTACACGCCGCGATCTGAGTTCGGCGCGGCCGGCGCGCGAGAGTTCCAGCATGTCGTCGATCAGCGTGCCCATGTGCGCGGCGGCCTGCATGATTTTGTGCAGGTAACGCCGCGTTTCTTCGTCGAGCGCCGATGCGCGCTCGACCGCAAGTCGCGCAAAGCCGCCGACGTGGCGCACCGGCGCGCGCAGGTCGTGCGAGACGGTGTAGCCGAAGGCTTCGAGTTCCTTGTTGGCGCTCTCCAGTTGCGCGGTGCGCTGGATCACGCGCACTTCGAGATCGGCGTTAAGCTGCTGGATCACCTCACGTTGCGATTGCATGACGGCGAAAGCCTGATCGAGTTCGATCATCAGTTCGCCGATTTCGCCGCGCGGATAGGGCGCGCCGATGCGCGCGCCGAAATCGCCTTCGCTGAACTGCTTGACCGCGGCGACGATGCGCGCAGTCGGCCGCCGCACCGCCAGCTCGGCGAGCGCCCATGCGCAGACGAACACCAGCAGCCAGACGACCGCAACCGTCGCCCGCGCCTGGGTCAGTTTGCGGTTGGCCGCCGCCAGCAGAGCGTCGCGCGATGCGCCGACCAGCACGCGCAGCCCGGTGTTTTCAAAGCCGGGCAGCGTGGCGGCGACCCAGATGCGCGGCGTGCCCTCGAGCGGGATGTCGTCGCGCACGCCGGCGTCGACACTCGTTTTGACGAAGTCGAACAGGGCGCTATCTGCAATCGAGGTGCCGCTTTTCTTTTCGCCCGCCGGATGCCAGGTGAGTATGGTGCCCTTGTCGTCGATGAGGGCGATCGTGGTGGTGTTCACCGGCAGCGCCTGCGATCGCGCCTGCATGTATTTTTCGAGATTGAGCGAGGCGAGCAGCACGAACTTCGGCGCGCCTTGGTCGTCGCGCACGCCGTAGGCGATTTGCAACACCGACATGCCGGTCAGGCGGCCGAATACCGGTTCGACTGCGAGCGGGTTGCTTGATTTGAACGCATCCCGAAAATAACGGCGATCGGTCAGATTCAGCGCTCGGCCGGTGCGCAACGAGTCGCAGAACAGCTGGCCGTCGGGCTTGATGGTCAGAATGCCGGTGTATTGCGGGTGCTCGCTCAAAACGCCGGCGAGGAAATTCGAACAAGCGCGGCGGTCGTTGCCGTCGAAGTCGCGCGCGCGCGACAGGCCGTAGTGCAGCTGCGCGGTGCTGCGGATTGTTTCGGTCAGCGACTGTGCGACCTGCCGGGTGGTGTTGGCCAACTCCCGCTTGGCATCGGCGACCAGCGATTCGCGGTAATTGCGAAAAAACGCGCCGCCCACCAGCGCCGGGATCAGCGTGGCGAACAGGATCAGCAACAGCAGTCGGGCGCGGATACTCAAAGGCCGGTGTCCTTTGGCGGGGGTTGCGCGCGTGGCTTCGCGAGGAGGCCGGCCATTATGTTAGCAGCAAGGCTGTGGTGGAAAGGCATTGCCTGTATTTCGCAGAATCGGGTTACCCACATTAGCTCGCGGCGCCCGGGTCAATACCCCGAGAAGGCCCGCAAGGGCCCGTCAATTAGGTAACGGATGCGGCGGAGAAAGGCCGCTACTGTCCCCGCCCAAGCCCCATAATGGAGCCCCCGAACCGTTTGTGCGGCATAGCACACAAGGCGCCATGAAAATTCCGGCAAGACTGCAACCGCTGGTCGAGGACGGCCTGATCGACGAGGTGCTGCGCCAGTTGATGAGCGGCAAGGAGGCGATGGTGTTCATCGTCCGCTGCGGCGACGAGATCCGTTGCGCCAAGGTGTACAAGGAGGCCAACAAGCGCGCCTTTCGCCAGGCCGTCGATTACACCGAGAACCGCAAAACCAAAAACAGCCGCCAGGCGCGCGCGATGGGCAAGCGCACCAAATTCGGCCGCAAGGCGCAGGAAGAAGCGTGGCAGAGCGCCGAGGTCGATGCGCTGTATCGGCTCGCCGCCGCGGGTGTGCGCGTGCCGAAGCCGCTCAACTTTCACGAGGGCGTGTTGTTGATGGAACTCGTCACCGATGCCGAGGGCGAACCGGCCGCGCGCGTGGACGACGTCAAATTCTCCGAGGAAGAGGCACTGGCCTATCACGCGGCACTGATGTTGCAGGTGGTGCGCATGCTGTGCGCCGGGGTGATTCACGGCGACCTCTCGGAGTTCAACGTGCTGGTCGGTGCCGAGGGGCCGGTCATCATCGATCTGCCGCAGGCGGTGGATGCCGCCGGCAACAATCACGCGCAGCGCATGCTCGAGCGCGACGTCGGCAACCTGACAAATTATTTCGGCCAGTACGCGCCGTCGCTGCTGACGACGCAGTACGCGAAGGAAATCTGGGCGCTGTATGAAGGCGGCAAGCTGACGCCCGATGCGGTATTGACCGGGCGCTTCGAGCAGCAGTTGAAACCGGTCGATCTCAACAGCGTGGTGCGCGAGATCGATGATGCGCGCATGGAAGAAGCGGCGCGACGCTTACGGATGAGTGAGCTGCCGTAGCCAAATACTCGCGCCCCTTTGAAGCGGCGAGAATCGAGCGAGGGCGCAGGGCGGAAGAGCGCAGCGCCTTCCGCCGCATGAACCGCTGGTGGATATTCAAACCATCCGGCGGATTACGCTTCGCTCATCCGCCCTGCGGCCTGCGCTACAAAAGCAATTAAGCCAGCAACACCTTCAGCTTCGCCACCGCGCTGTCGGGCGTGGTGAGGATCGGCGTTTTGGTGCGCGTGGCGGCGAGCGTTTTGGCCGGCGCCATCGAGAATTGCGCGAGCGCGATGACGTCGCAGGCTTCCTGTCTGGCGGCGGCTTCAGCGATCAGGCGGTTGTGTTCGTCGGGTTGCAGATCGAGCAGCGCCTGCAGCGCGCCATCGACCAGATGCGGTTCGACCTTGACCTCGGTGCCCTGCGCTTTCGCGCAGGCGGCGATCTCGGCGAGCATCGACGGCAGCGACGGCTGAAAGGTGGCGAGCAGGCTGACGTTGCCGCTCCTGGCGACGAGTTGTTCGTAGAGCGCTTCATTCGGCTTCAGCACCGGAATCGACACCTGCTTGCGGCATTCGTCGATGGCGGGGCCGAAGGCCGAGCAGCAGAACAGAATCGCATCGGCCGAGGCTTTGACCGCGTAGCGGCCGATGTGGCAGATGCGCTGGATCATCGCCTCGGTGAGCTTGCCGTCGTCGGCCAGGTCGGTCATCAGGGCGTCTTCGAGCAGATTGACGACTTTCGCTTCCGGCCAGCTGGCGCGAAAGCTTGCCACCACCGGCGGTATCGACACATCGGCGGCGTGGATCAGATAGATGCGTGGGCCTTTTTTCATGGTTCCTGTGCTCTTGAGGGCGTCGGACGATCCGACCGAGTTGCCGAAAATACTATAACGACGGCCCGAAGGGAAGGGCGCCGGCCGCTCAAACGCGGGTCCGGTTGACGGAAATCAACCGGAAAGGGCGCTTTTGCACCCCCTCCCCAAGAGGGGGTCGCAAAAAAGGCCGCGCGGCGTTCAGCGCGCGGGCAGCGACTTGTCCGGGTGGTCGGCGCTCATGAGGCCGCGGAACACCAGCACCGCGATCGAGGCACGGTGCAGCACGCGGCTCGATTCGCTGCCCATGATCAGCGAAACGAGTCCCTTGCGATAACGCGAGGTCATCACGATCAGATCGCAGCCGCGCTCGTTGGCGGTGTTGACGATGGCGTCGAACGGCTGCGAGTTGGTGGCGATCACGGTATCGCAGGCCACGCCCTCGGCCGCCGCGGTGGTCTTCACGTAAGCGAGAAAGTTTTCGGCGCGCGCGCGGCCTTCGTCCTGCATCTTGCCCGGCAGTCCGGGATCGAAGGATCCGTCGTCGGCGATCGCCAGCCGGTAATCGGGCAGCACGTGGATGCCGGTGACCTTGGCGCCGCAGAGTTTGGCCAGCTCGATGCCGCGCATGATCGCACGCTCGGAGTGCGCGGTGCCGTCGGTCGGCATCAGGATGTGTTTAAACATGGGAAGCTCCTCGGATATGCGCGCACATTAAACGTTAATCGGTTTTCCCGCCAGCCTGCTGATTGTCCGTGCGGCTGAGCGCGCCGCCGCAGCCCAGCATCGCGCCGTTGACCCAGAACACCCACGCCAGCCCGAAGGCGGAGGCGACGAAACCGAACACCACCGGGCCGGCGACGCGCGTGAGATGGTTGACCGTCATGCGCAGGCCCAGCGCCTCGCCCGAGCGCCCCGCGGCGGAATTGCTGAACATCTGCATGGTCACGATCGGCTGGCCGCAGCCCATGCCGAGCCCGTAGCTGAAGGCGACCAGCGCGAGCATGATGCCGTTCTCGAAGAACGGCAGCACCGCGAACGCAGCGGCGCCGGCGAAGAAGGCGCCGGCCAGCACGCGGTGTTCGTTGAAGCGCGCGATCAGGCGCGGCAGCAGCGAACGCACGACGAAGGCGGCTGCCGAGTTCATCGCCAGCACCACGCCGGTGACCGAGGCCGACAGACCGATCGCGTGCGCGTAGACCGGCAGATAAAACTGGAACAGGTCCTGGCCCGATTGCAGCAGGCTGCTGGTGGCGAGCGTGCGCACCACGCCTTTGCCGGCCAGCAGGTCGCGCAGGCTGCCGCCGCCCTTTTTTTCGCGGCCGCTGCCGTGCGGCAGACCGCCGCCGCGCGCGGCGAGCAGCACCAGCGGCAGGAGTGCCAGCACCGACAGCGACAGGCAGGCGTTGGCGTGGCCCATCTGTTCGATCGAGAAGCCGGCATACAGCGGGCCGACGAAGGCGCCGATCGAATTGGTCAGGCTGTAGTTGCTGAAGGTCTGTGTGCGATTCTGCGGCGTGCTCAACAGGCCGACCACGTTTTGCAGCGACACGTTATAGATCGCCAGCGACAGGCCGTTGGTGGCGGCGGCGAAAAAAATCGCCGCCATGCCGGGCACGAAAAACGGGATCAGCATGCCGACGCCGCCGCCGAAGGCGCCCAGCGTCAGCAGCCAGCGCGAACCGAAGCGGTCGGCAAGCCGGCCCACCGGCCACGACAGCACCGCGGGAAAAGCCGAAAAGGTCGCGGCGAGCAGACCAATGGTGACCGGTTCCGCGCCCAGATGCAGCGCGTAGAGGGCGAGCATCACGCGGCCCGCACGCATGGTGCTCATGTTGAGCAGACCGAGGGCGAGGGCGAAGTTGATCGACATGGCCGTGAGTTTAACCGCGCATGACGCGTCAGGCGATTTAAAGCGACGCGATAAACCGCCCGAACTGCACGAGCCCGAACGGCCACAGGCCGAGTTGCGCGGCGGAACCGAGGTGACCGTGGCTGCCGGCGTCAATGAAGGCAGCGCCCCACGCGTCGGCGAAGGCTTGCGCGCGCGCGAAGCTAACGCGGTCATCGTCGCGGCTGGCGATCACGCAGGTCTTGAACGGCAGATGTTGCAGGATCATTTTGCCGAAGCCCTGCACCGGCGAATCGGGATCGCCGTCGAAGCGGTCGCGGTCGGTCGGCGCAACCAGGAAGGCACCGGCGATGTTGGCGGCGAGCGCCGGTTGATCGAAGGCGATGCGCATGGTGAGCGAGGTGCCCAGACTGTGCGCGACCAGTACCACGGGCTTGCGGCTGGTGTTGATTGCCGCCGACAGACGCGTGGCCCACGCGGCGTAGACCGGTCTGTCCCAGTCAGCCTGTTCGACACGTTGAAACTGCGGGAAGGCCTGCTCCCAGAAGGTCTGCCAGTGCTGGTCGCCGGAGCCGCCGACACCGGGCACGATTAAAACCGTAAAGTCGTCGAGGTCGCGCATGTCGGTTTAATTCCGGCGGTGATCAGCGTTTGCCCGGACCGCCGCGATCGGGGCGGCAGGCCGGTTGCCCGCTGGCGTCGGGCGGCGTGAAGCAACTGCCGCTCAAGGCTTCGTTCTGGCGGCCGGTAAAGTAGCACGCGGCGCCGTTGCTTTTGCCGCGGCAGGCGTCGAGCGCTTCGGGCGGCGGACCCTTGCCCGGTTCGCGCTGCGCTCCCTTGCCGGCATCGCCGCCGGCGGGGCGGCCGCGCGCGAAGCTCTGATCGGGCGTGCCGCGGAAGCAGCGCGGAATGAAAGGAAAGGTGTCGGTGAGCACGTAGTGATAAATGCCTGACGGAAATTCCGGCGTGACGCCGCTGCGGCCGTTGCATTCATCGAGACTGCCGAGGCCCGCGACGTATTCGTAATCCTGCACGAACGAGCCGTCATAACTGCCGCCGGGCCCGCCGTTGCGCGCGCCGCTCTTGACGCGCCAGCTCGCGCGCATTTTGGTCAACGGCGAATTGCGCGCGCTGGCGTCGCTGTAGTCATACGGACCGTAGATCGGAAAACCGTCGGCGGCCCAGCCGACCAGCACCGGTGTTTTGGCGCCGGCGAAACGCGCGAGCAGGCCGGTCGGCAGCCCGTGATAGTGATAGGCGCCGTTGGGTTGCACGTGCGCGTTGTTCTGATCGAGACCCAGCGGCACCGCGCCGGACATCGCTTCGTATTGCCAGTTGCGGTCGCCGTTCCAGAATTCGGCCGCCCCCGGATCGAAGGGCACGCCGTTGATGGCGAAACCGAAACTTTGCAATTGCAGCGCAGTGTCGCGCGCGGGGAGCTGCGGCCGCGCCGGCACGCGCACTTCGTAGTGTTGCGCGCTGATGCGGTTCGGATTGCCGCGATTCGGAAAAGTACCGGTGTCGTGGTCGGGCAGCCCGTCGGAGCGGATCACGCGGTAGTCGCCGTCGATCGTGATGCTGACATTGCCGGCCCACGCCGCCGAAATCGCCAGATCGTAGAGTTGCTGCAGCGGCGACGGTGCGGCGACGATCGGGTAACCGCGCACGCCGTGGGCCAGCGCAGGCACCGCGATGCACAGTTGCAGCGCGAGCGCTGCAGTCAGATTTTTTCGCATGCGCGCAATGTAGCGCAGATCGGCGCCGCGTGCTGCGCGGCGCCGCGGACCTTACTTCGCTGGAATCACCGGCAGCAGCACGTAGGGCATTTTGCCGGCGGCGAAATGCAGTGTGTTGCTGCCACCGAAGATTTTGGCGGGGCGATCGGCAGGATCGGTGTGCGTGAACGGACCCACGCCCTTCATCGGATAGGGCGCGTGCGCCACACCGGCATCGGTGCCGTCGTACTCGTAATCGCGGCCGCGCACCGTGAACGCAATGCGATAGCCTTTGGGCACGACGATGGAGGTCGGCCAGATTTCGACATCGAGTTCGACCGCCACGCCCGGCGTGAGCGGCTGATGTTCGTCGTGCGTGTGCCACGGCCGGTACGGTTTGCTTTCCTGCGGATCGAGCTTGCGCTGCGAGGCGCGCAGCCAGCCCAAGCCGACCGGCGTGCGCGGATCGTTGGAGCCGATGAAGACGACTTCCTTGTCCTGCGGATCGTAAACGCGCAGCGCGACAAACACGTCGGCGTCGGTCGTGTCCGACGACAGCCACAGTTTCGCCGCGACCGGGCCGGTGATTTCGAGGTCGGCGCTCAACGGCGGCGTCGAGAACGTATAGGCGTCGCCGGTCGTTGCGTAGGCGAGCGTGGCGTCTTTTTGCGGCGGCGTGGCGGCAAGGCCGTTGCCGGCTGGCTGCAGGTAATAAGGCGTCCACTGCGTGCGCGCGAGCGGCCATTCGTTTTCCGCGCGCAGGACGAATTTTTCGCCGGGCCAGCGCACATTGAGCGAGACCTTCGGTTGCTTGTCCCAGCCGCTTTGTTCGCCTTTGAGGAAATGCGCGAAGAACTGCTTCTGCAGGCCGGCGCCGTAGTTGCTGTAAAAATGCGTGAAGTGCGTGTCGCCGTGCACTTCCAGCCACTTTTCTTTCGATGCCGCGCGCAGATAGCCTTCGAAGTTGCCGCGCGGATGCAGACCCTGGCCGCCCCAGTTGCCGGCGGACAGGAGCGGCGTTTTGATTTTCGAAAAATCCGGCATGCGCGCGCGGTAGTAGTCGTCGATCAGCGGACGGCGGCGTGCTTCGCCGTCGACGTCGGCGCGGTTCTTCCTTAATTGTTCGTCAGTGAGCGTGTCGGGACCGGCGATGGTGTCGCCGGTGACCTTGCTGCGCGCGCCGCGTTCGCCGACGCCGTTCTGCACGGTGAGCACCTGGCGGTTGTACCAGCTGCCGAGAAAATCGCAGAGGATGCCGCCATGGCGGCAGAGTTCGCGGTAATAGTCCGAGGAGCCTTCCCAGATGCACAGCGCGGCAAGATGTTCGGGCTGCAGTGCGGCAACCTGCCACTGGTTCATCGCGTAATAGGAGATGCCGTTGAGGCCGACCTTGCCGTTGCTCCACGGTTGGCTGCCGGCCCATTCGATGCAGTCGTAAAAGTCGCGCGCCTCGCGCGGCGACCAGCTGTCGATGACGCCGGGCGAGCGGCCGGCGCCGCGCGAATCGACGCGCACGATGGCGTAGCCGTCGGGCACCCATTTTTCCGGATCGACCAGTTCCCAGTTCTGGTATCTGTTCGACGAACCCTTGAGCGTGTCGGGCACCGCCTTGATCAGGCGCGTCCACTGGCTTTTGTAGCCCTCTTCGAAATCGAGCCCCTTGGCATAGGGGCCATAGGTCAGGATCACCGGATATTTGCCGCTGCCGGCGGGGCGGAAGACGTCGGCGCGCATCACCACGCCGTCGTCCATCGTGATCGGCGCGTCCCAGTCGATTTGCATGCCGTCACGGATTTCGCTTTTTGTCTGATCCATTTTTTATGATGTCAGTTATTTTGAGCAGAAGGTTGGAAAAACAGGCCTGTTCCTTCCCCCCTCAAGGGGGAAGGAACCCGCTAATGATTGTGCGGGTTAATCTCAGATCTTGATGCCGAGCAGCTTTGCCGCATTGCCGCCGAGGATCGCGATCTTCTGTTTGTCCGACAGCGTGGCGGTGCCCATGATGTGATCGACCGGATGCTCGTTCCATGGAATCGGCGAGTCGGTGCCGATGACGATCTGGCTTGATCCTACCTGCGCGACGATATGGCGCAGCGCTTCAGAGGTGAACACCAGAGAATCGAAGTAGAGCTGGTTCAGGTACTCGGTCGGTTTTTTCTTCAGTACGATGTCCGGATTGCAGCCCTGCGGCGACACGAAGCAGCCGTGATCCGAACGCGGCGCGTACGACGGCAGGTAGCCGCCGCCGTGCGCGGCGCAAACCTTGAGCTGCGGAAACTTGTCGAGCACGCCCTCGAAGATCAGGTGTTGCAGCGCGATCGTGGTGTCGAGCGGATTGCCGATCACGTTCGACAGCCAGCCGTTGCCCTTGTAGCGGCTGGCGAGTTGCGGCGGGCTCAGCGGATGGATGAACAGCGTCACGTTCAGATCCTCGGCCTTCGCCCACACCGGATGGAATTGCGGCTCGGAGAAATCGACGCCGGCGACACTGCCGCCGATGGCGGCACCCTTGAGGCCGTATTTCTTCACGCCGTCTTCAAGCTGTTTGACCGCGAGATCCGGATATTGCAGCGCGATCGTGGCGAAGGCGGCGAGGCGGTCGGGTTTTTTCGCGCACAGTTCGGCGAGCTTTTCGTTCTGGATCTGGCAGACCTTTTCAACCAGATCGCGTTCCTTGCGATACCACCACGGGTTGACGCTGAGCACCTGCATGTCCACACCCTGCGCGTCCATCATGGCGAGGCGCTCGTCGAGCACGATGTCGAATTCCTTCGAGCCCTTGACCGGCGGGTAGATGTCTTTCGCTTCCGCGGCCGGCAGCAGGGCGAGCGCCTCGGGGATCAGGCAGTGCGCATGCACGTCGATGGTTTTGACGCGCTTGCCCTTGACCATTACCGGCAGGCGCGATTTGGCTTTTGCCTGCGCGCGCGCCGGCGCGGCATCCAGAATGCTGCAGCCGGTGAAGATCACGCCGGCCATGGCGGCGGCGTTCTGCATGAACTTTCTGCGATTCGGCATTACTTTCTCCTCGGATGAACTGCGGTGGCGCGGCCCTGAGCGGGCCGTCGGGTTGTTGTTTCTGCGGGATATTATTGCACACGCTTACCCTAACCGCAGTCGGCCGCAGGTGAAATGAATCGGCTGTATTTGATATCGATCAAGTTTGAGCAGCGGCGCTGCTGTTACGCTGGCAACATTGATCCGGGAGAGGCTTGCCATCATGAAAATACTTATTGCAATCGGTATGACGCTGGTAACCGCGCTGGCCTGCGCGGTCGACAAGCCCGCGGCGCCGGCGCCGTCGGGCGAGGTGGTCAAGGGCTCGGTGCTCGAGGTGAAGGATGTCGAGAGCTACACCTATTTACGTCTGAAGACCAAGAACGGAGAAACCTGGGCCGCAGTCGGTAAAACGCCGGTGCAGCAGGGCAGCGAAGTGACGCTCGAAAACGTGACGGTGATGACCAATTTCGAGAGCAAGACGCTGAAGAAAACCTTTCCGACGATTTTGTTCGCTAATCTGGCCGGCAAGGGCGCCAATGCGAGCTACGCCGGCAACGAAGTGGCGGCGGCGCACGCCGGTCTGACCAAGTCGGTCGATGCCGGCGACATACGCGTCGACAAGGCGAAGGGGGCCAACGCGCGCACGATTGCCGAAATTGTCGGCAAGGCCGCCGAACTGAAAGACAAACCGGTGCTGGTGCGCGGCAAGGTGGTCAAGTTCAACGCCGAGATCATGGGCAAGAACTGGGTGCACCTGCGCGACGGCAGCGGTTCGGCCGCCGACGGCTCGAACGATCTGCTGGTGACCACCGCGGGCACGGCCAAGGTCGGCGATGTGGTGACGGCGCAGGGCGTGGTGCATACCAACGCCGATTTCGGCTCCGGCTATACCTATAAGGTATTGGTCGAGGAAGCAACGCTGCAGCCTTGAACGCGGCCGGATAAAAAAACGGGCGCCGCGGCGCCCGTTTATTATTGGACGGAGATGCCTGCTTAAACGCGCGGCAGCGGCGCCGGTTTGATTTTCGATGCCCAGCCGGCGGTGCCGAAGGCTTCGTAGCGCGCAATGCAGATGTCGCGCGCGGCCAGCATTGCATCCTTCAGGTACTTGCGCGGATCGAATTCCGACGGGTCCTTGCGCATGGCGCGGCGGATCGCGCCGGTCATGGCGAGACGGATGTCGGTGTCGATGTTGATCTTGCGCACGCCGTGGCGGATGCCTTCCTGGATTTCCTCGACCGGCACGCCGTAGGTTTCTTTCAATGCGCCGCCGTTTTCGCGGATGATCGTCAGCCACTCCTGCGGCACCGACGACGAGCCGTGCATGACGAGGTGCGTATTCGGAATGCGCGCGTGAATTTCCTTGATGCGGCCGATGGCGAGAATGTCGCCGGTCGGCTTGCGGCTGAACTTGTAGGCGCCGTGCGAGGTGCCGATGGCGATGGCCAGCGCATCTACCTTGGTCTTGGCGACGAAGTCGGCGGCCTGATCGGGATCGGTCAGCATCTGGTCGTGCGTCAGCTTGCCTTCGGCGCCGGAACCGTCTTCCTCGCCGGCCATGCCCGATTCGAGCGAGCCCAGACAACCCAGTTCGCCTTCGACCGATACGCCGACGGCGTGCGCCATCTCGACGACCTTGCGCGTGACTTCGACGTTGTATTCATAGGTGGTCGGCGTCTTGGCGTCTTCGCCGAGCGAGCCATCCATCATCACGCTGGTGAAACCGGAGCGGATCGAGCGCATGCACACCGACGGGCTGGCGCCATGGTCCTGATGCATGCAGACCGGAATGTCCGGATACATTTCGACCGCCGCCTCGACCATTTTGCGCATGAACGGCTCGCCGGCATATTTGCGCGCGCCGGCGGAGGCCTGCAGGATCACCGGGCTGTCGGTCTTTTCCGCCGCCTGCATGATCGCCTGGATCTGCTCCAAGTCGTTGACGTTGAAGGCGGGCACGCCGTAGTTGTGTTCGGCGGCGTGGTCGAGCAGCTGCCGCAGGGTGATCATTGCCATGGAAGTCTCCGGAGGAAGGTAAGCGGGAAGACTGCTAATTTACAACGCCCGCTTGCGGCGATCAATGAGGCGCAGGATCATCGGCGTAAAAATAAGCTGCATCGCCAGTTCCATCTTGCCGCCGGGCACCACCAGCGTATTGGCGCGCGACATGAAGGAATCGTGCAACATGCTCAGCAGGTAGGGAAAGTCAATCCCGCGCGGGTCGGCGAAGCGAATCACCACGATGCTTTCGTCGGCGGTCGGAATGGTGCGCGCAATGAACGGATTTGACGTATCCACCACCGGAACGCGCTGAAAATTGATGTGCGTGCGCATGAATTGCGGGCAAATGTAGTGAATATAGTCGGGCATGCGGCGCAGGATGACGTCGGTCACCGCCGCCGTCGAGTAGCCGCGGGTGTTGCGGTCGCGGTGCAGTTTCTGGATCCATTCGAGGTTGATCACGGGCACCACCCCGATCAGGAGGTCGGCAAAGCGCGCGACATCGACACTGTCGGTCTTGATGCCGCCGTGCAGGCCTTCGTAGAACAGCAGTTCGGACGGAGGCAGATCCTCCCAGGCGGTGAAGGTACCGGGCTCCTGCCGGTAGGGGGCGGCCTCCTCCTCGTTGTGCAGGTATTTGCGGAATTTGCCGGCGCCGGTTTCCGAATAGTTGCGGAAAGTCTGTTCGAGTTCGGCAAACAGGTTGGATTCCTCGCTGAAATGGCTGAAATGGTGGTTGCCGGCGCGCGCGGCCTCCTCCATCGCCACTTTCATCCCCTGACGGTCGTAGCGGTGAAAGCTGTCGCCCTCGATGATGGCGGCGTTGACGCCTTCGCGGCGGAAAATGTTTTCGAAGGTCTTGGTCACCGAGGTGGTGCCGGCGCCGGACGAGCCGGTGATCGAGATGATGGGATGTTTGGTTGACACGATGGTTCCTTCGCTCGGAGTGGTTGGTGCCTGCCTCAGTCCTGCACGGCGAACAGCCCGCGTTTGCCGAACAGCGGCGATTTGTAGGCATCGACCGGGTTCTCGCGGTGATAGGCCTCGATGCGCGCAACCTCAGCGCTGGAGCCGAAGATGAAGCCGATGCGCTGGTGCAGGCTCGCCGGCTGCACCGTCATCAGGCGCTGCTGCCCGGTGCTGGCGAAACCGCCGGCCTGTTCGATCAGGAATGAAATCGGATTCGCTTCATACAGCAGGCGCAGGCGGCCGGGTTTGGCAGGATCCTTGGTGTCGCGCGGATACATGAACACACCGCCGCGCATCAGGATGCGGTGCGTTTCCGCGACCAGCGAGGCGATCCAGCGCATGTTGAAATCGGCGCCGCGCGGCCCCGATTTGCCGGCGAGACATTCATCGACGTAGCGTTTGACCGCCGGCTCCCAGAAGCGGCTGTTCGAGGCATTGATGGCGAATTCGCGGGTGTCGGCCGGAATGCGCAGATTCGGGTGGCTCAATACCCATTCGCCGAGCGTCGGCTCCAGCGTGAAGGCGTGGGTGCCGTTGCCGAGCGTGAGTACCAGCATGGTCGAGGGGCCGTAGATGGCGTAGCCGGCGCAGACCTGGCGGTTGCCGGCCTGCAGAAAATCCGCCGCCGCGGCATCGACGCCGGGTGTGGGCGCGCGCGTGATCGAGAAAATGCTGCCGACCGAGACGTTGACGTCGATGTTCGACGAACCGTCGAGCGGATCGAAGGTGAGCAGATATTTGCCGCGCGGATATTTATTCGGAATGTGATAGGGGGCCTCCATTTCCTCGGAAACCATGCCGGCGAGGTGACCGCCCCATTCGTTGGCGCGCAGGAACATCGCGTTGGAGAGCACGTCGAGCGTCTTCTGTTCCTCGCCCTGTACGTTGCCGGTGCCGGCGCTGCCCAAGACGCCGGCGAGGCTGCCGAAGGCGACCTTGCGCGAGATCGCCTTGCAGACCAGACCGACATCGGTAATGAGACCGTTGAGATCGCCGGTCGCCTCCGGGTGGCGGCGGCGTTCCTCGATCAGGAACTGGGTGAGTGTGCTTCTTCCTCCGGTCGGCATCGCTATTCCTCTCAGTGACTGGCGCCGCTGTTGAAGACGCGGCTGGCCAGAATGTCGGCGGCCTGCAGGGTGGTGAGTTGTTCGCGCGTCAGCGCGTGATCGGCTTCGAGCACGCGGGTCGCATGACGCAGGCGGATGCGGTCGAGCGCGTTGCGGATCGAGCGCGCGTTGGCAAAATGCGGCTGCTGGCGGCGCAGATGAATGTAATGCGCGAACGCGGCGCGCGCGTCGTCGTCGAAGTGATAGTTAAGGCGCTCGAGCATGAGATCGGCGATCTGCATCAGTTCGCCCTCGCTGTAATCCGGGAAGTCGATGTTGTGCGCGATGCGCGAGGCCATGCCCGGATTGCTGCTGAAGAAAGTGTCCATGCGATCCTTGTAACCGGCGAGGATCACCACCAGATCGTCGCGGTGGTTTTCCATCGCCTGCAGCAGGATCTCGATCGCCTCCTGGCCGTAGTCGCGCTCGTTTTCCGGGCGATAGAGGTAATAGGCCTCGTCGATGAAGAGCACCCCGCCCATCGCCTTCTTGATGATCTCTTTGGTTTTCGGCGCGGTGTGGCCGATGAACTGGCCAACCAGATCGTCGCGGGTGACAGCAACCAGATGGCCTTTGCGCACGTAACCCAGTTGCTTCAATACCTCGGCCATGCGCATCGCCACCGTGGTCTTGCCGGTGCCCGGGTTGCCGGTGAAGCACATGTGCAGCGACGGCGGTTGCGATTGCAGGCCCTCCAGCTGGCGCAGCTTGTCCACCAGCAGAAGTGCAGCGATGTCGGCGATGCGGCGCTTGACCGGCGTGAGGCCGATCAATTCGGCGTTGAGCTTGTCGAGCACCGTGCGCACGCCCGAGCCCTCCCACAGGGCCTTCGGCGTTGTTGCCGGGGTCGGATTGTCCACGACGTCGCCGGCGCGTCAGTAGCGCTCGCCCTCGGCGTGCGCCTGCACCGCGTAGCTCTCGATGCTGTAGCGGATGGTGCGGCCCGGCTCCTCGCTACGGATCAGGCGGAAACCCGGTTCCTTCGCGGGGCGGTTGATGATGAACGAGAGCACCACCGACTCGGTGCCATGGGTGGAGTCGAATGCGGTGACGCGGATGTAATGCTGCGGAAACGTTTTGCGGCAGGCGGTGACCTCGAGCATGATGCCGGCGGCGTCGCGCACGTCGAACATCGGCATGCCGAACATGTCCCAATAAGTGTTGCGCGGGTGCGGGTCGTCGGTGTACTCGATGCCGATCGCCCAGCCCTTGTCGAGGCAGTATTCGACCTGCTTGCCGATTTGTTCGTCGCTCAGATCCGGCAGAAACGAGAAGGTGCCCTGGGTGATTCGCATGATGGCCTCTTTGATTGAATGGGTGGTTGTCAGGACACCGACGGCGTGGTGACGAAGTCCGAGGTGTCGGTCGAGGTGTAGTTGAAGGTGATGTCACCCCAGGTGTCGAGCGCGCCCTGCAGCGGCGAACACCACTTGGCGGCGTCGCGCAGGATCTGCGGACCTTCGTTCTTGATGTCGCGACCTTCATTGCGCGCCAGCACCATCGCTTCGAGGGCGACGCGGTTGGCGGTGGCGCCGGCCTGAATGCCCTGCGGGTGGCCGATGGTGCCGCCGCCGAACTGCAGCACGACGTCGTCACCGAACAGATCGATCAACTGGTGCATCTGCCCGGCGTGAATGCCGCCGGACGCGACCGGCATCACTTTGCGCAGCGCACCCCAGTCCTGTTCGAAGAAAATGCCGCGTTGCAGATCGACTTTGGTATGCGTGTCGCGGCAGACGTTGTAATAGCCCTGCACCGTCATCGGATCGCCTTCGAGCTTGCCGACTGCGGTGCCGGCGTGCAGGTGATCGACGCCGGCCAGCCGCAGCCACTTGGCGATGACGCGGAAGGACACGCCGTGATTCTTCTGCCGCGTATAGGTGCCGTGACCGGCGCGGTGCATGTGCAGGATCATGTCATTCTGGCGGCACCAGTTCGACATCGACTGGATCGCGGTCCAGCCGACCACGAGGTCGATCATGATGATGATGGAGCCCAGTTCCTTGGCGAACTGTGCGCGTTTGTACATCTCTTCCATGGTGCCGGCAGTGACATTCAGATAGCTGCCCTTGACTTCACCGGTGGCGGCCGAAGCCTTGTTCACCGCGTCCATCACGAACAGGAAGCGGTCGCGCCAGTGCATGAAGGGCTGCGAATTGATGTTCTCGTCATCCTTCATGAAATCGAGGCCGCCCTTCAGGCCCTCGTAGACCACGCGGCCGTAATTGCGGCCGGACAGACCGAGCTTGGGTTTGGTGGTGGCGCCGAGCAGCGGGCGGCCAAATTTGTCGAGGCGCTCGCGCTCGACCACGATGCCGGTCGGCGGGCCGGCAAAGGTTTTGACGTAGGCGACCGGAAACTGCATGTCTTCGAGGCGCGCCGCTTTCAGGGGCTTGAAGCTGAACACGTTGCCGATGATGGACGCGGTGACGTTGGCGATTGAACCTTCTTCGAACAGCGACAGGTCGTAGGCGACGTAGCAGAAATACTGGCCCGGGATGCCCGGCACCGGATCGACGCGGTAGGCTTTGGCGCGGTACATATCGCAGGCGGTCAGGCGGTCGGTCCACACCACGGTCCATGTGGCGGTCGATGATTCGCCGGCGACTGCGGCGGCGGCCTCGATCGGATCGACGCCCTCCTGCGGCGTGATACGGAAGAGGGCGAGGATGTCGGTGGCCTTGGGCACGTAGTCGCCGTCCCAATAGCCCATCTGCGCGTATTTCAGGACGCCGGCGGAATAACGTTTCTTCGCGTCGGTGATCTGCTGCGGCTGATCCATATTGCCCATTGGGTTCTCCTTGTGCGTCCGGCGAGAGGGTGCGGACGCGGCTGGTGGTTTTTATTGAGGCCAATATACCCAGCGTCTGAAATTTAAAAAAATGAAATTATTTTTGTTTGATATATGTTTTTGATAATATCGTTGCCATGCCGCTTTCGCGCAACGCGACCTTCCGCCAGCTGCTGGCCTTCCACACCGTGGCGAGGCTGGGCAGCGTGTCGCGCGCGGCGGCGGAAATGAATCTCACCCAGCCGGCGGTGTCGATCCAGATCGGCATCCTCGAAGAGTCGGCGGGCATAGCGCTGCTGCAGCGCACGGGCCGCGGCATCCGTCTCACCGAGGCCGGCGAACTCCTGGCCGGTTATGCCGCGCGCATCCTCGATCTGTGGCGCGAGGCCGGCGAGGAAATGGCGTCGCACCGCAACGTGTTTACCGGCACCCTGCGCGTCGGCGCGGTGAGCACCGCCGAATACATGCTGCCGCCGCTGCTGGTGACCTTTGCCAACGAACACCCCAAGGTCAAGGTCAAGCTGCAGGTCGGCAATCGCGACGAGATCATGCGCGCGCTGACCGGGCAGGCGATCGACATCGCGATCATGGGGCGACCGCCGGCCGAACTGAAAACCATCTCGGCGGCGTTCGCCAAGCACCCGATGGCATTTATCGCCGCGCCGGGGCATCCGCTGATGACGCAGCCGCGGCTCAATCTTGCGGCACTCGCCAACGTCAACATGCTGGTGCGCGAACGCGGCTCCGGCACGCGCGCCACCGTCGAGCGGCTGTTTCGCGATCTGGGTGTGCATCTGCGCGTCGGTTCCGAATTGTCGAGCAACGAGGCGATCAAGCAGATGTGCGCGGCCGGTTTCGGCATCGGTTTTCTGTCGCTGCACACCTGCGTGCTCGAACTCGCCGCCGGGCTGCTGAAGCTCTTGCCGATGGCCAACAATCCGATCGAGCGCGACTGGTATGTGATGCATCTGGCCACGCAGCAGATTCCGCAGGTGGCGGTGGCCTTCGAGCAGTTTCTGTGCACGCGCGGGCAGGCGCGCATCAACGCCGAACTCGAGCAGCATCCGCCGCTGGCGGCGCCGCGCGCGCGGACGAGGCGCGCCGGCGTTCGTCGAAAAGCCGCCTGACCCGTTACGCGCGCGTGCCTTGACGGCGCCACCGGCGAAGAGGAAGCTTCCCGGCGAGAAGAGGCCACAAGGCCCGTTCATCAACGCCTGCGTAGCGCGGGTATCGGGAGGATCACCATGGTTGCACGCCGCACCTTTATCAAGGCTGCATCGCTGACGGCATTCGCCGCCGGCACTGCGGCATTGTCGATTCTGCAAAGTCATGCCCAGCAGGCGCCGAATTCGACCGGCGACGGTGCGGCGAAACTGAAGTCGCCGCCGAACGCCTGCGATTGTCATCACCATATATACGATGCGGACCGTTTCCCGCTGGCGCCCACGCCCGGCCTGCCGCCGCCGACCCACGCGTCCGTGTCCGAGTACCGGTTGCTGCAGAAACGCATCGGCACTACGCGCAATGTCGTCGTGCAGCCGCGCAACTACGGCATCGACAACGCCGTCACGCTCGACGCGCTCGCACAGTTCAAGGGCAATGCGCGCGGCATCGCCGTGGTGCGCCCGACCGTCACCGACGCGGAGCTGAAACGCTTCGACGCCGCGGGCGTGCGCGGTATCCGCTTTACGATCGGCAACCCGAAAAACCGCGTCGTCGAGCCCGAGATGATCGAGCCGCTGGCCAAACGCATTGCCGACCTCGGCTGGCATATTCAATTCAACATGGAAGGCCATCAGGTCATCGAACTCGCCGACGTGCTGCGCCGCCTGCCGGTGCCGATGGTGTTCGACCACCTCGGCAATCCGACGCTGCCTGCGGGCATCGACGATCCTTCGCACGCGATCATTCGCGGCCTGATCGACAAAGGCCGCACCTGGGTCAAGCTGTCGGGTGCCTATTCCAATTCGAAAATCGGCCCGCCCGCCTACCCGGAGGCAACGCGCACCGCGCAGGCCTTCGTGCGCGCCGCACCCGAGCGCCTGGTGTGGGGCAGCGACTGGCCGCATCCGACCGAGGCGGAAAACAACAAGCCGAATGATGCGTTGCTGTTCGATCTGCTGAGCGTGTGGGTCCCCGACGAAGCGGTGCGCAACCGCATACTGGTGAGCAATCCGGAGGCGCTGTACGGCTTTCCGAAAACAATCTGAGCGCCGATGATCATGAAAAACATGCGAGAGGAAACGCAATGAAACGCAAATGGTTAAACGCCGCCATGATCGTGGCGGCCGCGCTGGGGACGGCGGCGGTGCAGCACGCCGCCGCACAAGACAATCCGTACCGGCTCGAGGCGGGCTGGGCCAAATATCCGGCCGGCCGCAGCTGGGGCTCGACCTCAGGCGTCGATATCGATCGCAACGGCAACATCTGGGCCTTCGAACGCTGCGGCGCGCGCGATTGCGCGGATTCGAAGCTGGCGACGATTTTCGAGTTTGATCGCAGCGGCAACGTGATCCAGTCGTTCGGCGGCGGGATGTTCGCGTTTCCGCACGGCCTGGCGCTCGATCGCGAGGGGAACGTTTACGTGACCGATGCCGAGGGCAACAACGGCAAGGGGCATGTCGTCGTCAAATTCAGTCCGCAGGGCAAGGTGCTGATGACGCTGGGCCGGCCCGGCGTGGCCGGCGTGACCAATGATCTCTTCAATCGGCCGTCGGCGGTGACAGTGGCGCCCAACGGCGACATTTATGTCGCCGACGGTCATGGCGGCGATTCGAATGCGCGTGTGATGGTGTTTGCGAAAGACGGCAAATTCCTGCGCAGCTTCGGCCACAAGGGCAGGGGTCGCGGCGAGTTCGACGAGCTGCATGCCATCGCGCTCGATTCGCGGGGCCGCGTGTTCGTCGGTGACCGCGGCAACAGCCTGATCAAGATTTTTGACGCCACCGGGAATCTGCTCGACGAATGGAAGCAGTTCGGCCGACCCAGCGGCATCTATATCGATGCGGCGGACACGATTTACGTCACCGATTCGCAGTCGGATGCCAAACGCAATCCCGGGTTCCGGCGCGGCATTCGCATCGGCAGCGCGAAAGACGGCAGCGTGCGCGCGCTGATTCCGGGCGTCGGTGCGGAACCGGACAAGGAGTCGGTGCCCGAAGGTATCGCGGCCGATCCGTCGGGCGTGATCTACGGCGCGGAGACCAGCGGGTCGAATCTGCTCAAGTATGTGAAGAAGTAAGCCGCCGCTGCGCGACGGCTGCTTGACCTCGCACTGCATCCGAATGTCCTGCACCGAGGCGACCGGTTTGCCGTCTTTCATCGCCGGGAAGAATTTCCAGTTCTTGAGCGTGTCGAGCTGCAGCCGGACGTGCTTCGCCGAAAGCCTCGTGCAAGGATTGCCCTGCCGGCGTGCGGGCCACAACTGCCGCGAGGCGATAAGATAGGCGGCAATCCTGCTTCGGCAGACACCGGTTTCAATGTCATGACTTTATCCCGCCAGACCGACATTGGCGCGGCCATCGACGCCGTTTACCGGACCGAATCGCGCCGCGTGTTCGCCACGCTGATCCGCCTGCTCGGTGACTTTGATGTTGCCGAAGAGGCGCTGCACGAGGCCTTTCGTGCCGCGCTCGAACAATGGCCGCAAAGCGGTGTGCCGGACAATCCGCGCGCGTGGCTGGTGTCGGCGGGGCGTTTCAAGGCGATCGACGGTCTGCGGCGTGATGCACGCTTCGATGCACTCGATGAAGACGCGGTCGAAAACATCGCTGATGACAGAAAGTTGCCGGACGACGAAGAAATCGAGGATGACCGCCTGCGCCTGGTTTTTACCTGCTGCCATCCGGCACTGCCGGCGGACGCGCAGGTCGCGCTGACGCTGCGCGAAGTGTGCGGGTTGACCACCGAGGAAATCGCCAGTGCTTTTCTGACCGGCGCGCCGACGCTGGCACAGCGCATTGTGCGCGCGAAAACAAAAATCCGCGAAGCGAAAATCCCGTATGCGGTGCCGGCGCCCGACGAACTCGCCGCACGCCTGGGCAGCGTGTTGCGCGTGATTTATCTGGTGTTCAACGAAGGCTATTCAGCGTCGTCGGGTGCGTCGCTGACGCGGACCGATCTGTCGGGCGAGGCGATCCGCCTGGCGCGTTTGGTGGTGGCGCTGCTGCCGGAGCCCGAGGCGATGGGCCTGCTCGCGCTGATGCTGCTGCACGAATCGCGGCGCGCCGCGCGCACCGACGAATGCGGCGATCTGGTTTTGCTCGACGAGCAGGACCGCCGAGCGTGGAATCGCGAACTGATTGCCGAGGGTGTTGCGCTGGTCGAGCGCGCGTTGCCGCTGCGGCGGCCCGGCGCCTATACGATACAGGCGGCGATTTCCGCGGTGCATGCGGAAGCGGGGGACGCGGCATCGACCGATTGGGCCGAAATCGTCGGCCTCTATGATTTGCTGTTCGCGCTCGAGCCATCGCCGGTGATCGATCTCAACCGCGCGGTTGCGGTGGCGATGCGCGACGGCCCGGCCGCGGGCCTCGTGCTGGTCGATGCCATACTCGCGCGCGGCGAACTCGCCGATTACCGGCTGGCGCATGCGGCGCGTGCCGATTTGTGCCGGCGGCTCGGCAAGATCGACGATGCCCGTGAGGCCTACGCGCGCACGCTCGCGCTGACCCGTCAGGAACCCGAACGGCGCTTCATCGAGCGTCGCCTCGCTGAACTGAAAAAATAATTTTCGGCATTGTCGAATCGGGTCCGCACCGTTCGACTATGGGTTGAAACAGGTCAATTGTCACGGCCGGGCAACCCCACGGATGCTGTTATAGACTGATGCCCCGGTCGCCAACAACCGCTTCAACTACAGGGAGATAGCGCCATGCGATTCATGATCATCGTCAAATCGAGCGGGAATTGCGCATCGAGCACGGCACCGGACGCCAAATTTGTCGCAGCGATGCAAAAGTTCAACAACGACCTCGCCGCCGCCGGGGTGCTGCTGGCGTTGGAAGGGCTGCACCCGGGCGCGAACGGCGCACGCGTGAAACCCGCGGCGGGACAGTGGAAGGTGTCTGACGGACCCTTCGCCGAGACCAAGGAAATGATCGGCGGTTTCTGGATCTGGCAGGTTAATTCGAAGGAAGAAGCCATCGAATGGGTCAAGCGCTGTCCGATTTCGACGCACGCTGACGGTGAAATCGAGGTGCGCCAGGTGCTTGAAGTGGAGGAGTTCGCCGCGCGTCTTGCGCCGGCTTTCGTCGAACAGATGCGCGGCGTTGCCGCCTGACCGGTTCGGAGAAAATCATGTCCAAAGTCAAAGCCGTTCCCGATGGCATGCATACCATGACGCCGCATATCGTCTGCGCCGGCGCCGCCGCGGCGATCGAGTTTTACAAGAAAGCGTTCAACGCCGTCGAGGAGTTTCGCCTGCCGGCGCCCGACGGCAGGCTGATGCATGCACGAATTCGCATTTGCGGCTCAGCGTTGATGATGGCGGAAGAGGCGCCGGAATGGAACGCCCTCGGACCGAAGACGCTGAAAGGTTCGCCGGTGACCATTCATCTCTATGTCGAGGACGTCGATGCCTTCATCAAACACGCCGCCACCGCCGGCGCGACGGTGAAAATGCCGCCGGCCGACATGTTCTGGGGCGACCGCTATGCAGTACTCGAAGACCCCTTCGGTCACCGCTGGTCGGTGGCGACGCATATGCAGGACATGACGGGCGAGGAGATGGCGCAGGCGATGCAAAAAATGTTCGGCGGCGCAAAATGAAATATCTCTGCCTGGTTTATCTCGACGAGAACCGTCTGCCGGAACTGCCCGACGAGGAATGCGTCGAGTTCGATGCCGGCGTCCGCAAGAGCGGTCATTGCCTCGCCTCCGAGGCGCTGCAGTCGGTGCAGACCGCAACCACTGTGCGTATCCGCAATGACAAACTGTCGGTGACCGACGGACCGTTTGCCGAAACCAAGGAGCAGTTGGCGGGTTTTTACATGATCGAAGCGCGCGATCTGAACGAGGCGATCCAGATTGCCGCGAAGATTCCGCCGGCGCGCGTCGGCAGTATCGAAGTGCGGCCGATCCGGCCCATTCGCGAAACGGTTGCGGCGAAGTCGCGTCAGCAGCAACAACAGCAACAATAAATTCCGGAGGCCGAAATGAAACGCAAACCTGCAAAATCCGCAGTACGCAAATCGGTGAAAAAAGCGTCCCCCGGATTGTCGCTGCTGGTCGCCACGCGCAAAGGCGCCTGGCTGCTGCATGGCGATGCCGCGCGCAGGAATTGGCGCGTCGAAGGGCCACATTTTCTTGGCAACATCGTTAGTCACATGGTGTGTGACCCGCGCGACGGCAAAACCCTGCTCGCCGCGACCAAAACCGGCCACCTCGGGCCGACCATGATGCGCTCGACCAACCGCGGCCGTACATGGAAAGAATCGAAACAGCCGCCGGCCTTTGTTAAGGTGCCCGAGGGCGAGAAGGGCCGCGCGGTCGATCACACCTTCTGGCTGACGCCCGGGCACGCCAGCGAACCGGATGTCTGGTTTGCCGGCACTTCGCCGCAGGGTTTGTTCCGCAGCGCCGACGGCGGCGATACGTGGCAGGCGTTTTCTTACATCAACGACGACCTGAAGTATCGCGAGTGGATGGGCACGGTGCAGGACGGCACGCCGGACGGCCCCAAGCTGCATTCCATCCTGATCGATCCGCGCGATGCGAAGCATATGTATTTCGGCATGTCGGGCGGCGGCGTGCATGAAACCAAAGACGGCGGCAAATCATGGCAGGTCATCATCGAAGGCATGGAGGTGGTGCAGGGCTTCAACCTCGATCCGAAAATCCCGACCTTTCACGATCCGCACTGCCTGCGCCTGTGCCCCTCCAATCCGGACCGCATTTTCCAGCAGAATCATTGCGGCATTTACCGCCGCGACGGCGACAGCGACTGGGTGCGCATCGGCCGCAGCATGCCGAAGGCGGTCGGCGACATCGGCTTTCCGCTGGTGGTACACCCGCGCGACGACAAGACGCTGTGGGTGCTGCCGATGGACGGCACCACGGTGTGGCCGCGTGTGAGTCCGGGCGGCAAGCCCTGCGTCTACACTTCGCGCAACGCGGGCAAGACCTGGCAGCGCCTCGATGCCGGATTTCCGAAAGCGCAAGCCTGGTGGACAGTGAAGCGGCAGGCGATGTGCGGCGACGCACGTGATCCGGTCGGCCTTTATTTCGGCACCACCGCTGGCGAGTTGTGGATGAGCCGAGACGAGGGCAAGAAATGGGCTTGCATTGCGCGCAACCTGCCGGAAATCTACGCCGTCGAAACCGCCGAATTCGCGTAGACCGGTTACTTGAATGCGGGCAACTTTATTTATGCGGCGCGGCCAATGTAGCGCAGGCGACCCGCCTGCACGGTGCACGAGGCAGACGGGTCG
>CAISYC010000052.1 GCA_903889565.1 uncultured beta proteobacterium
CGTCAAGCAGGTCGGCGCCGATCGCGTGGTGCTGGGCAGCGATCACCCCGCCGACATGAGCCTCGAGCGGCCGGTGGATTTTGTCGAGAGCATTCCGGAGCTGAGCCGCAGCGAACGCGAGCTCATCCTCGGCGGCAACGCGCAGCGGCTGTTCAGGCTCTGAAAGCGCGCCTGCTAGAATCGACGCCTCACCCGCGGAGCACCCGACATGGCCGAATCTTCGAGCACCCATCTTTCCCCGGAAACCTTCGTCGCCGAATTCAAGAAACACGGCGTGACACACGTTGTATGGCTGCCGGACAGCGAAACGAATTTTCTCTACGTGCTGATGAAGGCCGAGCCGTCGCTGACGCTGGTCGCCGTCAGCCGCGAAGGACTCGCTTTCTCGACTGCGGCGGGCCTCTACGCCGGTGGCAAAAACCCGGTGATACTCATTCAGAACACCGGCATGATGGAAGCCGGCGATTCGATGCGCGGCTGGGGACTTGGTCTGAAAATTCCGGTGGTGATGATGGTCGGCTATCGCGGCTACACGCGCCACGGCGTGACCACCGACAGCGCAGCGACTTACACCGAGCGCTTTCTCAATGCCTTCGGCATCAACTACTACCTGGTCGAGAGCGACGCCGATGCCGACCGCATCGCGGTCGCCTTCGACGAAGCCAAACGCACGCAACGCCCGGTCGCGGTATTGGTGGGCGATGAGTACCACGGCTTTACCACCAAAGCGTAAAGCGCGAATGGAGAACTGACATGATCGATACCGCAGAAATGCTCAAAATCTTCAACCGCCATCGCGGCGACGCCATCGTCGTGCCCGGCCGCGGCGGCCGCCACTGGGTCAACATCAGCGAACAGCCGGATCTCGATTTGCCGCTGGCCGATCCGGCCATGGGCGGCCACGCCTCGTTCGCGCTGGGTCTCGCCATGGCGCTGCCGCAGCGCCGCGTCGTGCTGTTCGATTCAGATGGCGACATCATGATGGGCATGGGCGTGCTGGCCACCATCGCCGAACAGAAACCGGCGAATTTCTATCACTTCATGCTCGACAACGAGTGTTACGCCACCACCGGCGGCCAGCCGGTGCCGAATGCGCAGGCAGTCAAATACGATGCGCTGGCCAAGGGCGCCGGTTATCCCGATGCGTACGCCTTCGACAACCTCGAAACTTTCGAGACCCATGTCGAGCGCATTCTGTCGCAGCCGGGCCCGGTGTTCGTCGCGTTGAAGGTGACTGCCGAAATCAATAACACGCCGATCGGACAGCGCAAAAAATGGCAGAAGCGCAGCGCGCTGCAATCGATCGAAGCGCTGCGCAGGGCGATCGGCATCGCCGCCTGAGACGGCGCGTCACATCTCTGCGCAGGCGCAAGAAACGCCGCCGCCCTTCAGCGGGCGACGGTGAAGCTGTTAAAATCGCCGCTCCCGTTCAATAACAAATTCGAGGATATCCCCGTGCAGCAGTTCGATGTGATCGTGGTTGGCAAGGGTAACGCCGCGCTGTGCGCGGCACTGGCGGCAAGAGACAAGGGCGCGAGCGTCGCCATTCTGGAAGCCGCGCCGGTCGATGAATCGGGCGGCAACAGCCGCTTTGCCGGCGGCGTCATGCGCTTTGCCTATGACGGCGTCAAGGACCTGCAGAAACTCACCGACATTCCGCCCGAAGAAGTCGATACCGTCGACTGGGAAAGCAACACCATCGACGAGTTCTACGACGACCTCTACCGCGTCACCAACTTCCGCACCGACCCCAACCTCAGCGAAACGCTGATCACGAAAAGCCTCGACACCATGGTGTGGGTGCGTTCGCAGGGCGCGCGCTTTCTGCCGAACTACCGCTTCCAGTCGGGCATAGTCAACGGCAAGCGCAAATTTTTCGGCCGCATGCCGCTGTGGATGGCCGGCGGCGGACCGGGCCTCGTGGAATCGCTGACCAACACCGCGGTCAAGAAGGGCGTCGAGATTTTCTATGAAACGCGCGCCACCGATCTTCTGTACGATGGCGAAAAAGTGCTCGGCGTCAAAGCCAAGTGCAAGGGCAAGCAGATCGAATACAAGGCCAGGGCGGTGATCCTCGGTTGCGGCGGCTTCGAAGCCAATCCGGAAATGCGCACCAAGTATCTCGGCCCGGGCTGGGAACTGGCGAAGGTGCGCGGCACCCGCTTCAACATGGGCGACGGCCTGAAGATGGCGCTTGCCATCGGCGCCTGCCCCTACGGCAACTGGTCGGGCCGCCACGCCGTGTCGTGGGAACGCCACGCGCCGGAAGTCGGCGATCTGAACATTCCGGAGAGTTCGTACCGTCACAGCTTTCCGCTGTCGCTGATGATCAACGCCGAGGGCAAACGCTTCGTCGACGAGGGCATCGAGTTCTACAACTACACCTACGCCAAGTACGGCGCGGAAGTGTTGAAGCAGACCGAGCAGTTCGCCTATCAGGTGTTCGACGCCAAGGCCAAGCCGCTGTTGCGCCCCGAATACAACGACAAGCAGGTGACCAAGGTTACTGCCAACACGCTCGAAGAACTGGCTGCCAAGCTCGAAGGCGTCAACGCCGCGCAGTTCCTGAAAACCGTGAAGGAATACAACGCCGCGGTGAAAACCGAAGTGCCGTTCAACCACGCGATCAAGGACGGCCGCTGCACGGTTGGCATCGAACCGCCGAAATCGAACTGGGCCTTCGTGCTCGACACCGCGCCGTTCGAGGCCTACCACGTCACCTGCGGCATCACCTTTACCTTCGGCGGGCTGCGCATCAATCACGAAAACGGCCAGGTGCTCGATGTCAGCCTGCAACCGATTCCCGGCCTCTATGCGGCCGGTGAA
>CAISYC010000053.1 GCA_903889565.1 uncultured beta proteobacterium
GCAGGCGACCCGCCCGCATGATTTTTGTTGCAGGCGGGTCGCCTGCGCTACAGGTTATCTGTCGCGCACGATGGTGTTGCTGAGGATGCCTACACCTTCGATCTCGCAGGACACCACGTCGCCGGGCTTGATCCAGCGGTCGAGTTCGAAGCCGACGCTGAAGGCGGGCGGGCCGGAGCCGAAGAAATCGCCGACGTTGAGCATTTCATCGCGCGAGACGTGCGCGATGAACTGCGCGAAGGTAAAGGCCCAGCCACTCAGTTTGCCGTCGAACCAGACTTCGCCGTTGACGCGGTTGATCATGCGCAGATTGTCCACGCTCGGCAATTCGTCTGCCGTAACGAGGTAGGGCCCCATGATTTTCGAGGTCGCGAAGTCCTTCGATTTCGCCGGCCCCATGCGCAGGCTCATCTCCGGCGGCTGCACGTCGCGCAACCCCAGGTCGTTGAATACGGTGTAGCCGGCGATGTGTTCGTGCGTGCGCTCGACCGCAATGTCGCGGCCGGCCTTGCCGATATACAAACCGAGTTCGAATTCGTAATCGAGCTTCTCGCTGTATTTCGGCCAGCGCACCGGCTCGTTGTGACCGGCGACCGCAGCACGGCTCGGCTTCCAGTAGATCGGCATGCTGCGCGCGGCCTCGGGCATGCGGTCTTTCTCGGCGATCTTGAACAGGCGCTCCATGCCGACGCGGTAGTGATCGAGCAGCAGAATGCCGTCGCGGATCATCGGCGGCCGCGGCACCGGCGCCAGCCAGCGGATTTCCGACTCGTCGAATGCAAGGCGCTGGCCGTGGGCGCCGAGCGCGCGTTTGTCTTCTCGCAGCCGCACACCGGCGTAGGCCACCGCTTTGTCGGCCAATGCGCGCGCGGCCGCGCCGCCTTCGAGAAATTCGATCATGTCCGGCGGCAGCAGCGCGTCGGCCTGGCGGCGTGCTGCGTTGAAATCTTCCGATTCAGCGAAGTATGCCGCGCCGGCGGAATTCAGATCGACCACGCCTTCGTGCGCGAGCACTCCGATGCGCTCGAAGCGGCCGAGCGCGGTCTGGATTTCAAAGCTGACGAGTTTCATGCGTGACCTGCGTTAGAATTGTTCTGCCATGCAGTCCAAAGCGTGTGGACTCCGGAATGGCGGAGACTCTATCATGCGGGCGGTCGCGCCGGCCACCGGCTGACTGCACACAAGGTTCAATAAAAATATCCGAGGGGAGACGCAAGCCGTCATGGAAAAGCTCATCATCACCAATTGCGCGACCGATTGCTCGATGTACGCGGAATGGCAGAACCGCTTTCACGATTCCGAAGTGCTCGCCAAATCGATCGCCGGGGCTTATGCCAGGGGCGCGGCGATTGCGCACATCCATGCGCCAGCCGACGACTTCAAGGCGTGGGAGTCGCACACCAAGGCGATCCGTGCGCACAGCGGCATCATGATCCAGTACGGCATCTCGACACAGACCGTGGAGCAGCGCCGCGTCGTGATGAAGAACAAGCCGGAGATGATCTCGGTCGCCGTCGGCGCGCACAATCTGTCGTTCATCGGCCGCGACCTCATGATGCTGCATCCGCGCGCCGAACTCGCCGAGTTGATGCGCATGTGCCGCGACATGGGCGTGAAGCCCGAATTCGAGGTCTGCGCGCTGGGCGACCTGTGGATGATCGACGATCTCTGCCAGAAGGGCCTGATCGACGCGCCGGTCATGATGACGCTGTTCTTCGGCCGCCCCGGCGGCAGCTGGTCGCCGCCGACGCCGGAGGAATTCCTGCACCGCACGCATCACCTGCCCAAGGGCTCGTACTACATGGCGAGCGTGACCGGTGCGACGCATCTCGCGCTGGTGACGATGGCGGTGATGACCGGCGGCCATGTGCGCGTCGGTACCGAGGACGAACCCTATCTGCAGCCCGGCGTGCTCGGCGACAACGACGCGCATGTCGAGCGCATCGCCTCGATCGCCGCGCACTTCGGGCGCGCGACCGCGAGTGTGGCGGAGGCGCGGACGCTGCTGAATATTCCGCACTGATGCAAAGTTTGTATCACCCGTAGCGCAGGCGACCCGCCTGCAA
>CAISYC010000054.1 GCA_903889565.1 uncultured beta proteobacterium
ATTCAGAACTTGCAGGTTCGAGAGACTGACATTGCCGCGCTGGCGCGGCAGGCAATCCTCGATCAGGCGATATTGCTCTTTGGTGATCTCCATGCCAATAGCATATCATATCCACCAATTAGTGTGAACACGCCCTAGTTCCGCTGCCCGGCAAGGAAATCACTGGACCCATTATTGACTCACTAACTACAGTGACACAATTGCGTAACTTCGCTCTGGGTGCCGAAATCGACGAAGAGCTTTACCTGCATATGACCAACCCCGACGGGCGCAAGGCGCTCGGCGCCGCACTGTTGCAATCATGTTTCTCGGAAGCCGGGCAAAAGGCATTGCGCGAACAAAGCGGCATTCACGGCGAGGCATTTCAATACAGCCTTGTGCTAGAGAGCGCCGCACACACGCAGAAAGCCGGCGAAGCGATCTTCCCTGAAAAATACAAAGCCGCCGCCCGTAACCAAGGATTTCGCCGGTCTATCGTTTCCCACTACGACCACCGCTGCGCGTTCTGTCGCACGCGTATTGTTACTTCCGAAGGCCATACGGCGGTTGACGCCGCTCACATCGTGCCGTGGAGCATCAGCAAGAACGACGACATCCGCAACGGCATGGCGCTCTGCAAGCTCTGCCACTGGGGTTTCGATGAAGGTTTGATGGGCGTATCAGACAACTACGCCGTGATAGTCTCAAAGCAGGTGGCGCAAAAACACAATTCGGCGGACGCCGTGCTCGATTGCGCAAACAAAAAAATGCATGGCCCGGACGACAAGGAGTTATGGCCTTATCGCCCCTATCTCGCGTCTCACCGTGACCGGCATCGCGAGAAGTTCAGAGCGTAAGCGTATGTTCCAATATATTGCGCTGGCCCCGTTTAGCTGGCCCGATAGCGGTTCGCAGGTTCCAGCTATGGTAGGGTAGCGTCTGTTTCCGTCGAGGCGCTAAGCTTTACGCGCTATTACCCGCCACCGGGCTTTTTGTTTCTCCATATCGATTGGACGAACGAATGGCAACCCTGATCCCCTCTTATGGCTCCTGTGCACGGCGCATGACCCCAGGCGAACGGCGCCTTGCCCAGCGTATGCTGGAAAAGCTGGAGGACGACTATTTGTGCTGGTACGACGTGCCCGTTGGCGCCAGCACGCGGCACCCGGATTTTGTCGTGCTACATCCGCGCCGGGGTCTTCTGATCCTTGAAATAAAAGACTGGAAACTAGAAACCATCCAGAAGGCCGACAAGGCCAGCTTCACCATACACACCGACCGCGGCCATAAAACGGTCAGCAACCCGCTTGAGCAGGCACGGCAATACGCGCAAATCATTTCGAATCTCTTGGAACGCGATCCACTGCTGCGTCGCGAGGGCGGACGTTACGACGGGCGATTGTGCTTGCCGTATGGCTACGGGGTTGTGCTGCCGAACATTAGCCGCAAGATGTTTGAAAAAACAGATCTTGGCGAGGTATTGGAGCCCGACAGGGTCATTTGCCAAGACGAAATGGTCGAATCGGTTGATGCAGAAGCGTTCCAGAGCCGCTTGTGGCGAATGTTTACTGTTCAGTTTGCAATGGTGCTGTCTCTACCGCAGGTAGACCGTATTCGGTGGCACTTATTCCCTGAAATTCGTATCGGCCCCATGCAACTGGCCCTGCTTGACGAACCAGCCCAGGATGGAAAGGTGGCAAATGCCATTCCCGACCTGATTCAAATAATGGATTTGCGTCAGGAACAACTCGCCAGAAACCTTGGGGAGGGGCATCGGGTAATCCATGGCGTCGCAGGCTCGGGAAAAACGCTGATCCTTGGTTATCGCTGCGAGCAGCTTGCAAAAGTGAACAAACAGCCCGTGCTCGTGCTTTGCTATAACCGCAGCCTTGCCGCGAAGCTTGCTCATGCAGTGAGTGAAAAGCAGATTTCCGAGCAAGTGCATGTCCGGACATTTCATGCATGGTGCAGAGAGCAGTTACGCCTGTATAACGTGGCGCCACCGGAACCCGGAAACAAATTTTTTGATGAATTGGTATTGGCAGTGATCAACGCCGTTGATCGCGGGCAGATTCCCCGCGCGCAATATGGCGCGGTGATGATCGATGAGGGACACGACTTCGAACCGGAGTGGCTCAAGCTGGTTACGCAGATGGTCGATTCAAATACGAACTCGCTATTGGTGCTTTATGACGATGCGCAATCAATTTATGGCGAAAAAGGCAAACGCCAATTCAGCTTTTCAAGCGTAGGCATACAAGCCAAAGGCCGCACGACCATTCTGCGGCTTAACTACAGAAATACCGCCGAAGTACTGTCTTTGGCTTATGAGTTCGCCAAGGACTTCATCGCCCCGGCAGACGCGGAAGAAGATGATGTCCCGCTGGTAAAACCAGAGAGTGCTGGCCGTAGCGGCCCCCTTCCCGCGCTTATGCGCCTGCCAACGCTCAAGGCGGAGGCTGATCACATTGCCAAGTCGCTGCTCGCACTTCACCAAGAGGGAAATGAATGGCGAAATATGGCGATCGTTTACCGATCAAAATTCATAGGCAAGGAAATCGTCGATCGCATGGTTGCGGCTGGCATTCCCGTTGAATGGCAGGGCGAAGACCGGCGCACGAATCTAAACCCCAGTGCGGACAGCGTAAAGGTATTGACCATGCATAGCAGTAAAGGCCTCGAATTCCCGATCGTTGCCATTCCGGGGCTGGGCTATATGCCGTATGGTGATCAATCGCCCAAAGAAGAAGCGAAACTCTTGTACGTCGCCATGACTCGCGCGATGGATCGCCTTCTATTGACCTGCCATAAGCAAACGGATTTCGTTGCAAGAATTAGCCAAGCGCGGGCGCGAATTACTGCGTAGCCCCCCTCACCCCTACCCACTCCCTCGAGGGGAGAGGGAGAAAAGCGCCCCCACCCTGGCCCTCCCCCGCTGGCGAGGGAGGGGATTTCTTTTTACTGCCGGTTGATGCGGTGATCGCGCCGCCCCACCGTGACAAGGCAGCCGTCGTGCGCGACTACGGCATAGACGTTGAGCTTGTGTTCAATGGCGCGGTAGAGCGCGTCGCCTTCGGTTTGGCGCAGGCGGCGGCGCGCGGCCTTGTCGAAGTAGCGCACGGCAGCGCCGTGATGATCGTATTGGGTGGCGCCGTAGGCGTCGAGCAGATCGAGCAGGATGGGCGGCACGCCGCGCTGCTGCATGCGGGCCTGCGCGTGGCGGGATAGTTGGGTGAGCATCAGCGGAACCCCGGGCGGAAGGTTGATGCGGGGATGATGCGGGATTGCTGGCTCAGGGGGTGAGCCAGTGATTTACCCACCGGTTTGTTCCGGTCCCGGAATACGCTGCGCTTCTTCCGGGCTACGGGTGGCAACGGGTTCCTGCGTCCGCGGCGATGACGGATATCGGCAATGCACCACGACGTGGACATTCCTTGCCCGGCATATTCCCTGCGAGTTATAATCCCGATGTGACCTGGAATGTCGAATACACCGACGAATTCGGACGATGGTGGGATACGCTGACGGAAGCCGAACAGGAATCTGTCGATGTTTCTGTGCGGCTTCTTGAGGCAATGGGCCCGCAACTGCCCTTCCCGCACAGTTCAGGGGTGAAGAGTTCAAAGCATGGGCACCTGCGGGAATTGCGGGTTCAGCATGCGGGGCGGCCGTATCGAATCTTGTATGCGTTTGATCCGAAGCGCGCGGCGATTCTGCTGGTTGGCGGCGACAAGACCGGTAACAATCGTTGGTACGAGGTGCACGTTCCGCTTGCGGACCGCTTATACGACGAACATTTGAAGGCATTGGAATCGGAGGCGAAGAAACATGGCAAAACCCTTTAAGGACCTGCGGTCGAAGTTGCCGGCGGCGGCGCAAAAGCGCGCAACCGCCCGTGCCAATGTGTTAATGCAGGAGATGCCGCTCTACGAGCTGCGGCAGGCGCGGCAACTGTCGCAGGAGCAACTCGCCCGCGAACTTCACGTCGGTCAGGCCAACGTTTCCAAAATCGAACAACGCACCGACGTATATATCTCGACGCTTCGTTCCTACGTTGAAGCAATGGGCGGCGAACTGGAAATCACGGCGAAATTCCCTCAAGGGGCGGTAAAGATCAATCAATTCGAGACGATCGCAGCAAAACCGTCGAAGCCGCGGCGTGCGCGCGGCGCGTAGCATGTCGCGATTGCCTTCCCCCTCAAGGGGGGGGGGAAGGGGTTTGCGGTTTTCGTGGTGCAGGCGCCTCGCCTGCAGTCGTAAACCAATGCAGGCGAGGTCGCCTGCGCCACAGGCGGCGGAAGGCGCTGGGCTTTTCCGACCTACGGGTTTAGGGAGAATTTTCAGTGCGCATATAGTCTGGCGGCGGCTGCGAGCTGTTCGCGGCAGCGCGCGCGCAGTTCTTTGGGCGCGAGCACCTCGACTTCGGGGCCGTGGCGCAGGATGTCGCCGATCAGTTCGCGGTCGTCTCCGTAGGGGATTTCGAGGATATATGAGCCGTCGGGCTCGACGTGGGCGCGCTGCTTGGGGTGCCACTCTTCGGTGGCGACCCAGCGCGCGCGGGCGGGCGTGAATTTGAGTTTGGCCCAGGCTTTGGCGCGGCCGGAGAAGATGCCGTAGCTGCCGGCGAGCTCTTCGTCGAGGCGGCGCTCGGGCACTTCTTTCGCGGGCGCGTCGATGATCTGCGCTTCGCGGATGCCGTCGACCGCAAAGCTGCGCAGGCCGTCGCGCGCGTGGCACCAGGCGTCGAGATACCAGATCTCGCGATAGCACACGAGGCGCTGCGGCGAGACCGCGCGCGCGGTGGTTTCGTTGCTGGCGCGCGAGTAATAGCCGATCTGCAGTTGGCGGCGGTTGAGCAGCGCGTTGGCGGCGATCTCGAAAAATTTCGGCAGCGGCGCGCGCCGCCCGACGTGCAGGATGCGCACGCGGCGCTGGATTTCCTCGAATGAATGATCGGCGCTTTCGAGCAGTGCGCGCAGGCGCTCTTTCAGGGGCTCGATGTGCCGGCGCAGCAGACCCGGCTGCAGTTCGGTGAGCAGGTGCCGCATGGTCAGGAGTGCGGCCGCCTCGGAGGCGTTGAACCAGAGGCCGGGGAATTCGACGCGTTCGGCCTCGCCGCGCGTGCCGCCGAAGCGGTAGCCGTTGGCGTCGCGGTCGTAGACGATGGGGGTTTTCATGCGGCTGCGCAGGTATTCGAGGTCGCGCTTCAAGGTGGCGGGCGAGACTTCGAGTTCGGTGAGCATTTCCGCAAACGAAGCGAGCTTGCGCGCCGAGATCATCTGCTCGATTTTGAAGATGCGTTCGGTTTTGTTCATGGGGTGTTGGCGGCGTGATTGGTGGATGATGGGGAATGTAGCATGCGGGGTGGCTCATTGAGTGAGCCAGTTATTTAGACGCAGCATATGTTTGGTAGGGCGGAAAAGCGCAGCGCATTCCGCCGTATGGGGGCGGATTGAATAACGTTGCATCCGGCGGATTACGCTTCGCTCATCCGCCCTACGGACCTTACTAGGGGAAGGGGTTTTTGTAGAGCAGGCCGTATTTACGAAAATGCGGCCTGCTTTGTGAACGACGGCAGGCGGGTCGCCTGCGCTACAACACCGATCCCTTTGATGAGAGGCAGGGATTATCAGGAGCCGTGCGATACTGCCGCATGGTCAAGACCGCCCTTAAAAACGTGCTCGGCATCGCATTCGCGCTGGCCGGCGCGAACCATTTCGTGATGACGGATTTTTACGTCAGCATCATGCCGCCGTATCTGCCGTGGCATTTGTTTCTGGTGTATCTGAGCGGCGTGATCGAGTTCGCCTGCGGCGTGGGCCTGCTGGTGCCGCGCATCTCGCGCGTGGCGGCGTGGGGCATGTTCGCGACGTCGCTGGCGGTGTTTCCGGCGAATATTCACATGGCGCTGCATACCGGGCTGTATCCGCAGTTCAGCGTGACGGCGATGTGGCTGCGGCTGCCGTTGCAGTTGGTTTTGTTGGTTTGGATTTATTGGTATGCGCGGGAAGATAAAAAAGCCCCTCGTCCTGAGGGGCTTGTCGAAAGGCTTTAGCCTATCTCAGGCGGCCGTAGCATAGCGCCTGATGTCGACTTGCGCACCGGTACGGGAGAGCTCTTCAGTCGATCGCAACAATTCAGCGGTGACCGCGGCATCGACATAGTCCTCCCCGCAGTTCGGGCAAACCTGTGCCGGCACTTCCCGCACTACAAATGTAGAACCACCACGTTCAAACGTCACCGTAGTTACGCCCGGTCCCGTCTCGGCTTGTTTGCAAACCACGCATTTCATTTTTTTCTCCTGGTGAATCCGCTTTCCCACTGGATGGGATCGGGTTCATACACAGTGATGACGATATGCTCGTCGTCTTCCGCATTTTACGCAACCACCACGTGCAATGGCCGGCTGCCGCGCCAGCCTAGCAACGGGCAGCTGGGATAGGGCCAATTGTCCGGATAGCCGGCGATTTTTTCGCCTTCCGACAAGGCTTTTTGCACATCTGCCTCGTCGATCTCCCGCTCGAGCGAAATGAAATAGTCCGCCTGCGCTAGACTGTAAGGATGACTTACCCACCCGCACGCATCGAACCCAAACCCGGCCAGGAATCGGTGTGGGATTATCCGCGGCCGCCGCGGCTGGAGCGCGTGACGGCGCGGCTGCGTGTGCTGTTCGGGGGCGAGACGATTGCCGACACCACTGCCGGCTGGCGTGTGCTGGAGACGAGCCACCCGCCGACCTATTACCTGCCGCCCGCCGATGTGCGCGCCGAATTTCTGAAGGCGGCCGGCGGCAGTTCGTTTTGCGAGTTCAAGGGCGTGGCGTCCTACTGGACGATCGTTGCCGGCGGGCGCCGCAGCGAGCGCGCGGCCTGGAGTTACGCCAAACCCAATACTGCGTTTGCGCCGATCGCCGGGCATCTGGCGTTTTATGCGTCGCGCGTCGATGAGTGTTACGTCGGCGACGAACGCGTGCAGGCGCAGGCCGGCGATTTTTACGGCGGGTGGGTGACGTCGACTATCGTGGGCCCGTTCAAGGGCGGCGCGGGGACGATGGGGTGGTGAGTAGTAGCGTAAGCGTGCGGTTTCGGTAGGGCGGAAAAGCGCAGCGCCTTCCGCCGGATGGGTCATTTAGCGCAGGGTTGATTCCTGCCGTTTCCAGCATGATATACTTTAGATATCACCTCATCCGGATCTGCCCGCATGCCGACCAGACAATCCGCAGCGAAACGAAAAAAATCCGCCCCTGCGCAAATTCTGTTGCGCTATCGCGACACGGACTCCGAATACGGGGTTTCCCGCGAGACGGCCACCCGCCTGGCGCAAACGCTCGGGCTCAGCGAAACACAGATCATTCATGTGGCGCTCGCCAGGTTCGCGCGCCAGACGCTGCCCCAATACGAAATCGATAACGGTCCGCTGACCGGCGCACAGGAAAAGGCGATTGAAAAACTGCAGCCCAGCGGCCGCATGAAGGTCAAGTCCGGCTTGTTCTGATGGCACTGCAACCGCAGCGCTGGTTTTCGCCGCCGCAGCCGGGCGATATTTTGTGGTGCCGGTTTCCGCACAACCGTGTGCCGGGCCCCGGCCCCAAACCGAGACCGGCCCTGGCGCTTGCCGTCGGCGAATTCAATGGCAGGCCGGTGGTCCGCGTCGCCTACGGCACCAGTCAAAAAACCGACCATCTCCACCCGGGCGAGTTTGCGATTTTTCCGGCTGAAGCGGACGCCTTTGCCGCATCCGGCCTGAGCTATCCGACCAAATTCAATCTGGGCAAAACCTTTGAACTGGATTTCAATGATCTGTGGTTTGGTGTGCCGCCGGGGGCGCCATACGGACAAAATCCAAAACTGGGCATTCTCCATCCCGGCCTGTTGCGTCGCGCTAAGGCCGCACACGCAGCAGCACAACGGCGATAACGACCGGAAACACGCGCGCTGCGTTTGAACGCCTGCGTGGTTCAGGCTACGGAAAACGCCGCGTGCCAAACCTGCTACCGTTACGCATCCGCGCAGAGAACGCGGCCGGATTTCGAGGAGTGTTATGACTTTCCGCCTGTGCATTGCGATTGTTGCAATGTTTGCCGCCGGCATTGCCGCGGCACAAAGCTATCCGGTGAAACCGGTGCGCGTGGTGATTCCGTGGCCACCGGGCGGGGCGAACGATATTGCCGGGCGCATCGTGATGCAGAAGGTAAGCGAAGCGATGGGCCAGCAGTTTCCGATCGACAACCGCGGCGGCGCCGGCGGCACCATCGGCAGCGATCTCGTCGCCAGGGCCGCGCCCGACGGTTACACGCTGATGGTGCATTCGACCACCCACCTCGGCAACGCGCATCTGTACAAAAAACTGCCCTACGACACGCTCGGCGATTTTGCGCCAGTGGGTTTGCTGACGGTGCAAAGCGCGGTGCTGACGGTGCATCCGTCGCTGCCGGCGAAAACCGTGCGCGAATTCGTCGCGCTGGCGCGCGCGCGACCGGGCGAAATTTTGTATTCGACAGCCGGCAACGGCAGCATTCCGCATCTGGGCATGGCGCTGCTCGCCTCAATGACCAAAACGCAGATGGTGCATGTGCCGTATAAAGGCGGCGCGCAACAGGTAATCGCGCTGGTGGCGGGCGAAACGCAGGCGTCGATCGCGACGGTGGCTTCGGTGGTGCAGCACATCCGCGCTGGACGGCTGCGCGCGCTGGGGCTGTCGGCGGTGCGGCGCTCGCCGGCGCTGCCCGATGTGCCGACCATCGCCGAGGCCGGTGTAGCCGGTTACGACATGAGTCCGTGGATCGCGGTGTTCGCACCCGCCGCCACGCCGCGCGCGATCATCGAGCGACTGAATGGCGAAATCAACCGCGCACTGAAGCTACCCGAGGTGGCGCAGAATTTGTCCACGCAGGGCCTCGACCCGTGGCCCGCCAGCCCCGAGGAATTCGGCGCGCGCCTGAAAGCCGATTATGAAAAATACGGCCAGCTCATCAAATTGACGGGGGCGAAGGTTGATTAGGGCGTGTTCACACTAGGGCGTGTTCACACTAATTGGTGGATATGATATGCTATTGGCATGGAGATCACCAAAGAGCAATATCGCCTGATCGAGGATTGCCTGCCGCGCCAGCGCGGCAATGTCAGTCTCTCGAACCTGCAAGTTCTGAATGC
>CAISYC010000055.1 GCA_903889565.1 uncultured beta proteobacterium
GAACTCCGGCGCCTGCATCGGCAGCGTCATCAGGCCGAGAAAGCGCGTCGGGTATTGCTGGTGCGCGGCAGCCAGCGAATCGTTGTAGACCTGCGAGAGCTTCAATCCGAAGGCCGGCGGCGCCCAGTAGACCATCGGGCTCGTCAGCGACAGCGCGTGGATATCGACGCCCATCGCGTCCATCGCTTTCAGGCGCAGTTCGAGATCGACGTGTTCGATGCGCACCGACTGACGCACGCCTGTGACGGTGATGAAGGATTCGATATCGCTGGCACGCTCGAAGCGCGCATTGTTGGCGGCCCCTTCGCGCGCCATGAGATCCATCCATTCCGGCGGATACCAGTGCGTATGCGCGTCAATCGCCGGCACCGCGTAACCGCGCAGGCTGCGCGGCGGCGCAGCGGCGCAGCCTGCAATAAGGCCACCGGCGGCCATTGCCGCCAGAAAGGTACGTCGCTGCATGGATTCCTCCGGGAACCATTCCGACGGTGTCGAGTGTAATGCAAGCAATACGCCTGCGGCATTGCCGAAAAACGCCGGCGAATCTAAACTTGCGAAAAAACAAGGGGGAGTGCAGCAATGTTGCTTTCGATTCCGAGCATGTTTCCGCGCGCCGACCGTGTGCACGTCGTGCGCGACAATGAAACCGAAACCTGGCGCAGCGATTTCAGCGAGCGCAAAGCCGAGGTGCCGCAGCTGCTGCTGGTCGAGCAGCAGGTGCCCGGCTCGCAGATCCTGCCGCACTTTCACGCCATCGACCAGTTTCAGGTCTTTGTCGACGGTTCCGGCCGGCTTGGCCATCACGCCGTCGAGCCGATCGCGATTCATTACACCAACAGCTACACCGGTTACGGCCCGATCGTCGCCGGCGAAAACGGCTTTTCGTACTACGTGATGCGGCCGGGCTTCGATGTGCAGGGTTCGCACTATCTGCATGTGCCAGAGGCGCGCGCGAAGATGAAGCCCGGCGGCAAACGCTTCATACTGGCCGAGGGCATCAAAGTCGCGACGCTCGCCGATCTCAAACAACTGAATGCGCCGGCGGTCGAGCGCGTGATCGGCGTCGACAAGCCCGACGATCCCGAAGCTGGCGTATTCGCCGACATCGTGCGGCTGGGTCCGTCGGTTGCCTACACCGGCGCCGATCCGGCCACCGGCAACGGTCAGGTCTTCATGGTGCTGCAGGGTTCGATCGTTCACAATGGCAACGAGATGGGCCTGCGCGCGTCGATCGCGATCACGCGCGAGGAATCCGCAGTGTCGTTCACCGCGGGCCGCGACGGCGCGCAGTTGATGGCTTTGCAGTACCCGCGCCGGGCCTGATTCAAGGTGTTTGCGCAGTTCATCCATCGGCGATCGTTGATCGCCGGCGCGGTGTTGTCGCTTGCCGCCGCCTGCCTTGCGGCGCAGGATTTTCCGAGCAAGCCGGTGCGGCTGGTGGTGGGCTTTCCGCCGGGCGGCGGCGCCGACGGCGCAGCGCGCGCGGTCGCGCAGAAACTCAACGAGGTCTGGGGCCAGCCGGTAGTGGTCGACAACCGCGCCGGCGCCGGCGGCAACGTCGCGGCCGATATCGTGGCCCACGCGGTGGCCGACGGGCACACTCTGCTGATCACGAGTCCGGGCCCGCTGGTGATTAATCCCGTGCTCTACGGCAATCTGCCCTACGACGCGCAGAAGGATTTCGCGCCGATTACCCTGATCGCGGCGGGTGCCAACGTGTTGGTGGTGCATCCCTCGGTGAGCGCCAACAGCACACACGAACTGATGGCGCTGGCGCGCAGCAAAGCGGGCGGCCTCAACTACGCGTCGTCGGGCATCGGCACCATTCCGCATTTGTCGGGTGAGCTTTTTCGCATCGCGGCGAAGCTGCCCCTTACCAACATTGTCTATAAAGGGGCGGGGGCGGCCGTGATCGATCTGGTTGCCGGGCGCGTCGATCTGATGCTGGTATCGGTGCCCTCGGTGCTGACGCAGATCCGCGCGAAGCGGCTGCGCGCGCTCGCGGTGACCACCTTGAAGCGCGCCGCCGCGCTGCCGGAATTGCCGACGCTCGACGAATCGGGTGTGCCCGGCTACGAATCGATCGCGTGGTGGGGTGTGCTCGCCCCCGCCGGCACGCCGCGCGCCGTGGTGACGACGCTGAACAAGACCATCGTGAAAAGCCTCAATGCGGCCGATACGCGCGAGCGTCTCGCCACCGAGGGCGCCGAAGTTGCCGGCAACACGCCTGCCGAGTTCGATGTCTTTCTCAAGCGCGAGGTTAAAAAATGGACCGGCGTGATCAGAACCGCGGGAATCAGGGTCGAATGAAGGCGCGCGCGGCGCTGCTGTTGCTCTGTGCAATCGCAGCCGCCGCGCACGCGCAGGTATATCCTGCGCGCGCGATCCGCATCGTCGTGCCGTTCACGCCGGCGGGGCCGACCGATTTCAACGCGCGTTTGATCGCGCAGAAACTCAGCGAAGCCTGGGGCCAGCCGGTGATCGTCGAGAACCGTCCGGCCGCCGGCGGCGTGCCGGGCACCGACCTCGTCGCCAAGGCCGGTGCGGATGGTTACACGCTGCTCGGCGCAAACACCGGTCCGCTGGCGATCGCGCCCGGCCTGTATCCGAAGCTGCCATACGATCCGCTCAAAAATTTCACGCCGGTGATCCTGACCACGCAGACCATGGGCGTGTTCGCGGTGCACGCCGGCGTGCCGGCGAAGTCGATCCAGGAATTGATCGCGCTGGCGAAGGCCAACCCCGGCAAGCTGATATTCGGCTCGACGGGCATCGGCACCGTCAGTCACCTGAGCTTCGAGCTGTTCGTCCACATGGCGGGGATCAAAATGATCCATGTGCCGTACAAGGGCACTTCACAGGCGACCACCGATTTTCTCGCCGGCCAGATCGATTTGCGCACGCTCTCCACGCCGGTGGCGTTGCCGCTGATGAAACTCGGCAAGGTGCGCGTGCTGAGCGTCAACGGCAGCGCACGCTCGCTGCTGATGCCGGAGGTGCCGACCGTCGCCGAATCGGGGCTGCCCGGCTTTTCCACCAACAGCTGGAACGGGTTGATGGCGCCGGCCGGCACGCCGCGCGGCATCGTCATGAAGCTGTTTAACGAGATCAATGCTCGCATGCTCGGCGGCGAGCAGCGCGAGCAGCTGATCCGCGACGGCTACGAGATTTCGGGCTTCGGGCCGCAGGAGTTCGCGGTCTTTCTGCAGGCGGAGATCGTGAAGTGGGGGCAGATGGTCAGAATCGCCGGCGTCACGGCCGAATAAGCGCGACCGCAGCCGCAGCCCGCCGCACATTGCTATACCATAGGGATTCTTCCCCCAATGTTCAAGGCAGGCATCATGGAAACGGTCAATCGCAGCTGGTCTTTGCGCATCGGCGACTTCGCGCGCGCGGTGTTCTGGTTGCTGATCGTCGGCCTGCTGGTCTTCACGCTGTTCGGCTCGCGCGGCAACGACAGTGCGCGCGCCGACCTGTTGAAGCGCTTTGAAACGGAGCGTCATTCGCGCGTCATCTCGCTGATCCACCGCCAGGAGAGCACCAGCGTGCTCGGCGTCGAGGTCGACAATCACATCAGCATCGAGGATTCCGAAGCGGTGCTGCGCGCGATCCGCCTCACACCGCCGGAGCAGCCGATCGATCTGATTTTGCATACGCCGGGCGGACTGGTGCTGGCGGCTGAACAGATTTCAAAGGCGCTGGTCGAGCACAAGGGCAAGGTGACGGTATTTGTGCCGCACTACGCGATGAGCGGCGGCACCATGATCGCGCTCGCGGCCGATGAAATCGTGATGGACGTGAACGCCGTGCTGGGACCTGTCGATCCGCAGATCGGCGGCATGCCGGCCGGCTCCATCGTCAACGTGCTGGCAATGAAACACCGCGACAGCATCAGCGACGAGACCATCATCCTCGCCGACATGGCGCAGAAGGCGCGCGTGCAGGTCGCGGCTTTCATCACCCAGCTGCTGTTGAAACGCATGCCCGAAAAGCAGGCGGTGCAGGTGGCGACCATCCTCAGCGAGGGCCGCTGGACGCACGATTTCCCGCTGATCGTGCCGGCGCTGCGCGAACTCGGGCTGCCGGTCACCACCGACATGCCGCGCCTGGTTTACGATCTGATGGACCTCTATCCGCAGGGCAACGGCGTGCGTCCCTCGGTGATGTATGTGCCGATGCGGCGCGGGCGCGACGAGCGCGACGCCGGCGGCGCGCCCGGCGCGCAGGACAAATAGCGCGTCGCACCTGACAGGAGACCGCTCATGACTGCCGCCGCGCGCGACATCGTGCGCAATCACGCCAAGGAAAAGCTCGCCCGCAACGAAGTGGTGGCATCGATGACGGTGCGCCTGGTGCGCGGCGTCGAGATCGCGCGCATTGCGCGCACCGCCGGTTTCGATGCCTTCTATATCGATGTCGAACACAACAGTTTTTCGCTCGACACCGCCGGCCAGATCTGCCTCGCGGCGCTGGAGGCCGGCATCACGCCGCTGGTGCGCGTGCCCAACGGCGGCGCCGAATATGTTTCGCGCGTGCTCGAGGGTGGCGCCCTCGGCGTGATCGTGCCGCACGTGCGCTCGGCCGCCGAGGCGCGCGCGGTCGTCGCCAGCGCTCGCTTCGCGCCTGCCGGCGCGCGCTCGGTGCCGGGCGGGCTGCCGCATCTGCAATACCGCGCGTTGCCAGCGCATGTAACGGCGCAGGCGATGAACGATGCGACGCTGATCGCGGTGATGATGGAAACCGTCGAGGCGCTCGAACATGTCGAGGAGATCGCCGCAGTGGACGGCATCGACATGCTGTTCGTCGGCAGCAACGATCTCACCACCGAAATGGGCGTCATGGGCGACTACGACGATCCGCGCGTGCGCGCCGCGTTTGCGCGCACCATCGCCGCCTGCCGCCGCTGCGGCAAGCATGTCGGCATCGGCGGCCTGCCGTCGCGGCCCGACCTCGTCGCCGAATTTGTCAGGATGGGCGCGCGCTTCGTTTCGACCGGCACCGATCTGTCGTTTCTGCTCGCTGCCGCGACGCAGAAGGCGCAGCAGGTTCGCGCTATCGAACTGTAGCCTTGGCGCAGGCGGCGCCGCGCGTGCCGCCGCAGTGCGGTTAAAATTCCGGCGGGAGGAGACTGCGCTGCCGCAATGCGTGGCGCGCCGGTCCCGCACAACAATTCAAATCTGAAAGGCCGCCATGGCACACGTCGCACGCAAGGATCCGCCGCACTTCGTCTATTTTCCGGGCAACTACCGCTGGTCGGCGGCGATATTGAGCATGCTGAGTTCGGCGGCCTGGGGCGGGGCCGACGTCAGCGAGGTCGACCGCATCGGCCGCCTGCTCAAGAACGCGAAAATGGAGGACGACGACGCGTGGTTCCGCGCCTGCGTGCAAGTCGCCGACGGCGTGCGCGCCACCGCCCGGCGTTTTGAAACCTCCGGTCACCGCCATTCGGCGGCGCCGTTTTACCTGCGCGCCTGCAAGTACTACCAGATGGGCGAGCGTTTTCGCACGCCGAAGGATCTGATCGCGCTCGACGCGTACCGCAAATCGATCGAATGCTTTCACGACTTCGTCAAACTCACCGATGTGAAAATCGAAATCGTCGAGGTGCCGTACGCCGGCGGCAGCATGCCCGGTTATTTTCTGCACGCGAATAATTCGGAGGGCAGGCGCGCCCCTTGCGTGGTGCATTTCGACGGCCTCGACATCACCAAGGAGATGCTCTACATGCGCGGCGTGCCGGAGCTGCCCAAGCGCGGCATCTCGGTGCTGATCATGGACGGCCCGGGCACCGGCGAGGCGATCCGTTTCCGCGGCCAGGTGCTGCGCTACGATTATGAGGTCGCCGGCTCGGCCTGTATCGACTACCTCGAAACGCGCAGCGACGTCGATGCGAAAAAAATCGCGGTGGTCGCCAACAGCCTGGGCGGCTATTACGCGCCGCGCTGCGCTTCGATGGAGCCGCGTTTCGCCGCCTGCGTCGCATGGGGCGCGATCTGGGATTATCACGCGACCTGGAAGAAACGCGTCGAGGCCGCTTTCAATGCGGCGATGTCGGTGCCGGGGCACCACATCACATGGATACTCGGCGTCGATACCGTTGAAGAGGCGCTGCAGAAGCTCGAACCGTACACGCTCGACGGTGTGGTGCAGAACATGCGCTGTCCGTTTTTGATCACCCACGGCGCCGACGACGAGCAGGTGCCGCTGGCCGATGCGCAGGCCTTGTACGACGCCGCCGGTTCCAAAGACAAGACGCTGCGCGTGTTTACCGCGGAAGAGGGCGGCGCCCAGCATTGCATGCGCGATTACCTGAGCCTTGGTGTGGCCGAGATGTGGAACTGGCTTGAAGACAAGCTGGTGAAGTCGCAGTGAGCGATCTGCCGCGCGCCTTGCCGGCGCCATTGCCGGCATTGATCTGCGAGGAATTCCGCGTGCCGGCAGCGGATGCCGGCATCCAAATCTATGCGCGCAACAAGCGGCCGGCGGCGCTGACGACCTTTACGCCGCAACGCACGCTCCTGTATGTGCACGGCTCGACCTATCCGGCCTCGACCGCCTTCGATCTCAACATCGACGGCTGCTCGTGGATGGATTTCATCGCCGCGCGCGGCTTTGATGTGTGGCTGCTCGACCTGCGCGGTTACGGCTATTCGACGCGGCCGCGCGAAATGAATGAGCCGCCGGAAAACAATCCGCCGTTGGTGCGCACCGGCACTGCGGTCGCGGACATCGGCGCAGTGGTCGCGCATATCCTGGCGTTGCGCGGAATCAAAAAACTTGATCTGCTTGGCTGGTCCTGGGGCACCACGCAAATGGCGACCTACACCGCGCGTCATCCGCAGCAGGTGCACAAACTCGTGCTCTATGCGCCGCAGTGGATACGGCCGCTGCCGGCGCAGATGCCGGCGCAGCCCGGCGCTTATCGCACGGTGACGCGCGCGCAGATGCTGGAGCGCTGGCTGCATGGCGTGCCCGCCGGCAAACGCGACACGCTGGTCGCGCCGGGCGTGTTCGATGCCTGGGCGGAGGCGACAATGGCAACCGATGCCGAAGGCGCCAAACGCAATCCGCCGGTGCTGCGCGCGCCCGGCGGGACGGTTGCCGACACGCGGGAAATCTGGACGGCGGCGCAAAAACCGTTTTACGATCCGCGTGAGATCACGGTGCCGGTATTGATTGCGGTGGCGGAGTGGGACCGCGATAATCCGCCGTCTCTGGCGCAGACGCTGTTTCCCCTGCTGGTGAATGCGCCGTACAAGCGGCTGGTGATGCTGGCCGAGGGCACGCATACCATCATGCTCGAAAAAAACCGCATCGATCTGTTCAATGCCGTGCAGCAATTTCTTGAGGAATAAGGAGCCGTCATGGAGTACGCAGCAATCAAGGGTATCCACATGATGAGCGTAACGCTCTCCTATGCGTTTTTTTTCGTGCGCGGCATCTGGATGATCAACCAGTCACCGCTGCTGCAGCAGCGCTGGGTGAGGATCACGCCGCATGTGATCGACACGATTTTGTTGGCCAGCGCGCTGACGCTGGCGACTATGATCTGGTCGGCGCTGCCGGATCATGCGTGGCTGGTGGCGAAAATCATCGGCTTGGTGGTTTATATCGGTCTTGGCGTGGTGGCTTTGAAGCGCGGCCGCACGCCGGGCATACGCATCGCCGCGTGGGCGGCGGCGCAGGCGGTTTTCTTTTATATCGCCGGCGTGGCGGTCACGCGCAGTCCTTTGCTCTGGCTCGGTTGATGCCGAAGAGAAGCCGCACGCTTCAACGCGCATTGTTTAGGGTGGGTTACGCCGCGGCCTGAACCACCCGCTCGACGAGTCATCAGCTGCGCGGGCTGACGCGCATAACGTGCGTCACCGCGAGCGCGGCGGTAAACAGCAGCAGCGCGCCGGCCTGATGCGCGGCGGCGAGCGCAACCGGCACCCCATTCAGCAGCGTTGCAATCCCGAGCGTAACCTGCAGCGCCAGCGCGGCCAGCAGCAGATTGCAGGCGCGGCGCGCCGAGGCGGTCAACGGCAGTTGTCGCGCCGACCACCAGAACGACGGCACGAGTATGGCCAGCAGCCAAGCGATCAACCGGTGATCGAACTGCACGGTGGCGAGGTTGTTGTAGAAATTCACGTACCACGGATCGAGCGCAAGGATTTCCGGCGGCACGAGGTGGCCGTCCATTAGCGGAAAGCTGTTGTAGACGCGCCCGGCATGCGTGCCGGCGACCAGCGCGCCCGACAGCACCATGACGAAAATCAGCGTCGTCAGCGCCGCGGCGCGGCGCCATGCGGTCTGCAATGCGGCAGCCGGTCGCGCCAGCCGCGGCGCCAGCAGATCGAGCGCCTGCCAGAACATCGCGGCGTAAATCAGGAAGGCGATGCCGAGATGGGCGGCGAGCCGCAACTGGCTCACGCGCGGATTGTCGATAAGTCCGCTTTTGACCATGTACCAGCCCATCGCGCCCTGCAGGCCGCCCAGCAGGAAGATACCGCCGAGCCGCCACGCCAGCGGGCGATCGATTTGCCTGCGCGAGATGAACCACAGCAGCGGGAGGAAAAAGACGACCCCGATCAGCCGGCCGAGCAGGCGGTGGCTGTATTCCCACCAGAAAATGTCCTTGAATTCGTCGAGCGACATGCCGGAGTTGAGGATGCGGAATTCCGGCGTCTGTTTGTATTTGTCGAAGGTCTGCTGCCATTCGCCGTCATCGAGCGGCGGCAGCGTGCCGACGATCGGCTGCCATTCGACGATCGACAGGCCGGAGTGGGTGAGGCGCGTGATGCCGCCGACCACCACCATGGCGAATACCAGCGCGCAGCAGACGAGCAGCCAGGCGGCGATCAGGCGCCGCGGCGGCGCGTCGGGAATGGCGGTGGCGGTCATGGCCAGGGTTGCGGCGGGCATAGGCGTCCGATTTTATCTCACGTCAATGGGGGCGAGCCGCGAAAACATCGTAGCCTGCGTTGAATATGGCACAATAAATTCGAAGGAGTTCCCTGTCATGAGCCCGCCCGCGGTGATAACGAAAGTGCGCGACTGGATCGCCGCCGCCCGACGCGTCGTCGTCCTGACCGGTGCCGGCGTTTCCACCGACTCGGGCATTCCGGATTTTCGCGGGCCCAACGGCGTATGGACACGCAATCCGGCGGCGGAAAAACTCTCTGACTTCCGCTATTACCTCGCCGACCCCGACATTCGCCGCGCTGCGTGGCAAAGCCGGCTCGATCATCCGGCTTTCGGCGCGAAACCGAATCCGGGTCACCGCGCGCTTGCCGAACTGGAACGCCGCGGAAAACTGCACGCGCTGATCACGCAGAACATCGACGGTCTGCATTTGCAGGCCGGCAATTCGAAGGTGCGCGTGTTCGAAGTGCATGGCAATGTGCACCAGGCGGTGTGCCTGTCCTGCGGCTGGAAGGGGCCGATGCAGACGGTGCTCGACCGCGTGCGCGCCGGCGAGGACGATCCGCCGTGCAAAGAGTGCGGCGGCATCCTCAAGAGCGACACCATTTCATTCGGCCAGCAACTGGTGCCGGCTGTGATCGACGGCGCCATGCGCGCTGCGCGGGAAGCCGACCTGTTGCTGACGGTCGGCACCAGCCTGCGCGTGTTTCCGATCGCCAACGCGGTGCCGGTGGCGCGCGATGCGGGCGCGCGCATCGTCATCATGAACGCCGAGGCCACGCAGTTCGACGACATCGCCGACGCGCGTCTCGACGGCCTGATCAGCGAGGAACTGCCGCAGGTCTGCGCGGCCTGGCCCAAGCGTGGTTGAAAACATCAACGCCGCCCTGAAGCGGCCGGAGGAGATTCGCATGGCGCAGGGAAAAAAAGTTTTGCCGCGGCGCGCGTTCCTGCGCGGGGCGGCGGCGCTGGCCGTTGGCGGCGCGGCGGCGGTTGCGCCGGTGCGTGCGGCGGATGGCAGCGCGCCGTCCGATCGCGCCCTGTGGATCACCTGGTATGACGTCGCGCCCGATGCCCGTCCTCGCTATCTCGACTGGCTGCACGGCACATATCTGCCGGCGCTGCTGGGGCGCGGCGGTTATCTGTGGGCGGCGCATTACGCCGCGGTCGAGCGCATGCGGACGATACGCCGCGAAAACGCGGTGGAAAATCCGGCGGTGGCCGGCGTGCCGCGCGGACGCCAGTTTTTGCTATTCGTCGGTGCCACCGATGCCGGCGTGTTCGGCACGCCGTCGCCGCAGATGCTGCAGGCAGCATTGCCGGAGGCCGACCGCCGCATGCTTGCGCTGCGTGACAACGTGCGCGAGAACATCATGGTCGAAGCATGGCGCGTCAACGGACCGGAGCAAAAAAACGATGGCGGCATCACCGCCGCGCCCTGCATCCAGATCGGCAGTTTCAACTGCACGGTCGAGGACGAGCAGGAGATGCTGGCCTGGTACGCGCAGTCGCGCATGCCGGCGATGGAGAAACTGCCGGGCTGTGTGCGCACGCGCAAACTCGCCTCGGTGGCCGGCTGGGCGAAGCACGCGATTCTCTACGAGTACGCCTCGCTCGACGCGCGCAACCGGAGTTACCTCTCGATCGAGGACGGCAACCCGCAGGCCAAAGCCTGGGCTGACCGCATGGTGCCAAAGCTGATTCACGCGCCCGGCTCGGCCAATCTTGCCACCCGTATCTGGCCGGCGACGTAGCGGCGCAGGCGAAGCCCGCTACGCGCGTGTCGTGGCGGCGCTGTCCGGCGAGGCTGCGCGGTCTGTAGCATAATGCGCGCTTTCCGGCGCTCAAAAAAACCACTGGAGGGTTGCGGATCATGAATGCGAACATCAGATTGTTGTGCATGGCGTCGGCTTTGCTCGGCGCCGCGGCGCAGGCGGCCGACCTGGCGATGCCCGAGGGCAACGGCAAGCAAATCGTGCAGAGCGCCTGCGTTATCTGTCATGAAATTGATCCGATTCTGCGCTCCGGCTACGACGAGGAGTCGTGGCGCAACAACATCAACATGATGGTCAACATCGGCGCGCCGGTGCCGAAGGAAGAAGTCGAAAACGTCATCCAGTATCTCGCGAAGAACTTCCCGGAAAAACCGAAGCCGCCGGCGGTATTGGTGGCGGGCGACGTCAAGGCGTCGATCGAGGAATGGCCGGTGCCGACGCCGGGTTCGCGCCCGCATGATCCGCTGGCAACACCCGACGGCGCGATCTGGTATTCGGGGCAGTTTGCCAACGTGCTCGGCCGGCTCGATCCGGTCACCAAACAGATCAGGGAGTACAAACTCGATCCGATGACCGGCCCGCACGGCCTGATCAACGATAAGGACGGCAACATCTGGTATGCCTCGAATTTCGGCAGCCACATCGGCAGGCTCGATCCGAAGACCGGCAAGTTCGTCAAATATCCGATGCCCGATCCCAAGGTCAAGGATGTGCACACGCTGATCTGGGGCCATAACGGCATGCTTTACTTCACGGCGCAGGTCGGCAACGTCGTCGGCCGCCTCAATCCGCAGACCGGCGAAATCAGGCTGATGCCGTCGCCGACGGCGAAGTCGCGGCCTTATGGTCTGGTCGTCAACTCGAAAGGCATCCCGTTCTTCGTCGAGTTCGGCACCAACAAGGTCTCCAGCATCGATCCGGATACGCTGGCGATTACGGAATACGAAATGCCGCACAAGGAAAGCCGTCCGCGCCGCATTGCCATCACCAGCGACGACGTGATCTGGTTGTCCGATTACGCGCGCGGCTACCTGGTGCGTTTCGATCCGGCCAGCGGCAAGTTCACCGAGTATCCGTCGCCGAGCGGGCCGAAGGCGCAGCCCTACGGCATCACCGCGGTCAAGGATGTGATCTGGTACAACGAGTCGAACGCGAAGCCGAACACCATCGTGCGTTTCGATCCGAAGACCGAGAAGTTCCAGTCCTGGGCGATTCCGTCAGGCGGCAAGGTTGTGCGTAACGTCAGCGTGACGCGCGACGGCAATATTGCGATTGCATGCAGCGGCATGAACCGCATCGGTCTGGTCACCATCCAGCAGTAATCAGGGTTTGATGACCGCGGCGCGCACGGCGATTGTGATCCTCGCATTGGCCTGCGCGCAATCCCCGTTTGCCCAGCCATTTCCGACCAAGCCGGTGCGGCTGATCGTCGGCTTCGCGCCCGGCGGCGGCACCGATCTGGCGGCGCGTTATGTCGCGGCCGGGTTGGCCGAACTTTGGGGCAATACGGTACTGGTCGATAACCGCGCCGGCGCCGGCGGCAACGTCGCCACCGAGATCACGGCGCGCGCGGCGCCCGACGGCTACACGGTGACGCTGTGCACCATCGGGCATGCGATCACCGCCGCGCGCATGAAGCTGCCGTACGATTCGATCCGCGATTTCTCATTCATCTCGATGGTCGGCGCGATGCCCAATCTGTTGATGGCGCATCCGGCGCAGCCGTTCCGCAACGTCGGCGACATCGTCGTTTATGCGAAAGCGAACCCGGGCAAACTCGCCTTCGGCACTTCCGGCGTGGGCGCCTCGCCGCATCTGTCGATGGAGTTGTTCAAGTCGATGACCGCCATCAACATCGTGCATGTGCCGTACAAGGGCTCGGCGCCGGCGCTGGCCGACGTGATGGGCGGGCAGATTCCATTGAGCATCGGCAATCTGCCGGGGGCGCCGCTGGCGGCGGTGAAGTCGGGCCGCCTGCGCGGCGTCGGCGTCACCACCGCGAAGCGCAGCGCACGCGCGCCGGAGGTGCCGACCTTCGCCGAGGGCGGCGTGCCCGGCTACGACGTGGCCGGCTGGTACGGCATCTGCGGCCCGGCCGGATTGCCGAAGGCGGTGCTGGCAAAATTCAACGACGGTCTGGTCAGGGTGCTCGGTTCGGCCGACATGCAGCAGAAACTCGGTGATCAGGGCATTGACGTGGTTTCCTCGTCGCCGGAACAGTTTCTCGCCTATGTCAAAAGCGAAATGGCGAAGTGGGCTAAGGTGGTGAAGGAGGCCGGTCTCGTCGGCGATTGATCGTGGTGATTGAAACTTATTGGCGCGTCCGCTTGAAGGCCATGATGCATTCCATGTCGCGTGCCATGCTGGCGGTGATGCTCTTCTGTGCGGTGACGGCGGTGCGCGCGCAACCGGCGCCGGCAGATTATGTCGCCACCGCTACGAGCGAGGTGATCGCCAATTTCCGGCGGCAGATCGCGTTGCACGAGGCGGCCACGACGTCGCGCGCGCTGACCCAGGCCGGCCAGTATCTGTTTTTCCGCAATCGCCAGTTGATTGCGCAGCTGGTCGATTATCTGGCGCAGCCGCCGCTCGAACAAACCGCGCCGCGCATCGTTGCGCTGCTGGAATTGCTCGACGCTCGCAGCGACTGGCGCGATATCGATCGTATCGCATTGCTCGGCGTGATCAATGAAACGCGGTTGCGCTTGCCGCTCGGGCATCCGCTGGCTGCGCGCCTGACCAAGGCGCGTGAAGAGATCATCGCGGTGCGCAGCGCCTACAACCGCGAAGTCACGGCGGCGCTGGCCAGACGCGCGGCGGGCGGCGCCGGTGCGCGGCCCGAATGGAATGCCTACACGGCACTGGTGCGCGAGCAATATCCGGTGGCGCGCATTCTCGAAGACCTCAAGCCGGAACTGGCGGATGCGTCGCCGGGTCGCGCCGACCCGCGGGTGGCGCGCGCGCTCGATGACGAATGGAGCGACGGCCGGCTGCCGCCGAAGACCGTGCTGCTGACGTTCGACGACGGTCCGCATCCGCAGTTCACGGTTGAAATACTGCAGATCCTTGCGCATTACGGCCTGCGCGCGATTTTTTTCGAGGTCGGCCAGAATCTGGGCGCCGCCGGCGACGGGCCTGCGCAGGTCACGCGCAACGCCGCGGTGGTGGCGGAAATCCTGCGTGGCGGGCACGCCATCGGCAACCACAGTTTCAGCCATCCACTGCTGCCGAAACTGGCCGCCGCGCAGATCGACGATGAAATCGACGTCACGCAGGGTCTGCTGTCCGCCGCCGCGCCCGGGCATGCGGCGCTGTTCCGGCCGCCCTACGGCGCGCGCAACGATCTGGTGCTGGGCGAAATCGCCGAACGCGGACTGCGCTCGGTGTTGTGGAACATCGATTCGCGCGACTGGGCCGATCCGATTCCGCAATCGATCGCGCAGCGCGTGATCGACGAGGCCGAGCACGAAGGGCGCGGTATCATTTTGTTTCACGACATTCACGGCCGCTCGGTGCAGGCGCTGCCGATCGCGATCGAGGGCCTGCTCAAGCGCGGATTTCATTTCGCGCACTGGGACAAGGACAGTGGCGCGCTCGCGGTCGATGCCGCGCCGGCAAAGAAAGAATAAGCGGCTGCGGCTGGACAGGGGGAGGGCAGCATGAAAATGCGGCAAGTTCTGGCGGCACTGCTATGGGTGCCGGCGCTGGCGCTGGCGCAGGCGCAGGGTTATCCGGTGAAGGCGATCCGCGTCATCAATCCGTACACGCCCGGCGGCGGCGTCGATGCGCTGTTCCGCCCGCTCGCGCAGAAAATGAGCGAGGCTCTGAAGCAGCAGATCGTGGTCGATAACCGGCCGGGCGCCAACGGCATGATCGGCATGGAGGCGGCGGCGAAGGCCGCGCCAGACGGTTATACGCTGGTGGTCAGCACCACCGGAGCGCTGGCGATGAACGTCAGCGTTTACAAAAAAGTGCCGTTCGATCCGGTCAGGGATTATGTGCCGATCTCGAATTACGCCGAGTCGCCTTTCATGCTCGCCGCGCATCCGTCGGTGCCGGCAAAAAATATCCGCGAACTGATCGCGCTCGCAAAGTCCCATCCCGAGCAGCTGACCTACGCCAGCTTCGGTGTCGGCAGCTCGGCGCATCTGGGCATGGAACTGCTCAGCATGCTGGCCGGCGTAAAAATGATCCATGTGCCCTACAAGGGCAGCGTGCCGATGGTCACCGACCTCGTCGCCGGCCACGTCATGCTGAGTCTCGATTCGGTTCAATCGCTGATGCCGGTGCTGCGCGACGGCCGTGTCAGGGCGATCGGCATCGCCGCGGCGAAACGTTCGCCCGCCGCGCCTGACATCCCGACCATCATCGAATCCGGTCTGCCGGGTTTTGAAGTCGGCTCATGGTACGGTCTGCTCGCACCCGCGGGCACGCCGCCGGAGATCATCAAGCGCCTGCATGCCGAGGTGGTCAGGGCGCTGGCTTCCAGCGAGGTGCGCGAGCGCTTTCAGTCCTTCGGCAGCGAGCCGCTTGGCAACTCGCCCGACGAATTTGCCGCGCAGATCAGGAGCGACATTGCGAAGTGGGCGAAGGTGGCGAAGTCGGCCAATGTGCGGGCGGATTGAGCGCCCCGCGACGGTGCATGAGGCGGCGTTTTCGCTCGACAAAACGGTGGAAAACCGCGCCCGCATTGGCTCCGCGGGTTTCTTGAAGTTGTGCATCAGAAAATCGGCAATGTCCATTGATTTGATATGCATCAGAGGGCTTGCAGAAGAGGCGGATACGATTAGAATGCTCGGTTAAGACCAATCAAACGGGAAGGCCAAAAAAATATGAAACTCGACGACTCCAGGCTCGCAATCCCCGATCAGCAGGTCAGCATCGATGTCCTGTTGGAGAAATACGCAAAAGGCGGCGAGCAGACAGTCGACGAGGTTCGAAAGCGGGTGGCCAAGGCCCTGGCCGCAATTGAAAAAGATCCGGCGCACTGGGAAAACGAATTTTTCCATGCGCTGCGCGGCGGCTTCATTCCCGGGGGGCGCGTCAATTCCGCCGCCGGCACCGATCTCAAAGCCACACTGATCAACTGTTTCGTGCAACCGGTCGGCGACTCGGTGTCGCAGGCGGTCGATGGCAAGCCCGGTATCTATGTCGCGTTGATGGAGGCGGCCGAGACGATGCGGCGCGGCGGCGGCGTCGGTTACGACTTTTCGTCGATCCGGCCGAAGGGCGCCTACGTCAAGGGCACGCATTCCTCCGCCAGCGGCCCGATCTCTTATATGCGCGTGTTCGACCGCAGCTGCGAGACGGTGGAGTCGGCCGGCGCGCGGCGCGGCGCGCAGATGGGCATCCTGCGCTGCGATCATCCGGACGTCGAGGAATTCATCCACGCCAAGGATCACGGCGATCTCAAAAATTTCAATGTCAGCGTGGCGGTGACAGACGCCTTCATGCGCGCGGTCGAGAGCGACGGCCCGTGGGAACTGGTGCACAAGGCGAAGCCGCGCGGCAAGGACGGCGTGGCGCCGGTGCAGCGCGCCGACGGCAACTGGGTCTATACCACCGAGAAGGCGCGTGACCTCTGGCAGCAGATCATGCAATCGACCTATCACCACGCCGAACCGGGCGTGGTCTTCATCGACCGCATGAACGAAGACGACAACCTGTCGTACTGCGAAACGATCGAAGCCACCAATCCCTGCGGCGAGCAGCCGCTGCCGTCATACGGCTGCTGCTGCCTCGGCAGCATCAACCTGACGCGTTTCGTCGTCGATGCCTTCACGCCGAAGGCGCGCTTCGATTTCGGCGCTTTCGGTCGCGTCGTGCGCCCATCGGTGCGCATGCTCGACAACGTGCTAGACGTCACCGTGTGGCCGCTCGAATTGCAGCACAAAGAGGCGCAGGCCAAGCGCCGTGTCGGTCTCGGCTTCACCGGCCTCGGCGACACGCTGATCATGCTCGGTCTCAAATACGACACCGAAGAAGCGCGCGTGATGGGCGCGAAAATCGCCGAAGCGATGCGCGACGAGTCGTACGCCGCCTCCGCTGAAATCGCCAAGGAGAAGGGCGCCTTTCCGCTGTTCGATGCCGCGCAGTACCTCGCCGAGCCGCGTTTCGCTTCGCGTCTGCCGGATCAGGTCAAGCAGGACATCGCGCGCCACGGCATGCGCAACAGCCACCTCTTGTCGATCGCGCCCACCGGCACCATTTCGCTGGCCTTCGCCGACAACGCCTCGAACGGCATCGAGCCGCCGTATTCCTGGACCTATCAGCGCAAGAAGCGTGAAGCCGACGGTTCGAAGAAAACCTACGACGTCGAGGACTACGCATGGCGCCTCTACAAGCATATCGGCGGTGATGTCGAGAAACTGCCGCCGCAGTTTGTTACCGCGCTGGAAATCTCCGCGCTCGATCACATGCGCATGGTCGCGGTGGTCGCGCCCTTTGTCGATTCGGCGATCAGCAAGACGGTCAACGTGCCCGAAGATTATCCGTACGCGCAGTTCGAGAGTCTGTACATGGAAGCGTGGAAGGCCGGACTCAAGGGCATCACCACCTACCGCCCGAACGCGGTGCTGGGCAGCGTGCTCTCGGTCGGCACCGAAACCAAACCGGCGCAGGCGCAACCGAACGATCTCGATACTTCGGATGTCGATCGCCGCATCCGGCTCGACGCGGCGCCGGAACCGGCCTTGTGCAGCCTGCGCTGGCCCGGCCGTCCGGGCCTGCCCGGCGGCAATCCGTCGTGGACCTATATGGTCGAATCGCCGTTCGGGCGCTTCGCGATTTTCGTCGGCCACGTCGAGAACGGCACACAATATCCGTTCGAAGTCTGGGTCAACGGCAACGAGCAGCCGCGCGGTATCGGCGCGGTGGCGAAAACGCTGTCGATGGACATGCGCGCGCAGGACAAGAAGTGGCTGCGCACCAAACTCGACATGCTGGCGCGTTCCGGCGGCGACGCCTTCGGTTGCGCGCTGCCGCCCGAGGGTAAAGTCACGCGCGTGCCCAGTGTGGTCGCGGCCTTCGCGCGCATCGTGCGTTTCCGTGTTGATCAACTGGGCGCCTTGAAGCACGACGACGGCAAATCGCCGGTGTTGGACGCCTTGTTCGCCAAAAAGGAACCGAAGACCGGCACCGACGGCACCATGTCGTGGACGGTCGATATTCTGAATCCGGTGTCGGGTGACGACTTCGTGCTGATGCTGAAGGAACTGGTGCTGCCCAACGGTCAGCGCCGTCCGTATTCGGTGTGGCTGGCCGGCGTCTATCCGCGCGCGCTCGACGGGCTGTGCAAACTCCTCTCGCTCGACATGCGCGTGATCGATCCGGCGTGGATCGGCATGAAGCTGAGGAAACTCCTGTCGTACGACGAGCCGCTCGGCGACTTCATGGCGCGCGTGCCCGGCGAGGACCGCCAGCAGAATTTCCCGAGTACCGTGGCCTATATGGCGCGGTTGATCATCCACCGCTTCGCCATGCTCGGCATACTCGACGAGCGCGGTTTCCCGGTGACCGACATGGGCGTGCTCGAAATGCCCGAAGAGGATCGTCGAGGCAGCGATTACGCGCTGAAGCCCGTGCACGGCAAGCCATGCAAGGAATGCGGCAATGCCGCGGTCATCAAAAAGGATGGTTGCGAGTTTTGCACGGCGTGCGGGGCGATTGGGGCGTGCGGTTGATTTAATTCAGCGGGTTGTTTACGAAGGGGGCAACTTGTTGCCCCCTTCGTTTTTGTGCTTGCCCGATTCAATATGCATTTGGTGTAGTAGGGCGGAAAAGCGAAGCGCATTCCGCCGGATGGATCTAAATTTGAATATGCGAGTCGCTCCCGAGATTAAGTTCGCCGGGGGCAGCCCGGCGGCTGGTTACTTTCTTTGAACGGCCAAAGAAACCAAAGAAAGCCGCCCCAGGTTCGCCGGCCCTTCGGGCTTCCCTGCGCTGCTCGCGACGCGGGGCGGCTGCGGAACTCGCCCTCGCGATGAAACTGCGAGAGCTCAGACAGTCCTCGCCGACTGCCCCCCGCATCACTGTGCTGCTTGGCGGCTCGCATGGGGAAGCGCAAACCAAGCGGTGTGCGAACGTTTCTGAAAAATATTCGCGTTCCATACTTCAGGTTAAATTCATCGTGCCTCCGCAGTCCCTTGTGAGACGCCGAGTAACGCAAACGCGCCGGGAGGGGTCGGCGAGGACTGTCTGAGCCCTTGTCGTTTTTTGACAAGGGCGAGTTCCGCAGCCGCCCGGCGCGTTGAGTAACGCAGGGAACCCCCACAGGGGGCGTCTCACCAGGGCGGACTTCTCTTTGCTTACTTTCTCTTGGCCGCCCAAGAGAAAGTAAGTAGCCGCCGGGCTACCCCCGGCGACCTTAAAATAGCCCATTAATAAACTGATTCATTCGTAGGCAATAGTTGCACAGTGTTCTAGTGCTCGCATGGGATAAAACCATTGAAAGCCATCCAAATCGACCACTACGGCGGCCTCGCCGCCATGCAACAGCGCGAGTTGCCAACGCCGGTGCCCAAAGCCGACGAAGTCCTGGTACGCGTGCATTGTGCCGGCGTCAACTTCATGGACGTCCATACCTGCGAGGGCAAGTATGCGAACTCGCAGACTTACAAAGTCAGCCTGCCGTGCACGCTGGGCATGGAGGGCGCCGGCGAAATTGTGGCGCTCGGTCAAGATGTGAAAGACCTGACGATCGGAGAGCGTGTCGCATGGTGCATCGTCTGGGGCAGTTACGCCGAATACGCTGCGGTGCCGGCATGGCGCTGCGTGAAGCTGCCGGACGCGTTGTCATTTGAAATGGCCGCTGCATCGCTGTTTCACGGACTCACCGCGCATTACCTCGCGCATGATGTCGGTCAGCTCGCGCCGGGCCGCAGCTGCCTGATTCACGCCGCCTCAGGCGGTATCGGCCAGATCCTCGTGCAACTTGCCAAGCGTGCCGGCGCGCGCGTATTCGCCACCACCAGCACTGAAGAAAAGGCGGCGGTGGCGCGCGCGCGCGGTGCGGATGTCGTTCTGCTCTACGAGAACGGACGCTTCGCCGATGCGGTGCTCGAGGCCACTGGTGGACTTGGTGTCGATGTGGTGTTCGATCCGCTCGGCGCGTCCACTTTGCGCGACAGCTTTCGCGCCACGCGCAAGCGCGGCCTCGTTGTCAATTTCGGCGCGGTGGCGGGAGCGGTGCGCGATCTCGATCCGCTCGAACTGGGAGAGGCCGGTTCATTGTTTCTGACGCGGCCGCGGCTGGCCGATCATCTGCCGGATGCGGCAACCATGCGCCGGCGCGCCGCCGATATTTTTGCGGCGCTGCTCGACGGTTCGCTGCAGATCGACATTGCCGGGCGCTATACGCTCGCCAATGTTGCCGAGGCGCTGCACGCGCTGGAATCGCGGCGCATGCTCGGCAAGCCGCTGCTCGCAATCGATCACTGACGCGGCTTACGACGCCGCGGGTTGCGGAACACCGAAGCGGCTGCTGGTCTGTTCGAGTTTTTCCGCCAGCGACGACAGTGCACCGGCGATCGCCGACAGCGATTTCATCGCCACCGAGGTGCGTTCGGTCATGTTGGCGATGCCCTCGACCTTCTGTGCGATCTGTGTCGAGGCCAGCGACTGCTCGGAAATCGCGTGCGTAATGTCGGTCACCGCGCTTGCCGCGCTGGTGTTGGAGTCGCCGATGGTGCGAATCGATGCATCGGCCGCACCGGTGAGTTTCTCGCCCTCGGTCGCCTGCTGAACGGCAATCGCCATTTTTTCCGCGGTGCGCTCGGTGGCGCTGCGCATGCCTTCGAGCATGCCGCCGATTTCCCCGGTCGCGGTGGCGGTGCGTTCGGCGAGCTTGCGCACTTCGTCGGCGACCACCGCGAAGCCGCGGCCGGATTCGCCGGCGCGCGCCGCCTCGATCGCGGCATTCAGCGCCAGCAGGTTGGTCTGTTCGGCGATTTCGCGGATGACATTGACCACGCCGGTGATTTTCTGCGCCTCGCCGCGCAGCGAGGTCATGTCGCCCTCGGCCTGCGCCATCGCGGCGGCGATCGAATGGATGCTGTCCACCGCCTGCGCGATGACCTGGCGGCCCTCGCCGACCATGCTGTTGGCGGTGGTGGCGGCATCGTTGGCCGATTTGGCGTTCGACGACACCATGTCGATGCTGACGGTGAGTTGTTCGATCGCGGCGGCCATGCTGGCGGTTTCGTCGGATTGGTGATCGACCGCGCCGGCGACTTCCTGCGAGGTCGCCATCAGGGAAACCGCCTTGCTCGCCACCTCCTGGGCCTGTGCGCGCACCGCGCCGGCCATTTCGCGCAGGCTGTCGCGCATCAGCAGCAGCGAGGCCATCACGCTGTCGCGGTCGCCCTCGGCAACGTTGACTTCGATCTGCAGATCGCCGGCGGCCACCGCATGGGCGACGTTCATCGCCTCCTGCGGGTCGCCGCCCAGCTGCCGGCGCAATGTGATCAGCGTCAGCGTGGCGAAGCCGATCGTGCCGAGCAGCATCAGCAGTGCAAAGCTTGCGGCGGCGATCAACAACTGCCGGCTCTGCGCCGCCGATTCAGCGGTGGCTCTTTCGCCCTCGTCGCGGATCAGCGTGCGGATTTCGTAGATGGCCTTTGCATACTGGGCGCGGCCTTCGCTGACGTCGCCGGTCAGCACGCGGTTGGCTTCGGCGATGCTGCCCGCCCCGTAGAGGTCGAGCGCGCGCGTGCGCGCATCGACGTACTGCTTGCGCGCGGCCTTGACGGCAGCGAGCAGTTCGCGCATGCGCGGCTCGCCGCTGAAGCGTTCGAGATAATCGTAATAGGTGCTGATGCGCGCCGAGGTTTCCTTCAGCGCCGCCTTGAATTCAGGCGTGATCTTGCTTTGCGACAGGCTCAGGTTGGCGGTCGCGATGTAGTTCATCTGCACGTTGTCAATGATGTCGGAGGCCACCCGCGACTGTTCCATCCTGACGTGGGTCATATCATCGAGCGACTGCTTGCAGCGCCAGATGCCGTAGAGGCCGGCGGCTGCCGACAGCAGCGACAGCAGAACGAGGGCGGCAAAGCCCGCGGTGATTTTAGTGCGCAATGTCATGGCGATTCTCCGACCATCGGTATACAGACGAAACGGTGCGACCGGCAGGGCCGGTCTCGTCTGTTTATCGGCGCCGTGTTGCCAAACTTGAGCGCCCTGCGCTTGACGCCGGCGGCGGGGCGGGAGATGCTGTCAAAAAAGCCGGCATATCCGGATCGCGCAAACGCAGGAGGGGGCATGAAACATTCAGCGGGCCGGCGGCTGGCGGCTCTGGTTGCCGCGGCCGGATTGGCGGCCGGGGCGGTGCGGGCGGCCGATGATTATCCGAACAAGCCGATCCGTGTGCTGGCCGGCGGAGCGGCCGGCGGGCCGATCGACATCATGGCGCGCGTGGTCGGCCAGAAACTCGCCGAACTGCTGGGCCAGTCGATTGTCATCGACAACCGCGGCGGCGCCGGCGGCACCATCGCCACGCGCATCGCCGCCCAGGGCGTGCCGGACGGCTATACGCTGTTGTGCAACAGCAGCCAGTATGCGGCGGCGGCCAGCCTCTACAAGGATCCGGGCTACGATCCGTTCCGGGATTTCGTGCCCATCGTCAATGCGGGCGTCAGTCCCAACATGATTTTCGTCCATCCGTCGGTCACCGCGAACAATCTGCAGGAACTGATCGCGCTCGGCAGAAGGCAGAAGCTCTCGTACGGTTCGTCTGGCGCCGGCAGCACGCCGCATCTGACCGGCGAGCGGTTGTTGAAGCTGATGGCGAAACTCGACGTCACGCATATACCCTACAGCAGCGCGGCGCCGGCCATGCTGGCGGTGGCCTCGGCACAGATACCGGTCGGCCTGACGGCGATGCCGCCGACGGTGCCGCTGATCAAATCCGGCAGGATTCGCGGCATCGCGGTGACCAGCCCGCAGCGCATGCCCTCGCTGCCCGAAGTCGGCACTGTCGCCGAGCAGGGTTTCCCCGGCTATGAGGATTACACCTGGATCGGCTTCTTTGCGCCGGCCGGCACGCCGAAGGCACGCGTCGAGCGGCTCAACGCGGAAATCGCCGGCATCGTCGCCATGCCCGACGTGAAGGAGCGCCTCGCCGTCCTCGGCTTCGACCCGGTTGCGAACAACGTGCCCCAGTTCACCGCCTACATCCGTGAAGAAGTGACCAAGTGGGCGAAGGTGATCAAAGATTCGGGCGCGCGCGTTGACTAGGCGCGCACTGCATTTTGCCGGCGGCGGATTCGCGCGCCGGCTGCGGTTGGCCGTATGGGCTGCGCTGCTGTTGCCGCAACTCGCGCCGGCCGCTGCACCCGATTGGAAACCCGAACGCCGCGCCGAGATCATCGTCACCACCGCGCCCGGCGGCGGCAACGACAAGGTGGCGCGCGTGATCCAGAAAATCGTGCAGGACCGCAAGCTCGTAGACCTGGCGCCAACGGTGGTCAACAAGCCCGGCGGTTCCGGCGTGGTCGGCATGAGCTATCTCAATCAGCATGCCGGCGACGGCCATTATCTGGCGATTACCTCGGTGACCTTTCTCGCTGAAAGCATCAACGGTCGCGGCATCGCCTATACCGACGTCACACCGGTGGCGCTGCTGTTCAACGAATATGTCGGCTTCGGCGTCAGGGCCGATTCGCGCATCAAAAGCGGTCGCGAACTGATCGCATTGCTGAAGGCCGATGCCGGATCGGTGAGCGCGGCGATCTCGGGCGTCGGCAATCACAATCACATCGCGCTCGGTCTGGTGACGAAGGCGGCCGGCGGCGATGTGAAAAAACTCAAGGTGGTGTCGTTCAATTCCGGCGGCGAAGCGCTGACTGCGGCCCTCGGCGGCCACGTCGATCTGGTGGTGGCGCCCTTCGCGACGCTGCTGCCGCAGGTGCAAGGCGGACGACTGCGCGTGCTCGGTATTACGGCGCCCCGGCACGTGAGCGGCGTGCTGGCGAACGTGCCGACCTGGGGCGAGCAGGGCGCACCGGCGGTGATCTCGAACTGGCGCGTGGTGCTCGGGCCGCGCGGCATGGGCGCAGCGCAGACCGCCTATTGGGAAAACGTGCTGGCACGGGTGGTTGCCGCCGACGACTGGAACGCAATGCTCGAGCAGGATCAGTTGAGCGGCGGCTTTTTGAAAAGCGCCGAGACGCGCGACTTTCTCAAGGCCCAATATGAAGAGCTCAAAGCGGTGATGAACGAACTCGGTCTGCTGCGTTAGCGCCGGTTTTATGTCGCCCGCACGCAGCGCGCCATTGCCGCGCCGCGCTGCTTCCAATAACATCGCGTCTTTACCGATATCGGAGAGAATCGAAAATGATGTTCACCTGCGGGTCGCTGTCGTGTGCGGCCAAAAAACCAGCCAGCCGCAAAACCGTTGCCAAAGCCAACAAGAGCTTCGGCGTCGATCTGCACTGCCACATCCATACGCCGGCGGCCGATCTGATTGCGCAGAAGTCGGATAAACCGGCCGCCGACTGGTCGGCCCAGTACAAGGATCCGCGCACCAAGGCGCACCAGCAGAAGCTGCGCGCGATGCTCGATCGCAAGCTGACTTCAATCGAGCAGCGCATCGCCGACATGAACAAGATGCACATCGATGTGCAGGCCATCTCGACTTCGCCGCTGCAGTATTACTACGGGATCGACGCCGACCTCGGCCGCCAGACCTCGCGCCTGGTCAACGAGCGCCTCGCTGAAATCACCGCCATTCATCCGGACCGTTTCGCACCGCTGGCCACGCTGCCGATGCAGGACCCGTCGCTGGCCATCGCCGAGCTTGAATACTGCATGAAGAAGCTCGGCTTCTTCGGCGTCGAGATCGGCACCAACGTCAACGGCCTGGAGCTGTCCGATCCGCGCTTCGAAAAGCTCTTTGCGAAGCTTGAATCGCTGGGTGCGATGATCTTCCTGCATCCGGCCGGTTTCACCGATCCGCGCCGCATCAGCCAGCACTTTCTCGCCAACATCATCGGCAATCCGCTCGACACCACGCTGGCGCTGAACCACATCGTGTTCGGCGGCGTGCTCGAGCGCCATCCGAAGCTGAAGTTCGTCGCCGCGCACGGCGGCGGCTATGCCGGCCACTACCCGGCGCGCATGGACCATGCCTATCGCGTGCGCCCGGAATGCCACGACTTCATCACCAAGACGCCGGCGCATTACATGAAGAAGATCTATTACGACACCATGGTCTTCAGCCACGCACAGCTCGAGCATCTGGTCAATTTGTGGGGCGCGGATCACGTCGTGATCGGCACCGACTATCCGTACGACATGGGTTATTACAAGCCGGTCGATTTCGTCAACGGCTCGAAGAAGTTGAACCGCAAGCAGAAAGACCAGATCATCGGCGGCAATGCGGCGAAGCTCCTGGGCTGGAAGACGCCGAAGAAGGCGCGTTGATGCAGCTTTGTATAGTCAAAATTCACATCAGTGAATTTCGGCTGTTCTCACCCTCTCCCTCGGGGAGAGGGCGGGGTGAGGGCTGCCAAGTCTGGTTGGTTGCGCGATGATGGGGCGAAAATGACCACCGCGGTGCGCATGATTTCGGCGAGCGGGATACTCGGCTACGGTTTTCCCGAGACATCGCTGGCCGCCGGGCTCACGCGCGCGCCGCACATGGTTGGCGTCGATGGCGGCAGTTCCGATCCGGGACCGCATTACCTCGGATCCGGACGTCCGTTCACCACACCGCTGTCGATCAAGCGCGATCTCGGCCTGCTGTTGCGCGGCGCCATCGCCAACGGCATTCCGATGATGATCGGCACCAGCGGCGGCGCCGGCGGTGAACCGCATCTGGCCTTGTGCGCGGACCTCGTGCGCGAGATTGCGCACGAACACGGCCTGCATTTCAAGCTGGCATTGATTCATTCCGAAGTGGATAAAGGCTGGCTGAAACAAAAGAACGCGGCCGGTCGCGTTAAACCGCTCGGCAGCGCGGCGGCCTTGAGCGATGCGGTGGTAGATCGCGCCGAACGCATCGTCGGCATGATGGGGCCGCAGCCTTACCTCAAAGCATTGGAGGCGGGCGCGCAGGTCATACTCGCCGGCCGCAGCACCGACCCGGCGCCGTGGGCGGCGCTGGCGATGCATCACGGCATTCCGCCGGCGCCGGCCTGGTTTGCCGGCAAGATGCTCGAATGCGCCTGCAACGCCGCCACCCCGAAGAAACACGACTGCCTGATGGCGACCGTCGGCGACGATTATGTCGAAGTCGAGCCGATCAATCCGGAATTGCAATGCACGCCCTTGAGTGTGGCGGTGCAGGCGCTGCACGAGAATTCGAGCCCGATCTTTCATCGCGAACCCGGGGGCATTCTCGATACCAGTGCTTGCAAAATCGAGGCGGTGTCGGCGCGCGCGGTGCGCGTGTCGGGCATGCAATGGAAACCGCAGCCGTACACGATCAAGCTCGAGGCCGCCGAAAAAACCGGCTACAGCGCGATCACGTTCGCCGGCACGCGCGACCCCGGGCTGATTGCGCAGATCGAACTCTTCGCCGAAAGCGTGCGCGCGGCGGTGGCGACCAAGGTTGCCGCGCTGGGCGTTTCGCCCGACGATTACCGGCTGGTGCTGCGGCTTTACGGCCGCAACGGCGTGATGGGCGTGCGCGAATTTCTGCGCGACGCGGTGTCGCATGAAATCGGCATATTGGCCGAGGCGGTGGCGCAGACGCAGGAGATTGCCAACGCAGTGGTCGGCCTCGCGCGCGTGACGCTTCTGCACTCCGATTTTCCGGGCCGGCTGTGCAAGGAGGGCAATATGGCGTTTCCGTTTTCGCCCTCGGACATCGAGCGCGGCGCGATTTATCAGTTTTCGCTGCGGCATGTGGTCGAGCCGGACGACCCGCTCGAAATGTTTCCGATCGACTACGAGGACGTTTGAGATGGCCCGCCTTGGCACTATCGCGAAAGCCTGCAAAAGCAAGAACGCCGGTCCGTTCGAACTCACGCTCGACATCATGTTCGGCGACCGCGAGACCTTCGAGAAGGTGCGCGCCACCGGTGTCATCAGCGCGGCATTGATCGCGAAGCTCTACGGCGTCAGGGAATCCGACGTCGTGTTCACCGAATACCCGCCGGCCTTCGCCTGGAAGGCGACCATCGAGCGGCCGATTCCTTCCGGCGCGGTTGGCGACACCGATGTCTACGGCGCGCAGCAGCACGCACCCTTGCTCGGGGTCGAGATTCCGCTTTAGCTTCTGAGGCGCAGACGCCCCGCCTGCGGCGGTGATGGATCTTGCGATTTGTCCGCGTAACGTGAGCTTCTTGACGCCTGACGCTGCGACGCGTTAGCGTGTGCAACCTGATGTTGTCCGGAAAGCGCGGCATGCAAAAAATCATTGTCTGCACTCTGCTGGCGGTCGCCGGATTCAGTGCCCACGCCCAGCAGAATTACCCGACACGGCCGGTGCGCCTGATCGTGACGGTGCCGACCGGGGGGGCGGCCGATCTCGTCGCGCGTGTGGTTGCGCAGAAGCTCGGCGATGCGCTGGGGCAGACCTTCGTCGTCGATAATCGCGGCGGCGGCGGCGGCCAGATCGCGACCGAGACCGTCGCCAAGGCGGCGGCCGATGGCTATACGACGCTGCAGGCCTCGATTACCACGCACGGCATCGGACCGCATCTGTATTCGAAGCTGCCATACGATCCGCTCAAGGATTTCGCGCCGGTCTGCCTGTTCGCGACGATGCCGATGGTGATCGTGGTGAATGCGCAGCTGCCGGTGAAAAACGTGGCGGAGCTGATTGCGCTGGCCAAGTCCAAACCCAATTCGATCAGCTTCGGTTCCTCGGGTTCCGGCGGCGCGCCGCATCTGGTCGGCGAATTGTTCAAGAGCGTCACCGGCGCGCCGATCCAACACGTGCCGTATAAAGGCAGCGGCCCTGCAGCCTCCGATGTCGCGGCCGGTCAGGTGCAGTTGAGTTTCGACGCGATCGCCCCGCATCTGCCCTTCATCCGCTCAGGCCGCACGCGGGTGCTCGCCGCGATCAGCCCGCAGCGTCTGCCGATCGCGCCCGATGCACCGACCATGACAGAACTCGGGTTTCCGAAAGTCGCCGCTTCCATTTGGTACGGCATGGTGGTGCCGGCCGGCACGCCGAAGACGATCATCGCCAAGCTCAACGCGGAATCGAACAGGGCGCTGGCGCTGCCCGAGGTGAAGGAGCGGCTGGCGGCCGCGGGTATTGATGCGGCCGGCGGCACGCCCGAGGCGTTTGCGCAATTCATGCGCGACGAACTGGCGAAATGGGGCCCGGTGGTGAAAGCCTCGGGCGCGAAAGTCGATTGATTCAGCGGCAATGCGGGACGGTGGCGCAAACCGGCGGCATCGATAACAACGATTGAAAAGGAGGGGTTCGTGAAGACTCGACACCGGATATGTAGTGTGTTGTCGTTATTGCTGCTCGCCGCGCCGGCGCTGGCGCAGAACGTGAAAATCACGCCGCTTGGCACGCACCCGGGCGAGATGTGCGCGCGCGACCGCGCGATGATTTTCGAAGACCCGACCGGCGTGCGCATACTGTATGACGCCGGCCAGTCGGTGCTGGGCGCCGACGATCCGCGGCTGGGCGCCGTGCATGTCGTGCTGCTGTCGCACGCGCACACCGACCACATCGGCGACCAAAAGCTCGCCGCGCTGAACGCCGGTACCTGCGCCAGCCCGGAACTGGTTTCGGCGCTGCCCAATTCGACCACCGCGGAAATTGCCGCTGCCAAGAATGCCTCGCTGATCATGATCCGCAATATGGCGTTTTTCCTCGGCAGAAAAATCGAGAATATCCGCGGCAAGCCGACCGGCAACTGCGCCGAACCCGGTGGCGCCATCGCCGCCGTGCAGGCGGCACCGTGTCTTGCGCCGGTCGAACTCGGCGGCAGCAAGATCGTCAAGGCCGCTGGGGCGAGCGCCGGCGTCGAGATTGTCACGGTGTATGCCGCCCACGACAGCACGCTCACGCGCGATCTGCTGACCGACGCGCAGAAAAAATCGCTCGAGGCCGATAACATCAGCGTCAGCCTCGGCGCGCCGAGCGGCTACATCCTCAAATTCACCAACGGGCTGCGCGTCTATCTGTCCGGCGACACCGGCCTGCACAGCGAAATGCGCACCGTGGTGCGCGAGTTCTACAAGGCCAATCTCGCGGTGTTGAACATGGGCCAGAATGCGATCCTGCCCGATGCCGCGGCCTATGCGATGAACGAACTGGTGCGTCCGGCGGCAGTGATCGTGTCGCATCCGAACGAGGGCGCCACGGCCGGCGGCGTCGCCCGTGCCGGCACGCGCACCAGGGCTTTCATGGACCAGGTCAAGGGCCGGCCGGTTTATCTGAGTCTCAGCGGACGCACCATGGAGTTCGACGGCAGCGCTGTTTGCGCAGCCGGTTGCAATTGATGCAGTAAACCAGATGGTCCCCTTCCTCCGTCAAGGGGGAAGCGGTACGAAAAATAAATATTCAACCAAAGGGGGAGTCATGAAACATTCGTTATTTGCGATGGCGCTAGTCGTCGCGGTTGCTGCTGGCAGCGCCATCGCGCAGACGAAGGTGCCCGAGGTGCGGCGCGTGGTGACTGCGCTCGATGCCAACGGCCGCGCGGTCGCGCTGGCCGACGGTGCGGTCGAATTGAAGTCCTTCCGCTCGCCCAATCCGGCCGGCGAGATGTGGGTCACCGACAAATATCCGCCCGACTATTCGGCTAAGGAGGATCGCGCGCAGACCAAGGTCGGCCTGATCCCGCCGGTCAACGGCAGCATCTTCCGCATTGTCGATTTTGCGCCGCTGACGCCCGCGGTTTCGCAGATGGACGTCAACATGATGATGAAGGTGGTCGGCGATCATGCGCCGGCGAAGGGGGCGCCGCCGCGCCATCCGATGATGCACCGCACGCGCAGTCTCGATTACGTCATCATCATGTCCGGCGAAATCGACATGCTGCTCGACGACAGCGAGGTGCATCTGAAGGCCGGCGACGTGGTGGTGCAGCAGGCGACCAACCACGCCTGGGTCAATCGCGGCAACGAGGTCTGCAGGGTCGCCTTCGTCTTGATCGACGGCCGCGAGCCCTGAGTTCGCGGCAATCGCGCGTTCGCCCCCGCTAGCTGTTGAATTCCTGTTCGCGTTTGATCTGCGTGTGCAGATCGCGGTAACGCGCGCCGACGTCGCTGCCGAACAGCGGATCGGCATGCGGCGGCACCGCGGCGGCGACCTTCGCCCAGTCGCCTGGCGTCATCAGGCGCGCGGCCGCAGGCAACACACGGCTGTCCTCGGATTCGATATGCGCGCGGTAGTAAACAAGATAGGTGGCGGCGGCGGTTTCGACTTTCTCGCGCGAGATCACTGTGTCCTCGAGGATGTCGTCGAGATAGTTGTAGAGCGTGTCGCCGGCAATGTTGATCACGCGGTGCTCGTGCATCAGGCGCTTGATCACCGGCGCCAGATCCGGCTCGCGATCGAGCAGCAGCGCGAAGGCAACGTCTTCGCGCGGATGGTGGTAGCAGTCGGCGTAATGCTTGAGGTAATGAATGATGTCGCGCATCAGTTCGTAGTTGGGGTGGCCGCCCTCGTGGAAAGCCAACATCTGCGCATCGAGAAAGTCGAGCAGGCGCGAAAACCGTGCGTGTTCGTCCTGCCACATCTTGACCGGGTTGTTCATGAGATTGCTCCGTTGGCCTGCGCGACGCGGTCGCGCGCTGATTTGATTATTCGCCAGACCGTGCCGGCGGCGTTGATCTGGGTCAAATTCATGCGTTTCGGCGCCGCTTGACGGCGCGGCACCTGCCGGCGGAAGCTGTGGCAAACGAGCGTTTCGGCGGCCATTCCCGGCAAGCCGGCGCCAATTCAAAGTGAGGAGACAGTAATGCGTACGGGATACCGTCTTGCTTTTGCGGCACTGATTGTTTTCATCGGCACGGCATGCGCGATCGCGGCGGAGGATCCGCCCAACCCGTACACGGAAGACGGCTGGGCCCGGTTGCCGGGCGGCCGCCACTGGGGAGCGACCGGCGCGGTTGACGTCGATCGCAACGGCAACGTGTGGGTATTCGAGCGCTGCGGCGGTGCGAGCTGCATCGGCAAGGACGACGTGGCGCCGGTGGTCGAACTCGACGCCTCGGGCAAATTCATCAAGGCCTTCGGCGCCGGCCTGTTCGTCGTGCCGCACGGCCTGTTTGTCGATCGCGAGGGCAATGTGTGGGTGACCGATTCGCAGGGCAAGGACGGCAAGGGCCAGGTCGTGGTCAAGTTCAGCGCCGACGGCAAAGTGCTGATGACCCTCGGCAAGCCGGGCGTGGCCGGCACCACCGACGACACATTCAATCAGCCGTCCGATGTCGCTATCGCGCCCAACGGCGACATCTTCGTCGCCGACGGCCATGGCGGCGATTCGAACGCGCGCATCGTCAAGTTTTCCAAAGACGGCAAATTCATCAAGACCTGGGGCAAAAAAGGCAGCGCGCCCGGCGAATTCGATGTGCCGCACGGACTCGCCTTCGATTCGCAGGGGCGTTTGTTTGTCGCCGACCGTTCGAACGGCCGCATCCAGATTTTCGATCAGGACGGAAAATTTCTCGCCGAATGGAAGCAGTTCGGCCGGCCGAGCGGCATTTTCATCGACGCCAATGACGTGCTCTACGTTGCCGATCACACCTCGACCGCGAAGAACAATCCGGGCATCAAGCGCGGCATCCGCGTCGGCAGCGCGCGCGACGGCTCGGTGAAGGCATTTATTCCGGGGCTCGGCGCGGAACCCGACACCCAAAGCGTCGGCGAGGGCGTGGCGGCCGATGCGGCGGGCAATGTTTACATGGCCGAGACGGGCGGCATGAACGTGCGCAAATTTCTGCGCAAATAGCCGCGCGTCGCCGGCGAATAAAAAACGGGGCGCCGGCGGCGCCCCGTTTCGTATTGTGCACCTGCGTTTATTTGACCAGCACGCTCTGCTCGCTTTGCAGCACCTTCATGACTTTCGGTCGCTTCAGCATGCGCTCCTTGAACGCCGTGTAATTGGCGAGTTTGGATACCGGAAACTCGCTGCGCGTCGCCCAACCGTAGAACACCAGGCCGTAGGCGTCGGCAGCGCTGAATTTGCCGCCGATGAACCATTCCCGGCCGGCGAGCATGCCGTCGATTTCTTCGAGATTGGCCCAGAACGATTTGCGCCCCATTTCCTTCACGTTCGCCATGCCTGCTTCGCCTTCGGCAAAGCGTTCGGGACGCATGATGCGCTGGTAGGACGGATGCACGATGTTCGAAAACCACGCCATCGTGCCGATGCAGTTGGCTTCATCGACGGGATCGGCCGGCAGCAGGCCGGACTCCGGAAAACGGCGGCCGAGATAAGTCAGGATCGCCGTATTTTCGGTGATGATGCGGTCATCGACGGCTAGCGCGGGCACCTTGCCGCGCGGATTGATCTTCGCGTATTCGGCGGTTTTCTGTTCGCCCTTGGCGATATAGACCGGATGTTCGGTATAGGCGGCGCCGCATTCCTCGATGCCGATGTGCGATGCGGTCGAGCAGGCGCCCGGACTGAAATAAAGCGTAAGCATGAAACTCCCCCTTGGTTGGTTGTGGGTAACGCCGAAACTACTGGTAGTAGCGGCCGCCGTTGGCGAGATAACACTGGCCGGTGATATAGCCGGCCTTGTCGCTGGCAAGATAAATCATCAGCGAGACGATTTCTTCCGCGGTGCCCATGCGCGTCTGGCCCGGGCGCAGCGGCTTGTTACGCTCGTCCGGATCGAGATCGAGGCGCGTTACGCCGCCGGGGCCGATGCAGTTGGCGGTGATGTTGTAGGGCGCGAATTCGCGGGCGAGCCCGCGCGTGAGGCCGACGATGCCGAGCTTGACCATCGATTTCGCCGGCGGTCCGCCGATGTAGGGCGTGACGCCGGCGATGTTGATGATGCGGCCGTGCTTCTTTTCCATCATCAGCGGGATCACCTGCTGGCAGATGTGGAAGGGGCCGGTCAGGTTGACCGCGATGTTCTGGTGCCAGCCGTCGAGCGTTTGTTCCAGAAACTTCACCTCGTGGCGGTTGCCGGCGAGATTGATCGCAACATCGACGCCGCTCAATTCGGCGCGCGTTTTCGCGACAAAAGCCTTCACCGCCGTGCCGTCGGTGACATCGCATTTTTCGGCGACCACTTTGACGCCGAGCGCGCGCGCCTGTGCGGCCACGGCGTCGAGTTCGCTCATGCGCGAACTCGTGCAGAGCGCCAGATTGGCGCCCTCGCGCGCGAATTCGATGGCGGCGATGCGCCCCATGTTGCGGCTGGCGCCGGTGATCAATACGGTCCTGCCCCTGAGTCCGGTGTCCATCGATTGTTCTCCTCGCTACGCGGGGATTCTATCACTTGCTACAATCCGGACTTTGTCGCTGCAAGGCGATTCGCAAGGGCAGCCTGGAGAAATTCATGACCGGATCAATTCTGTTGTACAACCCGACCGCGGTACGCGCGGCGGGCGCCGAAACCGCACGGCAGGCGCTGGCCGGCCTGCAGGGCAAGGTGGTCGGCTTCATCGACAACGCCAAGCCGAATTTCGATCATCTTGTCGATGATCTCGCCGACCTGCTGACCACGCGCTACGGTGTCGCCAAAATCATCAAGCGCAAGAAGCGCGCGGCCTCGGTGCCGGCGGACGACGCCGTCTACGAGGAAATGGCGGCGCAATGCGATCTGGTGATCACCGGGTCCGGCGATTGAGGGTCATGCTCGTCGTGGAGTGTCCACGACAGTGTGCAGATCGCAAAACGGGGCCGCGCCGCAGTGGCCATTTGTTCGAGCGCTTTCCTCACGCTGGGGCGGGCGCAGGCGCGCGCGCTCGGCCACGCCGAACTGCCGATCGCGGTGATCGCGCACCCGTTCGGCGTGCGCACGCGCGACGAGGTGCGCGTGCTCGCCGACGGCTGCGTCGATGAGGTGGTGAAACTCGCAACCGGACACAATACGAAATGACATCCAGCCACAGGGCCGCCGAACTGATCGAAGCGCCCGACGACTTCGACGCCATCAACAAGCTGTATCGCGAACGCAAATGGAGCGACGGGCTGCCGATCGTGCCGCCGACGCAGGAACGCGTTGCGCGCATGCTCGCCGGCACGCAGCGCGCCCGCAACGAAGTCGTTGCGCAACTGGCACCCGGTTTTGCCGAAGCCACCGTCGAGAACATCGCGATCAATGCGGTGATGGCCGGTTGCGAGCCGGCTTATCTGCCGGTGCTGATCGCGGCGGTCGAGGCCTGCGCCGATCAAGCCTTCAATCTGCAGGCGATCCAGGCCACCACCAATCCGGTCGCAATCTGGGTCATTCTCAACGGACCGCTGGCGAAGACGCTGGAAGTGAATGCGACTTTCAACTGTATCGGCGAGGGCAGCTGGGCCAACGCGACCATCGGCCGCGCGTTGCGCTTGATACTGCGCAACGTCGGCGGCGCGCTGCCCGGCGAAATGGATCGCGCGACGCAAGGGCAGCCCGGCAAGTTCACCTTCTGCTGTGCGGAGAACGAGGCGGACAGTCCATGGGAGCCGCTGCATGTCGAACGCGGCTATGCAAAATCTGCCAGCACTGTCACCGTCGTCGGCGCCGAGGGCACGATGAACATGAATTCGCACAGCAAGGATGCCGCGGAACTGGTGCATGTGTTTGCCGAAACCATGATCCATCCGCCGAGCAACGAGTACACCCACGGCGGCGAGCCGTGGTTGATGATCGGGCCCGAACACGCCGAGATTCTGCAGCGCGGCGGCATCGACAAGTCGGAGTTGAAACGCCGTCTGTGGGAGGCGTCGAAAATGCGCGCCGGTCTGATGTCGGTCAAGGACCGCCAGCGCGTGATCGATTCGCGCAGCGAAGAGCTGGGGCCGATCACGCTGGACACGATGCTGCCGATTTCGACCAGGCCCGAGGAAATCTGCATCATGGTCGCCGGCGGACCCGGCACGCATTCGGTCTATATTCCCTGTTTCGGCAATTCGTTCGCGGCGACGCGCGAAATAAGGCCCTGACCGGCCGCGCGCGATTGCGCCTATACTTTCCATAAAAATGCCGGGTTAACCGGCGGTTTCATACTGTCCGGTCGAGGGGGGAAAGCATGATCAAATTCTGCGTGACTGCAGTTGCGGTCTTTTTTGCCGTTGCAAGCGCCTGCGCGCAAACCGGCGCAAACAGCGCGTCGCGCGGCGGCAGCGCCGAGTTGAGCGGCGTGGTGAGCAGCGCGCACGGGCCCGAGGCCGGCGTGTGGGTGATTGCCGAGACCACCGAGCTGCCGACAAAGTTTGCCAAAATCGTCGTCACCGACGAGCGCGGCCGTTACCTGATTCCGCAACTGCCGAAGGCGAATTACAGCGTGTGGGTGCGCGGTTACGGGCTGGTCGATTCGCCGAAGGTGAAAGCGAAGGCGGCCGCCGGCAGCACGCTCAATCTCAAGGCCGTGCTCGCGCCGAGCGAGGCCGCCGCCGCCGAATATTATCCGGCGATCTATTGGTATTCGATGCTGAAGGTGCCTGAGAAGAGCGAGTTCCCGGGCAAGGGCGCGCCCGACGGCCTGCCGGAAAGACTGCTCAGCCAGGCGCAGTGGCTCGACATGGTGAAGACCAACGGCTGCTACGCCTGCCATCAGATCGGCAACAAGCTCACGCGCACGCTGCCGAAGGCCCTCGGCCCGTTCAATAACTCGGTGGAGGCGTGGACGCGCCGCGTGCTGTCCGGCCAGGCGATGACACAGATGGTCGACCGTCTCAGCAAGATCGATGCGCAGCGCGCGCTGTCCCTGTTTGCCGACTGGACCGACCGCATTGCCGCCGGCGAACTGCCGAAGACGCGTCCCGAGCGCCCGCAGGGCGTCGAGCGCAACATCGTCGTCACGCTGTGGGACTGGGGCCGGCGCGACGCCTACCTGCACGATGAAATTTCCACCGACAAGCGGAACCCGACGCTCAACGCCAACGGCCTGATATTCGGTTCGCCCGAGGACAGCACCGACTTCGTGCCGATACTCGACCCGGTGCGCAACCTGGCGAGCGAGGTGAAGCACCCGGTGCGCGATCCGAACACGGCGTCGACGAAGAACGATCCCTCGCTGCCGTCGCAGTTCTGGGGCGCGAATCCGCCGTGGGACAGCAGGACCGTCAATCACAATCCGATGTATGACGAGAAGGGCCGCGTCTGGTTCGCCGCGCGCGTGCGCTCGCTGGACAATCCGCCGTTCTGCCGCAAGGGCTCGGAGCATCCGTCGGCGAAACTGTTTCCGATGGACCGCTCGGGACGTCATGTCTCGATGTACGATCCGAAAACAAAACAGTTCACGCTGATCAGCACCTGTTTTCCTTCGCATCACCTGCAGTTTGCCGAAGATGCGAACCAGACGCTGTGGCTGTCGAGCGGCGGCGGCGGCAACGACGTGATCGGCTGGATCAACCGCAGGCTGTTCGAGGAAACCGGCGACGAAGAAAAAGCTCAGGGCTGGAGCGCGTTCGTGCTCGACACCAACGGCAACGGCCGTCGCGACGACTATGTCGAACCCGGCCAGCCGGCCGATCCCGCCAAGGACACGCGCATCGCCGTCAACATCTACGGCATCGGCGTCAACCAGGCGGACGGCTCGGTGTGGGGTTCGGTCATCAATTATCCGGGCGCCATTATTCGCGTCGAACCCGGCGCAAACCCGCCGGCGACGACGCTGACCGAGATTTACCGCATACCGTTTCCCGGCTACTCGCCGCGCGGCATGGACATCGACCGCGACGGCGTGGTGTGGGCGCCGCTCGCGAGCGGTCATCTGGCGAGTTTCGACCGGCGCAAATGCAAAGGCCCGTTGAACGGCCCGGCCGCCACCGGACAGCACTGTCCCGAAGGCTGGACGCTCACGCCGTTTCCCGGCCCGCAGCTGACCAATGTCACCGATTCCGGCAGCGCCGAAGCGAGCTATTACACCTGGGTCGATCAATTCGACACCGCGGGCCTCGGCCGCAACGTGCCGTTCGCCACCGGCAATGGCAACGAATCGCTGATGGCTTTCGTCGACGGGCGCTTCGTGCAGTTCCGCGTGCCTTATCCGCTGGGCTTTTACGCCAAGGGCATGGACGGCCGCATCGACGATGCGAACGCCGGCTGGAAAGGCCGCGGGCTGTGGACCACCTACGGTTCGCGCGCGCCGTTTCACATGGAGGGCGGCAAGGGCACGCTGCCGAAGGTTGTAAAATTCCAGTTGCGGCCGGACCCGCTGGCGCGCTGAACCTTTGCCGAGACCTCATATGACACGCATCGAGTTTTACGATCCTTCGGGTGCGCTCGAAGTCACGCAGACGCACGCGCCGCGCCTGCCCGCCCTCGAAGGCAAACGCATCGGCTTCGTCAGCAACGAGCAGTGGCAGGCGTATCGCACGCTGCCCTTGCTGAAGAAACTGTTCGAGGCCGATTTCCCCGGTATCGAAATGCTGCCGATCGACGCCTTCCCGCAGGGCAACGGCCTGATCGGCGAGGCGGACACCGCGCAGAAGGTCAAAGCCGCGGGGGTCGATGCCGTCATCATCGGCAACGCGGCCTGAGGATCCTGCGCCACCGCGTGCGGCCGTGCAGCCGCACAAATTGAAATACTCGGCATCCCGACGGTCACGCTGACGCGCAGCGATTTCGTCGGCGTCATGAAAAACGCCATCAGCGGGCTCGGTCTGCCGCCGGAATCGGCGATGATCACCTTTCCGATCGAGCTCTTTCTGCCGGGCAGCGACATCGGCGCCATCGAAACGCGCAAGCGCGAGTTCTACAACGCGCTGACCAAATGGCAGCCCGAACACGCGCAGGCGTCGGGCGATGAGGCACCGCTGATCGCCGTCGAGGGTGCTGACTACGAAGAAGCGCTCGACCGCGCCAATTATCTGATGATCACCAATTTGTGGGGCGACGGTCTGCCGCTGTGGCCGGCGACGCCGGAACGCGTCGCGCGCATTCTGCGCGGCAGCGCAATGCCGCGCACGCAGGTGATCGGCAAGTTTCCGCCGCGCGGCGGGGTGACGACGGTCGAAACCTGCGCGATTGCGCTGGCGATGGCCGGCGGCCGCCCTGAATATTTGCCGGTGCTGATCGCCGCGGTCGAAGCCTTTCTGCAACCGGATGTGAATGCCGAGCAATTGCAGGCTGCCTCGGGCGGTGCTTATCCAGTGGTGATCGTCAACGGCCCGATGGCGAAACAGATTCGTCTTAACTCAGGCTTCGGCTGTCTCGGTCCCGATCCGCAGCGGCCGGCGGGTGCGAGCATCGGCCGCGCGCTGCGCCTGATTCAGCAGAATGCCGGCGGCGCGCTGCCCGGCATCGGCGCGATGGCAAACTACGGAAGCATGCGCTACACCAACATCGTGTTCGCCGAAGACGAAGACAATCTGCCGCCCGATTGGCCGACGCACGGCATGGAGCGCCATGGCTTTGCGCGCGGGCAGAATTCGATCTCGCTGGCGTTTTCCAACAGCGCGACCAACATTCGCCGCCGCGGCGCCAAAAAGGAAACGCCGGAAGAAGACACCATCCAAGGCATGCACCGCATGGCGGATTTCATGCGGACACCCAACCTCACCAACCTGCTCGGTTATCAGCACGGCACGCCGGGCATCCTGCTGATTCCGGGGGTGGTCGCCAATACGATGGCGCGATTGGGCTGGAGCAAACCGAAAATGCGCGAATTTTTCTTCGAGCATTCGCGCATTCCGATGAAGGACCTGGTGCGCGCCGGCGGACCGGCGTGGGTCGAGCAGGATCCGGATCCGAAAACGCGCGAGAGTTTGCAGCTCGATCCGTGGCCGCTCACCGCGAAGGCCGGGAACTTCATCATCGTCGTCGCCGGCGGCGGGCATCCGACCAACAGCCACTGGCTGCAGGGCTACAGCCCGCGCGTGATCGGACGTGAAATCAGATTGCCCGAAACCTTCGACGAGTTGCTGCGCGAAGCCGACCGCGATCTCGGTTGCGGTTCCGACGCCTGCATGATTTAACGCGGCTGTAGCGCAGGCCGGGGTTGCGAAAATGAGGCCTGCATCAGTCATGCCGGTGAAGGCGAGCGTTAATCGATAGTCGTGCCGGTGGCCTTGATCACCTTGCCCCAGCGCAGGATTTCGCTGCGGATGAAACTGCCGAATTGTTCCGGCGAGCCGGCGCTCGGATTCGCACCTTCGGCCGCGAGACGCTCGGCGGTGTCCGGATTCGCCACCGCCTTGCCGATTTCCCGGTTGATTCGCGCAACGATTTCTTTCGGTGTTGCTGCCGGCGCCAGCACGCCGTACCACGATATCGCTTCGAAGCCCGGCAAGGCCGCCTCGGCAACGGTCGGCACCTCCGGCATGAAAGCGATGCGCTGCGCGGTGGTGACGGCGAGCACGCGCACGCGGTTGGCTTTGACGAAGGGCAGCAGCGAGGGAATGCCGGTGATGGTCATCTCGACCTGACCGCCGGCCAGATCGGCCGCCATCGGCGCGGCGCCCTTGTATGGCACATGCGTGATATCGAGTTTGGCTGCAAGTTTGAAATATTCGCAGGCGAGATAGGGTGTGCCGCCGGCGCCGCTGGATCCGTAATTGAGCTTGCCCGGATTGGCGCGCGCCAGCGCGATCAACTCTTTGACGTTTTTCACCGGCAGCGCCGGATGCACCGCCAGCAGATTGGGCACCAGCGCGACCAGAGCGACCGGTGCGAAATCGCGCAGCGGATCATACGGCAGTCGCTTATACAGCGAAGGGTTCACCGCCATAGTGCCGATGTGGCCCATCACCAGCGTGTAGCCATCGGGCGGCGACTTTGCGGCAAGTTCGACACCGATGTTGCCGCCGGCACCCGGCCGGTTGTCGATGATGACCTGCACACCCATGGTCTCGCCGATTTTCTGCGCGATGACGCGCGCGATGACGTCGGTGCTGCCGCCGGGCGTGAAGGGCACGATCATGCGGATCGGTTTCGATGGAAAGTTTTGCGCGTGCGCGGCACCGGCGGCGATGCCGGCAATCAGTATAATCAGAGGGCGACGGAAGAAACGCATCCAACAACACTCCGGCGGCAGATAGGGATCGCTATCATAGCCGCTCGTCCGCGCATTGACAGGGGGAATCAGCAATGAATTTGCCGGCGAACACCGTACGGGTCGGTGACATCGACATCGAATACCAGTGGTCGGATTACACCGACCCGTGGCGCAGCGATGAAGCCGAAACCATCATTTTTCACCACGGCTATTGCCGCAATCTGGATTTCTGGAGCGGCTGGGTGCCGGGGCTTGCGCGCGATTACCGCGTGCTGCGTTTCAATTCGCGCGGCTGCGGCAAAACCACCGCGCCGCCGGAGGGCACGCCCTATCACGCCGAGCAACTGGTTGGCGATGCGCTCGGCTTGATGGACAAACTCGGCATCAAAAAAGCGCACTGGATCGGCGAATCCTCGGGCGGCATTCTCGGCATCGTCACCGCACTCGGGCACGCCGATCGATTGCACTCGCTGATCCTCGTCAATACGCCGTTCAAGCTGCCGGGGGCGATTGTCGAAACCTACAATCTCGGCGAGCCCGATCACGCCACCGCCATCAACAAGCACGGTGTCGGCGGCTGGTGCCGCGAAACCCTCGGTTACCGCCTCGATCTGAAAAAATCGTCGAAGGAAATGCAGGAGTGGGTGATCCGCGAAATGGACAAGGTGCCGAAACACGTCGCCATCGCGCATCACCTGATGGCGGCCGGCGGCGACATGATTCCGCGGCTGACCGAAATCAAGATGCCGATGCTGATCATGTTCGGCGAGAACAGTCCGCTCGCCAAACGCGAGCAGATGGAGGCGATGAAGGCGCGCCTGCCGAACGCGGAACTCGTGATGTTCGACGGGTACGGCCACGGCATCAATGTGCTGATTCCGGATTTGTGCGTGGCAGCGGTGCGGAAGTTTCTCGGCAAGCCGGTCTGACAGGGCGATGCGCGCGCAGGCGATTGCGCTGCTGTGGGCTGCCGCGGCTGTGGCTACGACCGCCGCGGCTATGGCAACGACCGCGGCGGCGCAAAGTTATCCGGCCAAACCGATCCGGCTGATCGTCGGCAGCGCGCCGGGCGGGCCGATCGATTTCGCGGCGCGGCTGGCGGCGCAAAAGCTCACCGAAGCATTGGGCCAATCGGTGGTGGTGGACAACCGCACCGGCGCCGGCGGCACCATCGGTACCGACTATGTCGCCAAATCGACGCCCGACGGTTATACGCTGCTGATGGCGAGCGCGGCGACACTGTGCATCACGCCGGCGCTGTATCCGAAAATTCCGTACAACACGCTCAAGGATTTCGCGCCGGTGAGCACGGTCGCGGCGGTGTCCTACGTGGTGGTGGTGCCGGCCTCGCTGCCGGTTAAATCGCTGCAGGAATTCATTGCGCTGGCGAAAAGCCGCGCCGGGCAACTGCGCTACGGTTCGGCCGGCAGCGGCTCGGTGACGCATCTCGCGGTGGAACTGTTTCGCAGCATGGCCGGCATCGAGGTCGCGCACATTCCGTACAAGGGCGCGGGGCCGGCGATGATCGATCTGCTGGGCGGACAACTCGATTTCATGTTCGACAGCGTGCTGACCTCGACGCCATTGATCAAGGCCGGACGTCTGCGCGCGCTTGGTCAGACCGCGGGGCGTCGCTCGCCGGTGCTGGCCGATGTGCCGTCGATCGGTGAGGCCGCGCTGCCGGGTTACGATGTCAGCACCTGGTTCGGACTGGTTGCGCCGGCAAATACGCCGCGCGAGATCATTGCCAAACTGAATGCGGCTATGGTCAAAAGCCTCGCCGCCAGCGAGACGCGCGAACGCCTGTTGGCGCAGGGCATCGAGCCGCTCGGCGGCACGCCGGCGGCGTTTGCACAACTGCTGCGCGACGAACTGCCGAAGTGGGCGCAGGTGGTGAAGGTTTCGGGCGCGCGCATCGAATGAATCCATTCGAGGAAGCAGGCTGATCGATATGAAAAGACTGACCGTTGCGGGACTGACCGCCCTGTGCGCCTGTTGCGCCTGCGCTCAGCCGTATCCATCGAAGCCGGTGCGCATCGTGGTGCCGTTTCCGCCGGGCGGCGCGGTCGATATCGTCGGCCGCACGCTGGGCGCGCAACTCGCACAGTCGCTGGGTCAGCCATTCATCATCGACAACCGCGCGGGGGCGGGCGGCATCGTCGGCAGCGAAGTCGTCGCGCACTCGGCGCCCGACGGCTACACGCTGCTCGCGGTGTCGTCGGCACATGCGACCAACCCGGCACTGTTTCCGAAAATTCCGTACAACACCGAGCGTGATTTCGCGCCGGTCAGCCTGGTCGCGGGCAGCTCGTACATTCTGGTTACGCATCCAAGCATGCCGGTGCGGGATGTGCGTGAACTCATCGCATTTGCGAAAGCGCGCCCCAATCAGCTGAATTTCGCCTCCGGCGGACCGGCCAGCCTGCCGCATCTGGCGGGCGAACTCTTCAACCTGATGACCGGTGTGAAAATGGTGCATGTGCCGTACAAGGGTTCGGCGCCGGCCACCACCGCGGTGCTCGGCGGTGAGGTGCCGCTGATGTTCAGCAATATGCTTGCCATCATGCCCTTCGTGCAGTCGGGGCGTTTTCGCGCGCTCGGCGTGACCGGAGTGAAACGCGTGCCCGGCGCGCCCGATGTGCCCACCATTGCCGAAGCGGGCCTGCCCGGCTACGAAGTGACGGGCTGGTACGGTCTGGTGGCGCCGGCCGGCACGGCGAAAGAGATCATCGCGCGCCTGTCGCTGCAGACGGCGGCGGCGATGCGCAGCCCTGACGTCGTCAAACGATATTCCAGCGAAGGTGCCGATCCGGTCGGCTCGACGCCGGAGGCATTTGCCGAGGTCATCGCGCGCGATACCGTCAAGTGGGCAAAAGTGATAAAAGCATCAGGTGCGAAAGTGGATTGAAGTCCGCGCAGCATAAAAATAAAACCATTGACGGAGGAGTAGCAATGATTACGCGACGCAAATTCCTGCAACTTGGCAGCGCCACCGCGGCGGCACTTTTGGCGCGTTACGGCTGGGCGGGCGAACCGCCGACGCTGCTGCCGTCGCAGCCGCGCGTGCGCGTGGGTTTCGACATGCCGGCCGGCGCCTGCGATACGCATGTGCACGTGGTCGGCGCGGCGGCGCGTTACCCTTATGTCGCCAAACGCGCCTACACGCCGCCGGAAGCCGGCGTCGATGATCTACGCGCTCTGCATCGCACGCTGCACATCGACCGCGTGGTCGTCGTGCAGCCGAGTTTCTACGGCACCGATAACTCATGCACGATGGACGCGGTGCGCAGTCTCGGCAGCGGCGCGCGCGCAATCGTCGTCATCGACGAGAAAACGCCGGAGGCCGATCTCGATACCATGCAGCGCGACGGCGCGCGCGGCGTGCGGCTCAATCTCGCCACCGCCGGCATCAGTGACCCGGCGGCGTCAGCGCGCTTTCTGAAAAGCGCGGTGGCGCGCATCGCGCCGCGCGGCTGGCATGTGCAAATCAACACCGAGCCGAAACTGATTGCCGCGCTCAAGCAGGATTTTGCCGCGCTTCCGGCGACCATGGTGTTCGACCATTTCGGCGGCGCCGATGCGGCGCGCGGCGTCAACGATCCCGGCTTCGATGCGCTGGTCGAACTGGTGAAGTCGGGCAAGGCCTATGTCAAGATTTCCGCTACCAATCTGTTCTCGACCGAGCCGCCGCATTTCGCCGGTTACGCGGCGATGGCGCAGGCGTTGATCGCGGCCAATCCGGATCGCATTCTGTGGGGCAGCAACTGGCCGCATCCGGGCTCGCGCCCGCCGGGTCACGACATTGCGCAACTGCTGCCGTGGCGCGACATTGACGACGCGGTGGTGCTCAACCTGCTGCCGCTGTGGGAGCCGGACGCGGCGGTGCGCAAAAAAATTCTCGTCGACAATCCGGCGCGGCTGTTCGGTTTCTGATCATGCGCGTAGTTTGTTTTTTGTTCGCGGCGCTGGCACTGCAATTGTCGCCTGCGGTATACGCAGCCGACGCGGAGGATTTTTCCGACGGCATGCGCATCTTTCAGCAGAAGGCCAATTGCCAGGGCTGCCACGGCTGGGCCGGCGACGGCCGCAAAATGGACAACCAGATGCCGACCGGCGCCAATCTGCGCGAATCGAAACTCGACCGCGCCGCGCTCGTCATGGTGATCAAATGCGGTCTGCCGGGCACCGGCATGCCGCCGTTCGATCGCTTTGCCTATACCGATGCGCGCTGTTTCGGCAAAACCAAAGCCGATCTGTCGGCGGCCGGTATCCACATGTCGGATCCGCCGGCAACGCTGCAGCCGCGCGAAGTCGAACTGCTGGCGGATTTCATCACTGCCAAGATCCTCGGCAAGGGCGCGATGACGCGTGCCGCCTGCATCGATTACTGGGACGGCGAAGCCGAACCCTGCAACGATCTCAAGTAACGCAGCGGCAGTCGGTAGGCGAACCGCGATGCCCCTGCAGTTGTCGCGGGATTTTCCGCAAAGTTCATACAATGCGGCGCCGGCTTCTGCTATCGTCGCGCCCATGCAATCCATCATATCCGTCGCCGGGCTGTCGAAAACCTACGCCACCGGCCTCAATGCGCTCAAGGACATCAATCTGGAGATCCGCGCCGGCGAAATTTTCGCGCTGCTCGGGCCCAACGGCGCAGGCAAGACCACGCTGATCGGCACCATCTGCGGCATTGTCAATCCGAGCGCCGGTCATGTGCGGGTGGCCGGTCACGATATCGTGCGCGACTATCGCGCTTCGCGTTCGCTGATCGGGCTGGTGCCGCAGGAACTCACCACCGATGCCTTCGAGACGGTGTGGGACACGGTGTCGTTCAGCCGCGGTCTGTTCGGCAAGGCGCCGAACCCCGCGCATATCGAAAAAATTCTCAAAGAGCTGTCGCTGTGGCCGAAGAAGGGCAGCATGATCCGCACGCTGTCGGGCGGCATGAAGCGGCGCGTGATGATTGCCAAGGCGCTGTCGCACGAGCCGCAGATCCTGTTTCTGGACGAGCCCACGGCCGGCGTCGATGTCGAATTGCGGCGCGACATGTGGCAGGTGGTGCGCGCGCTGCGCGCCTCCGGAGTGACCATCATCCTGACCACGCATTACATCGACGAGGCCGAGGAGATGGCCGACCGCATCGGCGTCATCAGCAAGGGCGAGCTGATCCTCGTCGAGGACAAGACCGTTCTCATGAAGAAGCTCGGCCGCAAGCAGCTTTCGCTGCAACTGCAGCAGCCGCTGACGGCGGTGCCTGCGTCGCTGGCCGCGTTCAATCTGGCACTGTCCGCCGGCGGCAGCGAGCTCACCTATACCTATGACTCGCACGTCGAACGCGCCGGCATTGCCACGCTGCTCAAAGCGCTCGACGAGGCCGGCGTCGCCTTCAAGGACCTGCAGACGACGCAGAGTTCGCTCGAGGATATTTTCGTCAATCTCGTGAAGGTCGGCTGATGAACGTCCACGCCATTCGCGCGATCTATGCCTTCGAAATGGCGCGCACCCGGCGCACCCTTTTTCAGAGCATCATCTCGCCGGTGATTTCGACCTCGCTCTACTTCGTCGTCTTCGGCGCGGCGATCGGCTCGCGCATCTCCGAAATCGAGGGCATCAGCTACGGCGCTTTCATCGTGCCCGGCCTCATCATGCTGTCGCTGCTGACGCAGAGCGTGTCGAACGCGTCGTTCGGCATTTATTTTCCGAAATTCACCGGCACCATCTACGAGCTGCTGTCGGCGCCGGTGTCGTTCTTCGAAATTGTGCTGAGTTATGTCGGCGCCGCGGCGACCAAATCGATCCTGCTGGGCGTAATTATCCTGGCGACGGCGTGGCTGTTCGTGCCGGTGCAGATCCAGCATCCGGTGTGGATGGTGCTGTTTCTGCTGCTGACCGCGGTCACTTTCAGCCTGCTCGGTTTCCTGATCGGCATCTGGGCTGACAACTTCGAGAAACTGCAGTTCGTGCCGCTGCTGATCATCACGCCGCTGACCTTTCTAGGCGGCAGCTTCTATTCGATTCACATGCTGCCGCCGTTCTGGCAGACCGTCACGCTGTTCAACCCGGTGGTCTATCTGGTCAGCGGATTCCGCTGGAGCTTCTACGGTCTCGCCGATGTCAGCGTCGGCGTCAGTCTCGGCATGACGCTGGTGTTTCTCGGCGTGTTTCTGGCGGTGGTGGCGTGGATGTTCCGCACGGGCTACCGGCTGAAGGCGTGAACGCCGGCCGGACGCAAAAAACAAGGGAGCCCGCGGGCTCCCTTGTTCGTTGACGCGGGCTGTCGAATCTAGGGCGTGTTCACACTAATTGGTGGATATGATATGCTATTGGCATGGAGATCACCAAAGAGCAATATCGCCTGATCGAGGATTGCCTGCCGCGCCAGCGCGGCAATGTCAGTCTCTCGAACCTGCAAGTTCTGAATGC
>CAISYC010000056.1 GCA_903889565.1 uncultured beta proteobacterium
CCGTCGCTGTCGCTTCGTTGAATTGGCCATCCAAACATGATGCCCAATTCAAAGCCCTTACGAAACCCCTGCAACCCAGTGCCCATAAGACTTTCAGGCATTTTTAATGCCCTTTTCGCCCACTCGATTTCCTGATGAGCCGAAAAAAATACTGCCGGGCGTGAACTGGTTCGTTCAGGAGGAAACCATGAAATTCCGCAAGCTGTCGCACGCGCTCGGCGCGGAGGTCTGCGACGTCGATATCACGCAGCCGATGAGCGAGGCGCAATTCGGCGAGATTTACCGCGCTTTTCTCGACAACGGCATTTTGCTGCTGCGCGGCCAGCGCTGCACACGCGAGCATCACATCGAATTCAGCCGCCGTTTCGGCGAACTCGACAATCACGATGCGCTGCCGCGCGACCGCAACAGCGATTACCACGAGCTGCTGATGGTGACCAATGCGCCCAACGCCGACGGCTCGCCGGGCGAGGGGCGTTACACCGGACGGCAATGGCATTCCGACATGTCTTTTACGTCGCACCCGTCGCTCGGTTCGCTGTTGCGCGCGGTCAAGATTCCCGACGTCGGCGGCGATACCCAGTTTGCCAACATGACGGCCGCCTACGATGCGCTGTCCGACGGGATGAAAAAACTGATCGCCGGCCTGCATGGCATACACATGTCGGGCACGCGCAAAATCGCCAGCGCAGACGTCGGCAGCCAGCGCATCTCGGAACAGGTCCGCATCAATCCGCCGATCGCGCAGCCGGTGGTGCGCGTGCATCCGGAAACCGGCCGCAAGGCGCTCTACCTCGGCGAGAAGGTTAAACGCTTCGACGGCATGACCGAGGAGGAAAGCCGGCCGCTCATCGAATACCTGAACCGTCACGCTACCAAACCCGAATTCGTCTACCGGCATCAGTGGCGTCAGGATGACATCTTGGTGTGGGACAACCGCTGCACCATGCACCAGGCGCTCGGCGATTTCGACGAAACGCAGTTGCGGCATATGGAGCGCACCACCGTGCTGGGCAGCGCCTCGGGCTATGTTGTCGCTTGATCGTCAGGATCCGCGCATGACCGTCTAGTCGCAGATCAGCCGCCGCCCGGCGGCTCCGTCTTCCCGCTCCCCCCGAACCAACAGGGAAAGAATGAAAAATTTTCTGGCGCTCGTTACGCTGTTCCTGCTGTCGTCCGTCGCGCAGGCGCAGGGCTTTCCGGATCGGCCGATCCGCATTCTGGTGCCGTTCGCGCCGGGCGGCTCGACCGATATACTCGCCCGCATGCTCGGCCAGAAAATGACCGAGGCCTGGGGCCAGCAGGTGGTCATCGACAACCGCACCGGCGGCAACGGCGTGATCGCAGCCCAGTTGACCGCGCAGGCCAATGCCGACGGTCACACGCTGCTGATGGTGGCGATCGGCCACGCGATCAATCCGTCACTGTTGAATTCGCTGCCCTACGATACCGCGCGTGACTTCACGCCGGTCAGCCTCACGGCGATCCTGCCGCTGATGGTCGCCGTGCATCCGGCGGTGAAAGCGGCAACCATGCGCGAATTGATCGCGCTCGCGCGCAACGGCGCCCGACCGCTGACCTATGCGTCGGGCGGCATCGGCTCGTCGCAGCATCTGGCCGCCGAGTTGATCAATTTCATGGCCGGGGTGAACATGACGCATGTTCCTTACAAGGGCGGCAATCCGGGTTTGCTCGACGTTGTCGGCGGGCATGTCGATATGATGGCCTCAACCATACTCACTGTGGCGCCGCATGCGCGCGCCGGACGTTTGCGCGCGCTTGCCATCACCACGGCCAAACGCAACGCGGCGTGGCCCGATCTGCCGACGGTTGCCGAATCCGGGCTCAAGGGTTATGAGTCGATCGCCTGGTACGGCATCGTTGCGCCGGCCGGTTTGCCGCCGGCGGCATTGGCGAAACTGAGCGAGGTCATGATGAAAGGCACGCAGGCACCCGACATGCGCGACGCGCTGATCGCGCAGGGCGCGGAGCCGGCGGGTGGCACGCCGCGGCAGTTTGCCGCCTTTATCAAAACGGAGACGGCGAAGTATGCGCGCGTCATCCGTCAGGCCGGCGTCAGGGCGGATTAGTTGCAATGGCGGACAACAGCGTGAGCGAGCACGAACACCGCGATCGCCGCGTGCGCATCGACAAATGGCTGTGGGCGGCGCGCTTTTTCAAGACGCGCGCGCTGGCGCAGGCTGCAGTGGTCGCCGGCAAGGTGCGAGTCGACGGCGAACGCGTCAAACCGGCAAAGGAAGTGCGGGCGGGCGCTGCATTGACGGTGCGTGTCGGCGAATTCGAATGGGCGGTCACCATCACCGCGCTGGCCGAGCGTCGCGGCGCCGCCGAAGACGCGCGCAAACTTTATGCGGAAAACCCCGATAGCATCGCGCGCCGTCTCGCGCAGATCGCTGACCGCAAGGCCATGGGCAGGCTCGCCGGCGAACGCAAGGGCCGGCCGACCAAGCGCGAACGCCGGCAGATCATCCGGTTTCGCGAAGGCGACTGACGCGCGCGGTCAATTCGCGCGTGTGCCGCCGTCGCGTCCGCGCCCGCCGCCGCCGGCATCCGGCGGCGCGCCCGCGCGATCGCCCGTTGCTGTTGCCGGTCGCGCGCTGCCGGTGACCAGCGGCAGCAGCGAGGGCATGCGCGAATCGACCAGCATTTTCTGTTCCGCGCCCAGCATCTCGTAGAACTGTTTCGTTGCCGCGGCGATATCTTCCAGTGCAGTGAGCCGGTCGCGCGCGCTGTCCATCGCGCGATTAACCTGCTGCAGCGCATTTGGCGGTGTAATCGACGACGATGCGGATGCGCCCTTGCTGCGTTCGCGCAGGGCATCAGCGGCCATGTCGCGCATGCGGTCGGCGTAGGCGTCCCACCCCTTCATTTGCGTCGGCGTCAGTTTCAAATCCTCCTCCAACATGCCGAGCCTGTATTCCAGCAGGTCGGCACCTTCGCCCATCGACGGTTGCGGCGTCTGCACCGTGCCGCGGCTCGTATCACCACTGCGGCTGCCGCGCCGGCCGCCGCCGGTGCCGCCGCCCGGAAACTGCGCGAGCGCGTCCAACGTAAAGGCGATGCCGAGCAGGAGGGCGAAGGCGCTGACGCTGAGTGTTTTGCCGCGGGTCATGAGTAGGGTTCCTGGGTATGCAGCCGGCTGATCGGTGTTTGCCGTCGCTCCTGTTAGTCGTCGCGTCTGGCGCGGAGTTCACTCCATTTTTCCGGCAGTTCTATTTTGCGGCCGACCGGATAACCAAGGAAGGCGTTGTGCGCGAATACATAGGCGTTGTTGCGCAGCGGATCGCCGCCCACCGCGATCATGAAGTCGTCGGGTTTCCACACGATGGGCACCATGCGGTCGGGATCGTCCGACTCGTAGAATACCTTCGGAATGCGACCGTTGACGACATCGTCTTTCAAATCCCAGACGCCGCGGATATTCCAGTCGCGCAGCTGGCGCTCGAACACCCATGCGGGCATGCGCGCGTGGTCGAACAGGAATTGCTTCACGTCGGCTTTCGACCAGCCCGCGCGCGCGATCGTTTCGGCGATGATCGGGCTGATCACGGCGAGCGGCCGCAGCGTGCCGTGGCCGTGACTGGTGGTGAAGGTGATCTGCCAGTTGTTGAAGCGCAGCAGCGAGTCTGCCAGATAGGGCAGCAGTTGCTCCGGCGTGCTGCCCGACACCGACGACAATGAACCGCCGCCTGTATAGCGCGCGATGGTCACCGTATTGTCGCCGGCCTTGAAGCCCATTTCCTCGCCGGTGGTCGGCCAGCCGATGGTCTTCAGCACGTCGTCGTTTTCAGCCAGCACCACGCGCCAGGTATTGCCGAAGGTCGCCTTGTCGGTCTTGTGCAGCAGAAAGCCGGCGACGTTTCTGAGATACAGACGCCAGAAGCGGCCGATCGAGGTGTTCGGCAGAAAGCCGTCGCGCAGCGCGCCCTGCGTGAAATTGAAATCGAGTTCCTTGATGATCGGCCCGTTGAGGATGATCAGGGTGTCGCCGCCGGGCGTGTTGCCGGAGTGCTCGACCGCGTATTTCGGATCGGCCATCGCCTCGATCAGCGCGACGAGTATCGGCATGTACTCCGGACGGCAACCTGCCATCACGCCGTTGACCGCCACGCTCCACACAGTGGCGGCGCGGCGGTCGGGCAGCAGCACGCCCAGTACCTCGTCGGGTTTGCGATCGGTGAAACGCAAAAATTCTTCGACCGCCGGCGTGGTCGGTGGCACGACCGGCAGTCCGTCGGAGTATTCGTGTGCGACGAAGTAACGGTTGACCGCATTGAATCCGCCGCGCACCACGATGTCGCGCGCGCCCGGTTCGCCGTTGCTGCCCCTGGCCGCCGGCATCACGGTCAGATTGTCGATCACCTGTTCAGCGGTGACGCCGATGATGTCGCGGCGCAGTTCCTCCTTGCTCTTGGTGCCAATGTGGCCGGGCACCAGCGCAAGCGTGATGTTGGGCATGCCGAGACCGATCGAGGTCGCCGCGGCCTGCTTCAGGAAGCCTTCGCAGGTCAGTGACGACGTCGGATAACCGGCCGCTTCGCATGCTGCACTAGCCCGCAACACGGCGGGCGTGCAGCTGCCTCAACAGGCCATGCCGGAGATGACGGCATCGACCCCCAGCTCTTTGAAGCGCGCGGGCAGCGCGGCCAATGCATCCTTTTCATCGTCGCCGTGCGTGCTGCCGAAGTCGCGCCAGCTGACGAACTTGATGCCGGGATAGCGGCGTTTGAGTTCTTCTTCGAGCAGGGCGAAAACTTCGTCGCCCTTGAACAGATAGTCCCAGAGTTGCGCGACGGTTTTGCCTTCGAGCGTTGCCAGCCGCGGCGCCAGCGCGCGCGTCTTCTGCTGGCGCGCGCCGCGCGGCCAGTGGGCTTCGTAGTAGCCGTCGTTGTTTTGCTGCGTCATCGATTCCTCCGGAATCAGGGCTTGATCATGCCAAGTTCGCTCAGCACGTCTTTGAGTATGTTGTATTGCGATTTGAGGTGTTTGGCCAGTTCCGCGCTCGGCATGTAATCCTCGTCCCACTGGTTCTTTTCGAGCGCCTCTTTCCACGCCGGCGTCTTGATCACGCGCTGGAACACGCCGTCCCAGTATTTGACCTGTTCCGGCGTCAATCCCTTCGGGCCGATCACGCTGCGCGGCACGTCGAACACCACATCGACGCCCTGTTCGCGCAGGGTCGGAATCGACGCCAGCGCGCCGCCGAGACGGCGCGGCGAAGCCACGCCGGTGATGCGGATTTTTTTGGTTTCGAGCAGTTGCAGAAATGCGCCGGGTGTTGCCGAGGCGACATCGACATGGCCGCCCATCAGCGCGGTGACGGCGTCGGCCGACGAACCGAAGACGACGATTTTCAGCTTGCGGCCGTCGGCGCCGACGCTGCGCGCAATCAGCGCGGCAGCAATGTGATAAGCGTTGCCGCGCGCCGCCGCCAGCGCGATGCTGATCGAGCCCGGGTCGGCCTTGATGCGCGCGGCGAGATCGCGGCCATTTGCGATTGGCGAATCGGCGCGCACCATGAAGGCGATCGGTTCGGTGATCAGATTGGCGATCGGTGTGAACGCAAAGTAATCGACGGTAATCTGGCCGGTGAGCAGCGCCGACAGCGGCGTCGAAGTCTGAATCATCAGGCGCTGGCCGTCGCCGGCGAATTGCGACAGATAATTCAATGCTACGCCGTAGCTGCCGCCGGGTTTGTTGATCACCGACATCGGCGCCTCGACCAGCTTCGACGCCTGCATGATCATCTGCAGCGTGCGCGCAGTGTTGTCGACGCCGCTGCCGGGGCCGGTGGGCACGGTGAATTCGACATTGCGATCGGGTTTCCAGTCGGCGGCGCAACTGGCGGTGACGGCAAGGCCGATGACAAATGCTGCGCAGGCGGCACGCAGTCGGATTGTGGTGCAATGCAAGTTAATCTCCCGGGAATTCGCGGCGCCTGTGCAACGCCTTGTCATGGCCCGATTATACGATTCAACGCCACTGCCTCGCGACCGCCGATTTCCGCTATATTTGCGCAGATTTCCAACCGAGGAGCGGCGCGCATGAGAACAACAATCACGGCGGCGGCATGCGGCTTGTTTTTGTCGGTGGCGGCATGGACCGCAGCGGCGCAGAACGGCTACCCGAACCGCCCGATCCGGCTGGTAACGCCGGCGGCGCCGGGCGGCACCACCGATATTCTGGCGCGACTCGTCGGCGCGCGGCTGACCGAGGCATTGAAGCAGCAGGTGATCGTCGACAACCGCGCCAGCGCATCGGGCGTGGTCGCCGCTGAAATCGTCGCCAATTCGCCCCCCGACGGCTATACCCTGTTCCTGCCCTACCATCAGCACACGGTCAACGCCGCGCTCAATCCAAAGCTGCCGTATCACGCAGTCAACAGTTTTACGCCGATCACGCAATTGACCGCTGCCGGGCTGATGCTGGTGGTCAATGCAGGCGCGCCGCCGAAGACGCTCAAGGAATTCGTCGAGTGGACGAAAAACTACAAGGGCCCGCTTAATTTTGGTTCGGCCGGTCTCGGCAGCGGCGGTCATCTGGCCGGTGAGCTCTATAACGTCACGGTCGGCATCAAGGCGCAGCACATTCCGTATAAAGGGTCAGGGCCTGCGCTGATCGATTTGATTGCCTGGCAATATCAATACAATTTCGCCGGTATCCAGGCTGCGCAGACGCTGGTCCGCAGCGGCAAGCTGCGCGCGATCGCGGTGACCAATCCAAAACGCATCGCAGCGCTGCCGGATCTGCCGGCGATGGCCGAGGTGCTGCCGGGCTTCGAATTGGTCGGCTGGTACGGTATGGCGGCGCCGGCGAAACTGCCGAAGCCCATCCTCACACGACTGCACGACGAGATCGTCAAGATCATGCGCGCGCCGGACGTGCGCGACCGTATTCTTGCCGACGGTTCCGAAGTCGCGGTCAGCACGCCGGAGGACTTCCGCCTCTACATGCTGGCCGATCTGGCCAAGTGGGCGCGGCTGGTCAAAGAGAGCGGCGCCAAGCTCGAATGAGCCGTTAGGCGGGAGGAGACGGCTGTGAGGTGGATTGCACAAGCGGCGATTTTTTTTGCTGCGGCTTTGGCGCCTGTAATCGCGCATGCGCAATCCGATTATCCGAACCGGCCGATCCGCCTGATCACGCCGACGGCGCCCGGCGGCACCACCGATATTCTGGCGCGCCTGTTCGGCGCGCGCATGGCCGAAACGTTCAAACAGCAGGTCGTGATCGATAACCGCGCCAGCGCGTCGGGCGTGAATGCCGCCGAGATCGTGGCGCATGCGCCGGCCGACGGTTACACGCTGTTCCTGCCGTTCGTGCAGCACACGGTGAACGCCGCGCTCAACCGGAAATTGCCGTACCGGGTGGTCGATGATTTCACGCCGATCACCCAGCTCACCGCCGGCGGCATGCTGCTGCTGGTGCCGGTGTCGTCGCCGGTGAAAACGCTCGGCGAATTCATCGAGTGGACGCGCGGTTACAAGGGCGCGCTCAACTACGGTTCGGCCGGTCTCGGCAGCGGCGGCCATCTTGCCGGCGAACTCTACAATCAGCTGGCGGGCATCAAGGCACAGCATATTCCGTACAAGGGCGCGGGGCCGGCGATGGTCGATCTGGTCGGCGGTCAGTATCAATACGGTTTCGCCGGCATGCAGGGCTCGCAGGTGCTGGTGCGCTCGGGCAAGCTGCGCGCGCTGGCGGTGACGACGCCCAAACGGGTTGCCGTGCTGCCTGAGTTGCCGGCGATGGCCGAGGTGTTGCCCGGCTTCGACGTCGTCGGCTGGTACGGCATCGTCGGGCCGGCGCGCCTGCCGCTGGAGATCGTCGCCAGACTGCACGACGAACTCGTGCGCATACTCGCGCTGCCGGAGGTGCGCGAACGCATCCTGGCCGACGGTTCGGAACCGGTCGGCAGCACGCCCGAGGCATTTCGCAAATATCTGATTGCCGACGCGGCGAAATGGGCGAAACTGATCAAGCCTGAATGACGATGCGGGTGAACCAAAACAATCAAAAAAAATGAGGGGCCAATGAAAATACCGTTCGCATTCGGCATGGCGCTCAGCGTCGCCGCAATTCTGTCCGCGCACGCGCAGAACTATCCGGCCAAGCCGGTGCGCGTGGTGATTCCGTTTCCGCCGGGCGGCGCCGCCGACACGCTGATCCGGCCGCTGACGGTCAAACTCGCCGACGCGCTGGGGCAGCAATTCGTTGCCGATGCGCGGCCCGGCGCCAATGGCAACATCGCCGCCGAGATTGTCGCGCGCGCGCCCGCCGACGGCTACACGCTGCTGTTCGGCAACAGCTCGCTGCCGATCAGCGTGTCGCTTTACGAAAAACTCGGCTTCGATGTGAACCGGGATTTCGCGCCGGTCAGTCTGGTTGCGATGACGCCCAGCGTGCTGGTGGTGCATCCGTCGCTGCCGGTGCGCAACATCCGTGAGCTGATCGCGCTGGCGAAGAAGCAGCCGCACAAACTCAACTATGCCTCGGGCGGCGTCGGCAACACCATGCATCTGGCCGCGGCATTGCTCGACACGATGGCCGGCATTGAGATGACGCATGTTCCGTATAAGGGCGCGGGGCCGGCGATCGTCGATGTCATCGCCGGCCAGTGCGACATGGTGTTTGTCAATATTGCACCGGTGCTCGGTCACATCCGCGCCGGCAAGGTGATCGCGATTGCGGTCACCAGCAAAACGCGCTCGACGGTGCTGCCCGAGGTATCGACGGTGGCCGAATCGGGCATGCCCGGTTATGAATCGACGACCTGGTACGGCTTTCTCGGCCCGGCCGGTTTGCCGAGAGAGATCGTAGGCAAACTCAATGCAATCATCGTTGCCGCAGTCGCGACGAAGAACTTGCGCGAGCGCTATATCGCGCTGGGTGCGGAACCGGAAACCTCGACGCCGGAAGCCTTCGCCGCGCGCATCCGCGCCGACATTCCGGCGTGGGCCGGGGTCGTCAAGGCGGCCGGCGCACGCGCGGAGTAGGGTTATACGTCGCTCGATCCGCTTTACGGCACATTCCGGCGCCGGCAGACCACGGTCAGGTCAAAACATGAATCGACGGAAGGCGGTATCCTAGCGCCTGCATCCTCGCGAATGGCAGTATTGGGACGCGTGGTAATTTTTGAGGTCGTGTGTAGATGAAATGCGTGGATGATTTTCGCCTGCGGTTTGGCAAGCAGGAATTCGTGCCGATCATGGTCGGCGGCATGGGCGTGGACATTTCGACCGTCGATCTGGCGCTGGAGGCGGCGCGGCTGGGCGGCATCGGTCATATTTCCGATGCGATGGTGCAGACGGTGTCCGATCGCCGCGATCAGACCCACTTCACCAAGGAGAAGCTCAAGCTCTACAAATACAACGTCGCCAATTCCGACAAATCGAAGGTCATGTTCGATCTCGGCCGCTTGCGCGAGGCGACACACAACCACGTCGGCCGCGCGATGCAGGCCAAGCGCGGCAGCGGCATGATTTTCGTCAACTGCATGGAAAAGCTGACGATGAACGCGCCGAAGGACACGCTGCGCGTGCGCCTCGCTTCTGCGCTCGATGCCGGCATTGACGGCATCACGCTGTCGGCCGGCCTGCATCTGGGTTCATTCGGGCTGATCGCCGACCATCCGCGTTTTCGCGACGCCAAGCTCGGCATCATCGTCTCGTCGCTGCGCGCGCTGCAACTCTTTCTGCGCAAGAACGCGCGCCTCAATCGCGCGCCCGATTACATCGTGGTCGAAGGCCCGCTTGCCGGCGGCCACCTCGGCTTCGGCATCGACGACTGGCGTGAATACGATCTGCGCACCATCGTCGCCGAGATCCTGCAGTACCTGAAAACCGAACAGCTCGACATTCCGGTGATTCCGGCCGGCGGCATTTTTACCGGCAGCGATGCGACCTCGTATCTGGAAATGGGCGCTGCCGCGGTGCAGGTGGCGACGCGTTTCACCGCCACACGCGAATGCGGCCTGCCCGACAAGGTCAAGCAGGAATACATCAAGGCGCGCGAGGACGACATCGAGGTCAACATGATCTCGCCGACCGGTTATCCGATGCGCATGCTGAAGAGCAGTCCCGCGATCGGCGACGGCATCCGTCCGAACTGCGAAGCCTACGGTTATCTGCTCGACGGCAGCGGCAACTGCGCCTACATCACGGCCTACAACCGCGAGGTTGCGGCACATCCGGGGGCGAAGAAAGTGTCGGTGATGGACAAAACCTGCCTGTGTACTGCGATGCGCAACTTCGACTGCTGGACCTGCGGCCACTACACCTACCGCCTCAAAGATACGACGCGGCAATTGCCCGACGGCAGCTATCAATTGCTGACCGCCGAGCATGTGTTCCGCGACTACCAGTTCAGCGTCGATAACAAAGTCGCGCTGCCGGCGTAAGGATTACTGCTTGGGCGGCGACGGCCACTGCACAAACGGCGGGTTCGGCGCCTTGTCCGGCGGCAGATAGGCCAGCGCCGGCTGGCCGGCGGCACCGAGGCTTTTCACATACTGGTAGAAGGCGCGCATGTCGCCTTCGCGCCATTTGTTGACGTTGAACCAAGGCATCGGCGGCCGCGTCTTCAGGGTCTTCGCAAGTTTGACCCAGTCGTATTCGCTCATGCCCGCGATCAGCAGGCGCAGGTTCGACGCATAGGTGGTGCCCCAGGGGCCGTTGAAGCCGAGCGGGCCGCTGCCGAGCAGCCAGTCCTGTTCCGGAATTTTGCCTTCGTTCGGCCCGAAGCCGGCGGTGTGGCAGTCGTTGCAGCCACCGGTAATCGCCATGTAGCGGCCGCGTTCGAGTTGTTTCGCCGTCGGCGTGTCGGCGGCGAGTGTCGCACCGCCGCAGGTTGCAAGAATGGCCGTCATGGTCGCGATGGCCGCCGTTTTAACCAAACCCACTTTCATCGAGTCACTCCCAGGTTGCGGCGCCCGTGATCTGGAAAAAAGCCGGGGGCGGGCGCCTGATTGCTCGGCGACTTTTTACCAGCAATTTGCAGGGGCGACAACCGCTTTCACAACTCAATCGAGTTTGATGCCGGCGTCCTTGACCGCTTTGGCATAACGCAGGGATTCCGTCTTCAGCAGCGCATCGAATTGCTCCGGCGCGCCCGGGGTGGTGAACATGCCCTGAACCTTCAGTTTTTCCTGGATAGCCGCGCTGCGCAGGCTGTTCACCAGTTCGGCATTGAGACGCGCGATGATCGCCGGCGGTGTTGCCGCCGGCACCATCAAGCCCGCCCAGTTGGTGATCGACAACTGCGGGAAGCCGGCTTCGCGATAGGTCGGCACATCCGGCAGCGACTCGGCGCGTTCGTCGGCGGTGACCACCAGCGCGCGCACCTTGGCGATTTTTACGAAGGGCGCGATCTCGGTGACGTTGGCGATCGCGATCGGCACATGGCCGCCGGCGGTCGCTGTCACTTGAAGGCCGCCGCCCGGATAGGGCACGTGATTGAATTTGACGTTCGCTGCCACGCCCAGCATTTCGCCGACGAAATGGTGGGTGGTGCCCGCACCTGGCGTGCCGTAACCGAGTTCGCCCGGGCGCGAGCGCGCGAGCGCGATCAGGTCCTTCAGCGATTTGACCGGCAGCGAGGGATGCACGGCAATCGCCATCGGCAGCGATATGGTCTGCCCGACCGCCTTGAAGTCGCGCAGCGGCTGATACTGCAGTCCGCTGCGCACGAAGGCGTTGATGACGAAACTCGGAAACACGACGAGCAGGGTGTAACCGTCGGCCGGCGCCTTCGCCACATATTCGTAGGCGATCACCGCGCCGGCGCCGGGCTTGTTTTCAATGATGACGGGCTGGCCGAGCCCTTTCGACATGTTCTCGCCGAGTACCCGCGCCATGATGTCGGCCGCGCCGCCCGGCGCGAAGGGGACGACGATGCGCAGGGGTTTGACCGGGAAGGTCTGGGCGGAGGCCGCGCCGGTGAAGGCGATGCCGCAGAGAAGTGCAACGAGGCGTGCATGCATGATGGGTTTCCGTTCTTCGGGGTTGATCAGGTGATCAGCTGTTCTTCGTCGGAATAACCGGCAACAGCAGATAGGCCGCGTGCGCGCCGCCGGCGTGCAGCGTGACCCGTCCGCCGTAAAGTCCGGCCGGGCGGTTGTCGGCGTCATTGTGCGTCATGCCGCCGGTGCCGCGCGTGCCGTAGTGAAACTTTTTGCCGAATTCAGATAGCTCGCCTTCGTATTCGTAATCCTTGCCGCGGATCGTCAGGGCGACGGTCCAGCCCTGCGGCACCACGATGCAACTGGTGACGATCTCGATTTCGCATTCGACGATTTCGCCGGGCGTCAGCGGTTCTGCGCGGTCGTGCGGATGATAAGGCCGGTATGGTGTGCTCCTGACCGGATCGAGCCGGCGATGCGAGGCGCGCAGCCAGCCGTTGGCAATGGGGGTATTCGGATCGGTCGAGCCCATGAAGGTGAGTTCGCGGCCAGCCGGATCGAACACGCGCACGATGACGAAGAGATCCGCATCGGCGGTCGCGGATGAAATGAACAGTTTCGCCATCATCGGCCCGGTGATCTCGGTGTCCTGCGCCATCGGCGCGGTGCTGAAGGTGACGCCATTGCCGGTGGCGTCGTATTCGATGCCGCCGGACTGCGCGACCGGTGCCGTGCCCAGTTTTAGGCCGCGGGTGTCGAGATAAAACTTCGTCCACTGCGTGCGCGCAAGCGGCCATTCGTGTTCATGCCGCAGCACGAATTTTTCGCCCGGATGCCGCACGTTCAATTGCACCGGCGGCTGTTGGTCCCAGCCGTTTTTTTCACCCTTCAGGTGGTGGTCGAAAAAGCGTTTTTGCAGATCGAGTCCGTAATTGTTCGAGAACACCGACCAGTGCGAATCGCCGTGCACTTCCAGCCACTTCGGCGTGTCGGCCGGCGTTTCGGTAAAGCCGTTGAAGTTGCCGCGCGGATGGATGCCCTGACCGCCCCAGTTCGCGCAGGTCAAGAGCGGTGTCTTTACTTTCGACAGATCGGCCGAGCGCGCGCGGTGCCAGGCGTCGTCGAAGGGATGCTGTTTCAGATCCTCGTAGGGATTGATGCGGTTTTTCGCCAGTTCTTCGTCGGACAGGGTGACCGGGCCGGCGACCGATTCACCGGTATTGGGATTCTTCTTCGCCTTGTCTCCGCGGCCGTACTGCACATTGACCACCTGATGTTTGGCCCAGCGTTCCTGAAACTGGCAGAGGATGCCGCCGTGATAGCCGGAATCGCGATAGCGGTCGTTCTGGCCCTCCCATGGAATGATCGCGGCGAGGTGCAGCGGATGCTGCCCGGCGACGCGCCACTGATTGCTGGCGTAATAGGAGATGCCGAGCATGCCGACGCGGCCGTTGCTCCACGCCTGCGTGCCGGCCCACTCGATGCATTCGTAGAGATCGTCGATTTCCTTGGCGCACCCCGGGTCCATGATGCCGGGCGACCAGCCGGCGCCGCGGGAATCGACGCGCACGATGGCGTAACCATGCGGCACCCAGCGCTCGGGGTCGGTGGTCTCCCAGTTCTGGTATTTGTTGCTCGAGCCTTCGAGGATTTCCGGATAATCCTCGACCATCTTGTTCCATTGCAGCGGATAGCCTTCCTGATAAGACAGCCCCTTGGCGTAAATGCCGTAGGTGAGGATCACCGGGCAAGGCACGTCTTCAATCGGACGGTAGACATCGGCGCGCAGCACGAGTCTGTCGCTCATGGTGATGCGCTGGTGCCAGGTGATGCGCATGCCGTCGCGAATTTCAGTGCGTTCATGGGGATCGGCGGCGGTGGTCATCGGTTTTCCTCTCTAATTTATTTGCAGGCCAATACTGCGGATCAGTTTGCCGTATTTTGCATAGTCGGTTTTCAATAGTTGCGCAAAGGCCTCGGGCGTGTCGGTGACCACCGTGAGGCCGAGCGCATTGAGCTTTTCTTTGACCTCGGGCGCTGTCATCGCGCGATTGATCGCGCGGTTGAGCAGGGCGACGATTGTCGGCGGCGTGCCGGCTGGGGCCAGATAGCCGAACCAGCCGCGCGCGTCATAACCCGGCAGCGTTTCCGCGATGGTCGGCGTATCCCGAAATTGCTCGCTCCGCGCCGGCCCCGTCACTGCGATCAGGCGCACGCGACCGGCGCGTATGTAGGGCGCGATCGAGGCGATGCCGATGATCGAGGCATCGACGCGCCCGCCCGTCATCTCGGTCATGATCTGCACGCCGCTCTTGAACGGCACGTGCAGGTAATCGAAGCCGGCCTGCAGGCGCAGCATTTCGATTGCCAGATGTGGAAAGCCGCCTTCGCCGTTGGAGGCAATGATCAATTTGCCCGGACTTGCGCGGGCGTAGGCAATGAGGTCGCCAAGCGTTGTGTACGGCAGCGCCGGATTGGCGACCAGCACAAGAAAATTGGTTGTCGACAGCGCAACCGGCGCGAACTCCTTCAGCGCGTCGTAGCCGGGTTTCCGGTAAGCGTGCGGTTCGACCACCAGATTGCCGCTTTGCCCGCCGACCAGCGTGTAGCCGTCCGCCGGGGCATGCGCGCCAAGATCGAGACCGAGCTGGCCGGCCGCACCGGCGCGGTTGTCGACAATGATGTTCTGCCCGAGCTGCGCGGTCAGCGCCGGCGCGATCAGCCGCGACATGATATCGAGCGTGGTGCCGGGCGGAAACGGCACGATGATACGGACCGGTTTCGACGGGTAGGCCTGTGCATACAGCGGGGCCGCAATCGCGATCAAGAGCGCGAGCACGGGCAGGGTGATCAGGCGATGCAGGATGCGGTTCCTCCGTATGCGGATTTGGCAGCGCAGGCGACCCGCCTGCAAAATTTTCAATTGAGGCGAATCGACTGCGCTACGAGATCATTGCGGCTGCAAGCCGATGGTCTTGATCAGCTGGCCGTAGATTTCATAATCGCTCTTCAGTGTCTGCGCAAATGCGGCGGGCGATTCGTTGACTACGGAAAGACCCGTCGCTTCGAGCTTCTCGCGCACTTCGGGCGCATTCATTGCGCGGTTAATCTCGGCATTAAGCAGGGCGACGATGCCGGGTGGCGTGCCGGCGGGTGCCAGATAGCCGAACCAGCCGCGCGAGTCGTAGCCCGGCAGCATTTCCACCATCGCCGGCGCATCCGGGAACAGCGCCGCGCGGGTCGGGCTGGTCACCGCCAACAGGCGCAGCCGGCCGCCCAAAATGAATGGCGCGATCGATCCGATGCCGAGGATGGTGGCGTCGATGCGGTTGCCGAGAATCTCGGTGACGATCTGTGCACTGCCCTTGTAGGGAACGTGCACGTAGGTGAAGCCGCCGGCGAGTCGCATCATCTCGATCGCCATGTGCGGAAAGCCGCCTTCGCCGTTGGAGGCAAACGTCAGCTTGCCCGGATTGGCCCTGCCGTAGGTTACAAAATCCCTGAGCGATTTGAATTGCCCGCCGGCGTTGACGACGAGCCCGAGATAATTGCGCGTCGAATTCGCGATCGGCGTGAAATCGCGGAAGGTGTCGTAGGGCAGTTTTTTATAGGTATGCGGTTGCACGACGAGGTTGCCGCCCTGCCCGCCGACGATGGTATAGCCGTCGGGCGCGGCATGCGCGGCGAGATCGAGCCCGATCTGGCCGGCACCGCCGGCGCGGTTATCGACAATGATAGCCTGGCCCAGCCGTTCGGTCAGTTTCGGCGCGATCAGCCGCGACATGGTGTCGAGCGTGTCGCCCGGCGGAAACGGCACGATGATGCGAATCGGCTTGTTCGGGTATTGCTGGGCGTGAAGCGGAGCGCCAATCGTTATGACAATGGCAATAAAAAGCAGTGTGAACGAACGACGCATGACGTGACCCCCTCCCGAGACAACGACCGCATCATTCTGCCACAAGCGATTGAGCGAAGGTCAAAGCAGGGCGCCGATCAAACCGAGGATCATAAGCACGCCGCCACCCATACGCCATTCGGGGCTCACCGTGATCATGAAGATCGCCAGTCCGCCGACTGCGCCGCACATGCCGAGAATCTGGTGTCCCTTGATATCGCCGCTGCGACCCGGCGGCGGCGCGCCGCAGTGCGGGCAGCTCGCCGCCTGATCGGAGATCCGGCCGTGGCATTCGGAACATTCGATCAGCATATTGTCCCTCCCCCGGCTACTGCAGATGTTCTAGCCGTTGAGTTCGCGCCGGTAGAACCACTGGTAAAACACCGGCAACACCAGCAGCGTGAGTATGGTCGTGCTCGCCATGCCGCCGACAATCACCAGTGCCAGCGGCTTTTGCGCCTGCGAACCGATCGCGTGCGACAGTGCTGCAGGGACCAGACCGAGGCCGGCGAGCGACGCCGTCATCAGCACCGGACGCAGGCGCGTCATCGCGCCCTGCATCACGGCCTCGGCGAGCTTGACGCCTTCCGCGCGCAGGTTGCGTATGCAGGCGATCAGGATCACGCCGTCGAGAATGGCGATGCCGAACAGCGACAGAAAGCCGATGCCGGCGGATATGCTGAGCGTTTCGCCGGCGGCGTAGAGCGCCGCGATGCCGCCGATGATGGAAAACGGCACATTGAGCAGCACGATCAGCGCATCCTTGGCGCCGCCGAAGGCGCTGTAGAGCATGAAGAATATGCCGAACAGCGTGAGCGGTATCACCCAGCGCAGCTTGCGCTGGGCCTCTTTCATCTGCAGAAACTCGCCCTGCCATTCCATGTAGTAGCCGCTTTCCATCTGCACCTGGCTGGCCACCGCGCGCTGCGCGCGTTCGACCGTGCCGCCCAGATCGCGGCCGTTGACGCTGAATTTGATTGCGATATAGCGCTTGGCGTTTTCGCGGTAGATGAAGAACGGTCCGCCGGACAGCGAAACGTCGGCGACCATGCCGAGCGGGATGCGCTGGCCGTCGGGTGTATCGACCAGCAGTCCGCGGATTTTGTCGGCCGACTCGCGGTTCTGCTGCGGGTAGCGGATCACCAGGTCGTAGCGCTGTTCGCCCTCGAGCACGGTGGTGACCGGTGTTGCGCCGATCGCATACTGCACCAGCGTTTGCAGGTCGGTCACGTTGAGGCCGAAGCGCGCGCATTTGGCACGGTCGATCTGGATGTTGAGTGTGGGCTGGCCGAGTTCGCGGAAAATGCCGACATCGGTGACGTCGGGCAGTTCCTTCAGCACGCGCTGGATTTCCTCGGCCTTGTCGTCGAGGGTGTCGAGATCGAGGCCGTAGAGCTTGACCACGTTCGCGCCCTTTACGCCGGACAGCGCCTCGGCGACGTTGTCCTGGATGTATTGGGAAAAGTTGTAGTCGATGCCCGGAATTTTGTTGAGATATTCCTCAAGGCGGCGGCGCAGGCCCTCCTTGCTCGAACCGGCCGGCCACGATGCCGGATCCTTGAAGTAGAGCGCGTATTCCTGATTGAAGGCACCACCCGAATCGGTGCCGTCGTCGGGTCGCCCGATCTGCACCACGACATTGGCGACCTCGGGTTGTTGCCGGAAAAAGTCGCGCAGCCGGTTTGAGATCTGCACCGAGTAATCGAGATCGACCGTGTTCGGCAGCACGACGCGGATCCAGTAGTTGTTTTCCTCCAGCGTCGGCAGGAATTCGGTGCCGAGCCTGCTGCCCCCGACCAGCGAAGCGCCGAGCAGGGCGAGCATGACCAGCAGCACCACGCCCGGTTGCCCGACGAAGCGGCGCAGCACCGGCTGATAGAGACCCTTGAGCCATTCGACCAGACGCGGTTCGTGCGGATGGCCGGCGCTGGCAAACAGAAAGGAGGTGCTGCTCGGCACAAAGCTCAGCGCGAGGATAATCGAGGCGAGCAAGGCGAAGCCCATGGTGTAGGCCATCGGCTTGAAAATAACGCCTTCGACACCGCCGAACAGAAACATCGGCGAGTAGGCGATGAACATGATGCTGGTCGAGAAGATCATCGGTCGCATCACCTCGGAGGCGCCGGAGATGATCGCGTCGGGCAGCGCGGTGCCGCTTTCCTCAAGCCGGCGCATGATGTTTTCGATCACGATCACGGCTGCATCGACGATGATGCCGAAGTCGATTGCGCCGAGGGAAATCAGGTTGGCCGGCACCTTCGCCACGTACATCGCGATAAAGGAAAAGCACAGCGCCAGCGGAATCACCAGTGCGACGATCGCCGCCGCGCGCAGGTTGCCGAGAAAGATGAACAGTACCGCCAGCACCAGCGACATGCCGACGGCAAGCGTATGACGCACGGTTTCAGTGGTCAGGTCGAGCAGATGCTGGCGGTCGTAGAACGGCACCACCTTGACGCCCGGCGGCAGCAGCCCGTTGTTGATCTGCACGATGCGCTCGCGCACGCGGCCGAGTACCTCGGTGGCGTTCTCGCCGCGCCGCATCAGCACGATGCCTTCGACGATGTCGCTGCGCGCATCGGCCTGCACAATGCCCAGGCGCGGCGCGTTGCCGATTTTGATTTCTGCCAGATCGCGCACGCGTACCGGCACGCCCTGATTTACGGCGACGATGACCTCTTTCATTTCCTCCGGTGATTTAAGCAGGCCAACGCCGCGCACGACGAATTGCTGCTGGCCTGATGAGAGCAGGCCGCCGCCGACATTCGCGTTGGCATTGGTCAGGGCCTGCACCAGCTGATTGACCGAAATGCCGTAGAGCTGCAGCTTGCCGGGCAGCGGCTGGATCAAATACTGTTTGACGAGGCCGCCAAAGCCTGGAATGTCGGCCACACCGGGGACCAGCTTGATCTGCTTGGTCAACTCCCAGTCCTGCAGGCTTTTCAGCGTGATCAGGTCGATGCTGTCGCCTTCAAGCCGGTAACGCAGGATCTCGCCGACGGCATCGGCATCCGGCGACAGGTTGGGATCGACGCCGTTGGGCAGCGTGGCATCGCCGATTTTCTGCGTTACGTTCTGGCGCGCGCGGAAGCTGTCGCTGCCCTCGACAAACTTGATGGTGACGATCGACAGGCCGAACAGCGACACCGAACGGATGGCATCGACGCCGGCGACGCCGGCCATGGCGATTTCGATCGGTACCGTCAACTGCTGCTCGACTTCGGCGGCGCCGCGGCCGGGCCATTGCGTGATCACCTGCACGATCAGCGGCGAGACGTTGGGGTAGGGCTCGATCGGCAGGCTGCGAAACGAAAACACGCCGGCGATAAACAGCGCCGCCGACATGAAGATGAACATCGCCCGCTTGTCGAGCACAAAGCGCATGAAGCCCATGGCGGCTCCTCAGCTTTGCTCGAGATCGATCAGATGACTGACCAGCACGGCGCCCTCGATCACGATTGCCTCGCCGCCCTTGAGCCCGGAGGTGATCGCAACACGGCTGTCGTCCAGCGGCACCGTCGTCACGCGCAGGCGCTGGTAGCGGCCGTCCTTCAGATCGACGATGACGTAGGCGGCGTCGTTGCGTTGCACGAGGGCCGACTTCGGCAGCACCAGCGCGCGCTTGCTGGCGATCAACAGCCGCGCATTGACGAACAGTTCGGGGCGCAGCTGGCCGTTGACGTTGGGCACGTTGCAGCGGATCGCCAGCACGTGCGTCGCCGGATCGACCCCGGGGGCGATGAAATCGACGGTGCCGCTGAAGGTTTTGTCGGGCAGCGCCGGGCTTTCGAGCTGCAGCTTCTGGCCGATGCGCACGCGCGCGTAGTCCTGTTCGTAGATATTGCCGAAGAACCACAGCTGCGACGGGTCGCTGATCGTCAGCACCGAGTCGCCGTAATTCAGATACTGGCCCGGATCGATGTTGCGCTTGACCACCACGCCGCCGATCGGCGCTTTCACCGTCAGATATTGCTGCGGCGTGCCGGCGCTGTCGAGTTTGTTCACGTCGGCGTCGCTGGCGCCGATGATGCGCAGCTTCTGGCGCGCCGCCTGCAGCGTGGCTTCGGCGTCCTCGACCAGATCCTTGATGTTCGACGCCTTGATGTTGCGCAGCGTGCCGCGCGCGAGCAGATACTCCTGCTGTGCGGAGATGAAATCGGCACTGAAAATTTCCGCCACCGGCTGGCCCGCCGCGACGCTGCGGCCCTCGAATGCGTAAATGCGATCGACGCGTCCGGCGACGCGTGCCGAGGCCTGATGGGTGCGCTCGGCGCTGAAGCCGAGCTTGCCCGAAATCGGCAGAATCTCGGGCACATCGGCGCTCGTCACCACCGCTGTCTTCACATAAGCGGGATCGAAGCCGCCCGGCGGCGCACTGACCAGCTCATCAGGCGAGCGGCCGCTGATCCGCGGTTGCGGCGTCGGCGCCGTTTCGCGGGTCTCGGGCTTGGGCTGATTGACGTAATACCAGGTGGCGGCGACACCGGCCGCGCCGCCCAGTACAAACAACACCAGCAGCGGCAGCCACGCGGTTTTTTTAATTGCGCCGTTTGTCATTCGATTTCCTTGCCGATGGTTGCAACGAGGCTGGCGTGGGCTTGCGCGACCGACACCCGCGCCTGCGCGATGCTCGACTCGGTCGTGCGCAGGTTGAGGGCGGCGGTCTGGACGTCCGCGAACGCCGATGCATTATTCGCATAGTTGGCGATGGCCAGCCGGTAGGCGGCCTGGGCCTGCGGCAACTGGCGGGATTCGAGGAACTTGAACTGATTGACCGCCTGCGCAAGGCTGTTGTACGAACTCGCCAGCTGCAACAGCACCTGCTGGCGCAGCGCGTCGAACGAGGCGCGCGCCGCAATCAGGTTGGCATTGGCCTGGTCGCGCGCGGCTTTTTCGCGCGTGAAGAACCAGGTCGGCAATATGAGGTCGAGTTCCATGCCGTACTGGTTGCCCTGGGCTACGCCCCACGGCGGGTTGTCGCTGATGAACGACATCACCAGATTGAAGTCCGGATAGTAGGCGAGCTTGGCGAGATCAAGATTAGATTCGCCGCTTCTGATCAGTGCGGTTGCGCCATTGAGCACCGGTTGGGTCTTGAGCGTCAGCGCTTCCAGCTCGGCCAGCGTTGCCGCCGGCATTTCCGGCGTATAGGGGCGATCCTGCACTTCAAGCGCGGTATTCGGATCACGGCCCATCAGCGTGTTGATGGTCGCCCGCGTGGTGTCTATATTGCGCTGCACCGCGAAGAGATCGTTTTCCGCACTGCTGTAGGCGACCTGCGCATTGAGGTAATCGACGTAACCGGCTGCATTGCTGGCGTAACGAGCGCGCGCCAGCTGCTTCAACTGGTCGAAGCGGATCAGCGTTTCGCGGATGATCGATTGCTGCAGCCGGTAAAGCTGCAACTGGTAGAAGTTCGATTTCAACTGCGACAGCAGTTGCAGCAGCAGCGATTCCATCTGCGTCTTGGCAAACTCGGCCTGATGTTCGGCCGATTCGCCGGCAAGGCGCTGCTTGCCCGGAAACAGAAAGGGCTGGCCAATGCTGTAGCTGAAGCCCTGCGAGGCGCCGAGCCGCAGCGGGTTGTTCGCAATCGGCGTTTCGTAGATGAAGGCGGTCGGGTTCGGCAGCGTGGTGACAATTTTCACCTGCGCCGTAGAGGCAATGTAAGCCTGCCGGGCCTGTTCGATTTGCGGATTGTTGGTCGCCACTTCCTCCGACATCCGGGCCAGCGTCAGCGGTTGCGTATCGATGCGGCCCTGAGCGCAAATGGCGGTCGGCATCAGCGCAAATGCAATCAAGGCGGTCATCAGCGCGCCAAGAGCCGCGCTGCTGCGGGCGGGCGTGTCGGCGCGAAGCGGATTCGCGCGGCGCCAAGTCAATCCTCGCAAGTCGATCATTTTGAATCTGACGCCTGATTGTGAAAGATTAAGCTTCCAGCCGAGCGCGAATATACAGCCCATTACTTACTCTACGCTGAATGACGCTTACGGCAGCCTTACACGGAAAATTCGGCGCGGGCCTGTTTGATAACGTCATTTTCCGGCGGCCGTACGGCATGCCCTCCGAACTTTAAAAATTAGTCCGAGCAAACTTTACATTGAAAAAAGGTTGGTGCAGAATCCCGCCCCACATCGGAAAGCGGGCGACTCGGCCCGGACGACCGACGTATCGCCGGCGGATGCATTTTCTTCGGTGCGGCATCTCAAACAAGCAAGACCCGGCCGACCCGGCTGATTGTCGTGGAGATCAAAATTGATAGCAAGAAAATGCATTGCCGTTGCTGCCTTGATGCTGTGCGCCGGATCGGTCTTCGCGGAAGGCGATAGCTACGCCTGGTGCGTCGGGTTTGCCAAGGCGCTCGGCGGGCAGGCGGGTCCGGCCGAAAAGAGCGCCTTTGCGCGTAACTCCGGCGATAGCGCCCTGATTCAGAAACTGGCCGAATTCGACAAGGCGCCTGCGCAAACGGTCAAGAGCAATCTGATCAGGGGGCTCAACGAATCGCAGAAATGCGACACCCTGACCAAGGGCAGCGACGAGGCGATGTCCTGCCGTCGCGAACAGCGTTTTTGCAGCCGCAAGATCGCCGACGCCGGCATCGGCCGCGTCGATTAGCCGCAACCGCCGCTTCGCGGCACTTCATTCAAAGCCGTAGAGCCGCGCCGGGTTATCGACGAGGATGCGTTTGCGCGTGGCTGCGTCGGGCACCCATGTCATCAGCAGATCGGCGAACAGTGCGGTGTTCGGCATCGCGGTGTCCAGCATGACATGCGGCCAGTCGGTGCCCCAGACCAATCGGTCGGGCACGGCGGCGACCAGCGCCTGCGCGAACTTCGTGATATCGGCATACGGCGGCGCATCGCGCGAAGTGCGGTAAGGCGCCGACAGCTTTGACCAGCCGCGGCCGCTTTTGAGCAGGCGGATAAGCGCCTGAAAGCCCGGCGCATCCGTGCCGCCGCGGGTGTCGGGCCGGCCCATGTGATCGATCATGACCTCGACCGGAAAGTCGTCGAGCACGCGGTCGAGATCGGGAAATTTTTCGATATCGAGCAGGTACTGCACGTGCCAACCGAGGCGCGCCACGCGCGCGGCGAGTTTGCGCGAGGCGTCGAACTGCACGCCGGTGCCGGCGACGAGGTTGGCGCGAAAGCCGCGCACCCCGGCCGCGTCAAGCCGGTCGAGTTCGGCGTCGCTGATGTCTTCGGGAATCAGCGCGATGCCGCGCAGGCGGCCGTTCGATTGCGCGATCGCATCGACCAGCACATCGTTGTTGCTGCCGTGCACGCCCGATTGCACGATCACGCCGCGCGCGGAACCGAGCGCGTCGAGCATCGCAATGTAATCCTTGAGAAACACCGGCGGCGGCGTGTAGAGGCGGTCGCCGGCCCAGCCGTATTTTTCCCTGGCACCGAAGACGTGGGCGTGACAGTCGGTGGCGCCCGCCGGCATGGCGAACGCCGGCTTGCGCGGATTCAGGTCGGGCCCGGCGCACTGCGCGGGTTCTTGCGCGCTTGTTGTCATTGCAATGCCTCAGCCTTCGCGTTTGATGACGGCCTGTATATCTGCGGCGGCGACCTTGATCGACACGCCGGCGCGCTCCTCCTGCAGCAGCATCGGTACACGCGAGTCGCGCGCGCCCCAGCCTTCGCGGTTGAGCGCTTCGGTCATGTCGGCATAGGCCAGATTGGCGAGGCGCATCGGCACGCTCAATTCGCGCGCAAGTTCGCAGGCGAGCGTCATGTCCTTGTGCGCGAGCTTGAGCGCGAAATCCGGCGGATCGAAGCTGCCTTGCAGAAATTGTTTGCCGAGACGGTCGAAGGTGCGCAGGCGGCCGAGCGAACCCTGACGCACCGCCGCCCACAGTTCGAGCGGTTCGACGCCGGCCTTGACCCCCATGGTGAACACTTCGGCGAGCGCAGTCTGGATCGCGTAGCCGGCGCAGTTGTGCACCAGCTTGGCGACGAGTCCCGCGCCGATCGGGCCGATATAGCGCGCCTGATCGCCGATTGCATCGAGCACTGCGCGGTGGCGATCGAACACCGCTTTGTCGCCGCCGACCCACAGCGCCAGCTTGCCCGTTTTGGCGCCGGCCGGTCCGCCGCTGACGGGTGCATCGAGCAGCGCGATATTTTTTGCGGCGAACAGGGCGTGCAGCCGGCGGATCACGCTCGGCGAATTAGTCGACAGATCGAACCAGGTCGAGCCGGCCTTCATGCTGTCGATCAGTTCGGCGGCGACCGCCTCGACTTCGCGCGGTCCCGGCAGCGAGGTGAAGACAATCTCCGCTTGTTTGCCGACCGCGCCCGGATTGGCCGCCCACAAGGCGCCGTTCTTCAGGTGCGGCGCGGCGGCATTTTGATTGAGGTCGTGGACGATCAGTTGATGTCCGCCGGCCTGCGCGTTGAGCGCCATGGGGCCGCCCATGGTGCCGAGACCGATGAATCCGATGCGCATGATGTTTCCTCGCCTTCAAATTGACGCCCTCCCTTGCGCGCGGCGCGGGGCGGGCGTGGGGGTGTTGTGTGTTCTAGTTGATCACCAGCGCGATACGCCCGGTCGTTTTGTTTTGTCGAATCAGTTCGTGCGCGGCCTCGACCTCTTCGAGTGCAAAGGTCTGCGTGATGACCGGCGTGATGCGTTTGCGACGGACGAGTTCCAGGGTCTGCGCGATTTCGGCGGCGTTGACGTAGCGCGACGCATGCAATTCGAGTCCGCGGTGCAAAAAATAACCGGGATCGATGCTGAAGCTCGGGTCATCCTTGTAGACCGCTTTGGGTTTGGCGCCGATGATGACGAGGCGCCCGAGCAGGGCCAGCGACTGCAGGCCGGTTTCGAGGCTTTGTTTGTTGCCGACGATGTCGATGCAGGCATTGGCGCCACGGCCGTCCGTCAGCGCCATCACCTGTTTGGCGAGATCGCCGCGGCGCGCGTCAATCACTTCGTCCGCTCCCCAGTGTTTCGCCAACGCCAGTTTGTCGGCGCCGATGTCCGCGGCAAGCACGCGACCGCCGCACAGCCGTGCCATCTGCACCATGTGGACGCCGACGCCGCCGCCGGCGCCGATGATCAGCACGCTGTCGCCGGGGCCGACGCGCGCTTCTTCGTGGCAGGCGTGGTAGGGCGTGGCAATCGCGTCGGAGGCGACTGCCGCCTCGACGTCGGACACGCCGCCCGGAATCGGTATCACGTTGCGTTCCGGCAGCGCGATGTATTCGGCGTAACCGCCGTCGCAGGCGGCGCCGACGTTGCCGCGCGGCGCGAGGCACAGCGTTTCGCGGCCGCTGCGGCAGTGGATGCAATTGCCGCAGGTCAGGTAAAAATGATTGGTGACGCGCTGACCGATCTTGACGTTTTTGACTTCGCTGCCGACGGCGCTGACTTCGCCGGCGATTTCGTGGCCCGGAATGCGCGGATATGAAGTGATGCGCCCGGGCGTGGCGACGAGGATCACGACGGTGAGGCCGACGCCGCAGGCGCGCACGCGCACCAGCACGTCGTTGGGTCCGACCTTGGGCAGCGGCACTTCTGCGAGCTTGAGCGGCTGGCCCAGGCCGTGCAATACCATTGCTTTCACGTTGGGGGTCCTAGAGAAATGCTTTGGCCACAGAGATCACAGAGGACACAGGGAATTCCAAAAGGCAGTCGAGCAGGCACCTGCGCGGAATCGATTTTCTCTGCTAACCCGGTGTCCTCTGTGGCTGAATTGTTTTGTGGTCAGTCAAGCTTGACGCCGAGCCGCTTGCCGATCGTGCCCCATTTGTCGGCGTCGCTCCTCATGACTTTGGCAAATTCATCCGGCGTATTGGCGAGCGGCTCGTTGCCCTGGGCGACGAAATTCTGGCGCACGTCGGGCGTGTTGACGATGGCGGCGATCTGCTTCTGGATTTTGTCGATGATTGCGCGCGGCGTTTTCGCCGGCGCGAGATAACCGTACCAGGTCAGCGCTTCGAAGCCGGGCACGCCGGATTCTGAAATCGTCGGCAGATCGGGCATGGCCTCCATGCGTTTCAATCCGCCGGTAGCGATCAGGCGCAGGCGGCCGGACTTCCAGTGCGGCATGGTGGTAAACATGTTCGAAAATGCAAACTGGATTTCTCCGCCGATTTCCGCCGTCACGTAGAGCGCGACGCCCTTGTACGGGATGTGCGTCATCTTGATGCCGGCCATCGAGGCGAACAGTTCGGCAGCCAGATGCGGCGAGCTTCCCGGCCCTGAAGAACCATAGTTGAGTTTGCCGGCGTTGGTCTTCGCATAGGCAATGAACTCCTGCACGGTTTTCGCCGGCACGCCGGGATAAAGCTGCATGGTCAGCGGCGTGGCGATGACTTCCGTTACAGGCGCGAAATCCTTGATCGGATCGTACGGCAGCGTGGTGAAGAGTTGCGCGCTTTGCGCGTGCGTCGAATAGGCAAGCAGCAGCGTGTAACCGTCGGGCACCGCCCTGGCGACAAGTTCGGTGCCGACAATGCCTGACGCGGCGGGCCGGTTGTCCACCACCACGGCCTGGCCGATGCGTTCGGCAAGGCGCTGGCCGATATAACGCGCGGTGTAATCGCTGCCGCCGCCGGGGGCGAGCGGCACGATGACGCGGATCGGCCGGTTCGGAAATTCGTTTTGCGCGACGGCAGCGCCCGTCGCAATGGCGGCGACGGCGAGCGTGGCGCAGACCGTCAGTGAGTGGAATTTGATCAAGATTATCTGCTCCAGAGTCGGTATTTGAGGCCAGACAGGGAGTGTGCACCAAGTGGCGCAACCGCGACAAGCGCGGGCGGCGGTATACTTTGCGCAAACAAGCTGCCGGCACGGACAGGGGAGAAAACCTTGAAACACATCTGGATTGCAGGCCTGATCGCCTGGTTCATCATCGGTGCCGCCGAAGCCGGCATCACGCGTATCGTGATCGACCGCATCGAATCACCGACCTTCGACGGCCGCGAGTTCGGCAGCGCCGGCCGCTTCGAAAAATTTTCGGGCCGCGCCTTCGGCGAGGTCGATCCGGCCGATCCGCTCAACGCCGGCATCGTCTACATTCAGGATGCGCCGCGCAATGCGCGCGGCCGCGTCGAGTACGTGGTTGACATCAGCATCATTCAGCCGCTGGACACCACGAAAGGCAACGGCACGCTGCTCTATGACACCGTCAACCGAGGCGCGCGGCGCGCCTTCGATGTGTTTCATGTCGGCGAGAACGGCGGCAACAATCCGTCGAAGATAGTCGATGCCGGCGATGCCTTTCTGCTGCGCCAGGGCTATACGCTGGTGGTGAGCGGCTGGCAGGCCGATATTCCCCGCCAGGACGACGAAATCATCGCCGACTTTCCGGTCGCCAATCGCGGCGGCAACCAGATCGTGAAAACGATCAATGTCGAATTCATCGTCACCAAGCCGGTCTACACGCTCAATATCGGCTGGGACAACGGCCGCGCGCTCAAACCCTATCCGCTGGTCGAACGCATCGCCTCGCGCGCGCGCCTGATCCGCCGTGCCAACGCCGATGCGCCCGACGAGGTGATTCCGCGCGAAGAATGGTCATTCGGCATCTGCCGCGAGGGCAAGGCGGTGACGCAGAGCAACAACGACATCTGCCTGCCGGCGGGCTTCTCAACCGACTATGTGTATTACCTGTCTTACCCGGCGATCGATCCGGTGCTGAGCGGGCTGGCGTTTGCCGCTACCCGCGATGTGGTGTCCTTCCTGCGCTACGAAACGAGCAACGCCAATCCGCTGGTGCAGCATGCCGCGCATGATCCGCAGCCGCTGACCATCAAGCGCACCATCGGTTTCGGCCGTTCGCAGAGCGGGCGCTTTTTGAAAGATTTCGTTTATCAGGGCTTCAATCAGGACGAATCGAAGCGCATCGTGTTCGACGGCGTGATGGAACTGACCAGCGGGGGTCGCATGACCAACGTCAATACCGAGTTCGCCTTCCCGGGCCGTTTCTCGACCGCGCTGGTCGGTCACTACACGCCGGGCGACCAGTTTCCGTTTACCTATGAAACGCTGACCGATCCGGTCAGCGGACGCACCGACGGTCTGCTTGCCAAATGCCGCGTGCAGGGCGCCTGTCCGAAAATCATGCACATGGATTCGGGCACCGAACCGTGGGGAGGACGCAATTCGCTCGTCATCACCGATCCGCTCGGCCGCCGCGACGTGACGATACCGGATAACGTGCGCCTCTATTACTTCGCCGGCACCCAGCATGCGCCGGTGTTGCAGGCGCGCGAAAACGCGCTGTGCCAGAACCCGGTCAATTCGAACCAGTACAAGGAGCCGATGCGCGCGTTGCTGGTGGCGATGCAGAACTGGCTGTCCACCGGCAAGGCACCGCCGCCCTCCCGCTTTCCGTCGCTGACCGAGCGCACGCTGGTCAAGCCGCTACCGCAGCGCGAGGCGGGCTTTCCGGAAATTCCGGGTCGCAAATACACCGGCGAGGCCAACCATCTCTACATTAACGATACCGAGGCGGCGTTTCCGCGCCATCTGCCGGACAAGCAGTACGCGGTGCTGGTGCCGCGCGTCGATCGCGACGGCAACGATGTGCCGGGCATCCGTTCGGTCGCACTGCAAGTGCCGCTGGGCACCTACACCGGCTGGAATCTACGTCGCAAGGGTTTCATGGAGGACCGGTCCTGTTATCTCGACGGTTCGTTCATTCCGTTCGTGCGCTATCGCGTCGATCGCGGCAACGATCCGCGGCCCTCGCTCGAAGAACGCTACGGCAGCAAGGCGAATTACCTGCGCCAGGTCGAGGCCGCTGTGCAGCGTCTGCAGAAAGACGGTTTCCTGCTTGCCGAGGACGCCGAGCGCCTGCTCAGAGAAGCGCGCGAGCGCGACCTCGGTTTGTAGGCCGCAGGGATACAGCGCATTGCAGGACCCGCCGCCTCTCGCGACTTCTGTCACGTTCGTTCGCGCGCCGGCGTAAGGCCGGCGCAAGCAATTGCTGCAATCTGTAACAACGGTAAAGCTTTGTTCCAGTGCTGGGCAGGCCCCATCGTCCGTCGTTTAATTCGACCTGAGGAGTCGAACCAAACCACGGAGGTGTCGCATGTTGACCCTGATTCACTACCTGCCTTATCTCGCCGTCTTCGCGTTGATCGCATTCTTTCTGGTCCTGTTCAGTGGCGACGAGCGCAAGACGGATTACCGTCGCGCGCCGCGCCAGCAGCATTACCAGTGGAACGACAACACGGCGCATCGCGACCGTTGATTTTCAATTGCAGATTTCAGAGCGGGAGACTCGCATGATCAAAACCATTGCAGTTGCTGTATTCGGTGTGTTCACGTTCGCCGCGGTGCCGGCGGTGTATGCGCAACCGGCCGATGTGCGTCAGGACAACAAGGACATTCGCCAGGACCGCAAGGATGTTCGCGCTGAGCGGCAGGATCGCCGTCAGGACCGCCAGCAGGCGCGCCAGGACCGCGCCAGGGGCGACTACAAAGGCGCGCGCCAGGAACGCCGTGATGCGCACCGGGACACCCGCAACATTCATCAGGATCGCAAGGACGTGCATCAGGATCGCCAGCAGCGCCGGCAGGATCGCCATAAATAGGCCATCGTCGCCAATAAAAACGGGGCACCGCGGCGCCCCGTTTCATTTGCAGCAACAACCCGAATATGGGCGCGTTCCGGATTGCCGTCAGGCCGTGCGTTCGGCCAGAAACTCCGCCAGCACGCGCGCGGTGTGCGAACGCACCGGTGTGCGCGCAATGTTCAGCGGTGCGTCCTGTGCAACGATCACGCCACCGCCGCTGCCGCCTTCGGGGCCGAGGTCGATGATCCAGTCGGCGTCGGCCATCACATCGAGGTTGTGTTCGATCACCACCACGGTGTTGCCGGCATCGACCAGGCGGTGCAGCACGCGAATGAGTTTTTCGACGTCGGCCATGTGCAGGCCCACCGTAGGCTCGTCGAGCACATAGAGCGTGTGCTTGTCGGCGCCGCCGCGGCCGGGCCGCGCGCCGGCGTCACTGCCGTCGGCCCGCACTTTGGCCAATTCGGTGACGAGCTTGATGCGTTGCGCTTCGCCGCCGGACAGCGTCGGGCTTTGCTGACCCAATGTGAGATAACCGAGGCCGACATCCTGCATCAGGCGCAGTGCATGATGAATCGACGTGTGCGCGCTGAAGAACTCGACCGCTTCGTCAATGTTCATCGCGAGCACTTCGCCGATCGATTTGCCCTTGAAGCGCACCGCCAGCGTTTCGTTATCGAAACGCGCGCCGTGGCATTCCTCGCAGAGCACGCGCACGTCCGGCAGGAAACTCATTTCGATGCGCTTGATGCCCTGACCTTCGCAGGCTTCGCAGCGCCCGCCCTTGGTGTTGAACGAAAAACGGCTCGCCGTATACCCGCGCATGCGCGATTCCGAGGTGTCGGCGAACAGCTTGCGGATCGCATCGTAGAAGCCGACATAGGTGGCGGGGCAGGAGCGCGGCGTCTTGCCGATCGGTGTCTGATCGACTTCGAGCACGCGGCCGACCTGCTGCCAGCCTTTGAGATCGGCGCAACCGATCAGCGGCACTGCCTTGCCGGCGTTGTGGCGGCCGACGCGGCGCGCGAGGTTGGCGTGCAGCACGTCGCGCGCCAGCGTTGATTTGCCGGAACCCGAAACGCCGGTCACCACCGTCAGGCGACCGAGCGGAAAGCGCGCATCGACCTTGCGCAAGTTGTGCAACGAGGCGCCGACGATTTCGATTTCCGGTGTGGCTTTTACGACCGGCCGGTTCGGGTGCAGCGGGTGCCGCAGCGGGTCGCGCAGAAAGCGGCCGGTGATCGAGGCCGGATTCTTCATCAGTTGATCGGCACTGCCCTCTGCGATGACGTGGCCGCCCTGCTTGCCGGCGCCGGGGCCGAGGTCGATCACATGCGCGGCGCGGCGGATCGTGTCTTCATCGTGTTCGACCACGAGAAGCGTGTTGCCCTTGGCTTCGAGTTTGGCCAGCGTGTCGAGCAGAATCTTGTTGTCGCGCGGATGCAGACCGATCGTCGGTTCATCGAGGATGTAGCAGACGCCGCGCAGGTTCGATCCAAGTTGCGCGGCGAGCCGGATGCGCTGTGCTTCGCCGCCGGACAGGGTTGGCGCGGAACGATCGAGCGCGAGATAACCGAGTCCGACCTGATTGAGGAAGTCGAGCCGAGAATTCAGTTCGGCAACCAGATCGCGCGCGATCTCCGCGTCGCGGCCTTCGAGTTTGATATCGCGGAAGAGATCGCCGATTTCACCGACGGCTTTTGCCGTGAGTTCGGCGATCGAGCGGCCGTGATAACGCACCGCCAGTGCTTCGCGATTGAGGCGATGGCCGTTGCACGACGGGCAGGTTTCATTCACTTCCAGCCAGTCGATCCACGAATCGAGCACGTGGTCTTCGGTGCCGGCATTGGCGCGTTCATCGTCCCACTTCACATCGGTGAGTTTCAAGCCGGTACCGTAGCAGTCGCCGCACCAGCCGTGACGCGAGTTGAACGAGAAGAGACGCGGATCGAGTTCCGGAAAACTGCGCCCGCAGGACGGGCAGGCGCGCTTGATCGAAAACACCGTCTGCGTCATCTGCGCCAGCGCGGGGTTGTTTTCATTCATCGCGCGTTCGAGCGCTTCGAGCGGTGCGAGCACCTGCACCACGCCCTTGCCGTAGTCGAGTGCTTCAGCGAGTGCCTTGCGCAAGACTGGTTCATTGTCGGCGGCGACGCGCACATCGGCGACCGGTAGCTCGATCGAATGTTCCTTGAAGCGGTCAAGTCGCGGCCAGCGCGCCGTCTCGATGAATTCGCCATCGACTCTGAGATGCGTGTAACCCTTGCCGCGCGCCCACTTGGCGAGATCGGTATAGAAACCCTTGCGCGACACGATCAGCGGCGCCAGCAGGCCGATGCGCACGCCCTTATAGTCGCGCATGATGCGCGCCACCATGGCGTCGAGCGTCTGCGGTTCGATCGCGCAGTCGCAGTCCGGGCAATGCTGAGTACCGAGCTTCACGTAGAGCAGGCGCAGAAAGTGATAGATCTCGGTCAGCGTGGCCACCGTGCTCTTGCGGCCACCGCGGCTGGTCCGCTGTTCGATTGCGACGGTGGGCGGAATGCCGAAAATCGCATCGACGTCGGGTTTGGACGCCGGCTGCACGAACTGCCGCGCGTAGGCGTTGAGTGATTCCAGATAACGCCGCTGGCCCTCGGCGAACACGATATCGAAAGCCAGTGTCGATTTGCCCGAACCGGACACGCCGGTGACGACGGTGAACTGGTTGCGCGGAATCTCGACGTTGATGTTCTTGAGGTTGTGCTCGCGGGCGTTGTGTATGGAGATCGTTTGACGATCTTGTTGTGCCGGTCGCCTGGCGCGGTCGCGCACGGCCGGCTCACGAACTGCCGGGGTGGTGCCGCCACTCAGCGCAAATTCATACTCCGCCAGCGCCTTGCCGGTATGCGAGAGTTTTTCCCACATGATGTCCTGCGGCCGGCCGGTGCAGATCACTTCACCACCGGCGTCGCCGCCTTCGGGGCCGAGGTCGATGATCCAGTCGCTGGCGGCGATGACGTCGAGGTTGTGTTCGATCACGATCAGCGAATGGCCGGCGGCGATCAGCTGGCGAAAAGCGCGCAGCAGCTTGGCGACGTCATCGAAGTGCAGGCCGGTGGTCGGCTCGTCGAACAGGAACAGTTTGCCGAGCGTGGTTGCCGCTGCTTTGGCCTTGCTGCCCGTTTCATTTTTCTTGACCACACTTTCCACCAGATGCCCGGCGAGCTTCAGGCGCTGCGCTTCGCCGCCCGACAGCGTTGGCACCGGTTGCCCGAGCCTCAAATATTCGAGGCCGACGTCGGCAAGCGGCTTCAGCGCCGCCTGCACCGCATCATGCGCGGCGAAAAAAGCGAGCGCTGCGCTGACCGTCATGTCGAGCACGTCGGCGATCGATTTGCCGTCGATCTGCACTTCGAGGATTTCGGCGCGGAAGCGGCGGCCGTCGCAATCCGGGCAGCGCAGATAAACATCCGACAGAAACTGCATCTCGACGTGTTCGAAGCCGTTGCCGCCGCAGGCCGGGCAGCGGCCGTTGCCGGAGTTGAAGCTGAAAGTGCCGTGCGTGTACTGGCGCTCGCGCGCCAGCGGCGTCTTCGCAAACAGATCGCGGATCGATTCGAAAGCGCCGACGTAGACCGCCGGATTCGACCGCGTCGTTCTGCCGATCGGCGTCTGATCGACCATGACGACGTCGCCGATCAGATGATGGCCGTGAATGGCGCGATGCTTGCCCGGCGTTTCGGTCGGCTTGCCCTTGTGTTTCAACAGCGCAGCGTAGAGCACATCCTGCATCAACGTCGATTTGCCCGATCCCGACACGCCGGTGACGCAGACGAGCCGATTGAGCGGCAGTTTGACGTCGATGTTCTTCAGATTGTGTTCAGTCGCACCGAGAATTTCGAGCGCCGGGCCGCCGGTTGCCAGTGGCGCTGCGGGTTCGTGCGCGCGTTTGCGGCCGGACAGATAGGCGCCGGTCAGAGACCGCGCCTCGTTCTTCACGACCTCGGGGGTATCAAAGCAAACGATCTCGCCGCCGCGTTCGCCCGGCCCCGGCCCGATATCGAGCAGACGGTCGGCGGCAAACATGATCTGCGGATCGTGTTCGACCACCACCAGCGTATTGCCGGCATCGCGCAGTTTCTGCATGACCGCGATGATCTGGCCCATGTCGCGCGGATGCAGGCCGATCGACGGTTCGTCAAGCACGAACAGCGTGTTGACCAGCGAGGTGCCGAGCGCGGTGGTGAGGTTGATGCGCTGCACCTCGCCGCCTGATAGCGTGCGCGACTGGCGGTCAAGCGTCAGATAACCGAGGCCGACTTCGCACAGATAGGAGAGACGCGCGCGCACTTCCTTCAATAGCAGGTCAGTTGCCTCGTCCATCGCTGCGGGCAGATGAAGATGGTCAATGAGCTGGCGTGTGCGCGCAATCGGCAGCAGCATCAGATCATGCACGGTCAGGCCGGGCAGGGCGCGCAGGATTTCGTCGTCGAACTTCGTGCCCTTGGCGCGATAACGCAGCGTCGGTTTCAGCACGCTGTCGGCATCGCTCTTGCTGCCCAATCGCCAGGCCAGCGCATCGGGCTTGAGGCGCGCACCGTCGCAGGTTGTGCACGTTGTATACGCGCGATACTTCGACAGCAGCACGCGGATGTGCATCTTGTAGGCTTTGGTTTCCAGCCACTTGAAGAAATGCCGCACGCCGTACCAGGTGCCGGGCCAGGACTTGCGCCAGCTGACCCAGTTGTCTTCGCCTTCAAGTACCCAGTGTTTTTGCTTCGCCGTCAGCTCGCGCCACGGCGTGTCGAGCGGAATCCCGCGCAGCTTCGCGTATTTGAGTATGTCGTCCTGACACTCGCTGAAGGAGGGCGTCTGCCACGGCCGCACCGCGCCGTCGCGGATCGATTTCGATTCGTCCGGCACGATGAGACCGAAGTCGATGCCGATCACGCGCCCGAAGCCGCGGCAGTCTTCGCAGGCGCCGACCGGCGAGTTGAATGAAAACAAACTCGGCGTCGGGTCGTTGTAGTGAATGTCGCAGTCGGCGCAATGGAGATCGGAGGAAAATTTCCAAACCGTTTCACCCCCATCCCTGCTTTCCCCCCTCGAGGGGGAAGGAGCATGTTCCCCTCCCGCCTTGAGGGGGAGGGACGCTTGCGACACGGCGTTCGCGGAGCGATCCGGAGCGGGAGCGAGCGCCGGGCGAGCTTCCCGCAAGCGGCTGGCTTCGCCAGTAACGTGTCCGCTTGCCGGGGTGGGGGGTGAATTTTCATCACTATCCGCAAGCGGATAGATATTCACTCTACCTTGCCCCACCCGCAATGCCGCCTCCAGTGCCTCGATCACCCGCGCCGGCTCGACACTGCCGAAGCGGAAACGATCCTGCACGATCTCAAGCAGATTTTTTTCTTTGCGGTGGATGCGGTCGTAACCTTGCGCCGCCAGCAGCGCCAGCACTTCTTTTTCCGAAAAATTCTTCGGCACCGCTACCGGAAAGGTGACGATCAGTCGCGGATCGCCGGCAAGTTCGGCGCGCGTTTTCAGTGCTGCCAGTATGCTGGCCGGCGTATCGCGCTGGATCGATTGTCCGCAGCCGCGGCAGAACAACTGCGCGGCGCGTGCGAACAGCAGCTTCAGGTGATCGTTCAGTTCCGTCATGGTGCCGACCGTCGAACGCGAGGTGCGCACGGGGTTGGTCTGGTCGATCGCGATCGCCGGCGGGATGCCGTCGATGGCATCGACCTGCGGCTTGTCCATGCGGTCGAGGAACTGCCGCGCGTAGGGCGAGAAGGTCTCGACGTAGCGGCGCTGGCCCTCGGCGTAGAGCGTGTCGAACACCAGCGAGGATTTGCCCGAGCCGGAGACGCCGGTGACGACGATCAGTTCGTTCAGCGGCAGCGCCAGCGACAGGTTCTTGAGGTTGTTTTGACGTGCGCCCGTGATAACAATGGCGTCGTTGCGGTCTTGCAGGTTGTCGCGGGAATTCATGGCTTCAGGCGGGGGGCAGGGCGTTTTCTGGATACGTATTCTACAGTGCTGAGCGGCATGACCTGCATCAAGTGGCAGCGCTGCGAACTGCTGGTATGCTGGCGGCTCGAAAACGGAGAATCGTGTGAACAAACCGCTGCTGGAATGGTCTGAGGCGCTGGCCCTCGACCAGCAAACCATGGACGACACGCACCGCGAGTTCGTCGAACTGCTGAACCGCGTCGCCGCCCTGCCGGACAACGAATTACTCGCCGGCCTCGACGATTTCATCAAACACACCGAGGAACATTTCGGCCAGGAAGAGCGCTGGATGCAGGAGTTCGCCTTTCCGCCGGCGCACTGCCATCAGGGCGAACACGCCAATGTGCTCGAAGTCATCCGCGAAGTCAGAAAGCGCGTCGCCGACGGCCAGGTGCAGCTGGGCAAGACGCTGACCGATGCACTGGCCGAATGGTTTCCGCAGCACGCCGGTTCGATGGACGCGATACTCGCGCTCTACATGAAGCAGATCGGTTACGTGCCCGGCGCCGACAACTCCGCCGCGATCGCCGTTGCCGCGGCAGCCAATGCGGCACAGGCCGCACCCGGTTGTTCACCGGGCGCCGATGCCTGCGGGCATGGAGCGCCAGCGGAAGCTGGTCAACAATCGTAGGCGGATGAGCGTAGCGTAATCCGCCGGATGTGCCTTGTAGCAATCGTCTTTCATTCGGCGGAAGGCGCTGCGCTTTTCCGCCCTACAGAGCTGCAGAATCCTAGGGTGGGTTGAGCGCAGCGATACCCATCAATTGCAGCGCTTTATCCGTTGCTGGGTATCGGCCGTGCGGCCTCAACCCATCCTACGTGACTGCGGATTTTTCAGGCCCGCGCGTTCCCGCCACAAACTCGTCGCGTTGCCGCCGAGAATCAGCGCCGCGCCGAGTATCAGCCAGCCGTCAATCGTTTCGCCGTAGAAAAAATAACCAAGCAGTCCGACCAGGGGCAGGCGCAGAAAATCCAGCGGCACCACCACCGTCGCATCGGCGCAGGCCAGCGCGTTGACCATGCAGAAGTGCGCGCTGATGCCGGTGATGCCGAGCAACACCACCCACGGCCAGTGCGCAGACACCAGCGGCGACCAGTGCGCCAGCGCCGGACCCAGCGCCAGTACGAACTGCATGAACGACATCCAGAACAGGATGCACAGCGCCGAATCGCGCGACGAGAGTTTTTTCGTCACCACATGCGTGAGGCCGAAGGCCAGCGCGCCGGCAAGCATGGCGAGTGCCGCAGGTTCGACGGTGGCGAGCCCCGGCCGCAGGATCACCAGGATGCCGGCGATGCCGAGCACCACCGCGGTGATGCGCGCCGCGGTCAGCTTCTCGCGCAGAAAAATCGCCGCGAACACCGCGGTCCACAGCGGTGTGGTGAACTCGATGGCGAATACGGTGGCGAGCGGAATCAGGCCGATCGCGTAAAACCAGCCGAGCTGGCCGCAGAAGTGGATCAGGTTGCGCGTGACGTGCAGCTTGAAATGCCTGAGCCGCAGTTGCGCGAAGCCGCTACGCGCCAGCAGCAGGGTGACGAGCACGACGCCGAAGCCGCTGCGCACCACCAGCATCTGGAAGGTGCCCATGCCGTGCGAGAGCTCGCGCGCCGCCACCGCCATCGCGGTGAATGAAATGAGCGCGCCCGACATCCAGAGGATGCAGCGCGCAATGGCGGAGCGGGGTAGTGATGACACGAATCAGGGGGGGCTGCGGAATTGGACAAGCGCGATTGTCCGATAAAACCGGGGTAATCGCTTGAGCCAACAACCCTGTAGGGCGGATTAGCGGAGCGTAATCCGCCGGATGTGTTGGTTGTATTCAGTCACGTAGGTTGGGCTGACGAAGGAAGCCCAACATTATCACGTTCCCCATACCCTTCTGCATGTTCATTGCCATCACCGGCCCAGTCACGAGTAACGATCCCACGTTTGATGTAACTGTAATGCGGCCAATCCGCCGCCCGGCGCACCCAGCCGTGTTTAACCGGGTTGTAGTGTATGTAATTGACATGCTGTTCAAGATCGGCATCGTCACGAATTTAATGTTCCCAATAGCGACGCTGCCAGATGCCCCGTTCACGTTTTTCTGCGCGGCTCGCGTGCACTTTCTCACCCCGGGGCAGCAGACGAGAAAATCCGGACTTTATCAGCGACCAGCGCATCGGGTAATTCGCGTCGCCCGGCGGCAGACGCCAGATGGCGTGCAGGTGTTCTGGCAAAACCACCATCGCGATGATCGAAAAGGAATGAGCCTGTTTGACTTTATTGATGACGGCTCGCAAATCATCGACATGGCGTACAAGGGTGTCGGATTTTCGATCCGCCAGATTCACCGTAAAGAAATAGGTTGCACCTTCCGAGTTGGCGCGCCGGTAATGCAATGGGTCGTTACTCCTGTCGTGTTGTTGGGCTTCCTTCGTCAGCCCAACCTACGCGTGATTAGGGATTTCAAATTCTGGTTCTACCGCCCAAACCGCTTCTCCGTCTCCGCACTCCTCGCCTTTGCAATCAACAAATCCGCATCCTCACGCAGCAACAAACGCGCCGCGACGAGCTGCTCGGTCGCCTCGGTAAACTTTTTGACGTAACCGGCGTGATCGCCGTAACGCTCTTCGAGCGAGAGGCGCGGATCGTTTTTCGCAATGCGTTCGGCACGCGTGGCGGCGAAGGGTGCATAGCTGCCGTCGCGGTCGCACAACTCGCCTTCGGGGTGCGGCCTGGCGTATTCGTTCCAGCCGGTGTGGGTGGCGAGCGGCACGGCGATTTCAGGTAAGCGTATGCCGGCGATCTCGTTGCCGTCGGTATCGATCTGCGTGATCAGTACCGGATAGCGTACCTCGAACACCGGTTTGGTCCAGTCGCTGAGCACGCCTTGTTCGTTGACGCGGCTGGCGACCTTGAGGCCGGGGATGGCGGGGAACTTCAACGCATCAATGGTGGTGAAGGTCTTGTCGCGGATCGTCGGCGTGCGCGTATCGGGCGGTGCCTTGCCGGTGGTCCATTCGTCGAGCGCGACCAGCAGGGCACGCTGCGCCGGCGTCGGGCTGTGCGGGTTGCGCGGATTGACGCACTGGCCGCGCGTCGGCGTCATCCACGCCACACCCGCATGCTGCGTGCCGGCGATCAGATAGGCGCGCGCGGTCGGCGGCAGCGCGACGTCTTTCTGCCCGAGCGGATCGGTGACGGTGAGCGACGCGCCCTTCTGCCAGTACTCGGTCGAGGTATTGGTCTCCATCCACAGCGGATCGAAACGGTCGTTGCGCAACAGGCCGTCGGTTTTGCCGGTGACCGGGTCAGTCATGTGCGCCGCCGAAAACGGAAACACGTTCTCCGGAAAGGTGTGGTCTTCATGCTGGGTGCTGGTGCGATTCGGCTGGCCGAATTCGTAATTCAGAAACACGCCGCCGGCGCCGGCGGTGTGTGCATAGACGCCATCGAAGACCTTGCGCGCGGATTCGTCCTGATTGAAACCGAGGTAGACGAAATCGCGCAGAAAGCGCCCGCTCTGCGACGCGCCGAAGGCGAGCGTGCCGGTGATGCCCTTTAACGGACTGGCATTGCCTTTCGTATCGTTGCCGCCGGCGCGCAGGAAGGAAATCAGATCGCGCGTGGCGGCGAGCCCGACGCCGAGCACGCGCGGGTCTTTGGCCTTGTAATGAAATTCGTAAATCACGCCGGGTTCCGGGTTGGTGCCGGCCGGCAGCAGCTCAAGTGCGCGTGTGCCGGCAAAGGCCCAGCGTGAAGCGGGGATTTCGACGCGCGGATCTTTTTCGCCGCGGCGCATGGTCAGTGTCGCCTGCGACTGGTCCAGCGTGGCGGCGTCGTAATATAGTTTCAGCAACTGCTTGCGCGGCGCTTCGCCGGGCTTGGGCGGGTCAGAGCGGTCGCGCGTCTCGACGATGATTTCGTCGCGGATTGCGCGCACGATCGGTTTGCCGTTGTCGGTGGCGACCACCGCGCTCATCGACATACCGTTGAATTCGCGCGGCGCTTCCGAATCCCAGCCGCTCCACACCAGCGCGTAACCGCGGCGCAGAAAAAGGCCGTTGCCGACGTCTTCGAGATTTTTCGGATCGTTGGACGAAGCGACCGATTGGGGTTTGCCGTCCATCAGCCGCCAGTGAATAACCTTGCGGCCGCGGTTGGTGACGTCATAAATCAGCTTGTGGTTGCCGCGCGCGGCATCCATCGGGCGCAGGATAAAGAAGTCGGCTTCGTATTCGACCATTCCACGCGCATTGCGCGGCGCCTTGTCGAGGTTGACGATGACCTTGTTGCGCGCGTCCTTGGGGTCGAGTTCGCCCTTGAAGCTGCCGCGTACGCGTTCATAGGCGCCGCTGGCGCCGAAGGCGGCGCCGTTGGCGAAGGGCTCGACTGCGGTGGTGTTGATTTCAGTCACGCGCGCAGCGGCCGGCAATGCCGCCATGGCAAACGCAAACAGCACGGCACAACGTTGCACGGATTTGGGCACGTTGGAGTCTCCCCCGGTGATGCGGCGCTGGGCGCCGTGTGGTTTATTTGAGATTGTTGAGATTGAGAACTAGCATGTCGAGCTGGTCGTAGAGCAGCGCGTATTCATCCTTGCCGCCGGTGACCTCGAGGCAGCGCTGCATGCGCGCGGCCAGATCGGCGGAGGCGAGGGCGGCGGTATCGGTCAGCAGCTTGACGATTTCGGCGAGGCCCGCGGCCTCGGCGAATTTTTTGAGCTCCGGAATCTTCGCCTCGATTTCCGCGCGGCTCATGTTGGTGCTGAACTTCATGGTGGCGTCGAAACTCATGCGGCCTCCTTGGGGTAGTGCCGGGTGCCTGTGGCCCCGGCAGATTTTGCGCTAGGTTAAGCCCAGTTCCGGAGGGCATCAAGTGCGGATGTCACGCGTCGTTTTGGGGCCCCGGGTCGACGTGCAGTTTGGCGCGCCGGTTCGATGCGCCTGTTCGACGAACGCCCCCGCATTCCGCTATGATTGCGCTCCATTTTGCGGGTAATACACCATGGCTCAATACGTTTACACCATGCAGCGGGTCGGCAAGGTTGTGCCGCCCAAGCGTCAAATCCTGAAGGATATTTCGCTGTCCTTCTTTCCGGGCGCCAAGATCGGTGTGCTGGGTCTCAATGGCTCGGGCAAATCGAGCCTGCTCAAGATCATGGCCGGCGTCGACAAGAACTACGACGGCGACGCGGTGCCGATGCCGAATATCAAGATCGGTTTTCTCGAGCAGGAGCCCAAGCTCGATCCGGACAAGACCGTGCGCGAATGTGTCGAGGAAGGCCTCGGTGAAATCGCCGAAGCGAAGAAAAAGCTCGATGAAATCTATGCCGCCTATGCCGAGCCGGATGCGGACTTCGACAAGCTGGCCGCCGATCAGGCCAAGTACGAAGCGGTGATCGCGGCTTCAGGTGGCGATAGTGAACACCAACTTGAGATTGCCGCCGACGCGCTGCGGCTGCCGCCGTGGGACGCCAAGATCAAGCCGCTCTCGGGCGGCGAGAAACGCCGCGTCGCGCTCTGCCGTCTTTTATTGTCGAAGCCCGACATGCTGCTGCTGGACGAACCGACCAACCACCTCGATGCCGAATCGGTCGAATGGCTCGAACAGTTTTTGAGCAAATTTCCGGGCACCGTGGTTGCAGTGACCCACGATCGCTACTTCCTCGACAACGCCGCAGAGTGGATACTCGAACTCGACCGCGGCCACGGCATTCCGTGGAAGGGTAATTACAGCTCGTGGCTGGAACAGAAGGACGAGCGCCTGAAACAGGAAGAGGCGACTGAATCGGCGCGCCAAAAAACCATCAAGCGCGAATTGGAGTGGGTGCGGCAGAACGCCAAGGGTCGCCAGGCCAAATCGAAAGCGCGTCTGGCGCGCTTCGAGGAATTGAATTCGTACGAATACCAGAAGCGCAACGAGACGCAGGAAATTTTCATTCCGGTCGCCGATCGCCTTGGCGACAGCGTGATCGAATTCAAGAACGTCAGCAAAGGTTACGGCGAGCGCCTGCTGATCGACGATCTGTCGTTCAGCGTGCCGCCGGGCGCCATCGTCGGCATCATCGGCCCCAACGGCGCGGGCAAATCGACGCTGTTCCGCATGATCGCCGGCAAGGAAACGCCGGCCACGGGCGAAGTCGTCATCGGCAAGAGCGTCAAGCTCGCGGTGGTTGATCAGTCGCGCGATGATCTCGAGGCCGACAAGACGGTGTTCGATTTTGTATCCAACGGCGCCGATGTGCTGAAGGTCGGCAAGTTCGAAATGCCCTCGCGCGCCTATCTTGGCCGCTTCAATTTCAAGGGCACCGATCAGGGCAAGAAGGTCGGCAACCTGTCGGGCGGCGAACGCGGGCGCCTGCATCTGGCGACGACGCTGATCGCCGGCGGCAACGTGCTGCTGCTCGACGAACCGTCGAACGATCTGGATGTGGAAACGCTGCGCGCGCTGGAAGACGCGCTGCTGGAATTCGCCGGTTGCGTGATGGTGATCTCGCACGATCGCTGGTTTCTCGACCGTATCGCGACCCACATCCTCGCCGCCGAGGGCGAATCGAAGTGGACCTTCTTCAACGGCAACTATCAGGAATACGAAGCGGACAAGAAGAAGCGTCTCGGCGACGAGGCGGCGAAACCGAAGCGGCTGCGCTTCAAGCCGCTTAAATAAAACGCCGAAGAAAGCCGGCGTCAGCGGCCGAAGCCTTCTTCACGCTGGTGGCGCAAGGTCAGCACGATGATCGTGTCGCGCGCGACATCGTAGCGGTAGAGCGCGACATAGCCGGTGCGTCCGCGCGAAATCAACAGTTCGCGATAGCCGTACTCGGCGCGCCGGCCGATCAGTGGATGATCTCGCAGAATTGAATTGCCGTCGATAATGATCCCGGCTGTTGCAACGGCTGCCTGCGGATCGGTTGCCAGCAGAAAATCGGTGACTCGATCAAGGTCCCGCAGGGCTTGCGGGGCGATGACGAGACGCGTCACGTCGCCGGCCTACAAATGAACAGTCTTGGGACGCCTCGCTTTTTTGCCGGCGGCTTTTGCCTTCATATAAGCGAAAACTTCATCGGCGTCGTGGACGAGGCCGTATGCGGCAACTTCCTGCTCGGCGCTGCGCGCAGTGGCGACGAATTTTTTGCGCTGTTCGGCAAAATCGGCCTGCGATTCGAGCGCGTCGAGCATGAAGGCGTGCGCCGTCTTGCCGGCCGCCTTGGCGAGCGCGGCAATACGCGACTTCAATTTTTCCGGAATCTTGATGGTGGTCGGTGTCGGCATCGTGCGCCTTCACAAGGTAACTTCCAAAGTAACACCGGACGCTGGTATCGTCAACGCGGGCGCCCGGCCGCGCTGTCAGACGGCAAGCAGTTCGACCTCGAATACCAGCGTCGCATCGGGCGGGATCACGCCGCCGGCGCCGCGCGAACCGTAGCCGAGTTGCGGCGGGATCGTCAGCTTGCGCTTGCCGCCGACCTTCATGCCGGCGACACCTTCGTCCCAGCCGCGGATGACCTGCCCCTGGCCGAGACCGAATTGAAACGGATCGTCGCGGTCCTTGCTCGAATCGAATTTCTTGCCGTCGGTCAGCCAGCCCGTGTAATGAACGGTGACATGGTGGCCGGCGACGGCGACATCGCCTTCACCGACGACGAGTTCTTCATAGACGAGGCCGGAGGCGGTAGTGACTGCGGACATGGCGATCCTTTCGGTAAAAAATGCAAAGCCGCGAATGTCGGCGATAGTCGCGCGGCTGTCAACCCGCAACGGCGCGGCGGATGGCGGTGATTAAGCCGAAATTCCCCGCTTTTGCGCTAAACCCGGTAGTGGGTTAAAGTCCGCGCCGCCACACCAATATCCTGGTCTCGCAGACGGGCGGCCGTTTTTACTCTATCGCCTGCTGTTTTTCCCGATGTCGTCAATTTGTCGCAGTCGAGCCGTTGCGCCGTGCCGGGCACGCGCGCCGCGTCGTCGTCTGTCGATACTGGTTTTCAATTGCCTCCGGTCGCCCGTGGTGCGGCGCCGGTCAATCGCACGAACGAACGAGGGAAACATCATGATGCAAGCCCCTGCAACAGAGACAGCAAAAGCAATGACCGAACTGACCTGCTGGAAATGCGGCGAAGAATCGCTGAAGGAGATGTTCGAGGCAGTCGATCCGAACGCCTTTCATAAAGACACCGAGACCGCCGTGATCATGCACTCGATCTGCGGCAAATGCGGCGCACAGTCGGTGAACCCGCGTCAGTCTTTGCACAACAAGATCGCGGCGCGCAAGAGCCGCAAGGCGATCATCAAGGAAGCCAACCGCAAGACGGCTTGATTTTTCGCCGCGCGGTTCGCGGCCTGCAGCAATCCAACCGGCGCGATTTCATGCGCCGGTTTTTTTACGCGCTCAGGACAGCGTCTGCCAGATCCGGCGCGCGGCGGAAAACAGGCCGCGGTCGTTGTTGCGGCGGGCGATCAGCTGCAGGCCGATCGGCAGATGGTTGGGCCCCTTGAACAGCGGCAGCGTCATCGCCGGCACATGCATCGAAGTCCAGATCACGCACACCGAGGCGTTGCCGGTCTGGTTCAGACCCACCGGGGCTTCGCCGGTGGCCGGCGCATTGATCAGCACATCGTATTTTTCGAATACCGGATCGAGCAGGCCGCGGCAGTGCGCCAGCAGATTGCGCGCCTCACGGTAATGATCGAAGCTGCACGCCAGGCCGTCCTTGAGACGGTTGTTGCGCAGCGTCTCGCTGATTTCGTCCCAGTGGTTTTCGATTTCCCAGGTGAAATTGCGCGAGAACTCGAAGCTCGACACCCAGCGGTGCGCGTCTTCGACGCGTTCGAAGTCGGCGGGCAGCGCAACGTCTTCGACCTTGCAACCGGCGCGCGCGAGACCTTGCGCCGCGTCTTCGATCAGCGACTGTGTGTGTGGTTCGAGCTGCGACCACAGATGCGTGCGGCAGAAGCCGACGCGCAGCGGTGCGGGCGGCTCGGTGATCGGCACCGGCGCGCTGCCGGTCAGCACGTCGCGATATAGCGCGATGTCTTCGACCGAGCGCGCAAACAGGCCCAGCGTGTCGAGCGTGCCGGAGGCCTCCTTGACGCCGACGCAGCGCAAGTCGCCATGCGTCGGGCGGTAACCGAAAGTGCCGCAGAACGAGGCCGGCCGGATGGTGGAGGCGGTGGTCTGCGTGCCGATCGCGAGCGGCACCATGTGGGCGCCGACAGCGGCGGCCGAACCGCTAGATGAACCGCCGGGCGTGCGCGCGAAGTCAAACGGGTTGTGCGTTTTGCCCGGATGGCGGTTGGCGAATTCGGTGGTGACGGTTTTGCCGAGCAGAATGCCGCCGGCCTTGCGCGACAGCGCAACGCAGGCGGCATCGCCCTTCGGACGGTGGCCTTTGTATATCGGCGAACCCATCTGCGTCGGCATATCGCTGGTATCGATGATGTCCTTGATGCCGAAGGGCACGCCGGCGAGCGCTCCGCTGACGCCTGCCGCGTCGAGTGCGCGCGCCTGTGCGATCACCTGATCGGGATTGAGATATTCCCACGCCATCACCTGCGCCTCACGTTCGGCAATGTGATCGAGGCAGGCGCGCACGACGGACTCGCAGCTCACCGTACGTGAATTTACCGCGGCGGCGGTCTCGCTCGCGGTCCAGTCCTGAAGTGGTGCGGCGGAACGCATTGATGCACCGGCAATGTGCGAGGTTTTTATCATGCGAATCATCCGTAACAATTTGATCGGAGTGTATCATCTGATCAGCACTTTTCAGTTACGGAGTGACGATGCGTATCGCGCTGATCAGTTTCGCCGTGTTTTGTTTTTCCAGCTGTGCAATGGCGGCGCAGCCGCAGGATTATCCGAGGCGGCCGATCCGCATCATCATCACCGTCGCGCCGGGCGGCGGTGCCGACATTACCGCGCGCATGATCGCGCAGAAACTGACCGAGGCCTGGGGGCAGCAGGCGATTGTCGATAACCGCCCGGGCGGCAACGGCATCGTCGGCATGGAAATCGCGGCCAACGCAAACCCCGACGGCCACACGCTGGTGCTGGGCACGATCGGACCGGTCGCGGTCAATCCGAGTTTGTATGCGAAGCTGCCGTACGATCCGGTCAACGGTTTTGCGCCGGTCGCGCGCGCGGTCTCCGCGCTCAACGTGCTGGTGGTTCATCCTTCGCTGCCGGTGAATTCGGTGAAAGAGCTGATCGCGTATGCGAAGGCGAATCCGGGCAAGCTGAATTTCGGTTCCTCGGGCGTGGGTTTCGCCGATCACCTCGCCGGCGAACTCTTCAACACGATGGCCGGCGTCAAAATGACCCACGTGCCGTACAAGGGTGGCGCGCCGGCGATGATCGATCTCGTCGGCGGCAATGTGCAATTGATCTTCGCCACGGTCTCGACGGCATTGACGCAGATGAAGGCGGGCCGCATCCGCGCGCTGGCGGTGACTGCGGGCAAACGCGTCGAGCAGTTCGCGGAATTGCCGACAGTTGCCGAGTCGGGTGTGCCGGGCTTTGCCGTCGACAACTGGTACGGCGTGCTGGCGCCACGCGGCACGCCGAAACCGGTCATTGTCCGGCTGCATGCCGAGATCAATCGTGCGCTCGAGCAGCATGATGTTCGCGAGCGCCTGCAGGTGCTCGGCATTTTTGCGTTTCCGGCGCCGACGCCCGAGGCCTTCGGCGATTACATCAGGAGCGAGATCGCCAAATACGCGCAGGTGGTGAAGTCTGCCGGCGCGCGCGTCGACTGAATCCTCCCGCGCTAGGGCTGCATCAGCCGCGCGAATTGTTCGAGGTCGGTGCGCTCGATATCCGAGATCGCCGCGTAACGCAGCCCGCTGTCAGCCCAGGTCGCCATGCCGAAGCCGCGCGCGGATTGCAGCGCCAGCGCCTCGGCAGTGTAATCGGCGGCGCGCCACGCGAACAGGTTGATGACGTGATTGCGCTTGCGATAGACGATGGCGACGGTCTGGCGGTCGCCGACATGATCGAGACGCGCGCCCAATAGCGTGTAGCCGTCCGCCGACAGATCGCGCACCACCGGCGCGAAATCAATTTTGCCCTGCAACCACGGTTTGACCACATGCTGATTGGTCGAGACGACAGTGATCAGCCGCTGCGGATCGGTCAGCGAGGCGACGTGACTGGCAACCAGATGCTCGCGCAGCGAATCGTCCGGCAGCGGCCGCTCGATCCACAGGCCGGCGACGAGACCGACGGCAGCGGCAATGCTGGCGAAGGCGGCGGTTTGCAGCCATTGGCGATGGCGCGCCGGAGCGGGCGCCGGCAGAGTCGTCTGTTCGATGCGCGCAAGGATGGCCGCGCGCAACGCCGGTGGTGCCTCGAAGCGGGGAGCGTTTGCGCGCAGCTCGCGGCGCAGCGCGCCGCGTTCGCCCTTCAGCGCAAGGCAGGCGGGACATTCCGCGAGATGCCGGTCGATCTCGGTTGAAGTTGCCGCATCGAGCTCGCCGTCGATCCACGCGTCGAGCACCTGCCGCATTCGCGTGCAATTCACGATTGCCTCCTTGCGCCGGTATCCTGCATCGTTTTCTGCAAAAGATCGCGGCCGCGCGACAGTCGCGACATCACGGTGCCGATCGGCACATCGACGATTGCGCTGATTTCCTTGTACGACATTTCTTCGAGTTCGCGCAGCACGATCACCTCGCGGTATTCGGCCGGCAGGCCGGCGATGCAGGCGCGCACGCGCGCGGCGTCGGCGTTGCGTCCGGCCGCGGCATCGGGCGCATCGCGCTCGGCCGCCGGCAGGCCGTGTATTTCATCGTCGAACGATTCATGGCGGTCATAACGGTTGCGCTCTTTGAGCAAATCAAAACAGGTGTTGCGCACGACCGCCATGAACCAGGCTTTGGCGCTGGTGCCGCTGTGGGTGTCGAAAAAACGGAATGCGCGCAGACAGGCTTCCTGCACTGCATCGTCGGCCGCGGGAGTGTCGCCGGTCAGCCAGCGCGCCAGATTGTAGGCGGCATCGAGATGCGCCAGTACCGTCGATTCAAAACGCGCGCGCTTCGCCGGGTCGTGCAATCCACTGCTCCTTTTGCCCTTGATTCAATAAGACTGCGGCAGGCGGCAGTTTATTCCCGCGCGGTTGAGTTGGGCGGTCACGGAATAAAACCGGGTCCGGCGCAGTCTGGCTTGTTTGAAGGCGGTAACAACAGGCCGCCAGCGACCGATTTCCATTTCAAGGAGGATTACACGTGGCCAAACAACGCGATGAGGGTTACAGCCGGCGCGATTTCATGCGGCTGGCCGGTCTGGGCGGAGTGGTTTTTGCCTCGAACCTGCCGGGATTCAGCCTGGCGGCGGGGCAGGACGATTTCTTTTTTGTGCAATTGTCGGACACGCACTGGGGTTTCGAGGGACCGCCGAACCCGGACGCGAAAGGGACGCTGAAAAAAGCGGTGGCGGCAGTCAACGCACTTGAACGCCAGCCGGATTTCATCATGTTCACCGGCGATCTCACGCACACCACCGATAGCCCGGTCGAGCGCCGCAAGCGGCTCGCCGAGTTCAAGGACATCGTCGCCGACATCAAGGTCAAGACGGTGCGCTTCATGCCCGGCGAACACGACGCCTCGCTCGACAACGGCAAGGCCTTTCAGGAATTCTTCGGCCCCACCCATTACACCTTCGAGCACAAGGGCGTGCATTTCATCGTGCTCGACAACGTGTCGGATCCGCGCGCCAGCATTGGCGACGAGCAGCTGGCATGGCTGGCCGCCGATCTGCAAAAGCAGCCGGCCGAGGCGCCGATTGTCGTGTTCACGCACCGGCCGCTGTTCGATCTGTATCCGCAATGGGACTGGGCAACGCGCGACGGCGCCAAGGCCGTCGAGTTGCTGATGCCGCATAAAAACGTCGTCGTGTTTTACGGCCACATTCATCAGGAACACCATCAGATGACCGGCCACATCGCGCACCACGCCGCCAAGGGATTGATGTTCCCGCTGCCCGAAGCCGGCAAGGCGCCGACGCGCACGCCGCTGCCGTGGAATCCGGCCGAGCCGTACAAAGGGCTCGGTTTTCGCGGCATCGATACCGGGAGCAGAACCGCCGCCACTACGCTGACCGAGTTTCCGGTGATCAAGGCCTGACGCGATGACGCGTTTTAAAACGGCGCTATGTGCCTGCGCATCGGCGTCGCTGCTCGCGCTGGCTACGCTGGGTGTTTACGTCAGCGCGCAATCGGCGGAACCGAAGGAAAAAGTCATCCGCATCACGGCGAAGCGATTCAATTACACGCCGGGCGAAGTGACGCTGAAGAAGGGCGTGCCGGTCATTCTGGAGTTCCGCTCCGAGGACATCCTGATGGGGTTCACCTTGCCCGACTTCAATGTGCGAGAGGACATCGTGCCGGGCAAGGTGACGCGGTTGCGGCTGACCCCGGACAAGACCGGCAGCTTCGTTTTCCTGTGCGATGTCTTCTGCGGCAGCGGTCACGAGGAGATGAACGGCCGCCTCGTTGTCACCGACTGAGTTCTACTTTGCCGACAGCCCGAGATCGAGCGTAACAACCTTGGCGTCGGGCTTGCTGACCGGATCGGCGGTGCTCTGCACGACACGCGCGGCGTCGACGCCGGCGGCTTGCAATCCGTCGGCGATGGCCTGCGCGCGCTTGTGCGCAAGTTCGCCGAGCGTTTCCGGCGGCAGCGCCTGCGCGGCAACCAGACGACCGCCCAGCGCGCGGTAAAAGTCGCCGGTATCGGCAACATGCGGCTCGCCGCTGGTGAGGCGGCCGAGTTTATCCATGAGACTGAGCGCGGCGGGCGCCTTGCCGTCGGCGCCGACGCGCGATTTGTCTTTTGCTTCGGCCTCGCTGCGCAGTTTGTCGAGTTCGCTGCTGCCGAAGCGTTCGGCGAAGAGGTCGCGCATCGCCGCGCGGATGCGGCGGTCTTCGAAGTTAAGCGGTCCCGGCGGATCTTCGTCGGCAATATCGAGATTGGCGCGCTTGCCGAGTTCGCGCCGCAGCGCCGCGCGTTTGAGCGCGCGCGCATCGAGCTCGCTGTCGTAGCGCGCCGGCACCTGCAGCTTGAGTTCCGGCCGCTTGCCGAGCGCCTGCACGATGTGGGCGATTTTTTCGCGCTCCGGCGGCAGCAGCCGGCTCGATCCCGGTTCGAAAGCGATCTGGCCGGCCTCCTCGCCGTGGTCGCGCGAGAACAGCCGGCCGAGCAGGCGGAACGGCGCGGTGATGATGCCGGTGATCAGATTGACGATGGCCTTGTGGATGATCTGGCCGTAATCGAATTTCGGATCGTCGAGGTTGCCCGATACCGGCAGCGCGAGATCGATTTTGCCGTCGGAATCCTTGAGCAGCGCGATGGCCAGATTGAGCGGCAGATCGAGCGCGCCGGGGCTTTCGACCCGCTCGCCGAGGACGAACTGGTCGAGCACGATCTGGTTGTCGCCGTCGATCAGATTGTTGCGCACGCGGTAATTGAGATCGAGCGACAAACGGCCCGAGGCGACCTTGTAGCCGGCGAATCGCACGACATAGGGCGTCACCCGCGTGACATCGAGATTGCGGAACTCGAGTCGCGCATTGCTGCGGTCGCGCGGAATGAACGGGTTCAGCGAACCGGAGATCTTGGCGTAGCCGTAATCGTCGACGCGGCCTTCGATCGCAAGCTGGCTGCGCGTGCTGCGGTCGCTCGAAATGCCGTTGAGCGTGCCGCCGAGTTCGTGAACGCTGGTGGCAAAACCGCCGGCAAGACTGTCATCGGAAAAATCGAGCGAACCGTCCTTGATGTTGATGCGGCGGATTGCCATGACGATGCCGCTGTTGCCGTCATCGGCCACATCGGCGGCGCCCGTAGCGGCCGGCTCGGGCACGGCCGGCGCAGGGGCAGGGACCGCTGCCGCGGCCGCAGGGCTGATGCCCGCCGCGGCAACCACGGCATCATTTTTCTTGATCGCGCGCTGCACATTGGTCGTCTTGTCGGTGGCGATCGCGTATTTGACGCGCGGCGCCTCCCACTGCAGGACGTCGACCTGCACTTGCAGCGGCGCGGTTTGCACGCGCAGCGTGGTGGTCGCCAGCGATTTCCAGCCGATCAGCGGCACGCCGGTCGGATCGTTGATCTGCAGCTTGCTGATGCCGGCACCGCCGCTGTAGACCAGCGCAGAGGGTTTTTTCGCGGTCTTGAGATTGCCGGCGAACGAGACCTCGCCGGCGCTGAGCACGGCATTGGCGTAGCGCGAGATCAGCGGCTGCAACGGCGTGAGCATAATGCCGGCGGCGTTGACCTGCGCGTCGATGGCGCCGCCCGGCGCGAGCTTGCCGCGCGTGGCGAGGGCGCCGCCGCTGGCGAGCGCCGCGGAAATATCGAAGCCGACGGGCTTCGAAAAATCGCCGGTGACGTCGGCGAGTTTGATCGCGATATTTTTCAGCGCCGGCGCCAGCCCCAGCTGGCGGTCGTCGAAACTGACCGCGCCATGACCGAGGTCGATGTTTGCAACGCCAATCTGCCATGGCGCCGACGGCGGCTCCGGTTTGCGCGGCACCAGCAGTCCGGCGAGATCGATTACGCCGTTTTCGTCGCGTCGCGCCCTGATTTCCGGCGCCTCGAGGCGCACTGCGCCGATATTGACCGTGCGCGCGCCCAGATCGAGCGCGATGCCGTCGATGGCGAGCAGCGCGAGCCTGAATAACGGCGCATCGGCGCCGGTTGCCGTCAGCGCGAAGGATTCGACGCTGAGTTTGCCGTCCTTGACCTCGAACTTCGGTTTGCCGCCGTCGAGCGCGAAGCGGTAAGGCAGTTCGATGCTGGCGCGCCCGTCGGTGATGGCGGCATTGACGAATGCACCGACGAAGGGCTGCAGTTCGGGCAGCGCGCTGTGCTCGAGCGCCAGCGTGCCGGTGACGGCGAGCGGCGCGAGCGACAGGTCGCCCTTCCATTTGATCGAGGCGCCGCCGGGCGTGCGCGCCGACAGCGCATACGGGCCCTTGTCGTCGTCGAACGTGGACAACGCCGACAGTTTGAACGCCAGTTCCTCGAAGCGGTTCTTGTAGCCGGCCTTGCGGTCCTCGAAGGCGATGGTGCCGTGGTCGATCTGCAGTGCGTTGACGGCAATGCGCGGTGGCGCCGCCGCGGTGTCCGCCTTCGCCGGCTCTGCCGCCGGCTTGCCGCCGAGCGCAGCGAGATTGAGTTCGCCTTCGGGCGAGATGTCGATCGTGATTGAGGGCGCGTCAAGGCGGATTTCGCCGAAGACAAGGGCGCGCTGCGGCAGCGAACGCCATTCCACATCGATGACGGCGTGCTTGAAGCCGATCAGCGGGCGGTCGTCGCTTTCCTTCAGCACGAAGTCGCCGACTTCGAGCGTCAGCGAAAACGGATTGAATTTGATGTCGCCGACGCTGGCCTGACGGTGCAGCTGTTGATCGATCATGCGCGGCAGTTCGCGCTGTGCGTACCACGGCAGCAGCGCGAAGCCGGCGAGCGCATAGAGCAGCACCAGCAGTGCCGGCGCGACGACGGCGGCGATCAGGAATCTGCGCGTCAGGCGGCGCAGCGCGGGGGGCGGATTTGCCATGACGCGATTCTAGCGCGCCAGCGTGACGATCACGAGGCCCAGCGTCAGCAGCAGCATGCCGGCGACTTCGCGGCGCGACAGCTTCTCGCGGAACAGGCGACGCGAGACGACGTAGCCGAACAGCAGCTCGACCAGACCCAGCGTGCGCACGTGCGCGACCGGCTCGATGGCGACCGCGGTAAACCAGCCGACCGAGGCGGTGGCGCCCATGCAGCCGGCGAACAGCGAGGTGCGCCATTCGCGGCCGATGGCGACAAGGGTCTGCGGTGTGCGCGCGAGCAGCCAGCTGCCCAAGAGCAGGGTCTGGATCAACTGCGCGCCGAACAGGATGATCGCCGCGATCATCGCAAAGTGGACTTCCGGCAGTGCAAAGCTGGCGGCGCGGATGCACACCCCGCTGAAGGCGAAGTTGGCGCCGCAGGCAAGGCCGAGCAGGGCGCTGCGCGTGGTCCAGCCGGTGAGCAGCGCCTTGAACGGGTGTTGCGGATCGGCCGGCGACAGCAGCATGACGCCGAGGGTGCCGACGCCGATCGCGGTGGCCACCATCGGCGCCACCGCTTCGCCGAGCATGAAAAAAGCGAAGATGGCGACCAGCATGATGTCGGTCTTGGAGTAGGCCACACCGAGCGCGAAGTTGCGCTCGTGCATGACCTGCACCAGCAGCGCCGCAGCGACGAGTTGGGTGACCGCGGCGAGCACCACCCAGAGCAGGAACATGTTCGAGAGGGCCGGCCATGCGTTGTGGCCAAACAACGCTACCGCCGCCAGCCACAGCAGCGTGAACGGCAGTCCGTAGAGAAAGCGCACCAGCGTTGCGCCCAGCGTGCCGAGCGTTGCTGTCAGATGGCGCTGCGCGGCGTTACGGAAGGTCTGTGCGAAGGCGGCGCCGACGGTCAGCGCGATCCACAGCCACGACGGAATGCCGCTGTTCACCCGCGGCCGACGAAGGGCATCTTGCTCGCCATGATGGTCATGAACTGCACGTTCACATCCAGCGGCAGGCCGGCCATGTAGGCCACCGCATCGGCGACCTGTTTGACGTCCATCATCGCCTCGACCCTGACCGTGCCGTCGGCCTGTTTGACGCCGGTGGACATGCGTTTGGCGAGTTCGGTCAGCGCGTTGCCGATGTCGATCTGGCTGCAGGCGATGTCATATTTGCGACCGTCGAGCGAGATCGATTTGGTCAGCCCCGTCACCGCGTGTTTGGTCGCGGTGTAGGGCGCCGAGTCGGGGCGCGGCGCGTGCGCCGAGATCGAGCCGTTGTTGATGATGCGGCCGCCGCGCGGGTTCTGCTCTTTCATCATGCGGTAGGCGGCTTGCGCGCAGAGGAACATGCCGGTGAGATTGACGTCCACCACCGACTGCCATTTTTCATACGTCAGGTCTTCAAACAGAATGCCGGGCGCATTGGCGCCGGCATTGTTGAACAGCACGTCGATGCGGCCGTAAGCCTCACGTGTTTTTGCGAACAGCGCATCGACCGAAGCGGGTTTGCTGACGTCGGTGGGCAGAGCAAGCACGCGCGCACCGGCGCCCGATTCGGCGGCGGTTTGTTCCAGCATGTCGGCGCGGCGGCCGGCGAGTGCCACGCAATAGCCGGCCTTGAGCAAGGCGAGTGCGGCGGCCTTGCCGATGCCGCTGCCGCTGCCGGTAACGATGGCGACCTTGTTCGATTCACTCATGTGCGATCTCTGTGACGTTGGCGGAGCGCACATGATACTCCGGCGTGTCGTTGTCTAAGTGGTGACGATGCGGTAGCCTTCAGGCGGCCCCGCGTCGATGACGGGGCCTTCGAATTTTCCGGAGTGCGTGTCAATGTCCCGCAGTTTTGATTACATCGTGGTCGGCGCCGGCGTCGCCGGTTGCGTGACCGCCAGCCGTTTGTCTGAACGCAGTGCCAATTCGGTGTTGCTGCTCGAAGCCGGACGCGATTTCGCGCCGGGCGCAGAGCCCGCCGATGTGCGCGACAACTATCCGTCGTCGTATTACAACAAAGCTTATGTGTGGCCGGGTCTCAAGGCGCATTGGCTGACCGCAAAGGATTCGGCGCCGACCGGATTTCCGCAGGGCCGCGTGATGGGCGGCGGCGGCTCGGTGATGGGCATGGTGGCGCTGCGCGGCACGCCCGCTGATTACGCGGAATGGTCGGCACTGGGTGCAGCCGGCTGGGATTGGGACGGCGTGCTGCCGTTCTACCGCAAGATGGAGACCGACTGGGATTTCAGGAATGAATTGCACGGCGATGCCGGGCCGATTCCGTTGCGGCGTCTGCCGCGCGAGCAGTGGCCGCCGCTGACGCGCGCGCTTGCCGAATACGCGGAAGCGCGCGGCGTGCCCTATGTCGCCGACATGAACAGTGACTTTCGCGACGGCTATTGCTCGGTGCCGATGACCAACACGCCCGAACAACGCGTGTCGAGTGCGATGGCTTATCTGACGCCGGAGGTGCGCCGGCGGACCAACCTGACCATCACCTCGTCGGCGCTCGTGCGCAAAATCAATTTCGACGGTCGCCGCGTTAGCGGTGTTACCGCCTTCGTCGATGGCGCCGAACAGACTTTCAATGCGCGCGAAGTGATCGTCTGCGGCGGCGGCATTTTTTCGCCGACGCTGCTGCTGCGCAACGGCATCGGGCCGGCTGATCAATTGCGCGCGCTGGGCATCGACGTCGTCGCCGATCTGCCGGGCGTGGGCGCGAATCTGCAGAACCACGCGATCCTGTTCATCGGCTTTCATTTGAAACGCGAAGCGCGCCAGTCGCGCGCATTGAATACGCATGTGACCACCGCGTTTCGCTATTCGTCAGGGGTGGCCGGTTGCGCGCCGGCCGATCTCTACATCAACGTGCAGAGCAAAACGTCTTGGAACGCGCTCGGTCAGCAAATCGGCAATCTCGCGCCCTGTCTGCTGCGGCCGCTGTCGCGCGGGCGTGTGACGCTGACTTCGCCGGATCCGGCGGCGCAGCCGCTGATCGAATTCAATTTTCTCGGCGATCTGCGCGATCTCGAGCGTTTGACCATGGCCTATGCGCGTACCATCGACATCATCACCACGGAAAAAATCCGCGCGCTGATGGGCGTGCCGTTCCCGGTGCGTTTTTCCGACAAGCTGCGCCAGTTGAACGAACTCAATGCGCACAATGCGCGCAAATCGGCAATGATCGCGACGCTGCTCAACGTGGTGCCGGGGCTCAGCGATTACGCGCTGGGCAAACTCACCGGCCGCCGCGTCGATCTCGGCGCGCTGGCGGCCGAGCGCGAGCGCCTGCAGCAGCATGTGCGTGACAACATCGCCGGCATGTTTCACCCGGCCGGTTCCTGCCGCATGGGGCAGGCAGGCGATCGTAACGCGGTGGTCGATGCGGCCGGCCGCGTGCACGGCATCGGCGGGCTGCGCGTGGTCGATGCCTCGGTGATGCCGACGCTGACCGCGGGCAACACCAACGTGCCGGTGATCATGGTGGCGGAAAAAATGGCGGCCGCGATCCTGTCGGGCGCCTGATCGGGTATCGTAACGACATGAGCGATTCGCGCAGCCTGTGGTTGGGTCTTCCATGGTGGAGTTGGCTGTTGCCGCTCGTCGCCGGCGCGACATTGGCGGCCGCGTGGGGCGCGACGCCGGGCACCGCCGTGTTGGCGTGGGTGGCGGCGGTATTGATCGCGGCGGTGCTGGTGGCGGTGCATCATGCCGAGGTGGTGGCGCACCGCGTCGGCGAGCCGCTGGGCACGCTGGTGCTCGCGCTGGCGGTCACCATCATCGAAGTCGCCCTGATCCTGTCGATGATGCTGTCGGGCGGCGAGGATGTCGGCGTGCTCGCGCGCGATACCGTGTATGCGGCCGTGATGATCGTCTGCAACGGCGTGGTCGGGCTGTGCCTGCTGGTCGGCGGCATCCGCCATCGCGTGCTGACTTTTCGCATCGACGGCACCGGCCCCGCGTTGTCGGTGCTGACGGCGCTCGCCACGCTGACGCTGGTGCTGCCGGCGTTTACGACATCCACGCCCGGCCCGACCTTCTCGACGTCGCAACTGGTGTTCGCCGGCGTTGCGTCGCTGGTGCTCTACGGTGTGTTCGTGTTTGTGCAGACGGTGCGTCATCGCGAATATTTTCTGCCGCCCGAGGGCATGGAAGAAGAAACGCAGGCATCGCCGCCGCCGGCAATCACCGCAATCGCAAGCGCGCTGTTGCTGCTGGTGAGCCTGGTTACTGTTGTCGGTCTTGCCAAACTGTTATCGCCATCGATACGCGCCGGCGTCGAGAGCGCCGGCGCGCCGCTGGCGGTGGTCGGCATCGCGATTGCGCTCCTCGTGTTGCTGCCCGAAACATTTGCCGCAGTGCGCGCGGCCGCGCGCAACCGCATGCAGACCAGCCTCAATCTGGCATTGGGTTCGGTGCTGGCCACCATCGGGCTGACAATTCCCGCGGTGGCGGCGGTCGCGATCCGCATCAATCTGCCGCTGGAGCTCGGTCTGCCGCCGAAGGAGATCGTGCTGCTGGCGCTGACCCTGCTGGTGAGCGCAATCACGCTCGCCAGCGGCCGCGCCACCATCATGCAGGGCGCGGTTCATCTGGTGATTTTTGCTGCCTTCCTGTTTCTCGCCGTCGTGCCCTGAGCGGCCTGCGGCGTTTCTTGTCCGCGCGCAATTTATCAGGGCCGGGCGGGTGAACGTTGCGTCATGCCGGTGGCTTGGTTATGCTGGCGATCAACAAAAACAAGCCGCACGCGCGGGGCGAGCGGCGACTCGAAAACCACGGAGGGTTCAACATGACAAGCAATGCGCGCAAGCGCTTTTCCGCCATGCGCAATCTCGCGCTGGCTATCACCTGCGGCGGCGTGCTCGCCGGCTGCCAGTCGATGGGCGGCGGCGTCGCACTCGATCCGGACAATACCTCGTACAAACGCATGGTCACGCAGGGCGAGGCGACCAAAATCATCGTGCCGAATATTTACGATGGTTGCCAGCAGTACGACCCGAAAATGAATATCCGCAAGAGCGCGGTCGGTCAGATCACGGCCACCGATGGCACCGTGATCACCGTGCCGGCGGAGACCGCGGCGCAAAAGGGGCTGGGGCCAAAGAGCTTCGACCTCTATAACGAGTGCAACAAGATTCGCCCGGAAAACACGGCGGCGACTTCGGCGGCCAACGTGCCGGTGGTCGAGATCGATGCCGACGGCGAGGTCATCACCGGTTACATTGTCGCCGACAACTATTATGAGATGTGGGTCAACGGCAAACTGGTGTCGGTGGACAACACGCCGTATACGCCGTTCAACTCGTCTATCGTCAAGTTCAAGGTCAAGCGGCCGTATACGATGGCGTTCCTGCTGGTTGACTGGGAGGAGCATCTCGGCGTCGGCATGGAGCAGTTCCCGGTGCCGGTGACGCCCGCCACCTCGCAATATTATCCGGGCGACGGCGGCCTGATCGCGCGTTTCTCCGACGGCACCATGACCGACGCGACGTGGAAGGCGCAGACTTTTTACATCGCACCGCTGATGGATCCGAAGGAAGTGGTCGAGCGCGGCAATATTCACGACACGCCCAACCTCGGCGGCCGCACGCATCCGTTCGCGCGCAAACCGAATTGCGAAGCGAAGTGCTTTGCCGTGCATTACCCGATACCGGAGAACTGGCAGTCGCCGCGTTTCAACGACACGAACTGGCCGCGCGCCTGGGAATTCACCGATCAGGAAATTGGCGTGACCGCGCTGCCGGCCTACACGCGCTATCCGGAACTGTTCGACGGCGCGCGCTGGATCTGGTCGCAGAATCTGGTGCTGGATAACGTGGTGATTGCGCGCAAGACGGTGCGCTAACATTCATGCGGCCGGCGCACGCTGGCGATAAAAAAGGCGACGCTTTACTGCGCCGCCTTTTTTATCGCCGCGCTTCAGTCATTTAACGCGAAACGACCGATCGAGCCCCCGCAACAGCGGCAGCACGACGTCGATGGCGGGCGTGGCGACGCCGAGTTCGCGCGCGAAGGCCTGCGTCTGCCCCAGCAGCGCTTCGCATTCCATCGCGCGGCCGGCGAGCGCGTCCTGCATCATCGAGGTGCGCTGGCCGGGGCGGCCGCGGCGCGCGGCGGCTTCGCAATCGGTGTCGGCGCGCAGATCCCAGCCCTGCGCGGCGGCCACCGCAAGCGTTTCCTTCATGATGTTGACCGAGAGGGTGACGAGGCCTTCGTCGGCGCCGACCTGCGCGAGATCGTTGCGTGTCATCGCGGTGACCGTATTGCCCGAAGCATTAAGGCAGAGCTTCTGCCAGATGTCTTTGCGCAAATCGTTCGAGACGCGCGCATCGACGCCGCCGCGCTTGAACATGTCGATGACGGCCTGCAGGCGCGGCGTGGTTGTATTGTCGGGTTCGCCGATCATCAGATGATTGCCGCCGTTGTGCACGATCACGCCCGGTTCGACCATGTCGTTGGGCGAGAGCACCACGCAGCCCAGCGTGCGCCCGGCCTTGACCTCGCGCCACAGGGCGCCATCGGGATCGAGCAGCGGCAGCGTGCCGGATTTGCCCTTGAGACCGTGCTGGAACCACCAGGGAATGCCGTTGAGCAGAAACACCGCGACGCCGTTCGGCGCGAGCAGTTTGCCGATCGCAGGCGCCGCGGCCGACAGCGCATGCGCCTTTACCGTGACCAGCACCACATCTTGCGGCGGCAGCGTTGCCGGGTCGTCGGTGGCGGTCTCCGGATTGACGTGTATTTCCTCCTTGCCGTTCGAGCGCAGTGTAAGGCCGCGCTCGCGAATCGCCTTCAGCATGGCGCCGCGAGCGACGATCGAAATATCATCGGCCCCCGCGTTGATCAAACGCGTTGCGATATGGCCGCCGACGGCGCCGGCGCCGAATATGCAAACTTTCATCGAATCTCCCGTTGGTTCGCGCCGCGCGGCGTGCGCGCTGCTGCTTTAAGGGCGTCATGATAACGGTTTTCGTCGAGCGCAAAAAATTTCCGTTTGCCACGGCAACGAAAATCGAACCGTTGCGCGACACCGGCTTGATCAGGCCTGCGCGGCACCCCTATACTGCGGCCTCCCGCATTTTCAGCTGTTGACGCAGGCGCCGCCGCACTGCATTACCGAGAGATTCCATGCGTATCGTTTTTGTCGTGCTGTCGCTGGTGAGCACCCTTGTTGCCGCGCAGGAATGGCCGGCGCGGCCGGTGCGCATCATCGTCGGTTTCGGCGCCGGCGGTCCCGATACGACGGCGCGCCTCGTTGCGCAGCAACTCACCGTACAGACCGGGCAGTCGTTCATCGTCGATAACCGGCCGGGTGCCAACGGCATGATCGGCGCCGATCTGGTGGCTAAGGCGGCGCCCGACGGCTATACGCTGCTGGTGACTTCCGCTTCGTTTGTGGTCAATCCGGCCATCTATAAAAAGCTGCCGTACGATTCGATCCGGGATTTCGCGCCGGTGTCGCATTTGTGTTCGTCCGACGGCCATATTCTCGTCGTCAATCCGTCAGTGCCGGCGCAGAACGTGAAGGAATTCATCGCGCTGGCGAAAAAGCCGGAAAACAAGATTGCCTACGGCTCGCCCGGCATCGGCAACACCATCCATCTGACCATGGCCTTGTTCAACGCCAAGGCCGGGACCAGCATGGTACACGTGCCGTACAAGGGTTCGGGGGCGGCCATGACGGCGCTGATGTCGGGTGAAATACAGGTCATGTTTGTGACGCCGACGCTGGGCCTGCCGTTGATCAAATCGGGCAAGCTGCGCGCGCTCGGTTACGACGCGCCGGCGCGCGCGGCCTTTCTGCCGGAGGTGCCGACACTCGCCGAAGCCGGCGGCCCGCTGACGCAGATCGATGCGAGCTGGCACGGCCTGTTCGCGCCGGCGAAGACGCCGCGCAGCGTGCTGGCGAAACTCGAGGCCGAAATCAAAAAAGCGTTCGCCCTGCCCGAATTGCGCGAACGTTTCACCAAACTGGGTTTGAATCCGGACGGTGGTTCAGCGGCCGAGTTCACGCCCTTCGTCGCCAACGCGATCAAGCGCATGGGCGAAGCGGCGCGCATCGCCGGCGTCGAACCTGAATAATTTTTTACAGCGAGGAAAGCATGAGTGGATTTATCCGCCGCGTGGTCGTCGGTCACGACCCGCAGGGCAAGGCCGTGGTGTTGTCCGACGGCATCGCGCCGCACCTGAAAACCAATCCGCTGCGCCCCGGCCACCGTTCCACCGACATCTGGAAAACCAGTTCAACGCCGGTGATCATCAAGGCTGCCGAGGACGATCCGACCGTGCAGGGCCCGCGCACCATTCATCCGCCCAAGGGCGGCACGGTATTGCGCATCGCCGAATTGCAGCCGGAGTCGGAGGAGATCCGCAATCTGTCGCCGGAAAAAGCGCGCGAAGTGTTCGCTGCCGCCGGCAATGCCAACGCGGCGCAATTCGGCAAGGGCGGCCGTCATCCGATGATGCATCGCACCGAGTCGCTCGATTACGCGGTGGTACTCGAAGGCGAGATCACGCTGGTGCTCGACGATGAAGATGTTTTGCTCAAGGCGGGTGACGTCGTTATCCAGCGCGGCAACAGCCATGCGTGGAGCAACCGTTCGGACAAGGTCTGTCGCATGCTCTACGTGCTAATCGACGGGAAATTCGACGAACAACTCGAAGGCTGGTTCGGCAAGGATGGCGACGGGCACTAAGGCCTCACCGCTTTTCTTCAGGCCGCGATCTGTTGCGCGGCGCTGACTTCCAGAGCGAGCGCGATGCCGCGCGTGATCGTGTTGAGGGTCATGCCGGCCTGCGGCCGCGCGACCGCATCGAAGGCATGCGGCACGTGCAGAAAGCCGCCGCGCCAGCGGTGGCCTGCGGTCGCGGCGAGCCGCATCAGCGTATAGAACACCTGATTGCAGACAAAGGTGCCGGCGTCGCTGGAGATTTCGGCCGGCAGACCCGCCGCCCGCAGGGCGTCGGCGATTTCGACCACCGGCAGCGTCGAGAAGTAAGCGGCCGGCCCTCCGGGCACCACCGCGGTTTCGCGCGGGCAGGCGCCGTCGTTGTCGGCGCCGCGCGCGTTGCACAGATTGATCGCCACGCGTTCGATGCTCAGCGCGTCGCGGCCGCCGGCTTCACCGACACAGAGCACGACATCGGGTTTGCAGTCGGCGATCGCATTGCTGAGTGCGGCGGGCGCGCGCGCAAACGAAGTCGGCAGTTCGATTGTGGTGATGGCGAGTTCGCCTATGCGCGCCGGCAGCCGGCGGACGGCGGCGATCGAGGCGTTGACCGCCGCGCCGTCGAAAGCGTCGAAGCCGGTGACGAGGGCGCGCATCAGTGCTGCGCCTCGATCAGCGGCGTGGTCCACGCGTCGTAGCCGTAAACCCAGGCCGGATCGGTGGCGTTGCGCATCCAGTTGTTGGCGCGCGAGTTGCCCTGAATTTCGGTCGCGCGCGGTTTGCGCGTCGCTTCGTAGCGGCGCAAGGCCGCCTCCGCGCCGCCGCGGCCGACGTCGTGCAGGCAGCGGCTGAGAATCGCCGCGTCTTCGAGCGCGGAGGCCGCGCCCTGCGCCATGTACGGCGTCATCGGATGGCAGGCGTCGCCGAGCAGTGCAACGTTACCCTCCACCCAGCGCGGCAGCGGATCGCGTTCGAGCAGCGCCCACTTGTGCACCTCGGGGCAGGCGCGCAGCACCGCCTGCACTTCCGGATGAAAGCCGGCGTATGCCTCGCGCAGCGTCTTGAGTTCGCCGCGCGCCGACCACGATTCCGGCGTCATCCAGCCGGCATCCTCGGGTTGACTGGTGACGAAATAAACTTCGTCGTGATTGGCGGTGACGTAGTAGACGACCATGTGGCGGTCCGGCCCCCACCATTTGGTGCGCACCGGGGTGATGCGTTCGCTGCCCATCAGCGACGCCGGAAACGTCGTGCGATAGGCGACGCGGCCGGTGAAACGCGGCTGTTCGGGGCCGAGCATGTTTTCGCGCACCAGCGAATGCACGCCGTCGGCACCGATGATCACGTCGGCGGTGACGCATTCGCCATCGTCGAAGGCGAGCATCGCGCCGGCGGACGATGATTCGACGCCGACGAGTTTGCGATTGAGTTCGGCAATCCCCGCCGGCAGCGCCGCAAGTATGGCGGCATGCAGGTCGGCGCGGTGCATGAACAGGTAGGGCGCGCCGAAACGCGCTTCGATTTCATCGCCGATGGTCAATTCGTTGGTGATATTGCCGCTGTCCCATTCGCGGCTGATGCCGGCCGGCGCCCGGAAGGCGATGCGGCGCAATGCCCGTTCTGCGCCGATGCGACGCAGCACCTTCATCGCATTGGGCGTCATCTGGATGCCGGCGCCGACGCGCGCGAAACGCGAAGCCTGTTCGAACACGCGCACGCGGTGGCCGTCCTGCGCGAGCAGCACCGCGGCGGCAAGTCCGCCGATGCCGCCGCCGACGATGGCAACGCTGAGAGAAGTGGTGGTCATGGCAGTCATTCTATTCGACGGTGATTTTTGCCGCCTCGATGACGCGGCGCCATTTCGGGATTTCGCGGCGGATGTAGCCGGCGAAGGCCTCCGGTGTGCCTGGCGCGATGTCGAGGTTCGCCAGGCGCTCGCGAAAGGCCGCTTCGTTCAGCACGGCGCCGATTTCGCGAGACAGCGTGGCGACCTCGTTTCGCGGCGTGGCGGCCGGCGCGACAATACCGAACCAGATGGCGGCTTCGTAGCCGGGAACGCCCGCTTCATTCAGCGTCGGCAGAGCGGGCGCGTTGACCGAGCGTTTGAGACTGGTCACGCCGAGTCCGCGCACCTTGCCGTCGCGGATGTAATTGATGCCGCCGCCTTCGAACATCAGATCGACGTGCCCGGCGATGACGTCGGTCATGGCCGGCGCCGAGCCGCGGTACGGGATGTGCACGAGTTCGACGCCGGTCATCGATTTGAACAACTCGGCAGCGAGATGGGTCGAGGTGCCGGGTCCGCCCGAGGCGTAGGTGAGCGGGCGCGCGCGCGATTTCGCCAAAGCGATCAGTTCCTTTACTGTCGTCGCGCCAACGGCCGGATTCACCACCAGATACAGCGGTGTCGAAAAGCAGAAGGTGACGGCGGTGAAATCCGCAAGCGGATCGTAGGGCAGTTTTTTTTGCGCGCTGACATTGATCGCGAGACTGGTGACGCTGCCGAAAAAAAGCGTGTAGCCGTCGGGCGCGGCTTTGGCCGCCAGCTGAGCGCCGATGATCTGGCTGCCGCCCGGCCGGTTATCGACGATCACCGGCTGCGCAATGCGTTCGGCGAGCCGCGTGGCGAGCGCGCGCGGAAATACATCGCCGAGACCGCCGGGCGGATAAGGCACGATGATGCGCAAGGGTCTGGCAGGAAAGGGCGCCTCGGCCGCTGCGATATTGATTGTTGCCGCCAACACGATGCCGCAGACCGTCGCGGCCTGTAAAAACGAACGCACTGCCATCATTGTTCGGCGCGCAGCCCCGCGGTCTTGACCAGCGCGGCGATGCGCGCGACATCGTCGCGCAGCAGCTTGCCGAATTCGGCCGGCGTGCCGCCAACCGCTTCGCCGCCCTGTGAAACGATTGTTTGCCTGACATCGGCGGCTTGCAGAACCGAGCTGATTTCGCGGTTCAGCCGCGCGATCACCGGCTGCGGCGTTTTCGCGGGCGCCAGAAAACCGTACCAGATGCTTGCCTCGTAACCGGGCAGGCCGGCTTCGGCGATGGTCGGCAGTTCCGGCGCGACCGCCGAGCGCTTCACGCTGGTAATTCCGAGCGCGCGCAGGCGTCCGCCGCGCACATGCGGCAGCCCCGTGAACAGATTCGGCGTCGAGACCTGGATTTCGTTGGAAAGATTGGCAGTGACCACCAGCGAAATGCCCTTGTAGACGATGTGCGTGATCTTGATCTTCGCCATGTAGTTCAGGAGTTCGACTGCGAGATAGGGCGGGCCGCCGGCGCCGGTCGAGCCGTAATTGAGTTTGCCCGGATTGGCTCTGGCGTAATTGATGAATTCCTGCAGGTTGTTTGCCGGCAGCGACGGATGGATGGTCACCACCAGCGGCGAGATCACCGCCAGCGTCACCGGCGCGAAGTCGTTGAGCGTGTCGTAGGGCAGCTTGTCCATGAAGGCCGGATTGGCGACATGGTTGCTGGTGGCGACGAACAGCGTGTGGCCGTCGGGGGTCGCGCGTGCCGCCATTTCCGCGGCGACGATGCCGGCGGCGGCGGGACGGTTATCGACGATCACCGGCTGGCCGAGGCGCGCGGTCAACCCGGGCCCGATCAGGCGGGCGACGATGTCGGCGCCGCCGCCGGGCGCGAACGGCACCAGCAGGCGGATCGGTTTGGTCGGAAATTCTTCGGCGGCGATGCACGGCAGCGCAATGCCGGCGAATGCGAACACGATCGACCACGCAATTTTCTGCATCGGAATGTCTCCGGGTTGAATGATGCGCTCAGGTTGCGGAATTGGCGCGCACGCGCGCCATGAAACCGGTGAAAAATTTCGCCAGCGCCGGCTCGCGTTCATTCCACTCGTCGCGCGGACTCAGATCAAGGTCGTAGTCGGGCAGATCGACGCTGTGCAGTTCGGCATGCGGCAACAGCGTGACGAGATTTTCGCCGACGCGGCGCGGGTGGCTGTTGTCGTTGCCGGGGATCACGCAGGCGGGTGCCTCGATCGAGCGCAGTTGCTGTTCGGTGGCGCCGATGATCGGCAAATCCGCGCCGTCGATGAAATAGCGGTTCCAGCGTTCCATCACGCCGATGAAGTTATTAACGTCCAGCGCCATCAGCAGGGCGCGGTTTTCGGCGCGCTCGGCGATGCGCGCCTTGAAGTGTTCGGTTTCACATACCGCCGCCATGCCGCCCCGTTGCGCGGCCTCGATGTATTGGGTGTAGTAATTGCGCGCGAGTCGCCGGGCGGCGGTGCCGCCGCCAGTGACGCGCCAGAGCAGCAGACCCTCGACCGCCAGCGGAAAACGCAGCGCATAGAGGATCGCCATGCGGCAGCCCGAAGAACTGCCGCCAAAGAAGGCGCGCGCGGCGCCCAGCTGCAGCAGCAGCGCGTTGAGATCATCGGCCCAGATTTCGTATTCGGAGCCCTCGCCGTCGATCGACACATCGGAGGCGCCGCAGTTGCGGCGGTCGTGCACCAGTACGCGGTAACCGGCGGCGGCGATGCGTTGCGCGATCGACTTCACGCCTTCGATGCCGCGGCGGCCGCCGGGTGTGATGGCGACCCAAGGGCCGGCTGTGCCGATGACTGCGTAGTTGAGCGTAACGCCGCGGATCGATGCGAGTGCCATGGGGGGGCCGCTTGTTCGGATTGTTGTAATCGCGCCTGCGGCTATTCTAATGCGGTTGCGGCAGCGGCGTCACAGGTTCGCCGGCGGGTTTGGCGGGTACGCGGCGCCGGCGGATAATGACGGCCACCGCGGAATCAATCGGCGCCGTTACCGTCATAGGAAGCAGTCATGAAAAAAATCGCACTCGTCCATCGCAACAACCAGCGCCATTGGGTCGGCGACGGCTTTCCGGTGCGCACGATGTTTTCTTACAACGATCTCGCGCGCGAGTTGTCGCCGTTTTTGCTGCTCGATTACGCCGGGCCGCATCACTTTCAGCCGTCGGCCAAACGCCGTGGCGTCGGCGAGCATCCGCATCGCGGGTTTGAGACGGTCACGATCGTTTACGAGGGCGAGGTCGAGCATCGCGATTCGGCCGGTGGCGGCGGCATGATCGGGCCGGGCGAGGTGCAATGGATGACGGCGGCTGCAGGCATTGTGCACGAAGAGTTTCACGGCAAAGAGTTTTCAGCCGCGGGCGGTCCATTCGAAGTGGTGCAGCTGTGGGTAAATCTGGCGGCCAAAGACAAAGCCGCGCCACCGGGTTATCAAGCGATCACCGCGAAGCAGATCCCGCAGGTCGTGCTGCCGGACGGCGCGGGCATGGTGCGCGTGATCGCCGGCGAATACAAAGGCGCCACCGGCCCGGCGCGCACTTTCAGCCCGATGCAGCTGTGGGATGTGCGGCTGAAGCAGGGGGAAACCACGGTTTTTACGCTGCGCGACGGCGACACCGCGGCGCTGTTCGTGCTGCAGGGCAGTGTGCGGTTCGCCGATCACGCCGACGACCTCGGCGAGGCAACGCTGGTGGTGTTCGAACGCGCCGGCAGCATGATCGCCTTTGAGGCGCTGGCCGATACCAAGCTGTTGCTGCTGAGCGGCCAACCGATCGACGAAGACATCGTCGGTTACGGGCCGTTCGTGATGAACACCGAGGCGGAGATACATCAGGCCATGCGCGACTACCAGAGCGGCAAGATGGGCCACATCAAGGTTTCGGCCGTCGCCGGCTAGGAAATCCGGCGACGGTCACGGCTTTTTGACGGTTAACTTTGCGAAAACCGTGGTCTGTCCCCTTGTGTGATCGAGGGGGCAAACAATTACGTTTCCGGATGCGTTCCCCAACTGCTTGTTTATAAGGTTGCGCTCCGTTGCTGGCGACCGCAAAACAGCCGATCTCTCAGAGTCTGGGACTTTTTATCCAATTTGCACGACGAGTTGCAATGCAGGTATTAATACTAATATGCTAATACCATTGCCTAGCATCATTTTGCACCACAAATTTATACATTTATAAGTATTCATGGACAGTAATAATGGCTGACGGCAAAACTCTTTACGATGTACTTGAAGTCGCGAGAACTGCGAGTCCGGAAGTCATCGATGCCTCTTATCAAAGTCTAAGGGAAAAACGCGATCCTGAGATTCCCGGAAACGCGAAAGACGATAACGCCAAGCTGCGTTTCAACGCACTTCGCGAAGCTTTTGTTACCCTTTCCAATCCAGATCGTAGAAAGCGTTACGACGCTAGGCTTGAAGTTCTGGAAAATGTCGAAATCATCGAACCATTTTGGACGCCTGCGCGGGTCCTAATCCTAATTCTCGCGTTCACTCTGGGCGGCGCGGAATATTGGAAATATCGCTCTGATTTGGCAAACGCCGAAATGGCCCGCATCGCGGCCGACGCTGAAAAAGCAAGATTGGTGGAAATTGAAAAGAAGCGTGCCGACGATGAAAGGGCAGCCGCTGCCGCAGAGACGCAACGGCAGGCGATGGAGCGACGACAACAAAGTGAACTTGAGTCGGCGCGCCGCTATGCCGACCAGCTCGGGAGGCAAAATGACGCCGCTCGCCTCGTTTATGAACGTCAACTGCAAATTGATCAGCAACGACAAGATCAGGAACAGCAACGTCAGCGCCAACAAGCGGAGCTCGAAGCGCGACGGCAAGCGATGCAAGATCAACAAAAGCCACAACAACTGCAATACCAAAGACTGTACGGACGCTAGACCAAGAACTTATCCTGTGCCATTCAGGGGGATGTATGGGGAAAATCATTCTTGCAGCAATGTGTCTTTTTTTTGTGTCTTGGAGTTTTGCGGCAAGTAATATTTACAAATGGACCGACAAAGAAGGGAGGGTTCATTTTGGCGATCCTACTGACATGCCTGTAGTGCCTGAGCCTCCGGCCAGGAAACCGAACGGCGCCAATACGATTAAACGGCCAACTGCACTCGATGATCGTACTTGGAATCAGGCGGTTGATCGCGCTGAGCAAACACCAACAGGCGGCGCGGGGAGAAGTCTCAGCCAATTCGCCGGGCCAGATCGCCCTGCACCATCTCCCTCCTATCATCCTTCCACTACGGTAACGATTACTCGCACATATACGCCATCACCCACGACCGCAATAATGCAAAACAGCTTGGAGCGCCAAGCTTACGAGCAGCAAAAGCAGCAGAAAGAAGCGGCTGAAAATAAGCGGCGCCAGCTCGTCGCCGAGTGTGAACGAAATCGCGGAACTGATTGTAAAAGTGATAGCACTCTGCAATATATGGAAAATGCAAATAAACCGCGAGGCGCCTTTCGTTAGCAATGTTCTTTAGAAGCCATCTCAAAAATGGGTTCGTAGGATGATACACATGCACCCGAGATGGGCGAAGCCTAGGAAGTTTTCGACATCAACTCAAGGGGGCAGACCACGGTTTTCTTGCCGTCCGAACCGGCGCCCGATCGATTGCATCATGCGCTAGGACCCAAGGGGACAGACCACGGTTTTTTTATCGCTTTTCATAGCGAAAGCTCCTGTTGTTTTTCATCATATCCACCCCCGCCCGCAGGACGCCCACCAACCGCTGGCGCGACACGCCGGCCCAGCGCCGCTGCAATCTCCGTCTTGAAGCGTTCCCCGCCAAACGCATATCCGCCATTGACGGCCACCCGGATATCCTTGAGTTCAACTTCATCGATCTCAGTCCTGAATAAGTCCGCGTAGCGCTGCCGCCGGATCGGCCCGTCAGTTCCTAACGCGAGATATTCTGCGTGCGGCGTGATCAACGTGGATTGCTTGCCGGCCGCGTTCACTGAGTGGCTCGACCAACGGTAACCTGCCGGGTGCTCGACCATATTGGCCCGCACCGGATTGAGTTCAATATAACGGTAGCAGCGCAACAGGTAATCCTGCACCTGTACCAGGCTCGACCGAAAGCGACCTTCCCATAACGTGCCGCTGCGCCGGTATGTTTTGTTCACATACTGCACATAGCGCTGCCCCAGGTGTTTCATCAGCAGCGACGCCCCCGCTGCTTTGCGCGGACTGAGCAGCAGATGCACATGGTTAGTCATCAGAGCATAGACATGGATTGCGCATTCGAACTTGCGCCCGAACTCGCCCAGATGATGCGGATAGAACAGGCAATCGTCGTCGTTGTAGAAACACGCAGCCCGGTTGTTGCCGCGTTGAATGATATGCAGCGGGATGTCGGCGATTCGAAGGCGGGCGCGGCGGGGCATGATCAATTAGCGGCGATTGATTGGCTCAAGATGCCGCGGCTAACGGGCCAAGGCCGACTGCGACCGTTGGCTTTCGAAAAAACCGTGGTCTGTCCCCTTGTGTGATTGTGTGATTGATAGGGCTGCGAGTTTGAGGGGGTGGGGCATGGGGGTTAAGGTTACATGCAAGCACTATGTGGCTTGCCGTGACTATTTAGTGGCTGTTGCTGGTATCGACACTTCAATGCGGCATTGATAGACAAAGCCATCGGCATACGTTGGATCATCCACCGTAGCTTCCGCCAAATCCGAATCCGGATGCCAGCTACGAGAAGTATCGTAATACTGCGGCTGGTAGAGCAATATTCGAATGTGAGGATTTGATACCGTTTTTACTGTCGTGTAAAAAACATCCTCCCCACGCCATGAATAGAAGTCCGAAATCCCGACAGCGGTTGCATCCACACCTTCTAGGGCGTGTTCACACTAATTGGTGGATATGATATGCTATTGGCATGGAGATCACCAAAGAGCAATATCGCCTGATCGAGGATTGCCTGCCGCGCCAGCGCGGCAATGTCAGTCTCTCGAACCTGCAAGTTCTGAATGC
>CAISYC010000057.1 GCA_903889565.1 uncultured beta proteobacterium
GCGCGTGTTTCGGAACTGGTGCTGGCGGCGAGCGGTTTCAAAACCACCGTCGCTGAAAAAGCCACCACCGATGCCACACTCGGCAGCGCGGGCGTCGGCCTTACGGTCACCACGGCGGGTCGCATTTCCGGCGGTTCGGTGTCGAATGGCGGCGTGATCGTGATCGGCGGCAGCGCCACCTCGGTGGGCACCGCGGTCACCATCGTGCTGACGCCTTCGATCGGCGGCGGTCGCGTCGGCTGGGCCTGCAGCACCAACGGCGACACGACGCAGTGGAAATACGTGCCGGCTGAATGCCGTCACTGATTTTTCGTCAGCTTCGGCTGTACGAAGCATCATGAAAAGCCCCTCGCAAGAGGGGCTTTTTTTGCGCGGCGTCGCGGCACCGCGCCTGCCGAATCAATGGGGTAATGCGGCGGGCAACCTGCTTGCACACGATCCTGAACTCCGTCAATATCGCGGAACAACGGCCGATGATTAAAGACAATGGCATTTCACGCCGCGGCGAATTGACTTAATATTCGATTTATCCCCCTGCCGACGCTTTTTCCGGCCAACTCATTCGACCGCCGCCGGCGGTTCCCGCCCACTGCCGGAAAATGACGCAGCAAGCCTTCCCGAACAGCGACGACGGATTCACCCGGCAGGTCATCGAGATGATGGTCGACGGCATCGCCGTCTGCCACGAAACCGGCGATGCGCCGTTCGTGCAGTTCACCATCTGGAACCCCGCGATGCGGGAACTCACCGGCTACACGTTCGATGAAATCAACCAGCTTGGCTGGTACCAGACCGTCTATGTTGATCCGGTTGTGCAGTCGCATGCGCGCGAACGCATGGAACGCATGCGCCGCGGCGAAGACCTGGTCCGCGAAGAATGGTCGATTACACACAAGGACGGGTCGCCGCGCACGGTTGAAATCTCGACGCGGGTGATTAAGGTGCATGAAGGTCAGCCCCACGTCATGGCAGTGATGCGCGACATTACCGAACACAAGCGGCGCGAAGCCGAAGTTCATGCAGCGCGCAGCCACCTGGCGGCGACACTCAACGCCGTCCCCGACCTGCTGTTCGAAGTCGGACTCGACGGCCGTTATTACAGCTTTCACTCGCCGCGGGCCGAACTGCTGGCGGCGCCGCCGGAGAAACTGATCGGCAGCCTGGTTGCCGATATCCTGCCGCCCGAGGCCGCCGCCGTTTGTCTCGACGCGCTGCGCGAAGCGCACGCGCAAGGCCGTTCGAACGGCCGCCAGTTTGAACTCGCGCTGCCGCAGGGCCGGCTGTGGTTCGAGCTGTCGGTCTCCCGCAAAACAGTCGATGCGGGGCAGGCGCCGCGCTTCATCGTGCTTTCGCGCGACATTACCCAGCGCAAGCAGTCCGAACTCGCATTGGCCGAACACGAGATGCATTTGCGCACGCTGATCGAGGCGGTTCCGGATGCCATCCAGTTCAAGGACGGCGACGGCCGCTGGCTGGTCGCCAATTCGGTCTGCCTGCGCGCATTCGGGCTGCTGAACAAACGCTGGCAGGGATTGACCGACGCGGAAATCGGCGCGCTCTACCCCGAATTGGCGGCGGCGCTGGCGGCCTGCAAAAAAAGCGACGACCTGGCCTGGCAGACAAACTGTGTCAGCCGCAGCGAAGAACACTTTACCGACGCCGGCGGCGCCTCAGTCCGCTACGAAGTCGCGAAAATTCCCCTGTTCGATCCGCAGCACATCCGGCAGGCAATGGTGATCGTCAGTCACGACTGCACCGAGCGCATGCGCGCGGAGCGCAATATCAAAATGGCGGTCGATGCCGCGCAGGTGCTGCTGTGGGAATTCGATCTGCCCAACGACCGCTTCATCTACGATCACGGCCTGCTGCCGATGCTGGGGCTGGAGACTGCGCACGCGCCCGACGGGCTGCGCGCATGGGCCGCGCGGGTGCACCCGGAAGAACGCAGTGCCTTCGAACAGGCGATCGCCTCGGCCTTGCAGCCGGGCGACCCGACCTTCGATTACGAGTACCGCATGGCCGATCTGGCCGGGGATTACCACTGGGTTCACACCAAGGGCAAGGTGGTGCAGCGCGATGAAGCCGGCAATCCGCTGCTGGCGGTCGGCGTAACCATGAATATCTCGGCCCGCAAACAGGCCGAGGCCGCGATGCAGGAGAGCGAGGCGCAATCGCGCAAGCTGGCCGCGCTGCTGCGCCTGATGTGCGACAACGTGCCCGACATGATCTGGGCCAAGGATCTCGACAAGCGTTATATTTTCGCCAACAAGGCGATTGTGCAGAGGCTACTCCGTGCGGCCGACACCGACGAGCCGCTCGGCAATACCGACATGTTTTTCGCCGCGCGCGAACGCGCCAGCCGCCCCGATAATCCGCACTGGCATACCTTCGGCGAACTCTGTCAGGACAGCGACGCCATCACGCTCGCGCGCGACTGCCCTTCCGTGTTCGAGGAATTCGGCAACGTCGGCGGCCGCTTCCTGAGCCTCGAGGTGCACAAGGCGCCGTTTCGCGACGAGGCGGGCGCCGTCATCGGCACCGTCGGCTCGGCGCGCGACATCACCGAACGCCGGCGCCGCGAAGCGCTGCTCGGTCTGCTCGAATCGCTCGCCCGCGCCACCAACGAGGCGGCAAACACGCAGGCGGGCCTCGAGGAATGCCTGCGCCGGATCTGCGCCTACGGCGCGTGGTCGCTCGGCCATCTTGCCGTTTATCACGTAGGGCAGACGACGGCGACAGCGCCGGCATCCTTCTGGCATTGCGACGGCAAGTCGCGCTTCGACGGCTTCATCGCGCATTCGGAGGACCGTATTTACGCCAGCCCCGGCGGCCAGTTCGTGGGGGTTGCAGCACGCGAGCGACATGCGGTATGGCTGGAAGACATCGCCAAAGCCTATACCTTCAACCGGCAAAGAATCGCGCTCGACTGCGGCATCGCCGCGGGTTTTGTATTTCCAGTCTTCATCGGTGACGAGCTCGTGTGCTTCCTCGAATTCTTCGCTACCGAGACGCGCCCGCCCGACCGGCCGCTGATCGATTCAATCGGGGTTGTCGCCGGCCAGCTGGGGCGCCTGATCGAACGCGGCCGCGCCGCGCAGAAACTGGCAGAGCTCAATGCCGAACTTGAGATCCGCGTCGCTCGGCGCACGGCGGAATTGCAGGCTGCGAACAAGGAACTCGACTCGTTCAGCTACACCATCGCGCACGACATGCGCGCGCCGGTGCGCGCGATCAACGGTTTCAGCGAGCTGGTGCTGCAGCACAACGCCGACAAGCTCGATGCGCTCACACTCGGCCATCTGCAGCGCATCGTCGCCGGCAGCCGCCACATGAGCGACCTGATCGACGATCTGCTTAATCTGGCGCGCCTGTCGCGGCAGGAGATGAAACGCCAGCGCTTCAACCTGGCGTCGCTGGCCGAGGGCGTGCTGGCGGCGATGCGTGCCGCACAGCCGGCACGCCGCATCGAGATTACCGTGCAGCCGGAGATGCCGATCGACGCCGACCCCGGCCTGATGCGTGCCGCGCTCGACAACCTGATCGGCAACGCCTGGAAATTCACTGCAAAAACGGCGCTGGCGAAAATCGACATCGGGATTGAAGCGCGCGACGGCGTGGCGGTCTATTTCGTGCGCGACAACGGCGCCGGCTTCGAAATGAAATACGCGCACAAGTTATTTGCGCCGTTTCAGCGTCTGCATCACGCCAGCGAATTCGAAGGCACCGGCATCGGCCTCGCCACCGTCCGGAAAATCATCGACCGGCACGGCGGCAAAGTCTGGCTCGACAGCGCCGCGGGACTGGGCACGACGGCCTTTTTCACCGTCGGCGACGCCAGTTAAAGCCGGCCGCAAACGCGCCGCGCGCTAGCGGTCCTGATAGCGATACTGGTAATTGCCGTTGTCGCCGCCGTTACCCGGCGGCGGCGAGCGGTCATCGTAGCCGTCGCGGTCGCGCCGGCCATCGCCATCCCGACCACGGCGCCGGTTGCCGTCATTGCCGCGTTTGCTGTTTTCCGCGGGGCGCTCTTCAACCACCGCGCTGATCGCCACCTTGATCGTGTTGCCCGGGTTGTACGGCAGCACGACGCTCGCCTCGCGACCGTTATAGCGGTAAACCACATCATAGCCCTTGACGACGTCGCGCGAGGTTTCAACGTTGCGGCATTGTTGCGGCGACTGGGCGTTGGCATTCGCACGGTCGGCGATGACGGCCCCGGCCACCGCGCCGCCGGTCGCGCCGATAATGGTCGCCGCCGTTTTGCCGCTGCCCTGCCCGACCTGATGACCGAGCAAGCCGCCGGCAACACCGCCGATGATCGGAGCCACAATGCTGGTCTCCTTTTTCGGCGCGGGTGCCGCGTCGCATTCCTGCCGGGTTTCGACCTCGCGCTCGATCCGCGGTTTTGAAGAAATCACCTGCGCGGTATCAAACAGTTCGCCCGCGGCGTGTGCGCCACTGCACAACACCGAAATCGTCATTCCCGCGACTATCGTTAATCTCATGATGTAACCTCCTGCGGATTCAATTTTGCGACAAACGGATTGCGCCGGCTATTGCCGGCTGGCGTAGGCACAATAACGCTGTTCATTGCCGACCCGCCATTGGTCAACCGACTGGTATTGATAAAAATCGACCCCGCCGGCATTGCTGCCCCTGCCTTTGGTCAGCGCAATGACCGTCCCCGACCAGCCGGCGCCGGCGGTTGCAGCGACGGTGACGGCGTATTCATTTTCATTGTTCACCAGAACCTCCGCAATAGGGTTGCGGACAGCGCCAAACCAGATCGCATTTTTACCCAATCTGACGGAATTGGGTTTGCACTCTTCGCTGATCGGTTTATAGGTTCCGCGCCAGTCGGCGTCGGCGGCCGACACCTGCGCAACCGCACCGGCGAAACCGAGGGCCGCGATGAGCAGAGTGCGCCAGTGAATCATGCTGACAATGAACCGGGTGAGCTGCAAAGAAAAAACAATCTGCCTGCAGGATAATCAAGTTCACCCGCCGCGTCCATTGCGATGGGTCAACAACGTCGATGCGCAAGCCCCAGCCGCCTCAGGTCCACGGCCCGCCCCAGGTCCAATGATGCCAGCCGCTGCCGAAGATCATCCCCATGACGGCGCCGGCAGCGGCGGCCAGCGCGACCAGAATCATGACAGCAGGCACTGCTGCGATGGCCCACTTGACCATCAGCACCACCATCGACATGAACGGGATCTTGATATCGACGACAACGACTTCACGCTCTAAACCGGCCATGGTGACAACCCGCGAAATGACTGTAGATCAAGCGTAACGCCAAAAACTGCGGCGGTCCGGCATATGTGCAGATAGCACAACTAGGTCGACACCCCTACCGTGTAACGGAAACTGAGGTTGTCGATTTTTTTCAGCACCCACTTGTCGCTCTGGCGCTGGTAATAGAGCCGCAACCGGCCGGTCACCTGCACGGCATCCTCGTCCGGCTTGGGATTGTTGCGCGTGGTCATGAAAATCGTGATCGTCGCTGTCGTTGCCGTCGCCTCGCTGGAAAGTATTTCGGCCTGTTTGAATTCGTCCGCGTCAAAGGTCCATTCTGTGGGCTCGCTGTCGTCGGAGATTTCGGTAATCATGACCACATGACCGACGACATCGCGCAGGATTTTATAGACGGAGATCGGTTGGGTCTGCCCGTCCTGACCGGCGGTCGGCATGGTCGCGCCGGCGCTGCCCTCGGCAGCGGATTTCGGCGCCGGCGAACAGCCGGCGATGAGAAGGATAAGCGGGACTGCGATACAACTCGATCTGATCATGGCGAACTCGGCAGTAGCGTCAAAATATCACACGGTGATGGCACATTTCCGTGAGATGCGGAGGAATAATGAAAACAACTCCAATGCTACAGCACGGTAGCGGCCGCGCAACAGGATAAATGCAACTGCGGCATACCGCTCATTGCGGTGATCGTAACACGTTGATTATCGGACGACGGCGCCGGCATTCGCCGCGCATGCGGGCGGCCGCAGACGCTGCCGGAATCCGCGTTGCGGCCCCGAATCCTGCAGCCGCCAACGGAAATCGTCGGCAGCGGTCGGGCGCAGGCGCAGACATGATTTCGTCAGCCATTTGTAATTGGCGCATCCCTATAATCATTGCCGAGACGTCTATCGCCGGGCGGCAGATTATTTGCTGCGGATCACGCGCGACAACAATTCCTTTGGACTTCGTCCCGGACATAAATCATGAATTACGCAACGAATGCCAATGTTCGCAGCGGGGAACGACCGGCACAGAGCCTCGCCGGCAATCGCCCGCCGCCCGATCCGTTTCCCGGCGACCATTATCAATTCACCAATGCGTGGTTCACCTCCCAGGCGCAGGCTTTTTGCGACCAGATCATCATCTGGCGTGTCGCCGCGGCGCGTGCTCGAAGTGGGCTCTTATGAGGGCGCCAGCGCCTGCTATTTGATCGACCGGCTGGCCGTCCGGCACGAACTGGAACTGCATTGCGTCGATCACTGGCGCGGCGGCATCGAGCATCAAAGTGGCGGCTCTGCGCAAACCGACAGGCGATGATTTTAGTGGAACTGCTGAAGTTTCTCCGCGACTGGCTGGGCATAAATATCCCGCATGCCGACAAGAAAATCGGCGAGTCGCTGGCAAATGCCGGCGTGAAATAAGCGAGGGGCATTTCATCTTTGAAAATTGGAACTGCCACGGCGCTTGCGTAAACACGCGCAGGCTCGAACAGCTGGCGGATGCCGAATCAACAATGGGGAGGCAAGCCGGTCGTGGAACGGGTGCAAGCGGACAATAGCGTTTGCAATATGCCCGCTTACCAATCAATCCGGCTGTCATACAATGAGGCTATTCCATCGTCACCGGCTGGAACCTCATGGCATTTGCAAAACCATTTGTTGCCAAACAGCTGCCTTGGGGATTTACGCTGCGTCGGCATCGCGTAGTCCCGAAGGCACTTACCGCCCGCCTCACCAGGAAAGCACCGGCAGCCCATGCTGCGTCTTTGCGCCCGCTCCCTGATATTTTCTTGACTCGCAGTCTCCTTGCCGGTACTTCCGCGCAATCACCGATCTGCCTTGGCGACTAGCATTCATGAGCAACGACGAGCCCGAAATCCGGTCGGATCTGTGGTCGGAGTGGATATTAAGCCGCCGCCATGCCGAAGACGACGCTTACAATCGCACCGTCCGCGCGGCGATCGAAAGTTACGCGGACCGCGTTATTGACGGCGCGCAACTCGTCGCCGGGATGACGCTCGCGGACATCGGCAGCGGGGATGGTCTCGTTGCATTCCGTGCAATCGATCGAATCGGCCCCTCTCTTGGGGTAATCCTGACGGATATCTCGGCCCCGTTGCTGCGCCATGCCAGGACGCTCGCCGCGCAGCGCAACGTGCTTGATCAATGTGTTTTTCTGGAATGTGCGGCCGGACAGCTTGGCAATATTGCAGACGCCTCAGTCGATGCGGTCACGACCCGCGCCGTTCTTGCATACGTTGCAGATAAATGCGCGGCATTGCGCGAATTTCATCGCATTCTCAAACCCGGCGGACGCCTCTCGATTGCCGAGCCGTTATTCCGCGATGAGGCGATCGCAGCCTGCGCCTTGAAGAAGGTTGTCGATGCCCGCACACCGCAGTCGCAAGACCGCTTTATGCCGCTGCTCTATCGATGGAAGGCCGCACAATATCCGGATACCGAACAGAAGATCGCGCAGAGCCCGATTGCCAATTATTCGGAACGCGACCTTCTGAATCTCGTTTCAGCGGCCGGCTACGTTGATATCCACATGGAGTTTCATGTTGACGTGCTGCCTGCCGCGAGTTTGTCGTGGGAAGCCTTCATCGGCAGTTCTCCACACCCGCTGGCACCGTCGCTGAAAGTCATACTCGCGGAGCAGTTTCTGCCGGAAGAACAGCAATTGTTCGAGCAGGTGATGCGGCCTACGGTGGAAAGCGGCAGATTCGTTACCACCGACCGTATTGTCTATATAAACGCAAGAAAAGCGCAGGCCGCCAATTCAAAGCAATCGGGCCACTAGCACTTGAATCAGTCGCAGAAATTCGGCGGGCAAAAAAACACCCTCGATGGCATGCCCACGGGGGTGTGAATGAAACGACAATTGAATCTGTGCGGTCGACGGAAATTTCCGCTTTCGACCTCAAGCGGCGACGTTTATCCGTTGGCCCAGTTTCTGGCCGTTCGTGTTGGTCGTCGGCGCAACCGGGGCTGACACCGCTTTCGCACTGCTGCCGTCGTTATCGCCATCGCTGTCCCGGCCCGACTGCCGGACCTGCGCGACGACCGGGGGCTGTGGTGCCACCTTTGGACTACTGACCGCATTTACACTCATGGCTGGCTCCTGGTTGGTCGAGGATGCTCAATAAGGCCCTCGGGTGATTAACGGCGGGAACCCCGATTTACCTTAATAATTGACCTGGAGCAGAAAAAGAAAACGCCCCGGGGCAATTAGCCGAAGGGCGCAGGAAGATCATCCGGTTCGAGCGAATTCGCTCTCAGCGATGCGAGTTATATTGCGGCACTTACTTACTGGGCCTTGCCCGGCCCGCGTCGTCCCTTGTTGAAAAATCGCTTGCCCTGTTTGCCACCGGACGGCGGTTGCTGGCGCTTTGACTGATCCGGCTTCCGGCCCGGTTCCTGGCGCTGCCCGGAATTGCCTTGTTGCGGCTGGGCGCGATTGGCGGGGCTGGTCTGAATTTCGAGCTCGACAATCTCATCCCACATCGCATCGGTTCGATTGCGCTCGGGAACGGAGAGCAACTGCCGCAGCCGCTGGCGCGGATCCGGGGGCTGGAGTTTGGGCGGTGAGGACTCAACCGCCACGGTGTTGGCGGGTGCGGCGTCAGCTTGCGGCTCGGAATCGGGCGTCTCGTCGTTCATAGGCTTATTGTTTCCTCAAACCTCATCGGTCTGGGCGTAATGAATCAAATGTTTTGTGAGCAGGCACTGCAAATACCGGCTCACGAATCGGCCCACAGCCGATTTCTTCAGAAAAAAGAACCCGCAAAGAAAAAAGGCCAGTGCCACAATAAAGCACGGGCCCGGCACGAAGATGAAACAAAACCGGAGTTATCCTGTAACTCATTGATTATTGGCATGCGGTGCGAGATTAGAACTCGCAACCAACGGATCAAAAGCGGTCAACGCAATCCGTAGTTTTTAAAAATCAAATACTTGCAATGGCTATCGATTTTAAACCCAATTTCATTCAAGGCACAAACGATTTTGCTCGGGTCTGCCGGGCCACGTCTACGGCAGGACTGTGCCGCCCGTTCCTGCTTTCCAACCAGTCCACGACAGCCAATTCTTTAAGCCTTGGCGGCCTTGCGATCGAAGTTTGCAATTTCTAGCGGCATTACGCTACTGCCAGCCTGACCGAGGGTCAGCAAATAACATTTTCGGCGCATGCATTTTCTGCGACCGCGATTGTCGGAGGGGAGGCGCATACCATCCGGACGGTCGCAATTCGGCCAAAGCAGAACCGAAAAACTTCTTACACACGCCGCATTGATTACCCGAAATGGCTTCGACGTTTCATTACACGAGCTCCTTCAGCGATAGCAAATCACAACGGCCGCAGATCGGGCAACCGTTTCCCGCGAATCATCGAAAGTCGGCGTGCAATCGGATGCCAAACAGTGAGACCGACCCGCGGTCTCGGTTGTAGGCGGGGTTTTGCACATACTGATAGTCCAGGCTGATTGCGACACCGTGGTCCAACTGCAGCGCGTAATAAGTCTCTAGAATTCGTTCAGTTCTGTAATTCAATTGACCGTCGCCGACCAGCACACCGAGGCCGCCGTTGGCAAAGTAGCTTTGCGCGTCGCCGGACAGTCCATTGATAACCGCAGCAACGCCGAGCGTGTCACGCGGCCGATTCCAGGATGTCCCTTTCAGGGCGAATCCGCCGGATACCGACTTATTGATGTCGGTAAAGTCAAATGACTCTTTGCTGCCGTCATTCATGCTGGCGCGAGCGAAAACGCCCAGATCGGCGGTGACTTCCTGTTCGAAGTTGAGCGCGATTCCCGGGCGTGAAGCGAAACGCCGGACCGTCGAAACGTCCGGTGTACCGCCGGTCAAGGCGGCGGCTCTTACGGCATCCGCATAACTCGCCATGTTGGCGCGATTGATGAAGGCAAGCAATTTGAGTTTTCCATCGTGTTCGCGCCACTGGTGCCGCCGTTCGAGTTCGGCGACGAACATCTGTTGGCGAAAACTCGCGTCGGGTTTTTTTCCGTTGGGTGTTTCCGACAGCGCGAACACGCCGCCGCGCAAGGTCCAGCGGGAAACGTTCCATTCTGTCGCTGCGCCATAGGTGTAGCCCCAGGAATCGGCGGCGTAATCGAAAGCGCCTGATTCGATGACGGCCCAGTTGAGAAAGTCGGCCCGCGGATCGTGAGCGTAAGTATTGGTATCGAATATATCGACGACGGCAAACTTGCCTGCGGTAATGGTCAGATTGTCGGACTGGTGGGTTCCGGCAAGCTGATTGGGGCCGGAGTCGGTAACGAGTGTTTCGCCGCCCAAATCGATGACGCGCCGGAAAAAGGCGCGGGGCAGGCGCACGTAAGGCACGTTGGCGCCGACTTTGTATGCTTCTCCGCTGGGAAATCCGGCGACGCCCAGCGTGTTGTTAAGTCCCGATCCCTGATCGATCTCTGGATTGATCCAGAACTCGGTGTTGTCGTCCAGCCTCAGACCAAGAAACAGCGTGAGGTCTACTGTTTGCGCCCAGCGGGCCACCGGATCAAGACTGTTGGCGCCGGAATAGATCGCCGAAAATCCCGGGTGATACTGTTTCACCACGGTCGATTGCGCATGGAACCCGACTGACTCGGGAGCGGGAATCTCCATGGTCATGTTATCGGGAAACGGATGGGCCGGCGCCGGCCGCGGCGTGGCGACCGCGAGTTCATAGTCCCCTACGGCCACTGTTTCCGCGCCGGCGGCCACAGCAGGCAGGCCGATGCAGATGACCGCAAACGCGTTGATCCAAGGGGCGTACGCGAATTTACGCCGGCTCGCCGGGCGATTCCTCCGGCGGCCATTTCTGAATATCCGCGCAAACGTCATGTCAGATAACTTTCCAAGCCAGCGCTCTGCTATTTCAGCGGAGCGAAGCGCACCTCGGGTGCCTCTTCGTCGCGCTGCTCGCAGGTAATTTCGGCGCGTGCCCATGTTTCCGAAAAAAAGCCGTGCGCGCGGTCGCGCAGCTGTGCTTTGAACCGGACCGTGCGCGAAACATGTATGCCGCCTTCCGTTTCGCGCATGTACGCGGAGTCGGATACATCGTCGGCCCAGCGCACCGCATCGAACTTCGCATCGCGCCGGACGAAAGCGACGGCGGCGGCCATGCAGGCCGCGATTTCCGGGCGCTCACCCTGAACAATGAGCTCCCGGAAAACATGCCTGCTGCGGAGCGTTGTCGGAGCACCTTTCGAGTGTGCATTGACGGCGTAGAGTACGCATACGAGTCCCGATAACACGCCTGCTGCAAAACGTGACTTCAGCCCCGTGAGTCCAAAGCGGTTAATTGGCACTGTCTTTCCAGATGGCTTGACCCGCGCGGTCCTTGATGCTTTTCCACGATGCTTCGATGCGTTTTATGAGATTCGCATCATCAATCGCGACATAGTGGTTTTCCGCAGCAACAGCGACCCCGTCCCGGTAAATCCAGTCGATGAATTTAAGTGTCTCGCGCGCGGCTGCAGAATTGGCGGGACTGGTCGAAAGCAAAACGAATGTCACGCCGACGATCGGCCAGCTGCTGTCGCCGCCGCGGTCGGTCACGATTTCGTAGTAGCTCGGGCGGGACCAGGTGGTATTCGAAAATGCAGCGCGGACATTGCTGTCGTTGGCCGCCACATAGTTGCCCGCTTTGTTGCCGAGTTGAACCGTTGTCAAGCCGTGTTTCAACGCATAGTTATATTCGACGTAGCCGATTGATCCGGCTGTTTCGCGCACGCTTTTCGACACGCCTTCGTTGCCGTTCGCACCACTGCCCGCGGGCCACTGGAGCCGGGAGCCAATGCCGATCCTGTCCTGCCATTCGGCGCTTTGCTTTGATAGATAATTGGTAAATACGAAGGTTGTTCCCGATCCATCCGCGCGATGGATGACGCGGATGGGCAGAGCGGGCAGGTCGAGATCGGGGTTAAGGGCGCGCAGCGCGGGGTCATTCCACGCGACTATCCTGCCCATGTAGATGGCCGCCAGCACCGTTCCCGACAGGCGTAATTGGTTCTGTGCGACATTCGGCAGATTGATTACAGGGGTGATTGCACCGATCACTACCGGAAACTGCGCGAGCTCGGCCTGCGCAAGTTCCACGTGCGTAAGCGGGATATCGGTCAAAGCAAAGTCCACCGCTCTGGCGGTAACCCGGCGGATGCCTTCACCCGATCCGACAGCCTGGTAATGCACGGAGATTTTTTGTGCGACCTCGAATCGTTCGCTCCACGGTTGCATTACCGGCGCCGCGAACGATGAACCCGCGCCGGTCACTTCGGCGGTTGCGACCTGCGCTATCGCCAGCATGGCGAGGCCCAACGCGTTTGCGCCAAAGAACCGCCAGCTGCTTGCCAAATTCAATTCGGTTTACTCCGGCGTCGGGCTAACTTTGGGGGGCGGGGTTCTTGCGAATCCCGGTCAGGCAGGCCGCGATTTTGAATTGGGCGTGTTACGGAAATGTGTCAATGCGCTTTCGGCGCCAACTTCCGACCGGCGATTGGGGCCTGACAAGCAATTGCGCAACCATGCAGGGCAATCAATTGGCGTTTGGAGGTCGTCGTGCAGTGTTCGCCGGCAGGACAAAAGGCGGAGCGCTGTCACACAAATATCATGTCTCTGACTTAACTTGAATCAATCAAACAAATCATAAAAAGGTTGCCCAATGAGTGCCGTCTCCGCAGCCATACACGAAAAAAACGCCGTACGCCCGAGAATGGATCACGCCCCCGGCATGGTGACGATGATCGTCTTTGTCGGCATGCTCGCGATCGGGCTGGCTTTTACTGCGTATAGCTTGGTAACCGATGTGAGCGAAGCAGGCACGAAAACCACCACGGTGCTGCCCTTCATATTGCTCGGCGTTGCCTTGCTGATCGCGCTCGGTTTCGAATTCGTCAATGGTTTTCATGACACGGCCAATGCGGTGGCGACGGTCATCTATACCCATTCGCTACCGGCGAATTTTGCGGTGATCTGGTCCGGTCTTTTCAATTTTCTCGGGGTACTGGTTTCCAGCGGGGCAGTGGCCTTCGGCATCATCTCGCTGTTACCAGTCGAGTTGATCCTTCAGGTCGGCTCGGGGGCGGGTTTTGCCATGGTTTTTGCGCTGTTGATCGCCGCCATCATCTGGAATCTCGGTACATGGTGGCTGGGGCTGCCGGCGTCGTCCTCGCACACGCTGATCGGGTCGATCATCGGCGTCGGCGTGGCCAACGCATTGATGCACGGACGCGACGGTACCAGTGGTGTCGATTGGGCGCAGGCGACCAAGGTCGGCTATTCGCTGCTGCTTTCGCCGCTGGTCGGATTCGGATGTGCCGCATTGCTGCTGCTGGCCTTGCGCGCACTGGTCAAAAACAAGGCGCTCTATGAGGCCCCCAAAGGCAATCATGCGCCGCCCTGGTGGATCCGCGGCTTGCTGATATTGACCTGCACAGGGGTTTCGTTCGCGCACGGTTCGAATGACGGCCAGAAAGGCATGGGGCTGATCATGCTGATCCTCGTTGGCACCGTGCCGATGGCCTACGCCTTGAATCGTGCGATGCCGGTCGATCAAATGACGCGTTTCGCGGCGGTCACCGAAGTGACCAAGCAATCCCTGATGAAAAGCGCGCCCGTCGCGGTGCCGGCCGATTCGCGCGCGACGCTGTCCGAATATGTGCGTACCAGGGAATTCAAGCCGGAGGTCATCACGGCCCTCGCCACGGTCACCGGTGATATCGGGGTTCAGGTCAGAACGCACGGCACGTTGGCGCGAGTTCCGGCCGAGGCCGTTGCCAACGTGCGCAACGACATGTATCTGGCCTCGGAGGCGATCCGCTTTGTCGAGAAAAGCGGCGCGGTCACGTTTGACGGCGAAGCCAAGGCGAATATCAAGGCGTTTAAAATCGAAATCGACGACGCGACCAAATTTATTCCCTTGTGGGTCAAGGTCGCGGTAGCGATTGCGCTGGGCCTTGGCACCATGATCGGCTGGAAGCGGATCGTCGTCACGGTCGGCGAAAAAATCGGCAAGACCCACCTGACCTATGCGCAGGGCGCCTCGGCGGAATTGGTCGCCATGCTGACAATCGGTGCAGCCGATATGTATGGCCTGCCGGTCTCGACCACCCATGTCCTTTCGTCGGGCGTTGCTGGCACCATGGCGGCAAACAAATCAGGATTGCAGATGTCGACGATACGCAATCTGGCGATGGCATGGGTATTAACGCTGCCGATCGCGATGCTGCTCTCCGGATCGCTCTACTGGATCTTCACCCATATTTTCTAATCCGGAACCTTGTTCCTGGCTTACGGCAGGCGTCAATGCAGGCGCCCAGCCCTTGGCCGGTTCCCTCAGGTTGGGGGTAGTAATCTGCGGGATGCCATCTTGTCGGACTTCGGCCATTGGCTGGGTTTTGATGACCTTCGGCACCCAGCCACAAGCGAAAAGTCGCCGTTACCGCAGAACTTTCTGAACTCGCATTTTCAGTGAAGGCAATACATCTTTCTCAAACCAGCTATTGCGTTTCAGCCAGATATTGTTACGTGGACTTGGATGCGGGAGGGGGAGCAGTTTTGGCCAGTAGTCCCTCCAAGCCGCGACGGTATCGGTGAGGTTGTCCTTGGCAGAATCGTTAAGATGCCAAGCTTGTGCGTATTGACCGATTACCAGCATTAACTTTACGTCCGGCATTCGCGCAAGAAGCTTCGCTCGCCAAGTAACCGCACACTCAGGTCGCGGCGGCAAGTCGCCGGATTTCCCCGTTCCCGGGTAACAGAATCCCATTGGCAAAATTGCGATGCGCGTTGCATCGTAAAACGTCGACTTGTCGATACCCATCCAGTCTCGCAGGCGGTCACCGCTCGGATCGTCAAAGGGAACCCCAGTCTGATGAACCCTGCTCCCTGGCGCTTGCCCGGCGATCAGGATTCTTGCGGCGGAATGCACTTGCAATACCGGGCAAGGGCCTTCCGGCAGGAAAATTGCACAGAGATTGCACGCGCGAACCTCTGCAAGAAGCTTGTTGGTTGCGCGATTGGACGAAAGGCTGGATTGGGTCATTGCGTTTGCGATACCGGCCTGGGAAGCGTGAGTAGTTAGTTGTTTTACGCGGCAGCCGCAGGGTAGCCCATTTTCTGCCCAAGCGTCGGTGACTCCGGTTTGCCGATTCCCTGCTTTACTTTTAACACGACCGTTCCCGGCAAACAGGACAATCCCCCTCCGGTCGGCTTCCGACCTTTGACCGATACTCGCGAACCGCTGCCAAAAGCAGCCGGCACCACCTGCAACAAAAATCCCGCCGAAGCGGGATCTCTGTCACTGCAGCAAAACGTAAAAATTAGGCGCCAGTCTGTTTCCTGCGGCGCGATACCAATCCCAGCAGCCCAAGCCCGAAGAGCATCATTGCGTACGTTTCGGGTTCGGGCACGGGGAGCGCAACGACACTTACGCCATCTATCACCGGGCCCGAAGCGCCCGGTGTGTTATAGCTCGCGAACTCAAGGGTACTGATAGTGGATTGTGCGGTAAAAGATAACGTCTCCAATTGCCACCCGGGATTCGAAAACGAATAATTCGCGGCCTCAGTCGCCGTAAGAACCGTATTAAGATCACCCGCGGTAACCTGGACCTGCCGGGTGCAACCTGCACCGCATCCGCTGTAGTTCCCGGTGAGTGCAAACTGCAGCTGGTAGGACTGACCTGCAACAGTACTGAAACTCTGCTGGATGTAACCGGGGGCAGATCCGTTCAGATCGACGGTCCAGCTACCCTCGTAGGGAGTCCACAAACCGGTAACAGCATCCACATTGCTGTAGGTCCAGCTGGCCAGATGATTATAGGGATAGCTGGCACCATCGGTTAATTCAAATCCGCCGTTTTGGATGAGGGTCGCGTGGGCGGTGGCCGATAGCATTGAGCCGGTCACTGAGCTTCCCCCGAAATTTCGTCTTCCAAGAGGTGGGTATAAACTCAACTGACAGGAAGGAAGAAATATGTTCAAGATACCGAAGCAGGAATTCACGGCCGAGTTTAGGCAATTGGCGGTTGATCGCGTGAAGGCGGGCC
>CAISYC010000058.1 GCA_903889565.1 uncultured beta proteobacterium
ATTCAGAACTTGCAGGTTCGAGAGACTGACATTGCCGCGCTGGCGCGGCAGGCAATCCTCGATCAGGCGATATTGCTCTTTGGTGATCTCCATGCCAATAGCATATCATATCCACCAATTAGTGTGAACACGCCCTAGTTCAGGAAGCAGGCTCACTACCGTTCAGAATAAAACTACCGGATGAAACCTTTTTCAACGAAGGTGACTATCTGAGGTCTCGACCCTAGTCGAAGTTGATGATGCATTCGTCTTACTTTGTGCGGAGGTAACTCATGCCGTTTCGGTTTCGATCCAATCGGAAAGCCGACATGATGCATAACCGTCGATTCTTGGCCGACGCGTGCCGCGCGGCAAAACCGGAACGTTAATTCCCCAAGCCCCCCCATTCCGCATCACCGGCCCTGCCCCACTCCATTCAACGGGAGCATCATTTCGCATGCGCACCCCCGGCAGACTTTTCATTCTCGCAGTCCTCGCCGCCGCGACGGGCCTCGCCTGCAGCGCCGTTGCCGCGGACGCCGATGGCCGCGCATCCGCCCCGCGGCAAACCCTGATCCACGACGGCATCGAGCGCAGCTATGTGCTGCGCGTGCCCGCCGGTGCAGCCGGGGGCAACGCGCGTGTCGCGCTGGTGGTGGTTCTGCACGGCGGCGGCGGCAATGCCGACAACGCCGAACAGATGACGGGCTTCACCGACAAATCCCGCAGCGAGGGCTTTATCGTTGTCTACCCCGAGGGCAGCGGCCGCCGGAAAGACCGCCTGCTGACGTGGAACGCGGGGCATTGCTGCGGCTACGCGATGGAGCGGCGCATTGATGACGTCGGTTTTATCGGCGCCCTCGTCGACCGGCTGATCGCCGCCTACCCGATCGACCCCGCGCGGGTATACGCCACCGGCATGTCGAACGGCGCCATGATGGCGCACCGTCTGGGCATCGAACGCTCCGGCAAATTCGCCGCGATCGCGCCGGTGGTCGGCACGCTGTTCGGCGACGAGAAAAAGCCGCCGCATCCGGTGTCGGCGCTCATGATCAACGGCCTGCTCGACAAATCGGTGCCTGACCGCGGCGGCCCGCCGGGCGGGCGCTTTACCGGCGCATGGGACGGCACGCCGACCCGGCCCGCGCTCGATCAGGCGGCATTCTGGGCGGAGGTTGACGGCTGCAGCGGCGTGCCGGCGAAGGATGCGCCCGCCGCGTTCACGCGATGGCAGTATCAATGCCCGGCGAATCGCGCAGTCGAACTTTATCTGGTCAACGACAACGGCCACGCCTGGCCGGGCGGGCATCGCGGCAGCTGGATGGGCGACCGGCCGGCTTCGTCACCCGATGCAACCGATGTGATCTGGAATTTTTTCAAGGCGCACCCGAAATAGCGGCGGCGCCGGCGATCCTGCGGCGTTAACGAACAACCGCCGCCGGTTGCCCGCTCTGCATCGATTGCACGATCGCTTCGAAGGCGCCCACCGTTTCGACCATCTGCGCAGGCGTGACCGGATACGCGGCATTTCCGGCAACCGCCCCGGCGAAGGCTTCGAGTTCAGCGCGCAATGCATCGACTGCCTCGAAGCTCAGGCGCTGCGCCGCAGCGCCGGATTTGCGCAGCACCAGTTCGGTGGCGCCGATCGCCTCGGCCGAGCCCCTGGTGCCGAACACGTGCGCGCGCCAGTACTGTGGCGTGGCGCGTATGGTGCTGAGCACTCCAGAGATGCCGTTGGCGAATTCGAACAGCACCGACACCGTGTCGAGCACATCGGGCGGCGGCCGCCGCGTTAGCAACTGCGCCTGCACGCGTTTCACCGGCCCGATCAAACCGACGAAAGCATCGACCATGTGGATACCGGTGCCGGTCATGCCGCCGCCGGGCGCTTCGTCGGGCGAGGCGCGCCACGACGCAAAACTGGTGCGCGAGGTTTCGTTGCTGTTGTGGCCTTCGATATGCAGAATCTCGCCGAGCTCGCCGCCAGCGACGATGCGCGCGAGTTCGCGCATCGACGGCCAGAAACGCTTGTCGTGGCCGACGGCGAGGACGACGCCGGCCGCATTGCAGGCATCGACCGCGCGCTGCGCGTCGGCGCGCTTGAGCGTGAGCGGCTTCTCGCAATAGACGGGTTTGCCGGCGGCGGCGGCGGCAATGATCTGCCCGGCATGCAGCGAATGCGGCGTCGCCAATGCCACCGCCTGCACCGCCGGATCGGCAAGCGTTGCCGCGAAATCATCGGACAAGGCAATGCCATGCTGCGCGGCGTATTCGCGCGCGGGCGCCGGGTTGCGCACCACCGCGCGCACGAAACGCAGGTGTTCGCTTTTACCCTGCACCGAATTGACGAGGTTCTGTCCCCAGCGGCCGAGGCCGACGATCGCGGCGTCGATCACGTTTACTCCGGCTTGATGCCGGCGTCCCTGATCACCTTCGCGAAGCGCGCGTTCTCGCTCCGGATGAAGGCGGCGAACTGCTCCGGCGTGCTGCTCATCGGCTCGATGCCGGCGGCCGTCAGGCGCTCCTTCAATTCGTTCGAGGTCAGCGCCTTGACGAGTTCCGCGTGCAGCCGCGCGGCGATGTCTTTCGGCGTGCCGGCGGTGGTGAGGATGCCGTACCAGATCGGCACCTCAAGCCCGTCGATGCCGGCCTCTTTGGTGGTCGGCACGTCGGGCAGCGCGGTCGCGCGCTTGTCTGACAGCACGGCGAGCGCGCGCACCTTGCCGCTTTGCACCTGCGGCGCCGAGGCCGGCACCGCCATGATCAGCACATCGACATCGCCGCCCATCAGGCCGACCAGCGCCTGGCCCGAACCTTTGTACGGCACGTGCACGATGTTGGTTTTGGTCAGGCTCTTCATCAATTCCGGCGCGAGGTGCGTGGTGGTGCCCACACCGCCCGAGCCATAGGAAAGTTTGCCCGGATTGCTGCGTGCAATCTGAATCAGGTCTTTCAGAGTTTTCGCCGGTACGCTCGGGTGCACCAGCAGCACATTCTGAATCGTCGCCACCAGCGACAGCGGCTGCAAATCCCTGAACGGGTCGTAATTGAGTTTCGAATACAGCAGCGGTGCGAGCGCGATCAGCGGCGAGGACAGCACGAGGGTGTAGCCGTCGGCGGGCGACTTCGCAGTCAGGTCGAGGCCGAGATTGCCGCCGGCACCGGGTTTGTTGTCGGCGACCACCGGCTGGCCCATCTGCTCCGAGAGTTTCTGCGCGATTGCGCGGCCCAGCAGATCGGTCGGCCCGCCCGGCGGAAACGGAAAAATCAGTCTGATCGGTTTGGACGGATAAGGCTGCGCCAGCGCCGGCCCCGCACTCATCGCCGTCATCAAGGACATCACCACCGCCGGCATCAGCCGCACAAGCAAAGCGCGCATATCGAATCCACAATCCGGTTAATCGTGAGAGCGGCGCCGATTATACCCGCGCCGCGTAATGCCTCCGTCGCGCTCCCATGAGAGCGGGGCTGTCAACGTCGCGGCAATGCAATAAAATGCGCGCACATGCTGACCGTTGAGTATCTGACAGACCCGCCGGACGGATTTCTTGACCGCGCCGGCGAGGGCCGCGGCTTCTACGCCGCTTACAGCGCCGCCGGCATGGAAAACTTCACGCTCGGTTATTTCGCGGTCAGCCGCGACGGCAAAATCGTCACGGTGGCGCCGTGCTTTCTCACGCTGTATTCGGCCGACACGCTGGTCGAAAACCGCCGCCTGAAACCGCTGTTCGCGTGGATCGGCTTTCACGTCGCCTGCATCGGCCATCCGTCGGCCGACCTCGGTTACATCGAAGGCGAGGTCTCGTCCGAAGTGCTCGCCGCGCTCAACGCCGAATTGTTCAAGCGCGCGCCGGTGGCTGCCTACGTCAATTTCAGCGAAGCACTGCCGCTGCCGCCGACCTTTTCGCGCGTCGCCTCGCTGCCGGTGGCGGTGCTCGAGGTCCGTCCGGATTATTACGCCTCGCTCGGCCGCCGCACGCGGCGCAATCTGCGACTCAAGCTGCGCGATTCTGCGGCGCTGCGCCACGAAGAATACTCCGGCTTTCCGCAACAATACGCCGACACCATCTATGCGCACTACCTGAATATCTACGGCAAGGCCGACATGCAATTCGAGCGTGTCACGCCGCGGTTTTTCGAAAACATGGGCAAGGTCGGCAAGTACATCCTCTACCGGGACGGCGACGACCTGATCGGCTTCACGCTGCTGGTCTGCCGCGGCGATACGGTCTACGCCAAGTACATGGGCATGGATCTCGCGCGCGGGCGCCGGCACGGGCTGTATTTCCGCATGTTCATCGACGCGATCGACATTTGCATTCGCGACGGCTACCGCAAGCTGCAGACCGGACAGTCGTCCTACCAGTTCAAGCGCCGCCTCGGCAGCAGGCTGGTGCCGAACTGGATCAGTTTCAGCGCGCGCAACCGTCTGCTGCATCCGCTGCTCGCGCTGCTGATGTGGTTGACCGCCTATCGCGAATAGCGCCGCGCAACCGCGTCCGCGCTCAGGGCAGCGGCAGCAGCGGCACCTGGTCGGGCGCGACCTGCTGGTCGAGCGCGGCGAAAATCACTGACGTCATGGTGTAGTTCGACATCAGCGCGATCATGTGCACGAGGGCACGCTCGCCGAGCGCCTGCAGGGCCCGGGCATAGGTCGCGGCACTCACTTTTTTATCGCGAAACAGCTCGCGGCCGAAGGCGATGATGGCGGCTTCGGTTGCGGCCACACCTTCAAGCGGCTTGCGGTGCTTGATGATGTCGATCACGGCAGGATCGACGCCGGCATTCAGCGCGTGCAACTCGTGCGCGGTCCATTCCTTCTGGCAATCGTTGGCGCGCGCGGTGACGAGGATGGTCAATTCGCGCAATGGCCGCGCGAGGCCGAATTCGCGATTGCGCAGGCTCCAGTTGAGTTCGCGCACATGACCGATCACCTCCGGCAGATGCAGCCAGAAACCGGTCGGCCCTCGAAGGCTCGCGCGCAGCTTGCTGCCGCTGTCGGTGACGGTGTCATAAGCGCGCTGCCCGGCAGCGTCGAGTTCTTCGCGCCTGACCGGCGGCTGGCGCGACGACGAATCGCGATTGACATCGGCCGGATAGGCGCGCGTGGTTGGCGTGTCCGGTGTCGGTTCGTTGCCCCATACGCGCGGTTCCATGCGTTTACTCCGGATTTATTGACGCGAAAGTGTAGCACTGCGTCTGCGTTGCGCCGGTTGCAGGTGCGTGATTCAATCGCAAGCTCATCAATCGTCATGTTGGATTAAACGTGCTCACTCAATTTACCGCGTTAATTTGTGCAGGCGGGTCGCCTGCGCTACAAAACCGCACTGTAGCAGCGCAGGCGACCCGCCTGCATTACAGCGCCGGCACAATCGCAATCTCCGCGTTACTCGCCTTCCCCGCCCACGCGCAAACCTATCCCGCCAAACCCGTCCGCATCATCACCTCGGGGGTCGGCGGCGCCGGCGACGTCGCCTCGCGCATCGTCGCGCAGGGCCTTGCCGCCGTGCTCGGCCAGCAGGTGATTGTCGATAACCGCGCCAGCGGCCCGCTTCCGGTGGAAGTCACGCTCAAATCGCCGGCCGATGGCTATACGCTGATGCTCTACGGCAGCACCGTGTGGCTGGGACCTTATCTGCGCAACAATGCGCCCGATCCGCTCAAGGATTTCGCGCCGATCACGCTGGCGGCGACCGCGCCCAATATCCTCGTCGTGCATCCCTCGCTGCCGGTGAAGAACGTGAAGGAACTCATCGCGCTCGCCACAATCCATCCCGGCGCGCTCAATTACGCCACCACCGGCATCGGCTCATCGCCGCATCTGGCGGCGGAACTGTTTCAGGCGATGGCGCATGTGCAGTTCGTGCGCATCAGCTACAAGGGCGCCGGCGCCGCGCTCACCGATCTGATCGGCGGACAGATCCAGCTCACGTTTGCCACCGCGAGTTCGGTCTCGCCGCATCTGAAAACGGGCCGCCTGCGCGCGCTTGGCGTGTCCAGCGCGCATGAGTCGGTCCTGCTGCCGGGGCTCACCACCATCGCCGCCGCGGGGCTGCCCGGTTATGAATCGAGTTCGCTGCAGGGCGTGTTCGCGCCGGCCGGCGTGCCCGCGACGATCCTGCAAAAGCTCAGTCAGGAACTCATGCGCTATCTGCACAGCGCCGAGGCAAAAGAAAAATTTCTCGCCGTCGGCGCCGAAACCGTTGGCAGCACGCCGGAACAATTCGCGGCGGCGATGAAAGCGGAGATGACGCGGATGGGCAAGGTCATCCGCGACGCCGGCATCCGCGAGGATTGAAGCGACGGCGATCGACCGCCGGCCGGCTCAGAATTTGGCGACGAAGGCCTTGGTCAATTCTTTCACCGAGGTGACTCCGCACTGCTGCATCGCTGCGCGCGTCTCGATGCGCATCAACTCCAGCACGCGCTCCACGCCTGCCTGACCGAAGGCGCCGAGGCCCCACAGGTAGGGCCGGCCGATGCCGGCGGCGGTGGCGCCCATCGCCAGCGCCTTGACGACATCGGTGCCGCGACGGAAACCGCTGTCCACCAGCACCGGCATGCGGCCTTTTACCGCCTCGATGATTTCCGGCAGCGCCTCGATGGTGCCGCGGCCGTTGTCTTCGCCGCGGCCGCCGTGGTTCGACACCAGTATGGCGTCGGCGCCGTGTTCGACCGCGAGCTTGCCATCTTCGGGCGTGACGATGCCCTTCAGCACGATTTTCATTTTCGTTTTGTCGCGCAACTGGCGGATGAAATCCCAGGTCAGGTTGTCGGACTGCATGCTGCGAACTTTCGACAGATCGATGCCGTCGTAATTCGGCCGCCGCGCGCGGTCGCCGCCGGAGCCGCCGCCGTCGCCGGACTCATGACAGACACGGCATTCGCGGTAATCGGTGCGGCGCAGCCGCAGCAGCGCCTCCTGATTGCGGCCGCCGACGCGATCGACCGTGACCACCACCGCCTGGGAGCCGGCGTTCTCGGCGCGTTTGGTCAGCGCGTAGGCGACATCGCGATCGGTGGTGGCGTAGAGCTGGAACCACACCGGCGCGCCGCGCGCGGTGACTGCATCGTTGATCGAGGTGGTCGCCGCAGTGGACAGCATCTGCAAATGATTGCCGACCTTGGCGGCGCGCGACACCGCCATTTCGCCGTCGGCGTGATAGGCCTTGTTGCCGCCGGTGGGTGAAATGAAAATCGGGTTGTCGTATTTGATGCCGAAAATCTCGACGCTCATGTCCACCTTCGACACATCGACCATGCGCCGCGGACGCAGATAAAACTTGAGGAAGGCCTCGCGATTGGCGCGCAGCGTAACGTCGTCGTCGATGCCGGCGGCCATGTAACCGAAGTGCGCCGGCGGCACGCGCGAGCGCGCCACGGCTTCGAAGTCGAACACGTTGATCGCCTCTTTGGGATTCGCGATCAATTTGTCGAGCGTGCGCGGCGCCCACATCACCGGGTCGGGCAGGCGGTTGGGCGCGTAGACCGGATTTTCCGCAGCAAGGCTGGCAACGCCGGGCATCGCCAGCAGCGGGCTCGCCGACATCCATTTCAGCAACTGGCGGCGGCGCGCGATCGTCTCATCGAACGATGACATGGTATTCTCCTCCGTGGTTTTATTGTGCTGCTTTTGCGCATCATAACCGCATCGGCGACGATGCAGGATGCGCCGTCAGAAGCCGTAGAGCCGCGCCGGATTGTAGACGAGGATTTTCTGCCGCAGCGCGGCGTCCGGGATCCACGCCGGCAGCAGATCGACGAGGTCGCCATCGTTCGGCATCGCGCAGCTCAGCGTGGTATGCGGCCAGTCGCTCGCCCACAGCATGCGGTCGGGGTTGGCGGCGACCAGCGCGTGCACGAAGGGCGTCACGTCCGGATAGGGATAATCCCGCGCCGACATGCGCATCGGCGCCGACAGCTTGACCCAGCAGCGCCCGCTCCGCGCGAGCTCGAGAATCGCGCCGAAGGCGGCGCCGTGCAAGCCGTCGCCAACCGCGACCTGGCCGATGTGATCAATCACGTAATCGACCGGCAGCGCGCGCAGCATCGGCCCGATCGAAACAAAATCCTGCGGATTGATGCGGAACTGCAAATGCCATCCGAGCGGCGCGATGCGCGCGGCGATGCGCGGCGCGAGATCTCCCGGCACGCCGTTGGCGTTGCGCAGATTGAGCCGCAGGCCGCGCACACCCAATGCGTGCATGCGCGCGAGTTCGGCATCGGTCACACCGTCGTTGACTACCGCCACCGCGCGGAACGGAAACTTGTTTTCAGCGAGCGCATCGAGGATCACCGCATTGTCCGTCATGTAAACGCTGGGCTGCACCAGCACCGCGCGCTCGACACCAATGGTTCGCAGCATTTTGATGTAATCGCCGGCGGTGGCATCCGGCGGCGTGTAACGGCGGTCGGCGGCATACGCGTATTTCGTCTGCGGGCCGAACAGATGGGCGTGGCAATCGCAGGCGCCGTGCGGCATGCTGAACGCCGGTTTGCGCGTGTCGGCGATCGGGCCGGCTATGGTGGGTGCGACCAGCGAAGGACTATTCGTGCTCATGCAATGGCTCCGTTATTCATTCGTGATGCCGGCAGCGGCAACGACCATGCCCCACTTTGCCAGTTCGGCGACGATCAATGCGGCAAACTCGTCGGGCGTGTAACGTGCCGGCTCGAGCCCCTGCGCAAGCAGTTTTTCTTTCAGATCCGGCGCGCGCAAGGCGCCCTGCAATTCGCTGGCGATGCGCGTAACAATGGCCGGCGGCGTGCCGGCGGGTGCGAGCACACCGTACCAGGCGCTGCCGTCATAGCCCGGCACGGTTTCGGCGATCGACGGAATGTCCGGCAGCGCGCCGACGCGCTTCGCGCTGGTCACCCCGAGCGCGCGCAGCTTCGCGCTCTGCACATGCGGCAGCGCCGACGGCACGGTCGGAAACGACATCGCCGTCTGGCCGGCGATCAGATCGGTCATTGCCTGCGCATTGCCCTTGTACGGCACGTGGCCGATCTGCGTGCGCGTCATCAGCTTGAAGAGCTCCGCGGCCAGATGCGGCGGCGTGCCGTTGCCGGCCGAGGCATACAGCAGCCGGCCCGGCTGTCCGCGCGCAATCGCGATCAATTCGCGCACGCTGCGCGCCGGCAGCGACGGATGCACCACCAGCAGCCCCGGCCCCGTCACCAGCATGCCTACCGGCGCGAAATCGCGCACGCTGTCGTACGGCAGTTTTTTGTACAGGCCCGGATTGATGGTGTGGCTGCCGCTCACTACCACCAGCGTATAGCCGTCGGGCGCCGCCTTCGCCGCAAGCTCGGTGCCGATGGTGCCGCCGGCGCCGCCGCGGTTGTCGAGAATGAACGTCGCGCCGCTGCGTTCCGAGACTTTCTGAAACACCATGCGCGCGACGATATCGGTGCCGCCGCCAGGCGGAAAAGTCACGATCACGCGCACCGGGCGCTCCGGATATTCGGCCGCATGCGCCATCGTTGCCGGCAACAGGAGCGCGAGCGCAGCAACGGCGACGCGCATGCTCAGGCGTCGATGCGGCGCGACACCGCGCGCGTCTGGCCGAAGGTCGGCACATAGACCGAATGCGTGCCGGGACCGCCGGCAACGACGATGCCGATCTCCGCGGGCGTCGGCGAAATCGGCACCGGCGTATCCGGAGAAAAACCGCCCAACTCCTTGCTCCGCGTGTGTTCGGCGCGATCGTAATCCTTGCGCGCAAAGCGGTGCGCCGGCATTTTCGACTGCTCCCACAGTTGCTGTTTGATGTCGTCCTTCGAATAGCCGCCGCGACTCAACACCTCGGCATGTTCCGGCGACAGAATGAGCCAAGGCTCACCCGCGAAGTGATAATCGTTGCTGGTCGGATACACCAGGCTCGTGGCAAGCACACGCAGCAGATCGACCGCATCCTTCGAATGCGTATTGAGATTGAGCGTGCCGGCGGCGCCGACCACGGTCACCACGCTGTCGCCGGCGGCAAAGCCACGCTCGACGTGCAGCGGCGTCCACGGATTGGCGGCCTCGTTTTCGGCGCAGCAGAAGCTGTACTTGCCGGGCTGGCCGTGGGTGGCGCGGTCCATCTCGCCGGGCAGCGCGCCGCCGATGTTCTGCAGAATCAGCCGCAGCGCGCGCCCCAGCGTGGCGTTGGCGCGGTGGCCCTGACCGAGACAGTTGAGTCCGGCGTTGACGCCGAGCGCGGCGGCGGCGGGACCGTTGACGATGATCCACGGCGTAGCCGAATTGGTGGTCGCCTGAATGCCCTGAATATTGAGTTGCTGATCGGCCACCGCCTCGACCGCCGCGATCAGCGCCGCCAAATAGGCCGGCCGGCAGCCGGCCATCACCGCATTGATGGCGATGCGTTCCACCGTGGCGGCGCCGAAGCCCGGCGCAACGTGGGCGACGATTTCATCACGCCCGCGTTTGCTCGCGGCAAGCATGGCGGTGACACGCTCCGGCGTCGGCGGAATCAGCGGCAGGCCGTCCGACCAGCGGCGTTGTTCGCAAGCCTCGTTGAAGGCGATCAGATCGGCCGGCAGTGCGATCTCGACGGCGCGCGTTTCTGCTTTGTTCGCAGTTACCGCGGCCGCGCCGGTTTTGTCGGCGCCACCCAGCGCAAGGCGCACGACTTCGTGAACCAGCGTTTCGGCGAGTTCGCGCACCTGCGCGCGCGTGCGCACGCCGAAGGGATGCGGCATCAGCGCGATCGGCAGATCGGCGCAGCCCAGCGCCTTTAACTGCGAACGGCCGAGAGTGACGAAGGCCGTCGAACAAACGACCATTGCGGTAAGCCCCAGCTTCGCAGCCTGCACACTGTCGTGGACACTCCACGACGTGCAGCCCCCTCAGTCGCCGGAACCGGTGATGACGAGATCGCATTCCTTCTGGATGTCGGCGAAGACTTCGCGCGAGGCCGACACCGAGGCGGTCGGCTTGCGGTGGCGCACGACGCGCGCGACACCATGCTTCGCCATCAGCAGTTCGGCGAGATCGTCGGCGAGCAGACTGAAATTCGGTTTCGAGTTGTCGATGAAAGCAACCACCTTGCCCTGCAGGGTGGCGAGCGGACGGAAGGACTGCGCTGCCGCGGCAACACCGGCCGGCGCGACGGGATCGAGTATGTTTTGCATGGCGTTCATTGTGTGCTCCTCCGATTTCGATCATCGCCGCTATGGCGGCCCGGGTCAACCGACTGCATTTGCGTGTTTGACTCGCGCCACCACCGGCGCCCAGCGCGCGCGTTCGGCCGTCATGAATTGCGCGAACGCTTCCGGCGATCCACCGCGGGCGGCGATGCCCTGCGCGTCGAGCAGCGCGGCGACCTGCGTTGAATGCAGCGCCGCATCGACCGCCGCGCTTAAATGTTCGACGACGTGACGGGGCGTCGCCGGCGGCGCGACGAGTCCGGTCCAGTTGCTCATCTCGTAACCGGCGACGCCGGCTTCGGCGATCGCCGGAATATCCGGCGCAGCGGTGCTGCGCTGCGCCGACGACAGGCCCAGCGCGATCAGGGCGCCGCGCCGGCAACGCGGCAGCATGGACGCGATATTGTTGAAACTCAGCGCGACGCGGCCGGCCTCGAGGTCGGCATAGAGTTTTTCGGTTTCGTCATAGCGCAAATGACGCATGCGCGTGCCGGTCAGCGACATGAACAGTTCCGCCGCCAGATGCGGCGCGCCGCCGATGGCGGATGTCGCATACGTGAGCTGATCGTTCTGCGCAGACGCGCGCGCAATCAGATCGGCGACGGAACGAATGCCGAGCGACGGATGGCAGGCCAGCAGCATCGGCGACTGCGTGAGCAAGGCCACCGGGGCGAAATCGCGCAGCGGATCATAAGGCGCCGGCGCGTTGAGCAGCGGCGCGATCGCATGCGTGCCAAGTGTGGCCATGAACACCGTGTCGCCGTCGGGCGCGGCGGCGGCCGCCGCGCGCGCGGCAGCGATGCCGTTCTCGCCGAGGCGGCGTTCGATCGTCACCGCAATGCCGCACACCTCATGCAGAGCGGCGGCGAGTATGCGCGCAATGTCGTCCGACATGCTGCCCGGCGAAAAGCCGATGACGAGTTTCATTGCGCGGCGATGCCCGCTTGTTTGACCACCGCCGCCCATTTCACGATCTCGCTTTTGATATAGGCGGCGAAATGCTCCGGCGTGTTGGTCATCGGTTCCGCGCCCTGCGCGATCATTTTTTCGCGCATGTCGGCGGCCTGCATGATCTCGACAAGTTCGCCGTTGAGGCGGGTGACGATGGCGCGCGGCGTGCCGGCCGGCGCCACTGCGCCGATCCATGTCACCGCCTCGAAGCCCGGAAAGCCCGATTCGGCAATAGTCGGCACCTCGGGCGCGGCAAGCGCTCGCGCGAGACCGGTCACGCCGAGCGCGCGCAGACGGTTCGAGCGCACCAGCGGCAGCGCCGCCGGCAGGCTGCTGAAATAGAGCGTGACCTGCCCGGCAACAAGATCGATCAGCGCCGCGCCGCCGCCCTTGTACGGGACGTGGATCAGATCAATGTTGGCGCGGCTCTTGAAGAACTCGGCAGCCAGTTGCGTAGTGCTGCCGGCGCCGGCCGAGGCGTAGGTCAGCTGGCCCGGTTTCGTGCGCGCGAGCGCGATCAGCTGCGGCAGGTTGGTTGCGGGCACCGACGGATGCAGCACCAGAATATTGGGAAACGATGCGAGCAGGGTGATCGGCGCGAAATCTTTTACCGGATCGTAATTGAGTTTCTTGTAGACGCTGACATTGATTGCCATCGGCGCCACATTCGCCATCAACAGCGTGAGACCGTCGGGCGCGGCGTGGGCGACGATCTCGGTGCCGAGGCTGCCGCCGGCGCCGGCGCGGTTATCGACCACCACCGTCTGGCCGAGGCGCGCGGTGAGACGCTGCGCGACCTCGCGGATGATCATGTCGCCGCCGCCGCCGGCGGTGAACGGCACGATAAACCGCAAGGGACGCGATGGATAGTCCTGCGCAGCCGCAGCAATGGCGATCAGCGCACAGACTGCGACCGCAAGGGGTTTAATCGACAGACGCACGGGATTCCTTCACGACACGGCTCCAGCGCTGCATTTCGGCGCGCACGAAAAGATCGAACTCCTCAGGCGTGCTGCCGATGATGTCGAAGCCCTGATTGATCAAACGCTCGCGCACGTCGGGCAACTTGAGCGCCTGTGTGAACACCGCATGCAGGCGCTTGACCACCGCGGGCGACGCGCCTTTCGGCAGGCTCACGCCGAACCAGGTGGTTGCTTCGAAGCCGGGCATGCCCTGCTCGGCGAAGGTCGGCAGATCGGGCGCGAGCGGCGAACGCCGCGCGCTGGCGATCGCCAGCGGCTTGACGCGCCCGCCCGCGATCAGCGGCAGCAGACCTGCAACCGTGAAGAAACTCATCTGCACCTGGCCGGCGACGAGATCGGTCGCAATCGCGGCGGCCCCCTTGTACGGCACATGACGGATATCGACGCCGTTCAGGGTCTTGAACATTTCCATCGCCAGATGGCTGGGCCCGCCGTTGCCCGACGAGGCATACACGAACTGGCCCGGCCTCGATTTCGCCAGCGCCGCCAGTTCGCGCACGTTCGACACGCCGAGCGATGGATGGATGACCAGTGCGAACGGAATCGACGCCAGCTGCGTGACGTGAACGAAATCGCGCTCGAGGTCGTAGCCAAGCTTGCGATAGAGCGAGGCGCTGATCGCATGCGCGATATTCGATTGCAGCAGGGTGTAGCCGTCGGGCGCCGCCTTCGCCGCCGCTTCGGCCGCGATATTGCCGCCAGCACCGGTGCGGTTGTCGATCACAATCTGCTGCCCCAGCGATTCGCCGGCCACCGCGCTAACGATGCGCGCCAATGCATCCGCGCCGCCGCCGGGGGGAAATGGAATCAGATATCGGAGAGGGCGTTCGGGATAAGTTGCAGCCTGCGCGATGACGCAAGCAATGCAAAGTAATGCTGCGAAAAATCCGCGAATTCGATGAACCAAGCAAAATTCATCGTAAATTGTTTTGATAAAAGTTCGCCGGGGGCGGCCCGGCAGCCGGTTACTTTTCTTGTCTCGCCAAGAAAAGTAACCAAAAGAAGGAGACCCCCGCTTCACCGGCCCTTCGGGCTCCCCTGCGCTGCTCGCAACGCCGGGCGGCTGCGGAACTCGCCCTCGCAAAATACGCGAGGGCTCAGACAGTCCTCGCCGACTGCCCCCGGCGCCACTGCGCTGCTCGGCGGCTCTCAGGGGGAACCGAAACCACGTGCCACTGGTCAATTCAGTTCGCATGAATTAATCCGCCTTGATCCCGGCATCCTTAACCACCCGCCCCCACTTCGCGATGTCATCGCGTATCACCGTCGCGAATTCCGCCGGACTGCCGCCGCGCGGATCGAGCCCCTGCACGGCAAGTTTATCGCGCAGGTCGGCGCCGGCCAGCGCGCGATTGATCGCGGCGGCGAGTTGATCGACGCGCGCGCGCGGCGCGGCGGCGGTCACCAGCGCGCCATACCAGGCTTCCACTTCATAGCCCGGCACGCCGGCTTCGGCGATGGTCGGCAGTTGCGGTGCAACGACGGCGCGCTTCGACGACGTCACCGCCAGCGCGCGCAAACGGCCGGCGCGCACGTGCGTAAGGGTCTGCGGCGGACCGGCGATGGTCATCTGCACCGCGCCGGCAATCAGATCGGGAATGCCGTTGGTACCCTTGTACGGCACGTGCACGATATCGACGCCGGCCATGCTCTTGAACAATTCGCAGGCGAGATGCAGCGCGCTGCCGGCACCGGCCGAGGCGTAATTGAGTTTGCCTGGTTGCACTTTGGCCAGCGCGATCAGTTCCTTCACCGATTGCGCCGCCACCGAAGGATGGACCACCAGCAGATAAGGCGACGAACTCGCCAGCGCGACCGGCGCGAAATCTTCGACCGGGCGATAACTCAAATTCGCATAAAGTGCGGGCTGGATGGTGAAACTCGACGAAGCGATCAACACCGTATATGCGTCGGCAGCGGATCTGACCACGAGTTCGCTGGCGAGATTGCCGCCGGCGCCGGGCCGGTTATCGACCACCACCGGCTGGCTCCAGGTTTCGCCGAGTTTCTGGCCGAGCAGGCGCGCCACCATGTCGGAGCCGCCGCCGGGCGTGAAACCGACGATGAACCGCACCGGCTTCGCCGGATAGGTTTCGGCGGCCAGTGCAGCGGTCGCTGCGGCGAACACCGCGGCGATCGTGCAGACAGGCGGCATGCGCGCGTTCATCCGGCAGCACCGAGAAACTGCGCCAGTTCACGCGCATCGGCCAGCGCATCTACATTCAAAATCATCTCGCACGCCTTCGCTGCATGCGCGGCGCTGACCGCGCGCTCTGCGTTGCCCATGAACTTGGCAACGATGCCGTCGGCGGCGACCGGCTTGTCGGCGGCGCCGAGATTGACCTGTTCGCGATGCGCGATGCGGCGGCCGTCTTTCAGCGTGACGATGACTTCGCCGGAAAAATGTTTCGGATAGCCGGTGTGCGGATCGACGCGATACTCAACCTTGTCGGCGAGACCAAGAATGTCGGCGTCGCCGTGCCGTTCGAGTTCGGCGAGCCCGAAGCGGCGATGAATCAGCGCGCAGGCCACCGCATACTGGATGCTGAACTGCGCGGCGTATGCGCTTGCCGGGCGTTTCTTTTCTGCGACGGGTTCGCAGACAATGGCGACGGCATGCGGCGCCACCAGCGCCTCGACATTCGCGATGTCCGTTGCATTCAGATTGTGTTCGCTGGCGAGCTGTATCGCGGCATCGATGCAGGCAATGCTGAGCTGGCAGGCCGGAAACGGTTTGATCGCCACCTCTGCAGTCTCCCAGACTTCGCCCAGCGCGTGCGTTGCCGCACCGCGATCCCATTTCGCCGGATCGATGTTGAGATGGGTCGCAAAAAGCCCAAAGCGTCCTTCATAGGCTGAGCGTGCGCCGGTAAAACCGCTGGCGGCGAGCCGCGCCGCGGTAATGCCGCAGACGCCGGCCCAGCCCGGATGCATGCGCTTGGTCGAGGCGCCGTTGCTGCTGTATTCGCGTGTGCCCGCCGCCATGCTGAGTGCGATGCCCTGCGCCATCACCAATTGTTCGCGCGTCAGCCGCGCCAGACGCCCGGCGATCAGCGCGCAGGCAAAGGCGGCGATCACGCCGGTCGGATGAAAACCGATCTGGTTCATTTCCCCTTTGGCGACAGCGCCGAGCCGGGCTGCCGTCTCCATGCCGATCACATAAGCGGTCAGCATGTCGCGGCCGGAACGGGCACCCGCCCAAGCCGTGCCGAGCGCGGTCGGAAAACAGCTGGCGGTGGCGTGTACCACGCCGACCAGATGGGTGTCGTCGAAATCGAGCCCGTGCACGAGGATGCCGTTGACCATCACCGCGTCGCGCAGCGCCAGCGTCTTGCGCATGCCGATCATCGGACAATCGCCGCCCTCGAAAGTGGAAAGCGCGGCGACCGTCTGCCGCGCGAAATCGAAGGTGGTCGAGGCGTAGGCGATGCCGGCGCCGTCAAGCATCAGGTGCGCGGCGCGGCGGCGCACCGCAGGCGGAATCGCGCCGTCGTCAAGATCGGCGGCAAAGGCGGCCAGCTTTTCGGCAATCAGCGTCATCGGCACGGCCTTTTTCGATCGGTATGCGGACAAGCCCGCTAATCCACGTGCGCCCCGGAAATCCTGACAACCTTCGCGTAGCGCGCGGTTTCCGCGTCGATATAAGCGGCGAATTCCTCCGGCGCCATCAGCATCGGCTCGACGCCGGCGCCGGCGAGGCGTTCGATCACGTCCGGCATTTTCATGACCACGGCGATCTCGGCATAAAGCTTGGCAATAATTTCGCGCGGCGTGCCCGCCGGCACCAGTATGCCGTTCCAGGAACTCGCCTCGACACCCTTCGCGCCCTGCTCGGCGGTGGTCGGCAAATCGGGCAGCAGCGTCGAGCGCTTCACGCTCGCCACCGCCAGCGCGCGCAGCCGCCCGCCCTTGACTTGCGGCAGCGCCGGCGGAATGGTCGTGAACATGAATTGCAGATGGCCGGCGAGCAGGTCGGTGATCGCCGGCCCGCCGCCCTTGTATGGCACATGCACGGTTTTCAGGCCGGCGACCTGATTCAGCATTTCCGCACCCAGCTGATTGTTGCTGCCATTGCCGGGCGAGCCGAAGAAAAGTTCACCGGGACGTTTCTTCGCCAGCGCGATGAAATCCCTCAGCGTTGCCGCCGGCAGCGACGGGTGGACGACGATGATCTGCGGCAATACCGCGACGAGCGCAACCGGCGCGAAGTCCCTGACCGGATCGTACGGGAGTTTCTTCATGAGGCTCGCATTGATGGCATGCGTGGTCGCGGTGCCGAGCAGCCAGGTGTAGCCGTCGGCCGGCGACTTTGCCGCAAGATCGGCGCCGATCACGGTGCCGCCGCCGCCCCGGTTGTCGACCAGCACCTGCTGGCCGAGGCCTCTGGACAGGCGTTCGGCGATAATGCGCGCGACCACATCGGCGCCGCCGCCGGGCGCGAGCGGCACGATGAAACGAACCGGGCGGTTCGGATAACTCGACGGCTGCGCGAACGCAATCGTCGCGGTGAACGCCGTTGCCGCCAACAGAACAGCCGCGAGCCGCGGCCAACGCGATGCCATCATGCTCCTCCAGTTACGCTGTGCCGGATGATTCCGGTTTGTTGTTCACTGCGACAGCGATTGGGTTTGCTACGCTTCTTCCCTGAATGTCACCGCGGCCGCCGTCACCACGGTGGTCATGCGCTTGACCTGGTCAATCACCGCCTGGTGCTGCGCCTCGGTCAGCGCGCAGCAGCAATCGTCGAGCACGAACACATCGTAACCGCGGTCGTGGCCGTCTTTCGCCGCCGACAGCACCGCGCCGCTTGACGATACGCCCGACACATAGAGCCGCTGTATCTGCTGCGCGTGCAGAATCGCCTCGAGACTGGTCGCATAAAACGGGCTGACGCGATGCTTGATGATGTCGAAGTCGCACGGCTGCGGCGCCAGCAGCGGATGCACCTCGGTGCCCCAGCCGCCGAGCTTGAACATGCCGGCCTTCTTCGCGCCCTGAAAAATGCGCGAGTTCGGCGGGCACTCCCGGTAGTCCGGCGAGAATCCAATCCGCACATAACCGATCGTGGCGCCGGCTTCGCGTGCTTTGCGGATTGCCTCGGCCGTATTCGCCACGGTGTTGCGACGCGCCAGTTCCGGCCCGTACGTCTTTGCACTCGGACCGTCTTCGTGCACCAGATCGTTGATCATGTCGCACACCAGATACATCGCGTTGCCAGCCATGGGAATCGACCTCCTCCTTGTTGATCTTTACATCATTCGCATCAGCGAATGCTGTCTGTCCTCGCCCTCTCCCTCGGGGAGAGGGCGGGGTGAGGGCGCATTCCGGGCGTGATCAATCGCTCAGCGCCCGGAAACAAAGTTTAACGCAGCGTCGGCAGTTCCAGATCGCAAACAGTACCGTTGATCGGAATTTTCGTATTGATGTCCTTCGCCGGCAGCATCACGGTGGCGAAACCGGGCGAGCTCAGTTTGCCTTCCTGATTCACACCCTTCATTTCGATGTCCACCAGCGGACAGCCGTCCTTGATATATTTCTTGACCACCTTGCCGCTGATAAAGGTGGTGTCGCCCTGCAGGTTGAACAGGCGCGCCTCCATGCGAATCCGCTTCAACACGCCGTCGTCGCCCATCCAGTTGGTGATGGCGGTGGCGAACCACGACGCGCGCTGCGGCAGGTAATCATACATGCCGGGCACGCCGACCTTTTTCGCGAAGTCTTCGCGATGATGGCCGATGCCGGTGTACTCGACGCCGCCGCCGCCTTCCTTGTTGCGGATGTAATGCTTGGGGTGCTTGGCGGCGTGTTTGAGCAGGGCGCCGTGGGCGGCGCCGCGACCCGAGGCAATAACAAAGGCCATGGTGTCGGACATCGACAGCGGGCCGCGCGCGATTTCATCGATCGCGTCGCCGACCTTGACGTCGTCCCAGTAACGCGTTTCCGCGCCGCGGATGCGCGACGGCTCGGTCATCACCTTCTCGTCGATCGCATCGCGCTCGGCGTCGGTGTAGACGTAGGTTTTGACGTCCTTGTACTTGTTCTTCTCGCGCGAGGCCTTGCGCTCGTGGCGCGCGGTCAGGCCGAGCGCGCGGCAGATCACTTCGTCGCGCTGATTGGTGTAGGTCGATTCGAGGTACTGCATGGCCATCTTGCCGGAGAATTTCGACTGCTTCTCCTCGATGCCGAGCACGCGGTTCCAGATATTGATGCGGTCGCCGGGTCGCACGTTGCGGAAGTACTCGCAATCGATGGTCACGCCGAATCCGTGCACGCCGGGCAGGCCCCAGTACGAGCGGCCGGGCCAGTGGTGGGTCCACGGAAAGCAGGGATGCGCGATGAGACCGCCGAAACGCGTCCAGCGCGTGTATTCCTGGTCGCGGTAGAGCGGATTCAGGTCGCCGATGCCGTTCGAGAAAATGATGATCGAATCGGCGCTGGCGTCACGCAGATACTGTTCGGGGCGCAGCTTGCAGCCGATCAGGTCGCGAGCGGCCGACATGCTCGCTTCGTTGATCAGGCCTTCGGCCGCTTCTTCGGTAATATTCAGTTCGACGCGCTCGCTCATGTCATGCTCCGTTACAAAAAGTTGAATAGTTTGAACCCGAATCAGGCTGCTGCTTTGACCCGCGCCAGCGCCTGCCGCATTGAATCGACCAGATCGCCAAGACCGTTGGCGACGAAAACACCCGCATCGCGCAACATCTTCTGCTTGGCGGCGTGCCCCTCGGCTTTGGAGCCGATCAGCGCCGCCGCGTGACCCATCTTCTTGCCGGCCGGCGCCGTCTTGCCGACGATCAGCGCCGCCACCGGCTTGGCCCCCTTGCGCGAGGCGTACTCGGCGACGAAGGTTTCTTCTGAACCGCCGATTTCGCCCAGATACAGCACCGCGGTGGTTTCCGGATCCTTGTGAAAACGCTCGAGCGCCTCGGCCGCGGTGGTGCCCTTGACCGGATCACCGCCGATGCCGACCACCGTCGATTGGCCGATGCCGGCCAACGTGATGCGCTTGCAGCCTTCGTACGACAGCGAACCGCTGCGCGAAATCACACCGACCGAACCCTGCGTGTAGCAGAACGACGGCATGAAACCCATCTTCGCCTTGCCCGGCGAAATCAGTCCCGGCGTATTCGGGCCGACAAACACCGCGCCGTTGGCGCGCGCCGCGGCGCGCACTTCGATCGCATCGAGCACCGGCATTTCATCGGCGGTGGCGACCACCAGGCGGCAACCCGATTCGATCGCCTCGATGGCAGCACCCAGCACCGCCGATGGCGGCACGAACACCATCGCCGTATCCGCGCCGGTTTCCTTGCACGCCGTGGCGACACTGGCAAACACCGGCACGTCGCCGACGCGCGTGCCCGCACGCCCGGGCGACACGCCGGCCACCATGTTGGTGCCGTACTTGCGCGCGTCCTCGACGAAGAACTGCCCCATCTGTCCAGTCACGCCCTGGATCAGCACCTTGTTGCTGCGGTCGAGCAGGATGCTCATTGCGCGCCTCCGGCGAGGTTGACCGCTTCCTGAACCGCGGTTTCGAGTGTGGCGTGATTGTGCGCGCCGAATTCAGCGAAGATGCCCGGCACCTGATCGACGTTGGTGCCGTCGAGCCGGTAGACCACCGGTTTTTTCCCTTTGCGTTCGGCCATCACTTCCTTCATCGAATTGGCCACGCGCTGCATCTGCGTGCCGCCGCCGAACACGCTGACCAGAATCACTTTAACCGCCGGGTCGGCATCGAGCATTTCAAACGCCGGGCGGTAACCGCGTGTCGAGGTCGGCCCCGGACTGCAATCGAGAAAGCAGGCCGGGCGACCGCCGTATTCGGCGATCATGTCCATCGCGCCCATCGTCATGCCGGCACCGCCGGAAATAACGCCGATATCGCCGTCGAGCTTCACATACATATGCTGCATGTCGAGGCAGGCGCGCAGATAGGGATCGGCACGGCCTTTTTCAGCTTCGCGTTCGGCATTGATCTCCGCATTGCGGAAATGCGCCCACTCGTCGCGCGCCACCTTGGCGTCGGCCGCGATCAGCGTGCCGTCGCTTTGTTTGACCAGCGGATTGATTTCAATGGTGGTGCAATCGAGCGCGGCGGCGCTGCGCACCAGACGCTGCGCCAGCACGATGACCTTTTCGCGCCACTGGTAGTCGGATTCGACCTGCTCGAGAATTTCACGCAGGCGGTGCACCCGGAAATTCCACGGCGCGCCGACTTCGTAGCGCACCGGCGGCGCGCCGTCTTCGATGTCCATCCCGCCCTGCGGCGAATACAGCACGACATAACCTTCGGCGCGGCCGTCGACCGCCACCGACAAATAGCACTCGCGATCGATCGCCAGCCACGGCTCGATCAGCAGCGCATCGGGTTTCTCGCCGCCGAAATCGATCTCGAACAGTTTTTTCGCGGCGGCTTCGAGCGCGGCGCGATCGGCGACCTTGACGACACCACCCTGCTTGCCGCGGCCGCCGCTTCTGACCTGCGCCTTGACCGCAACGGGATAGGCATCGACTTTCACGCCGGCGGCGGCTTCGCCGCGGCGCCAGACCGTGCCCGCCGGCGCATTGACTCCGACCGACGCCAGCAATCGCTTGGCATCGCACTCCAGCATCATCATTGTTTTATTCCTCCGTATCGCCGTGCCTGCGCGCAGGCGCGCCCACACCACGAACGCGTGACTATACGGAGTCCGCCCTATGCCGGCAAGAGATGATAATTTATACTTCCATTACTTTTAGTATGATCTGACCGAGGGGCAAAACCGATGACGCTGCAGCAACTGCGCTACTTCTGCGAGGTCGCGCGCCAGGACATGAACATCTCGCAGGCCGCCGCCGCGCTGCACATCACCCAGCCGGGCCTCAGCCGGCAGCTGCGGCTGCTCGAGGAGGAACTCAAGGTCGGGCTGTTCGTGCGCAACCGCACGCGGCTGGTGCGCCTGTCCGACGCCGGCCGCGAACTCGTCGCGATGGCGCAGCACACGCTCGAAGCGGCCGACAACATCCGGAAGGCCGCCGGCGAGCATGCCACCCAGCACGAAGGCGCGTTGACCATCGCAACCACGCACACGCAGGCGCGTTACGCCTTGCCTGACATACTTCGCCGTTTCAAGCAGCGTTATCCGCAGGTGACATTGAGCCTGCGCCAGGGCACGCCGGCCGAGGTGTCGTATCTGGTGGCCAGCGGCAATGCCGACCTCTCGATCGCGACCGAGCCGCCGGAACTGCCTGAAACGATGGTGATGCTGCCCTGCCATCTGCTGCAGCGCGTGGTACTGGTACCGGCCGGACACCCGCTGCTGAAGGCGCGCCGCCTGACGCTGGAGAAACTGGCCGCATATCCGCTCATCACCTACGACTACGGCTTCATCGGCTATTCAAAAACACTGAGCGCGTTCAAGACCAGGGGCATCCAACCGCACATTGCACTGAACGCGATCGATGCCGACGTGATCAAGACCTATGTCGAATTCGGCCTCGGCATCGCGATCGTGCCCGATCTCGCCTACGACCGCGCGCGCGACAAAAAGCTGCGCGCCATTGGCGCCAGCCATCTGTTCGAACCGAACACCATCCAGATCGGCATCCGCCGCAATCATTATCTGCGCGGCTATATGTTCGCCTTCATCGAGATGTTCGCGCCGCACCTCAAACGCGCAGCGGTCGAAAAAGCGATCACCGCGATGGCGACACGACGCGTTCAGGTCGGCGCCGCCGCGGCCGCACACCATTCCTGATTGCGCCGGCCGCCTATTCGAACAGACGCTCGGGCATCGGCAGCCCGGCGAAATCGGCCGGCGTCAACGGCCTGTCCGGCTTGATGTCCATGCGTTCGAGCACCGCAATCAACTGGCGGCAATGCTGCCCGGAATGCCAGGTCACGCGCTCGAATACCTTGTGCGCGGCCGTATCGCCGTAATAGGTTTTGAGTACGCGCGAGAGCGAACGGTCGTCGAGGCCATCCCACCAGGCCTCGAATTGCCGCCACACGCCGGCGCCGTAACGCGCGACATCGTCGCCGGACAGCATGCTGTCCGGCGGCTCGTTGTCGGCGATTCCGACCGAGTATTCAGCGCCATTCCACGTCTCAAGGAATGATTCGCCGATTCTGAAGACGTGATAGCACAGTGTTCTGATGAGTCGCGGGCGATGCGGGATCACGCGTTCACGAAAGCCCTCGGCGGTGAACTGCCGCGCATAGCGCTGGCCGGCGGCGAAAATCATTTCGTATTTTTTGTAAAGCTGCTCCGGCGACAGACGATCGGCGCCTGGCATTGGCAACCCGGCGAACTTCGCGAACGGATCGAGCATCTGACCGAACGCGTACTGGTCGCCCTTCGCCAGCACCGGCACCTTGCGCAGGCCGTATTTATTGAGCAGGAGTTCGCGGCCGCCGGCGTCGTTGAGGACGTCGATGACCACCATGTCTACACCGTTTTTCGAAAGAAACTCTTTCGTTCGAAGGCAGCTGCTTCACCCCGGCTGGGTGAAGTAGAGGAACTTGTCGGGGGGGAATTCCATTTTATATGCTCCTGCGCAGTGAACTTCGCTCGCGTCCGGATGCGGCAACGGCGCGGCCGACCGCCATTATGCGCGCTTGCCGGAAAAAATGCGGCGCGTCTCCGAACAGGCGCGCACCTTGTTCCCCTGCGTTTCACATCACTCTAAAATGGCCCCTTCGCATTCCGACCGGAGAACAACATGATCGGCTACGTTTCGCTCGGCACCAACGACATCCCCCGCGCCGCCGCGTTTTACGATGCGCTGCTCGGAGAAATCGGCGCCAAACGGCTGTGGGAACTCGAACGCGGCATCGCCTGGGGTCATGCCCAGGACAAACCCTGCCTCGGCATCCTCAAGCCGTTCGACGGCAAACCAGCCACCGTCGGCAACGGAGTAATGGTGGCCATCGTGGTCGATACACGCGAGAAAGTCGACCGCGTGCACAAAAAAGCGCTCGAACTCGGCGCCAAGGATGAAGGCGCGGCCGGCCCGCGCGGGGACGGCTTTTATGCCGGCTATTTCCGCGATCTCGATGGCAACAAGCTGAACGTCTTCTGCTTCGGCTGACAAAGGCAGGGCGAATTCGGCCTTCGTGCAATAGCAATCCCCGAATACGCTGCGCTGCTTCCCCGCTACGAAAGCTTGATCGCGTTTTCCAGCTTCATGAAGATCGGCCTTCCGTCCGGCGTATTCAACGGCACAACGGATTGCGGCGAACCGTCGGCGTTTTCAATCAGGGCGCATAGCGTCGGGCTGCTGCGCAGCGCGCCGTTGAGCTCGACTTCGACGTCGGCGATCACCAGTTTGATTTCGGACATGATGCGTTTGATTTTCATTTTGCACTCCCTCTGATTCAATCCATTTTTGCGCCGGAGCGCCGCACGACGTCGCCCCACTTCGCGTATTCGCTGCGAATGAATTTCGCAAACTCCTCGGGCGTGCCGCCGGCCGGTTCGGCGCCGATCGCGGCGAGTTTCTGCTGCAGTGCCGGCTCGGCAAGCGCGCGGTTGATCTCCGCGTTGAGCCGCAGGATCATTGCGCGCGGCATGCCGGCCGGCGCGACGATGCCGTTCCAGGTGATCGCCTCGTAACCGGGCACGCCGGCTTCCGCAATGGTCGGCACCTCGGGCAGCACAGCCGCACGCTTCGCACCGCTGACGCCCAACGCACGCACGCGGCCGCTTCTGGCGTGCGGCGTGATCGAATTGAGGCTCTCCATCATCAGCTGCACCTGACCCGATATCACGTCGGTAACGCCGGCGGCGCCGCCCTTGTACGGAATGTGCACAATCTGCGTGCCGGTCATCAGCTTGAAGAGTTCCATGCCGACGTGGCCCGGCGTGCCGTTGCCCGATGACGCGTTCGACAGTTTGTTCGGATTGGCTTTGGCGTAATCGATCAGCTCGCGGATGTTTTTCACCGGCAGATTCGGATTCGATGCCAGCAACATCGTGTTGAACGCCGTCATGATGATGGCGGCAAAATCCCGGTTCACATCGAACGGCGGTTTGCCGGATACATTCGGACTGATCACCAGTCCGCCGACCGGCGCGTAACCGATGGTGTAGCCGTCGGGCGCCGCGCGCGCGGTCATCTCCATGCCGATCATGAGCGCGCCGCCGGGCCGGTTATCGACCACCACCTGCTGGCCGAGGCGCGGCGTGAGCTCCGCCGCCACCAGCCGCGCGACGGTATCCGAAGCGCTGCCGGGCGCCTGCGGCACGATCATGCGGATCGGCCGTTCCGGATAGCCGGCTGCGCCCGCCGCGGCAACACCGGTCAGGATCATCGACAGCATCATTGCGTTGGCGAAATTTGGTTTCATTCTCATTCCGGCCTGACCTTGCCCGCCTTGATCACCTGTGCCCATTTTGCCGTTTCCGCGCGCAGAAAGGCCGCGTATTGCTCGGGGCCGAGTCCGCTGATTTCATAACCATCGCGAACGAGGCGCTCACGCTCCTCCGGCGCCAGCACGCGGCGCGCAATTTCGTCGTGCAGTTTGATCACGATCTCGCGCGGCGTTCCCGCCGGCGCGAGGATGCCGTTCCAGTTGGTCGATTCGAAACCCGGCAGGCCCTGCTCGGCAATCGTCGGCACCTCAGGCAGCAGAACGAAGCGCGTGAGCGAAGTCACGCCGAGCGGACGCACGCGTTGGTCTTTCACCAGTGGAATCGTCACCGGAATCGGGAACATGCGCAGATCGATCTGCCCGGCGATCATGTCGCTGATCGCCTGCGAGGCGCCCTTGTAGGGCACATGCGTCATTTTGATGCCCGTCAGCGTGCTGAAGAGTTCGATCGTCAGATGCCCGGTCGAGCCGATGCCGGAGGTGCCGTAGATCAACTGCCCGGGTCTCGCCTTCGCCAGCGTAACGAGTTCTTTGATGTTTTTCGCCGGCACGCCGGGATGCACGACGAACACGCTCGCCGTCTGTGTGACGAGTATCACCGGCGCGAACTGGCGCAGCGGTTCGTAGCCGAGCTTGTCGTAGAGACTCGGCGCAATCGTCAGCGGCGTCGGATTGCCCATCAGCAGCGTGTAACCATCGGGAGACGCCTTCGATACATATTCGGTGGCGACGATGCCGCCGGCGGCGGCGCGATTCTCGATCACCACCGGCTGGCCCCAGGCCTCGGTGAGTTTCTGCCCGATCAGGCGTGCATTGACGTCCTGCGGTCCACCCGGCGTGAACGGCACCACGATGCGGATGAGGCGCGACGGATAATTCTGCGCCGCAGCGTTCACCACACTGCCGGTCACGATTGCCGCCAACACAAACGACGTCAAACGCACCCTGCACTCCTCCGTGATCTTGTGCGACGGCTCTGGCGGCCGCCGGCTTTGTTGGCGCGAATCTACGCTGAATTTTGCAGCGCGGCCAGCCGGCGGTTGATGCGCCCTTTACAGATAAGCATCGGCACCGTAATGTGCTCGCCTTACCCGCGACGGCTCCCGCATGCCGCCGGTCATAAAAAAGCACAGGAGAGATCATGGCAGCACACAAAGTCGACAAGGCCGCCCAGTTGGCGGCGCTCCCCATCCGCGCCGACGAAGATCCCTTCGTCGTCGCCATCGGCGGCTTCTACCGCCGCTGGTTCAATCTTGTCGATGATCTGCAGCCGATGCTCGACACCGTCGCCACACTGAAGGGCACCGAGGACGAAGACTGGGTGCCGGCGTGGAGCGCGGTGGCGGCGAAATTCGAGAAGGAAGCGGAAGACGCATTGAAGCGCGGCGACAAGGCTGCCGCGCGCAGCGGCTTCATGCATGCCAAGACCTATTACAGCCTTGCGCGCTTTCCGGCGCCCTATCACTCCGGCTCGCCGATCTGCCCGCCGGAAATGAGTGCGATCAAAAAAGAATCCTACGAGCGTTACCTCGAATGCTTTCGCCGCACCGTCGAATTGCGCGAAGGCTCGCATGAGGTGATCAAGGTCGAACGCGACGGCAAAACGGCAGTCGGTTATCTGCGTGTGCCGAAGGGCGCCTCGGCCACCAACAAAGTGCCGGCGGTGCTGGTGATGTGCGGCGGCGACATGTACAAGGAAGACCGCGAGAAATACGCCGACGGCGCGATGAACGAAGGCATGGCCGCACTGGTGGTCGATGCGCCGGGCACCGGACAGACATCGTTCGCGCATGCGCCCGAATCAGTGGTGGCGTGGCAATCGGCACTCGACGCGCTGCAGAAACGCCCGGAGATCGACGGCAATCGTTTGGGCGCCTTCGGCGTCAGCCGCGGCGGCTTGTGGGTGATGCGGCTCGCCGCGCACGACCCGCGCATCAAGGCGCTGATATCCTGCGCGCCGGGCGGCGTCGGTTACTGGGGCACCGATGAGGAACGCCGCGAACTGCGCCTCGCCGCAGTCGAACGCGCGAAGAAAAACTGGTTCGGTCCGCGCGGCACGCGGCCGGTGATCACCGAAATGAGCGAAGAAGAACAGCGCCGGGAGTTCCTGCGCTGGTCGCTGAAGGACAACGGCCTGCTCGACAAACTGACCATGCCGATGTTTCTGGTCAACGGCAAGATCGATCACCTCACGCCGATCGGCAACCTTTACCTCGCGCTGGAGTCGGGCCCGCCCGCCGGCCGCGTGGCGCGCGTGTATCCCGACGACGGCCACATCGCGGCGAAAAACGAGCGCGAATGGGGCCCGGCGGCATGGAAGTGGCTGCGCCAGCAACTGACTGCTTGAAATGGTTGCCGTCGCTCCCCCGCAGACGGGAGCCCGGGAACCGCAGACCAGTAAGACGTCACCGCAAGATCGAAAACCGAATGCCCCCATCCTGCCTTCCCCCGCAAGCGGGGGAAGGGGATACCCGCCTGCGCGGGAATGACGGGGTTGTCCGCCAGCGGCGTCGCGTACAGCTCTCGCCCGCCGGCGCTTTCGGTGTAATCTGTCGCCTCGTTTCACCTGACCCGCGATCAACGCATGAGCACCCTCGGCACCCTCGGCAAATACGAACTGAAAGCACAGCTCGGCCGCGGTTCATCGGGCACCGTGTATCTCGCCACCGACACGTTCACGCGCACCGATGTTGCGTTGAAAGTGCTCGACAACCGGCTGCTGTCCGATCCCGAGCATCGCCGCACCTTGCAGGGCCAGTTTCTGAACGAGGCCTCGCTGGTCGGCAAACTCTCGCATCCGCACATCGTGTCCATCCTCGACGCCTCGGTCGGCGACAACTACGGCTACGTGGCGATGGAATACGTGCCCGGCGGCAATCTGCGCTCGCTGACCGATACACAGAATCTCGCGCCGGTGGAGAAAGTGGTCGAGATCGGCTTCAAGTGCTGCGGCGCGCTCGACTACGCGCACCGTCAGGGCATCATCCACCGCGACATCAAGCCGGCCAATATCATGGTGGTCGATGACACCAACGTGAAGGTGACCGACTTCGGCGCCGCGCTGCTGAAGGACGCCGACCGCACGCAGATTCTCGACATCGGCTCGCCCGCCTATATGTCGCCCGAGCAGGTGCGCGGCGACCCGCTGACCTTCCAGAGCGACATGTTTTCGCTCGGCACCGTGCTCTATCATCTGCTCGCCGGCGAAAAACCCTTCGTCGGCAAGGTCGGCAGCGAACTGCAAAACAAGATCCTCTACGAAGAACCGGCGCCGCTGAGCTACGTGCGCCCGGAGCTGCCGCCCGAACTCGATCTGGTGCTGATGTCGGCGCTGGCCAAAAGCCCCGCCGCGCGCTATCCGACCTGGGCCGAGTTCGCGCTCGAACTCGCCAAGATCGGCCGCCTGTCGCGCTTCGACCAGTCAATCCTCGACAGCAGCAAGTTCGATGCGCTGCGCGCGATGAGCATGCTGAAGGCCTTCAGCGATCCGGAAATCTGGGAACTGGTGAACTGCACCAACTGGACGCGCATGCCCTCACGCAGCGTGATCGTCACCGAGGACACGCCGGGCCAGAGCCTGTTCTTTCTCGCACAGGGCGAAGTCAAGGTGACCAAGGGCGGCCGCCTGCTGAGCATCCTGCGCGCCGGCGAATGCTTCGGCGAAATGAGCTTCATCAAGGCCGGCGCGACGCCGCGCCACGCCACCGTCGAAGCGATGACCGAGGTCGTCGTCGCCGAACTCGGCGCCGCCGAAGCCGCGACCGGCGTCGGCTATTTCGCGCAATCGCATCTCATGCGCGCCCTGCTCAACACGCTGGTGGACCGGCTGGCGTTCGCCGACAGCCGGATTTCGCGGGTGATCAGCTAGCCTCCGGACGCGGACAACGGCGCCCTATCCCCTGCGGTGCGATGCCAAATCGTCGTCTCCGCATCACTATGGTTGCGGGATCTGCCGCGGTGGCGCGGTTTGCCTCAGTGTTTCTCCATTAGCTGGCGCCCGCCGGCAAACCCGGCCGGCAGATGCGGGTACCGGGATGCCATAAAGCTGTCACGCCCGACCGGTAAGCTGGGCGGTGACCATGGGCGTGCTTGTCAATTTTTCTCCTGAAATCCGCGACTGGATTCTGCACAATCTCGACCGCGGTTGCGCCGGTGCTGACCTTGTCGAGAGCATGATTTCGCACAACTTCGAGCCGGCGATCGCGCGCGGACTGGTCGATGCCTTCATGCGGGCGCGCCGCGAAGGCGCGGCGCCGCCGCAGGAGGCGGTGATGATCGAAGACGTTGTTGCAGAATACCGCTACGAAGCTTCGCGCCTCGCGCCGGGCACGGTGATTCACACGGCCGATCGCGAGATTGCGGTCTTCGCGCGGCTGGAGCGGCCGGTGATCGCGTTGCTGGGCGGGGTGATGAGCGACGAGGAATGCGAACAACTGATCGAGCTGGCGCGCCCGCGCCTGCAACCCTCCACCGTGGTCGAGCCATTGACGGGCGAAAACAAGATTGCAACCCACCGCAACAGCGACGGCATGTTTTTCAGGCTCGAAGAAACGCCGCTGATCGCCCGGCTCGACCGGCGCATCTCCGAACTGATGAACTGTCCGCTCGAAAACGGCGAAGGCCTGCAGGTCTTGCGCTACGGGCCCGGCGCGCAAAACACCCCGCATTTCGATTTTCTGATTTCGACGAACGCCGCCAACCGGGAATCAATTGCCCGAAGCGGCCAGCGCATCAGTTCGCTGGTCGTTTATCTCAACAATGTTGAAAGCGGCGGCGAGACGGTATTTCCGGAAGCCGGGCTTGCGGTGGCACCGCACCGTGGCAACGCCGTGTATTTCGAGTACAGCAACAGCCGGCAGGAAGTCGATCACAAATCGGTGCACGCGGGCGGCCCTGTCCACCGGGGCGAAAAATGGGCGGTCACCAAGTGGATGCGCGAACGCCGTTTCATTTCGGCCTGACATCCGGCAACGTGCAGGCTCGGTATCCCGTAGCAAGACCTATTCCCAGGGATTGATCGCGCCCCAGCCTCCATCCGACAAGCGCATGCGCTGCTGCAGCGGCATGGTGCCCTCGCCCTTGAGCAAGCGGCTGATCATCGGAAACACCTTGCCTATTTCAGGATCGCGGGCCCAGAGTGCGGCTTCAAATTTATAGGTGTAACTGATCGTGACTTCGATCACCTTGTCCACGTTTGCCGCAGCAGGCGGTTCCCATTTGACGATTCTGCCAAGACTGATTTTCCCGGCGCAAAGATCGCCGCGACGGGTCACCGTTGTGCCAACCGGCGACGCGCTTGGTATATCACGTTCAAGGAAATACTTGCGCCCCGCGTCGGTCAACGAATAGCGCGAGACTTCAACGGTCACTTCCGTTTCGCCAACTTTGCGCGTCGCGGTGGCAGCGACCGACTCAACAAGGCCAAGCTTTTCGAGCACCGGCATCTGCACGGCGTCCCTGGTGTGGCCAACGTCGCTTGGGGCGACGTCGATCGGCCAGTCATATTTGCCAAGGCAGAAATCGCCGCGCTGCGCCAGATAGCGCGTCAGGGCAACGCTAAGCTGTTGCGGATCAGGATCGGTGCCGCCGCAAAATGCCGCACCGGAAAAAAACAGGCCTGCGATGGAAACAACGTGCGCGATTTTCACGAAACCCCTCTTCCGTCCCAAAAGAATTAAAAACGGCCATGGCGGTTTGCATTACTGCGGCGGCTGATAACCGTCGGTCAGCGTGTTGAGGAACGCCTCCAGATCCGCCAGATCCTGATCGCTCATCGGCGGTTGACTGCCCGCCGCTCTGCCGTCAAGCGGCACCTGCGTATCGATATTGTTGCGATACATCGCCGGCAGATCGTTGAATTTCTGCACTACTCCGTTGACGGTCGGATACCACAGTTCAGGATTGGTATCGCGGGTATTGTAAAAACGCAGCGCATCCTTCAGCGACTTGATCTGGCCGTTGTGGAAAAACACGCTGCGTGTCGCCACGTTGCGCAGCGTCGGCGTCTTGAACATGCCGCAATATTGCGCGCTCGCCGGGCGCGGATGATCGGGCCGGCTGCAGATTCCCATATCAAATGACACCGGCAGGCCGTTGACGAGACGATTGGCCGGAATGTCGGTGGTATTGCGCGGCACACCGATCGCTTCATAGGAAAAATCGGTAAACAGCGCGACGCTGCCGTTGGCACCCGCACCGCTGTAGTGGCAGGCGAAGCAATTGCCGCGGTTGGGATCCATGAACACGGCGAGGCCGCGCGCCTCGGATGCGGTCAGATCGCCGCCGATTTTGTTGCTGTCGTAGAGGTCGAACTTGCTGGTATAGGGGTGAAAGCTGGTGTCTTCCAGCTGATAAGCCTGCAGCGCCGCCTGAGCGCTGGCGAAAGCGGTCGGCACGTCGCCGAACACGGTGCTGCCGAAGATCTGTTGAAACAGTCCGGCGTATGAAGCGTTCTGAATCTTGTTGACCACATCGGCCATGCCGGCGTTGGCCATTTCGTTGAAGGACAGCAGCGGAATCTGCGTCTGCGCCGCGAGCGTCGGCGCGCGGCCATCCTGGGTAAATCCACCGCCCGGTCCCGGTGCACTGACGCCGTCAGGATTGTCGGCAAGATCGGCGTACGGCGGCGTGTAGTCCTTGTAATTCAGCGACGGCACGGCGCGGGTGCCCGGTTGATTGAGATTGGGGCCGCCAAGCTGGACGGCAAGCGAATTCGCCGGCGCGTAATGATGCGCTGGATCGTGGCAGGTCGCGCAGGACATCTTGCCCGACGCCGAAAGACTGGTGTCAAAAAACAGCATTTTCCCGACCTGTGCGGTCGGACTGAGAGCATTGGCATCGAAGGCGGCACCGCCGAGCAGGCCGAGCACCATCAATATGTTCATCAGCGGCGAGCTGCGCGGCGCGCGGAGCAATATACGGCACATGTCTATTTCCCAAAAAATACAGGCACGGGTTCCGGTTGAACGACGAGCAGGGCGAACCGATGAAGATTCGCCCTGTCGCAGCCACAACGAATCGCGGACGCGGGCGGGGATGCTGCCGCCGACCGCTACCGCGACTTATTTCAGCGACCAGAGGTTGGTCTGGGTCGCATCCGGCCCGACCTGCGGCGATCCGGTCACGTCGGTCGATTGTTTGTGCGTGGTGCCCGCCGGAAACACATAGGCATGGTTCATCGGACGCACTGAATCGAAATGCGTGTCCGCGCTGCCCTGGAACTCGGGCAGGTTGAGGATGTTTGCCGCAATGAACGACTCGGTATATTTCGAGCGGTTCATGTACGAACCGGGCGCCGCCGGATCGGACAGCCCGAACATGTCCTGCAACGTGCGCACGAACGAGAAGTGGCTGTAGTAATCGCTGTCCACTATCCCCTTGGGCGCATTCGGCTGGTTGGTCAGCACGCCGAATACGCTTTCGCCATGGCCGCGGTTGCCCGACTGGTAGCCGACAATCGAAGTATCCGGCGAGAACGAACCGTCCGGATTCTGCTTCAGCGGATTGACCACCACCGGCGTCGAGGCCTTGTCCGAATTCCAGCCGCAACAGGAGTTGAAGCCCGCGGTCGCAGTGCCTTCGTCGAACATGATGACGATGGCTACGCGCTTGTTCGGGTTGTTCCACAACGGCGACGCCTGGATTTTCTTGATCACGTTGTCGGTGTAGTTGTCGCCGCGCGTGATATTGGCACTGCCCGTGCAATCGCTTGCCGTGACGTTCGAACCGACGCCGTTGACCTTGCCCTGCAGCGTAATGCCGTGCATGTCATCGCACTGATCCGGCACCAGAAAGTTCAGATGGCCGACATCGCCGCTTTGCAGATCGCTGCTGAACTGGTCGATATTGTAGTTCGCGGGCGGCGTGTATTTCGTCGAACTCAGCAGAACCGCGTCCCACTGGCCGCCGCCGAGCGTGCGGTTGCTGGTGCTGAACTCGACCGCACTGCGCACGTTCTGGTAGGCCATGCCGGGATGGTGCTTGGTTTTGTAGAGGCTCGCCGGCAGCGGCAGTTGCAGTGCCGGGTTGCCGATCTGCGACGCATTGTTGCCCAGGGTGCCGGGCGGATAAACATTGTCCAAAGCATACACGCCGGGATCACCCACGCTGTCGGTGCGGAAATCCTGGCCGGGATTCATCGACTCGCTGTAGGTGCGCCAGGTCATGCCGTTGCTGGTCAGCGCATTGAACAGATTGGATTTGCCGACGATGTTGTGATTGGTCGCCTGATTGCAGGGATTGGTAAAAGGCGAACTTCCCAGTCCAGGCACGGAATTGGTCGGGATAACGAGATCCTGCAGCGCGTTGGCGCCGGTTGCGCCGCAGTTCCACTGGTTGTCGTCGGTGATGCCGAAGTCGTCGGCGCCACCGAGTGCGGTGTAGTTCGGCTCGCTGGGGTTGCCGGTGGCGAAATAGCTGACAAACTGGTTGCCGGCATTCAGCCAGCCGTTGATCTTCGGCGCGTAAACAGAGCCCTTGATCGAACTGGTGGCTTTGTTCTCGAGCATGATGATGAAGATATTGTCGTAGCGCGGAATACCCTCGATGTTCATTGCCGTCTGCTGGGCCGCCGGTACCGAGGCGACGTCACCACGGTCCGCCATCTTGGCCGCAAAACCGAAGCGGTTGGTGAGGATGACCGATTCCTCCAGCACCGCGGATTTCGCGACCGGATCGGCGATGGTGTTCGGATCGCTCAGCACCTGGTCGGTAGTCACGCCCAGGCGACTGGCCAGATTCTGCCGCACGGTGTAGAAATTGCCCTCGCCGTCTTCCATCATGCGCACCGCCTCGGTGGACAGCGGGGTCACAGCGATATTCGCCGGCACCAGCGGCGAGGTGGTAACCGCCGCGATCTGGTCGGCGGCGACACGGAACACGTTACGCTGCGTCACGACATGCCCGCCGTTGGTCGAGGCCGTCGAGATTTCCGCGGCCAGCGGGCCGGACGTTTTGCTCGCGAGCAGGAAGGAACCGTCGCTCTTTGTCATCACGAAAGGTTCACCGCTGTCGCAGGCTGCGTTATCGTTCAGATCGACGCAGACCTTGACCGATTGATAGACCGACGCCATCGTGCTCGATGCGTGAGCCGAGGAGGGGTTATCGGAATTGACCGGCGGCATGAAATAGCTGCCGGCGACCACGCCTTTGACCGTCATCGTGGCGCTGGACGCGATTCCAGAGTAGGACAGCAGGAGCGCACTGGCCACGGCGGCCGAAAGCGCGGAGGAGCGAAACACGTTACGCGCGGATGCGCAGGGGATTTTTTTCATAACTGATTCTCCAGATAAGTTTTCCAGGAAACGGGATCGACCGCAATAGACGGTTCAGGCCTTGCGGCGGCGCGCGACGCCACCGAGTAAACCGAGCCCTGCGAGCAGCATCGCGTAGGTTTCCGGCTCCGGAACCGGCGCGGCGACCAATGTCCAGCTCGTCGGAACAGTGGGCTCATAACCGAACGGCGCGTTCCCATTCGCATCCGAGCCGTTGAAGTTGATCGCAAGCGTCTGCCCGCCGGTCATGTAGAAATAATTGGTTGCGTCGTACGGATTGTTCGCGACATCGGCATCGGCAAAAACGAAATTGTTCTGCGTTGCGACGGTGGAAATCACCGGCGCGATCGTATTGTCCCAGTTGCCCGTCGTCGTGTTCCACGCTTCGATCAGGAGGGGGCCCGCAAACGCGACGCCGTTGAGGAAGACCTGAACGTTGGAAACGTTGTTGATGAACGAGCCGCTCTGGGTACCGATCAGCGAACCCGTGACGACGAGCGGATTGCCGTCGCCGGTATTGTTGGTGTTGAAGCTGTAGGAGAAATTGAAGCTGTCCGCATTCGCCGCCAGTGGCGTTAACGCAAGCGACGCGGAGATGAGTGCCGCCTTGAGGATGTTCATCGTCGTACCCTTTCATTCGCAATGGGGTGGAAATTTATTTCGATCTTTTTTGTCGGCTCAATCTTTCGAATGAAGGCGACATCGCGAAGTTAAATCAGCGTCGTTTCAATGTGACTTATTCACGGTTTCCGTTTTGTAGTCCATTCGGCCCCTTTCAGCTCTCGGAACCGACTTCTGCAAGTTTGGCGTAAGTCTTTGAAAAGATTTCCCGCATGAATGCGTCATTTTGTAAGTTTGATGTAAGGTTCAAAAAGGCCCTGCGCATGAGTACGTCATACATGCGCGGGCCGCGGGCGCGTACTTGCCGCGACGGCGTAGCGCGACCGGTTTGCAGCGCTCGAATTTGTTGTGCGGCAGGAATGCCCAGAGTGTTCGGATTCCATCCGCATCAAGCCGGGATGAAACGAGTCAGCCGGTTGGAATTTTTTTACTCAACGGGAAAACAACTCCCCGCAAATGGCGGAGGCGGGGCAGGCGTTCGCACGATCGCGTTTGATGCGCGCGTTGCTCAACACGCTGGTGGACCGGCTGGCGTTCGCCGACAGCCGGATTTCGCGGGTGATCAGCTAGCCCGTCAGCAACCGCGTTTTGCGCGCGCGACTGCTGTTGCTGCGCGGCAGGCAGCGCCGCTAATTCGGCATCAGACGGGAACCGGGGCTGACCCGCGCAGCGAGACCGGCGACGGTTTTCAGAATCGCCACTTCGTCACCCATGATGCGGACGGCCTCGTTCAACAAAACATCCTTGGCATTTTTCCGCGCTTTCTCGGCGGCCAGTTCCTTCGCCAGCCCGCGTTCGTCGGCCTGCAGGCCGTCGTCGCGGCGCGGCGCGGCGTCGGCCGCGCTTTCAGCCGCGCCGCGTTCGGCGCTGCGCTGCGCTTCGCGCAACTTGAGCCGCGCGTCCTCTGCATCGCGCTCCTTGCGCCGCACTGCCTCGTTCAGTGACAGCAGGTTTTTTTCGCGCAGGCGTTTGAATTCGGCGATGTCTTCCTGCAGGTCCTGGAAATCGCGGTCCTTCTTCACGCGGGCCTCATGCCGCGCCGACAGCAGCGGCAGCAAACCCTTCAGATCGCCGGCGGGCGCATAGTCGGCGGGCTTGATTTGCACCCAGGGCAATGCGTTATCGAAACCGGATTCGCCGAGGTTTTCCGCATCGGCCAAGCTGGGGAAGGCAATGTCCGGGGTCACACCGCGCAATTGGGTGGTGCCGCCGTTGACCCGGAAAAACTGCGCCACGGTCATCTTGAGTTCGCCGAATTTCGGCTTGTCGTTTTTCGCGAGCTGATCGAGATCGATCATGGTTTGCACCGTGCCTTTGCCGAAGCTCGGTTCGCCGATAATCACGCCGCGGCCGTAATCCTGAATGGCGGCGGCAAAAATCTCCGACGCCGAAGCCGAACTGCGATTGATCAGCACGCCCAGCGGCCCGTCCCATGCGACGCCGGCCTGGGTGTCGCTGCCCGTCGTAATCTCGCCGCCGGCATTGCGCTGCTGCACCACCGGCCCCTTGTCGATGAACAGCCCGGTCAGCTCGATCGCCTCCATCAGCGATCCGCCGCCGTTGTTGCGCAAATCGATCAGCAGGCCGTCGACCTTTTCCTTGCGCAGCTCGTCGAGCAGACGGGCCACGTCACGCGTCGCGCTTTTGAAATTCGGCAGGCCTTTTTGCCTGGCTTCGAAATCCTCGTAGAAAGTCGGCAGCGAAATGACGCCAATGCGGCGGGTATTCCTGCCGTCGGTTACGGACTGGATCGATTTCTTGGCGGCCTGCTCTTCCAGACTGATTTTTTTGCGAACGAGTGTAACCAGCTTGTGTTGGCCATCCGGCCCGCTGTCGGCCGGCAGGATGTCGAGGACGACGACGGAGTCGGCGGCGCCGCGAATGATGGCAACGGTGTCGTCGAGGCGCCAGCCCATGACGTCAACCATGACGCCGCCCTCGCCCTGCGCCACGCCGACGATGCGGTCGCCGACCTTCAGTTCGCCGGACAGGCCCGCGGGCCCGCCCGCGACCAGTTCGCGGATGGTTGTGTATTCGTCGATCTCCGCCAGCACCGCGCCGATGCCGACCAGCGAGAGGCGCATCGAAATATCGAAATCCTCGGCCTGCCGCGGTCCCATGTAGTTGGTATGGGGCTCAATCGCCATGGTGTAGGCGTTCATGTAAGTCTGAAAAGCGTCCGCGCTTTTGAGCTGGCCGATGCGTTTGACGAAATTCGCGTAGCGCTTGTCGAGTACTTCAACGATGTTGGCGTCGTCCTTCCCGGCGAGTTTGAGCCTGAGCCAGTCGTTCTTGACGCGCTTGCGCCACAAATCGAGCATTTCAGATTCGGTTTTCGGCCACGCCGCCTTGTCGCGCACGAACTGATAGCTTTCGTTATCCTGGAAATCGAAACCCTTTTTGAGCAGCCCGCGGGCGTAAGCGAAACGCTCGGTCACGCGCTGCTCGTACAAATTGAAAATCGCAAACGGAATCGTCAGGTCTTCCTTGCGGATGGCGTCGTCGAGCCTACTGCGATCGGCGGCCAGGCGGTCGATATCGGATTGCACGAAAAAGAGTTTCTCGGCATCGAGCGATTTCAGGTATTGATCGAACACCCGCTCGGACAGCGCGTCGTCGATGGCGACCTTCTTGTAATGGAATCGCGCCAGCACCTCGGCCGCCAGATGTGAGGCCTGCGCCTCCTGCTGATCCGGCGCCAGCTCCGGCGGATGCAGGGTCGCGGTGTCGGGCGCAGCGCCCTGCGCCGCGGTTGCCAGCGCGAAGACGATCCACAACAGTTTCTGTTTCATGTGTGCTCCATTTCAAGACGCCCGCTTGCGCCGCCGGCATCGCGTACCTGCTGCAAGGGACCGGGAGTTCAGTGGCGCGCGTCCAAACGCTTATGCGGGGTCAGCCATACTAACATCGCGCACAGCCGCGAAATCGTAACGACATGTAAATGTCGCCGTGCAGGGCCGCGTTGGCCTGGCGCGGGTATGCCCTGCAATGCCGGGCGGACGGGTTCAGGGGTCAGTCAACCCGCCGCCGCGGCACGCTTGCCCAACTAGCGCACGTTCTTTGCGGTCCACTGCTCGATAAATGCCGCGATGTCGAGACTGTTTTTCTCGATCATCAGCATGTGGCCGTTGCCGTGTATGCCGACATCGCCCAGGCGCACGAACGTATTGGGCACCCCGGCCTGCGCGAGATATTTCGAGGTGCAGTGATCGTAGACTGCGTGATACGACGATTCGGTGGTGACAATCAGAATCGGAATGCCGGCGAGTGTGGGCATGCGGCGCGCGGGTGCGGCCTGCATCCGGCAGCGTTCGAGATCGGGACCGTCGGCCGCTGCCTGTTGCACGACGGCAAGCTGGCTTGCATCGCTGACCGGCGGATCGTAGGTCATCGGAATGTCGGTGACGCCCCACAGCCGCGACGGGCTGCTGGTAAACACCGCATCCGCAAACGGCGGGCCGCTGGGCTCGGCGGCAATGATGCCCTTGACCAGTTTGGGACGCGCGTCCGCGATCGGCCAGCCGATCGCGCCCGACTGCGAGTGGGTCATGATGATGGCCGGACCGATTTTATCGAGCAGTGCCGCGCCCGCATCGCGATTGAGTTCCTGCGTCGTCGCGTTGCTGCCGATATATTGCACCTGCGACGCATAAAACTGGTCGAACACCGGATCGCCGCGCTGGCCCTTGCCGGGTCCTTCGCCCGGCCACTGCGTATGCAGTTTCGCCTGCGGCCACAGGTTGAATTTCTCGTGCGCGGTAAAACGCTGCTCGAGTTGCGCCGCTGAAAATCGAATGTTCGCGCCGAGTGCCTCGCGGTAGGCCGACCGCCCGCGCGCGGGTTGATCGACCACGTAGACCGCGTAACCGTGCTCGACGAAATACTGCGCCCAGCCCTTGCGGCCGTCGGGCGTGCCGGTGAAATTGGTGCCGGTCTGCGCCGCGCCGTGAATCATGACAACCGGATACGGTTGCGTCTGCTTGACCGGGAAGAAGTATTCGACATACATCTGCCGCTCCATCAGCGGCCCCTTGTCGGTTTCGACGTAGCGCCCGCCGACAAAGAAATAACCCTGACGCGGCTTGTCCGCCTGCGCCTGGGCAAACGCGAAATTCAATGTACAGGCCAGAACCAGCGCCAGGCCCTGTGTCGCCATGCTTAGCGTATTTTTCATATCTCCTCCTGTTTTGACTTCAACAATCGTCGATGCATTCTATTCGGTGAACGCCGGCAGCAGCAGCATTACTCAATCGACCTTCGCGCCCGACGACTTGACCACCCGGCTGTATTTTTCCGCCTCACCGCGTATGAAGGTGGTGAACTCCGCGGCGCTGCTGCCGACCGGATCGTAACCCTGGCTTTCGAACTGCGCCTTCAGTTCGGGCGCGCGCACGACGTTCACCAGCAATTCGTTCAAGCGCCTGACGATGGTCGCGGATGTTTTCGCCGGCGCGAGCAGGCCGAACCAGGTTACCGATTCGTAGCCGGGCACACCGGACTCGGCGACGGTCGGCACCTCCGGCAGTTGCGGCGAGCGTTTTGCGCTCGACACGCCGAGCATGCGCAGGCGCCCGGCCTTGATGTGCTGGAGCACCGGCGGAATCGAATTGAACATCAGACTCACGCCGCTGCCGCCGATCAAATCGGTGATGGCCTGCGGCGCGCCCTTGTATGGAATATGCGTAATGTTCGCGCCCGACAGGCTTTTGAATAATTCCATCGCCAGATGATTGGCCGCGCCGTTGCCGGCCGAGGCGTAATTGAGTTTGCCCGGCTCGGTCCTGGCGAGCGCGAGCAGTTCCTTCACTGATTTCACCGGCAGCGACGGATGCGTGATCAGCAGGAAGGGCCCGATCGCGACGAGGCTGACCGGCGCGAAATCGCGCAGCGTGTCGTAAGCGACCTGCTTTTGCAGATAAGGCAGGATCACCAGCGCGCCCGGACTGCTGAAAAAAAGCGTGTAACCGTCGGGCACGGCTTTCGCAGCGAGTTCGGCGCCGATCAAGCCACCGGCGCCGCCGCGATTGTCGATCACCAGTTGCTGGCCGAGCAGGCTGCCCAGCCCGGGCAATACCATGCGCGCCACCACGTCCGGCGTACCGCCGGCCGGCACCGGCACGATCACGCGCACCGGTTTGTCCGGATAGGTTTGCGCCGTTGCCATCGGCACGCTGGCGAAAATGACGGTTGCAACAATCAACGAGATCAGGCGCAAGCTCAGGCTCCGTTGCAATTCAAATCAAAAAGTCGCGCCCTCGCCTACGGGCTCTGTCCGCGGGGAAAGAAACGTCCCCGGCAACCCGTCCGGCGGATTCGGGAGTCGACGATGCTACCGGATGCATCGCGCGCGATCAAAGTCATTTTTCGCGCGATGGATTAGACTAGCGGCTATGTGCAACGCTTCGTACAGGCCTTACCGATTGTTTGGTTGCCGGCTGCTGGCCGCCGTCTGCCTGTTGGCTGCCGGTATCGCGCAGGCGCAACCGGCAGTGAGCGGCGGCCAGACGCTCTATCTGCCGGTCTATTCGCATGTCTATCATGGCGACACCGATGCAAAGGGCGTGCCGCAGCAAACGCTGGTCTCGGCACTGGTCAGTATCCGCAACACCGACCTCACGCGCAGCATCCGCGTAACCTCGGCGGTCTACTACGACACCAACGGCAAAAAGCTGCGTGAATATCTGCCCAAGCCGGTCATCGTCGCGCCGATGGGCACGCATGAAATTTTCGTGCCGCGCAGCGAATCGGCCGGCGGCTCGGGCGCCAATTTCGTCATCGTCTGGCAGTCCGACGAACCGGCCAACGCGCCGGTGGTCGAGGCGCTGCATCTCAATCTGCCGACCGGCCGCGCGATCGCATTCATGACTACTGCACGACCGATCGCGACACGTTAGTCGCGCGCAGCAACTTTCGAAAAAAACAGGCAACACCCTGAGGAGAACCGCATGACCATACCCGGCAACGCATACGCCAAGGGCAACGAACTCGCCGGCAAAGTCGCACTGGTGACGGGGGCGGCCAAAAATATCGGCCGCGCCACGGCGCTCGCGCTTGCCGCCGGCGGCGCCGCTGTCGCCATCAATACGAAATCGTCGAAAGAGGACGCCGAAAAAGTCGCGCAGGAAATCCGCGCCGGCGGCGGCAGGGCCGGGGTTTATGTCGCCGACATCGCCGACGGCAAGCAGGTCAAGTCGATGTGCGATGCCATCCTCGCCGAATTCGGCCGCATCGACATCCTCGTGCTCAATGCCTCGGTGCGCAGCGAAAAGCCGTTCACCGAACTGACCTACGACGAATGGCGGCTGCCGCTCGGCATCACGCTCGACGGCGCCTTCTTCTGCGCGCAAGCCTGCCTGCCCTCGATGCTCGCCAACGGCGGCGGCGCCATCGTCACGCTGGGCGGCATGCAATCACTGTCGGGGGCAGCCAAGCGCGTCAACGGCTCGGTGGCCAAACACGGTCTGGTCGGATTCACGCGCGGCATCGCGCGCGAATTCGGCGACCGCAACATCCGCGCGAACTGCATCGCGCCGGGCACCATGAACACCACGCGCGCCGCCGGCCGTTCGGCGCGGCCGGAGCCGACCGGCATTCCGCTCAAGCGCTACGGCGAAGCCGAAGAGATCGCCAGCGTGGTGCGTTTTCTCGCCGGGCCGGGGGCCAGCTTTCTGACCGGGCAGTCGATCCAGGTCAACGGCGGACAGATGATGTTCTAGCGAGCAACACCCGACATGACGCAGATGAACCGGCGCAGTTTTCTCGCCACCGGCATCGCCGCGCTGGGCACGGCGGCAGCGTGGCGCGCAGCGAATGTGCGCGCCGCTGCGCCATTGCCGGAAATTGCCGGCGGCCCGACGGTTCCGATCGCCGCGCTGCGCCGGCTGATCGTCGAACGCATCGATCCGGTATCGGGACGTTGCCGCTATCTCGCCGACACCGGCGGACAGATCATCGCCGACCCGATCTTCATCGCGCGCCGTGGCGATCGCGTCGATACGGTAATCGACAACCGCCTGCCGCAACCGACCAGCATTCACTTTCACGGCCTCACGTTGCCGGAGAAGCAGGACGGCGCGGGCTTCGACCCGATTGCGCCGCGCTCGACCAAGGCGCTGTCCTTCGAGGTCAGAAACCGCGGCGGGCTGTACTGGTTTCACGCCCATCCGCAGGGCTTTACCGCCGAGCAGGTGCACGCCGGCCTCGCCGGACTGCTGGTCGTCAGCGACGACGAAGACCGCGCGCTCGATCAGGCACTCGCGCTGGCGCCGGGCAACCGCCTCGCGCTGGCAATGGGTGACGTGCGCGTCGCCAACGAGGTGCTGCGCCCGTATGCGCCCTCGCCCGACGACTGTGTGCACGGCTGGTTCGGCAACCGCGCCCGCGTCAATGGCGCACTCGATTACAGCGCCGATGTCGCGCCGGGCTGGGTGCGCCTGCAAATACTCAACGGCAGCAACGCGCGCGGCATGCTGCTCGCCTTCCGCGACGCTAGCACCCTGCTGCCGTTTCACCTGCTCGGCACCGACGGCGGCCTGCTCGCCGCGCCGGCGGCGCTGGACCGCGTGTTTTTATATCCGGCCGAGCGTATCGACGTTGCCATCGATGTCAGCGGACACAGCGCCGTTTCCGCCGTCAGCATCGCCTTCGATCCGCGCCATCAGGTGCGCGGCGGCACACTGGCACGCCTGCATCCGGAACGCGACCAGTTTCCGCCGCTGTCGGGTTCGGCGGTATGCGCCCCCTTCAACACCGGCGCGCCGGGCGATGTGGTGGCCGAGGGCGCCGAATTCCCGTTGTTCAATTTGCGCGTCAGTGGCGCCGCGCGCGCGGCGGCGCCGATGCCGCAGCGCCTGTCGGCGCTGGACGCGCCGCCACCGCCCGCAGAGGCAACGCGACGCCTGCGCCTGGATTTCGATGAACGCATCGGTTATCTGATCGACCAGACGCGCTACCGCCCCGACGAAGTTGCCTTCAGCATCGCGCGCGGCACGCGCGAGGTTTGGGAAGTGCGCAACAGCCCGCTGTCGATGCCGCACCCGATGCACCTGCACGGCTTCGGCTTTCGCGTGCTGCGCCGCCAGGGCACTTTCGGACCCGCACGCGCGCTGGCCACCGCCGCCAACGGTATGCTGCCGACCGATCTCGGCGTCAAAGACACGGTGGTCCTATGGCCAAACGAAACGCTGTGGCTGGCCGTTGATTTCACGCTGCCGGAGGACGGCGACTTCAGTGGTCGGCAGCGCTACATGTTTCACTGCCACAACCTCGAGCACGAGGATGGCATGATGATGCGGAATTTTGCGGTCAGCTAGCGACCGTCCAAGAGTAGCGCAGGCGACCCGCCTGCGCAGCACTCAATCCAGAACCTGCACGCCCCACGGCGCCTGACCGACCGGCACGGTGGTGATGACGGCGTTCTTGAGCGTATCGATCACCGTCACGCTGTTCGAGCGGCCGTTGGCTACATAAAGCTTTTTGCCGTCGCGCGTGATCGACATGTTCCACGGCCGCTGGCCGACCGGGATCGTCGCCGTGACCTCGTCGCGCGCGGTGTCGATCACCATCACATTGCCGTCGCCGCCGTTGCTGACGTAGACATGCTTGCCGTCGGGATTCATGGTGAGGCCATTGGAGCGCAGGCCGGCCTTGATGCTGCGCAGAACCTTGTGTTCCCGCGCATCGAGCACGAACACGGTATCGGCGCGTTCGCAGGCTACGTAGGCCTTGGCGCCGTCCGGCGTGAAGGCGATGCCGCGCGGCCGCATGGCGAGCGTCAACTGCGCGATCGATTTGCGCGCGGCGACGTCGATGATTTCCACCTTGTCGTCTTCTTCCGCGCTGACGTAAACAAAACGTCCGTCCGGCGAAAACACCGCATGCTCCGGATTTTCGGCGCGTATCTTGACGCGGAATGCGACTGCGCCGCTGGCGGTATCGACGAACACCACGCTGTTATCGAGTTCCACCGCCGCCGAGACCAGGCTGCCGTCGCGCGAAATGTAGACGCCCTCGGGCGATTCGCCCAGATCGACCTCCCTGACCACGCTGCGCTTTTCGACATCGATGATCAACAGTCCGTTACTCGACTGCTCGGAAACGTAGGCGAACTTGCGCGCGGCATTCACCGCGGCGCCGCGCGGCTTGCCGCCGGTTTTGATCTCGCCGATCACCGTGTCGGATGCGGTATCGATCAGCGACAGGCTGCCGCTGCCCTCGTTGCTGACGAGCGCGACGCCCGCCGATGCCGGCGCCGCCAACATTGCCGCGAGCAAAAAGAGCATGACGGTCGTGCCGGTGCGAATGTCCATGTTCAAGTCTCCATCAGGTAACCGGGCGGCGCCATGCCCACATGCGCCGCAGAATGCCGTCGCGATCGACAAAGCGATGCTTCAGCGCGGCGGCAATGTGCAGCGTGATCAGCCCGATCAGCAGGCTCGCCGTGCTCAGATGCACCACACTGCACAGGTCTTTGAGTTCCGGCGCATCCCAGCCCCAGTATGGCAGCTTGTTGCCGAAATAAACGATCGGATATTTGGTGAATGACGAGCCGAGAAAACCGCTCACCGGCATCAGCACCATGCACAGGTAGAGCAGATGATGGTTGGCGGCGGCAGCGATCCGCGCCCAGCGCGGCATGCTCGCCGGCAGCGGCGGCGCGCGATGCGTGAAACGCCAGCCGACACGCACCAGGATCAGCAGGCCCAGCGTCAGACCGATCGACTTGTGAATATTGAACCACCACGCGCGAACGCCCGGCGGATCTTTCGGAATGCCGATCATCCACAGGCCCAGCGCGATCTGCGCGATGACGCAGAATGCGATCAACCAGTGCAGGACGACCGCAGTGCGGGTGTAAGCCGGTTCTTGCATGGCATTCGATCGGTCAACCAAAGTCGGGAAATATACAACGGGGCACGACCCGCTTGCTGATTACCGAAGCAGGTTATTTTTTCTCGCCCGCCATCACATATGACCACAGCGCCTCGATTTCATCTGCCTGGAACAGGTCGCCCCACGGCGGCATCTGGTTCTTGCCCCGGGTCACCGAATTCAGAAAACGGCTTTTCTGCTCCGGCGGAAAAGTGCGCAGGTCGAAAGCGCCCTGCGGATCCGCCATGTGCGGGCCGTGACAGGGCGCGCAGTTCTGCGAAAAAATCGACGCCCCGCGCTTGATCTGCTCGGGCGCGAACTGCTCCTCGGCCACTGCGCTTGCCGGAGCCCGCACCATCGCCAGCAGAAGCGCGCCCGCTGCAAACGTGGCGCGCGTCATTCCGGCATCAGCGCAAAGGTCCAGACCGATCCGCCAAGCGGAACGTCGGGCAGGCCGCGGCGCTGCGACGTGGTGCCGCCGATGCCCGACAGAATGGTCACGTACTGGCGACCGTTGCGGGTCCAGGTCACCGGCTGCGCATTGACGCCGGAGGGCGTGCGGAAGCTCCACAGCTGGGTGCCGTTGTCGGCGTCCACCGCGACGACTTCGCCCGAATGCTTGCCGGTAAACAGCAGTCCGCCGCCGGTCACCAGCACGGCCGAGCCCGGCAGTTCACCCATGATCGGCACGCTCCACTTCGGCTTGGCCGTCAGCGGGTCGATCGCTTCGATGTGCCCGCCGACCGTCGTCGGCGTCACCGGCGAGTAAGTGGCCTCGACCGCCTGATAGCGCAAACCCGGTTTGAACGGTTCGATCGGAATCAATTTGTAATTCGAGTAACCCTCGTTGGTGTTGGCATACAGGAGACCGGTGTTCGGATTGAACGCCGCATGCATCCAGTTTTTGCCGCCGCGCACGCTCGGATACAACTGGATCTGCTCGCCGGCACGCAGCTTCTTCGCCACCTCCGATTCGACCGGACGGCCGGTCTTCATATCGACGTGCGTAGCCCAGTTGACCCTGGCGAAGGGCTTGGCCGACAGCAGTTCGCCGGTTACGCGATCAAGCACATAGAGAAAACCGTTGCGGTTCATCTGCATCGCCACTTTGCGCAGCTTGCCATCGACGTTGATGTCGGCGAGGATGATTTCCCATACCGAGTCCCAATCGAAGATTTCGTTCGGCGCCGCCTGGTAATGCCAGACGATCTCGCCGGTCTTCGGCCGCATTGCCAGAATGGACGACGTATAGAGATTGTCACCCTTGCGGTTTTCCGGGTTGTATGGCGCGGCGTTGCCGGTGCCCCAGTACATCAGATCGAGCTCGGGATCATACGAACCGGTGATCCAGGTGCTCGCACCGCCGTGCAGGTAGGCGTCGTTGGCGGGCCAGGTCTCGCTGCCCTTTTCGCCCGGACCCGGAATCGTGTAGCGGCGCCACAGGTGTTCGCCGGTGTCAGGATTCCAGCCGTCAAGAAAACAGCGCGCGCCGAATTCGGCGCCCGAACAACCGGTGACCAGCACGCCGTTGGCCACCAGCGGCGCCATCGTCAGCGAATAGCCCTGTTTCCATTCGGCGACCTTCTGCTTCCACAATTCCTTGCCGGTCTTCTGGTCGAGCGCGAGCACGTAGGCGTCGATGGTGGTGCGCAGCACCTTGCCGTTATAGAGCGCAACGCCCTTGTTGGAAACGCCGCAACACACCACGCGCGGCGTGTCGGCATCGAAGTTCACTGCCGTGCGCCACAATTGTTTGCCGCTCACGGCATCGATGGCGAGCGTCCATTTGGCGTCACTCACGTACATCACGCCGTCATAGATCATCGGTTGCGCCTGTTCACCGAAGTCGTTCTCCAGACCGAGCGTCCACACCGGCACCAGCTTCTTCACGTTCGCCTTGTTGATCTGCGCCAGCGGGCTGTAGCGGTTCTGCGCATAGCCCATGCCGTAGGTCAGGATGTTGTCGGTGTTGCTGCCGTCGCTCTTGAGGTCGCCCGCGGTCGGGCCGAACTGCGCGCAGCCCGCGCACGCCAGCAGTACGACAAGGGCGATCAATGCTTTGCTCATGATTTTCTCCCCGCTCCGTTCGCGCGTATTCTGCCTACTGGTCCATTACCGCAAACGCCCATACCGAGCCGCCGCGCGGAATGTTTTTGAGTTCGCCCGCCATCCGGATCTGATTGACGCCGCCGAGACCCGACTGAATCACCACATACTGGCGGCCCTTGAAGGTGAACGTGATCGGCTGCGCGTTGATGCCGGAGCCGGTCTGGAACTGCCACAGCGTCTTGCCGGTATCGATGTCGAGCGCCTGGAATTCGCCGGTTTCCTTGCCGGTGAACAGCAGGCCGCCGGCGCTCGCCAGTACCGCGGCGTAATTCGGAATGTCGTAGATCGGCGCACGCCACTTCGGCGCGCCCGACAGCGGGTCGATCGCCTCGACGTGGGCAACCGGCTCGCCGGCGACCTGCGGCACGCGCTTGTTCTCGACGCCGACGTAACGCTGGCCGGGCTTGAATTCAGCGGGTATGAAGCGGTAGGTGTGCGCAATGTGCATCGTGTTGGCGTAGAGCAGCCCGGTTTCAGGATTGAACGCCGCGTGCGGCCAGTTCTTCGCGCCCCACGGGCTCGGCCACACCTCGACCGTTTCGCCCGCGCGCACGCGCTTGGATACTTCGGATTCGACCGGCCGGCCGGTGGCCATATCGACATGCGTCGCCCACGTTACCTTTTCGAAGGGCTTCGCCGACAGCAGCTTGCCGTTGACGCGATCGAGTACGTAGAGAAAGCCGTTGCGGTTCATCTGCATGACGACCTTGCGCTTGGCGCCTTCGACGGCGATGTCGGCAAGTATCATTTCCCAGTTCGCATCCCAGTCGTACATCTCGTTGGGCGAGAACTGGTAGTGCCAGACGATCTCGCCGGTCTTCGGCCGGAACGCGAGCACCGATGCGGTGTAGAGATTGTCGCCGGGCCGCGTCTGCGGATTCCACGGGCCGGCGTTGCCGGTGCCCCAGTAGACGAGATCGAGTTCCGGGTCGTACGAGCCGGTGATCCAGGTCGAACCGCCGCCGTGCAGATAGGCGTCGCCGGCGGGCCACGTTTCATTGCCCTTTTCGCCGGGCCCCGGCACCGTGTAACGCCGCCACAATTGCTTGCCCGTGTCCGGGTCCCAGCCGTCGAGCCACAGGCGCGTGCCGAATTCGGCGCCCGACATGCCGGTGATCAGCACGCCGTTGGCGACCAGCGGCGCGCCGGTGATGGTAAAGCCCTCCTTCCAGTCGGCCGCCTTCTGCCGCCACAATTCCTTGCCGGTCTTCTGGTCGAGCGCGATGACGAACGCATCGAGCGTGCCGCGAAACAGTTTGCCGTTGTAGAGCGCCGGCCCCTTGTTGGATATGCCGCAGCAGACCACGCGCGGCGTCGCCGGATCCCATTCCACCGGGGTGCGCCACAACTGCTTGCCGGTTGCGATATCGATCGCCAGCGTTGCATCGGCGTCGGTCACGTACATGACGCCGTTGTAGACGAGCGGCTGCCCCTGCTCGCCGTAGTTGCTGCCGGTCGATACGTTCCAGATCGGCACCAGCCGCTTTACCGTCTGCTTGTTGACCTGCTTGAGCGCGCTGTAGCGGTTCTGGTTGTAACCCATGCCGTAGGTCAGCACGTTTTCGGTGCTGCCGCCCTTGCCGTCGCTCTTCAGTTCGGCATCGGTTTGCGCGAACGCCGGCAACTGCATCGCCGCCAGGGTGATCGCCGTCAAAAATATTTTTTTCATGATTTCCGTTCCCTCTTAAAATCGTCCGCCTGCCGCGAGATGCCGCCCGGCGTTATTTGTCGAACAGCGCGAAGGTCCATACCGAACCGCCGACCGGCACGTCCTTCAATGCCGCGCGGTTGCGCGTGCCGTAAAGCCCGCCGAGGCCCGACAGCACCGTCAGGTACTGTTTGCCGTTGAGCGTCCAGGTAACCGGCATTGCGTTGATGCCCGAACTGGTGCGGAACTCCCACAGCGTCTCACCGGTATCCGCATCGAGCGCGAAGAATTCGCCGGTGTGCTTGCCGCTGAACAGCAGGCCGCCGCCGGTGGCCAGCATCGCCGAGGCAATCTGGTAATCCTTCACCGGCACGCGCCATTTGGCCTGCGCGGTCAAGGGATCGATCGCCTCGATGTGACCGACGATGTCGCCAGGATTGACCGGCGGATAGTTATTGTCGACGCCGACATAGCGCTGGCCGGCCTTGAACGGCACGAGATCGATCAGCTTGATCGTCGAGTAGCCGTGGTTGGTGTTTGCGTACAACAGGCCCGTGTTCGGATTGAACGCGGCGTGCGGCCAGTTCTTGGCGCCGCGCGTGCTCGGCCACATTTCAAACGGCTCACCGGCGCGGTATTTTTTGGCGCCTTCCGACTCCACCGGACGACCGGTGGCCATATCAACATGAGTCGCCCAGGTGATCTTGCCATAGGCCTTGGCCGAAATAAGCTGGCCGTTGGTGCGATCGAGCACGTAGAGAAAGCCGTTGCGATTCATCTGCATCGCAACCTTGCGCAATTTGCCGCCGACATTGATGTCGGCGAGGATCACTTCCCACACCGCATCCCAGTCATAGATGTCGTTCGGCGTGGCCTGGTAATGCCAGACGATCTCGCCGGTCTTCGGGCGCACCGCGATGATCGATGCGGTATACAGATTGTCGCCCTTGCGCACCGACGGATTCCACGGCCCGCCGTTGCCGGTGCCCCAGTACATGAGGTCGAGTTCGGGATCGTAGGAGCCCGTCACCCAGGTGCTGCCGCCGCCGTGCAGATGCGCCTCGCGCGGCTCCCAGGTTTCGTAGCCCTTGTCGCCGGGTCCGGCCGTCGTGTAGCGGCGCCACAGATGCTTGCCCGTGTCCGGGTCCCAGCCGTCGAGAAAGCCGCGCACGCCGAACTCGGCGCCGGAAATGCCCGTCACCAGCACGCCGTTGGCAATCAGCGGCGCGACCGTCTGCGAATAGCCCTCTTTCCATTCGGCCGCCTTCTGTTTCCACAATTCCTTGCCGGTCTTCTGGTCGAGCGCGACGACAAACGCATTGAGCGTGGTGCGGAAAACCTTGCCGTTATAGACGGCCACCCCCTTGTTGGACACGCCGCAGCAGACGACGCGCGGCACTTCCGGTTCGAAATTGACCGCCGTGCGCCAGAGCTGGCGGCCGCTCAGCGCATCGATCGCAACCGTCCATTTCGCATTGCTGACATACATGACGCCGTTGAAAACAATCGGCTGCGCCTGCTCGCCGAAATCGTTTTCGAGTCCGGCCGTCCACACCGGCACCAGCTTTTTCACGTTCGATTTGTTGATCTGCGCGAGCGGGCTGTAGCGGTTCTGCGCATAGCCCATGCCGTAGGTGAGCACGTTGTCGCTGTTGCGGCCGTCACTCTTCAGATCGGCGTCGGTCTGCGCATACGCGCCGCCGGCAAATGCCAACCCCAGCAGCAACGCTGTCGAAATCGTCTTCATTGGAACCTCCTCCGGTGTAGCCGCAAGCCGCGGCGTCATGGCGCCGGCCCGTCGATTGTTTTTGTTCTGGATGACGGCTAAATCTTAACAGTTACACCCGCGCCGCGCCAATGCGGCGATTTGCCGGCGAAGCCTGTTATCCAACTGAAACCGCCTAAAACCGGTAGGCCGCTCTCACGCCGGCCAGCCAGTTGCGGCCCGGCGCGCTTTCATAAAACTGGCTGGCGGACTGATTGACGATCAGCGACCCGACGTAGGCGCGATCGAGCAGATTGTCGATGCGCGCAAATTCGGTGAGCGACCAGCCGCTGATGCTCTGCCGCGCAACCGCGCGCAGGTTCATGATGCCGTAGCCGCCCGCGTACGCCGCATTGACGTCGTTGGCGGCGATGCTGCCGGCGGCGCGGCCTTCGAGCGCGAATTCAAGCGACTTGTCGCTCTTGCGCCACATAATTTCGGCAAACAAGCCCTGGTCCGGCACACCGGGAATGCGGTTGCCGCTGACCACCGCGGTGGCGGTGCCGTTGACATTCAGCAGGCTGTAGGTTTCCACCACCTTTGCGCTCAGCCAGGTATAGGCGACGCTCGCCTGCAACTGCCACGGCAACTGCGTTTGCGCGCTGAGCTCGAGCCCCTGCCGCTCGGTTTTCGGCGCATTGGTGTAGGCGGTGCGGCCGCCGTTGCTGATGGCGACCACGATGTCGTTGGTGGTGACGGCATCGAACAGCGCGATGTTGGCCTGCGTCGTTGCCGACAATTCGCTCTTGAGGCCGACCTCGACCTGCCGCGTGCGCGCAGCCTGCAGGCCGATGTTGCCGGTGTTCGGGCCGGGCACCGTAAGCAGGCTCGACGGGCTGTAAAAAACCTGGTTCAGCGTCGGCGTATCGAAGCCGGTACCCAGCGACAAATAGACATTGGTCTTGTCCTGCAGGTAATACTGCAGCGACGCCATGCCGGTGGTTGCGCTGTAGCTATGGGTGCCGGGGCTCTGCGACGGCGTCAGATTGCTGAACGAACTGAGCAGGGTCTGCGACTGGCGCAGGCCCGCATTCAGTGCCAGCCGCTCGGCCGGCAGCCACTCCGCCTGCACGAAGCCGTCGCGGCTGCGCGCCAGCATGCTGTAGTTCTGCGTCGCCGCGCCGGTGAGATTGCCGCCGGTATTCAGAAACGCGAGCCGGTGGTCGTCGTTTTCATTGCCCTCGATGCCGGTGACGACCTTGAACGGCATCCCGGCCAGCGTGCCCGTATGCAGCCAGTTGCCGTTGAGACCGAAGTAGTCGCGCTTCAGATCAATCACGCCATTGGCCCCCGTCGCCAGATACTGCAGGGTATGGCGGTCGCCGTAATAGGGGGTGAGCGTCAGCGTATCGTTGCCGCCCAAACGCTGCGTCAGGATCAGCGCCCCCTGCGACTGGTCGACGCTCTTGCGCGCATTGAACGCAATCGAGTTGGTGCCGGCGCCGGCGGCGTAGGTTTGCAACTGCGCAGCGGTCAAGCCCAGCGGATCGAGCGCGCGCAGGCTGACGTCGTTGGCGACCACGGTAAGCGTTGTATCGGCGCCCAGCTTGAGGCCGAGCTTGACGTTGTCGTTCTGGCGGTCGGCATTGCTGTGATCGCGATAACCGCTGGTGTGCAGGGTGCCGGCATCGAGCACGTAATTCATGTTGCCCTGTTCGCCGTCGAACTTGACGCCGTACTTGCGCTGACCGAAGGAACCGGCGGAAAAATACGGCGTCGCGTTGGCCCCCGGGCCGCCGTTCTCCGTAAACACATTGATGACGCCGCCGGCCGAATTGCCATACAGCGCCGAGAACGGACCGCGCATGACTTCGATGCGGTCGGCGGAGGCGAGATCGATGTGCGAGATCTGGCCCTGCCCATCGGCCATGGTGCCGGGGATGCCATCGACGTAGATCCTGATGCCGCGCGCACCGAAGGTTGAATTGGCGCCGAAGCCGCGCGAGGAAATCAGCAGATCCTGCGCATAGTTCTGGCGGTTCAGCGCGAAGATGCCGGGCGCGCGCGCCAGCGGTTCGGACAGATTCTGCTCGGGCTGACCGTCATGTATCTGCGATCCATTGACGACGTTGATCGAGGCCGCCGTATCCATCACGCGCTGTTCGCTGCGGCTCGCCGAGGTCACCACCTCGTCGAGCAGGGCCGGCGTCTCCGCCGCCGCGACCGGCGGCGCCAGCGCGCCGGCGGCGCACAGCAGCAATATCAGGCCCCGGCACAACAACCTGTGCTCGCTCGTATTCAATCTGATCGTCCTCGTCGAAACCGCGCAACCGCCCGATTCTTTTAGTCTCATCGTTCCACCGCGCCGGGCGGCCGCTGACAGATTGCGTTTCAACCCGCATCATAAACCCTTGCGGTCGCGCTGACAGCCGTCAACACATGCGAATATGGCCATGAGACCGGCAGGGGATTCGCCGGCGTTTGTAAGCCGGCGCCGACCGGCGCATACTCCGGAAAAAATCCTGCGCCTGCGGTTCCGCCCCTCGCAACCGGCTTACGCACGAGCGCATTCAATCGCAAAAGTACTGGAGGAGTGATCATGTCGTCGATACGCAGCCTGCTTGCCGCAGGCTTGGTTCTGTTTTTTCTGCACGTTCCCGTAGCCGCCATCGCCGCGGATGCCGCGCCCGCCCTCACCGGCACCGTCAGTTCCGCCGAGGAAGGCGCGATGGAAGGCGTGCTGGTCAGCGCCAAAAAGTCGGGCTCCAACATCACCATCACCGTGGTCAGCGATGCGCAGGGCCGTTACCGCTTCCCGGCCTCAAAACTCGAGCCCGGCCAGTACGCGGTGCGCATCCGCGCCATCGGCTACGATCTCGACGGCCGCGTCAATGCCGACATTGCCGCGCAGAAAACCGTCACCGCCGATCTCAAACTGCGCCGCACGCTGGACCTCGCCGCGCAGATGTCGAATGCCGAATGGCTCTACAGCATGCCCGGCGAGCAGAAGCAGAAGAATACCCTGCTCGGCTGCGTCGGCTGCCACAGCCTCGAGCGCATCGTGCGCTCGAAGTACGACACCGACGGCTTTCTGGCAACCGTGCAGCGGATGTCAACGTATGCCAACCAAACGACGCCGCTGCATCCGCAGAAGCGCCTGACCACGCGCAATACCGAACTCGTCGGCGAAGACCGCATCCGCGTGCAGCGCGCGCAGGCCGAATTTCTCGCCAGCATCAATCTGAGCCAGACGTCGAGCTGGGATTACGCGCTGAAGACCTTCCCGCGCCCCAAAGGCAAGGCGACGCAGGTCGTCTACACCGAATACGACCTGCCGCGCCCGACGATCGAGCCGCACGATGTGATTCTCGATGCGAACGGCATCGCCTGGTATTCGAATTTCGGCGAACAGAATTTCGGCAAGCTCGATCCGAAGACCGGCAAGGTCACCGAATTTGCGGTCCCCGAACTCAAAAAGGGCTCACCGCAGGGCGCGCTGTCGATTCGCGGCGATCGCGACGGCAACCTGTGGCTGGGCATGATGTATCAGGCGTCGGTGGCGAAATTCGATCCGAAGACCGAGAAATTCCAGACCTGGACGATTCCGGCCGATCTGAACGCGGACAACACCCAGCTCAACATGACCAGCCCGTGGAACATCGGCGTCGATGGCAAGCTGTGGCTGGAGAACAACGGCTTCGCCGGCGTGCACCGCATCGACCTGAAAACCGGCAAATGGGAGACCTTCGAGCCATTCAAGAAATCGCCGCAGGGCCACAACATCTACGACGTGATTTCCGATTCGCAGAACAACGCCTATTTCACCGACATCGGCTTCGAGCATATCGGCCGCGTCGATGCGAAAAGCGGCGAGATCACGATGTTCACGATACCGACCAAGGACTCGGGACCGCGCCGCGGCATGATGGACGCGCAGGACAGACTGTGGTTCGGCGAATACCGCGGCAATGCGGTGGGCATGTTCGACACCAAAACCCGCGAATTCAAGGAATGGAAACTGCCGACGCCGTGGACCAGCCCCTACGACGTGACGATCGACAAAAACCTCAATGCGTGGACCGGCTCGATGCTGAGCGACCGCATATCGCGTGTCGATACGAAGAGCGGTGAAATCACCGACTACCTGTTGCCGCGCCAGACCAACATCCGGCGCGTGTTCGTGGACAACACGACGACCCCGGTGACCTTCTGGGTCGGCAGCAACCACGGCGCATCCATCATCAAGCTCGAAACGCTCGAGTAGCCTGATGAATTGAAAAGGTTTGCCGGCCATGCGGCCGGCAAACCGCAACGCGCCCCGGCGCGCGGCGATGGCGGACTGGAACGACAAACCTGTTCGCTATTTTTTTGCCAGCACTTCCAGATTGAGCACGTTGACCGGCGCGCCCGCCGCGTAGGCAAGAATCTGCTCGACGCCGCCGGCATAGACGCCTTCATAGCTGATTTTCTCGTTGTAGCCGAGATGCGGCGTGCACAACACGTTTTTCATTTTCAGCAGCGGATGATTGGCGCCGAGCACCGGCTCTTCTTCGAACACGTCGATCGCCGCAAACCCCGGCCGGCCCTTTTTCAATGCCTCGACCAGCGCGCCGTCCTCGATGATGGGCGCGCGGCTGGTGTTGACCAGCAAGGCGGTGGTCTTCATGCGCGCAAGGTCGGCGGCGGTGATGATGCCGCGCGTGGCGTCATTGGACAGAATGTGCAGGCTGACGATATCGGAATTTTCAAAAAAGGCTTCGCGGCTCGCCGCGATTTCGAAACCTTCTTCTTTTGCCCTCGCGAGCGAACTTTCGCGCCCCCAGCAGACGACGTGCATGCCGAAAGCGCGGCCGACGCGCGCAACACCGCTGCCGATGCGGCCGAAGGAATAGATGCCCAGCGTGCTGCCGTGCAGACGTGTGCCGACGGTCGTGTGCCAGTGCCCCTGCTTCAACTGCTCGACTTCATAGGGCAGGTGGCGCAGCGAAGCGAGGATCAGCGCCCACGCCAGCTCGCCGGTGACGGTGTAGGGGCTCTTGCCTTCGTGGCCGCCCGCCGAAACCGGAATGCCGAGTTCGGTGCAGGCTTTGACATCAAGGTGACTGACATTGCGCCCGGTCTGGCTGATGAATTTCAATTGCGGCAGCTGTTTGAGGATGTCGCGTGTGATGTTGACGCGCTGCTGCGTCAGCAACAGGATATCGAAGCCTTTGACCTGTTCGACCACACGCGCGGGATCGGTGTACGGGTCGTTGTAGATGACGACCTCGTGGCCGGCGAGTTTCGGAAAAGCGCGCGTCTTGCGCAGCGCGTCGGCGTAATCGTGTATGACGGCGATTCTCATGTCAGCGTTCCTCGGGTGGCGGCGAGCGGCAAGCTTAGCGATGCCGTCGCACGCGGTCAAACCTGCGATGCGCCTGTGCTAGCATGAATAAAAAACGCGCAACATCGGAGGAGCGCGCATGGCTATTGTCCGCTGCATGATCCTGCTCGCCGCGATGCTGGCGGGCGCGCATGCGCAGAACTTTCCGTCGCGCCCGATCCGGCTGGTGATTCCGTTTTCACCGGGCGGCGCGACCGACGTGCCGGGCCGCCTCATCGCGCAAAAACTCGCCGACGCCTTCGGCCAGCAGATCATCGTCGATAACCGGCCGGGCGCCGGCAGCGCGATCGGCTCGGAGATCGTCGCCCGTGGCCAGCCCGACGGCTATACGCTGCTGCTGACCGGCACGCCGTTTGCCGTGATTGGCGCGCTCTATCCGCAACTCGCATTTGACCCGGCGCGCGATTTCGCGCCCGTCATGCAGGTCGCACTTGCGCCCAATGTGCTGGTGGTGCATCCGTCGCTGCCGGTGCGTTCGCTGAAAGAACTGATCGCGCTGGCGCGCGCACAACCGGGCGAGATCAATTACGCCTCCGGCGGCAGCGGCGGTGCGCAGCATCTGTTTGCGGCCCTCTTGACGAGCATGGCGAAGATCAATCTCACGCACATTCCGTACAAAGGCAGCGGGCCGGCCACCGCCGATCTGCTGGGCGGTCACGTCAAGGTCGGTCTGCCCGGCATCACCATCGTGATTCCGCACGCGAAAGCGGGCCGCCTCGTTCCGCTTGCGGTGACCAGCGCGAAACGCGCGCCGCAGATTCCCGAGGTGCCGACCATCGATGAAGCCGGCGTGCCGGGATATGACGCAGCAGTGTGGTTCGGCATTTTTGCGCCGCGCGGCACGCCCGCAGCGGTGATTGCGCGCCTGCACGCGGCGATCGAGCGCGTGGTCCGCCTGCCCGAGGTCGAGAACGGCTATCTTGCCTCCGGCAATCTCGCCGTCACTTCGACGCCGCCGGAATTCGGCGCCTTCATCCGCAACGACATCGCAAAATGGAGCGCCGTTGTGCGCGAAGCAAAAATCCGGGGCGAGCAGTAAACGGGCAATGCGCCTCAGGCCTTCAGCCGCGGGATCAGACGCAGCGCGTTCTCGCGATCGATTGCGCGCAGTTCCGCCGCGTTGAAACCGTAGCTGGTCAGGCCCTCGACCACCTCGGCGCCCGGACGGTACGGATAATCGGTGCCGAACATCAACTGTGAGACCGAGACAAGTTTCAGCAACGCCGCCAGCGCGCCGGGCGAATTGGCCTGCGCGGTGTCATAGTAAAAGCGCCTGATTTCGTGCAGCACGCCGTTAGGCAGCAGTTCCAGCCGGTTCTTGTAGGTGGCCTCCTGCCGGATGTAGCGCTGCCACAGCATCGGCATGGTGCCGCCGCCGTGCGAATGGATCCACTTGATGTCCGGAAAGCGCGCCGCCGCGCCGCTGAACAACAGGCTCGCAATCGTGCGTGAGGTGTCGGTCGCATATTCGATCCCGGAATTCACCATGTACTGCGGAATCGGGTTGCGGCAGCATTCGATCGACAGCGGGTGGTTATAGACCACCGCCTTGCGGCGGTTGAGTTCCTCGAGCACCGGCCAGAATGCCGGGTCGCCGAGGTATTTGCCGGCGTAACTCGTCATCAGGCCGAAGCCGTCGGCTTTCAGCGTGTCGAGCGCGTAGGCGATTTCTTTCAGGCTGCCCTCTGTATCGGGCAGCGGCAGTGTGGCGAAAATGCCGAAGCGCGTCGGATGATCACGCACCACGCTGGCGGCGTAATCGTTCGATTCGCGCGCGAGCCGGCGGCCCAGCGCGACGTCGCCGAACCAGACCTGCGGCTGCATCAGGCTCAGCATCGACATTGCGATGCCGTTCCTGTCCATGTCTTCGAGCGAACGCGCCGGCGTCCAGTTGGTCGGCGGGCTTTCGCCCTTGATCAGCGTCGGCAGTTCGGCCACGTACTTCGGCGGCAGCAGATGATGATGAATGTCGATGCGCTGCGGCGCGGCGGCGACCGCCGACTTGCCGGTGGTTTCACAGCCAGGCAGCAACGACGCCGCGCCAAGTGCCGCCGTGCCCCGCAGGAAGCGCCGCCGCGGTACAGCGAGAAAATCCGCGAAAAGGCCGTCGAGACTGCCGTGCTCTTCCTGGTTCATTCAAGCCCCCCTGAAAATTCGGTCAGGCTTTGAGCCGCGGCATCAGGCGCAGCGCATTGCCGCGTTCGATCGCCATGCGCTCACTTGCACTGAAACGATAATTCGCCAACCCTTCGTTGACCTCGGCGCCGTCGCGGTACGGAAAATCGGTGCCATAGAGCACCTGCGAAATCGGCACCATGCGCATCAGCGCGTCGAGCGCGCCGGGATGATTGCCCTGCGCGGTTTCGTAATAGAACCTGCGGTATTCATGCATCACGCCGTTGGGCATTCGCTTGATCGCCTCGCCCTTCATGTCCTGCTCCTGGCGGATGAAACGCGACAGCAGAAACGGCGTGGTGCCGCCGCTGTGCGAAAAGATCCAGCGGATATCCGGATATTTCGCGGCCCCGCCGCCGAACACCAGACTCGCCATCGTGCGGGTCGAATCGACGGCGTATTCGATGGTGCCGACGCTGACGTCGGGCAGGATGGCCGCGCAGCACTGCGGCGCCAGCGGATGCACATAGACAATCGCCTTGCGGCGGTTGAGTTCCTCAAGCACCGGAAAAAACGCCGGGTCGCCGAGATACTTGCCGGAATAGCTCGTCATCAGACAAAAGCCCTCGGCCTGCAATGTGTCGAGCGCGTATTCGATTTCCTTCAGCGCGCCCGCCGTATCGGTGAACGGAATCGTCGCATACGAGCCGAAGCGTCCGGGATAATCGCGCGCGAGTTTGGCGGCGTATTCGTTGGCCTCGCGCGACAGGCGGCGGTTGGTTTCAACTTCGCCGATGGCCATCGCCGGCTGGATCAATGACGTCAGCGACGTTGCAATGCCGCTCCTGTCCATATCCTCAAGCGATTTCTGCACCGACCAGCCGATGTGGCCCTGCCCGCGCGCCTTCAGTGCCGCCGAATAGGTCGGCGCAACAAAGTGGTGGTGGACATCGATGCGGTAGGGCGCGCCCGGCGCGACGCCGGTCGAGGCGCAGCCGGGCAACAATGTGCTCGCGCCGAGGGCGCCGAGGCCGGCCAGAAAACCGCGGCGCGAAATGCCGGCAAACGGTGCCGCGCCCTGCACAGCACGATCGACGATGTGGTTGGATGACGTCATGAACTCCGCTCCCCGCAGCCGCGCTCGGCGGCCGTTTTATTTTTATCCCGCTGCAATCACAGTCCGCCAGCGTGCGCGGACCGAAGGGCAATGTAGACGATTCATCCGGCAGCCGCAAGCCGCCAGGCTGCGCGCGCTCAGGTCTTTTCGGGCAGACGGCCCTGCGGCAGCGCGTTCAAGGCCTCGTAAATGTGGCGGTCGATAACGATGCCCTCGCGCCGGTTGCGCGCGCGCTCGGCAAACGCGCGTTCAGACGGCAAGCGGATTTCAGCAACGCCGGGCAATCGCGGCGTGGCCTTGATCTCAGCCAGTGTCGCGCTCATGTCGCGCCGGTAATCCTCGAGGGACATCAGGAGATCCGGTTTGATCGCGATGACAAGGTAACCGTAACTCTTTTCGATGTCGCTGCCGGAACCGGCCAGCACGCCAAAGCCCTGCATCATCAGCGCCAGCGCAAAACCCTTGTAGCCGCCGAACGGCAGAATCGCGCCTTCAAGCGCCCGCGCCGGATCACGCGTCGGATTGCCGTCGGCATCGATCGCCACGCCCGCGGGCAAAAGTTCGCCGCGGCGCTGACGAAACAACAGATCGGTCGACATGAACGCCGAGGTGCCCATGTCGATGACGAAGGCCTCACCTTCGGTCGGAAACGCGCAGGCGATCGGATTGGTGCCGAAGGTCGCCGCGGCGCCGCCCGGGGGTGCCACGTGCCGCGTCGAACTCACGGTATGCAGGCCGATCAAACCGGCGTCGGCGATCATCTCGACGTAGTGCGCGCCGCGCCCGCTGACCCAGCTGTTGTTGACGCCGACGATCGCGAAGCCGTGTTCGCCGGCCTTGGCGATCGCGCTTTGCGCGGCGTGATACATGCTTACCATGCCGACGTTGTTGCCGCCGTCGAACATCGCCGACACCGGCGTTTCACGCAGGGCGCGCATCGCGCGCCGCGGTTGCCGCAGGCGGCGGTGCTCGGCGACATTCAATATTTTCGGCAAGCCCGAATATTCGTAGCCGCACAGCGCGGCATCGAGCACATGCGCGGCGATGATGCGCGCCTCTTCGGCATCGTAGCCGATGCGTTGCAATGAGGTTTCCGACAGCGCGCGCGCTTCGTCTGCCGCAAGATGAACGCGATCGCCTTCGAGCTGTTTCATGTTGATTCCGTTCAGTCGGGTTTGGCGCCTGAGGCCCTGATCACCGGCGCCCAGCGCGCGAGTTCGCTTTTGATGAATGCGCTGAATTCATCGGGCAGCATGCCGCTCGGCTCAGAGCCATCGGCGCGCAGGCGCTCGCCGAGGTCCGGCATGCGCAGCGCGCGATTGACCGCGGCGTGCAACTTCATCACCACCGCCTGCGACGTGCCGGCCGGCGCCAGCACGCCGTACCACATGGTCGATTCGTAACCCGGCACACCGGATTCGGCGATCGTCGGCAGATCGGGAAAGCTCGCCACGCGCTGCGCGCCGGTGACACCGAGTCCGCGCAGGCGCCCGCTGCGGATCTGCGGCGCGGTGCTCGGCACGCCGCCGAACACCAGTTGGATCTGCCCGGCCAGCAAATCGATCTGCGCCGGACCGACACCCTTGTACGGGATGTGCGTGAGATTGATCTTCGCCAGCATCTTCAGCATCTCGCCGGAAATATGCGCGCCGCTGCCGTTGCCGCCGGAACCATAGGCAAGCTCGCCCGGCTTGGCTTTGGCCAGCGCGATCAGCTGGCGCACGTTCTTCGCCGGCAGCGACGGATGAGACACCAGCAGCTGCGGCGTCTTCGCGATCAGCGTCACCGGTTGCAGGTCACGCAGGGGGTCGTACGACAGTTTCGGGTAAAGCGTCGGATTAATCGCCAGCGTCGCAATGTTGCCGATCACCAGGCTGTAGCCGTCGGCCGGCGCCTTGACCACCTGCTCAATACCGACGGTGCCGCCGGCGCCGGTGCGGTTGTCGGGAACCACCTGCTGCGCCAGCAATTCACTCAGTTTCGCCGCCATCAGGCGCCCGATCACATCGTTGGTGCCGCCGGGCGCAAAGGGAATAATGAGACGAATCGGTTTGGCCGGATAATCCTGCGCCGCTGCGATGCCTGCGCTGAATGCCAGCGCGGCGAACGCCAGCGGCCTCAGGCAAGACGAACTTTGCGCGCGGCGCCTGTGAGCGGAGAGTTTCAAGGTGGTCCGGAAAAATAAGCGAAGGCGCGATTATATTCTTTCGCTGCCGCACGACGCTGCTTGCAGGAATAATGTCATGAAAACACAATACCACTTAAGTCTGATGGCGCAGGCTCTCCATTATCGTGTCAACTGCCGATTGCAGTTCATTCTCCATCACCGATTGCGGCACCAAGGCCATGTCAACCCGCCACACCCTGATCGCAAGCATCTGGCTCAAGAACGGCGATGTCGAACGCTATGAAGCGTTCGAACGCGCCGCCGCGCGGGTAATGAGCAAACACGGCGGACGCATCGAGCGCGCGCTGCGCATCGGCCGCTCGAACGTGCCCGATGCGCCCTTTGAAGTGCATCTGACCAGCTTTCCCGACGCCGCTGCCTGCGCCGCTTATCAGATTGATCCGGAAACGCGCGAACTCGCCGCGCTGCGCGCCGCGGTCATCGCGCGCATGGTCATACACAGCGGCAGCGAACTGCCGCCCTACGCCTGAGCGGCCGACGCCGCCTGTCGTTTCGCCGCCGGCGGCCGCGCTGCGGCTATCTGACCCGAGCTTAATCTGGATCAAGTCCCGATTGACGCCGCCGCGGCGGCGATATGGTAAATTTCTTTCGGCACGCAACGAACGCGCAACCAACTCATAACACGCGCGCGGCCGGGCGACATTTGGGGAGAACGGGTGATCTTATGAAAATGGCCTTCGTCGTACACAACGAGCACTACAGCAAGAACGTGATCGAACTGCTGAAACAGTGCGGCATCGACTATTTCACGCGCTGGGACAAGGCGGTCGGCAAAGGCCACGGCACCGATCCGCACCTGGGCAGCGGCGGCTTCCCGAGCACCAACTCCGTGTTGATGATCGGCTTCGAGGATGAATCCGCGCTGGCCAAACTGATCGCCGGCATCGAGGCCGCCAACGCGCAGATCAAACGCCCCGACGACAAGATTCGCCTGTTTCAACTGCCGCTCGAACGCATGGTGTAATACCCGCACGACGGCAGGCAGCGATCACGCCCGCTGCGATGCAAACCGGAGGAGGCGTTCATGACGCCCAAGTACGCGCTTGCCTTGTTGCCGCTGCTCGCGCCGGTTCACGCCGCGGCGCAGGCATATCCGGCCAAACCGGTCCGGCTGATCATTCCGATGGCCGCCGGCGGCGCCACCGACATTTTCATCCGCACGCTGGTGCCGCGCATGACCGAACTGCTCGGCCAGCCCGTCGTGGTCGACAATCGCGCCGGCGCCAACGGCATCATCGGCAACGAGATGGGCGTGCGCGCCGCGCCCGACGGGCATACGCTGCTCGCCAATTCGTTGTCGATTGCGATCAACCCCGGCCTCTACAAGCTCGATTACGATGTCGTGCGCGATCTCGCCGGCGTCACGCGGCTGGCGTCGATCGAACTGCTGCTCGGCGTTTATGCGCAGGCGCCGGTAAAAAGCGTCGCCGATCTGATCGCGCTGGCCAGGGCGCAGCCGGGCAAGCTCAATTACGCCTCGTTCGGCACCGGCAGCATCGCCCAGCTCGCGGCCGAGTTGTTCAAGCAGGCGACCGGCACGCAGATCGTCCACATCGCCTACAAGAGCACGCCGCAGGCGGTGCAGGAAACCATCGCCGGGCAGACGCACTTCCTGTTCGGCGGCATTCCCTACATGCTGCCGCATGCGCGCGCCGGGCGCCTGAACGGCATTGCAGTAAGCACCTTGCAACGCTCGTTCATGGCGCCCGACATTCCGACGCTCGACGAAGCCGGCGTGCGCGGCTTCGACGTGCCGGCGTGGTTCGGACTGTGGGTGCCCGTGAAGACGCCGCGAGCAATTGTTACTCGCCTGCATGAAGTCATGGTCAAGGCGATGACCGACATGCGACCGGCGATCGAACGCCAGGGCTTCAAGCCGGGCGGCGACAAGCCGGAAGAATTCGACCGGTTCATGCGTGCCGAGGTCGAAAAATTCGCGCGCGTGATCAAGACCGCCAACATCAAGCCTGAAGAATAACCGTCAGCGTTGCCGTAAAGGAGAATCATCACCATGTTTGCCGACAGACTAAAGCGATTCGCGGCCACGCTCACGCTGGCGCTGTGCTCATCCGGCGGCGGCGCAGCAGAACCGGTGACCTTGCGCGTCAATGTTTTTCCGGGCGCGCAGAACCTGCCGCTCTACGCCGGTCTCGCGCAGGGCATATTCGCCCGCCACGGTTTCCACATCGATTTGCAGTTCACCCCCAACTCCGACGAGCAGCGCAACGGGCTCGCCGCCGGCAAATTCGAGATCGCCCATGCCGCGGTCGATAACGCGGTGGCGATGGTCGAGGGCGCCGGACACGACGTCATCATCGTGCTGGGCGGCGACAGCAGCATGAACGAATTCCTGGTGCAGCCCGACATCAACAGCATCGCCGATCTGCGCGACCGCGAGTTGCTGGTCGATGCGCCGAATACCGCCTACGCGCTGCAGGCCAAAAAGATTCTGCTCAACAATGGTCTCAAGGCCGGCGATTACCGGCTCAAGATCGCCGGCGGCACGCTGCTGCGCTATCGCGCGATGGTCGACAACAGGGAGGGCGCGGCCTCGATCATGAACGTGCCGTTCTCGATCATGGCGCGGCAGAAGGGTGCGAAGAGCCTCGGCCGCACCATCGATCTCCTGGGCCCCTATCAGGCCACCGGCGCCTTCGTCATGCGCGCGTGGGCCGTCGCAAACGCGGCCACCCTTGAGCGCTATCTCGCCGCTTACGTCGAATCAACGCGCTGGGCACTGGCGCCGGCTCATCGCGCCGAGTCGATTGCGCTGCTGGTGAAATGGCTGAAAGTGCCGCAGGAGGTCGCCGGGCAGACCTACGACCTGGCGCTCGATCCGAAATTCGGCTTCACGCCGGACGCGAAGTTCGATCTCGCCGGCTTCAGCAACCTGCTTGCGCTGCGCGCCGAAATCGAGGGCCAGTGGAACGGCAAGGCGCCGGCTCCCGATCGCTACTTCGACCTGCAGTATTACGAGCGTGCGCTGAAAACGCTGGCCCGCTAGCGCGTCGCCGCGCTTACGGCAGCGCGTTCTCCGGTTTGCCGGTAGTCAGAAAAACGTAGTAACTCGAGATGAAAAGGTTCATGCGGTAGTAGTTGCGCACGTCCTTGTACTTTTCGAACTTCACGTTCCTGATGATCTCGTCTTTGCTCATGCCCTTGTTCACCGCATCGCGCATGCCGGCATCGAAATCTTCGAGCATCTGCGCCTCCGCCAGCACGTCCTGCTTGTTGCCGATGTCGCCGTGACCGCCGAGGAATTTGTCAATGTCCATCGCCGCAATGGTGCGCAGCATTTTCACCCAGTTCGACATCGACGGCGTAAACGACGGGTTGGCCCAGGAGTTCTTCGAGAACGGCCCGCCGGTGAAGATCACTTTCTCTTTCGGAAAGTAGACCAGAGTGTCGCCCGGATTCTGCCCCGGGCCCAAGTAGATGAGTTCGATGGTGCGGCCGCCCAGCGTGATCACCAGTTTCGAGTCGTAAACCAGATCGGGCAGCACCAGCTTCACTTCGGCCGGGTCGTATTTCATCTGCCTGAAATAACCCATGCGGCGCTTCATCTCGAGGTTGTAATGCGCCTTCATCATGCCCTCGGTGTCGCGATGCGCGATGAAAGTCGCGCCCTCGCGCTTGAACACGGCATTGCCGAAATAATGATCGCCATGCGCATGCGTGTTGATCACCCATTTGATCGGCTTGTCGGTCGTTTTGCGGATGGCGGCGAGCAATTCCTCGGCGCGCCGCGGATGCTGGCGCGTGTCGATCACCAGCACACCCTCGTCGGTCACCAGCCAGGCGTTGTTCGATTCGGCATGGTGGTATTGAAAGAACAGACCGGGCGCGACTTCCGTGACTGCAATCGGTATGTCTTTTTCCAGCACGGTGCCGTCATCCGGCGCCTGCGCGGCGGCCAGCGATATGAATCCGCACGCCAGTAGCGCGCAACACCATTGAATTGCCGATTTCATATGTCCTCCGCAGCCCTTAATCGAATCGCGACGGCAGTGTAGCGCATGCCGCCGGCGCGAATGCTATTGCAAAACGATGCCCGACTCGGCGATCAGCTTTTTGTATTTCGGAATGTCGCGCTTCAACTTGTCGGCCAGCTCCTCGGGCGTGCCGGCGATGATTTCGCTGCCGCGCGCGAGCACGAGTTCGCGGATCTCCGGCTTGTCGAAAATGCGCACGATGATGCGATTCAGCCTGCGCACGCGGCTGTCGGGCGTTCCCCTGGGCGCGAACAGGCCGTGCCAGTTGCCGAACTCGTAGCCGTCGAGACCGGACTCGGCGATAGTCGGCACGTCGGGCAGTTGCGCGGCGCGCCTCGCCGTCGTCACGCCGTAGATTTTCATGCGCCCGGACCGGACATAGGGCGTGACGATCGGGATCGACAGCAGCGACACCTCGACCTCGCCGGACATCACCGCAATTTCCGACGGCGAGCTGCCCTTGTAGGGTACGTTGTTCAGCTTGATGCCGGCCGAAGCCTTCAGCACCTCGGTGGCGACCTGGCCGTTGGCGCCGGCAATCGCCATGTTGATCCTGCCCGGATCTTTTTTCGCGGCAGCGAGAAACTCGCGAAAGGTGTTCGGCGCGAATTTCGGATTGGCGACCAGCGCGGTGCCGGCTGAAATCAAACGCCCGATCGGCACGAAATCATTGATCGGATCGTACGACAGATGTTTGTAAAGGCCGGGGTTCATGATATGGGTGCCGCTGTTGCCGATGACGAGCGTGCTGCCGTCGGCTGCCGCATGCGCCGCGGTTTCCATCGACAAAATTCCGTTCACACTCTGGCGCGCATCGACCACCACGTTCTGGCCCAGTCCTTCGCTCAACCCCGGGGCGATCAAGCGGCCGGCGAAATCCGACGGTCCGCCCGGCGGTGACGGCACCAGCAAACGCACCGGCCGCGTCGGCAGATCCGGATCCGGTTGCGCGACACCGGCGCCAGCCGCGAGCGCGAACAGAATTGCCGTCGCTGAAATGGTCCACCGCTTCATCCGCCCCCCCGCGTCGCACACCGCATCGCGCAGCGTAGTCTAGAAGCTGCCGACCCCGCTGTCGATCAGGACATTCCTTGACACCCCGCGGTCGATTTGATATCCCTCGAACACAATAAACGAGGAGAAAACCGAATGACCGCATCCCGCAACACCGCCACCTACACCATCGCGCCCGAGCGCATGCCGATGCTCGAAGAAAGCCGGATGACGCCGGCGCAGAAAAAAGCCGCCGCTGATATCACCGCCGGCCCGCGCGGTGAAGTCAAAGGCCCGTTCGTCGCGCTGCTGCGCAGCCCCGAGTTCATGAACCGCGTGCAGAAAGTTGGCGAATACATCCGCTTCGTCTGCCCGCTCGACAAACGCATCAACGAATTCGCCGCCATCATTGCCGCGCGCCACTGGGGCCAGCAGTTCGAATGGTGGGCGCATTACCGCCAGGCGCTGGAGCACGGCCTTGATCCGAAAATCGCCGACGCCGTCGCCGAGGGCCGCCGCCCCGATCGCATGGCCGAGGACGAGGCCATCACTTACGATCTCCTGACCGAAGTGCTGGTGACCAAGGGTGCCAGCGACACCACCTACGCGCGTGCGGTCAAACAGTTCGGCGAGGAAGGCGTGATCGATCTTCTGGGCGTGGCCGGTTACTACGCGCTGCTGGCCATGGTGATGAACGTCGCGCGCACCGCAGTGCCCGAAGGCAAGACGCTGCCGCTGCCGCCGCTGCCGCTGCGCGCGCATCCGCAATAGTTTCCCCTCGCTCCCGTCCTCTCCCCGCTTCTGCGGGGCGCGAGCATGTCGTTACTCCGCGCGGATACCGGCGGTATTGATCAAGCGGGCGACGGTGGCGATTTCGGATTTGATACGGGCGGCCAATACGGTTGGCGTACTGGCGGCGGCTTCCATGCCGCTGACCAGATAGCGCTCCTTCAGCACTGCGTCACTGAGCGACTGCGCGACCGCTGCGTTCAGCTGTTTGACGACGGGCGCCGGCGTTTTCAGCGGCACTGCCAATGCATAGACCGCGACCATTTCATAGCCGGGCAGACCCGATGCAGCCACCGTCGGCAGCCCCGGCGCTACCGGCGAAGGCTGCGCGCTGGTCACCGCCAGCGCGCGCAAGCGCCCGCTGCCGACATGCCGCATCACCGAACCGGCGGTGGCGAACATCAATTGCAACTGTCCGCCCAGCAGATCGTTCATCGCCGGGCCGGCCCCCTTGTAGGCAATGCGCGTGATGTCGACGCCGGCCATCTGCTTGAACAACTCAACCGCCAGATGAATCGATGAACCGCTGCCGCCCGAGCCATAATTGAGCGCACCCGGACGGGCTTTCGCCAGCGCGATCAGTTCCCTGATCGACGTTGCCGCGACCGCGGCGTGCACGACGACGATGTTCGGATTGGTCGCCACCATCGAGACTGGCGCGAAATCCATTATCGGATCGTAGCTGGTGTCGCCGAACAGCGGCGCGAACAGAATGGTGCTGCTCACCAGCAGCAGCGTATAGCCGTCGGGCGTGGCTTTGGCCAGCATCTCGCCGATCAGGCGACCGGGCCGGTTCTCGACGACGAATTGCCTGCCCATCGAGGTGGACATGCTTTGCGCCAGCACGCGCGCAGCAAGATCGGCGCCGCCGCCGACTTCGGCGCTCAATATGCGAACGGGTTTATAGGGATAAGGTTGAGCGATTACCGCGGTCGCTGCGATTGCAAAGCCACATGCAATGGATGTGAACGCGATTTTCTGCATCGTTCACCTCGATGCAAGCTCGCCGGGAGCGGCCCGGCGGCCGGTTACTTTTCTTGTCTCGCCAAGAAAAGTAACCAAAAGAAAGCGACCCCAGGTTCGCCGGCCCTTCGGGCGTCCCTGCGCTGCTCGTCGCGTCGGGCGGCTGCGGAACTCGCCCTCGCAAAAACGCGAGGGCTCAGACAGTCCTCGCCGACCACCCCCGACACGACTGTGCTGCTCGGCGGCTCTCATGGGGACCCCTCGGCGAATTGATTGCGCAATTTTCAGGCACGCAGTTGTTGCATCAAAGCATTAATACTCGGCGCCGTTTCGATCTCCAACCATGACTTCTCCAACTGCGCCGTTCTCGCCGCGCCGAACTGCGGGCCGACCAGTTCGTTGAACTTGGTCTTCAATTCATCACGGCTCATCGGCTCGAACCAGGTGTCTTCCTGCAGGGTGCGGCCGTCGCACGTGCGCACGATGACGATGGCGTGGCGGCCGTGTTCCATACCAGCCCAATCGTCGCGGCCGACGAATTTGATGCGATCCTGCATCGACGCCACCGCCGACTCGAGCGCGGCCTGCGGTCCGTGCAACTGGTAGAAATCGAGCTTGCCGGTGGCCGCCGCGATCGCGCTCACCTTCACCGCCGAGATCGAGGCGTGGCGCGTGGTCGGCACGCGTTTGACGCCGCGCGTCGGCATGTGAATTTCGATCTCCGCGATCTCCTCAGGCTTGACGCCCTTCAGCAGGCGGAACAGCGCGGCAAGATAGGTCTGGTTCGGCGTGCCCGCCGAGTAGCGCTTGTGCATGACATCGGTGATCGCATAGTAGTCGCCGAGGCGTTCCAGCATCTCCGGCCCGGCCTCGGGGTTGTTCAGATAGGCGTCGAACAAACCGTGCGTGCCGTCGAGGATGTCGGTCGGCGCGTAACAACCCTTGTGCGCAAGCAGCGCCGCAGTGACGCCATTGCGGTTGGCGGCGGCGACCTGAAAGGTCTTGCCCATGTGCACCGGGTCCTTGGTCATGTTGTCGGGACCGGCCGCCTGATAGGTGGCCAGACACAGCGCGACCTGCATCGCCTGCGCATCGAGCCCGAGCAGCAAGCCGGCGCTGACCGCGGAAGTGATATTGGCAGCCACTGCAGTGTGATAGAAGCGGCGCTTGGTGTAATCGCGCTCGCGATAAAAAATCGTCATCAATCGGCCGCCGACTTCGTAACCGAGCGCCACCGCGCGCACAACATCTTGGCCGCTGGCTTTGATTGATTCGCCGATCGCCAGCGCCGACGGCACCGGCCCCGCCGCCACGTGGCCGCCGACCGAGGTCGCGTGCACCGGATCGACCTCGTTGCCGTGCGCCATGCCGCCGTTGCACATGGCGGCGTTGATGACCGAAGTCGATCCGGGATTGCCGATGACGGTGCAGTCGCCGCTTGACCCCTGCGCGTTCATCAGTTCGACGATGGCTTTGACCTCGGGCAGCGTCGAACACGCGGTCATCGCGCCCACCGAATCGAAGATCACTTCGACGGTCCTGGCGCGCACCGCCGCCGGTATCTGCTCATAGCGGTGGCCGCACAGCCAGGTCGCGAGTTTTTCGGTGACGCCGTTGCGTATGATTTCGTTCGACATGCTGTGCTCCTCCGCAATTATTGTTAGTTCGCCGCCTTGATCCCCGCAGCCTCGATGATTTTTTTCCAGCGCGCGGCTTCCGCCGCCAGCGTGACCTGAAACTGCTTCGGCGTGGTCAGCTGCGCATCGACGCCTTCTGCGGCAAGGCGCGCGCGCAAGTCCGGGCTTTCCACCGCCCGCGCCAGTAACGCATAAATTTCGTCGATGCGGGCGGGCGTCGTCGCGGCCGGCGCCAAAAGACCGAACCACGCGACGAATTCATACCCCGGCACACCGCTTTCGGCGATGGTCGGCACTTCCGGCAGTTCGGACGAACGTTTCAGGGTGGAAATGCCGATCGCGCGCAACCGGTTGCTGCGCACATGCGTCACCGCGCCGGGCATGGTGGCGATCATGAAATCGATCTGCCCGCCCAGCAATTCGGTCAGCGCCGGGCCCGCGCCCTTGTACGGCACATGATTGAAGCTGACGCCGGCAATGCTGCGAAAGAGCTCCACCGCCAGATGCGAAGAGCTGCCGATACCCCCTGTTCCGTAGGTCACCGCGCCCGGCTTTTGTTTCGCCAGTTGCACCAGATCGCGCGCGCTGCGCGCCGCGGACTGCGGAGGCACCACCAGCAGATTGGGCGTTGCGCCGACCACGCTGATCGCGGCGAGATCGGTCATCGCGTTATAGGGCAGTTTCGCGCGCAATGCCGGCTCATAGGCGATTCCCGCGCTGTGCAGCAGCAGGGTGTAACCGTCGGGCACCGCGCGCACGACAAGTTCGGTGCCGACCACGCCGCCGCCACCGCCGCGGTTATCGACCACCACCTGCTGTCGGGCGAGCCCGGACATTCTGGCGCTGACCAGCCGCGCGATCACGTCCACCGTGCCGCCGGGCGCAAACGGCACCACCAGTCGGATCGGCCGCGTCGGAAAAGATCCGGTATCCGCAGCCGCGACAGCGCCGCAGGCCAACGCCGCGATTGCTAAACAGGCCGGGCGCATGGCAGAGTTCAATCCGTCAACTGACGCACCATCTCGCCGACATGCTCGAGCGTCAGCTCGTGCATCTGTGCCGGCGTGAGGTTGCTGACCGGATGCGGCAGCTCGATATAGGGATGCCCGTCCATGCCCTTGTTGCGGAACTGCGTGATCGCCGAGTTCCTGAAAATCTGCGTCAGAAACACGGTCGCCGGCACTCCGCGTTTTTCGAATTCAACCGTGTCGTGCACACTGCACAACGTGCAAGATCCTCATCCGCCGAGGGCCGAGATGACGACATCGACCTCCTTTGCCATGTCGTCGAGCAGTTCACTGGTTGCGGGCCGCGAAAAATATTCCTTGCGCCGCAGCACCACGCGCGCGACGCCGTAGTCGCGTTGCAATGTGGCCGCTACGGCTTCGAGTATCTGCTCGCCCTGCTCCTTGGTGTTGTCGAGCAGGCCCACCACCTTGTGGGTCAGATCCATCGGCCGCGGCGCCAGCGCGATTCGCGCGCGCTGCTTCTTGACCGTCGGATCGATGAATCCCAATTCTTCTGTCATCGCTGTCTCCTCACACTTCGTAGCGACCGTGCACCGGCTGGCTCGAATCGTTCCAGCCATGGCACACCGCGGTGATCGGGCCGCGACCACCGGCCACGAACAATTGCAGATTAGCCGGATTCTTCACCGCTTTCACCAGATAATTGTCGTCATCGGGGTCCGCCCCCATGGCGCGCGCGCGTTCGGGGCGCCAGTTGCCTCCATTGCGGATGTCACCCTGACGGCGCACCGCCAGTTCGCACAAACGCGCATGCACATCGGCGCGGCTCATGCCGGCCGCGGCGCACATGCCGGCATGCTGCGGACTCATCGCCACTGCGATACCGGAGGCGAACCACATATGCCAGGAGCCCGTTGACGTCATCGAATCGGCAATGCCACGCAGCAAACGCTCCGGCTCGGTACTGACATCGTCAAAATGCAGCCGCGGCGCCTCCACCATCACCGCGCTGATCACATTATCAGAGTCGGCATAGCCGTGCGCCACCGCGAGGCTGGGCCATGGGCTCAATTCGGAATTTTCCGAGAGGCAGGCGGTGTAACGGATCGGCGAGCTGAATATCGTCGCCGAAGCGCCGCCGGTGATGCCGTCGCCGACATTCAGCAGCAGCAAACGGATCGCGCGGCCGATCGTCGCATTGGCGCGAAAGCCCGGACCGAAACAGCCGTTGCCGCCGTGGATGCCGATTTTTTTTGCATAGGGTCCGTTGACGATCATCAGCGGCGCCACGCCATGCATGGTGCACTGAACGCCGCCCATGTTGAATTCTTCGCGCGTAATGAGTTCGACCGCGCCGATCACCACCGGCAGGTATTCCGGTTTGCAGCCGGCCATCAGCGCATGAATCGCGATGGTGCGCACACTGGCAGGCTCGCCGGCCGGCGGAATGAAACCGATCAGCTTTTCCGGATCGAGCGTGGTGCCCTTCAACATCCACTGCAGGCGCGCTTCGGTCGGCGTCACCACCGGCAGGCCATCCGACCATTCCTTGGCCAGAAAGAATTCGAATTCGTCGACTGCCCCGCTCATGCCGCACCGCCGCGGCGGATCAGGCGCGTCACCGGCGCATAGCTGAACGAGGTCGGCACGAACTGCGAATGGATACCCGCACCGCCGGCAACCACGATGTTGATATCGCCCACGCGGTCGGCAACGCCGATGTGATCCGGGTCATTGGCGATTTCAAACCAGCGCGAGCGGCGGTGATGCAGACCGATGACCGAACGGGCGGCGAAACGCGTCAGTGGAATGCGCGCACGCGTGAACATTTCCTGCTTGATGCGCTGTTTGTCGTAACCGTCGCGCGCCAGCGTCTGCGCATGCTCCGGGCTCAGGGCGAACAGCGGCCCGGTCGGGAAGATGATGTTGTTGTGACCGAGTCCGGTCAGCGCGCCGATCAGGTGATCGAGAATCTCGGCGCCGGTTTCGCAGCCGTAGGTGAACACATTCTGCGGCGACGAGCCGCCGATCACGGTGACCGTGCTGTCGGTCGCCTTGAAACCGCGCTCGACATGCAGCGGCTCCCACGGCGATTCGTCCTCGTTCTCGGCGATGCAGAAGGTGAACTTGCCGGCGTGGCCGTGTGTGGCCATATCGGTTTCGCCCGGTATGTCGCCGCCGACATTGCGCTGTATGAGTTGCAGCGCGCGGCCGATGGTGGCGTTGGCGCGATTGCCCTGACCGAATACGTTGCCGCGCGCATTCAGACCGAGTTCCTTCACGATCGGCCCGTTGACAATGATCAGCGGCGAACTCGTATTGGTCGCGGTCTGGATGCCGTAGAGCCGGATGTTGTCGTCGAGCACCGCCTCCAACGCCGCCAGCACCACTGGAAAATAGGCCGGACGGCAGCCCGCCATCACCGCATTGACGGCGAGTTTCTCGATGGTGGCGGTGCGCATGCGCGGCGGAATCGGACCGATGGTTTCATGCGCATCGCGGCCGGATGCAGCAACCATCGCGGCGACACTGTCGGCGGTTGGCGGCGTCACTGGCAGGCCGTCTGTCCAGCCGTGAGCGAAGAAAAATTCCTGCAAAGCCGCCGGCTCGGCGTCGAGTTCGATGCGGTCCTCGAGAATTTCCTCGCCCAACGCGCCGCGCGCGGCGGCGCCTTTGAGCAGCGCCCGCGCGATCGATGACGCCGCATCGCTCGCACGATCCTCGATCAACGAACGCGACGCAGTGTGCATCGGATGCGGAATTTCGACGATCGGCAGTTCGGCGAAGCCGCGGCCCGCCGCCTGCACGCGCGCGGCGCCGGCAAAGGCAGTACTGCAGATCGTAGCGGTCGGAATGCCCTGCGCTTCAAGTTTGACGCCATCAGCCACGCTGATGGATGCGGAAGTGCCTCAGTCGCCGTAACACTGCACCACGGCGGCGCAGCGGGCGAGATCAATGAGATCGGGCGCGGATAGCTCGTCCTTGGGTGCGCGCTTGCGCACAGTCACGCCGGCAGCGACGCCGTACTGCTCGCGCAGCAGCGTGCCGACGCGCTCGATGAAGTGGTCGGCGTTCTGCTTGCTGTTATCGACAAAACCGATCACGGCACCTTTGAGATCGGCAACGCGCACGGCGCCGGCGACCTTCGCCACCGGCTGCGACATTTTCGGATTCAGTATCGTGATGCGGCTCATTCGACGCTCCAGACGGGGCTTATGCGCGGGCGGATACCCGCAATCACCGCTGATGGTAGCAAATCGGGCAGCATTAACAAGAACGATTCTGTTATTCCAGTATACTGTTCCGTTATACCGTTTCCGGGGTCGTGCAGTCATGAAACTGCAGCAACTGCGCTATTTCTGCGAGGTCGCACGCCAGGGCCTCAGCATTTCCGAGGCCGCCGCCGCCCTGCACACCTCGCAGCCTGGCGTCAGCAAGCAACTGCGGCTGCTCGAAGAGGAATTCGGCGTCGCCCTCTTCACCCGCAACCGCAACCGCGTGATCGAACTCACCGCCGCCGGCGCCGAACTGCTGATCGTCGCGCAGCGCATGCTCGACGACGGCGAGGCACTGCAGCGCATGGCGCGCGATTTTCGCAGCGACAAAAGCGGCAGTCTCACCGTGGTCACCACGCACACGCAGGCGCGCTACGCGCTGCCGGCGGTGATCAAGCAATTCAGCGCGCGTTATCCGGCGGTGCGCCTGAATGTGCGGCAGGGCACGCCGAGCCAGATCTGGCAGGCGGTTGCCGACGGCGAGGCCGATCTTGCGATCGCCAGTGAGGCGCGCAGCACGCCGCCAGGGCTGGTGATGCTGCGCTGTTACGAACTGCCGCGCATCGTGCTCACACCGCCCGGCCATCCGCTGCTGCGCCGAAAAATGCTCACGCTGGAAGCGCTGGCGGCCTATCCCATCATCACCTACGACGAGGAATTCATCGGCCACTCCAAACTGCAGCGTGCCTTCGAGGCGCGCGGCCTGGCACCCAACCTCGTGCTCAACGCGATCGATACGGACGTCATCAAGGCCTATGTCGAACAGGGCATCGGCATTGCGATCGTCGCCAAGCTTGCCTTCGATGCCAAACGCGACCGCGCCCTGCGCGCGCTCGACGCCGGCCGCCTGTTCGAATCGAACACGGTCTATCTTGGTTTCCGGCGCAACAACTATCTGCGCCGCTACGCCTTCGAGTTCATCGAAATGCTGGTGCCGCACCTCAATCGCAAGACGGTGCAGGCAGCGATAGCCGCGGCCGGCGCCGCGCCGGCGGCATAGGCCGCATGATAAAATTGCGCTTCATTCACAGGACACAATCATGGCGCTCAACTCCCTGACGGCCCTCTCCCCCCTCGACGGAAGATATGCCGGCAAGATCGCGCCGCTCAGGCACTATTTCAGCGAACTCGGCCTCATCCGTTACCGCGTGGAGGTCGAAGTGGCGTGGCTGAAGGCGCTCGCCGCCGAATCGAAAATCCGCGAAGTGCCGCGATTCTCCAAAGCGACGATCAAAAAACTCGATGCAGTGGTTAGCGAATTCTCGGATGCCGACGGCGCACGCGTCAAAAAAATCGAGTCGGTCACCAATCACGACGTCAAGGCGATCGAATACTTTCTGAAAGAAAAGCTCGGCGGCTACCGCGAAGTCGCGCGGGTAGCCGAGTTCATCCACTTCGCCTGCACCTCGGAAGACATTAACAATCTCTGCCACGCGCTGATGCTGAAAGCGGCGCGCGACGAGGTGATGCTGCCGGCGCTCGATCAGATCATCGCGCGCCTGCGCGTAATCGCCCACGAACAGGCCGGCGCCTCGATGCTGGCACACACACACGGCCAGCCGGCGAGCCCGACCACGCTGGGCAAGGAGATTGCCAACGTCGTCGCCCGCTTGAAGCGCGCACGCGGCAGAATCGCCGCGGTGGCTATCCTCGGCAAGATCAACGGTGCCGTGGGCAATTACAACGCCCACCTCGCTGCTTACCCGGAGATCGACTGGGAAACCTTCGCGTGCCGCTTTGTCGAGAAACTCGGCCTCGAATTCAACCCGTACACGATCCAGATCGAGCCGCACGATGCGATTGCGGAATTGTTCGACGCCTACGCGCGTTGCAACACCATCCTGCTGGATCTCAATCGCGACATCTGGGGTTATATCTCGCTCGGCTACTTCAAGCAGAAAACCAAAGCCGGCGAAATCGGCTCCTCGACCATGCCGCACAAGGTCAACCCGATCGATTTCGAAAACTCCGAGGGCAATCTCGGCGTCGCCAATGCGCTGCTGCGCCACATGGCCGACAAGCTGCCGATCTCGCGCTGGCAGCGTGACCTCACCGATTCGACCGTGCTGCGCAATATGGGTGTGGCGCTTGGCCACACGCTGCTCGCCTACGACTCCTGCCTGAAGGGCCTCGGCAAACTCGAAGCCAACCGCGCGCAACTCGCCGCCGATCTTGACGCGACCTGGGAAGTGCTGGCCGAACCGATTCAGACGGTGATGCGGCGCTATGCCGTCAGCGGCGCCTACGAGCAGTTGAAAGAACTCACGCGCGGCAAGGATGGCATCAACCGCGCCTCGCTCGCCGCGTTTATCAAAGGCCTGAAAATTCCGGACGCCGAGAAGAAGCGCCTGCTCAAGATGACGCCGGCGACCTACACCGGCAAGGCCGCCGCGCTCGCGCGCAAGATCTGACTTTCGCAGCAACGCCCTCGTAGCGCAGGCGCCCCGTCTGCAACCATCTCCGCATGCAGGCGGGTCGCCTGCGCTACAGCGGATGCGCTTCGCTTATCCGCGCCACAACAATCCTAGGATTTACGCAGCTTCTGGCGGATGAAGCCGATCACGCCGGGCAGGAATGATATGGCGATGATGCCGAGGATGAAGAAGGTAAAGTTCTGCTTCACGAACGGAATGTTGCCGAAATAGTAGCCGCCGTAGACGAAGAAGCCGATCCAGAAAATGCCGCCGGCGAAGCTGTAGAACATGAAGCGCGGATAAACCATGCGGCCGATGCCGGCGACGAAGGGCGCGAAGGTGCGCACGATCGGCAGAAAGCGCGCGAAGATTACGGTCTTGCTGCCGTGCCGTTCATAGAAGCGGTGCGTGTGCTCGAGATGGGCCGGGTTGAACAGGCGCGACTGCTCGCGGCGGAACATGCGCGGACCGAGGAAGCGGCCGATCCAGTAGTTGCTGTTGTCGCCGCAGAAGGCAGCCAGCACCAGCAGCGCAAACAGGCCGTGCACGTCCATGCTGCCCGAAGACGCCAGGGCGCCGGCGACAAACAGCAGCGAATCGCCGGGCAGGAACGGCGCCACCACGAGGCCGGTTTCGCAAAAGATGATGACAAACAGGATCAGGTAGATCCAGTTGCCATAGGCCGCGACCAGCCCGTTCAGGTGCCGGTCGAGATGCAGAACGATGTCGATGAACTGCGCGAGGAGTTCCAAAGCAATTCCAAAAGGCGGTTGATCGTGCGTCGGCGGCACAACGGGGCGAAGCCCCCGGTCGATCGGCCGATTAGAACGACGCGCCGATGGTTTCGGCCTTCTTCTCGGGCTTGACCAGATCCTCGCGCGAAACGCGCAGCCACATGACGATCGGGCTCGCCACCAGCACACTTGAATAAATGCCGAAGCAGATGCCGATAGTCAGTGCCAGCGCGAAGTAATGCAGTGTCTCGCCGCCGAAAAACAGCATCGAGGTCACCATCAGCTGGGTGCAACCGTGGGTGATGATGGTGCGCGACATGGTGCGCGTGATGGCGTTGTCGATCACCGTGGTGACCGAGGCCTTCCTCATCTTGCGGAAATTTTCGCGGATCCGGTCGAACACCACCACCGACTCGTTGACCGAGTAGCCGAGAATGGCCAGCACCGCGGCCAGCACCGTCAGCGAGAACTCCCACTGGAACAGCGAAAAGCAGCCGAGAATGATCACCACGTCATGGAGGTTGGCGATGATGGCGGCGACGCCGAATTTCCATTCGAAGCGCAGCCACAGGTAAATCACGATACCGAGAGAAACAAACAGCAGCGCCAGCGCGCCGCTGTTGACGAGCTCGCTGCCGACCTGCGGACCGACGAATTCGACACGGCGCATCTCGACGGTCGGATTGTCCACGCGCAGTTCGGTCATCACCTTTTCCGACAACTGCGCGCTGGAGACGCCCGGCTTGATCGGCAGGCGGATCAGCACATCGAGCGAGGTGCCGAAGGTCTGCACCGCGGCATCGGCGAAACCGACCTTCGCCATGTTGTCGCGGATGTGATTGACGTCCGGAGCCTGCTGGTAATGCACTTCCATCACGGTGCCGCCGGTGAAATCGACGCCGAAGTTGAGGCCCTTGGTGGCGAGCGAACCGACCGCGATCAGGAAGGTGATGAGCGAGATCACATTGAAGATCAGCGCATAGCGCATGAACGGGATGTCGCGTTTGATCCTGAAAAATTCCATGGTTTTCTCCGCGGGCGCGTGTGAACGCGCGCTACGCCTTTTCCTTTGCTTCGGCGCCCTCGCGCCAGACCTGACCGATCGAAATCTTGTCGAGCCGGCGGCGGCTGCCGTAGAGCAGATTGATCATGCAGCGCGAGACCACCACCGCGCTGAAAATCGAGGTGCCGATACCGAGGCACAGCACCACCGCGAAGCCCTTGACCGGACCGGAGCCCAGCAGGAACAGCATGATGCCGGCGATCAGTGTGGTGATGTTGGAATCGAGAATGGTGCCCCAGGCGCGGTCGTAACCGGCGTGGATCGCCGCCTGCGGCGTGTTGCCGTTCCTGAGTTCCTCGCGGATGCGCTCGGCAACCAGCACGTTGGCGTCGATCGCCATGCCGACCGTGAGCGCGATGCCGGCCATGCCGGGCAGCGTGAGTGTTGCCTGCAACATCGACAGCAGGGCGACGAGGAACAGCACGTTGACCGCCAGCGCGACGATGGAGATCACGCCGAACATCAGGTAATACGCGGCCATGAACACGGCGATCGCGGAAAAGCCGATCCAGGTCGAATGGAATCCGATCTTGATGTTCTCGGCGCCGAGACTGGGGCCGACGGTGCGCTCTTCGATGATGTCCATCGGTGCTGCCAGTGCGCCGGCGCGCAACAGCAGCGCGAGATCGTTGGCTTCGCGCGGCGTCTTGCTGCCGGTGATCTGGAAGCTGCCGCCCAGCACATCCTGAATCACCGGTGCGGTGATGACTTCAGGTTTGCCCTTTTCGACCAGCAGCACCGCCATGCGGCGCTTGACGGCATCGCGCGTGGTGTCGCGCATGATGCGCGCGCCCTGACCGTCGAGCTCCACCGCAACGACCGGCTGCGAACTGCGCGAATCGAAGGTCGGCGCGGCCTTGGTCAGGCGTTCGCCGGTGATAATGACGTTCTTCGACAGCAGCAGCGGATCGGATACGGTGCCGCGGCGCTCGTAAAAGAGTTCGGTGCCGAAGGGCACGTTGCCCTTGATCGCCGCGTCGATCTTGGCCGGGTCGTAATCGCGCGCCGAGGGGTCGCCTGCATGCGCCTCGACCATGCGCACTTCGAGACTGGCGGTGCGGCCGAGAATATCCTTGGCGCGCGCGGTGTCCTGCACGCCCGGCAGCTGCACGACGATGCGGTCCGCGCCCTGCTGCTGGATGATCGGCTCTGCAACACCGAGTTCATTGACGCGATTACGCAGGGTCGTGATGTTTTGTTCGAGCGCCGACTTCTGGGTCTCGACCAGGGCCTGCGCCGTCAGCGTGCCGGTGAGGCGGAACTCACCGGCGCTCTCGCTGGTTTTAAGGCTGATGTCGGCGGTGGCTTTTTCGAGTTCGCTTTGCGCCTTTTCGCGCGTGTCGGCGTCGCGAAAGCGGATCACGATCGATTGCCCGTCGCGCCCGATGCCCGAGTAGGCGATCTTCTTGTCGCGCAGCGTGTTGCGGAAAAAGCCCAGCTGGCCGTCGAGCCGCTTGTTGATCGCCGCGGGCATGTCGACCTGCAACAGGAAGTGGATGCCGCCGCGCAAATCGAGGCCCAGGTACATCGGCAGCGCATTGATCGCGGTAAACCACGCCGGCGAATCGGAAATCAGGTTGAGCGCGAGGATGAACGACGGACTGTCGGTATCCGGATTGAGCGCCTTGTTCAGCACGTCCTTCGCCTTCAACTGCGTGTCGGTGTCGCGAAAGCGCACCTTGATGCTGTTGGTGTCGGTAAAAATGCCGTCGTAGGCAATCGCTGCCGTTTTCAGCGACTGCTCAACCGTCTGCATGACCGAGGTGTCGATGCGCGCGGTGGTCTTCAGCGGCGAGACCTGCACCGCCGGCACCTCGCCGAAGAAATTCGGCAGCGTGTAGGTGATGCTGACAACCAGCGTCAGCGCGACGAACAGGTATTTCCAGAGCGGGTAGCGATTCATATTTTGCGAAGCGTCAGGCGTGAGGTGTCAGGCGCAAATACGGTGGCAAGGAGCTGCGTGCGATTACGCCTCACGCCCCGCCCCTCACACGCCCTACTCGATCGTTTTCAGCGTGCCCTTGGGCAGCACGACCTGCACGGCCGGCCGCTGGACGCGGATTTCGACGCCCTCGGCGATGCGCATGGTGACGTAATTGTCATTGATTTTTGTGACAGACCCGACTACGCCGCCGGCGGCGACGATTTCATCGCCCTTCTGCAGCGCATCGATCATCGCTTTGTGCTCCTTGGCCTTTTTCATCTGCGGCCGGATCATCAGGAAGTACAACACGACGAACATCAGGATAATCGGCAGCATCGACCACAGGTCGCCGCCCGGCGGTCCGCCCGCCTGCGCCCACGCTTCTTTGATAAACACGTTCAGTTCTCCTCGATCAGCCGGCGGCGCCAAGCGCGCAGCCCGGCCGGAAAGGCGCGTATTCTAGCACGCGTCCGCGGCCCGCAGGCCGCGGAATTCCTGAATGAAATCAGCGAGGCGCCCGCCTTCTATGGCCGTACGCAAACCCCGCATCAGATCTTGGAAGTAGTGCAGGTTATGCAGGGTGTTGAGCCGCGCGCCGAGGATCTCGTTCATGCGCTGAAGGTGATGGAGGTAGGCGCGGGTGAAATGGCGGCAGGTGTAGCAGGCGCAATCTGCGTCCGGCGGCCGCAGATCGTCCCGGTACTGCGCGTTGCGCATCTTGAGCGTGCCGCGGCGCGTGTAGAGCCAGCCGTTCCTCGCATTGCGCGATGGCAGCACGCAATCGAACATGTCGATGCCGGCGACAACGCCGGCGACGATATCCTCGGGCGTGCCCACCCCCATCAGGTAACGCGGCCGCCCGGCCGGCAGCCTCGGCGCGGTGTAAGCGAGCACGCGCATCATTTCGTCCTTGGGTTCCCCGACCGAGAGGCCGCCGATGGCGTAACCGTCGAAGCCGATGTCGACCAGACCCGCCAGCGAACGGTCGCGCAACGATTCGTGCATGCCGCCCTGCACGATGCCGAACAGCGCGTTCGGGATGCCGCTCGCGGGCGGCTTGTCCGCGAAAAACGCCTGCTCCGAGCGCGCCGCCCAGCGCAGGCTCATTTCCATCGACAGCCGCGCGGTTTCGAAATCGGCCGGATAGGGCGTGCATTCGTCGAACACCATCGCAATGTCGCTGTTCAGCACGCGCTGGATGCGCATGGATTCCTCGGGCGTCAAGAAACATTTGTCGCCGTTGACCGGCGACTGAAAGCTGACGCCCTCCTCGCTGATCTTGCGCAGCTCGCCAAGGCTGAACACCTGAAAGCCGCCGGAGTCGGTGAGGATCGGCCTGTCCCAGCCCATGAAGCGGTGCAGCCCGCCGTGCGCGGCGATGATGTCGAGCCCCGGCCGCAGCCAGAGATGAAAGGTATTGCCGAGCACGATTTCAGCGCCGAGCTCGACGAGTTCGGCCGGACTCATCGCCTTGACGGTGCCATAGGTACCCACCGGCATAAACGCCGGCGTTTCGAGCACGCCGTGCGCGAGCGTGAGTGCGCCGCGCCGCGCCTGGCCGTCGGTGGCTTTCAGAGTGAAATTCATCGAGCCGCCTTGTCTGCAAGTAGCGACATGCCGTTGGCAATTCGTTTGTTCATTGCGTCTTTCGTGCGTCTTGCTGTTCCACGTCTTCTGGTCAAACTGCTTCTACCGCCAAACCCGGCAGCTTTGCAAATCGGGCATCGTTGCTGAACAGAACAAGCGGGCCTGGAATCTGCAACGCCGACGCCACCTGCAAGGCATCCGGCGTCGACATTCCCAATGCCGCCCTGACGTTTGCTGCTGCTTCGACCACCGGCGCAGTCAATTCGACCACGATCAGGTCGGGCTCGGCGAAAAAGCTTTCATATGCGGCAAGCCCCTTGCGATTGTTTTCGCGCAAGAGCCGCACACGGCATTCCAGCCAGCTCAGGCGCGACACTGCCAGCTGCGCGGATCGATGCCGTCGCCGATGGCGTTCGATCCTGGCGATGGCCCGCGCCTGAAAATCACGGTTGCCCTCGACCAGATAAATAATTACGTTGGCATCGAGAAACAGCGTCAATTCGCACCCCAGCTGTCGCGCTCGGCGCGAATGTAGGCGTCGATTTCATCTTTCGACAACTTTCCGCGGGATGGCTGCTTGAGCCAGTTCCAGACGCTGCCGGTCGGTGCGGCAGCATTGCGCCGTTTGGCGCCGCGGCCGGGGTCACGGTCTGCCGCGCTTTTGGCCTTGCCGGCACGCGTGGTCGCGACGACATAAGACGCTCGCGCCGACTCAACCTTCAACGCATTACCACTTTCATCGATTGCATCGGGCTGCTCAACCGCGGCGGTTACGATGGCATGCAATTCGCCCTGCAAGGAACGATGGCGATTGGCGGCGCGCTTCTTCAATTTTTTCAATGTCGATGAATCGAGATCACGAATCAGGACCTGCGGCATGACGGCACCCAACGGTTAATTGCTATCATAATGATAGCATCAACGCCGTCTCGGCAGCAATTCAAACCCGCAGTTTTTCCAGTGCCGTGCGCATCGCGGACGGCATCGCCAGCGGACGTTGCGTATCGCGGTCGCAGCAGACATGCACGAAATGGCCCTGCGCGGCGGCGACGTTTTCGTCGTTGCGGAAAATGCCGATCTCAAAGCGCACGCTGGTGTTGCCCAGATGCGCCACGCGCAGGCCGCAGTGAATCAGATCCGGAAACGCCACCGGCGAAAAATACTGGCAGCCGGTTTCGACCACCAGACAGACTGCCGCGCTGTCGAGCGTCAGCACGCCCTCGCGCATCATGTATTCGTTGACCGCGGTGTCGAAAAACGAATAGTAATTGACGTTGTTGACGTGGCGGTAGACGTCGTTGTCCATCCAGCGCGTGGTGATCGTCTGGAAGTAGCGGTAATCGGCGCGCGTGTGCGGCGTCTGTTTGGACATGACTGGATTCCGTCGGCTCAGGCGCAGCCGCGTTCGAGCAGCATTGCGTCGCCATAACTGAAAAAACGGTAGCGCGCCGCCACGGCATGGCGGTAGGCGCGGCGGATATTATCGCCGCCGGCGAAGGCCGAGACCAGCATCAGCAGCGTCGAGCGCGGCAGATGGAAATTGGTGATCAGGCGATCGACCACGCGAAACGCATAGCCCGGCAATATGAACAGCCGCGTTTCCGCGGCACCGGCCTTGAGTTCGCCGTCCGCCGCCGCGGACTCCAGCGCGCGCAGGCTGGTGGTGCCGACGGCGATGACGCGGCGCCCGGCCGCGCGCGCCGCCGCAATCGCATCGACCGTCGCTTGCGGCAGCGAATACCATTCGGCGTGCATCGTATGTTCGGCGAGATTCTCGACGCGCACCGGCTGAAAGGTGCCGGCACCGACGTGCAGCGTCAGCCAGGCGAGCGTGATGCCGCGCGCGCACAGGGTTGCCAGCATGGCTTCGTCGAAATGCAGGCCGGCGGTGGGGGCGGCCACCGCGCCCGGCATTTTTGCATAAACAGTTTGATAACGCGCCGCGTCATCGCCATCAGCGGCATGCGCGATATACGGCGGCAGGGGCAGACTGCCGGCGCGTTCGAGCAATGCAAACACGTCGTCGCAATCGCTGAATTCAAGTTCGAAGAATTCGCCGGCGCGGCCGCGCACTTCGGCCACCGTGCCTTGCGCAAGATGCAGACGGGTGCCGGCGCGCGGCGACTTGCTTGCGCGCACCTGGGCAAGCACGCGCGCGCCGTCGAGCACGCGCTCGACCAGCACCTCGATCTGACCGCCGCTGTCCTTGCGCCCCAGCAGGCGCGCCTTGATCACGCGCGTGTCGTTCATCACCAGCAGGTCGCCGGCCTTGAGCAGCGACGGCAGTTCGGCAAACAAACCGTCGTGCAAGGCGCCGGCACCGTCCATCTGCAGCAGTCGGCTGGCGCCGCGCACCGCGGGCGGAAACTGCGCGATCAGTTCCGGCGGCAATTCGTAATCGAAATCGGAAAGCTTCACCGGCGCGATTATAGCGGCGAGCGTGGTTGCCCAAGCCCTCCGCTTACGGGATAATCCGCCGCTCGACCAGCCGGGATGGCGGAACTGGTAGACGCACCGGACTCAAAATCCGGCGGTAGTAATATCGTGGGGGTTCGATTCCCCCTCCCGGCACCAATCGATTCAAGCATTTGGCTCAGTGCAACGCTGAGTGGTCACTTCAAAAATGCCTTCTGTCCATCGCCTGTCCATTTGGAGGGTGATGTGGCATCAATCCGTAAACATGGTAACGGCTGGCAAGCGCGCATTTCTCGTAAGGGTCATTCAGCGATCGCTCAGACATTTCTCCACCGAAATGACGCAGAACGATGGGCCCGACAAACCGAAACCGAGATTGACCGGGGCATCCATTTCCGAACGTCTGCTGCGGAAAACGTGCGTCTTCGAGAGTTAATTGAACGATATCGCACCGAGGTAACTGCCCACAAAAAAGGTGCGGAACAGGAGTTGATGCGACTAGACCGGTGGAGCAAACACCCGCTCGCCGATAAAACGCTTAGGCGTATTCGAAGCCATGATATTGCCAAGTATCGCAACGACCGAATCAACGCTGGTCGATCCAACAACACGGTTCGACTTGAGATGGCTATCTTGTCTCACTTGTTCACCATTGCTCGCAAGGAATGGGGATTTGAGGGTTTGGATAACCCGTTTGCAAACGTCAGAAGACCTATCCCAGCAAAGAGCCGAAACCGCAGATTATTGAACGGCGAACTCGATCAAATCATTAAGGCCTGTCGCCATCGGGAGCTACCACTAGTTATCCAATTGGCCGTAGAAACTGCAATGCGGCTGAGCTTCCCCCGAAATTTCGTCTTCCAAGAGGTGGGTATAAACTCAACTGACAGGAAGGAAGAAATATGTTCAAGATACCGAAGCAGGAATTCACGGCCGAGTTTAGGCAATTGGCGGTTGATCGCGTGAAGGCGGGCC
>CAISYC010000059.1 GCA_903889565.1 uncultured beta proteobacterium
ATCCAACCCGCCCAAGGTGAACAACTCTTCCTGCATCACATCAGCTCCACGCATCTCGTTACTCCGAATCGTCGTTTGCATCGCTCATCTCATAGACATGCGACAAACAATAAAATTCAGAGAATTTCAACAAACCCCTAGAGTGGCGGCGGGGCAAAGCCGTGCCGTGCCGGCGGGTCGAACACAGTACAATATCGACATGTCCCTCAACATCCGTTTCGACCTGCGCGAAAAGCTCGGCGTCGGCTCCACCAGCGAAGTATTCGACGCCTACGACAAGAACCTCAGGCGCCACGTCGCGGTCAAGAAGTTCAAGAAATTCGGCGACGTCATCGAGGACGCGGAGCTGAGCCAGCGTTTTCTGGTCGATGCGCGCGCGGCCGCCGGCGTGACGCATCCCAACATCGTGACGATTTACGATGCCGGCAGCTTCGGCAGTGGCATTGCGATCGTCATGGAGCTGGTGCGCGATTCGCTGCGCAAAATGCTCGAACGCACGCCGCAGTTGCCGCCGGAGACCATCGTGTCGATTGCGGCGCAGGTTGCCGACGGCCTCGCCTGTCTGCATGGCCACGGCATTTATCACCGTGACATCAAGCCGTCGAACATCCTGATCGCGCCGGGCAACATCGCCAAGATCGGCGACTTCGGTCTTGCTCACCTGCCGATGTCGGAGCTGACGCGCACCGGCACCGTGCTCGGCACGCCGCGCTATATGTCGCCGGAGCAGGCGCGCGGGCAGGCGGTGGACGGGCGCTCGGATATTTTTTCACTCGGCGTGGTGCTGTTCGAAATGCTGACCGGGCAGACACCGTTCGGACACCCGCCCTGCGCCGATCACGTGCTGCTCGAACGCATCATTCGCGCGCCGGCACCGGTGCCCTCGCAGTTGAACCCGCAGTCGCCGCCTGCCTTCGACGCCGTTGTTGCGCGCGCGCTGGCGAAAAAAATCGAAGATCGTTATCAGACATCGGCGCAGTTTGCGGCGCATCTGCGCGCCATCAAATGCTCCTAGGGAACCCGCTTCCCCATTCGCGCGACGCGCGACGGTATGCTATAAATCGCGCATAAGAAAAAGCGTCGCAGCGGCGGGAGGGGAAGTTGGGTCTGACACGGAATTTGTGTGAGCTGATTCAAGCCACGCGTTTTGAGTCGCTGGGCGATGAATGCGTGGCGCGCGTCAAGCAGGCGATCCAGGACGGCGTGGCGGTCGCACTCGCCGGCTGCGCCGAAGCGCCGGTCACCATTGCCGCCGCGCACGCACAAAGCCTCGGCGGCGCGCCGCAGGCCAGCGTGTGGGGCGCGGGCTTCAAGGCTTCGGTGGTGCAGGCCGCGCAGATCAATGCAATGGCGACCCACGTGCTCGATTTCGAGCCGATGTGGAGTCCGCCGACGCACTCGGTGTCGCCGACGGTGCCGGTGGCGTTTGCGCTGGCCGAATACCAAGGCGCCAGCGGACGCGCCATCATCACCGCGGTGGCCAAAGGTCTGGAGATTCAGGGCCGCCTGCAATACGCCGGCAATCAGTATGTGCCGGAGGATCTGAAGTTTCATCCGCCGGGTGTCGCCGGTGTGCTCGGCAGCGCGATCGTCGCCGCCGAATTGCTCGCACTCGATCTCAATCATATGCAGCATGCCCTCGGCATGGCCGCCTCGCGCGCCGGTTCGCTGCTCGCCAACGTCGGTTCGATGACCAAGTGCACGCACTGCGGCAACGCGGCGGCGGGGGGGCTCGATTCGGCGCTGCTGGCGGCGCGCGGCTTCACGGCGAACCCCGATGTGCTCGAGGCGCACAAAGGTTTGATTGCGACATTTTTTCCCGACGGATTCGACGAGGCGCGCCTGCTCGGCTGGGGCCAGCCGTGGCGCGTGGTCGATCCGGGGCTCGCGATCAAGCTCTTTCCATCGCAGTTCGGCACGCATTTCTCGATCACCGCCGGACTCGATATCCACCGGCAGATCGGCAAGAACGCAAAGATCAGGGCGGTGCGCATCGACTCGCCGCTGATGAAGTACACCGACCGCGCGCAACCGGCGACCGGGCTCGACGGCAAGTTCAGCCTGCAGTACACCGGGGCGGCGGCGATCCTCGACGGCAGGGTCGGCATCGACACCTTTACCGATGCGCGGCGTTTCCGCGCCGACATGGTCGAACTGCTCGGCAAAATCACGCTGACCCAGGACGCCTCCATTCCCGGCGATTTTCATCACATGCATATTGCCACCGAGGTCGATCTCGAAGATGGCCGCACCGTCAAGGCGATCTGCCGCGGGCCGCAGGGCGCATGGGGTGTGCCGCTCGATCCGGCCGCGCATCGCGAAAAACTGCTGGATTGTTTCAGCCGCGCGCTGCCGGCCGCGCGCGTTACCGAATTGATCGGTCTGTTCGAACGGCTGGAGACGCTGGATGCGGCAGCTGTCGCCGGGCTCGTCGCCTTGATCGCTGCAGCACGTCCGGAGAAAACATCATGAAGAAAATCCGCTTTGTGATCGCGCTGTGCGGCCTTCTCGTTGCTACCGTTGATTCTGCGCAGGACTATCCGACCAAGCCGGTCCGCCTGATCGTGCCCTTCGCGCCCGGCGGCGGCACCGACATCGTCGCGCGCGTGCTGGCGCAGAAAATGAGCGAGCAATTTAAACAGACGGTGATCGTCGATAACCGCGCCGGCGGCGGCGGCGCCATGGGCGTGGAGACTACGGTACGCGCGACGCCCGACGGCTACACCGTGATCATCATGTCTGGCAGCTACGCGACCAATGCGGCGATGTCCAAGATGTCGTTCGATCCGGTCAACGACATTCTGCCGATGGGCCTGATTGGCTACACCGCGTTCATACTGGTGGTGCATCCTGGGGTGCCGCTGAAAAGCGTCGCCGAACTCGTCGCCTATGCGAAGGCCAAACCGGGGGCGCTCAACTATGCCTCGTCGGGCACCGGCGGCATCGCGCATCTGTCGGGCGAGTTGTTCGACCTGCTGGCCGGAACGCGCATGACGCACATTGCCTACAAGGGCACCGGGCCGGCGATGAACGACGTGCTCGGCGGTCAGGTGCAGCTTATCTTCGGCAGCGCGCCGGCGACGGTGCCGCTGGTCAAGTCGAACCGTCTGCGCGCTCTCGCCGTGACGACGCTCAAGCGCATGAGTTCGTTCCCCGAACTGCCGACCATCAACGAAGCCGGCGTCAAGGGTTATGAAGTGGTTTTGTGGTACGGCGTGCTCGGACCGAAGGGCCTGCCGAAGGCCATCGTCGAGCGCTGGAACAACGGCATCCACGAGGCGACCCGGTTGCCCGATTTGCGTGAGCGGCTGATCGCCGAGGGTTTTGAAATCGACGACAGCCCGCCCGCGGTGTTTCAGGCGCTGCTCAAGCGCGACGTCGCCAAGTGGCAGAAGGTGGTGAAGGACGCCAGGGTGCCGCCGATTCAGTAAAACGGCATGGGAGGCGAGGTGGCGGGCATTGCGGGATGGATAGACCGGTTTCGTTTTCGCGCACTTGCTTGTTTGCGGCATAACAGGGGATAACGATGTCGACCTTATGCAAACGCCGGCTCTCTTGCGCAGCACTCGCTTTCGCGGCGGCAGCATGCGCGCATGCGCAGTCCGCTCCGGCGGAGGCCTATCCGGCGCGGCCGATCCGTTTTGTCGTGCCGTCAACCGCCGGCGGCGCCGGCGACATTTTTGCGCGCACCATCGGCCAGGCGCTGTCCGCAAAATTCGGCAAACCGGTGGTGGTGGATAATCGTCCCGGCGCCAATGGCATCGTCGGCTGCGAACTGGTGGCGCGCTCGGCGCCCGACGGCTACACACTGCTGATGGGCAACAGCGCGTGGTTCGTCATCAATCCCAATCTCTACGCGAAGCTCCCCTACGATGCGGTTGCCGACTTCGCGCCGGTCAACCTCGGCGTGGTCTACGGTTACGTGCTGGTGGTGCATCCGTCGGTGCCGGCCGCCAATGTGCAGGAACTGATCGCGCTGGCCAAAGCCAGACCCGGTCAGCTGACCTTCGGTTCGACCGGACTCGGCGCAGTCAACCATCTGGCCGGCGAAATGTTCAAAAGCATGACCGGCACCAACCTCACGCACGTGCCGTACAAGGGCAGTTCGGCGGCGCTCGCCGATGTGCTCGCCGGTCAGGCGTCGCTGATGTTCGACACGCCGATCACCTCGGTGCCGCAAATTCGCGCGGGCAAACTACGCGCGCTCGGCATTACGTTGGCGCGGCGCTCGTCGCTGCTGCCGGAAGTCGCGACGCTCAACGAACTCGGCCTCAAGGGCTACGAGGTCAATTCATGGCAGGCGGTGCTGGTGCCGGCCGGCACGCCGCGCGCGATCGTAGAGCGGCTCAATACCGCCATCGTCGAGGCGTTGAAGTCGCCAGATGTGATCGACCGGCTGGTCACGCAGGGCGGCAATGAAATCGTCGGCCCGCCGCCGGCGCCGTTCGCGCTGCAGATCAGGGACGAACTTGCGCGCTACGCCAGGCTGATCAAGACGGTGGGGCTGCGGCTGGAGTGAGGCGTTTGCGAAAGCCGCATGCGCCGCTGGTTATTTAAGCGGCAGGAACACCGCAGTGGCGAGACTTTGGATTGCCTTCACCACCGTGCGGTCGGTTTTGTCGGCGACGATTTTCGACAGGATGTCGAGACTGGCAATGACCTTGCCGAACTCGCGCTCGAAACTGAGGTTGGCCACCGGTCCGGCGCCGTCGTTCGAGAGCAGAAACAGTTCGCCGCCGCCGTTGCGGTCGTGCGAGAGCTTCCACACCGCGATTTCGACATTGCGCGCGGCGTTGTAAATGGTTTGCGGATCGAGGTCGTCGAGCACGAAAAATTCGGTCTTGTCCTGGAATGCAGTCTGGATCATGCTGCCGAGACCGGCCATGAAAGCGAGCACGCGGTCGCCGGCGTAGTCCTCGCGAAAAGCGAGCTGGATCGCCGGCGTGCCGCGGCGGCCCTGCAGCTCGTCGAATTTCCACGCGTGTTCCTGCTCGAAGATGCGGGCGACGCCGGCGGCGACGTTCGCCTGTCCGCTCTTTTTCAATTCGCGCGGGTTGCGGCGGTAGAGTTTTTCGGTGAGCAGTTTCAGATTGGCGAAAACTTCGCGCTGATGCGCTTCGGCGACGCGGTCGATGTCGGTCTTGGCGAACTGTGCGGGCGACAGGCCGCGCGCGGGTTTTTCGGGCAGCGTGCCGCGATTTGCGCAGGCGGCCAGCAGCGACAGGCCGGCGAGCGCGACGATCAGTTTAAGCATGGCTAATGATAACGCGAATGCGCGGCCGCGCCGCGCGTCAGATCGCCACTGCGCGCGGTCCGCTCAGCGGCAGGGGCTGGCGTTCCAGCCACGCGGCAAGGTCGGCGGCCGGCATCGGCCGCGCGAACAGGAAGCCCTGGTATTCGTCGCAGCCCGCGGTGCGCAACATCGCCGCCTGCTGCTCGGTCTCGACGCCCTCGGCGACGACGACGAGCCCCAGCGTATGGCCGAGGCCGATGATGGCGCGCGTGATCGCCAGATTGGCCGGGTCGCCTTCCATGTGATGGATGAAGGAGCGGTCGATTTTCAAGCGGTCGAGCGGCAGCCGGCTCAGATAGTTGAGGCTCGAATAGCCGGTGCCGAAGTCGTCGATCGCGAGCCCGACGCCGTGGGTGCGGATTTCCATCACCCGCGGCAGGATTTTAACCATGTTCTCCATCAGCGCCGACTCGGTGATCTCGATTTCGAGTTCGTCGCGCTGCACGCTGTGGCGCGCCATGCTGGCGGCGACCTCGTCGGGCAGGCGGTCGTTGAGCAATTGCAGCGGCGACAGGTTGATCGATACCTCGAAATTGCCGTGCCCTTCGCGCCGCCAGCGCGCGATCTGCGCACAGGCTTCCTCGATCACCCAGCTGCCGATCGGCAGGATGAGGCCGGTTTCCTCCGCAACCGGAATGAATACCGCAGGGCTGACCGCACCGAGCCTGGCGTTGTTCCAGCGCAAGAGGCCCTCGACGCCGGTGATACGGCCCTGCCGCGCGTCGACGCGCGGCTGGTAGTGCAGCGTGAATTCGCCGCGTTCCATCGCATGGCGCAGCTGGCTTTCGATTTCGAGCCGGGTCTGCGCGCGTTCGGTCATCTCGTGACTGTAGAAATGCGCCGCGTTGCGCCCGCTTGATTTGGAGTGATACATGGCGACGTCGGCGAGCCGCATCAACTGGTCGATGTCGGTGGCGTCGTGCGGATACATTGCGATGCCGACGCTGCAAGACACATTGAGTTCCGCACCCTCGACCTCGTGCGGCTTGCGGATCAGCGGAATCAGCCGTTGTTCGACGATGCGCCGCGCTTCGCTGGCGTCGGCGACACCATTGAGAATGACGACGAATTCGTCGCCGCCCAGGCGGCTGACGGTGTCGTTGCCGCGCACCGCCTCGAGCAGGCGGCGCGACACCGAACGCAGCAGCCCGTCGCCGACATGGTGGCCGAGCGAATCGTTGATGTACTTGAAGCGGTCGAGGTCAATGAACAGCACCGCGACTTCCTGCCCGGTACGCTCGGCTGATTGCAGCGCCATGCCGAGGCGTTCGAGACAGAGCGAGCGGTTTGGCAGTTCCGTCAGCACATCGTGATGGGCGAGGAACTGGATGCGCGCCTCGCTCTTCTTGCGGTCGGTGATGTCGATCGAGGTGCAGATGTAGTACTCGGGATTGCCCTGACTCTCGCGCACCACGCTGACCATCAGCAGCACCGGCAGGGTGCCGCCGTTGCGGCGGCGCAACTCGATCTCGCCCTGCCAGGCGCCGCGTTTGCGCGCACTGTCTTTCAGGCGCTGGAACAGCGTCGCCTCGACCGGCCCGGGCGCGAGAAACGCCGGATGCTCGCCGACGACGTCGTGGAAGTCGTAGCCGGTGGCGCGCACGAAGGCGTTGTTGACCGTCATGATGCGGTCTTCCGCATTGATGATCATGATGCCCTCGGACGAGGCTTCGAACACCTTCGCCCACAATTCGAGGCGCTGCTCCATCAGCTTCAGGTGGTTGATCGGCGTGAACACGGTGAGGATCGCGTCCTGCCCCTGATAATCCATGCGGCAGGCCGAGAGCACCGCCCACGCCGGCTCGCGTCCGCCCTGCCAGTGCACCTCGTATTCGTTGACCGCATCGTGATCGGCAATCTGCTGGAAGAAGCGCGCGCGCACGCCGGGCGCGAGGCCGACCGCCCAAGGGTCGGTGCGGCAGCCGTTGAGCCATTTTTCCGCCGGCTGGTTGGCGTGCAGCACCTCGTGTCCCGGGATCGCGGTGACCACCATCGGAATCGGCGTCGCCTCGACCAGCGCCTGCTGGGCGGCGGCGGCGCGCGCGTTGGCGGCGAGTTCCTTTTGCGTTTCGCGGTCGCGGTCGAGTTCGTTGAGCATGCGGTTGAAGCCGACCACCAAGCGGCCGATTTCATCCTGACTGTCCCACTTCGCGCGCAGGCTGTAGTCGCCGGTGCGGCCGACGGTGTCGGTGACTTTCGACAGATGGCGCAGCGGCAGCGCAATCTGGCGCGCGACGAAATACACCATGGTCAGGATCATGCACAACAGAAACGCCGCGGTGCCCAGATGCAGCCACATGCGCGAAAACAGGCCATTGATGCGCGTATTGAGCAGCTGATCGAGCTCGATGCCGGCGTCGCGCCAGGTGTCGCGCAGCTGGCCGACCAGCGCCGCGTTGGCGGTTTCGACTTTTTCAAGGCGCGCGCGCGTGCGCCCGCCGTCGATCACGCCGCGCGCCGAGACGCGAAAGGCCTCGATGGCGGCGGCGAGTTTCTCTTGGCCCGGGGTCAGCGCAGCGCGCACGCCGTCGCCGCCGCCGGCCACCGCCTCGCCGTAGTCGGAAGCGATACCCTTGGCGGTGGCGTCGAGCCGGCCTTCGAGAATCAGATATTGCGTGCGCGCGTCGCTCGCGCCGTTGGCGCCGGCCGGCGGTTGATGGAGCAGGGCGCCGATACCGTGCACGAGTTCGAGCAGTTCGGGGTAACGCAGCACCGCCAGCGACATCGTGTAATAGCTGTCGAGATCCGGATCGAGGATCAGCTTCGACTGGTTGCCGATGCGGGTCGCCAGATCGCGTCCCTGCGTGAGTCCATTGGTAACCGCGCGGTCGCGTGCCGCCTGCGCGGCGGTGCTGCTGGCGCCGACGTTCTGCAATGCCGCGCGGAACACCGTGCTGTCGAAACCTTCGCCGAAACGCGCGTCGGCCGCGGCCTGCGCATCGACATGCCGCGCAAAATCGCCGGCCGGGCCGCGTGTCGAGGTGAGTGCGATATCGATCACCGCGTCGCGCAGCACGGCGACGTAGGCGTTGCCGCGCAGTTCGTCGCGCGCAAAATCGATGGCGATATATTTTTCGTTGATCAGAATGCCGCTGATGAAAATCACCGCGGTGAGGTCGAGCAGGTAGATCAGCAGCAGCTTCTTGCCGACCGAAAGCCTGGCAAGCAGGCGCAGAATGGATTCGCGCATTTCAGTGATCGCAATGGTTCGGGTTGTCGCCGCGCCGGCGGAAGTGATCTGTATCCAGTAACGTCGGCGTATGCGTCAACTTTAGCACCAGTCACAAAGATGCAGCGCGGGCCCGAATCCGGTGCGGTCGCGCATTCATTTGGTGCCCGCCCGAAAAAACATCGGGGCATCCCGAATTCCGGATGCCCCGACAATTTTTGCGTCGATTCCGGCGAACTCCGCCGGAAAATCGCGCCGGCTTACTGCTTTTGCATCAGCTTCGCGAGTTCGCCTGCATCCTTGAGCGATTCGAGATTGAGCATCGCGTCGCGCAGTTTCTGCATCTGGGCTTTCGGCAGCGCCTTGACCGCGAGCTTCTCGAATTTTTCGCAGATGTCGGCTTCGGAGGCGAAGTTGTTTTCGTTGCCGCGGCCGGCTTCGACCGTGCGCTCCATTGTCTTGCCGTTGTTGAGGTGGACTTCGACGCGCACCATGTGGCGGAATTTCGAGCCTCTGGCGGTGATCGCGTCGTCGTGATGCACTTCGACCTTCTCGGCCTGCTTCATGCGTTCCGGATCGGCGACCTTGTCTTCGGTGAACTGATCGACGAAGCAGTCGCCGTCGAGCAGCCAGGTCGCCACGCAGTACGGCAGATTGAGTTGCGCGGAGGTCAGTCCCTGCGGCACGTACTTCCAGCCGACGTGATCCATCGTCACCTGCGAGCCATGGACGACGATTTTTTTGACGTCGTTGGCGCCGAAGGGGCGCTCCTGCTGCATCAGGCGGATGGCGTCGAGCGTGGTGTGGTTGCTGCCGACGCAGGAGTAGAACTTCAATGCCACGCCCATGGTCTGCCAGACTTTGCCGAAGTCTTTCGTCAGTTCTTCGAGCTTGAAGCGATCGTTGGAGCGGCTGAAGGTGGTGCAGAAGCCGCCGTATTCGCTCTCCAACACGTTCAGAATTCCCGTAAAGCCGCCTTCGGCGAGCAGCGCGCCGTATAGGCCGGACTGCGAGGCGCGGCCGGCGTGCATGCGTTTGACCATGGCGCCGTACTGCGCGGCCATCAGGCCCGCGGCCTGCGTGCCGGCGATGCCGAGCGCGTGCACGGTTTTATCGACATCGAGTTTCATGCCGCGCGCGGCGCCCGAAGCAGCGGAGAACACGCCGAGGGTGGCGCCGGAGTGCCAGCCCTGCGCGATGTGCTCGGGGCCCATGCAGATGCCGATGCGCGGACCGATTTCGTAACCGGCGACGGCGGAAGCGAGAAACTCCTTGCCGCTCATGCCCGGACGCATTTCCGCGATCGAGATCAGCGCCGGCAGCACTACCGCGCCGACATGCAGCACGCCCTGACGGTGCACGTCATCGAGTTCGAAGCCCTGCACCTGGGTGCCGTTGATCAGCGCCGCGTGTGGCGCCGAGATTTTCTGATTGGTGCCCCAGATCGTGCAGCTGCGGGTGGTATCCACCGCGCCGAGCGATTTCTGCATGATGCGAGTCCACTCGAGGTCGGCGCCGTAAATCGCGCAGCCGAGCGAATCGAGCATGCACAGCTTGATGCGCGTCAACACCTCGGGCGGGATGTCTTCGTAGCGCAGTTTCGAGACAAATTCGGCGATGCCGCGGGTGTAGCGGTTGTCAGAGGAGGTTTCGTGTGCCATGAGATGTTTTCCGTTCTAAGTGTTAACAACAATAACGTTTTCCCCCTCTCCCTTGACGGGAGAGGGCGGGGGTGAGCCCTGCAGAATTACCCCTCACCCTGTCCCTTTCCCTCAAGGGGCGAGGGAAGCTGTTGCTTGATTTGTCCTTATTCTTGCGAACTGTTATTCAGCCCGCGCACCGGACAGTGCGACGACGCGGGCCCATTTCACAATTTCCGCCTTGATGAACTTCGTAAATTCCTCCGCAGTGCTGGCGACGACTTCGACGCCCTGTGCGGTCATGCGCTCGCGCACTTCCGGCAGCTGCAGCGCTTTGACGATATCGGTGTTGAGCTTGCGCACGATCGCCGGCGGTGTTTTTGCCGCGACCACCACGCCGTACCAGGCGCCGCCGTCGAAGCCCGGCACGCCGGATTCGGCGATGGTCGGCAGTTCCGGCGCCAGGCTCGAACGTTTTGCGCTTGAAATGCCGAGCGCGCGCAATCTGCCGTTGCGGATGTTCGGCAGCCCGGTGGCGGGCACCACGAACATCAATTGTACCTGCCCGCCGATCAGTTCGGTGATGGCGGGGCCGGCGCCGTTGTACGGGATATGCGTCATGTTGACGCCGGCCATGTGCTTGAAGAGCTCGGTGACCAGATGCGTCGAGCCGCCGTTGCCCGACGACGCGTAATTGAGTTTGCCCGGCTGCGCCTTCATGTAGGCGATGAGTTCCGGTACCGTTTTTGCCGGCACCGCAGGATTGGCGACGAGAATGAACGGCGTCGAGCCGATCTGCGTGACGGGCGCGAAATCGCGCTCGGGATCGTAGCCGAGTTTTTTGTACAGACTCGGCGCCATCGTATTGGCGATGTTGAACTGGAACACCGTGTAACCGTCGGGCGCGGCGCGTGCGGTGGTTTCGGCGGCGATGTTGCCGCCGGCGCCGGGGCGGTTGTCGATCACCACCTGTTGGCCCCAGGCTTCGCCGAGTTTGGCACCAAGCAGGCGGCCGACGATGTCGTTGCCGCCGCCGGGCGCAAACGGAATGATGAAACGCACGGGTTTGGCGGGGTAGGGGGTATCGGCAGCCTGTGCCGGCGCAACGGCACCAGTCGCGAACAGTCCGCACAGCATCGTCATTCCCGCGCAGGCGGGAATCCAGACTGGACCCCCGCCTGCGCGGGGGTTACGAAATCGCGTGTTGGTCACAGCGCCAGCAGATCCATGAACTCGTTGACCGGGGTGGCTTCGAGTTTTTTCTGGTCGGTCATCAGGGCATACACGGCATCGAGCTGTTTTTTCGCGTAACGGCGCGCCAGATTGCCGTGGATTTTTTTCTCCAGCAGCGGCACGCCTTCGCGGCGCCGGCGCGGGTCGCCAACGGAGAATTCGATTTCGATGCGCGGCGTTTTCGTGCCGTCGCGGAAGAATACCTGCACCGCGTTGCCGTTGCCGTGGCGCGCTTCGTAGTCGTCGGTGAAATGCTTGTTCTCGCGGACGACCATTTTTTTGCGCAGCGCGTCGATGCGCGGGGCAGCGGCGTGCGCGTCTTCATAGGATTCGGTCGTGATGTCGCCGTCGATCAGCGCCACTGCCACCACATACTGCAGGCAATGGTCGCGCGCCGCGAAGTTGGGCAGCGGACCTTCGACGCTGATCATGCGGATGGCGTGCGAATGGGTTTCGATGACGACGCGGTCGATCTGGTCGATTTTGTTTTTCAGCAGCGGATGCAGGCGCATCGCGCATTCGGCGGCGGTCTGCGAATGGCGCTGCGCCGGTACCGAGATCTTGAACTGGATGTCGCTGATGACGCGGCATTTATAGGGCGTGCGCACCTCGAGCGAGCCTTTCGGATAAAGCACATCGTAGAAGCCCCAGGTCTTGGCGGTGAGCGCGGTCGGATAACCCATCTCGCCGCGCATGGTGAGCGTGGCGAGCCAGGTCGCGCGCGCGGTGGCGTCGGCCGCCGCCCACGATTTGCGCGGGCCGGAGTTGGGCATCATGCGGTAGATATTGAGCGGGTGGCCGTCGACGAAGGCATTCGACAGCGCATTGGTCACATCCTCGACCGTGCCGCCGAGCAACTGCGTGACCACGGCGGTCGAGGCGATCTTCACCAGTATCGTTGAATCGAGCGCGGTGGCCGGGCGGTCGAAGTGATTGCTCTCGGCGAGTACGCCCTGGATTTCGTAGGCCTTGATCATGGCCGTCATGACGTCGCGCATTTTGAGCGGCGCCTTGCCGGCGGCGAGTTGCCGGCGCGACAGGTGATCGGCGACGGCGAGAATGCCGCCGAGATTGTCGGACGGATGTCCGCCCGCCCACCAGGTATCGCTGAAATCGAGCCAGCGTATCAGGCAGGAGATGTCGAAGGCGGCCTTGATCGGATCAAGCGCATACGATGTGCCGGGTACCTTTGCGCCATGCGGTACCACGGTGTCGGGCACGATCGGCCCAAGCAGTTTGGTGCAATCGGGCGAACCCAGGGCTTCGAGTGCGCAACCGAGCGCGTCGATCAGGCAGTAGCGCGCGTGGGTATAGGCACGGGTGTCACCGACCTTGTTGCCGCAGGTGTATTTGGCGATCGCGACCAGTTCTTGGTCGGGTGCGGGGCGTGCTGATGCGGGTAAAGCGCTCATGGTTCAATTCCAAAAAATCCAGCCGCAGAGGACACATAGATCACAGAGGTAAAGCAAAAACAACAACCCGCCGGTTTACGGGTTTTCTCTGTGCCTTCTGTGATAGCTGTGGCTGCCTTGTTTGTTTTCAATCCAGCTTCGCGCCGGAATCCTTGATGACTTTGGTCCACTTCTTCAATTCGGCGGCAATGAAGGCGGAAAATTCCGCCGGCGTGCTGATCGCGGGATCGGCACCCATGACCAGTATGCGTTCGCGCGTGTCGGGCGACTGGATGATTTTCGCGATGGCGGCGTGCAGTTTTTCGATGATTGCAGGCGCAGTGCCGGCGGGCGCCATCACGCCGTTCCAGATGCCGGCTTCGAAGCCAGGCAGTCCCGATTCGGCGGCGGTGGGAATGTCGGGTGCGAGTGCGGAACGCTGTTTGGTCGCGATCGCCACGGCGCGCAGGCGGCCGGCTTTTATGTGCGGCAGGATCGAGGTTGCGCTCGGATACATCATCTGCACCTGGCCGCTCGACAGATCGGTGATCGCCTGCGAAGTGCTTTTGTACGGAATGTGCACGATGGTGATGCCGTTCATCGAATTGAACAGCGCGCCGGCGAGATGTCCCGGCGAACCGTTGCCCTGCGAGGCGTACGACAATTCGCCCGGGCGCGCCTTCGCCAGCGCGGCGAGCGCCTTCACCGTTTTCGCAGGCAGCGCCGCCGTCACGGCGATGATGATGGGCGTCGAACTGGTCTGCGCAATCGGCGCGAAGTCGCGGATCGGGTCGAACGGCATTTTCGAATACATGCCGGGGTTGATCGAATGGCCGCTGGCGATAAAGCCGAGGGTGTAGCCGTCGGGCGCGGCCTTGGCCAGCAGTTCGGTGCCGATGACACCGTTGGCGCCGGCGCGGTTGTCGATGATGATCTGCTGCGCGAACATCTCGCCGAGTTTCTGCGCGACCACGCGCGCGAGCAGGTCGGCGTTGCCGCCGGCCGCATAGGGCACGATCATGCGGACGGGTTTATCCGGATAGTTCTGTGCGTTTGCGCCGGCGCAGACGGCAAACAGTGCGGCGGCAGTCGACAGCCGCCGCATAGCCGACGCGCGCGTCTGGATCACGCTTTCGCGCCGAGCGCTGCACCGCGCCCCGCAATTTTTCCGAATACCGCGCCGGAGACGAGACCGGCGCCGCTCGGATAGCTGAAGTAAAACAGACCGCCGACCATTTCACCGGCCGCATAGAGACCGGGGATTTTGTGGAAGTTCACGTTCAGCACCTGACCGGTTTCGCGGTCGATGCGCAAGCCGCCGAAGGTGAAGGTGATGCCGCAGGTCGTTGCATAGGCGTCGAATGGCGGTGTGTCGAGCACCTGCGCCCAGTTCGATTTCGGCGGCTCGATGCCTTCGGTGCACTTGCCATCCTTGATGATGTGATCGAAGGGTACGTCTTTTTTCACCGCCGCATTGTATTCGCGCACGGTCTTCAAGAAGCCCTGCGGATTCACACCTTCCATTTTCTCGGCCAGTTCTTCGAGCGTGTTGGCGGAAAACTTGGTCATGAACTTGATGCGGTATTCAGAGCGCAGCAGCTTGCTGACCTTGGCGTCGAACACCTGATAGGCGAACTGGCCGGGCTGCTTCAGCACTTCGCCGCCGTACTTGGCGTAGGTAAAAGAGTGGAAGTCCCAGCCTTCATCGACAAAGCGTTTGCCGTCGGCATTGATCAGGAGACCGAAGATGTAGGAGTGCTTTTGAAACTGGTCGCCGACGTTGATGTCGCCGAATTCCGGCGCGTAGCGGTCCCAGCCGGTGGCATGGCAACCCGACCAGTTGCCGTACGGGCAGGCGCCGACATCGAGTGCCATCTTGATGCCATCGCCGACGTTGTACTTGGTGCCGCGCACTTTCGCCAGTTCCCAGCCCGGGCCGAGGTAGCGCGCGCGCATTTCCGGATTCGCTTCGAAGCCGCCGCAGCCGAGCACCACCGATTTCGCTTTGAGTTCTTCGAGCTTGCCGTCGCACTGCACGCGCACGCCGGAGACGCGGATGCCGTCGAATATGAGCGAGATCGCGCGCGCGCCGTAACGCACTTCGATGCCGGCTTTCTTCGCCGCCGCATCGAGATACTGCACGAGGCCGGCGCCGCCGCCCGAAACCTCGATCGGCAGGCGGCCGAAGAACTTGCGCTTGCCGTTGACCATGCCCGACTGGCGGCCGTAGTTCGGCACGAAGCGCGCACCCTTGCTGCGCAGCCACGCCATGGTATCGAGACTGTCGTTGACCAGCGTTTCCGACAGATCGGGATCGGTACGGTAGCTGGTCAGACGATAAATATCTTCGAGATATTCCTCGCGGGTGTTGGTGCCGAAATCGCTGGTGGCGATTTCCTCGTCGGTCAGATCGGTGACGCGTTTGAGGTCATCGACCGTTTCGTAGGCGAAGCGCATGACGCCGCCGGCGAAGCGGCTGTTGCCGCCGGATTCCTCTTCGGTGGCGGCTTCGAGAACAAGTACTTTGGCGCCGTTGTCGGTCGCCGAGAGGGCGGCACACAGGGCAGCATTGCCCTTGCCGACCACGATCACGTCGTATTGGCTGGTCATTTGATTGCATCTTAAAACGAAGGGGAGGCCGCACTTTACACGCCGAGATTGAGTTTGGAAAGCGCGTGCCGCACAATCGCCGCAAACAGCTTGCTCCGGGGGAGAAACAATGATCCGCACATCACGCGTTTTGACCATGGCGGTTGCGCTTTTCTGCGCGGCCGGTATCGCGCCGGCGGCGCTGGCGCAGGCGTATCCGGCGAAACCGCTGCGATTGATCGTCGGCTTTCCGGCCGGCGGCCCGATCGACATTGTCGCGCGACTGCTCGCGGTGAAAATGTCCGAGGTGTTCGCCCAGCAGGTGGTGGTGGACAACCGCGCCGGCGCCAACGGCATGATCGGCACCGAGCTCGTTGCCAAATCGGCGCCCGACGGCTACACCATGATTCTTGCCAGTACCGGCATTGCCATCAATCCGAATCTGTATCCGAAAATGCCGTACGACGCGCTGCGCGATCTGACGCCGGTGACGTTAATTACCGCGACGCCGGAACTGTTCGTCGTGCACCCTTCGGTGCCGGCGCAATCGATGCGCGAAATGATCGCGCTGGCGAAGGCGCGGCCGGGCCAGATCAGCATCGCTTCGACCGGCAGCGGCGGCCTGCCGCATCTGGCACTCGAAATGTTGAAGACCGCGGCGAAAATCGACGTAATTCACATTCCGTACAAAGGCGCTGCGCCGGCGATTGCCGATCTGCTCGGCGGACAGATCAGCGGCATGTTTGCCGACCTGCCGGTGCTGCAGCCGCAGATACTCACCGGCAAGCTGCGCGCGCTGGCGGTAGCAAGTCCGGCGCGCTCGCCGCTGCTTCCTGAGGTGCCGACGCTGCGCGAGCAGGGTCAGCCGATCGATGCTATCAACTGGTACGGCATCGTTGTCGCCGCCAAAACGCCGCCGGAGGTCGTCGCGCGCCTGCGCGAAGGCCTGCACAAATCGCTCAATGACTTCGATCTCGGGGAAAAACTGGTCAGCCGCGGCGCCGATCCGATCCCCGGCAGCGGCGAGCAGTTTGCGGCCTTCCTCAGGGACGAAATTGCCAAGTGGGGCCGCATCGTCAGGGAGTCCGGCGCGCGCGCCGACTGCGTCCGCGGCGCCCCGCCGCGCGCGCCGGCCGGCATGCCCGGCGCATTCAAGTCGTGGCCACGGCCCGCCGTTAATGAAACGGTAGCGGCTGTTTATTGCGAACGGGTCGGGGGGAGCGTGTGCCCGGCGGCGCGGGTTCGCAGCATTCGAGCCCGTTCGCACCTCTATCCAGGCCCGAAACCATGCCGAAAAACGCAGCGCGATCAGATGACGCCGGGCAACTGACCCCGGCGGCGGCCCGCGCCGGCGCAATGGGCGGGCGGCTGGCGCGCCTTGCCTGCGTGCAGACGGCGATCGTCGCCGTTGCCGGCGCTTTGATTTTCGGTCTCTGGTTCGCCACCGTCCTGCATGTCGAATCCGACCGCGAGGAAATCATCGCCGGCGTGGTGCGCCAGAACGCCAGCCTCGCCAGCGCGTTTGAACGGCATGTCGCCAACGCCATCAAGGGCGCCGACCGCACGCTGCGCCTGGTGCGGCAGGAATACGATGCCCAGGGCAGGCGCATCGATCTGGCGGCATTCATCGCGCACGATTTTGTCGATAGCGAATCGCTGCTCAATGTGATGATTCTCGACGAACGCGGCGAATTGGTGGCGAGCCGTGTGGCGACCGCCGCTGCGGCGTTTGCCGACCGCGGCTACTTCATGCATCACCTGCAGAACGCCGGGGACGAGCTATTCATCGGCAAGCCCGAGGTCGATCCGGTCGCTCGCCACTGGGTCATCCCGATGACGCGGCGTCTGAATAAATCCGACGGCGGCTTCGGCGGCGTGGTGATGCTCGCATTCAATCCCGACCAACTGGTCAATTTCTACGAGAGCGGCGACCTCGGCCGCGGCGGCATGGTCGATCTGGTTGGCTTCGACGGCGTCAGCCGCATGCGCCAGTCCGGTCGCGAAAAAACCTTCGGTTCCGCATGGTCGGCCGGCGCGTTGTCACAGATGGTCGCGCAGGGTTCCGGCCATTTTGCCGGCGGCGGCGCGGGTGATGCGGTCGATCGTTTCGTCAGCTACCGGCGTCTTACACCCTATTCGCTGCTGGTCGCAGTCGGCATCGCGCAGGACGAGGTGCTGGCGCCGTTGCGGCGCGACGCCAACGGCTATTACCTGATCGCCGCCATTGTCACGCTGGTCATGGTCCTGTTTACCAAAGTGCTGATGTCCGCGGTGAGCAGCGACAAACATGGCGTGGAAGCGCTGGTGCGCAGCGAGGCGCGCTATCGCGCGGCCTTCAGCCAGGCTGCCGTGGGCATTGCGCAAACCTCGCTCGATGGCCGTTTTCTCGAGGTCAATCAGGCGCTGTGCAACATGGTCGGCTTTGACGCGCGCGAAATGCTCGAGCGCTCGGTGCAGGATCTGCTGCATCCGGACGACACGCAGGGCAGCATCGATCATTTGGTCCGTTTGCTGGCCGGCAAGGAGAACCAGAAGCCGGTCGCCAGCCGTTACCGGCACAAGGACGGCAGTGCGATCTGGCTGGAAGTTGCAAGCGCGCTGGTGCGCGATGCCGACGACGCCCCCGATTATTTCGTGCACATGATCGAGTGCATCACGGAACGCAAACGACTGCAGGACAATCTCGAACATCTGGCTCGCCACGACAGCCTCACCCAACTGCCCAACCGCTCGCTGTTCTATAACCGCCTGCAGCACGCGCTGGGCCAGGCGCGCCGGCGCAACTGGCTGACCGGCGTCATGTTCATCGACCTCGACCGCTTCAAGGCGGTCAACGACACGCTCGGGCACGCCGTCGGCGACCAGCTGCTGCAGCAAGTGGCGGTGCGGCTGATGCGCTGCGTGCGCGCCGACGATACTGTCGGGCGCCTCGGCGGGGACGAGTTCGCGGTGGTACTGTCGGAACTGTCGCAGGAAAACAGCGCCGCGCTGGTCGCGCAAAAAATTCTCGACGCGCTCGGCCAGCCGTTCCAACTCGAGAAACACGAGGTTTTCGTCACCGTCAGCATCGGCATCGCCACCTGCGGGGCCGGTGAATGCGACGTCGATTCGATGATCAGCAATGCCGATGCGGCGATGTACGACGCGAAGAAACTCGGTCGCAACAATTACCAGTTCTATGCCGTGACCATGAGCGAGCGCGCGATGGAAAAACTGCTGCTCGAAAAGGAATTGCGCTACGCGCTGGCGCGCAACGAGATGCTGCTTAATTTTCAGCCCAAGGTGAGTTTGAAGAGCGGCGAGATCACCGGCTTCGAGGCGTTGTTGCGCTGGCACCGCACCGGTGGCGAGATTGTCTCTCCTGCGTTGTTCATCCCGGTGGTCGAAGACTGCGGCCTGATCGAGGAGATCGGCGAATGGGTATTGCGCGGCGCCTGCGCGCAGATTGTGGCCTGGCAGAAAGCCGGGCTGCAGCCGGTGCCGGTGGCGGTCAACCTTTCGCCAAAGCAGTTCCAGCGCAACGATATCGCCGACACCATCCGGCGCGCCTTGCACGATTACGCGATCGATCCGGCCCTGCTTGAGCTTGAAATCACCGAAAGCGCGGCGATGGACGACGCCGAGGGCGCGATTGCGGCGCTGGCGAATCTGAAGGCGCTGGGCGTGCGCATTTCGATCGACGATTTCGGCACCGGTTACTCGAGCCTGAGCTATCTGACGCGCTTCCCGATCGATTGCCTGAAAATCGACCGCTCGTTCGTCATCAACCTGCCCGACAGCGAGGACGGCGCCTCGATCGCGCGCGCCGTCATCAACATGGCGCAGTCGCTGCGCCTGAAGGTGGTTGCCGAAGGGGTGGAAACGGCGGCGCAACTGGAATTTCTCGCCGCCAACTACTGCGACGACATCCAGGGCTATTACTGTTCGCGGCCGCTGCCCGCCGCGCAGGCGACCGAACTGCTGACTACGCGGCGGCGCCTGTTGCCGCGGCCGCAGCTGGTGAGCGCGGTCGCGGCCTGAGTCGGCCTAAACCTTCTTGCGGTTGATTTCCAGCCGCGCATCGACCAGCGCGACGGTTTCGTCGAGCACCGCGGATTTTTCGCCCTTTTGCGCAGCGATCGTTTTCACGAGGCGGTCAACGCGCTCGATGTTGGGCGCGCCGGCAAACAATGCGCGCGCGGCCGACGACGGTGTCACCAGGGATTGCGCTGCATTGGCGTATTTCTCGAACGGCACCATGTCGCTTTCGTCGGCGCCGAGACTGACGCAGAGCTTCTTAACCCAGTTGTAGACGGCGCGCGTGGCCTCGATGTCAGTGTGCACCGCTTCCTTGATCGAGCGTGCGGCGTCCTTCTGCACGCAGCGGTAGTTGCCGGCGATCAGCATGCTCCACTTCGCGAGCGGCACGAAAATCGACTCGTGCACCTTGAGTTTGACCGGGATTTCGAGTTTCTCGCTGCCGGTGTCGAAGCGCGCCGCTTCGATGTCCGCGGCAAGATCGCGCAGGATCTGGGTGTGCGCGTCGGAATCGAAGCGCGCCGCCTTGAAGTTGGTCGGCAGGCGCACCTGCAGCACGTTGACTTTGTCTTCCGGCGGACGGAAGGCCTGCGGGTCGGGGCTGCACAAGGTCATCAGTTTCGGATCGAAGTTGTCCCACACCGTGGCATCCGTGTAGCAGTCGCGCAGCTTGCTGACGTCGAGCCCCGGGATGCGCGCCAGGTACGGCAGCGGCGGCATGTTCATGATCGACATGCAGGGCACTTTCGATTTCGCCACCGCATCGAGCAGTTCACGCACGCCCGGCGAGCGGTATTGCGGCTCCTGCATCGCCAGCGCGACGAGATCGTAATCGGCCGGGTTGACGCCTGCAGTGCCGCCGGCGGTGATCTTGCCCGGCAGTTTCTTCGAATTGATTTCGACCAGACCTTGGCGGCCCTTGATCGGCATGCGCACGATCGCGCCTTCGCTGTTCATCAGATCCGCCTCGGCCGGCAGGCAGATCAGATGGGTTGCGTGCCCTGCCATCGCCAGCTTGGTGCCGAGCAGCGAGCCGTATGACGCGCCCATGATGAGAATTTTGTATTTTTTGGCCATTTGAATCGTCCCTTGGGAAGTTGGCAGATAGGCGGAGCCAGGCCCCGTTGTCTGGAGGCCAGATGGTATTCAATTCGCCGCTGCGAAGCAAACCGGCGCTTGCCCGTCAGCCAGACGCAATCAGGCGGCGAGCGGAAAATGCAGCGTGAATTCGACGCCGCTGCCGTCGTCGCGATTGGCAGCGGCGACGCGTCCGCCGTGGAATTCGGCGATCAGGCGCACGATGTAGAGACCGAGGCCGAGATGGGGCTCGCGCGCCTGCTCGCCGCTTCTCACCGACACCATGGATTCAAACAGCCGTTCACGCATCGCGTCGGGCAGCAGCGGGCCGCGGTTGGCGAAACTCAGCACCGCTTCGTGCGTGTTCTTGACCAATGCGATGCGTACCGGCGTGTCGCCCGCACTGAAATCTGCGGCGTTAGCTGCGAGTTTGTCGAGCATTTGCGCGAACAGATCGGGCGCGCCCGACAATATGACTTCAGTATCGGCATTAGCGAGTTCGAAGCGCCGTGCCGGATAAACACTGCTGTAGCCCTGCACGCAACCGGCGAGCACGGCGGCGGCATCGAAGCGCTCGCGTTCGCTGTGGTCGCCGGCGCGCACCAAATGCTCGAGGCGGGTTGCTTCCGCCATGCGCGTGAGTATGGTATCGAGCCGCGCGACGCCTTCATTCGCGCGTTCGACATAGATCTTTGCTTCGTCGGCGAGCGGTTGCAGGCGCAGGTTGTCGAGCGAGGAGCGCACGACTGCGATCGGCGTGCGCAGTTCGTGCGACAGGCGGCCTGCCATCTGTTCGAGGTAGTCGTTGTATTGCGCGAGCCGTTCGAGCACGGTCGAAAAACCGCGCGACAGATCGCCGATTTCGTCATGCGCTTTTTCGCCGGCGACGAGACCGCGCACGCGGCCCTGCGAATCGATCGCGTTTTCCGCCTCGTCGCGCAGGCGCCGCAGACGCGATGACAGGCTGGAGGCGAAGAAGAACAGCGTCAGCGCGCCGACCGCGAAGGCGATTAAGGTCACCGCGGTCAATTGTTCGAGCGCTCGGCTGCCGAAACTGAGCACCGCCTGCGTGGTTTCCTCGACTACCACCGCGCCGACCACATTGTCGCCGACCCACACCGGATGCACCGCGGTGACGATGGCGGCGCGGCCATCGGCGGCCGGGCGCAGTCGCCACGACGGCGTGCCGTCGAGCGCGCGCTCGATTTCGCGGCCGCCGAACAGCGTGTCGTTCGGGATCACTTCCTCGGTCGCCTCGGGCGTATGCTCGTGCAGGCGGTCGAACAGCAGTTGCAGCGGTGCGCGCACCATGCGTTCGAGCGCGCCGAAGGCGAGCGTGCCCGGCGACTGCGGCGGCGCGTTGTCGATGCTGCCGGCGACAGCCACCAGATGCAGTTTCGAATCGAGCAGCCAGATGCGCGAGCCGGCGCGCGCGAGGCCGGTCATCAGCAGCTGCATTTCTTCGCGCACCGGCCGCGGCGCGGCAGCAGCAGGGTCCGGCACCGCCGGTGTACGCAATTCAAGCAGGCGCGGCCGGTCCTGCAGCGCGGTGGCCACGGCGCGCGCGGTTGCGACCACCGTCTGCACCTGGTTGTCGCGCAGCATGTTTTCCATGGTACGCACGTAACGGTAGCCGACCCAGGGGATCACCAGCAGCACCAGCGTGACGAGCACGAGCTTGCTGCGGATGCCGAGCGAGAAACGCGGCGTCATGCCGGCGCGCGCCAGCGGTAGCCCATGCCGTAGACGGTGTCGATGCAGTCGAATTTCGCATCGACGGCGCAGAATTTTTTGCGCAGGCGCTTGATGTGCGAGGTGATGGTGCTGTCATCGACCACGATATGCGCGTCGCCCATCAGCGCCTCGCGGTCCTTGACGTGCCCCGGAAACTTGGCGAGCGCGTGCACGATCCAGAATTCGGTCAGCGTCAGATCGACCGGCCGGTTCTGCCAGGTCACGGCAAAACGCTTCATATCGATGCGGAGACTGCCGCGCTCGAGGAAATCCTCCGAGCGGTCCGGCTGCTGCATCACATCGGCGCGGCGGAACAGCGCGCTCACGCGTGCAAGCAGATGCGGCAGTGAGACGGATTTCGAGAGGTAATCGTCCGCACCCATGCGCAGTCCGGACACGATGTCGAAGTCGCTGTCGCGCGCAGTCAGAAAAATGATCGGCAGCGTCGGCGACAGCGCGCGCAATTCCTGGCACAGCGCGTAGCCGCCGTCGAGATCTGCGCCGAGCCCGATATCGAGCAGCGCGAGGTCCGGCAGGCGCGTGCGCAGCGCTTCGGAGGCCGACTTGCGGTCGGCATGGGCGGCAACTTCGTAGCCGTGCTTCTTCAGCGCATCGGCATAGTTGGCGCGGATGGTCGGGTCGTCTTCGACGATGGTGATGCGTTTGGCCATGCATTTCCCCTTTCAGCGCGCCCAATATAACCCAGCGCGGGGCCCCGGCGGCGGCGCCCGGCGCACTGCCATTTTGTTGCCACAATTGATCGCTGGTTTGCCCTTGCGGTGGCGCCGGCGCGCCCGAATGCAGGCATTAAATGCTTCCGTCGCCGCCACTTTTTTGGCGGCTTAACGGGAGACCACCTTGGAACTGCACGCACAGACACAGACGATCCACAGCACGGCGGCGATTTCGCGCGAAATGTTCGGGCTCGCGCTCAGGGCGCTGGTGTCGGGCACCGCCTGCGCCGTCGTCGCCGGCGGACTCGTGGTGCTGCTCGCAATCAACAACAGCTGATCGGCGCGCCGGGTGCTGCGGGCCGGTGATTGGGGCTTCGCGCGATGCGATCGCGACGTGGCTGCCGTTCCGACCGGAATACGGAACGCGGCCGGTCCCCAGTTTCTGGCCCACAGCATCTGGCGCCAACAAACCATCTGAATTCAACGGGAGAACATCATGCTGCAACGTCTTAAAGTCATGGCTCGCGCGATCCGCGCGCGGTTTGCGGGCGGAATATCCAACAATGAAAAAGCTGCCGCGGCGGCCGACGCGCTCAAGGCCGGTGCCGCTCGTGCCGCCGCGGGCCTCACTGGTGCGCGTACCCTGCTGTTCACGCTCGGCGTCGCCGGTGCCGCTGGTTATATGATTTATCAGCACCCGCCAGTCAAGAATATCGAGCCCGGCGAAGTCGGTGTGCGCATCAACCAGCTCACCGGCAACGTCAGCGAATGGCGCGACGGCAGTGTGTTCGTAATGCCGGGTCTGCACACGCTGCGGACCTTTTCGCTGCGCGACGAAACCTACCGGCCGGAGCAGATCCGCCGTGCCGATGGCGGCGCGCCGGTGCAGTCGGTCGAGGGGCTGTCGTTCGGCGTTGATCTGTCGGTGCGCTACGCGCTCGATTCCGCCGCCATCGCCGCCAACTGGAAAAACCTCAGCGGCAATATTTCAAACGAAGTGGTCGAGCCGGCGGTGCAGGGCATCATCTACAAAACCTTCGCGCGTTACACCGTGCGCGAAATTTTCTCGACCAAGCGCGTCGAAATCCAGCAGTCGATCGAAAGTGAACTGAAAACCAAGCTCGCCGCCGACGGCATCGCGCTGCGCAGCGTCTATCTCGGCAAAGTCGATCTGCCGGCTGAGTACCGCCGCGGCATGGACGCGCTGCTGTCGGAGGAACTGGCGACCGAGAAAATGCGCTACACCCTGGAACTCAAAGACAAGCGCGTGAAGGAAACTGAACTCGAAGGCGAGGCCGATAAAATGCGTCGCGAGAAAGCGGCCGAAGCGGCGGCGCGCGAGCAGATCATCGCTGCCAAGGGGCAGGAGGAGGCGATGAAGCATGTGCTGCCATTCAAACAGCGCCAGATCGAACAGCGCCAGCTCGAAGCCGAGGCCGACAAGCAGTCGCGCATCCGCGTCGCCGAAGGCAGCGCGCAGGCGCGCCGCGTCGAGGCCGGCGGCGAAGCCGACGCGCGTCAGAAGCTCGCCGATGCGGAGGCCTACCGTCTCGAGCGCGTCGGCAAGGCCAACGCCGAACAGATGTCGCGCGAGGGCATGCTGGTGACGCGCCACCCGCTGTTGATCCAGAAAACCCTCGCCGACAAACTGTCGGACAAGATTCAGGTGATTATCGCGCCGCCGCCGGCCGATGGCGGATTCATCGGTACCACGCTGCTCGGCAGTAAACAGCGCGCGGCACAGACGATGGCCGCGGCGCCGGCGCCCGCCGAAGAAGCCGACGACAAGGCGGAGAAATAACATGGGCCTCAATCAGATTGCGAGCCTGCTTCTGGTGCTGAGTAGTTTCTTCGCGCCGTTGGCCACCGCGATGGCGGCCGTCACCGGCATCATCGTGCGCGACCAGGTTTCATTGCGCGCAGCGCCGCGCGACTCGGCGCAGCAACAGGCGCTGCTGTGGCAGGGCGAGGCGGTCGAGATCCGCGGCGAGCGCATGGACTACCTGCAGGTCTGGGATTACCGGCGCGAACGCGGCGGCTTCGTGCGTGCCAATCAGGTGCGGCGCACGCAACTCACGGCCGCGGAAACACCGGAGTTGCTGGCGATTCTGCGTTTCGTGCGCGAGACGGCGGGTGCAGAGGCGCTCGGCATCGGGGTTGCCGCGGCGTTTATCCAGGCCGCGCCCGCTGACGTATTGCAGGGCGAGTCGGGGGTTGAGGTGCTCGATGCGTTGGGCACGGTCGCCGAACGGCTGGCGCGCCGCGCCAGTGCCGGCGGCACGGTTTCGCGCAATGCCGAGAGTGCGCTGGCGGCGCATCTGGATGTTGCCGCGCGTTACGGCGTGAACTTTGTGAGTTACGAGCGCGACGGCCGCATGCAGATTTGTTACGACGGCGCCGTGTATCGCCGCGTGCTGGCGATGCGGGCGACCCCGGAACAGCGCGCGCGCGCGGTGCTGGGATTGACGCGCCCCGAGTGCATGGATCCGGAGCTGCGTGCATCGGAACACGCAAAGCTCGATGCCTGGCGCGGCGAAGTGCTAGACCATGTTGATGTTGCTACATTGCCCGGTTATCTGAAGAATCGCGTATTGATGCGGCGTGCCGCAGTGTGGAGCGCGATCGCCTATCAACAGGCGCGGGCGGGTCAAGCGGCGGAAATCTCTGCGGCGCGCGCGCTCACGGAATTTGCCGGCGTCGCGAAAACCGAATTGACCGACGAAGATATGACGGCGTTCAATGACACCGCGATGCGCGTCAATGCCACGCGCTGGGCGGCGCTGCCGGCAACGACGGGAACGGCGGCGCGCGGCGTGATCATCGTCACCGAACCGCGCCAGCCCGGCGAAACCTGCGTGCACCTGACCGATGCTAAACATGACGTCAAGAACGCGCTCGTCACCCGCTGCACTTACGGGCTGGTGTGGAACGGCTCGGGCACGCTGAATCGCGAAGGCAACGCGCTGGCACTCGCGGTACAGCCGATGGACGGCTGGCGCGAGCTGTGGGTGTTTCGCAAGGAGGGCGCGAACTGGACAGTCAGCGTATTGCCGCCGGCCGCCACCAGTCCGGAACTCGGTTACGCCGAATTCGCCGGCTGGGTGCCCGGCGGCAAGCAGATGCTGGTGGCGCGCGAGGCGCGCGGTGACGGCAAATACAAACGCAATTTCGAACTGCTGCGCCTCGACACGTTGACGACCGAACGCCAGGCCGGCGACCCGTCGATCATGGGTTCGTTCCAACGCTGGCAGGACCCGGCGTGGAAGCGCAATACGCTGAGTTTGCGCTAAGCCCGCGGTCTAAGCTGCGGTCGTTGCCGGTAGAATCGGTCACAAAAGGACAGGCATGAATCAGCTTATGATTTCGCATCGACTACGGTCGGCCGCAGGTATGAAACGGGCGTATTGCCTGTTTTGCTTATGCCTGCTGGCCGGGCCGGTTATTGCGCAAACAACAAAAAATGTTTATCCGAATACGGGCATTTGCGCCGGACTGCCCAAAGTTGATTTGGCTACTCCCGCTGGGTTCTGCGTTGGCGTTGTGGCGCAGGGGTTCAAGTTTCCGCGCGGCATCGCGCCGTTGCCAAATGGCGATTTGATCGTCGCGGACCTCGGAGGCTGGACACCAAACAAAGGATCGGTCTGGTTATTGCAGCGCACCGCTTCGGGGTACAAAAAAAGGCAATTGCTCGATCGAATCGATCGTCCGCATGGTGTTGCGATCGGGCCTGATGGCCGGGTCTATATCGGTGTGGTCGGCGGCATTTTTCGATTCAATTTGCGCGAGCCGAAAATCGAGTATGTGATCGGTGAAAATTCCGGCATCGCGGCGACGCCGAGCAGTGGCAGGCATCCGTTGACCAGTTTTGTTTTCGACCGCGACGGACAATTGTTCGTCAATGTCGGCTCGGAGAGCGACAACTGCGACAAGGATGACGTTATGCCAGATCCTGCGCGGCCCTGCGCGGAAACCACGGGGCGCGAGCCGCGCGGTGTGATTCGCAAGTACGCGATGCAATGGCCGGAAGGCAAAGTTGGCGCATGGGTGAATTTTGCCTCTGGTTTGCGAAATTCGATCGCGCTGGCGGCGCACCCGGAATCGAAGCTGCTGCTGCAAGGCGAGAATTCGCGCGATGCGATCAACCGCAGGATTCCCGGAATGGCGAACGATGAAGACCAGCCTCACGACGAGTTGAACGTCATCGAGAGCGCGCAAAATTATGGCTGGCCTTATTGCTACGATAACGGCAAAGCAAGTCCCGAGTTTCCCGGCGCCGACTGCAGTCGCTACCGCAAACCTGCATTGTTGTTGCCTGCGCACGTGGCGCCATTGGGCATGATCTATTATTCCGGCAATGCATTTCCCGCGGAATACAAGGGCAATCTGATTATTGCCTACCACGGTTATCGCAAGTACGGTCACCGCATCGTTGCGATCCCGGTCGACGTGCGAGGCGTTCCAAACGGTCCTACGCGTGATCTCATCAGCAACTGGGAGCCGCGCAAAAATCAACCGAGAGGTACGCCGGTTGATGTCAGGACCGGCGCCGATGGCGCTCTTTATATCAGCGAAGACCGAAACGGCACGATACTCAAGCTCGTGTACGAAAATCCGCCGCCGCGTTGAACGAATCAGCCGTGCGCAGCAAGCGCCGGCCGCCCGCTATTTTTCGGCAGCGTTGTCAGCGCGGAGAGTGCGCGCACGTCGGCAAGTGTTTCGATCGTCTGGATCGCGGCATAAAGCTTTTCTACAGTATCCGCCGGCAGCGCCATGGTCGCGCAGTTGACGAATTTTTCTTTCAGCAACGCGGGCGGCAGCGCGTTTTTCGAAGTGCGGCCGAAGGGCTGGTCGACTTTCTGTTTGAGCACCGTGCCGTTCTTCAGCGTGATGTTGACCTCGGCTGCGAAGTGATTGTCGGCCGGGAACTGCTCAGTCGTGTACGGCGCGACATGGATGCGCGGCAGGATCGCACGCACGGCCGGATCCATATAGGTTTCCCCCTCGAAGTGCGGCAACGCGACTTTGCGATTGACGAGCGCGCGCGACAGCGCGTACTGCACGCTGAACTTGGCGTCGAAAGTGCTCAGCGGATCGGGCCGGTTGGTGTGCTCGAGGCGGCGCTTGTGCGTCCATGAATCGATGCGCGTCACGTCGTCGGGTTTGAGATCGTGCTCGCGCACCAGCATCAGCATGGCGTCGATCGCGGGATGGGTGCTGCCGCAGCAGGGATATTGCTTGATCGCGATGCCCGGCTCGATGATGTCCCAGGGCTTGCCCCAGGCCGGCAGGATTTTCGCGGCGTCGTAGTTGCCGGCGCCGTTGAAGACCTCGAAGTAACCCTGATTGTGCTCGAAGGCGACGGCGCTGGCGGTGAAACCGTCGCGCGCGAGCAGCGCGGCGAACAGACCGCTGCGGTTGCAATGGCCGACGTGCAGGGGTTTGGTCATGGTGCCGAAGTTCGATTTGACGCCGGCGGCGAGCGAGGCCGCGATCGACAGCACGGTGGCGGTCTGTTCGTCGGAGAGTTTGAGCAAATGCGCGCAAGCGGCGGCGGCGCCGAACACGCCGATGGTCGTCGTCGGATGCCAGCCGCGCGTGTATTGATAAAAATTCACGCCCATCGAAATTTTGCACTCGGCTTCGAAACCCGCGACGTAGGCGGCGACGAAGTCGCGGCCGCCGGCGCCGATCTCGTCGGCGAGCGCAAACAGCGCCGGAATGATGGGTGCCGACGGATGGCCGCCCAGCGTGTTGTTGCAATCGTCGAAGTCGAGCGCGTGCGAGGCGGTGCCGTTGATCAGCGCGGCGTCGAGCATGCCGACTTTTTCAGCGCTGCCGAAGACATACGCCGGCCCGCTCGCCGAACCGAGCGACCGCGCGCAGATGCGTGCCGACGGATCGGCGGCGCCGGCGATGGTGACGCCGACGGTGTCGAGGATGCCGACCTTCGCCCAGTGCAGGGTGTCCGCGGGCAATGAATCGAAGGTGGTGGCGTTGATCAGTCTGGCGAGTTCGAGGGCAAAGGGCATGTTGGTTTCCGATCTCTAAAAAATTGCTGCAGTTTATTCGGCGCGTATGTTGGCTTCACGCACAACTTTCGCCCACTTGGCAACTTCCGATTTGATGTGCGCGCCGAACTGCTCGGGCGTGCCGCCGACCGCTTCGGAACCGTCGGCGGCGAGTTTGCTCTGCACGTCGGGGCTGTGCAGGATGCGCACGATTTCCGCGTTAAGCTTGTCGATGATGGGGCGCGGCGTTTTCGCCGGCGCCAGCACGCCGTACCAGCCGGCGACTTCGTAACCGGCCACCCCGGCTTCCTGCATGGTCGGCAGTTCAGGCGCGCCGGCCGAACGTTTTTTTGTCGTCACCGCCAGCGCGCGCACGCGGCCGGCCTTGCGTTGCGCGTCGCTCTGCAGCAGTGTCGAGAACAGCATCTGGATCTGGCCGCCGACGACGTCATTGAGCGCCGGAAAACCGCCTTTGTACGGCACATGCACGAGTTTGATGTCGGCGAGCGAACAAAACAGCGCGCCCGACAGATGGCTCAATCCGCCGATGCCCGACGAGCCGTAGCTCAATCCGTCCGGTTTGGCTTTGGCGAGCGCGACCAGTTCCCACACCGATTTCGCCGCCACCGACGGATGCACGACCAGCGCGTAAGGCTGCGAGGTTGCCTGCGTGATCGGTGCCAGATCGCGCGTCAGATCGTACGGCAGTTTGTAGAGCGACGCGTTGACCGAATGGCTCGATGAAATCATGGTCAGTGTGTAACCGTCGGGTGGCGACTTGGTTGCGATATCGACGGCGATGGTGCCGTTCGCGCCCGCGCGATTGTCCGCCACCACTGTCTGACCCCAGGCCTCGGTGAGTTTCTGCGCGATCGCGCGCGCGGTGAGATCGGTGCCGCCACCGGGGGCGAAGGGTACGATCAGACGGATCGGTTTGGCGGGGTAGTCGGTGGGGGAGGGTTGGGCTGCGTGTGCCGTTGTGACTGCGAGCAGCGCGGCCGACAACGCAAGAAGTTTGGATCGCATAATTGTATTGGTCGTTTATCGATGGTTAGCCACGCATTTTAACGCTGCTGGCCGGGGGCAGCCCGGCGGCTGGTTACTTTCTTTGAATGGCCAAAGAAAGTAACCAAAGAAAGCCGCCCCAGGTTCGCCGGTCCTGCGGACTCCCCTGCGCTGCTCGCGATGCGGGGCGGCTGCGGAACTCGCCCTCGCAAACGCGCGAGGGCTCAGACAGTCCTCGCCGACTGCCCCCCGCATCGCTGTGCTGCTCGGCGGCTCTCATGGGGGAACAAAAAACAACCAGTGCGCCACTTCAATAGCACTGCCCGTAATCAATGCGCGGCGTAGCCCCTTGTGAGACGCCGAGTAACGAAAACGAATCTGGGGGTTTCGGCGAGGACTGTCTGAGCCCTTGCCGCGCAGCGGTGAGGGCGAGTTCCGCAGCCGCCAGATTCGTTGAGTAACGCAGGGGACCCCGAAGGGGCGTCTCACCAGGGTGGCCTTCTCTTTGGTTACTTTCTCTTGGCCACACAAGAGAAAGTAACCGGCCGCCGGGCCGCCCCCGGCGAATCTGCTTTTCTACTTTTTACTTGCGGAAACCAACTGCGCCCAGTTCTTCGGCAATTCGACCTTGCGACTCGTCGGCGGCCCCTGCACATGATTACTCATATAAGCCCGCGACTGATTGCGGCCGGGATCGCCGGCGACAAGGATTTCGACCATCTCCGGTTTGATCAGCACGTTGACGAGGCGCTGCGGGTCTTTTGACTCCGTATACGACGGCGGCAGGATGCCCTGCTCGACGAGGCTTTCGAAATTGAAGGTCGGCGTGCTGGTCATCTGCGCATAGTGCGTGGCTTTGGCAGCGGTGACTTTCATGTGGTCGTACATGTACTGCCGCACCTGATCCTTGCTCCACTCCTTGGCGATCACGCCGGCGATGCTGGGGCCGGCAATGATGAGCGGACTCCAAAGGCCGGTCTTGAAGCCGGTGTGCGCCCAGTAGGTGAAGCTGCCGCCGATGATGTCGGTCCACTGCTGCACGTGGGTTTTCGCATCGTCGCCGCCGCTATACATCGGCGAGGTGATCGCCACCACGCTGTGCACGGTGACGATGTTCTCGCCTTTTTTGAATCCGCGGTCCTCGGCATAAGTGGGCCAGCCGACGGCGGCGGCGCTGTCTTCGTCCTCGGCCATCGCGACCAGAAACGTTTGCCCGATGCTGCCCTTGTCGCCGGCGCCCGGCGGAATGCGGAAGCCGCAGATGTTACGCAGATACATGCGCACGAAGCGCCCGATGCTGGTGTTGGCCTGGCGGCCGACGCGCATCACGCCCTGACCGTAATTGAAGTCGAGTTCCTTGACGATGGGGCCGTTGACGATGACCACCGGTTCCCAGCCCGGCGTCGAGCCGGAGTCTTCAACGCGGTACTTCGGATCGCACAGCGCATCGACGATTGCAATCAGGACCGGCATGTATTCCGGACGGCAACCCGCCATCACGCCGTTGACGGCGATGCTGAGAATTGACGCTTCGCGGCCCTCCTGCGGAATGACGCGCAGCACTTCATCGGCTTTGCGCTCCGTGAAGGCGAGGAAGGCATCGACGCGTTCACGCGTCGGCGGTGTCACCGGCAGACCGTCGGTCCACAGATTCCTGTAAAAGTATTCCTGCACATCGTCATAGCTGCCGCTGAAGACAACCGCGCCCGCTTGCGGTTCGACCGATGTATCGCCTTCGACCGGCGCATCACCGGTGATGCCCTTTAACAGTCCGGGCGCGAGCGATTCTTCAACCTTGCGCATGAGTTCGGCTTCGCTGTCGACCATCGGTGCGCCCGGATAGACGCCGATGGCGAGCGGCACGCCGATGCCTTTGAGGATGACCTCGGCCTGCTTCAGAAAGCCGGAACCGATGATGGACGCAGTCGGCACGCCCATCTTTTCGACGATCGCTGCGGCCCGCAACACGGCGGGCGTGCAACTCCCTCAGGCGCCGATGCCGACGATGGCGGCGTCGGCTTTGAAGTGGCGGATCTTGTCGGGAATGGTGGCGGTGACTTCACGTTCGCGCGCGCCGTGGAAGTTGCCGATCTCGGTGTACGGCACGAACTTGACGCCGGGGAAACGCTTTTTGATGTACTCGCGCACCAGCGGGTAGATTGTTTCACCGCGGAAAATCACGTCCCACAATTCGACGATGGTCTTGCCGTTGAGATCGGGCACGCGCGGCGCGGCGGCAGTCTTCTTGACAGCCTTGCGCGACAGCGGCCACAGCACGTCGTATTGCGGTTCGTTTTTGGCGGTCATCATATCTCCGGGCTTGCTTGTTGTGGCTCGATTTTACTGCGCTTTGATGCCGGCAGCTTGTACCACGCGCGCGTACTTCCCCGTCTCGCTGTTGAGGAATGCGGTGAATTGATCGGGCGTGCTGGCCACTACTGTTAAACCGTCCGCGGTCAAACGTTCGCGCAGCTCGGACTGCTGCAATACGGCGTTGATCTCGCTGTGCAGACGCAGCACGATCTCGCGCGGCGTCGCTGCTGGCACCAGCAGACCGAACCATGTAGCCATGTCGAAACCGGCGAGCCCGCTTTCGGCGACGGTCGGGATTTCTTTCGCAATCGCCACGCGCGTGAGGCCGGTGACGCCGAGTGCGCGCAGCCGCCCCTGCTTTATGAAGGGCAGGCTCTGCAACACATTCATGAAATACACCGGCACTTCGCCGCTCATGACATCGATAGTGGCGGCCCCCGACCCTTTGTACGGCACGTGGGTCATGCGGATGCCGGCAGACAACGCGAACCATTCGCCGGCCAGATGCGGCAGCGAGCCGACGCCCGACGAGCCGTAATTGAGTTCGGCCGGCCGCGCCTTTGCCAGTGTGATCAGTTCGCGCACGTTTTTCACCGGCAACGACGGGTGCGTCACCAGCGTCAGCGGACCCGACACCAATTGAGTAACGGCGGCGAGATCGCGCGCCTGATCGTACGGCAGATTCGGATAGAGGCTGGGATTCACCGCATAACCCGAAGGCACGATCAACAGCGTGTGGCCGTCGGCCGGCGCCGATTTGGCAACGTAAGCAGTGCCGATGGTGCCGTTGGCGCCGCCGCGGTTTTCCAGCACCACCGGCAGTTTGAAGCGTTCATTCAATTTCTGCGCAATCGGTCGCGCCAGAATGTCGGTGCCGCCGCCGGGCGGAAAGGGCACGATGATTTTGACCGGGCCGCTCGGGAAGGTTTGTGCGCCACCGTGGTTGCAGGCGAGTGCGACGACCGCGACCAGCAATGTGTTTACGGCAAATTTCATTGCGCCTGCGCGATGCCCGCAGCCTGAATGATTCGCGCATATTTCGCGTTTTCGCTTTTCAGGAACGCGCTGAATTGTTCGGGCGTGCTGGCGACCACCGCCATGCCGTCGGCCGCCAGACGTTCGCGGATATCGGGCTGATTCAAAATTTGCGCGACCTCGACCTGCAGTCGGGCGACGATCTCGCGCGGCGTGCCGCCGGTCACCATCAGTGCGGTCCATGTCGTCATGTCATAGCCGGGCAGGCCCGATTCGGCGATCGCCGGAATCTCCGGCGCGAACGGCGAGCGTTGCGGCGTGGTGACGCCAAGCGCGCGCAGGCGGCCACTTTTGATGTAGGGCAGGCTTTGCAGTGCGTTCATGAAGTAGAGCGAAATCTGGCCGCTCATCAGATCGATCACACCGGCGCCGCCGCCCTTGTACGGCACGTGGGTCATTTTGACTCCGGCGGATAACGCAAACCACTCGGCGGCGAGTTGATTGAGCGAACCGGTGCCGGAAGAACCGAAACTGATTTCATGCGGATGGGCTTTGGCAAGCGCAATCAGATCACGCACGGTTTTCGCCGGCAGCGACGGGTGCACTGTGAGCGTCAGCGGCCCGGCGACGAGTTGTGATGCCGGCGCGAGATCGCGGCTCTGATCGTAGGGCAGATTTTTGTACATGACCGGATTGGCGGCGAAGCCGGCGGGCACGATCAGCAGCGTGTGCCCGTCGGGCGGCGCTTTCGCCGCCATTGCCGCGCCGATGGTGCCGTTGGCGCCGGGCCGATTGTCCGCTACCGCCGGAACCTTGAATTTTTCATTCAGCTTCTGCGCGATGACGCGACCGAGAATATCCGTCGAGCCGCCGGGCGCGAACGGAACGATGATGCGCAGCGGCCCGTTGGGATAATTTTGCGCCAGCGCCGCTGAAGCGCACAGGCAAAGCGCAAGCGTGAAGCCTGTGCGCGTCGGCGCCATGCGGCTACAAACCCTTGATGCCGGCGGTCTGGATGATGCGGTTGTATTTAGCCGTTTCGCGGGCGAGGAATTCGACGAACTGCTCGGGCGTGCTGCCGACCACCATCATGCCTTCGCCGGCAAGGCGTTCTTTCAGTTCCGGCAGATTGAGCACGCGCGTCACCTCCTGCTGCAGCCGGTTGATGGTGTCGCGCGGCGTGCCGCCCTGCACCAGCAGGCCGTACCAGTTGGTCATGTCGAAATCCTTGAGACCGGATTCGGCGATCGACGGCAGGTCGGGCGCGATCGGCGAGCGCTTCGGGCTCGTTACGCCGAGCGGGCGCAGCTTGCCGGACTTGATCAGCGACAGGCTCTGCAGAATGTTCATGAAATAGATCGGCACCTGGCCGCTTAACACGTCGATCACCGCCGCACCCGAACCCTTGAACGGAATGTGCACGATCTTGATGCCTGCGGAAGAATTGAATAGTTCGGCGCACAGATGCGGCAGCGAGCCGTTGCCGGCCGAGCCGACATTCAGCGCACCGGGTTGCGCTTTGGCGAGCGCGATCAGGTCCCTGACGTTTTTGACCGGCAGCGACGGATGAACGACGAGCACCAGCGGACCGGAGGCGAGATGCGACACGGGTGCCAGTTCGCGCGCCTGATCGTAAGACAGGCTTTTGTACAGCGCCGGATTCGCCGCATAGCCGGCCGGCACGATCAGCAGGGTCTGGCCGTCGGGCACGCTTTTCGCGACGTAGGCGGCGCCGACGGTGCCGTTGGCGCCGGCGCGGTTTTCGACCACCACCGGCACGTTGAAGCGTTCATTCAGTTTTTGCGCGATGGTGCGCGACAGGATGTCGGTGCCGCCGCCGGGCGGGTAGGGCGAGACGATGCGCATGGGCCCGTTCGGATAGTTCTGGGCGAAACCGGGTGCCGCCGCAAAGATCAGTGTGGTGAATACCGACGCGACGGCGCGTCTCTGTCGATCCGACGAAGCCATTGATGACTTTCCCCGTAATTAAAACGATCGTGATGGTTGGCGGAAGAGAGTGGGAGTCGAACCCACGCAGGACTGTAAACAGCCCCTACCAGGTTTGAAGTCTGGCCGCCCCACCGGGAGCGATTCCCTTCCGTTTTGTCCGGCTTGCTCTGGCGACGATATTAACTGCGTATTGCGGCGGCGGCTACTTGCCGAGCAATTTTGCTGCCGCGGCGCCGGCTTTTTCACCGTCGGCCAGCGCATCGGCCAGCATGCCGCCGCAGCCGGCGCGCACGACGCCGGCGGCAAATACGCCCGCCATGCTGGTTTGCAGCGCGGCATCGGTGACCAGACGGCCGTTGGCTTCGCGTTTGATCTCGGCCGGCACGAATTCGATATTCGGCTCGAGGCCGACGTAGGCAAAGAAGCCGACTGCGGCGATGTCGGTAGTCTTGCCGTCGGCGCTTTTGACGCGCACCTTGTTCAGCATCTCCGCGCCTTCGATCGCTTCCACCGTGCTGTTCCAAATTGGCTGGATGACTGGCTGCGCGGCGACCGCATCGATCAGCGCCTGACGCGCGCTGAATTTCGCGTCGCGATGCACCAGATGCACTTTTTTGCAGAAGTGCGCCAGCACCAGCGCTTCCTGCAGCGCCGAGTCGCCGCCGCCGACCACCACAACTTCCTCGTCCTTGTACATCGGGCCGTCGCAATCGGCGCACTGCGAGACGCCGCGATGCTCGAACTCGGCTTCGCCGGGCACGCCGAGGCGTTTCAAACGCGCGCCCGAAGCGATGATCAGCGCGCGCGCGCTGTGCGTGCCGCCGTCGGTGGTGATGGTGATTTTGTCGCCGTTCTTCGCGATCGTGCTGACGGTTTCGCTCAGGCTTTCGACGCCAAGGTCGGACATTTCCATCATAAGGTTCGAGGCGTAATCGGTGCCGGAGCCTTCGATCTCGCCGTCGAGCTCGTTGATGTTGACGACAAGGCCGCCAAACAGCAGTTGCTCGACGCTGGCGGCGCGCAGGCCTTTTTGCGCGACATGTTTGGCGGCGGCAAGGCCGGCAACGCCGGCGCCGATGACGATCACATCAAAATTCGAATCGGACATGACTTTTCCTTAATAACGTTTGATCGGACGGTGATTGGGACGGCGCTGCACCGACGGTGCGGCGGGTTTGGCCGGTGCGGCTGCGGCGGCCTGTTTCGGCGGTGCGGGCGGGGCGACGGCGTCACCGAGTATGGGCGCGAACTCGCGCCGCATCTTGCGCATGTCGCCGATGCGTTGCGTGATGCCGAGGCGATCGAGGCATTCGAGGATCTCGATCGCCAGCCCGCGGCCGACGCCGGTGCGGTCACGGTATTGCGCGGCGGTGAACTGGTTGCCGGGCGAATTCTGCGCGACATCGACGGCGCAGGCGGCGAGCTTCGCAAGTGTCGTGCGCGGATAAAAGCGCTCCGGCGTGACGCGGATGACTTCGTTGGTTTTCGCCTTTCGATACAGGAAGTCCTTCAGCATGACTTCCTTCAGCTTCGTCAGGGGTGCTAAGTCTTTCAGCGGCGGCACGTTGAATCCGGCCGACTCCATTACCGGTTTGACCGCCTCCCACATTTTCTGATCGGCGGGGTTGTCGGTGGCGACGTGCTGCGGCAGCCGGGCGTGGTTGCCGGCGACCTCGAGTTTCCTGTCGTCGGCGAGAACGCGCAGCAGCGCGGTGAAAGTCTCCGCTGCGAGCGCCTGTGCGTGCGCTTTGCGCAAGGCATCGATTTCAATGCCAACGGCCTGCGGCGCATCGCGGTGAAACTTCACCAGCGCCTCGACCACGGCGGTTTTGATTTTTTCCACCAATACCTTCGGCAGCGCGACGCGCTGTTCGCGGCCGACGATCGCGGTGTCGAGGGTGGCAATCAACGCATCGACGCGGTCGGGCTTGAGATTAAAAGTGCGTTCGAATTGCGCGAGATCGACGCCGGCCGGCGAGCAGGCGAGCAGCGCTTTCAATGCCGCGGCGGGGTCGTCGTGTTCGAGCGCGGCGAGCTGGGCCGCGCGCGCGGCGGTGTTGCGGCGCGATGCCGGCGCGAACGGATCGACCACGCTGCCGCCGCCAACGGTGCGGGTGGCGGATTGATCGCGCACGATGAAGCGGTCGCCGTGCAGCACCGCCAGCGGCGCATCGGCGATGAGTTGAACTATCGCCGATTCGCCCGGCGCGATGACGGCGCCGCGTCGGATCGACACGCGCGCGGTGACGTCCGCAGTGCCCAGATGCAGATGCACCGGCGTCCAGTGCTTGAGCGGCTGCGCTTCGTTGGTCAGAACCTGCAGCCGCACATCGATGCGTTGCGTCGGCGCATGCACGGCCGGCGCGACCAGCCAGTCGCCGCGGCTGACCTGCGCGAGTTCGACGCCGGATAAATTAAGCGCGCAGCGTTCGCCGGCCGCTGCCTGTTGCGCGGCGCCCCCCTGTTTCTGCATGCCGCGCACGCGCACGTCGATGCCGCCGGGCGAGAGCGTCAGATGATCGCCGACCGCCACTGCGCCGGTGACGACGGTGCCGGTGACGACGGTGCCGCTGCCGGCCTTGGTGAATACGCGGTCCACGGTGTAACGGAAATGGCGGCCGGCGTGTTCTCGCTGCTGATGCGCTTTGGCGGCGGCGGCGAGTTCGTTGCGCAGCGCTTCGATGCCCTCGCCGCTGATGGCGGAGGCGGGCATCACCGGAATGGCGGCGAGCTTCGTGTCCGCGAGCAGACTTTTCACACCGGCAATGACCTCGGCCACCCGCTCGGCCGGCACGCGGTCGCATTTCGTGATGACGGCGACGCCGCGCGAGACGTTGAGCAGATTGACTATGTTGAGGTGCTCGACGGTCTGCGGCATTACGCCGTCGTCGGCGGCGACGATCAGCATCACGTAATCGATGCCTGCCACACCGGCGAGCATGTTGCGGATGAAGCGCTCGTGACCCGGCACATCGACGAAGCCGATCAGCGCGTCCGGTGTCTTCCAGTAGGCGAAGCCGATGTCGATCGAAATGCCGCGCGCTTTTTCTTCGGGCAGGCGGTCGGTGTCGACGCCGGTGAGCGCCTTGACCAGCGTGGTTTTGCCGTGGTCGATGTGGCCGGCGGTGGCGACGATCATGGTCGTGGCCGCAATACGCGACGCAATGTGGTGGCGGCCGACGAAGCGCAGGAGCTGTCGCGCGATTCGGGATCGGGCATCATGCGATTTTCCTGAATGTTTCGGTATGGCCGGCCCGGCACTGGTGCTGCCAATGCGCGGTGTCGGCGAGTATTCCGCGATACAGCTGCAGAACGCCCGGGTAGGCATCGATGGCGTCGTCGAGCACGACGTAGCCGCCGGCGACGACATGGCGCGTCCATAGGTCGAAATCCTGTTTCACCGCCGGATAGCGGTGATCGCCGTCGATGAAGAGCAGGCGTATCGGGCCCTTCGTCCACTGTCGCGCGGCCGCGGCAGATTCTGCTACGACTGGCTCGATGTGGTCAAAGAGGCCGAGCGTTTCCATGTTTTCGCTGAATCGATGGTAGGTCGTGCCTTCGGTGCGGATGATGTCCTGGTCTTTCAGCATCGGGCCGCCGTCAAACACATCGACCGCATGCACCGTTTCGCGTCCCGCCGCCTTGCTGCCGGCGGCCAGCCACGCCGTCGAGAGCCCCATCCAGCTGCCGATTTCGACAATGGCGCCGGCACCCTCGCCGTCGCGCGCGAGACGGTAGAGCAGATAGCCGTCCGCCGGGCCGAGCCAGCCTTCGATTGATGCGAAGCGTTGCGCGAGTTGCACGAATTCGACGGTATTGGCGACGTCGCTGAACAGGTTGCCGACCATGATCGTTCAGTCCCGCGTGCCCTGCACTGCGTGCAGTTGCGCAAGTTGTGCGACAAAACGGGCCTCGTCATCGAGACATCTGAGATCGATGATGAAGGCGCCGTCCTTGACGCGGCCGATCACCGGCCACGGCAGTTTGCGGAAGGCATTCGACAAACGCTTGGCGGCGCTGTTGCGGTTTTTGCCGCGCGGGGTGATCGCGATGCCGGCGCTGGGCAAGGCATCGACCGGCAGCGCGCCGCTGCCAATCTGGCTGGCGCAGTCGATCACCGCGGCGTCGGCGCTGTCGCCGACGGCTGCAGCGAGCGCGGGCAACAGGCGCGCGGCCTGCGCGGCAATGTCTTTTTGCGGGCGCGTCAACAAACGCAGCGTGGGCACCTCTTTGACCAGCTTGTCCGGATCGGCATAGAGGCGCAATGTTGCTTCGAGTGCCGCCATGCGCATTTTGTCGATGCGCAGCGCGCGTTTCATCGGGTTCTTGCGGATTTTCGCGATCAGGTCTTTGCGGCCGACGATAAGGCCGCATTGCGGGCCGCCGAGCAGTTTGTCGCCGCTGAAGGTGACGAGATCGGCGCCGTTGCCGATGGCATCGCGGGGCGTGGGTTCGTGCGGCAGGCCCCAGCGTTCGAGTTCGACCAAGGTGCCGCTGCCGAGATCGACCCAGAACGGCAGTTGATGTTCGTGTGCAATCGTCGCCACTTCGGATTCGGGAACCGCGCTGGTGAAGCCCTGGATTGCATAGTTGCTGGTGTGTACCTTCATCAGCGCCGCGGTACGATCGCCGATGGCTTCGACGAAGTCTTTCGCATGCGTGCGGTTGGTGGTGCCGATTTCGCGCAGCTTGCAGCCCGAACGCGTCATGATGTCGGGGATGCGGAAAGCGCCGCCGATTTCGACGAGTTCGCCGCGCGAGACGATGACTTCCTTTTTCTGCGCGAAGGTATTGAGCACCAGATAAACGGCGGCGGCATTATTGTTGACCACCACCGCGGCCTCGGCGCCGGTCAAGCGGCGCAACCAGTCCTCGACATGGCTGTCGCGTTCGCCGCGCGCGCCGCCGTCGATGTCGAATTCGAGATTGACCGCGCAGGTCATCGCCTGCATCGCCGCTTCGGCGGCGATTTTGCCGATTAGCGCGCGGCCGAGATTGGTGTGCAGCACGGTGCCAGTGAGATTAAATACCGGACGTATCGACGGGCGTGTGGCGGCGGCCAGATATTCGGCGCAGCGTGTGATCAACGCGGTTTCATCAACGGCCGCGATGTTTTGCGCCATCGCCGCGCGCTGGGCGTCGATGATTGAACGGATGGTTTCGACCACCAGCGGGCGGCCGTATTGTTCGATGAGTGCAGCAACCTGTGGCTGTTGCAACAGGCGGTCTACCGAGGGGAGCGCGCGACGCGCGGCAGCAGGCGGATTCACCATGGTCGCTGGCGATCCGCGCGGATCAGTTTGATGTGCTGCAGCAAAGTCATGCGGGCGGGGCGCACACGGCGCCGGCGGTGACGTTCGGGGGAAAGAGTTTAGCGCAATCGGCGGCGCGGCGCTGGCAGCGGATTGCGCCGCTGCGGCATCTTGGCTACTCTCGGCCATTCATCAAACCAACCACTCCGGGTAATCCCATGATCGAATGCTCCGCACAAGCGCGCGCCGAACTGATGCCGAAGGGCAAACTGCGTGTCGGCATCAACTTCTCGAATTTTCTGCTGACGCACAAGGATCCGCAGACCGGCGCGCCCGGCGGCGTGGCGGTCGATCTCGGTCGTGAACTCGGCCGCCGGCTCGGCGTTGAAACAGAGATCATCGGTTACCCGTCGCCGGGCGAACTGGCGGAAGCCGCGCCGACGGATATCTGGGACGTCGGTTTTCTCGGCGCCGAGCCGCAGCGCGCCAAACTCATCGACTTCAGCGCCGCCTATGTCGAAATCGAATCGACTTATCTGGTGCCGCCGGGTTCGTCGATTCAATCGGTGGACGAGGTCGATCGCAAGGGCATCCGCATCATCGTGCCCGAGAAGGCAGCCTACGACCTGTATCTGATGCGTACCATCAAGAACGCCGAACTGCTGCACGCGAAGGGCGCCGACAATGCGTTCAAACAATTCGTCGCCGACAAACTCGATGCCTTGGCCGGCCTGCGCCCGCGCCTGATTACCGATCACAGGAACCTGCCGGGCTCGCGCCTGCTTGACGGCCGCTTCACCTCCGTGCAGCAGGCCGCCGGCGTGCCGAAGGGGCGGCCGGCGGCGGCGGCCTATCTCGCGGCTTACATCGAAGACGTCAAGGCGTCAGGGTTGGTCGCGCAGTTGATTGAGAAACACGAGGCGCACGGGCTGACGGTGGCGGCGAAAGCTTAAACGCGGGTCAAATGCGGCTGTATTCATTCAGGCTTTACGCCGCCATCGCGTGCCACCTTCGCCCACTTCTTTAGATCCTTTTGCACGGTCGCGGCGAGCTCGTCGGCAGTGCCGCCGACCGGTTCGGCGCCGAGGGTGGCGAACTGATCGCGCATTGCATTGCCTTCGAGGCCCTTGCTGATCGCGCGGTTGAGCGTGCGGATGATTTCAGGCGGCGTGGCAGCGGGCGCAAAGATCGCATACCACGAGGCGAGCTCAAATCCCGGCAAGCCGGCTTCGGCGATGCTCGGCACGTCGGGCAATAGCGGCGAACGTTTCGCCGAGCCGATGCCGAGGGCGCGCACGCGGCCGGCCTTGATGAACGGTTGCGTGACCGGAATCGAATCGAAGGCCATCGCCACTTCGCCGGCGACCGCAGCCTGGGTCTGCAGCGGCGAGCCTTTGTAGGGCACGTGAATCATGCGCGTGCCGGCGGCCGTATTGAGAGCGACGAATCCGAGATGGGCAATGCCGCCGATGCCCGAGCTCGAATACGTCAGCGAGTCGGGCCGCGTTTTCGCCAGCGCAATCAATTCGTGCAGGGACTTCACGGGAATCGACGGATGCACGACCAGCACGAAGGGCGCGATGCCGACCAGTGACACCGGGGCGAAATCCTTGACCGGATCGTAGGGCAGTTTGGCGAACACCGCGGGGTTGGTGGTGTGCGTGCCGGTGGTGCCCATCAGCAGCGTGTAACCGTCGGGTGCGGCGCGCGCGACCGCCTCGCAGCCGATGATGCCGGCCGCACCGGTACGATTATCGACGACGAAGGATTGTGCAAGGTCTTCGCCGAGCTTGCGCGCGATCATGCGGGCAAGAATGTCGGTGCCGCCGCCGGCCGGAAAAGGCGCGATCAGGCGCACGGGTTTGCCCGGAAAGTTTTGCGCTGGCGTATTGCCTGCGGCAAACAGCAGCAGCGGCGCGATGACGACAATTGATCTGTGCATTGAAGCCTCCATTGCGATCAAGTATTGCAGAATCGGCGGCTTTGCGCTTCATCGCATGCCGCGAATTCGCGGTTGTTGCGTGGACGCGCGCACTCGGCGTCTTTAAAATCCGCGCTTTGATTGAATGCGGTGCCGTCATGTTGATTGTCGATTCTCAGGTGCATATCTGGGCGGCGCACACGCCGGCGCGGCCGTGGCCGGCGGCCGATCCGAATTTGCCGGCGGCGCACAAGCCGCAACCGATTACCGCCGGCGATCTGCTGCGCGAGATGGATGCGGCCGGTGTACACCGCGCAGTGCTGATTTCACCGGTGTTCGAAGGCGCGCGCAACGATGTGGTGGCGGCGGCTGCGCGTGCGTATCCCGAGCGCTTCACGGTAATGGGGCGCTTTGATCCCGATGCGCCGGATGCTCGCGCAATCGTCGCATCGTGGCAGGATGAGCCGGCGATCCGCGGCGTGCGTTTTACGTTTCATCGTCCACACCAGCGGCCGTGGCTGGTAGAGGGGCAGCTCGACTGGTTGTGGGCGCAGGCTGAGCGAAACAACCTGTCGGCGATGCTGCTGGTGGCGCATTACGATCTGCCGTACGTCGCGCGGCTTGCCGAGCGGTACCCCGGTCTCAGGATTGCGCTCGATCATTTTGGGCTCACCGAAGGGCGCGATGAGAGCGCGTTTGCCGATTTCGATCAGGTCATTGCGCTCGCGCGTTTACCAAATATTGCGCTGAAGGCCAGTTGCCTGCCGCTGTATACGAACGATGGTTACCCGTTCCGTCGTCTGCACACGTACGTCCGGCGCGCCTGGGAAGCATTCGGGCCGCAACGCCTGTTCTGGGGCAGTGATCTGTCGCGGCTGCCGTGCGGCTACCGCGAAGGGGTGACGATGTTTACGGAAGAGATGCGGTGGCTGCCGGCGCGCGATCTGGAGTTGATCATGGGCCGCGCGCTGTGTGCGTGGCTGGACTGGAAGGTCTGACCTTCGTCAGCGCATCGCCACCGACAGCAGCGTCGCCCCCTGCGGAAAATGCACCGGCCCGTGTTCGACGCCTTTGCGCTGATACAGAAAATCCCATACGCCGAGCTGTTCGCCTTCGATCACCGCGCTGCCTTCGACGATGAGTGAGGCGTGCATATAAGGATGCGTGTGGCGCGCAAGCGTGGCGCCCGGCGCGAATTTGACCGCACGCAGCAGGAGGCGGCCGGCGCCGTGATCGACCAGCGTTTTGCCCTCACCCGTGCCGCCTTCGGATTTTGCCCACGCCAGTTTGTCGGCCTGAATCAAACGATAGTGGCGTTCGCTGCCGAGTTGCTGAACTTCGCTGTGATCGTTGCTGCCCTGAAAGCAGGAAAACAGCGTGCAGCTGTCCGGGTATTCGAGCGGGCCGTGCGGTTCGTGGCTGGGGCCGAGGATGACGTCGAGCGGTTTCAATTCGAGGCCGTCGATCAGCGCGCGGCCTTTCACGACGGTGGTGGCGTGCGTGCCCGGATGCACATGGCGCGGCTCGACCGAGCCGACCGGATATTCGACGATCGACATGCGCAGGCCGTTTTCAAGGTCGTCGTTGTACATGGCGAAACGGCTCTCGCGGCCGTCGAAGCGCACGCGCTTTTGCCACGGCGTGTCGGCGATGCGTGTGATTTCGAAGCCGGCTAATTTGATCATGGTTAATTTCTTTTTTGAAAGGTGCGGAGGAGTTTGAAAAAAGTATAGCACCGGGCTTGTCGCGAATCAGGCGGGTTCGTGTGGTTGTAGACCGATGCAGGCGGGGCGCCTGCACCACAACTGCACTGCCAGGTGCGGGCTTTTGTGGCGCAGGCCGAATTTTAGATGCGGGCCTGCGATCAGCCGGAACGAGCGTGGCGAGTTCCGGTGGTTTTGCAATTTTTTGCGCCACGCGCAATGCTAGAATTGTTCAAACAATAACGCTTACATCGATCAAATAAACCGAGGGGATTACGGGATGCTGAAATCATTTGCGGGAGCGCTGCTCATTGCGTTAGTTGCCGGCGCGAACATGGTCGGAGCTGCGGGTTATCCGGAACGGCCGATCACCGTGGTGGTTGCGTTTGCTGCGGGCGGTGCGACCGATATTTCAACGCGCATCGTCGGCAAGTACGTCAGCGTGCCGCTCGGTCAGCAAATCATCGTCGATAATCGCGGCGGTGGGGGCGGCATGATCGCGGCCTCGGCGGTGATGCGCGCCAAACCCGACGGCTATACTTTGCTGTCGTCGTCGAGTATCTTCGTGGTGGCGCCCAGCCTCTACAAGAATCCTTCATACGATCCGTTCAAGGATTTTCTGCCGGTGGTCGAGTTCGGCGCCTCGCCCAATGTGATGGTGGTGCATCCGCAGGGCGGCATCAACAGTCTCGCCGAACTGATCGCGGCGGCGAAGGCGAATCCGAATCTGATCAGCTACGGCAGTCCGGGGCTCGGCACCACGCCGCAGCTCGCAGCTGAAGTGTTGAAGCTGCGCACCAAGACCAATATGGTGCACATTGCGTACACGGGCGGCGCGCCGGCGGTGCAGGCGGTGCTGAGCAAACAGATCCAGATGATGTCGGCGAGCCTGTCGTCGGTGATGCCGCAGATCGCCGGTGGCCTGCTGAAACCGATCGTGCAAACCGGCAAGGAACGCTGGCCCGATCTGCCGAATACGCCGACGATGGCGGAGGCCGGCATACCGGATGCGGTGTCCGATACATTTCAGGCGCTGTTCGCGCCGGCGGGTACGCCGCCGGAAGTGATCAGCAAGCTGGCGAAGGAAACCATCGCCGTGCTCGGCCAGAAGGACGCGCGCGATGCGCTGTGGAATGCGGGCCTCAAGGTCACCGCCGGCGGCCCCGATGCTTTGCGCGCGCGCGTCGCTCAGGAAGTGCCGATGTGGCGCGATATTATCGAGAAGGCCGGCATCAAGGCGGAATAGAATGACCCCCTCTCCCCGCGATAACGGGGAGAGGGGAACATCGGGCAGAATGCTTTGCCCGGCAATCGTTTTTCTCAGGGAGAAATCGCATGAGCGGCAACAGCAGCGAACCCAACTATGAAGTCGTGTGGCCGCTCGGCGCCTCGGCTTATAAAACGCGCGCGCCGAATGCACGCATCGACGATCTGTCGGGCAAGGTGGTCGGCGAGCTGTGGGACTTTTTGTTTCGCGGCGAGGATATTTTTCCGATCGTGCGCGAGGAACTGACGAAGAAATTTCCCGGCATCCGCTTTGTCACCTACGACGTGTTCGGTAACGTGCATGGCCCGCAGCAACGCGAGCTGGTCGCCGACGTGCCGAAGCTGCTCAAGCAACACGGTTGTAACGCGGTCATATCCGCGATCGGCGCCTGAGGCGCTTGCACGCCCGCCGTGTTGCGGGCGAGTGCGGCAGTCGAAAACGCCGGTTATCCGGCGGTCTCCATTATCTCGAGCGGCTTTCTCAAGCAGGCGGCGGTGGTCGCCAAGGGGCTCGGCCTGCCCGACATGCCGATCGCGGCCTATCCCGGCGTGCCGATGACTGACAGCGACGAAGAACTGCGCCGCAAAGTGGTTGAAGAACTGGTGCCGCAGATCATTGCCGGCCTGTCGAAGCCGGTCGGCAAAATGTCCGATGACGCAGCGGATGCGGAACCGGCGATGCGCGACATCGTGTTCCGCGGCACGCTCGACGAAGTCAACGAGCACTTCCAGAAAAACTTCTGGGCCGATGGCATGCCGGTGATGCCGCCGACACTCGATCGCATCGAGCGCTTTCTCAAATTCACCGACCGCAAACCCGACGAAGTGATCGGGCCGTGCCCGCCGGCGAACCGACTCGCCACGGTGTGGAACGTCGCGGTCAACGGCGTGATGGCCGGCTGCCGGCCCGAATACATGCCGGTGCTGCTGGCGGTGATCGAAGCGATCGTCGACCCGGTTTATAAAATTGAAGACGCCGGTTCGACGCCGGGCTGGGAATCGCTGATCGTGTTGAACGGCCCGATCGCGAAGCAACTCGGCTTCAATTCGGGGCAGGGCGTGATGCGCACCGGCATCCAGGCGAATACCAGCGTGGGTCGTTTCCTGCGCCTCTTTCTGCGCAACATCGCCGGTTTTCATCATGCACCCGAGGGCGCCGACAAGGGCAGCATCGGCCAGAGTTTTCTGGTCGCCGCAGCCGAGAATGAAGAGGCAGTGGCGGAGATCGGCTGGCAGCCGTACAGCGTCGACCGCGGTTTCAAGGCGGGCGATAACATCGTCACGGTGCAAAGCGTGGTTGCGATCAGCGCGCCGACTTATACCGGCAGCGAAAAGGCCGAAGAACATGCCGCGCTGATTGCCGACGTGATCGGCCAGCGCGCCTGCGGCTACTGGTCGGCGATCGGCATGGTTTACAGCCACTGGCATCCGTTGATCATGCTCGGGCCCAGCATCGCCAAAGTGTTCGCGCAGGACGGCTGGAGCAAGGACGATCTGCGGCGCTATCTTTACCAGAATGTGACGATGAAGGCCTCGCTCGCCGAGCGTTATGCCTATTATTGCGGGCAGACCGGTTTTCGCGTCAACAATTACGTCAAGCAGGGTCTGCTGCCGCCGGCCTATGGCGAGTCTGACGATCCGGAGCGCTTGATTCCGGTGTTTCAGCGGCCCGAGTGGATCGGCATCATGGTAGCCGGCGACTGGGGCCGCAATCAATCGAAGGGTTACGTTAGCAATCACATTCAGGGCCCGCCGGTGAGCAAGGCGGTACGCTTGCCGAAAAGCTGGGATACTTTGCTCAAGCGCTAGCGCCGGACAAACTTGAACCAGGAGTGTGCGATGAAGAAGCGGATTTGCCCGATCGTTCCCGCGCTGGCGTTGCTGTCCTCGCCGGCGTTCGCCGCCGATCAGTGGCCGACCAAACCGATTCGCTGGATCTGCCCCTACGTGGCGGGCGGCGCAGCGGATATTTTTTCGCGCACGATCGGACAGAAGTTAGGCGAAGCCTTCGGCCAGACCGTCATCATCGACAACCGCGCCGGCGCCAACGGCAGCATCGGCACCGAACTCGCGTCGCGCGCGCCGGCTGACGGCTACACCATCCTGATGGGGCAGAGCGGGCCGCTCACTACCAATCCGGTGTTGTATAAAAAGGTTGCCTACGATCCGGTCAAGGATTTCATTCCGGTGACGCAGGGCACGCTCTACATGTACGTGCTGGTGGTGCCTTCATCCAATGCGGTTGCCAACATCAAGGACATGATCGCGTGGGTGAAGTCGAAGCCGGGGGCCTTGACCTACGGTTCGACCGGCATCGGCGGCGGCAATCATCTCGCGGGTGAGTTGTTCAACCTGATGACACAAACCAAATCGATCCACGTGCCGTACAAGGGCAGCGCGCTGGCGCTGGCCGATTTGCTCGGCGGTCAGCTGAGCTACATGTTCGATACCACTATCACTTCGGTGCCGCAGTTGAAGGCCGGCAAGCTGCGCGCAATCGGCGTGACCGCATTGAAGCGTTCCAGTTCGCTGCCCGAGGTGCCGACGATGGATGAACTCGGTCTCAAGGGTTTCGAGATCACGCAGTGGCAGGCGGTGATGCTGCCGGCCGGCACGCCGCAAGCGATCGTCGATCGCCTTTATCGCGAGGTGGTGCAGGCGCTGAAAATGCCGGACGTAATCGAGCGGCTCTCGACTCAGGGCGGCAACGAACTCGTCGGCAACACGCCGGAGGAATTCGCGCGCGTGATCAAGAACGATCTGGCGAAATACGCGAAGCTGGTGAAAGAGGCGGGGATCAAGATCGAGTAGCGACAGCGGCACGCTGACGAAAAAAACCCCGCACTGCGGGGCTTTTTTATTTTCGCATTGGCAGCCTCTGAAACTGTCAGTGTAGGCACCGACCCGGGTGTCGGCTGCTGCGTCCCTCAGCGGTCACATCCCCGCTTGTCAGCGGGGCCCCTGTTCCGCGCTTCGTGCCGCTACTCCCATAATCTCTCCGGCATCGGCAGCCCGGCCAGATCTTCGGCCGTCAGCGGCCGGTCGGGCTGAATGCCGAAGCGTTCGATTACCGAGGCAAGCTGGCGCGTGTGCTGTGCCGAGTGCCAGGTCGAGCGCTCGAACAGCAGGTGGATCGGCAGCGGGCCGATGAAGGTTGGCACCTTGCGGCTGCAGGCGCGGTCGTCGAGTTCGTCCCACCATTGTTGAATCAAACCGATGACTTCGTCGCCGTAGGCGGCGAGTTGGTCGCCGCTCATGCAGGTGCCGGCCGGTGGCGGCACCGTGGCGAGCGCATTGGTGTATTCGGCGTCGCGTTCGACCGTGTCGAGGAAGGCGCCGCCGACGCGAAATACATGGTGAGCGAGCAGGCGGATCGAGCGCTCGCGGTTGGCGATGACGTTCTCGGCAAGCTGCGCCGGCGAGAGCTGACGCACCAGGCGCTGCGCTGCGCGCAGCACCAGCAGCCACTTCGCGATCAGTTGTTCGGGCGGCAGCGGCGTGTGGCCGGTGCCTTGCAAGCCGACGAACTCGGCAACGTCTTCCAGATTCATTGCGAACACGTACTGTCCGCCGCGGGCGACCACCGGCACGGTGCGCACGCCAAGCGCCATCAGCTTTTCGCGGCCGCCGGCATCATTGAGGATGTCGATGGCGACGAAGTCGATACCTTTTTTCGAAAGAAACTCTTTCGCGCGGAGGCAGCTGCTTCAGCCGGGCTGCGTGAACAGTATGAACTTGTCGGTGCCGGTGTCCATGTGCGCCTTGGGGGACTGTGAGGGATTGGTGATTGCAGTGAGCGGCGAGCGTACTACCCGCTGCGGCGCGGCGTCAAGCAAGCGGCCCGGCGCGCCTGAAGCGCGCAGGCGCGATGGTATAATGCAAGGCATGGCGAACATTCGCAGTCACATTTTCAGGAACGGACGACAGCATGAAGTTGATTGCAGCGCCCGCCAGCCCGTACAGCCGCAAGGTTCGTATCGTGCTTGCGGAAAAGAAAATCGATTACGAATTCATTATTGACAGCCCCGGCGAAGCGGCGACGCGTGTTCCGGAATTCAACCCGCTTGGCAAGATTCCGGTCCTCGTACTCGAGGACGACACGACGTTGTTCGATTCGCGCGTGATCGTCGAATATCTTGACAACGCCAGCCCGGTGGGCCGTCTGATCCCGGACGACACGCGCGCGCGCATTCAGGTGCGCCGCTGGGAAGCGCTCGCCGACGGCTGCACCGATGCCGCCAACGCGGTAGTGGTGGAGTCGCGCCGGCCGGCCGCCAAGCAGAGCGGCGAGTGGATTGCTCGCCAGCAGGGCAAGATCGACCGCGCGCTGAGGGCGATGTCGGACGAACTCGGCACGCGCGCATGGTGCAGCGGCGATCACTACAATCTTTCCGATATCGCGGTCGGTTGTGCGCTGGGTTACCTCGATTACCGCATGACCGACATTCAATGGCGCAAGACTTATCCGAATCTCGCCAAGCTGGCCGAAAAACTGGCCAAGCGCGCGCCGTTTCAGGATACCTTGCCGCCCAGGATCTAGGATTGCGGATCGAGTTTCAATCCGCAGTCCTCCATCCAGCTATTGAATGATGCCGCCGCCGAGGCAGACGCGGCTTTCGTAAATCACCACCGACTGGCCCGGCGTCACCGCCCATTGCGGTTCGGCGAAGGTCATGGCACATTGCGCCGCATCGACGCTTTCGATGGTGCACGGCGCGTCCTTCTGCCGATAGCGCGTTTTGGCGGCGTACACCCAGTTGCAATGCGGCGGCTCACCGCTGATCCAGTTCAGATCGCGGCTCTCGAGCGTATTTGACAGCAGGGCGTCGTGTTCGCGGCCCTGCACCACGATCAAACGGTTGTTCGGCATGTCCTTGCCCACGACGTACCAGGCGTCGCCGTCGCCGTCGCGCGTGCCGCCGATGCCGAGGCCCTGACGCTGCCCGATCGTATAAAACATGAGTCCCATGTGGCGGCCGACCATGCGGCCGTCGACTGCCCAGATTTCGCCCGGTTCGGAGGGAATATAGCGGTTGAGAAATTCGCGGAACGGGCGCTCGCCGATGAAGCAGATGCCGGTCGAATCCTTTTTCGCGAAATTGGCGAGCCCGGCCTTTTGCGCCATTTCGCGCACCTCGCGCTTGTAGAGCCCGCCGAGCGGAAACAGCGTTTTTGAGAGCTGACCCTGATTGAGGCGGTAGAGAAAATAACTCTGGTCCTTGCTGCCGTCCTCGGCCTTCAGCAACTGATAGAGACCGTCGACTTCGCGCACCTGCGCGTAATGGCCGGTGGCGATGCGTTCGGCGCCCAGCGATATCGCGTGATCGAGGAAGGCGCGGAACTTGATCTCGGCGTTGCACAGCACATCGGGGTTGGGCGTGCGGCCGGATTTGTATTCGCGCAGAAACTCGCTGAACACGCGATCCTTGTATTCGGCGGAAAAATTCACCGCCTCGATTTCGATGCCGATGCGGTCGGCCACCGACACCGCATCGATCAGGTCCTGGCGCGAGCTGCAGTATTCGTCGTCATCGTCATCCTCCCAGTTTTTCATGAACAGGCCGACCACGTCGTAACCCTGTTCCTTCAGCAGCAGGGCGGCGACCGACGAATCGACGCCGCCTGACATGCCGACCACGATGCGCGGTTTGCTCATGATTTCGGCGCGTAATGGCGGATGAGTGCGAGCGGATAGCGCATGCCGGCGAGATAGTCTTCAACGCATTGCAAGACGAGCGGCGAGCGGTGGCGCGCGCGGCTCTCGCGGATTTCGTCGGCGCTCAACCAGACGTGGCGCAGGATGCCGCGGTCGAGCGCGCGGCCGGCTTCGTGCCGTCCGGCAGGGCCGGCAAAGGCAAATCGCATATAGGTGACGCCGGCAGGGGTTTCGTGATGGTAGATGCCAAGCAGGCACTCGGGCTGAAAATGATGCGCGCTTTCTTCAAGCGTTTCGCGCGCCACCGCCGCGGTCAGCGTTTCGTCGCGTTCGAGGTGGCCGGCCGGCTGATTGATTTTCACGCCATCGGCGGTTTCTTCCTCGATCAGCAGAAAGCGACCGTCGCGTTCGATCACGGCGGCGACGGTCACTTCGGGCGTCCAGATGACATCGTTGGATTGCATGGCGTCGATTTTACCGCCTTGCCGCGGCCGGCCCAAACCGGCTGTCTGAATTCGCGATCGTGGCTCCGCGGTTGAACCGGCGGTCAACGACCCGCGCCACGCGCAAGAGCGCCGCTTTCCTGCACAACAGTAAACACTGTCGGGCATTGAATATTCCATTTGTCGAAAAATATACCGGCACCGGGTGCGGCGGTTGCACAAGCACGCCGCAATGCGGCATATTCGGAATTAATTGGTATTCATGATTCGGCGATGACAAAACGGCTTTTGCAGACCTTTTTGCGCTCTCATCGAGGCACGGAACCATTATGGAAGATCTGGTGGATCTGCGGCATTCCGGTTGCCTGGCTGACGAGTGCGCTGGTGATCGCGTCCGAGGCGGCGCGTGTGGCGGACCACCCCGTCGCCGGCGACTGGCTGGACGTGCTGCGAATACTGATCTATGTCGCATGGGCGCGGCTGGCATGGCAATGCGCGCATAACGCGCAAGCCGGAATCTGGACGCCGGTGGCGCGTTGTGCGCTGGCGGCCGGCTTCATTGTGATGTATCTGGTTTGATCCGCGGACAATAAAAAAGGCAGCGGTTGCCCCCTGCCTTTTTTTGGACCAGTAAGGTTTACTTCTTCTTGTCGTCCTTTTTCGCGTCGTCTTTCTTCATTTCATCTTTCTTGCCGTCCTTGGCCGGTTGCGCACCGACGTGCGAAGTGGCAAACGCGCCAACGGTTGCAACGGCGAAAGCACCAGCGACCAGAGCTGCGAGCAGTTTTTTCATTGTGGCTTTCCTCTCATTTTATTTTAAACGACTACCATGACCAACCCGGCTCGATGCGCCGCAGTTTGCTCTCGATACACCGCGCCCTGCATTGGTCGCGGCAATATATAACAGGTTGTTTCGGTTTGCCTAGCCCATTATGATGCTGCGCGCCTCGCGCATTTTGTGTTGCCGCACCGCTGGCCATTGGATTGATTTGATTGCATGAAAATTTCCATTTATGCCATGGTGCTGGGTTTTCTCACCATCGGCGCTCTACATGCCGCACCGTACGTACCGGGCAGCGATGACGAGGTGCTCGAGCATCTGCCGTTCCGGCCGGATGATCCGGCGGCGCGCGAGATCAGCGAACTGCGGCGACAGCTGGCCGCCGATCCCAACAACGTGCGTATCGCATTGCAACTTGCACGAAGTTATTTCGCGCAGGCGGGCGGGCAAAGCGATCCGCGTTTCGCCGGCTATGCGCAGGCGGCGCTGCGGCCGTGGTGGGATTTGCCGCAACCGCCGCAGGCAGTGCTGGTGATGCGAGCAACACTGCGCCAATACAGTCATGATTTTGCCGGCGGGCTTGCCGATATCGACCGCGCGTTGCAGGCGAATCCGTCCGATATCGACGCCTTGTCCTTGCGCGCCGACATCAACCTCGTGCAGGGCAATCTTGCGGCGTCGCGCGAGGATTGTGCGCGCATGGCGCCGTACGTCACCGAGTTGACCAACGCGGGCTGCGTGCTTTTTATCGACGGCATGAGCGGGCGCGCGCGCGCGAGTCACGATGCGTTGCAGAAAGAACTTGCACGCGCAAAGGATGTCAGTCCCGACCAGCAGCTGTGGATACTGACGCGGCTTGCGGAAATGGCCTGGCGGTTGAACGAGCCGCGGGCCGCCGAGGCACATTTCCGGCGCGCGCTGGCAATGAACATCGCGGACGGTTTTTTGCTCGCGGCGTATGCGGATTTCCTGATCGACTACGGCCGCCATCCGGACGTGGTGAAGCTGCTCGGGGACTGGACGCGCGCCGACCCGCTGTTGCTGCGGTTGACGCTTGCTGAGCAGGCGCTCGGTGCGAAATCGTTTGCCGGGCACAAGGCGGCACTCGAGGCGCGTTACGCTGCCGCGCGACTGCGCGGCGATACGACGCACGAACAGGAGGAGTCCCGTTTTGCGCTCGCCATTCTGAACCGCCCGGAGGAGGCGCTGAAACTTGCACTGAATAACTGGCGCCTGCAGCGCGAACCGCGCGACGCGCGCGCCGTGCTTGAGGCCGCGCTTGCCCTGCGCCGGACGGACGCGGCGCAGCCGGTGCTGGCGTGGATGGCGCAGACCGGCATTGAGGACTGGTACCTGAAACAGCTTGCTGCCAAACTGGTGTCGACGGCGGGGGCGCAATGAACTGGCGCGCCGGCGTTGCGTTGTTGCTCGCGCTGCTGCCGTCGCTAGCGGCTGCGCACAAGCCGAGCGACAGCTATCTCGTCGTCAACGTGTCGGGCGACATCGTGCGCGGTCAGTGGGACATTGCGCTGCGCGACCTTGATTTTGCCATCGGGCTCGACAGCAACGGTAATGGTGAGATCACCTGGGGCGAGGTGCGCGCGCGGCAGACCGAAATCGACGCCTATGCCTTTGCGCGTTTGACCCTGGCGCTCGACGGCTCGACTTGCAATGCGCGCGTCGTCGAGCATTTGATCGACAATCACACCGACGGCGCCTATGCGGTGCTGCGCTTCGAGGCACCCTGCGCCAAACCCGGCGGCGTGCTCGTCATGGGCTACAGTCTGTTCGCCGATCTCGATCCGCAGCATAAGGGCCTGTTGCGTCTCGAATACGACGGCACGACGCGGACTGCGATCTTCGGCATCGATGCCGCGCTGCAGCGGTTCGAGCTGAAGAAAGCCGGCCGGCTGGCGCAGTTCCTTGATTACGGCCGCGAAGGCGTGTGGCATATCTGGATCGGTTTCGATCACATCCTGTTTCTGCTCTCGCTGTTGCTGCCCGCCGTGCTGGTCATTGCGCATAAACGCTGGCGCGCGGTTGACCGCTTCAGGCCGGCGCTGTGGGATGTGCTGAAAATCGTCACCGCATTTACGGTTGCTCATTCGATCACCCTGAGCCTTGCCGCGCTGGGCGTGATTGCGCTGCCGACGCGGCTGACCGAATCGGCCATCGCACTGTCGGTGGTGCTTGCCGCTTTGAACAATATATTCCCGCTGTTTCAGGGCAGGCGCTGGATGGTGGCTTTTGGATTCGGCCTGATTCACGGCTTTGGCTTCGCCAGCGTGCTCGCCGACCTCGGGTTGCCGCGCGACGCGTTGCTGCTGGCGCTGGTCGGGTTCAATCTCGGCGTCGAGGCCGGGCAGTTGACGATTGTGGCGGTATTTTTGCCGTTGGCGTTTGTCTTGCGTCGCAGCTGGTTCTATCAGCGCGTGGTGCTGGTCGGCGGTTCCGCGCTGATTTGCGTGCTGGCCGGCATCTGGCTGGTTGAGCGGGCGCTCAATCTCAAGTTGCTGCGGTTTTAAGGGCGCAATAAAAGGTCGACCGCGGCAATTTTTGATCCGGCTGAAATGATACCGGACACCCTTCGCATTGCGCCGGCGCAGGACTGGGCACTCGTGCCGTCTCGTCCCTTTCGGCAAAAATTGTCATTGACTGTCGCTAGCGCCCCGGCTGCGGCCGGTCGCAGTGGACTGTTTCGGTTACCGCTTCGAGACGTGCAGAAAACAAAAAAGGCAGGGTCGAAACCCTGCCTTTACTTTGACTGACAGAAGTATTACTTCTTGTCGGCCGCTTTCTTGTCGTCTTTCTTGGCTTCTTTCTTCGGCTCGTCCTTCTTCGCGTCTTTCTTCATTTCATCAGCCGCGAAAACCGAAACGGTGCCCAGCGCGAACATAGCAGCAACGATAGCAGCAAGCATTTTGCTCATGTTATTTCCTCTTTAGTTTGATTAACGACTACCTATTTTTGACTACGACCGTAGTGCGGTCACAGCCATTAACGTGCTGCCTGCCTAGGCGGTTGACGCTAGGGCTTACGAAGCTGCATCGGCATCAAGCAGGGCCGGCAACACGAGGCAATAATTATAATAATCAATCGCTTAAATTGCAAATTTATTAGCCCATATTATGAGCGAATTGTCAGTGCATGCTTACTTTCTCGTTGTTTTTCTATTTTCCGCCGTGGTCTTGACGGTGCGGAACGGGGGACGGCTCCGCCGGGGACTCGCGCCATGATCCGGGCGCGAGTCCGTCGATCGTCCAGTGGCCGACGGCATGGCGCACGAGGCGCAGCGTGGGGAAACCGACGGCGGCGGTCATGCGTCGAACCTGCCGGTTCTTGCCTTCCGCAATCCGCAGGCACAACCAGCTGGTCGGGATGAGTTTCCGCTGGCGGATCGGGGGATGGCGTGGCCACAGCCACGCCGGTTCATCAATCGCGGCGGCTTCTGCAGGGCGCGTGACGAAGTCGCCGAGATCGATGCCGCGCGCCAGTTTCTCCAACGCCTCGCTGGTGACGATGCCCTCGACCTGCACGAAGTAGGATTTGACTTGCTTGTGCGCGGGATCGCTGATGCGGTGTTGCAGGCCTCCGTCGCCGGTGAGAACGACCAGACCTTCGCTGTCGGCGTCAAGGCGTCCGGCCGGATACACCTTGGGCACGCCGATGAAATCCTTCAGCGTCTGACGACCGGGCGTGGGGCTGAACTGGCACAGCACGCCATAGGGCTTGTTGAAGAGCATGACATTGCTCATGGACGTTTGCACACGCAGAAACGACAACGCCCGCGAGGGCGGGCGTCGTATTGCTTCGCGATACCGGCCCGATCGGCCCGGATCGCAGGTGCTACTTGCTGCCCCACGGTTTGATTGCCTGCTTGAGCGCGGCGTAGCCGTCGAGGTAACGCGGGCGTTTGCCGCTATAGACCTTGTCGAAAGTTGCGAGTTGCGCGTCGAGCCAGTCCGCCAGTTCCTTGTTGCCGGGGTTGGCGGCCTTGTAGGCCTCGTTGATCAGCACGAAGTGAATGCGCGGATCGTACGGCTGCTTCTCGCCGCCGACGGTTTCGTCACCGGCCAGGAGGCGCAGCAGCATCGCGTCGGCCGAGCCGAGCGTTTGTTCGTAAATCGGCTCGCCTTCGATGCGGTACATGACGCTGGTCATGTCCTTGCCGTTGGTCATGGTAAAGCCCATATCGGTCCACAGCTTTTTCATGTCGACCTTGGCGCCGGCCTTGTCGAGCACGATCTGGCCCCAGGCACGCAGCACGTCCGGAGCATCGGCCATCAGGTCGGTCAGGCGGTCGCCGTCGAGGTCGGTGGCGTAAACAATGCAGGGGCGCTGCTGAATCATGTCGTGCAGCAGGAGACCGAAATTGGTGTCCGAGATATGCTCGTAAACGTCGCCGCCCCAGTTTTCCATGCCGGCCTTGAAATCCTTCGGCAGCAGCGCCGCGATCGCATCGACGTTCGCCTTGTGCTCTTCATAGGCGTCCACCGAATACTGGCGCTTCAACTTGAACTTGGTACCCTGCAGCAGCCAGCGCATGATGCCGGCGTTGACCGCATCTTCCTTGGCCTGGGTCGGCTTGGTGGCGACGCGGCCGATCTGGCCGGTTTCGTGCACCATTTTCAGGAACAAGCGCGCGGCGTAAGCCATGCGGATGCCCGGCGTGTTCATTTCGGAGTGAATGTTGCCAGTCGCTTTGTCGACGATGAACTTCTTGTTGTCCTGCGAATAGGGCAGGCCCGGCATGAAGCGGATGCTGGTGATGCCGCCGTAGGGGCGCACGTTGCAATACACGCCGGCAGCGGTGCGCAGCGGCGCATTCGCCGACTTGCCTGCCACCACGACTTTTTTGCCGCCATCATTGACCATGAAGTCGCCGGCGGTCGACCATTTGAGGCAAATGTTGTCCATTTTGCCGAACCACTCGAGCGAAACGAGTTTGGTGTCATGGCGGAACTGCGCCATCATCGGTACGCCGAGAAACGGCAGACCAAGCACGTCGAGCGCCATGATGGTTCCGTTGAGCGCAAACATGTCGGTAAAGGCGTGCGCCACCGGCTTGACGCCGCCCGCGCTGTTGCCACCTTCCCAGATGACCGCATCGGTAAAGCCGCGCGGCTGCACCTTTGACCGCTTGTAGATTCCGTCCAGGGATTTGAACAGGTCTCCGCTCTGTTCTTCCTGAGCGATTTTTAGCAAGTCAAGTTTGTCAGCCATGATTCTCGGTCTCCGTTGGAATGTGGACGATTGATGATCGATGATGCAACCGGCCTGTCTTGGCAGCGGTCGATGCGCCCTGCAGGGGAATGCGGGCAGGCGGGCGTTTGCACGCTGGCTACCCATTTCGTGTAGGTACGACGCCGGATTATCGCATTTATTGGGGCCGGCATAAATAACCCCTTTGCCGTCGCGTGCGGGACTGGGCGGCCCGGGTCAGCCAAAAAAAAGCCCGTCCGGGTGAGCGGACGGGCTTCCTATCGATATTCTGTAATGCCGTATAGCGTTAGCTTAGGCGCCTTGAATATTCGAGGCTTGCTTGCCCTTCGGACCTTGGGTTACCTCGAAAGTAACCTTCTGGCCTTCCTTCAGGGTCTTGAACCCACCCATCTGGATTGCGGAAAAATGCGCGAAAAGATCTTCACTGCCGTCATCCGGCGTAATGAAGCCATAACCTTTAGCATCGTTGAACCATTTCACAGTGCCTGTTGCCATATTGCAGTACCTCATAAACTAAAAAATTACCGGAAAAAGTTTCCGGAGACTGTTTGAGTTTCAAGGGACACGTATACGGCGGCTGATACTGCGAAACCGGTCTTACGATCGAGCTTGAAGCCAAACACCTTTGGGCTTTCTAGGCTATTTGCCCGTGGAAGTCAAGTTTTCCGCGAAACGGGCCTTGAAACGGGCAAAAAGGCCGCTATTTAACACTTGAAAAATCTGCGGTTTTGGTCAAAATAAGAAATCGCAGTAGGCAGTTGAATGGTGGTGCGAAAGATGGCAATACAGCATCGTGATGGCACGGTTCTGGAGGCGAAAAAGGCAAAGGTCAAGTCGCCTCCGATGTTCAAGGTCATGCTGCTGAATGACGATTACACACCCATGGATTTCGTGGTCGTCGTATTACAGCAATTTTTCTCCCTCAGCCGTGAAAAGGCGACGCAAATCATGCTTAAGGTTCATCGGGATGGTGCCGGGGTCTGCGGGGTTTATCCGCGGGACGTGGCCGCGACCAAAGTCGAACAGGTGCTGGGCTTTGCCCGCCAGCACCAGCACCCACTGCGTTGCGTGATGGAGGAAAACTGATGATTGCCCAGGAACTCGAGGTGAGTCTGCACATGGCCTTCATGGAGGCACGGCAGAAACGGCACGAATTCATCACCGTCGAACACCTGTTGCTTGCGCTGCTCGACAATCCGTCGGCCTCCGAGGTGCTCAAAGCCTGCGCCGCCGAAATAGAGGAACTGCGCAAGCTGCTCGCTGACTTCGTCACCGAACACACGCCGGTGCTGACCAACGATGACGCGGACACCCAGCCGACGCTGGGCTTTCAGCGCGTGATCCAGCGTGCCATCCTGCATGTGCAGTCGTCCGGCAAGAAGGAAGTCACCGGCGCCAATGTGCTGGTCGCGATTTTCGGCGAAAAGGATTCGCACGCGGTGTACTTCCTGCATCAGAAGGGTATTACCCGGCTGGATGTGGTCAATTTTATTTCGCACGGCATCAGCAAAGTGCCGCAGGCCGCCCCCGGCAAGACTGAAGGCGAGGCGGAGGCCGAACCCGAACAGGCGTCCGGCGGCGCGCTTGAAACCTATACGCTGAATCTCAACACGCTTGCGCTCTCGGGCAAGATCGACCCGCTGATCGGACGTGAAAAGGAACTCGAGCGCGTGGTGCAGACGCTGTGCCGCCGCCGCAAGAATAATCCGCTGCTGGTCGGCGAGGCCGGCGTCGGCAAGACCGCCATCGCCGAGGGGCTCGCCCGCCGTATCGTCGAAGGCGACGTGCCCGAGATTCTGGGCAAGTGCACGGTCTACGCGCTCGACATGGGCGCGCTGCTGGCAGGCACCAAATACCGCGGCGATTTCGAACAGCGTCTTAAGGCTGTGCTTAAACAACTGGTCGACAATCCGAACGCGATCCTGTTTATCGACGAAATCCACACGCTGATCGGCGCCGGCGCCGCTTCGGGCGGCACGCTTGACGCGTCCAACCTGCTGAAGCCGGCGTTATCGACCGGCCAGTTGAAATGCATCGGCGCGACGACCTACCAGGAATACCGCGGCATTTTCGAAAAAGACCATGCGCTCTCGCGCCGCTTCCAGAAGGTCGATGTGGTCGAGCCCAGCATTGCCGAAACTGTTTCGATTCTGCGTGGCCTGAAGACGCGTTTCGAAGAGCATCACGGCATCAAGTACGCAACCTCGGCGCTGACGTCCGCAGCCGAGCTTGCGGCGCGTTACATCAACGACCGGCATTTGCCCGACAAGGCGATCGACGTCATCGACGAGGCGGGCGCGGCGCAGCGCATCCTGCCGAAATCGAAGCAGAAAAAAGTCATCACCAAGCACGAGATCGAAGAGATCGTCGCCAAGATCGCGCGCGTGCCGGCGCAGAGCGTCAACTCCGACGATCGCACGCAATTGAAGAACCTCGAGCGCAATCTGAAATCGGTGGTGTTCGGTCAGGACAAGTCGATCGACGCGCTGGCCTCCGCGATCAAGATGTCGCGCAGCGGCCTCGGCAATCCGCAAAAGCCGACCGGCTGTTTTCTGTTTTCCGGCCCGACCGGCGTCGGCAAGACCGAGGTTGCGCGCCAGCTCGCCTACATCATGGGTGTCGAGCTGATCCGCTTCGACATGTCCGAATACATGGAGCGCCATGCCGTTTCGCGCCTGATCGGCGCGCCGCCCGGCTATGTCGGTTTCGATCAGGGTGGCCTCCTGACCGAGGCGGTAACCAAGCATCCCTACTCGGTGCTGCTGCTTGATGAAATCGAAAAGGCGCATCCGGATGTGTTCAACATCCTGCTGCAGGTGATGGATCACGGCACGCTCACCGACAACAACGGGCGCAAGGCCGATTTCCGCAACGTCATGATCATCATGACCACCAATGCCGGTGCCGCCGAGCTGTCGAAGACCAGCATGGGCTTTACCACCACGGCCGAAACCGGCGACGAGATGGTCGAAATCAAGCGCACCTTCACGCCGGAATTCCGCAACCGGCTGGACGCGATCGTTTCGTTCGCTTCGCTCGATCGCAGCATCATCATGCGCGTGGTTGATAAATTCCTCATGCAGCTCGAAGAGCAGTTGCAGGAGAAAAAAGTTGATGCGACGTTTACGCCTGCGTTGAAGGACTATCTGGCCAAAAAGGGTTTCGATCCGCAAATGGGCGCGCGGCCGATGGCGCGTCTCATCCAGGACACCATACGCTCCGCGCTGGCCGATCATCTGCTGTTCGGGCGGCTCGCCAGTGGCGGCAAGGTCACGGTCGATGTGGACAAGAACGACAAGGTCCAACTCGTCTTCGCCGAGGAAGAAGCCGCCAGCGTGGCGTGATTTTTCCGGCGCGCGCCGGCGGCAAAATTTCGTCGCGAAATTATCGAAGCGGAAAGCCGCCGTCGCGGCTGCGCGTGTTGTTTTTAGTGGAGGCAGCATGCGTTCGATCCCTGCCCTGACGGCGATCGCCCTGTGCGCAACAATCGGCGCGGCCGCGGATGCGCAGGATTTGCAATCGACCCGTGGCCTGGCCGCCACCTGCGCCGCCTGTCACGGACCGGATGGCGTGAGCGTCGGCGGCGTGCCGCCGGCACTCGCCGGGCAGGACAAAGCGGAACTGCTGCAGCGGTTAAAAGAGTTCAAGGCAGGCACGCGTCCGGCCACCGTCATGCATCAGCTCGCGCGCGGCTACAGCGACGAACAACTCGAACGCATTGCCGCTTATTTCTCCGCGGTCGCGGCAGGTCCGGCGCCGGCTGCACCGCGCGCCGGTGACTGACGGGTTCGTTGTGCCGGTTTCGAGACGCAATTTTGTGCAAAGAATTGCGCTGGTAGCGGGCGGCATTGCGGCGAGTCCGGTTTCGCGCGGATTCGCCGCGAGCAGCGGCCGCACCGGCCGCGTGGTTGTCATCGGTGCCGGCTTCGGCGGCGCGACCGCGGCGAAGACGATCAAACGCTGGGCGCCGCAAATCGATGTCACCATCGTCGAACGCAGCGGGGAATTTATCTCCTGTCCGCTCAGCAATCTGGTGGTCGGCGGCAATGCAGATATCCGCGACCTCGGATTCAGCTACGACGGCCTGCGGCGCCGCGGCATCGCCGTCGTGCGCGACGAGGCGATTGAAGTCGATACGGTCAAACGCGCAGTGCGCCTGTCCGGCGGCGGCGTGCTGGCGTACGACCGGTTGATCATCGCGCCGGGCGTCGAGATTCAGGTCGATGCAATACCCGGTCTTGACTCTGCAGAGGCGCAAAGCCGCGTGCTGCACGCGTGGAAGGCTGGCGCGCAGACGCTGGCCTTGCGCCGCCAGCTCGAAGCCATGGCTGACGGCGGCGTTTACGCGGTGCATCTGCCGCTCGAGCCGTTTCGCTGTCCGCCCGCGGCGTATGAACGCGTGTGCCAGGTGGCCGATTATTTCCGGCGCGCCAAGCCGCGCTCGAAGATCCTGGTGCTCGATTCGAACGAAGACATTCTTTCGAAGAAGGCGTTGTTCCTCGCGGCGTGGAACGGTCAGTACAAGGGCATGATCGAATACCGTCCGAACAGCGAACTGGTCGAGGTCGATGCGAAAACCCTGACCGCAAAATTGCTGTTCGAGGATGTGCGGGCGGACGTGCTGAACGTCATTCCGCCGCAACGCGCCGGCGCGATTGCGGCACGCGCCGGGCTGATCAATGCCAACAATCGCTGGTGCATGGTCGACTGGACCACGCTCGAATCGACGGCCGTCAAGGGCGTGCATATTCTCGGCGACGCCACGCTGTCGGGACCGGCGATGCCGAAATCGGCGACCATGGCCAACCAGCATGCGGTTGTTTGCGCGGCAGCGATAATCGCGTTGATGCACGGCGAGGCGGTCAATCCGCGACCGGTGATGGCGAACACCTGCTACAGCTTTGTCGACGCCCGGCAGGCCATGCATGTCGCGTCGGTTTACGCCTATGACCGCGCTGAAAAAACCATGCTGGCGATCAAGGGCGCCGGCGGACTGTCGGAAAAAGCCAGCGAGCAGGAAGGCCTTTATGCGTGGGGTTGGGCGCGCAATCTGTGGGCGGGTGCGCTGGCGTAAAATGCGCGGGTGCGGCAGCGACCCGCAGTACCCCATGCTGTCCGGAGCACATTCAACCGAAGTCTGCGCCATGATGAAGATCCCGTTGCGTTTGCGTTGTGCCGCGTTCATCGCCTGTGTTATCACGCCCGTTTTCGCCGCTGAATCGTATCCGGTCAAACCGATCCGCATCATCGTGCCGAGTTCGCCGAGTTCGGGGCCCGACGTGGTAACCCGTCTGATCGGCGGCGTGTTTACCGACTTGTGGGGGCAGCAGGTGGTGGCCGACAACCGCGGCGGCTCCGCCGGCAACATCGGCGCCGAAATCGCCGCGCATTCGGCGCCGGATGGATATACGCTGTTCATGGCCAGCGCGCAGCAGGTCACCGGGCCGCTGGTGTTCGACAAGCTGCAGTACAGCCTGATCGGAGATTTCACGCCGATCAGCCTGATCGCGTCGTCGCCCTATGTTTTGATCGTCAATCCGTCGGTGCCGGCCAATTCGGTGCGCGAGTTCATTGCGCTCGCCAGGTCGCGGCCCGGCACACTGTATTACGGCACCGGCGGCGTCGGCGGCGCGCCGCATCTCGCCACCGAGATGCTGCGCACGATGGCCGGACTCAAATTTGAACACGTGCCGTACAAGACCATCGTGTTCGCGCTGATCGATACCATGGCCGGCCAGGTGCAGTTTTCGTTTTCGGTGCTGCCGGTGGCGCTGCCCATGGTCAAGCAGGGCAAGTTGCGCGCGCTCGGTGTCACCAGCCTGAAACGGTCGTCGCTGGCGCCCGAACTCGAAGCGATCGCCGAGACGGTGCCCGGCTACGAAGTGATCGGTTGGTACGGATTGATGGCGCCGCAAAAAACATCGCCGGCAATCGTTGCCCAGTTGAGCGCGGCAATTCTAAGGTCGCTGCAGACAGCCGAGATGCAGGAGAAACTGCGCGCGCTGGGCGCCGATCCGATCGTTTCCGGTCCGCGCGAATTCGGCGGTTTTCTCGTCGAGCAAAACGAAAAATTCCGCAAACTGGTGAATGCCGCCGGCCTGCGCAACAAATAGCGGCCTTCAGCGCCGCCGGTCGTAATCGCGCAGGCGCGGATTGAGCAGATCGATGTCGGCCTGCACCTGTTCGCGGCTGCGTTCGTAGACGATTTCTCTGCCCACCACGCTGCCGACATAGGCCTTGCCGCTGCGTGTCGGCGTCAGCTGGCATTTCACGCTGTGCACGCCTTCGCCGAGCACCACCTCGATGCAGTCGGCGCGCTTGTTGAAGACCACCACCTCCATGGTCTGGTCGGTCTGGGTCACGCGAACCTTGATTTTTTCGTTGAGCATGGCGGCCCCGCTTTCGGTTGGTGCGATGACGGATACTACAACGCCGGCCCGTGCTACATGAACAATCTGGCGGCATTCCACGCGACGACCGCCGCTGCCACCACCGCCACCGGTTTGATCGCGAAGCTGCCGAGCAGCGACAGCAGCCAGCCGAGTTTGAGCGCCCACGAATGCCCTTTGGCTTCGTCGAGGACGAGCGTCAGCCTGGTTTGCGCGCCGGCAAATTCCGGCGTGTCGCCGACGATCTCGGCCGTGAATGAATAGCGGCCGGAGCGGACTTCAGCGCGCCCGAGCAGGCGTCCGATGGTGGCGTCCGCGGCTGATGCGGCGCCGGTCGAGCGGACTTCGCCGGCAAACACCGGTTCCCCGCCGCCCTTAGCAGTCATCTGCCAGCGTACGGTGACCGGCGTGCCCGCGTTTTCCACGGTTTTCCCGTCCGGACCGGTCGTCATGCCGCCGGTTTTTTCGCGCAATGCGTCCAACGACAGCCCGCCGCGTTCGAAATTCAGCCACAGCCAGTATTGGTCGCCGATGCGTACGGTGACCGCTGTTTCCAGCGTGCCCGGCGGCGACAGCGAAATCGTCTGGTCCAGCGGCGGCGATTCGACCCACCAGCTCCAGCACGCCGAAACGATCAACCACAGAACGCTGAAGGCGAGGATCAGCAGGGCGACTGCGTTGGCCGAGATAAAGTCATTCATCGCTATCGCTGTGCATTGTTGTGTATTGCAAGCAGTAAATTATTCGTGGCCGCTGGTGAGGCTGCATAACGCTGCAATTATGCCTTGCGCCGCGCCGGTTTTTTCACGGCGGCGGTCAAATCGAATTGACCCAGCGCAAGCGCGCGGCCATTGAGCTGCGCCTCGATGCGATGAGTGCCGGCGTGATGCCGCCGCGTGCTGCGGTCGGCGAGCGACAGCGATTTCGCGAAACTGGCGGCGGCGCGCGGCGCCAGTTCGACACGCTTGAGCTTGTAGACCTTGGCTGCCGTTTTGCCGTTGGCTTTCGCGTAGTGCACCTTGAGATCGACCAGCACCCGCTGCGGACGCTTCGATTTATTGACAATCTCGAACGCAATGCTGATTCTGTCGCCGATCCGCGCGCGCTCCGGTGCAATTGCAATGCTGCGCAGCGCGACTTCGGCATTCGCGCCAAAGCCGAGCAGGGCGAGCGCCCGTTGATCGCCGGCCTTGATCGAAGAACGCAGGGCGTGTCGCAGCAGTGCCGCGCGCGGTGGCGGCGCGTTTTTAAGCCAGCGCGCGGCGGTGGCGATCAATACCGCCGGATTGTCCTTGCCGATGTCATTGAGATTGTTGGCAACCGAGCGCCTTACATATTGCTCGGGGTCGTCTTTGAGGCATTCGAGCAGCGTGAGCACCGGCCGCGGGTCGCGCTGAAACTCCGGCAGACGCATCGCCCATGGCAGGCGCGGGCGGGTGCCTTCTGAAACCAGGCGGCGCACATGAACGTTGTCGTCTGCGCTCCATTGTTCCAGCCGTTTCAGTGTGCGCGCCTGGTGATGAATCAGAAACGGACGGATGCTGAACTCCGCGGTGAAGCGTTGCGTGAGCTCGTATTGCGCGCGCATCGACGGCTCGAAATGGTCGAGTCCGTAGGCGGCAACGAACAGCACATGCGGCAGATAAAAAAACGGCGGCAGGTCGTTGTCGGCAGGGCTGTCCGGCCCCAGCGAATCGATCAGGATCGATGCGGCGGTGGTGAAATCATCCGGCAGATGGCGGTGCAGGGCAGCAGCGATGTGGCGCGCGCGCGGCATCAATTCGAGCTTTTCATAACCGTCTAGCGCGGCGGCGGTAAAGCCGCGCACATCGAAGCGCGGATGGACCGCGGCTATCAGTGTCGCGATGCGTTTTGGCACCGCGCAGCCGAATCCGCTTTTTAGTGGTTCGGCCATCCGTCGATCGCTAGTTGCCGTCGCCCTTGATGCCGGCCACCTTGATCAGCCTGCCGAATTTCGCCAGTTCGCTTTTCAGAATATCGCGGAATTGTTCCGGCGTGCCGCCGGTGATCATCGAGCCGTCAGCGCGCGCGGCCTCCTGAACTTCGGGCAACAGCAGAATCGCGTTGATCTCGCGGTTCAGCCGGTCGATGATGGGTTGCGGCGTGCGTGCCGCCATGCCCAATCCGGACCAGGTCGAGTTTTCGTAGCCGGTAAGGCCGGCCTCAGCGATGGTCGGCAGGTCGGGCAGTATGCTCATGCGTTTCGAACCGGTCGTTGCCAGCGCGCGCATCTTGCCCGATTTGATATGCGGCATGGTCGGCAGCGCGCTGTTGAACAGAATCTGGATATGACCGCCCATCAGGTCGATCAGCGACGGCGCCGAGCCCTTGTACGGGACATGGGTCATTTTGATGTTGGCGGTTACCGCGAATAATTCCGCGCACATCTGGCCGAAGCCGCCGATGCCCGATGAGCCGTAGGTCAGCTCATTCGGTCGGGCCTTCGCGAGCGCGATCAATTCTTTGACGTTTTTGGCCGGCACCGAAGGATGCACCAGCAGCACGCCCGGCGTGGTCGCCATGTGGATCAGCGGGGCGAAATCGGTTTGCACGTCGTAGGGCAGCTTTGACAGATGCGGCGCCACCGTCCAGGTGCCAACGGTCGAGATGATCATGGTGTAGCCGTCGGCCGGCGCGCGGGCAACGATTTCCATGCCGATCGCGCCGTTGGCGCCGCCGCGGTTGTCGAGCACCACCGGCTGGCCGAGGCGGGCGCCGAGGCGCTCGTTGATCATGCGCGCCTGAATATCGGTGGTGCCGCCCGGCGGGAAGGGCACGATGAATCTGATCGGTTTCGACGGATACGGTTGCGCGAACGAGGTCACCGCGACAAAGGCCGCGAACAATATGGATAACAGTCTTGCATTCATGGGCATTTTCCTGCGCTGCAGATTTTCAATCGACGCGTATACCGGCGTCGTGAATGACCCTGGCCCATTTGGCGATTTCGGATTTGACGAATGCGCCGCATTCGGCCGGCGTGTTGGGTGTGAATCGCGCGCCTTCGGCTGCCAGACGGGGCTCGACATCCGGCAGCCGCATGATGCGCATGATTTCGGCATTGAGCTTGTTGATGACGTCGGGCGGCGTGCCGACCGGCGCGAACAGGCCGATCCAGTTGGTGACGTCGAAGCCGGGCAAGGCCGCTTCGGCGACGGTCGGCGTGTCGGGCAGCGCGGGCGAGCGCTGCGCGCCGGTGACCGCCAGCGCGCGCAGCCGCCCGGCCTTGACCTGCGGCAGCACCGTCGGCATGGTGGCGAAGGTCATCGCGGTCTGTCCGCCGATGAGATCGGCGATCGCCGGCGTGTTGCCCTTGTAGGGGATGTGCACGATGTCGATTTTCGCCATTGATTTAAACAGTTCGCCGGCAAGGTGGCCGGCGGTGCCGTTGCCCGCCGATGCATAGGCGAGCTGGCCCGGCCGCGCGCCTGACAGCGCAATCAATTCGCGCACGCTTTTCGCCGGCACCGACGGATGCACCACCAGCAGGTTCTGCGATTTGATCACCAGTGCGATCGGCGCAAAATCGCGTACCGGATCGAACGGCATTTTCGAAAACAGGCTGATGTTGACCGAATGCGTGCCGATGCTGCCCATCACCAGCGTGTATCCGTCTGCCGGCGATTTGGCGACGATGTCGGCGCCGATGTTGCCGCCGGCGCCGGCACGGTTTTCGACCACTGCCGGCTGACCCCAGCTGTCGGAGAATTTCTGCCCGAACACGCGCGCCATGACGTCGGCGATGCCGCCCGGCGGAAAGGGCACGACGATGCGAATCGGCTTCGATGGATATTGCTGGGCGTGGGCTGCGCCCGCGAGGCAGCCGCCGCCGAACACGGCGGCCAGCGCGAGACGATTGATCCGGTTCATTGCCGTCCTTCCTGCGGTTACGCCCGTCGCAAATTCAACGGCGATGCATGATGGCAGAAATTCTACACGAGCAGCGTCGTGTCCGACCGTCCACAATGCGCGCGCCGGCGTGTGGATCGGGTTCTTTGACGGCGGTCAATCGCTGGACGAAATCTTCGCGTCGCGCACGACCTTGCCCCACAGTAGCATTTCACTCAACAGGTAACGACGGAATTCGTCGGGCGGGCTGGCGCGCACCGTAACGCCGAGCTGATCGAGGCGCTCGCGCATGTCGGCGGTGGCGAGGATGGTTTTCATTTCGTCATGCAGGCGTTGCAGAATCGCCGGCGGCACGCCGGCGGGCGCGACGATGCCCCACCACGAATGCACCTCGTAGCCCGGGTAGCCCTGCTCGGCGATGGTCGGGATCTCCGGCAGTTGCGGCATGCGTTGCGCCGAGGTGATGCCGAGCGCGCGCACGCGCTGCGATTTGATGAACGGCGCGACGAAAAAGAAGGTGCCCATCTGCATGGTGATCTGGCCGCCGATGACGTCGGTGATCGCCTGCGGCGGACCGCGATAGGGGATCTGCGTGATGGTAAATCCGGCGCGCTGCCCGATCAGCGTCATTGCCAGGTGGCCGCGGCTGCCGATACCGCTGGAGCCCAGCGTCAGTTCGCCGGGGCGCGCCTTCGCCGCCGCCACGAGGTCGGCGAGCGTTTTGTACGGCGAGTTCGGCGCAACCACCAGTCCATAGGGCGAACTCGCAAACAGCATCACCGGCGTGAAATCCTTCAGCGTGTCGTAGGGCAGCGATTTCTGCAGGCTCGGATTGGTCGCGTGCGCATCGAAGACGACCAGAAAGGTGTAACCGTCGGCCGGCGCCCGCGCCGCCAGCGTGGTGCCGACCACGCCATTGCCGCCCGGCCGGCTGTCGACGATGACCTGCTGGCCGAGCGCGGTGGACATGCGGTCGGCCAGCAGGCGCGCGATCTGGTCCGACGAGCCGCCGACGCCAAAGCCGGTGAGCAGCCGCACCGGCTTCGCCGGCCAGGGCTGGGCGAATGCCGGGGGCGCCAGCAAAAAAATCGACAGTGCGACGGCAAGTCGCAAGGCGCTGCACATGTGCGTGATCTCCGCGTGCCGGCATCGCCGGCATTGATTGAATTGCGGCGCGCTCAATCGGGCCGCGCCGCAGGTTACAATCAAGTCTATTCGAAAAAGAAAATTGTCGCAGTGAAAAATCCCGTACAGCAGCAGCGCTACCGCCTCGGTGTCGACATCGGCGGCACCTTTACCGATCTGGTGATTCTCAACGAAGACACCGGAAACATTCAGACGCTGAAGGTGTCGTCGACGCCGCACGATCCGTCGCGGGCGGCGTTGAACGGCGTGCGCCGCGCGCGCGACGAGCTCGGTATCGATCTGGCGAGTGTTGCGCAATTCACCCACGCGAGCACGGTGGCCTCGAACACCGTGCTGCAGGCGCGCGGCGCGCGCACCGCGCTGCTGGCGACCGAGGGCTTCCGCGATCTGCTGGAAATCCAGCGCCACAAACGCTACCGCCTGTTCGACCAGTCGTATCAGAAAATCGCGCCGCTGGTGCCGCGCCACCTGTCCTTCGGCATACCGGAGCGCGTCGATGAAACCGGTGCGGTGATCAAGCCGCTCGACGAAGCGGCGCTGCGCCAGGTTTTGCAGACGCTGGCAAAGGAAAAAATCGAGGCGCTGGCGATCTGCTTTCTGTTTTCGTTCCGCAACGCGGCCCACGAGCAGCGCGCCGGCGAAATCGCGCGCGAAATGCTGCCCGGCTGCTTTGTCACGCTGTCCTGCGAAATCTATCCGCAGTACCGCGAATACGAGCGCGCCAGCACGACGGTGGTCAATGCCTATCTCGGCCCAGAAGTTTCGACCTATCTCGAGCGCATGAACGGCGCGCTTTCAAGCGAAGGCATCACGGTGCCGCTGCACATGATGCAATCGAACGGCGGCATCATGGCGTGGACCGAAGCCACCGCGATGCCCTGCCGTATCGTCGAGTCCGGCCCCGCGGCCGGCGTGATCGCCGCGGCGCACTTCGGCAAACTCGCCGGTCGCGACAATCTGCTGTCCTTCGACATGGGCGGCACCACGGCCAAGGCCGGTCTTATCGAGAACGGCGAAGTCCGCCTGTCGGCCGGGCAGGAGCTCGGCGCCGGCATTAATATTTCGCGCATCCTGCACGGCGGCGGTTACTACGTCGGTGCCGCGACGGTCGATCTCGCCGAAGTCGGCGCCGGCGGCGGTTCGATTGCCTGGCTCGATCAGGGCGTGCTCAAGGTCGGGCCGCAAAGCGCGGGTGCGGATCCGGGGCCGATCGCTTATGGCCTGGGCGGCGAACGCGTGACGGTGACCGATGTCAACCTCGTGCTCGGGCGCATCCCTGCGGCGTATTTTCTCGGCGGCACCATGCAGCTCGACATGGCGAAAGTGCGCGCCGTGGTCGAACGCGAACTGGCCGCGCCGCTCGGCATTAGCGTCGAAGAGGCCTGCGCGGCAGTGATTGAAGTAGCCAATGCGAGCATGCTGAAAATGCTGCGCATCGTCACCGTCGAGAAGGGCTGCGATCCGGGCGACTTCACGCTGGTGGCCTTCGGCGGCAACGGCCCGGTGCATGGCATCGAACTCGCCGGCGACCTCGGCATCCGCGAAGTGATCGTGCCGCCCTCGCCGGGCCTGCTCTCGGCGCAGGGATTGCTTGCCGCCGACGTGCGTTACGATTTTCGGCAGACGCATATTGCCGCCGTCACCGCGGGCGATCTCGACAAAATCGAAAACCTCTACTGCGAACTCGAGGCACGCGGACGCGCCGCCTTGCGCAATTACGGTCTGGCCGAGGATGCAATCGCCTTTCATCGCTCTGCGGACATGCGCTATCGCCGGCAGGCCTATGAAATCAATTTGCGTCTGCCCGATGAGCCGCTGGCGGAGCCGCATCGTGCCGTCATTGCCGAGGCCTTTCATGCGCTGCATGAGAAACTCTACGGGCGGCGCGATACCGCGGGCGTGATCGAATTCGTCACGCTGATCGTCACCGCAACGGGCAATGCGCGGCGCCTTGCCCACGCGCCGCTCGCCGCAGGCGACGGCACGGTGGCGCGCGCGGTGAAGCCCGCGCACAAGGTGTTTTTCCGCGATGCCGGTCTGGTCGAATGCGCCTGCTACGACCGCGCGCTGCTGCGCGCCGGCGACGAACTGCCGGGCCCGGCGCTGATCGAGGCGGTCGATTCGACCACTGTGGTGCCGCCGTCGTGGCGCGTGCGCTGCGACGCCGTCGGTAATCTGATGATCAACCGCGAAGGAGCAAAACGATGAATGCGCCGCGCCATGCCGCACTCGATGCCTTTCGCATTGAAATTCTGTCCAATGCGCTCAACGCGATCACCGAAGAGATCCAGTTGACGCTGCTGCGCTCGGCCTATTCGCAGGTGGTGAAAGAGGCGCAGGATGCCTCGTGCGCGATTTTCACCGCCGAAGGGCGCATGGTCGCGCAGCCGGTGGTGGTGCCCGGGCATCTGGGTTCGATGCGCTTCATGCTGCAGGAAGTGCTGAAGGAGTTTCCGCCGGCGACACTCAAGCCCGGCGACGTTTTCATGAACAACGATCCCTACCGCGGCGGCAGCCACCTGCCCGACATCAGCGTGTTCCGGCCGGTATTCCACGAGGGCAAACTCGTTGCGTTCACCGGCTGCATGATTCATTACACTGACGTCGGCGGCATGGTGCCCGGCAGCAATCCGGTCAAGGCGACTGAGCTATACCAGGAAGGGCTGATCATTCCGCCGGTGATGCTCTACGACGGCGGACGGCCGAACAAGACCATGTTCGACATGATCAGCGCCAACGTGCGTAATCCCGACATTTTCATGGGCGATCTGCGCGCGCAGGAAGGCGCACTGATGAAGGGCGAGGAGCGCCTGCGCGATCTGCTCGAGCGTTACGGCGCCGACGGTGTGGCGCGCGCAATGGAAATGCTGATCGATTTTTCCGAGCGAAAAGCGCGCGAGGCGATCCGCGCGATCCCCAACGGCGTGTTCGAATTCACCGACTACATGGACCACGACGGCGTCGATCTGTCCAAACCGGTGGCGATCAAGGTGCGGCTCGAAGTGCGCGACGACAGTTTCTTTTTCGATTTCACCGGTTCCGATCCGCAGGTCAAGGGGCCGCTCAACGCGCCGCTGTCGAAGGCGTGGACCACGGTGTTCTACTGCGTGCGCTGCGTGCTGCCCGACGATATCCCGTTTAACGATGGTCTCACGCGCGTCGTCGATGTCTATGCGCCCGAGGGCTGTCTCTTGAATCCGCATCATCCGGCGCCGGTCAACGCGCGCTCGGTGACGGTCAACCGCGTCGCCGATGCGGTGCTCGGCGCGCTGGCGCTCGCGGTGCCGGAGAAAGTCGGCGCGCAGTGCTGCGGCGTACCGGTCGGCGTTTCCTTCGGCGGCGTCGATCCGCGCAGCGGCAGGAATTTTGTTTTCTACGAAAGTTATTGCGGCGGCATGGGCGGCAGCCAGACCGCTGACGGCGCCGATGCGGTCAGCACCGGCACCTCGAACCAGATGAACATTCCGGTCGAATCGATCGAGATGGATTACCCGGTGCGCATCATGCGCTATGAACTGGTCGAGGATTCCGGCGGCAGCGGCAAGTACCGCGGCGGCCTCGGCATCCGGCGCGAGTACGAAATGCTCGCCGAAACCGCGACCTTCAACGTGCGCGGTGATCGCGCCGCGTTCGCGCCGCGCGGGCTCTATGGCGGCGGCAACGGCAGCTTCAGCGCATTTTTTCTCGACAGTGCGGGCAAGTCCGAAAAACTGCCGAGCAAAATCGGCGGCAACATCGCACGCGGCCAAAGGCTGCGCATCGCCACGCCGGGCGGCGGCGGCTTCGGCGCGCCGGCCGAACGCGCGCGCGAAGCCATGAACAAGGATATCCGCGACGGCAAGATCTCCGTCGAAAAGTCCCGCGAGGACTACGGCGTAAATGCGCGCAACCCGGCCTGACCGGCAGCGGATATCGGATCGATGCACGTCATCTGTGGAGCCCGAGATGAAACTTCATATGTGTCGAATTGCCGCAATCATGCCGTTGCTGGCGCTGGCATCGCCGGCGACCGCGCAGTCATTGTCGTCGCTGGTGCCGCCGAAGCAGGTCGTGATCATCGTGCCGAACGCAGCGGCGGGGCCGAGCGATTTGCTGGCGCGCTGGATTTCGCCGAAGCTCGGCGAATCGCTGAAACAAAACGTCATCGTTGACAACAAGCCTTCCGCCAACGGCGTCACCGCCGGCGAATTCGTCGCCCGCGCGCCTGCCGACGGCAGCGTGCTCGGCGTCGGCAACACCGGTACCCATGCAATCAATGGCACGCTGTACCGCAAACTGTCGTACGACCCGGTGCGCGATTTTGTTCCGGTGGTGAACGTGTTCGGCGCCGGCCTTGTGCTTGCCGCCAACCCGAAGCTCGATGCGAAATCGATCAGGGACATCATCGCCATGGCGAAGGCGAAACCGGGTTCGATCAACGTTGCCATTGCCGGCGCCACCGGCGAGATCGCCACCAACGCGATCAAGGCGATGGCCGGCGTCGATCTGAACAACGTGCCCTACAAAGGCGGTGCGCCGGCGGTGATTGCGGTGATCTCGGGCGAATCGCATTTCGTGCTGACACCGTACGGCGGCGTCGCCGCGCAGGTCGATGCGGGCAAGATGAAAATCCTCGGCACCACGGCGGCCAAACGCGACCCGATGATCCCGAACGTGCCGACGCTGGCCGAGTCAGGGCTGCCGGGATTCGAGATCAGCATGTGGTACGGCGTGTTCGCGCCGGCGAAGACGCCGGCCGCAGTGGTCAACGCGTACAACCGCGAGATTACGCAGATCGTCAATCAGCCCGAAATCAGAAACCAGATCACCGCGCAGGGCTTCGAAATCATGACCGGGCCCCCCGAGCAGTTCGCGGAAACCGTGCGCCGCGATGCCGAGAAATTCAAGAAAATCATTCTCGACTTCAAGATGCAGCAGGATTTGTAAGCCCGCGCTACTCGAGGCGCACGCCAGCGTGTTTCACCAGGTCGCGCCACTTTGAAATTTCCGCGGTGAGAAAATCGCGGAATTCCGCCGGCGTGTTGCCGACCGGTTCGGCGCCGTCTTTCGCCATGTGCTCGCCGACTTCCGGCGCCGCCAGCGCCTTTTTGATTTCCGAGTTGAGTTTTTGCACCACACCCGTGTGCGTGTTGGCCGGGGCCAGCGCGCCGTACCAGGTCGTGGTCGCATAGCCCTTGACTCCGGATTCGGCGATGGTCGGAATATCCGGCAGTGCGCGCGCGCGCTTCGCGCTGGTCACGCCGAGCACCTTCAGTTTGCCGGATCGCACATGGCCGAGTGACGAAATGACGCTGGCAAAGGTCATGCCGACCTGGCCGCCGATGACGTCAACCAGCGCCGGTCCCGCGCCCTTGTAGGGGACGTGGATGAGTTGTACGCCGGCGAGATACTTGAACAGCTCACCCGCCATCTGGCCCGAACTGCCGATGCCGCCGGAACCGAATGTGAGTGTGCCGGGTTTCGCTTTGGCTGCGGCGATCAGTTCGCCGACGGATTTGACCGGCGTCGCCGGATTCACCACCAGCAGGAAGGGCGCCTCGGCAATCAGCGTCACCATCGAAAAATCCTTCACCGGGTCGAACGGCAGGCCCGAATACAGGCTCGGATTGATCGAATAACTGCTCGACACGATCAGCACGTTGTAGCCGTCGGGCGTGCTCTTGGCGACCATCGCCGCGGCGATCGAACCCGAGGCACCGCTGCGGTTGTCTACTACCACCGACTGGCCGATGTTTTCGGTCATCTTCTGCGCCACCGCGCGCGCCACCAGATCGGTCGCGCCGCCCGGCGACTGGCCGACCAGAAAACGCACCGGCTTGTCGGGATAGACGGTGTCCGCGCCCTTGCCCTGCGCGTGCGCCGGGGCGCAGGCCGCGATCGCAACCAGCGCGACTACGATTCGCGCGCTCACAGTTTCAGTCCGGTGGATCTGACCAGCTGCGTCCATTTGTCGATTTCCTTTGCGATCGCCGTTCTGAGTTCATCCGGCGTGCCGGTCAGGGCCTCGGTGCCGTCGGCGGCGAGTTTATCCGCGACTTCCGGCGTGTGCATGGCGCGGCCGAGTTCGGTTTCGAGCTTGCGGATGATGGTTGCCGGCGTGCCGGCCGGCGCGACGATGCCGTACCAGCCGGTGACGTCGTAACCGGGAACCCCGGCTTCGGCGATGGTCGGCAGCTGCGGCAGGTTGGGCGAACGCCTGCCGCTGGTGACGCCGAGCGCGCGCAGCTTGCCGCTCGTCAGATGCGGCGCCGAAGAAATCGCACTCGCCAGCAGCAGTTGCACCTGACCGCCGAGCAGATCGATCAGGGCCGGGCCGCTGCCCTTGAACGGGATGTGTTCCATTTTCGTTTGCGTCATTGACTTGAACAGCTCCATGCCGAGGTGGGCGGTTGAACCGGTGCCGGATGACGCATAGTTGATTTTTTCCGGATTGGATTTGGCATAGGCGATCAGTTCACGCACGTTTTTCGCCGGTAGCGCGGGATAGGCCAGCAGCACATAGGGCTGCGAAGTGAGCTGCGTGATCGGGGCAAATGCTGTACGAATGTCGTACGGCACGCGCGTCACCACCGCCGCATTGGTGATCGCGCTGCCGGATATCACCAGCAGGGTGTAGCCGTCGGGCGCGGCCTTGTGCGCGATGTCCATCGCAATGGTGCCGCCGGCGCCGGGCCGGTTGTCGGTGACTACCGGCGCCAGCCAGCGCTCGGCCAGTTGCTGGCCGGCAGCGCGTGCCATGATGTCGCTGCCGCCGCCGGGTTGAAAGCCGACGAGAATGCGGATCGGCCGCGCCGGGTAGGCAGCAGACTGTACCGGTGCCGCAGTGACGGATATGGCGCCGATGCCGATGCCGATGCCAAGTGCGAAGGCCGAACCAATGACGAATTTTTTCATGCGGGCGACGAGAGAATACGCACGATTTCCGCGGCGTCATCGAGTTTTTCGAGATCATCAATCATGGCGATGGCGCGATCGATATTTTTCTTCGCCACCGCTTGCGCCGCGAACGACAGGCAATCGCGGAACTTGGCTTCGAGTTGCTCCTGTGAAACCGGATGGCGCGGATCGCCGGGCACGCCGTCGGCCTTTCGCGAAAGCACGCGGCCATCGCGCAGCTTGATTTCGACCGTCGGGCGCGACAGCGCCGACTCGCCGCCGACCGGCACTGTCGCATCGGGATCGGCGCGCCAGCTGACGCGATCGGCCATGGCCAGAACCGCCGGGTCTTTCAGCGCGGCATCGGTGTAATCGCGCAACTGGACGTTGCCATGGGTCATCATCACCGCGGTGGTAAAGGGAATGCTGAACTTGCCGTCAATCGCCAGCTGCGGACGGCGTTTCGCTTCGAGCGGCTCGGACAGCAAACGCGCGCCGCCGGTGCCGCCGATCACGCTGATCGTCTCGATGTCGGCGGGTTTCAGATTGAATTCGTTGCGCAGTTCGAGCACTGCGGTGTTGGTGGCGCGCGTGTAGCCGCAGGCCGGCCACACCTTGAAGCCGTGCTTGGCGAGCAGCGGAAATTCGCGGCCGAGTCCGTCGAGCAGTGCGTTCCAGTCGGGCGCGTCGTCGCGCACATAGGTGCGAAACAGGCCGTAGCGGCCTTCGATGACCTGTTTAGAGCCGACAATGCCGCGTTGCGCGAGTTCGGCGGCAAGCACCGCGCCCTGTCCCGAAAAGCCGGCCTGCATCGAACGCATATGCGTCGCCGCGCCGACCGCCATCTGGCGGCTGCCGCTCATCTGGTTAAAGCCGATGCCGAGCGCGTTTTCGCATTGTGATGTGTCGAGGCCGAGCAGGTGCGCCGCGGTGGCGGCGCCGGAGATGAAGCCGAACATTTGCGTCGGAAACCAGCCTTCGGCGATCGTCCAGTCGGGAATCCGGATCGCCTGATTCAGGCGCGTGTGGATGTCGGTGCCGGCGGCAATGGCGGCGAGCAGCGTGCGGCCGCTGACGGGGCGGCCGGCCGCGCTGCACTTTTCGGCCAGCGCCAGCGCCACCGGGATGGTGACGATGCTGACGTGACCGCCGGCACCGACGTCGTCGTAGTCGAGCATGTGGCCGAGGCTGCCGTTGACCAGCGCCGCCCACGATGCCGGAGCTTTTGCGCCGAAACCGAGCAGTGTGCTGTCGGGTTTGCCGCCGAGTTCGCCGACGTAATCAGCGAGCGTCGTCGCTTCGGGGGCGAGTCCGCTGGCGCCGATCGCAACGCCCAGCGTGTCGAGCACGCACTGTTTAAGCATGGTGACCAGCGGCGCCGGCAGCGCGTCGAAGGCCAGCGTGGCGGCGTGTTGCGCAAGCAGGCGGGTCGCATTGTTGTCGACTGGATTCATGCTTCAGTTTTTCTGCCCGACACATTCACGCATGTAGCGCGCGTAGGCCGATTCCGGCAAGCCGCCGGCAGCAAAAATCTGCTCGATCACGGAGGGGAACTTGCGCAATGCCACGCTTTTGCCCGAAGCAGGGGCGCGCACGATGCCGGCCTGATAATCGACCTCCAGCGTCTCGTCGTCCTCGACAATGCCACAGATGCCGGGCGCGACGAAAATCGGGATCGCGCGCGCGATGCTGTTGCGCAAAAACAGTCGTGCCACCGATTCGGCGAGAATGACCGCGATGCCGACTTCGCGCAGCACCAGCCCGGGCCGGCTCGAGCCGCAGCCGAAATTGCGGCCGGCGACCAGAATATCGCCGGCTTTGACTTCACGCGGGAACTCCGGACGGTAGGCCTCCATGGTGTGCAGCTTGAGTTCCTCCATCGTCGGGTAAAGGTAATACGGATTGATTGCGTCGGTCTCGATCGAATCGCCGAATTTCCAGACGCGTCCGCGCAGCGTGCTGTTGAGATCAAATGCCATCGAACACCTCGCGTGGATCGACGATCCTGCCGGCGACCGCAGCGGCGGCAACGGTCAGCGGCCCGGCCAGATAGATGTCGGCTTTCATGCTGCCCTTGCGGCCCTTGAAATTGCGCGTCGTCGCCGTGATGCAGGCTTCGCCGTCCGACAGATAGCCGACCTTGGGCTGGCAGACGCCGCAGCCCGGCGTAATGACCTGGGCGCCGGCTTCGATCAGGCTTTCGACCAACCCCGCCTTGATGCATTGCAGATAGACCTGCTGCGAGGCCGGCGAAATCAGGAAGCGCATGCCTTTGGCGACCTTGCGGCCTTTCAGCATGCGCGCCGCAATCTCGATGTCCTCGTAACGGCCGTTGGCGCAGGAGCCGATGATGGCCTGCTGAATTGGCACACCCGAGACCTCCGACACCGGCCCTACATTGCCGAACTGATGCGGCTTTGCGACGGCAAAGGGCATCGTATCGACATCGAGCACGATTTCCTTTTCGTAGTGCGCGCCGGCATCGGCGGCGAGCGGCTCGAACGGATGATCGGTGCGCGTACTGAGAAATTCACGGGTCTTGTCGTCGCAGGGAAACATCGCCAGCTTGGCGCCGACTTCGACGCCGTGCGCGGAGAGACACATGCGGCTGTCGATCGACAGCTGCGGCACCAGCGTGCCGGCGTACTCGATCGACATGCTGCCGGCAAAGTCGTCGCCGTAGCGGCCGGCCAGATGCAGGATGATGTCCTTGGCGATCGGATAGTTCGGCTGTTTGCCGTTCAGCACCAGTTTCAGTGTCGGCGGCACCTGAAACCACAACTCGCCAAACAACAGCACGTACAGCATGTCGGCACGCGTGATGCCCATGCCGCCCGCGTTGAGCGCGCCATAGCTGATGGTGTGCGAATCGTTGCCGACCACCAGTTCGCCGGGGCGCATGAGGCCGTAATCGGCCATCATCTGATGCGAAATGCCCGGTTCCGAATCGTGAAAGCATTTGATGCCGAGGCGCGCGACTTCGCGCCGGATCAGCGCGTTCTCGTCGGCCTGTTTTTGCGACAGCGTCGGCTGGTGATGATCGAGCAGCACAAAAATGCGGTCGCGGTCCCACACGCGCGGCAGCCCGTCCTTGAAACCGGCCTGCACCGCCAGATCGACCATCGGTTCGTTGGCGTGGTAGTGCATCATCGCGCCGTCGATGCGTGCTTCGAGGAAGTCGCCGCACTGCACGGGCTTGCCGGCGAGGTTATGGCGCGAGAACAGTTTCTCGGCGATGGTTTGTGCCATGATGGTTATAGGCCTGCGTTGGTGTCAGTTTCAGTCGCGTTTGCCGGGAAACAGCTGCTTGAGGCGTTCGCGTTGCGCCGAACGCACATGACGGCGCGCCGCCTCTTCGGCTGCCGCAGCATCGCGTTTGAGGATGGCGGCGGCCAGTTCGCGATGCTCGCTTTCCGCGGTTTTCGCGCGATGCGGCAGCAGCATCTGGCTCTTGCCCAGCAGCCACATCGAATCGTTGACCGCGGCGAGGCTTTTTTCGAGATAGCGGTTGTGCGCGCCGCGATGCACGGCTTCGTGGATGAGTCGGTTATGCCGCACCAGCGCTTCGAAATCGCCGCGCAGCATTTCTTCGCGCTTGACCAGTTCCGCGAGTTCCATGCGCTCGAATTCCGATGCATGCTGCGCGCAGAGGAGCGCTGCCGTGCCTTCGAGCACCTCACGCATGACGTACAGTTCAACCATGGCCGTACGATCGAGCGAGGAGACGACGAGCCCGTTGCGCGGCTCGAGCGCCAGCACGCCTTCCATTTCGAGCCTGCGCAGCGCGTCGCGCACCGGCGTGCGGCTGACCTTCAGCCATTCCGCGATCTCGACTTCCATCACGCGCTCGCCGGGTTTCAGTTTGCCCTGTTCGATCGCTTCGCGCAGTTCGGCGTAAACGAGTTCGCTGCGCGACGCGTACTGACGGTCGATGCCGGATGCGGTGCTCGACGGGCGGGACGCCGTTTTACGGCGCAGCGGCGTGATCGATCCCATGCAGAGCTCCCGATACGCGTTAAAAACGCCAGTGTTTGTTTGCTTAGTTTGCCGTCGCTGCGGCGCCGGCGTGCACAAAATTCGCCGCTTCACGCCCGGCAATGCGTCCGAACACTGCGCCGGCCATCAGGCCGGTGCTGCCCGGATAGTTGAAATAATACAGGCCGCCGACCAGTTCGCCCGCGGCATAGAGGCCGGGAATCGGATTGTCCTCGATATCGAGCACGTGCGCGTCGGGATTGATCTTGAGGCCGCCGAAAGTGAAGGTAATGCCGCAGCCGACCGAGTAGGCTTCGAACGGCGGTTTCTCCAGCCGGTTGGCCCAGTTGGTCTTGTCGATCGCGAGTCCGCTGGTGCCGCGGCCGTCACGGACATTGGGATCGAAGGCGACATCGGTTTTGACCGCGGCGTTGTACTCGCGGACGGTATCGAGGAAGTTCTGCGGGTGCACATCCTGCATTTTCTCGACCAGTTGCTCGAGCGTGTCGGCCTGCACCTTGGTCGCGCCGCGCAGCTTGTACTCGTCGCGCATCAGCGGTTTGACCTGCTGGTCGAAAATCTGCCAGGCAAAGCTGCCCGGCTGCTGCAGCACCACGCGACCGTATTTTGCATAGGTGTAGTTGCGGAAGTCGGCGCCTTCGTCGACGAAGCGCTTGCCTTCGGAATTGACCATGATGCCGAACGGATAGCTGTGGCGGTAACCGGCATGCGGATGCTCGACATCGCCGAAATCGGCGGCATAACGCTCCCATGCGACCGAGTGACAGCCGGACCACTGGCCGTACGACTGCGCGCCGATGTCGAGCGCCATGCGGATGCCGTCGCCGGTGTTGTAGCGGGTGCCGCGCACCTTGGCGATATCGAAGCCGGGGCCGAGGTAGCGCGTGCGCATCTCGCGGTTGGCCTCGAAGCCGCCGCAGGCGAGCACCACCGCGCGCGTGCGGACCACCGCATCGATGCCGTCGCAACGCACGCGCACGCCCTCGACGCCCTGCGCGCCGCGCACGATTTCAGTCCCCTGCGCGCCGTATTTGACCGGGATGCCGTGTTGGTCGAGCGATTTGTAGAGCAATTCCATCAGGCCGCGGCCGCCGCCGTTGGCGTAGATCACGATGCCGCCGAAAAATTTGAAACGGCCGTTGACGTTATAAGCCTGGCGGCCGTAATTCGGCACGAAGCGCGCGCCGCGGCCGCGCATCCACTGCACGGTGTCGAAACTGTTCTTGACGATGGTTTCGGCAAGATCGGGGTCGATGTAGTACTGGGTGATGCGGCCAAGGTCGTCGAGATAGTCTTCCGCGGTGTACTGGCCGAAATCGGAGCGCGCGATCTCGTCATCGGTGAGATCGGGGACCACCTTCTTGATATCCTCGGTGCCGTGATGAACCATGCGGAAGCCGCCGCCGGTGTAGGCGCTGTTGCCGCCGCGTTTGTCTGCGGGCGCGCGTTCAAGCACGAGGACGCTGGCGCCCTGTTCGCGCGCCGACAGCGCGGCGCAGAGGGCGGCGTTGCCGCCGCCGATGACGACGACATCAAACTGTTCACTGCTCATTGCACGAAACTCCGGAGGGTTGGCGGGGCGCGGCATCCCGAGCGATGGATGCACATGTATACATGAGAATACGGTAGAATGATGCACCGGTCAATCTCGCGGCCGTAGCGCGCTGCGGCGACCGCCTGCCAAGGAAATTACAAATGAAAACAGCCTCGAAAGGCGCCTTGTTGCGCGCGCTGATGAACCGCAGGGGAAAAGTGCTGGCGATCCTGCATCCGCCGACCGCGGCGCACGCGCGCATCATGGAAAAATCCGGTTGCGAGGCGGTCTTCGTCGGCACCGGCGGCGTGGTCGGCGCTTACACGGGGCTCGCCGACGTCGGCGCGCTGGGCATGATGGAGTGCGTGCAGATCGCCGGCTGGATCGCCGCCAGCGTCAACATGCCGGTCATCATGGACGGCGACACCGGCCACGGCGGGGTGATGGCAGTGCGCCGCATGGTGCGCGAATGCATCCGCGCGGGCATCGCCGGCGTGCGCATCGACGACCAGCCGATCGAAGGCAAGCGGCGCACCCAGAGCGCGGGCGTGGAAGTGGTGCCGATCGAACAGGCGGTCGCGCGCTATCGCGCCGCGGTCGACATGAAGAACGAACTCGACCCGGATTTCGTCGTGATGGCGCAGTGTTATGCGCGTGATGCGTCGAACAGCAGCCTTGATGATTGCATCGTGCGCCTGAAGGCCTACCGCGAAGAGGCGGGGGTGGATTGGGTGCAGCTCGAATCGCCGCATTCAATCGAGGAAATCAAACTGGCGCGCGCCGCAGTCGAGGGGCCGCTGTCGTTCATGAAAGGCAAGCTGCCAGGTTACCTTGGTTTTGACGAGCACCTCGCGCTCGGTATCAACATCGCGTGGTATCCGGGATTTACCCACCATGTGACGTGGGCGGCTTTGTCAGACTTCATGCAGGCGTTTCAACAGAAGGGCGTCGGGGCGTGGGACGATTTCGTCGCCTCGCGTGCGGACCACCCTTATCTGATGCCGGAGATCGGTGCCGACGGCGAAGGGCTCGCCAAACAGCGCGAACTCGAAGAGAAATATTTGTCGGGGGCGGCGTTGAGCAAATACCGGAAATGAATCCACGGTATGAATCTCGCCGAACCCGCTATCCTTCGCCCGCTAATTTAGCGCGAAGGCCTCGTTTACCGACGTTAAGAATGCCGTGCCGGTGACCGGCGCGCCGCCGGCGAAGTAGATTGCATCGCCGATGGTCGCCGCACCCGCGCCGTGGCGCGGCGTCGGCAGCGGCGCATAACTTTCCCACCGGTCGGTTTTGACGTCATAGCCCTCGTTTTGCCCGTGCAGCTTGCCGGTCGATTCGCCGCCCATGATAAAAATGCGCTCGCGCAGCACGGCCGCAGCGTGGCCGCCGCGCGGCGTCGGCAACGGCGCGCGTGTTTCCCAGGCGTCGGTCTGCAAATCGTAAACGTGATGCAGATCGCTGCTGCGGCTGGAGCCGTCGAGACCGCCGCCGATGACATGAATGCGGCCGTTTAGCGCCACCGCGCCGGCGTGATCGCGCGCATCCGGCAGCGGCGCGCGCGGCTCCCAATTATCCGCGGCGGGATCGTAAACCTCGTGCCAATCGACGCTCTTCTTGATGTCGCGTCCGCTGGCGCCGGCGATGGCGTGAATTTTTCCGTCAAGCGCAATCACTGAAGCGGCCGCGCGCGCGCGGCAGCGGCGCGACCGTCCGCCATTCGCCATTCGCGATGTCGAAAGCATAGACGTCTTGGTGCGGCAGGCGAATCTGGTCGATAAAGCCGCCGACGGCGTAGAGCACGCCGTTGCCGATGGCGACGCCGATATGGCTGGCGCCGCGCGGCAGCGGTGCGGCCTCGGTCCAGGCATTTTTAGCTGCGTCGTAGATGTGGTGATAGGCGCGATCGAAACGCAGATTGCCGTAGCCGCCGACCACGTGCATGCGGCCGTTCCACGCCGCCGCCCATGCCATTTCGCTGCGCGGAAACGGCAGCAGCATGCGCGTCGTCCAGCGGCCGGGTTTTGCCGCGCGAGCGGCCGCGCTGTCAAAACTTTTCTGCGCTTCGGCATTGGGCGGAAGACGCGTGATCGAGGCGTCGCGCGCGTGTATGATGGTCGCGCCGTCGTTTCCCGCTTGCGCGCGCAGCCAGGCAGGCGCCATGGCGAACGCGGCGAGCGCGGCTTTGACGAGCGTTCGGCGTTGCGCGGAATGCACGGGTTTTACGGGCCTGTCGCCACAGGACGGGCCGGATCGCTGCACCATTCGCTCCACGACCCCGGATAAATGCGCGAGCCGGCGAGGCCGGCGATTTCCATCGCCAGATGATTGTGGCAGGCGGTAACGCCGGAGCCGCATTGATGCACCACCTGCGCAGGCTTCGCCGTGCCGAGCAGCGCGGCGAATTCCTGTTTCAGCACGGTGGCTGGTTTGAAACAGCCGTCGGTACCGAGGTTCAGCTGGAAAAAGCGGTTGAGTGCGCCTGGAATATGCCCGCCCACGGGATCGAGCGTTTCGTTCTCGCCGCGAAAGCGGTCGGCGCTGCGCGCATCCAGCAAGCGCAGGTCCGGCTTGCCGATCGCGGCTTCGACCAACGCGGCATCGACGGTGATGGCAAGCGGCGCGCCGACAAAATTGCCGGGCGTGATTGCAGGCGCAACCGCATCGACCGCGCCGCCGGCTTTGCGCCACGCATTCCAGCCGCCGTCGAGCACGGCGACCTTCGCGTGACCGACCCAGCGCAGCATCCACCACAGGCGCGCCGCATAGGGCCCGCCGGAGGCGTCGTAGGCAACGACCTGCATGCCGCAGCGCAGACCAAGCGCGGCCATGCGCGCGCAGAATTGTTTCGCCTCAGGCAGCGGATGGCGGCCGTTGCGGCCGTTCTTGCTGCCGGACAAATCCCGATCGAGGTTGACGTGGCGTGCGCCCCGGATATGCGCCTCGGCATAGGCACGCGCACCGGTCGCGGGATCGGCCAGATCGTGACGGCAGTCGAAGACGATCCAGTCGGGATCTTCAAGGTGAGACGCGAGTTCGCCTGCGCTGATGAGTGTGGTGAACATCAAGACCAGGGGTTCAGAATGGAGAATTGAGGTTTGAGGGAGGGAGCGCCGTGCTGCCGCATGGCGGCGACAAAACCACGGGCTTGCTCAATCCTCAATCCTGCTGTCGCCCCAGTTCGCGGCGCAGGAATTCGTGAAAGTGCAGCATGCCGTCTTCCATCGGCGACTGATAGGGGCCGACTTCGCTGATGCCCTGCTTGTGGAGGGCGCGCCGGCCGTCGGTCATGCGCATGCAGATTTCGTCGTCTTCGACCGCGGTTTCGCGGTAGGCTGCCTGCTCGGCTTCGACGAACTCGCGCTCGAACAGCGCGATTTCCTCGGGATAATAAAATTCGATCACGTTGCTGCAGGCTTCGGGGCCGCGCGGCACGATGGTGCTGATCACCAGCACGTGCGGATACCACTCGACCATGATGTTCGGGTAATAGGTCAGCCAGATCGCGCCGTGCGGCGGGTTGCGGCCTTCGTTGTAGCGCATCAGCACGTCCTGCCATTTCTGGTAGACCGGCGTGCCGCCCTGCGCAAGGCCCGTTTTGACGCCGCAGGTCTGCACGCTGTACCAGTCGCCGAATTCCCACTTCAGATCGTCGATGGCGACGAAGTTGCCGAGTCCCGGATGGAAGGGCACGACGTGGTAATCCTCGAGGTAGACCTCGATGAATGTCTTCCAGTTGCAGGCGTATTCGTCGATCTGCACGCGGTCGAGCATGAAGTCCGAAAAATCGAGGTCCTGTTTCACGCCGAGACCGGCCAGGTCGCGCGCGACATCGCGTTTGCCGTTGAACAGCAGGCCGTTCCAGTTTTGCAACGGCGTTGAGCCGAGATCGAGGCAGGGGTTGCCGAGAAAATGCGGCGCGCCGAGCAGTTTGCCATCGAGTCCGTAGGTCCAGCGGTGCAGCGGACACACGATCGATTTCGTCGCGCCGCGGTCCTTCAGAATGATCGCCTGGCGGTGGCGGCAGACGTTGCTGATCAACTGCACGTTCTGCTCGCCGCGCACCAGCGCCTTGCTGTTGTCGAATCGCGCCAGCACCTGATAATCGCCGCGGTTCGGCGTCATCAGTTCGTGACCGACGTAGCCGGGACCCTGCTCAAACAGGAGCTTTTGTTCGAGCGCGTAAATCTGCGGATCGAAGTACCAGGGAATCGGAAGCTGCGGCGAAGTCTTGGTCAGCGCTTGTAAAGTCGCCAGATCGGACATACGGCGTGTTCTCTAATCTCTAGACAGGAAGTGAAGGGGTGGCATCGCCGAGACGACGCGCTAAAACCATTTGTTTACAAGCCCTTAGGCGAGAGGCTATTTTCCCCGCATTTGCTGCCGAGGGCAACCACAATTTGCCGGCGAGGCTGTATCTGGCTGTTTATCTGCGACAAATGCCTGACGATGCGGTTCGGTTGAAGGTTGCGGGAGCGCCATCCGCGCCCGGCGCAAGCCGTGCGCCCGGCGGGCGTCGCGGCACCGCTGGTCAGGCGCGCAGGCGCAAAAAAATTCGACGTCGCGGGCGCGCTCAAGACAGCGTCATTGCGCGGCCATCGGATTGTCGCGTCGCGTCATACCGGTCGATGCCAATGCGTGAAATCGCGGGCCATCGTCGACTGCCGATCGCGACCGCGCGCGGTGGCCGTTCGCGCGAATGCCAATGAGGGTTATGCGGGTATCGGGCATCGGCGCCGCGCGTATCCTGCGCATGCTGTTGCGCCGGTTTGATTTACCTCGTGCATCAGGCGGTTTTCCGCGCGTGTTTCGTTGACCGCAAGGCGCTGATTGCGCTATGTTCGTGGTTTGAATGCGGTCGCTTTCTCCGGCAATGCCGAAACCCGAAAAATCAGATAAAAGCCCGACCTACGAGAGCGCGCTGGCCGAGCTCGAAACGATCGTTTCGCGCATGGAGGACGGGCAGCTTTCGCTCGAGCAATCGCTCACCGCGTACAGGCGCGGTGCCGAACTTTTGAAGTTCTGCCAGGGTCAACTGGCCGATGCCCAACAGCAGGTCAAGGTGCTTGAAGCCGGTGTGATGAAAAACTTTGCCGGCGACGATGACGACCCATCCGCCTGAGTTCCAGCGCTGGGCGGCTGTCCAGCAAAACCTGATCGAGTCGCAGCTGCAGTCCCTGCTGCCGGCCGCGGACATCGTGCCGCAGCGACTGCACGAAGCGATGCGCTACGCAGTGCTTGGCGGCGGCAAGCGCGTGCGTCCGCTGCTGGCCTTCGCCGCCGGCGAAGTGACTGCCGCAGCGCCGTCGCGCGTTGTGATCGTCGGCGCCGCGGTCGAACTCATACATGCCTATTCGCTGGTGCACGACGATCTGCCGTGCATGGATGACGATGTGCTGCGTCGTGGCAAGCCGACCTGTCATGTCGAGTTCGATGAGGCCACCGCATTGCTGGTCGGCGACGCCCTGCAGAGCCTCGCCTTCCAACTGCTTGCCGAACACCGTCTGGCCGATGATGCAGTGGTGCAACTCGAGATGGTCAAGCTGCTGGCAGCGGCCTCCGGTTCGCGCGGCATGGCCGGCGGACAGGCGATCGATCTTGCCGCCACCGGCAAGACGCTGACGCTGCCCGAACTCGAGTTCATGCACATCCACAAGACCGGCGCGATCATCCGCGCCGCCACGCTGCTGGGCGCGCATTGCGGCCGCGCGCTCGATAAAAAAGAACTCGCGCGACTCGATCATTTCGCCAAATGCATCGGGCTTGCCTTTCAGGTAGTGGACGACGTGCTCGATACCGAAGCATCGACTGCCACGCTCGGCAAGACCGCGGGCAAGGACGCCGAGCAGAACAAGGCGACCTACGTTACCGTGCTGGGTGTTGCGCAGTCGAAAAAACTCGCTGCCGAATTGCGCGCCGACGCGCTGGCTGCAGTTGAACCCTTCGGCGCGCGCGCGCTGCGCCTGCGCGAGCTCGCCGATTTCATCGTATTGCGAAAGTTCTGATGTACGAATTGCTCAATAACATTAATTCCCCCGCCGATCTGCGCCAGCTCGATCGTCGCGATCTGCCGCGGCTGGCGCAGGAACTGCGCGAGTTTCTGATCGATTCGGTCAGCAAAACCGGCGGCCACCTGTCGTCCAACCTCGGCACCGTCGAGCTGACGATTGCGCTGCATTATGTGTTCGACACGCCGCACGACCGGCTGGTGTGGGACGTCGGCCACCAGACCTACGGCCACAAAGTGCTGACCGGGCGTCGCGAGGCGATGGAGCGTCTGCGCATGTGGGAGGGCATTTCCGGTTTTCCGAAGCGCGATGAGAGCGAATTCGACACCTTCGGCACCGCGCATTCTTCGACCTCGATCAGCGCCGCCTTCGGCATGGCGATCGCATCACGCCTGGCCGGCATCAAGCGCCACGCGGTGGCCATCATCGGCGACGGCGCGATGACTGCCGGCATGGCCTTCGAGGCGCTCAACAATGCCGGCGCCTCGGATGCCGATCTGCTGGTGATCCTCAACGACAACGACATGTCGATCTCGCCGCCGGTGGGCGCGCTGAACAAGCATCTGGTCAAGCTGATGTCGGGCCGTTTCTATGCCGCCGCGCGCGGCCTCGGCGAGCGCGTGCTGGGCGATCTCGCCAAGCGCGCCGAAGAGCACATGAAGGGCATGGTCACGCCGAGCACCATGTTCGAGGAATTCGGCTTCAACTATCTGGGGCCGATCGACGGTCACGATCTCGATGCGCTGGTGCCGACACTCAAAAACATCAGCGAACTGAAGGGCCCGCAGCTGTTGCATGTGGTAACGCGCAAGGGTCAGGGCTACAAGCTGGCGGAGGCCGATCCGGTGCTCTATCACGGCGTGTCGAAGTTCAAACCCGACGACGGCATTGTCGGCGGCGGCAAGAGCGGCAAGAGCAGCAAGCCGGCCTACACGCAGATTTTCGGCGACTGGCTGTGCGACATGGCCGAGAAGGATCAGCGTCTCGTCGGCATCACGCCGGCGATGCGCGAGGGCTCGGGGCTGGTGCGCTTCTCAGAACTTTATCCGGACCGCTATTTCGACGTCGGCATCGCCGAGCAGCATGCGCTGACGTTTGCGGCGGGGCTGGCCTGCGAAGGCAGCAAGCCGGTGGTGGCGATTTATTCGACCTTTCTGCAGCGCGCCTACGATCAATTGATTCACGATGTCATGCTGCAGAATCTGCCGCTGGTGCTGGCGATCGATCGCGGCGGTCTGGTCGGCGCCGACGGCGCTACCCACAACGGCAGCTTCGATCTGTCGTATCTGCGCTGTCTGCCCAATATGACGGTGATGACGCCGTCGGATGAAAACGAATGCCGCCAGATGCTCTACACGGCGTATCAGATGAATTCGCCGGCGGCGGTGCGTTATCCACGCGGTGCCGGGCCCGGCGTCGAGATTCAGCAGGAGATGACTGCGCTGCCGATCGGCAAGGGTGAAATCCGCCGCCAGGGCAAAAAAATTGCGCTGTTGTCAAAGAAGGTGGCGATTCTTGCTTTCGGCAGCATGGTCGCGGTTTCGCTCAAGGTCGCCGAGGAATTCGACGCCACCGTCGCCAACATGCGTTTTGTGAAGCCGCTCGATGACGAACTGGTTGCGCATTTGGCGGCCGGTCACGATCTGCTGGTGACGATCGAGGAAAATGCGATTGAAGGCGGCGCCGGCAGCGCGGTGCTCGAATCGCTGCAGCGCCAGGGCATCAAGGCGTCAGTGCTGCTGCTCGGCTTGCCCGATCGTTTCATCGATCACGGCGATCCGGCGCTGCAACTGGCGAACTGCGGACTCGATCACGTCGGCATCATGGCGTCGATCCGCGCCAAGCTCCACGAGTAGCGCCGGTAGTATACTGGCCGGCCTCAAATCCCCCCGCATGGTGGCTTTATGACACGACGCGTCACGGGCAGCTCGTCGCATGCCGACGAGATGGATGGCTACGCCAAGATCGACCAGTACAACCCGCGCACGGTGGAGAGCATTGCCACGCGCTTTCGCGGCATCCTCGACGATCTTGGTGAAGACAGCACGCGCGAGGGCCTGGTCAAGACGCCGGAGCGGGTGGCCAAGGCGCTGCATTACCTGACGCATGGCTACGACCTCGATCCGGCGGCGATTCTGCGTTCGGCGATGTTCAAGGAAGAATACCGCCAGATGGTGATCGTAAAGGACATCGAGGTCTATTCGATGTGCGAACACCATGTGCTGCCGTTTTTCGGCAAGGCCCACGTCGCCTATATTCCGAACGGCCAGATCGTCGGCCTGTCGAAAATCCCGCGCGTGGTCGATGCCTTTGCGCGGCGCTTGCAGGTGCAGGAGCGCCTGACGGTCGAAATCCTCAACTGTATCGAAGACACGCTGAAGCCGCTGGGTGTCGCCGTCGTCATCGAGGCGCAGCACATGTGCATGATCATGCGCGGCATCCAGAAGCAGCATTCGACCGCCACCACCTCGGCCTTCACGGGCGGCTTCGAGCAGGAAAAAACCCGCGCCGAATTCATCCGCCTCATCACTCGCGGCAACGACTGAGCCCATGCCGACCAGCGAATCCGTGATCGAGCAACTGCTGCCGGTGGTGCGCGGCGGCGGCATGCTGATCCTCATCGATGACGAGGACCGCGAGAACGAGGGCGACCTCTTTGTTGCCGCCGAACGCGCCAGCGCGGAGGCGATCAACTTCATGGCCACGCATGCGCGCGGCCTCGTTTCGCTGGCGCTGACCGAGGGGCGCATGCGCGAACTCGGCCTCGCGCTGATCGCCGACGAGCAGGGCAACCAGACCAAATTCGGCACCGCCTTCGCCACCCCGATCGATGCGCGCGAAGGCGTCGGTTCCGGCATGTCGGCGCAGGACCGTGCTCGCACCATTGCGGTGGCGATTGCCGACGGGACGCGGCCCGGCGATCTTATCCGGCCCGGCCGACTGCAGACTTTGCGCGCGGTCGATGGCGGCGTGCTGTCGCGCCGCGGTCACACTGAGGCGGCGGTCGATCTCGCGCGCATGGCCGGGCTGAAGCCGGCCGGCGTGATCTGCGAGATCATGAAAGACGACGGCACGATGGCGCGCATGGCCGATCTCGAACAATTTGCAGCACAGCACAAGATACCGCTGCTGCGCATTGCCGATCTCATCGCCTATCGCAAGCACGAGCGCCAAATCCGGCGCAAATCGGAAACCGTGCTGCCGACGCGCGACAGCGGCAGCTGGCGCTTCATGGTCTACAGCGACGACCTCGAAACCACGCCGGTCGTTGCCATGGTCAAGGGCGAGATCGGCGCCGATGGTAACGACAATGAGCCGGTGCTGACGCGTCTGCATTCGCAGTGCCTGACCGGCGACGTGTTCGGTTCCGAGCGCTGCGATTGCGGCGAGCAGCTCGAAGCGGCGATGGCGAAAATCGAGGCCGAGGGCCGCGGCGTCATCGTCTACATGTTCGACGAGGGGCGCGGCATCGGCCTGTTGAACAAGATCCGCGCCTATGCGCTGCAGGATCAGGGCAAGGACACCGTCGAAGCCAACCACGCGCTGGGCTTCGCCGCCGACATGCGCGACTTCAAGACCGGCGCGCACATCCTGTTCGATCTCGGCGCGCGCAAGGTGCGCCTGATGACCAACAACCCGGACAAGGTCAAGGCGCTGGAGGATTACGGTCTTTCGGTGACTGAGCGTGTCGCCATCGACATCCCGCCGCGCGAGGCCAATCGCCGCTATCTGGATACCAAGCGCAGCAAGTTCGGGCATCTGCTGTCGCTGGCCGGCTAAGCGGCCGACTCGGGTTCCGCCAAGAAGTAACCGGAGTTACATTCAAAAACGTTTCGTCAGCACCATCTTTTCCCCGTCGCGCTTCATGTCCATGCGGTTGAGGAAGCTGTTGCCGAGCAGGATGACCGGCAGGTTGTCGCCGACGAGAACCATCGCATCGACGTTGTTCAGCGTGATCGTGCCGACTTTCACTTCATCGAGCTTGATGCGATAGGCCGGTGTGACGCCATTGGCGGTCGATGATGCGCCCTTTTGTCCGTCGAGATAGCTGATGCCGAGCCGCTTGGCTTCGGCGCTGCTGAACGAAACATAGGATGCGCCCGTATCGACGAGAAACTGCACACCCACGCCGTTGATGGCGCCGGCGGTGACGAAATGTCCGCCCTGGCCCGCCACCAGCGTCACGCTCTGGGTGCCGGCGCTAGCCGCGGCGCCCCCGCTCAGGCGTTCGTTTTGTCCCAGCGTCAGCGTCTGCCGCTTGCCGCCGAACTCGACCACCGCCGATTGGCCGCTGATGCTGATGAGCTTGATGCCTTCGGCCGTGGTTTCACCCGTCGAGATCCAGCGCGGCTTTCCGCCGTCGATGACGACCAGTGCCTTGTTGCCGAGCATGCCGTTGATATTGATGTCGGCGGCACCGGCGAACGCGGGCAATAGCCAGCCCAGCGCCGCTATCGTATGATGAAGCGCCCTGCGTAGAGCCTGCTTCGAGATGAAATCGGTCGCCATATTCCAGCATTTCAGAACTGAAGGTCCCGGTTATTTTGCCACGTTCCTCGAATGCCACGGCATTCCGTGGCGTCTCGTCCGCATCGATCAGGGCGAGGCAGTGCCGGCCTCGGCGCATGATTTCGGCGGCCTTGTGTTCATGGGCGGGCCGATGAGCGTCAACGACGATCTGGCATGGATTGCGCCGGTGCTGGCGCTGATCCGCGACGCCGTTGCCAGTGACGTGCCGGTGCTCGGTCATTGTCTTGGCGGCCAGTTGATGTCAAAGGCGCTGGGCGGAACGGTTGGCGCGAATCCGGTGAAGGAAATCGGCTGGGGCGAGGTGACTGTCGCCCGGTCGGCGGAGGCGCAGCGCTGGTTTGGTCCCGCAGGCGCGGCCTTCCGCTCGTTTCACTGGCACGGTGAAACTTTCACCATTCCGCCGGGCGCACAGCTGTTGGCATCGAGCACGTGTTGCGTCAATCAGGCGTTTGCGATCGGGCCGCATCTCGGCATGCAGTGTCACATTGAAATGACGTCGGAGATGATCGCCAGCTGGTGCGAATCGGGTGCGCGAGAGATCGAGCGTTCGAGCGACAGCCCCGGCGTGCAGCAACCGGCCGAGATAAAGACCGATCTCGATGCGCGGCTGGCGGGTTTGCACGCGGTTGCCGATAGCGTCTATGCGCAGTGGATTGAAAACCTGAAGCGTTAGTCAAAGTTTCCGTCGCTCCCGCGAAAGCGGGAGCCCGGAACCCTGCGCGAGTTTTCGTGGCCGAATTGCCGCGACCGAATGCCCCCATCCTGCCTTCCCCCACGCGCGGGGGAAAGTAATTTCCGCTTTCGCGGGAATGACGCAATTAGCGTGCGGAGATCAGTCGCGGAAATTCTTGAACTGCAGCGGCACCTCGGTCACCTGCCGCTTCATCAGCGTGATGACTTCCTGCAGGTTGTCTTTTTTGGCGCCCGACACGCGCACGGTGTCGCCCTGAATGCTGCCGGTGGCCTTGAGTTTGCTGTCCTTGATCATCTTGACGATTTTCTTGGCCAGCTCCTGCTCGATGCCGTTGCGCAGCTTGAGCGCCTGCTTGACGGTGTCGCCGGCGGCTTTTTCGACAGTGCCCGGATCGAGCGAGCGCACATCGACCGCACGCTTGGTCAGTTTGCCGGTCAGCACATCCTTGACCTGGCCGAGCTTGAAGTTGTCGTCGGCGAACACCATGAGGATGGTGTCGTCGCCCTGTTCCTGGATTTCGACGCGTGAATCCGAACCCTTGAAGTCGAAGCGGTTGGTGACTTCCTTGTTGCACTGCTCGACCGCGTTCTTGACTTCGACCTTGTTGACTTCCGAAACGATATCGAACGATGGCATGGCGATGTTCTCCGTTGGTTACCGTTTTTGACTGCGGTTTGCTGCGATCTAGCCGAAGTGGCAGACGTAATCGAGCGGTTCGAGCGCTTCGATGTCGAAGGCGCTGTTGGCGCCGACCTTGAAACTTTCGCCGGCGCGGAAGACGCGCGGCTCTGCGCCGGCCAGCGTGACGCGGCAGCTGCCGGCGATGATTTCCATCAGTTCCGGTTCGCCGGTCTTGAAGGTGAGTTTGCCCGGAAAGATGACGCCGACCGATTTGCGGCTGCCGTCGGTAAAATTCACCGTGTGGCTGACGCACTTGCCGTCAAAATAAACGTTGGCTTTCTTGACGACGCTGACATTGTCGAATTTGGACATGAGGCTATTTCCGTTTGCGTTTCAGATTGGCAGCGATGCGCATGCGCAGCGCGTTGAGCTTGATGAAGCCGGCAGCGTCCATCTGGTTGTAGGCGCCGGCGTCGTCTTCGAAAGTGGCGATGCGCGGATCGAACAGCGAGTCGCGCTTGGAGTCGCGGCCGACGACAATCACATTGCCTTTGTAGAGCTTGAGCCGCACGTTGCCGTTTACGTTGCCTTGCGAGGCGTCGATCATGGTCTGCAGCATTTTGCGCTCGGGACTCCACCAGTAGCCGTTGTAGATCAGCGATGCGTAGCGCGGCATCAGGTCGTCCTTGAGGTGCGCGACTTCGCGGTCGAGCGTGATCGACTCGATCGCGCGGTGCGCGCGCAACATTATCGTGCCGCCCGGCGTTTCATAGCAGCCGCGCGACTTCATGCCGACGTAGCGGTTCTCGACGAGATCGAGGCGGCCGATGCCGTGTTTGCCGCCCATTTGATTGAGCTTCTCCAGCACTTTCGCCGGCGAGAGCTTTTTGCCGTTGATGGCGACGATGTCGCCCTTGCGGTATTCGAGCTCGATGTATTCGGCGCGATCGGGCGCTTTTTCCGGCGACACCGTCCAGCGCCACATCGATTCTTCGGGTTCGCGCGCCGGGTCTTCGAGCATGCGGCCTTCGTACGAGATGTGCAGCAGGTTCGCGTCCATCGAATAGGGCGAGCCGGTTTTCTTTTTCATCTCGACCGGGATGCCGTGCTTCTCGGCGTACTTGAGGAGCGTTTCGCGCGACGTCAGATCCCATTCGCGCCACGGCGCGATCACGCGGATGCCCGGCTCCAGCGCGTAGTAACCAAGTTCGAAGCGCACCTGGTCGTTGCCCTTGCCGGTGGCGCCGTGGCTCACGGCATCGGCGCCGGTCTTGCGCGCGATCTCGATCTGGCGCTTGGCGATCAGCGGCCGCGCGATCGAAGTGCCGAGCAGGTACTCGCCTTCGTAAATTGCGTTGGCGCGGAACATCGGGAACACGAAGTCGCGCACAAACTCTTCGCGCAGATCGTCGATGAAGATTTCCTTCACACCCATCTGCTTGGCTTTGGCGCGCGCCGGCGAGACTTCCTCGCCCTGGCCGATGTCGGCGGTGAAGGTGACGATTTCACATTTGTAGGTGTCCTGCAGCCATTTCAGAATGACCGAGGTATCGAGGCCGCCCGAATAGGCGAGCACAACTTTATTGATGGCGGACATGCGGGTTTCCGGGAGCGAAAAGGCGCAATTTTAAGCACAGCCCGCGGCGAGGGCCAGCATTATCCTCGCGCCGCCGCGGGTGAAACGATAAAATGGCGGCCAGGTCCGCAGACACGGCCGGCCACCGGTTGCGCGGGAGCGCGCGACGGCGGCAAGGGCGGTGCCGGAACCATCCGGGAGGAATCATGTGTTTCATCAAAATGAGCCTGCTGCCGGCGCTGTTGCTGGCGTTGCCGGCGCACAGCGTTTGCGCGCAGACGGTGCAGGCGGATTACCCGACCAAGCCGATTCGCGTCGTCGTGCCCTATGCCGCCGGCGGGCCGATGGACTACATCGGCCGTTCGCTCGGTCGCAAGATGCAGAACATTACCACGCTGGTGATCGACAACCGGCCCGGCGCCGGCGGCGCGCTCGGCACCGATCTGGTGGCGAAGGCCCTGCCCGACGGCTACACCATACTGCATACGTCCTCGAGCCACGCCAGCCTGCCGGTGATCATGAAGGCGCTGCCGTACGATCCGATCCGGGATTTCACGCCGATCACGCTGATCGTCAACAGTGTCGGCTTTTTGCTGGTGGCGCATAACGGCATTGCGGCGAAGACGGTTCCGGAATTCATCGCGGCCGCCAGGGCGCAGCCGGGCAAGATCACCTACGGCTCGGGCGGCATCGGCAACGTCATGCATTTCGCCGCCGAACTGTTCAACGACAAGGCCGGCACGCAGCTTTTGCATGTGCCGTACAAGGGCGTCGGTCAGGCGATCGTCGATTTGATGGCGGGGCGGGTCGATACCTGCTTCGGCCCGGCGACCGCGCTGCTGCCGCAGATCAAGTCTGGACGTATCAAGGCGCTCGGCATCACTGCGGCGACGCGCTGGAGCGGCCTGCCCGAGGTGCCGACGATCGACGAGTCCGGCGTCAAGGGCTACATCTTCGTGCCGTGGTACGGCTTGTGGTTTCCGGCGCGCACGCCCGACGCCTACGTCAAGCGCATCCGCAATGAAGTTGCCATCGCGCTGAAGGATCCGGAGATCAGCAACGCGATGGGCGAGCAGGGCTTCGCGCCGGTGGGTTCGACGCCGGTGGAGTTCGCGAAGGTCATCGCCGATGAGATCCAGACCAACCGCCGGCTCGCCGCCAAAATCAATCTGCAACCGGAATAGGCCGTCCCGCATCGTCGGAGGCGGTCGCCGCATTCAATCAATCACCGAACAGAAGATCAATGTCACAACCACTTGAAGGCATCAGGGTTCTTGAACTCGGCAATTTCATCGCCGGACCGTTTTGCGGCATGCTGTTGGGCGACATGGGCGCCGACGTCATCAAGATCGAGCGCCCCGCGCGCGGCGACCAGACGCGCGCGATGCCGCCGCTGGTCAATGGCGAGAGTGCCAGCTTCGCTGCGCTCAACCGCAACAAACGCAGCCTCGTGCTCGATCTCAAGCAGCAGGCGGCACGCGACGTCGTGCTTGAACTTGTCAAAACCAGCGATGTCTTTCTCGAAAATAACCGCCCCGGTGCGCTCGAGGGCATCGGCCTCGGGCCCGAACAGGTGCGCGCGGTCAATCCGAACATCGTCTACACCTCGGCCTCGGGTTTCGGTCAGAGCGGCCCCTATCGCCGCCGCGCCGGCGTCAATCTGATCGTCGAAGCGTTTTCCGGCGCATTGTCGGTGACGGGCTTGCCGACCGACATGCCGATGCGCACCGGCATACAGGCGGCGGATATTTTCGGCGCGATGTTCTCGACTTATGCCACGCTGTGCGGCCTGATCGGCAAATTGCAGGGCAAGGGCGGACGCACGGCCGACGTCTCGCTGGTCGAAGCGTCGATTTCAGCGGCGGCGTGGGAAACCGCGTTTTATCTCGCCACCGGCGAAGTGCCGGTGCGCTGCGGTCATCAGCACCGGTTGAACACGCCGTATCAATTGTTTGAAACCTGCGATGGCCACTACCTCGCGATCGGCACGCCCAACGACGAATTGTTCCGCCGCTTCATGACCGCGGTCGATCTCACGGCAGCGATTGCCGATCCGCGCTTTGCGACTTATGTGCTGCGCAAGCAGAACGAAGCTGCGTTGCTTGAAATCGTCACGCCGGCGGTCAGGAAAAAGGGCGCGGCCGACCTTGAAGCCCTGCTGATGGAGGCGGGCGTGCCCTGTTCGCGCGTCAACAACATGCAGGAAGTGTTCGACAATCCGCATATCGTGGCGCGGAAGGTGCTCGAAGAAGTCGAGCATCCGAAAATGGGCAAGACCCGCAACGTGCGCAATCCGGTGCTGTTCGACGAGGGCAGCCCGTCGATCCGCCGGCCGGCGCCATTGCTGGCTCAGCACTCGGCGGAAATCCTGCGCGAGCTCGGCTATGACGAAGCGCGTATTGCCGCGATGGCTGACGCCGGTGCGGTCATGCTGGCGAAATAATAATTAAACGGAGAATCAATCATGCGTTTGTGGCGCACACTTTTATTCGTACCGGCCAATCAGCGAAGAATGCTCGACAAAATCGTCTCGCTGCCGGCCGACGGCTTCATATTCGACCTCGAAGACACGGTGCCGCCGGCGGAGAAGGCGAATGCGCGCGCGATGTCGAAAGAGACCATCGCCAAAACTCCGGGCAACAAGAGCTGGGTGCGCGTCAACGCGGTACCGAGCGGATTTCTGCACGAAGACCTCGAGGCTTTCGTCGGCGCGCAGGGATTGGCGGGTTTTGTCGTGCCCAAGCAGGACAGCGTCGGCGACGTTGCCGCGGTCGATCGCATGATCGGCAGCATCGAAACGCGCAAGGGGCTTGCTCTCGGCAGCACAAGTATTATTGTCATGATCGAGAGCGCTGCCGGCGTACTGTCGGCACGTGAAATCATCGGCGGCGCGGCGCGCATCGAATCGGCGGTCTATGCCGGCGGCGAGGACGGCGACATGAACGTGTCGCTCGGCGCGACGTGGTCGAGCGAAGGCCCGGAAATGATGTTCGTGCGGCAGATGACCTTTGTCGCCGCGCGCGCCAACAACATTCAATATCCGCTCGATGGCGTGTTTTCAAACGTGCGCGATCCGGAAGCATTCCGGCGCGACACGCTGCTGTCGAAGCGTCTTGGTTTCCGCGGCCGCACCGTGATACATCCGACGCAGATCGACATCGCCAATGAAATTTATTCGCCGACTGCCGCCGAGATCGATTACGCGGGTCGCGTGATCGCCGCCTACAACGAGGCGCTGGCGCGCGGCGTAGGCAGCACCACTGTCGATGGCAAGCTGGTGGATGTGGCAATGGCGAAAACGGCGCAGAACACACTCGATCTTGTCGCCAAGATCAAGGCGCAGGGCGCCTAGTTCCCTTTCGCGGTTTTCAGCAGCGGCGCCAGCGCCGCGGCGTGCGCCGCATCGCCGGCGCGCGCGGCGAGACGCGCGTGCGCATCCGGCGCGCGCAATGCCGGCGTCGCTTGCGCCAGCGCGCTTAGTAATTCTGATGTGAGTCGATCCAGCTGCGGACGGATGTCGCGCTGCAAATCCGGCGCGTTTTCGAATGGCGGCAGGGCGGCGGCGCGCCATTTGCCGAGCCGCTCGTGCTGCGCGATTTTCGAGGCTTCGATCTGCGCCTGAAAAAAGGCGCTCGCTGCGGCCGGTTCAAGTCCGTAGTCTGGAGCCTGTTTGCCGATCGCTTCGACAATCTCGAGTTCGCGCGCAAGGTCTTCGACAGCGGCGCCCGAGTTCCATTTACTGCGCGCAACCGCATCGGCCAGCGCGAGACGCTGATCGATCAGATTGAGCAATTGTTCCAGCGGATCCTGTTTTGCGGCCTGCAGTGCGCAGCCGGCAAGCAGCAGAATGACGGCAATGAGCGCGCTGCCGTCGCGCAGCGCGCGTTCAGACAATCGTGCGGCCAAGCAGCAGAAATTCGATCAGTGCTTTCTGCACGTGCAGGCGGTTTTCGGCCTCGTCCCAGACCACGCTTTGCGGGCCATCGATCACCTCGGCGGCGACTTCCTCGCCGCGGTGCGCCGGCAGGCAGTGCATGAACAGCGCGTCGGGTTTGGCCAGCCGCATCATCTCGCCATCGACCTGCCAGTCTTCGAAGTCGCGCTTGCGCTCTTCGTTCTCGGCCTCGAAACCCATGCTGGTCCAGACGTCGGTCGTGACAAGATCGGCGTCGCGCACCGCATCGTGCGGATTGGCGAACGATTCGAAATGCGCGCTGTTGATGCCGTTCACCTGTAAAGGCGTGAGTTCATAGCCGGGCGGCGTCGATACGTGCACCTTGAAACCGAAAATTTCCGCCGCCTGCAGCCAGGTGATGCAGACGTTGTTCGAGTCGCCGATCCATGCCACCGTTTTGCCGCGGATCGATTTGCGGTGCTCGATGTAGGTGAAGATGTCGGCCATGATCTGGCAGGGATGGTATTCGTTGGTCAGGCCGTTGATCACCGGCACGCGCGAGTTCGAGGCGAAGCGCTCGATGATCGACTGCTCGAAGGTGCGGATCATGATGACGTCGACCATGCGCGAAATCACGCGCGCGACGTCTTCGAGCGGCTCGCCGCGGCCCATTTGCGTGTCGCGCGTCATCAGCGTGATGACCGAGCCGCCCAGCTGGTTCATGCCGGCTTCGAACGACACGCGGGTGCGCGTCGAGTGCTTCTCGAACACCATTGCCAGCGTGCGGTCCACCAGCGGCTGGTACGGCTCGTAGCGCTTGAACTTGTCCTTGATCCACAGTGCGCGCGCGAACAGGTACTCGTATTCGTCGAGCGTGAAATCGCGGAATTGCAAATAGTGACGGAGTTCCATCGCGGAAGAATCCCGGGTGCGTCAGCGCGTGCTCAGGCGGTTTTGACCGCGGCCGGCGCAATGTGGCTTTTGGCGAGGAAGCCGGCGATCAGCGCGCCCAGCTGCGTGACCAGCTGCTGGGCTTCGGCGCGTTGCATGTTCAGCGGCGGCAGCAGACGCACCACATTGTCGGCGGTGACGTTGATCAACAGCCCCTCGGCCAATGCATCCTTGACCAGCTGGTTGCATTCGACCTCGAGCTCGATGCCTATCATCAGACCCTTGTTGCGAATCTCGCGCACGCCGCTGCTGCCGGCCAGCGCATTGCGCAGGCCGTCATGGATGAATTCGCCGATGGCGACGGCATTCGCCATCAGCTTTTCGTCGTCGATAATGGCGAGGGTTTCGAGCGCGGCGGCGCAGGCCAGCGGATTGCCGCCGAAGGTCGAGCCGTGGTTGCCGGGTTTAAACACGCCGGCGGCGGGGCCGGCGGCGAGGCAGGCGCCGATCGGCACGCCGGAGGCGAGGCCCTTGGCCAGCGTCATCACATCGGGCTTCACGCCGGAGTGCTGGAACGCGAACCACTTGCCGGTGCGGCCGATGCCGCTTTGCACTTCGTCGAGCATCAGCAGCCAGCCGTTGGCGTCGCAAATTTCGCGCAGGCCGTTGAGGTAGCCGTCATGACAGATGTTGATGCCGCCTTCGCCCTGAATCAGTTCGACCAGCACGGCGACGACGTTGCGGTTGTTCTGCGCGACTTTCCTGACTGCTGCGAGGTCGTCGAACGGCACGCGCACGAAGCCCGGCACCAGCGGCTCGAAACCGGCCTGAACCTTGCGACTGCCGGTCGCCGACAGCGTGGCAATGGTGCGCCCGTGGAACGCTTTTTCGAGCACGATAATGGCCGGCGCATCGATGCCCTTGTGGTGGCCGTAGAGGCGCGCCAGCTTGATCGCCGCTTCGTTGGCTTCGCAGCCGGAATTGCAGAAGAACACTTCGTCCATGCCGGAGATCGCGGCGAGCCGCTCGCCAAGTTGTTCCTGACGCTCGATTTCGTAGAGGTTGGAGGTATGGATCAGCTTGGCAGCCTGCTCGCAGATCGCCTTGACCAGCCGCGGATGGCTGTGACCGACCCCGCACACTGCAATGCCGGCGAGCGCGTCGAGGTAGCGTTTGCCCTGCTTGTCCCACAGCCAGCAGCCTTCGCCGCGCTCGAAGGCGACGGGCAGGCGCTTGTAGGTGTGCATGACGTGCGACATCGCGTTTCAACTCCCAAAAGCAAGACGGCGGCTGCCGCCGCCGTGAATCATAAAAACTTCAAAATCTGCTGCCGGCTAACCGGCATTGAACGAATAGTGTGTGCCAAACCGCCGCCGCGGTGCAAGTGAAATTTTGGTGTCAGGCGACGCTGGTAAACTAGCCCGCATGTTTCTCGATGCCCTCGAAATCGTCATCCTCGGTACCACCCTCGAGGGCCGGCAATTCCGGCCCAGTGACTGGGCCGAACGCCTGTGCGGCATGATGTCGGTGTTCGGCGAAGACCGGCATCTGAGTTACTCCCCCTATCTGAAGCCGATGATGACTTCCGGGGTGCGCTGCGTGGTGGTCGACCGGGAACTGGAGCAGATCGATCCGGCGGCCTATGCGTTTCTGCTCGGCTTCGCGCGGGACAACGAACTGACGATGCGGCCCGGACGGCGCAAACCGCGTCCGGGTCAGACGGCGCCGGCGGGCGGCGCCGGTGACGCTACGCCATCGCCTTGATCGCGGCGGACAGGCGGCTCTTGTGGCGCGAGGCCTTGTTCTTGTGCACGATCTTCTTGTCGGCAATCGTGTCGATCACCTTGGTGGCGTCGCGCAGGACGCCGCGCGCCGCGACCTTGTCGCCGTTCTTGATCGCCGCTTGCACGCTTTTGATCGCGGTGCGCAGTTTCGAGCGCAGGCTCGCGTTGTGGGCGCGACGCTGGATGCTCTGGCGCGCTGCTTTTTTCGCTGATGCTATATTGGCCATGATTACTCCGCTGACTTCGCTGATCGCCGCCGGATTGTCGGGGGACGGCTAAAAAGGGCGCTATGATACGGCTGTCGCGCCCATTTAGCAAGCAGAATCACCGGTTTAGCGCGCCCCCGTAGAAGGTCTTAAGACTATGAATTTGTTGAAGGCGCTGGCCACCGTCAGCAGTATGACGCTGGTTTCGCGGGTGCTCGGCTTTGTGCGCGACACGGTGATCGCGCGCGCATTCGGCGCCGGGGTGGCCACCGACGCGTTTTTTGTCGCGTTCAAAATTCCCAACCTATTGCGGCGGCTGTTTGCGGAGGGTGCGTTTGCGCAGGCCTTCGTGCCGATACTGGCCGAATACAAGGAGCGCCGCGGCGAGGCGGATACCCGAGCGCTGGTCGATCGCGTGTCGGGTTTGCTCGCGCTGGCTCTGTTCGTGGTGACTCTGCTCGGCGTGCTGGCGGCGCCATTCATCGTGCAGATCAGCGCGCCCGGGTTCTCGGCGGATGCGCAGAAATTCGAGCTGACCACCGGCCTGCTGCGCGTGACGTTTCCGTACATTTTTTTCATTTCTCTGGTTTCGCTGGCCGGCGGAATACTCAACACCTACAGCAAGTTTTCGGTGCCGGCATTGACGCCGGCGCTGCTCAACATTTCGTTCATCGTCTTCACCTTATGGCTGGCGCCGTACTTCGATCCGCCGGTCATGGCACTGGGATGGGCGGTGTTTTGCGGCGGTGTGCTGCAACTCGCGTTTCAGGTGCCGCATCTGCACCGGCTTGGCCTGCTGCCGCGCTTCAAGCTTGACTTCGGCAACGAGGGCGTGTGGCGCGTGATCCGGCAGATGGGGCCGGCGGTGTTCGGCGTGTCGATCAGCCAGATCAGCCTGTTGATCAACACGATTTTCGCCTCGTTTCTGGTCACCGGCAGCGTGTCGTGGCTGTACTACGCCGACCGCCTGATGGAATTTCCGACCGGCATGCTGGGGGTTGCACTGAGCACCATTCTGCTGCCGAGCCTCGCCAAGCATTACGCCGACGAATCGCCGCAGGAATACGCCAAGCTGCTCGACTGGGGTTTGCGGCTGACGCTGATGCTGGCCCTGCCGTCGGCGGTCGCGCTGGCGTTACTGGCGGTGCCGCTGATCACGACGCTGTTTCACTACGGCGAGTTTTCCGTCACCGACGTGATGATGACGCGCAACGCTCTGATTGCGTATAGCGCGGGGCTGCTCGGCCTCATCCTGGTCAAGGTGCTGGCGCCCGGATTCTATGCGCGCCAGAACATCCGTACGCCGGTCAAGATTGCACTGATTTCGCTGGGCGCCACGCAGGCGATGAACCTGTTGTTCATGTGGCCGCTGAAGCACGCCGGGCTTGCGCTGTCGATCGGGCTTGGCGCCTGCCTTAACGCCGGCCTGCTCTATCGACAACTGCGCGTGCATGGCATCTATACGCCGCAGCCGGGCTGGATCGTATTTGCGGCCAAGATCGGCATTGCCATTGTGGCGATGGGGCTTTGCCTGTGGTTCGGCGCCGGCCGCGCCGACAGCTGGCTGGCTGCCCGCGCCGCCGCGCGCGTGTTGCGCCTGGGCGGCCTCGTGCTGGTCGGCGTGATCGCTTATTTTGCGACCTTGTGGCTGCTTGGATTTCGTGTGCGCGATTTCGCGCGGCGCGCGGCTTGAGCAATCGGGCCGTCGCAGGTATCCTAGCTTCCCCATGCGAGCTGCCCCCCCACTGGCCCGCGCGGTTTCCGCGGGTCATCCCAACAAGCCTCCCTCCCGGTAGGGCTGTCGCCGCGTCGTGCACGCGGCAGGTCTTTGACTATCCGGGATATCAACTTCAGAGGTGTGACCATGAACAGACGGGAATTCATCAGGAAAACCACGAGCGCATTGCCGGCTGCGGCCGCAATGTCCGTGATGCCGCAGTTTGTATCGAATGCGCTGGCGGCCGCGGCCGACAAATGGCGCGTATTCGAAGTGACCACCAAGGTCGGCGTGCTCACACCCGCCGGTGTGTCGCGTGTGTGGTTGCCGCTGCCGCTGGCCGCTGACACCGATTTCCAGAAAAATCTCGGCAGCACCTGGAGCGCTGAAGGCGGCACCGCGACCGTTGTGACCGACGGCAAGTACGGCGCCGAGATGCTTTATTTCGAAGCGTCGTCGTCGGACAAGGTGCCGGCGGTTCAGGTGACGAGCCGTTTTGCGACACGCGATCGCGCGGTCGATCTGTCCAAGCCCGGCAGCGGTGCGAAGGCTGACCGCGTGGAATTGCAGCGCTATCTGGCGCCGACCGAATTGATTCCGACTGACGGCATAGTGCGCGACACCGCGCGCGCGATCACCAAAAATGCCGGCGCCGGCGAGATCGAAAAGGCGCGCGCGATTTACGAGTGGATTGTCGAGAACACCTACCGCGATCCGAAGACGCGCGGTTGCGGCGTCGGCGACATCAAATATCTGCTCGAATCGAAAAATCTCGGCGGCAAGTGCGCCGACCTCAATGCCCTGTTCGTCGGCCTTGCCCGTGCCAGCGGCATTCCCGCGCGCGATATCTACGGCGTGCGCGTGGCGAAATCGGGGTTCGGTTACCGCAGTCTGGGTGTGGGCACCGACATCGTTACGCGGGCCCAGCATTGCCGCGCCGAGTTTTATTCGGCCGCCTACGGCTGGGTGCCGGTTGATCCGGCCGATGTGCGCAAGGTGGTGCTTGAAGAGCGCGCCGACGGCCAGCTGCTGACGCTCGACGACCAGCAGGTGAGAGCCGCGCGCGCAAGATTGTTCGGTTCGTGGGAAATGAACTGGCTCGCATTCAACACTGCGGCCGATGTCGCATTGCCGAAATCAGCGAACGGCAAGATCGGTTTTCTGATGTATCCGCAGGCGGAAACGGCATCCGGCCGGCTCGACAGTCTGGACCCGGATAACTTCCGCTACACGATGACGGCGCAGGAGCTGACTTCGTTTGGATGACCGTGTGCCGGAACGCGGCCGCAGTTGCCGGCGGCGTTCCGTTGGTCGCATGACGCCTTCATCCGGCCCCGCACGATGAGCCACCGCGGCGCAATCGCTCTGCTGCTGTGTGTCGTCATGGTGACCGCTGCCGGCGGTATCCGCGCCCAGGCGCTCAGTCCCTGGGGCGGCGGCACGCTTCCACCGATCGAACTGGCCGATCTCGACGGCATCAAGCACCGCCTTGCCGATTTTCGCGGGCAGGTCGTGCTGGTCAATTTCTGGGCGACCTGGTGCGAACCCTGCCGCGAGGAGATGCCTTCGATGCAGCGTCTGAAAAAGCGTCTCGCCGGGCGGCCGTTCGTTGTGCTCGCAGTCAATGTCGGCGAGGGCGAGACGCGGATCGGCGAGTTTCTGCAGAAGGAGCCGTTTGATTTCGTGTTTCTGCGCGATCACAGCAGCGCGGCGATGAAAGCGTGGCGGGTGCGCGCGCTGCCGGCGAGTTTTCTGGTCGGCGCCGATGGCCGTGTCCGCTACAGCCGCACCGGCGAACTCAACTGGGACGCGCCCGCGCTGCTGCCTTTGATCGAACGTCTGTTGCGCGAACCGGCGGCTCAGAGGTCGTAGTCGATTTTTGGTTTTCTGTGCACCGCATCATCGACGACTTTGCGGCTTAACTGCGGCGCGAACATGGCGATGAAATCGTAGATATAGCCGCGCAGATAGGCGTTGCGCGGAATGCCGATGCGCGTGGTGCTCGATTCGAACAGGTGGCTGGCGTCCATCGCGCGCAGGTTTTTGTCCTGCTCCGGATCGAACGCCATGTTGGCGAGGATGCCGATGCCGAGCCCGAGCGCAACATAGGTTTTGATGACGTCGGAATCGATCGCGGTCAGAACCACATTCGGTTTGAGCCCCTTTGATTCGAACGCGTGGTTGATCTGCGAGCGCCCGGTGAAGGCGGTGTCGTAGGTGATGATCGGATGGCGCGCGATTTCGTCGATGGTCAGCGTTTTCTTCTTGAGTATCGGGTGATCGGGCGGCGCGACTACGCAGCGGTTCCACGCATAGCACGGCAGCATCACCAGTTCTTCGTAGTTCGCGATCGCCTCTGTCGCAATGCAGAAATCGGCTTCGCCGCTGATGGCGAACTGGCAGACCTGCACCGGATTGCCCTGGATCAGTCCCAGCTTGACCTTGGGGTAGCGCTGGCTGAAACGGCGTATCACCTCGGGCAGCGCATAGCGGGCCTGTGTGTGTGTGGTCGCGATGGTCAGCTTGCCGGCATCCTGGTTCGAATAATCGGCTGCCGCCTGCTTCAGATTCTCGGCTTCGTGCAGGATGCGCTCGGCGATTTCGAGCACGGCTTTGCCGGGCGGGGTTACCGCCACCACGCGCTTGCCATTGCGCACGAAGATCTCGACGCCCAGTTCGTCTTCGAGCAGGCGAATCTGTTTGCTGATGCCCGGTTGCGAGGTGTGCAGGGATTCCGCCGCCGCCGACAAATTGAGCCCCTGTTTGCTGACCTCGACAAGATAGCGTAATTGCTGAATTTTCATGATGTTATATGCAAATAATCATTGGTTATTTAATTGTAACATAACAGTCTTTAGCGCTATAACGCACCATTGATACCATGCGGGTCGCCCAAAAAACAAGCCTATAAAACATGTACATTTACGACGAAATCGACCAGCGCATTGTCGATGACCGGGTCAACCAGTTTCGCGACCAGACGCGCCGCTTTCTTGCCGGCAGTTTGAGCGAGGATGATTTCCGGCCGCTGCGTTTGCAAAACGGTCTGTATATCCAACGCTTTGCGCCGATGCTGCGCGTGGCGATCCCCTACGGTCTGCTTGGCAGCCATCAACTGCGGGCACTCGCTTACATCGCGCGCAAGTGGGACCGCGGTTACGGCCATTTCAGCACGCGGCAGAACATCCAGTTCAACTGGCCGAAACTTGAAGAGGTGCCGGACATACTCGCCAAACTGGCGACGGTGCAGATGCACGCGATCCAGACCAGCGGCAATTGCATCCGCAACACGACGACCGATCACTTCGCCGGTGTGGCGGCGGATGAAGTGATCGATCCGCTGGTGTGGTGCGAAATCATCCGCCAGTGGTCGGCCTTCCATCCGGAATTCGCGTTTCTGCCGCGCAAATTCAAAATCGCGGTCAGTGGCGCGGAAAAAGACCGCGCCGCGATCCAGGTGCACGACATCGGTTTGCAGGCGACGCAGGACGAGCAGGGCAACATCTGCTTCCGTGTGCTGGTCGGCGGCGGGCTCGGGCGCACGCCCATCATCGGCACCGAGATCTGCGCGTTTCTGCCGTGGCAGCACCTGTTGAGCTACCTTGACGCCGTGCTGCGCGTTTACAACCGCTACGGCCGGCGCGACAACAAATACAAGGCGCGCATCAAGATACTGGTCAAGGAGCTGAAGCCCGAAGTATTTCGCGCCGAAGTCGAGGCGGAGTGGGCGCATCTCAAAGACGGCCCCGCGACGCTGGTGGCGCAGGAAGTCGAGCGCATCACCAAACGATTCACGCGGCCCGCGTACCAGAAACTCGATGCGCTGGCTTCCGGTTACGTGCTGGCTCTCGGCCGCGACAAGGCCTTCGCCAACTGGGCACGCCGCAACGTTCATTCGCACAAGGTTGCCGGTTACGCTGCAGTGACGTTGTCGCTGAAGAAAACCGGCGTGCCGCCGGGCGATGTCACCGCGGATCAGATGGATGCGATTGCCGATCTCGCCGACCGCTACAGCTTCGGCGAATTGCGCGTGTCGCACGAGCAGAATCTGATTCTCGCCGACGTGCGCCAGGCCGATTTATTCGAGCTGTGGCAGCAGGCGCGCGAACTCGGGCTGGCGACGCCCAATATCGGCCTGCTGACCAATATCATCGCCTGCCCGGGCGGCGATTTCTGTTCGCTGGCGAATGCGAAATCGATCCCGGTGGCGGAGGCGATTGCGCAGCGTTTTGACGATCTCGATTACCTGCACGATATCGGCGAACTCGATCTGAATATTTCCGGCTGCATGAATTCCTGCGGCCATCACCATGTCGGTCACATCGGCGTGTTGGGCGTCGACAAACACGGCGCCGAGTTTTATCAAATCTCGATCGGCGGCGCGCAGGGCAACGATGCCGCGCTTGGCAAGGTGCTGGGGCCCTCGGTGTCGCAATCGGAAGTGCCTGACGTGATCGAGAAACTGATCGATCTTTATCTCGAACGCCGCGACAGCGCAGAAGAACGTTTCGTCGATGTGGTGCGCCGCATTGGCATCGAACCATTCAAGGAGCATGTGTATGGCGGTCATCATAAAAAACCAGCAGGTCGCGGCGAACAACTGGCTGTTGCTTAGGCCGGGTGCCGACAAAAGCCTGCCGGCGCTGCCGCCGGCGGGGGATGTCATCGTGTCGCTGGCGCAGTGGACCGCGCAACGCGACGCGCTGCTCGCGCGCGGCGGCCATCTCGGTGTGTGGCTGGCAAACACCGACGATCCCGCGGTAATTGCCGGCGACCTCAAGCACTTCGAGCTGATCGCAGTCGATTTTCCGCACTTCACCGACGGCCGCGGTTATTCGATCGGCCGCCTGCTGCGCGAACGGTACGGCTGGCAGGGCGAACTGCGCGCGATCGGCGATGTCATCCGTGATGTAATCTTTTATCTGTCGCGCTGCGGTTTCGATGCGTTCGAACTCAAGGCCGGCGAAGACGCGCAGGCCGCGCTGTCCGCGTTCGGCGATTTCAGCGAGGCCTATCAGACCTCGGTCGAGCGCCCGCAACCGTTGTTCCGGCGGCGCGTGCTGGGCGGGGGCCCGGCGACGACGCAATGACTGTGGCGCGCGGCACTGTTTATCTCGTCGGCGCAGGACCGGGCGCCCCCGATTTGCTGACCTTGCGCGCGGCGCGCTTGCTGGAGCGAGCCGACATTGTTTTTCACGATGCGCTGGTTCATCCCGAGGTCATCGCGCTTGCAAGCCGCGCCGAGAAAATCGCCGTCGGCAAGCGCTGCGGGCGGCACTCGACCGCGCAGCGTTTTATCAACAAGCGGCTGATCGACGCCGCGGCGCGTTACCACACGATCGTGCGCCTGAAAGGCGGCGACCCGATGCTGTTCGGTCGCGCGCAGGAAGAAATCGACGCCCTGCGCGAAGCCGGAGTGGCGGTCGAAGTGGTGCCCGGCGTCACTGCCGCGCTGGCGGCTTGTGCCGATCTCAAGATTTCGCTGACGCAGCGCGGCATCAGCCGCAACGTCGCTTTCGTCACGCCGCGTATCGGCGAGGGCAAGCACCCGAGCGAATGGATACGCGCAGTGTGCAATGTCGACAGTGCGGCCATCTATATGGCGGCCGGCCAATCGGAACAGTTGTCGGCGGCATTGATGGCGGCAGGGCTCTCCGCAGAAACTGCCGTAGTTCTGGTCGAAAATGCGACGCTGCCGGACATGCAAAAAATTCACACTGTGCTGGCCGAGTTGCCGCGCGCGGCGTCGCGGCTCGGCAACGGCCCGGCGATCGTTTTGCTCGGCGCCGCCTTTGCGCGCAGCGCATGCGCGATCGACATTCGCGACGGCGCAATATCGGCGCTCGATGCGCGCGCCGGCGCGGCCTGAGCGGCACCTGACACGATTCGCCTAGGGCGCTGCCGCGCCTAGACCGGCTCTTCCAAAACACGCTACAATTCAAGCTTTTAGCTTGGCTTGTATGCGTATTTCACGGACCATTCCGGTCGCTGCCGATACCCCCGTCGCACTGACCATCGGCAATTTCGACGGCGTTCACCTCGGGCATCAGGCGATGCTCGCGCGGTTGATCGCGGCGGCGCATGAGCGCGCGCTGCCGTCGTGCGTGATGACCTTCGAGCCGCACCCGCGCGAATTTTTCGCGCCCGACCAGGCGCCGACGCGGCTGACCTCGTTGCGCGAAAAACTCGAGCTGCTCGAACGCGCGGGTGTGGATCGCGTGCAACTCTGCCGTTTCAATTTCGATTTCGCCAAAACCGCGCCTGAGGATTTCATCGAACGCCTGCTGCAGCGCGGACTCGGCGCGCGCTGGATCCAGGTCGGCGACGATTTCCGTTTCGGTGCGCGCCGCGCCGGCGACTTCACCATGCTGAAGGCGGCCGAAGCGCGCGGCGTTTTCGAAGTGCACGCGATGACCAGCGTGACGGTCGAGGGCGTGCGCGTGTCGAGCACCGCGGTGCGCGAGCGGCTTGCCGCCGGCGACATGGACGGCGCGCAACGCCTGCTCGGGCGGCCCTATTCGATCAGCGGACGGGTGGTGCACGGCGACAGTTTCGGCCGCACGCTGGGTTGTCCGACGGCCAACGTGTTGATGAAGCACAACCGGCCGCCGCTGGCCGGCATCTTCGCCGTCGAGGTGCACGGTGTCGACGGCGTTGCGCGGCCTGGGGTGGCCAGCCTCGGCGTGCGGCCGACGGTGGCACGCGATGCGCGTCCCTGTCTCGAAGTCAACCTGTTCGATTTTGATCGCGATCTCTACGGCCGGCACCTGAAGGTCGAATTCCTGCATAAATTCCGCGACGAGGAAAAATACGCCGACGTCGAAACGCTGCGGCGCCAGATCGCGCGCGACGTCGAAATCGCGAAACACTATTTCGTCACCCGCGCCACCAACCGCAAGACCCGCAATGGCTGATTACAAAAAAACCCTCAACCTGCCGGACACGCCGTTCCCGATGCGCGGCGATCTCGCCAAACGCGAACCGCTGATGTTGAAGTCGTGGCAGGAACGCAAGCTCTACGAGCGCATCCGCGCGGCATCCAAAGGGCGGCCAAAATTCATTCTGCACGACGGGCCGCCGTACGCGAATGGTGACATTCATATCGGCCATGCGGTCAACAAGATCCTCAAGGACATCATCGTCAAATCGAAAGCGCTGTCCGGCTTCGACGCGCCCTATGTGCCGGGCTGGGATTGCCACGGCATGCCGATCGAAATCCAGATCGAAAAAGAGTTCGGCAAAGGGCTCGGTGTCAGCGAGGTGCAGCAGAAATCGCGCGCCTACGCCGCGGTGCAGATCGAGCGCCAGAAGGCCGACTTCATTCGCCTCGGCGTGCTCGGCGAATGGGAGCGCCCGTATCTGACGATGGATTTCAGAAACGAAGCCGACGAGATCCGCGCGCTCGGCAAACTGATCGGGAAGGGCTATGTTTACCGCGGGCTGAAGCCGGTCAATTGGTGTTTCGATTGCGGCTCCGCGCTGGCGGAGGCGGAGGTCGAATACATCGACCGCAAGGATACTGCGGTCGATGTCGGCTTCGCGTTCAAGGATGCGGGCGCAATCGGCAAGGCCTTCGGCGGCGTTGTGCTGAAGAACCTGCCGGGCTGGATCGTCATCTGGACCACCACGCCGTGGACGCTGCCGGCGAATCAGGCGCTTAACGCGCATCCGGAATTCGACTACAGCCTGATCGAGACCTCGCGCGGCTATCTGATTCTCGCATCAGAGCTCAAGGCCGCCTGCCTGCAACGCTACGGTCTCGAGGGCGTGACAGTCGCCACCTGCAAGGGTGCGGCGCTGGAAAAAATCGCCTTCGGCCATCCGTTCTACGAGCGCACTTCGCCGGTGTATCTGGCGGAGTACGTCACGCTCGAAACCGGCACCGGCATCGTGCACAGCGCGCCGTCGTACGGCATTGAAGACTTCAATTCCTGCCGCGCCTACGGCATGAAGGACGACGAAATTCTCACACCGGTGCAGGGCAACGGCCGCTACAGCGAGTCGTTGCCGCTGTTCGGCGGACTCAACATCTGGAAGGCCAATCCGCTGATTGTCGAAACGCTGCGCGAAAAGGGCGCGCTGTTTCACGAGAAGGCCGAGTTGCACAGCTATATGCATTGCTGGCGGCACAAATCGCCGATCATTTACCGCGCGACCACCCAGTGGTTTGCCGGCATGGAGGCGGTGCCCGGTTATCGCGGCGTGAAGCCCGCGGAAACGCTGCGCGCGACCGCGCTGCGCGGCGTCGAGGCAACGACGTTTTACCCGGACTGGGGCAAGGCGCGGCTGCACGGCATGATCGCCAACCGGCCCGACTGGACGCTGTCGCGCCAGCGCCAGTGGGGCGTGCCGATGCCGCTCTTCATCCACAAGGAAACACGCGAACTGCATCCGCGCACGCTCGAATTGCTCGAAACCATCGCCAGGCGCGTCGAACAATCCGGCATCGAAGCGTGGCAGCAGATCGAAGCCGCGGAGCTGCTCGGCGCCGACGCGGATCAGTACGAAAAAATCCGTGACACGCTGGACGTCTGGTTCGATTCGGGCTCGACGCACGAAACTGTGCTGCGCGGCTCGCACAAGGACGTGCTGCAGTTCCCGGCCGATTTGTATCTCGAAGGTTCGGATCAGCATCGCGGCTGGTTTCATTCGTCGCTGCTGGTGTCGTGCATGATCAACGGCGTGCCGCCTTACAAAAGCCTGCTGACCCACGGCTTCGTGGTTGACGGCAAGGGCCGCAAGATGTCGAAGTCGACGGGCAACGTGATCGCGCCGCAGAAAGTGCTCGACTCGCTGGGCGCCGACATTCTGCGTTTGTGGGTCGGCCAGACCGATTATTCGGGCGAACTGTCGATCTCCGATGAAATTCTGAAACGCGTGGTCGAATCGTACCGGCGCATCCGCAATACGCTGCGCTTCCTGCTTGCCAACGTCGCCGATTTCGATCCGCAGGCGCACGCATTGCCGCTCGAAGAGTGGCTTGAAATCGATCGTTACGCCTGGATGATGACGCAGGATCTGCAGGCGGCACTGACGCCGTCCGAGTTGGGCGCACAGGAACCGCGCTCGCAGGGTTTTTACGGCCGCTATGAATTTCACAACGTCGTGCAGAAGCTGCAGAGTTTCTGTTCCGAGGATCTCGGTGGCTTCTATCTCGACGTGCTGAAAGACCGGCTCTATACCGCGGGCGAAAACAGCCGCGCGCGACGCTCGGCGCAGAATGCGATTTATCACATGATCCAGTCGCTGGTGCGCCTGATGGCGCCGGTGCTGTCGTTTACCGCGAGTGAAGTCTGGGAGACCCTCAACGGCGGCGGCAGCAGCGTGTTCGAACAGACCTGGTACCAGTTCCCGCAACCGCGCGACGCGGATGGTCTGCGCGGGCGCTGGCAAAAAGTGCGCGCGCTGCGTTCGGATGTGCTCAAACTGCTCGAAGAATTGCGCGTTGCCGGCAGCATCGGCTCCTCGCTGGCGGGCGAAGTCGATTTGTACGCCGACGGCACGCAGCATGAGTTTCTCGCGTCGTTCGGCGACGATCTGCGCTTTCCGCTGATTACCTCGCGCGCGACGCTGCACCGCGGCGCCGATGCGGCGGCGCAGGCCACTTCGCTGGAGGGCGTCACCGTGCGGGTGGTTGCCACCGCGCACGCGAAATGCGAGCGCTGCTGGCACTACCGCGCCGACGTCGGCGCCGATGCGGCGCATGCCGATCTGTGCGGTCGCTGCGTCGCCAACCTCTACGGGGCGGGAGAACCGCGCCGCTTTGCATGAGTGACCGCGCATGACGCGCTGGCTGGCGATTGCCCTCGCGGTCATCGCCCTCGATCAGGCGTCGAAATACGCGATGGCTGGCTGGCTGGTCGATGGCCAGAGCATCGTGGTGACCTCGTTTTTCAATCTTGTGCTCTGGCACAACACCGGCGCAGCTTTCAGTTTTCTCGCCGGCGCCGCCGGCTGGCAGCGCGCGTTTTTCATTGTCATTGCCCTGATCGCAACGGTCTGGATCGCGCTGTTGTTGCGCAAACAGACACAATTCACGCTGTTCGGTCTGGCGCTCGCGCTGATTCTGGGCGGCGCGCTGGGCAATCTGATCGACCGCATCTGGCTCGGCGCGGTGATCGATTTTCTCGATTTTCACGCCGCCGACTGGCATTGGCCGGCCTTCAACCTCGCCGATTCGGCGATTACCTGCGGCGCCGCATTAATGGTGTGGGACAGCCTGAAAAGCCCCGCGCCCGGCAAGTCCTGAGGCGGTGGCGGGGCTTCGGCTATAATTCCGCCCCATGCAAGTCCTGCTCGCCAAACCCCGCGGCTTTTGCGCCGGCGTCGATCGCGCGATCGAAATCGTCGAGCGCGCTCTCGTGATACACGGCGCGCCGATCTATGTGCGGCATGAAGTCGTGCATAACAAATTCGTCGTCGATGATCTGCGCGCCAAGGGCGCGGTATTCGTCGAGGAACTCGACGAGGTGCCCGCCGGGAGCACGGTGATTTTCAGCGCTCACGGCGTGTCGAAGACCGTGCGTCTCGATGCCGAGGCGCGCAACCTGCGCGTGTTCGACGCCACCTGCCCGCTGGTGACCAAGGTGCATATGGAAGTCGCAAAGCTGCGCCAGCAGGGCCGCGAAATCGTCATGATCGGACACCAGGGCCATCCCGAGGTCGAGGGCACGATGGGCCAGTCGCAGGGCGGCATGTATCTGGTCGAACGTCCGGCCGATGTCGCTGCGCTCAAGGTCAACGACGACAACAATCTCGCCTTTGTCACGCAGACCACGCTGTCGGTTGATGACGCGAGCCAGATCATCGCCGCCTTGCGCGCGCGTTTTCCGAAAATCACCGGTCCGCGCAAGGACGACATCTGCTATGCGACGCAAAACCGGCAGGATGCGATCAAGGAACTTGCGCATCGCTGCGATCTGGTGATCGTCGTCGGCTCGCCGAACAGTTCGAATTCGAACCGTCTGCGCGAAGTGGCGGCGAATCAGGGCGTGGCCGCCTATATGGTGGACAACGCGCGCGAACTGAAAGCCGAATGGGTGGCCGGTCGCCGCTGCGTCGGCATCACCGCCGGCGCCTCGGCCCCCGAAGTGCTGGTGCAGGACGTGGTTGCGCGCCTGCGCGAAATGGGCGCCACCGAGGTGGCCGAACTCTCCGGCATTACCGAGCACGTCACCTTCCCGCTGCCGAAGAATCTCGCCGCCACCGATTGCTGAACGGCTCGCCGTTGCAGCGACGCCGTATCCTGCAGTGCGTTGGCGAACGGGCGTTTCCAAAAAACAGACAAAAAAATCCCCGCCACGCGGGCGGGGATTTAATTTGCCGCCTTCGTTTTATTGCTCGGGTTCCATGTACCAGTAGATCTTGGTCGCCGACCCCATGCTGCCGACCAGATTCGACTGCAGGCGCGCATCCGAAACCACGATCTGGTAGATGCTCTTGCCTTCGACGATCAGCTGCCCGGTCGAAATATAACCGTGGGTGATGAAGGTCGATAAATAGCGGTCGGACGGTTGTGACACGCTGCCGTTGATCGGCAGGTAATCGCCGGTGATCGCGTTGATTTCATTGAGCCGGCCTTCGCCCGGCGGCACGCAGGCGCCGCCGCTCTGACCCAGCGGCGCGTAGGTGCCGAAGGTCAGTTGATTGTTGAACACCGTCGGCGCATTCGACGACTTTTCGCCGTTATCATAGGCGCGATACCAGCCCTTGTTGGTATTGAGGATGGTGTTCGACGTGTTGGTCGCAATATCCGTCGTCGGCCGCGCATACAGATTGGTGGTCAGGATCGGCGACGTGTTGGAGGCGACGAGACCCGTATCCGTATCGACGACCATGTAGAAGTTATTGGCCGGTGCGAATGCAGAGCAGGTGTTCGTCATCACCGTCGGCGTCACCTGGTTGTAGCTCAGGCACAGCGGATGTTCGAGGTCGCCGGTGCCGACATAGACGGCATCGAATCGGTACGGCGAATTCTGCCGCACCGCCGCCGGCGGGAACAGAATCTTGCGCCGTTCGCCCGAACTGATGTCGCTCGACAGACTCGCCAGCAGTTTCGCGTTCCAGTTGGTGACGTTTGTGTCGTCGATATCCATCCGCCACAGATTGCCGTAGGTGTCGCCGACGTAGAGGCGGTCGAGCAGATTCTGCGCGTCGAGGTCGGTATTGAGCGAGGTGACCGCGGAGGGGATTGCATAAATCATCGACGACGCGCCGCTGCCAAGGAAGGGCCCCGACTGGCCGACGCCCCAGGATTGCACCAGCGTCGTGTTGTACGCATCGATCACATAGACCGCGCGGCCCATCGTGCGGGTGCCGACCGGAATCGAATCGTCGGCCGGATCGTAGCCGCCGCCGAAGATCATCACCGGATTGGCGTTGGCGCGCACCTTGCCGATATAGGGCGTCGACCACGTTTGTCCGATCTGGTTGAACTGCGGCGCGCTGGTGCAGACGCCGTTGCCCACGCAGACCTTGGCCGGCGTCTGGCTGGCGTCGATCTTCCAGCCGAAGACCGGCGCATCCGGATTGGTCACGTCGATCGCGTAATACGCGCGACCGCCGCGACGCAGGCCGAAGTACAACCAGACCTTGTCGCCCGAACTCTGCACGATGTTGCCGTCGCCGTTGACGTCGACGATGTACACCGACGGTGTGCCGTCGGCGACATAGTCTTCGGCGCCCGCCGTGTTATTCAGCAGGGTTTGAATCTGCGGCAGCGCCTCTTCGACCATGAAGCTCCATTTCTCAAGGCCGGTCGAGGTGTCGATCGAGGTCAGCAGCCCGTTGTTCTGCAGGTAGTACATGCGCTGGATGACCGGCGCTGACGAGGTATAGCTGACCACCGATGGCGTCGAGTGCTGCACGTCGGCGTGAGCCCAGCTGCGCCAGGTCAGACAGGTCGTGCTGAAGCCGTCGCTGCAATTGTTGTTGCTGGTGACGTCACCTCCGCGCAGGTAGTTGATCAGGGTTTCCTGCGTGGCGTCGCTCATGGTCGCCGTGCCGCTGCAGGCCGCGGCGTCGCCAAGCCGGCACTTCGAGATGTTGCCCGCATTGCTGAAGTGCACCTTGTTGGCCGCATTGGTCAGCAGGATCGACGAGCCGGAGTTGCCGTTCTGCTGCGCCACCGCATTGGTCAGGAACGTATACACGTTGCGCGTGTCCGGCGTCACCGTTCCCAGATTGTTGATCAATTGATAGCCGGTGCCGCCGTTGACCGGGCTGCTACCGTCCGTGACCGAGGTGGGTTGCCAGTAACTAACCGCATTCGGATCGACCACCGACTGGCTGATGCCGGTAATCGGATCCGTCTGCACGGTTTCGATATTCCAGGTCAGCGGCGGATTGGGCGAGGTTTTGGTCAGCTGCGTCTGGCCGATCAGGCACAAACCGATGCCCGAGCCGCAGATGGTCGCATCGCCGTTGTTCGGATACTGGCTCAACTCGTATTTTTTTACCGTGCCGAGCCAGGCCATGTTCGGCGTCGGCTGGAAGAACGCGAGATAGACGTCAGTCGCATTCTGCGTCCGGTTCAGTGCCGAGATCGGCACCGTCGGCGCGGCGATGGTCGGATTCCAGTTGGTGATCGCAGCCAGTGCGGCAATGATCGATGCGGCAAGTCCCGAGCTGTTGGTCGCGGAATAATCGACGCCGTTGCCGCGCAAGGCGGCGTTCTGCAGCACCGGCGTGTTGGCGCCGGCGAAGCCGATCGTATAGGTATTGACCGATTGCCGGCCGGTGATGGTGTCGGCAGTTGAATCGCTCGGGAAGTTGCGCGCGCCCGGGCTGATGTCGGCGTTGGCCATGAAATAGGTCAACTCGTCGAGCCAGATGTAACCGCCGTCATAGGTGGTGCCGGCGAGATCGGTCGGTCCGAAGGGCACGCCCGGTGTGACTTCAAACTGGCCGGTGGCGGTGTGCGCATTGTTGGCGTCGAGCGTTGTCCGTGGTGCGACGACGCCGAGCGGTCCCGCCCAACTCAGGCTCTTGATGTCGGCATTAGCGCTGTAGTCATCCTCCGGGCCGCCGTCGGTGATCAGAATCTGGAAGTTCTTCTGGCAGCCGGCGGGGCTGGTCGTGTTCGGGTTGTTCAGCATCGGCGACGCATAGTTGCCGGTGGCCGTGCAGCCGGTGCCGGGGCCGGTCGTCGTACAGATCGCGGTTGTGTCGCGACCGGTGGTGACGGAGACCGCAGTCGAGGTGGTGGCGGTCGAAGTGCCCCACTTCGGCGAGCGGCCGCTGAAGTAGCGGTAGGCTTCGTAGAGCGACTCGGTGAGCGGCGTGCGCGAGGACGCGGTCAGGCTGTTGAGCGCCGCGATCAGCGTGGCGCGGTTGTTATAGGCCGGCAGATCGGACGTGCTGCTGCCCATGCGCGTGATCACGCGCTGCACGTTGGCGCCGTCGTCGATGGTTGCGCCGCTGCAGGGGTTGGCCGCCATGGTCGTCAGAATCGGTGCCAGCGTGACCGACGCACCCGCCACGGTCGCATTAGCGGTGTCGGTCAGCACCAGGCGTGCCGGACTGGCGAGTATGCCGGTGATATAGGAGACCAGCGCATTGGAGGGTGCATTGGTCGGGTCGGCACCGGAAACGCTGACACGCTGGCCGACGGCAAAGCCGGCGCTGCTGGCGACGGTGACGGTTCCACTGCCGTTGGCAATCGAGCCGGTCGTCGAGGGATTGGTGGCGTTGGTGGCGAGCGTAAAGTCCGTCGAATTCGGATCGATCGCATTGGGTGCCGTCGCACTGATGGTGGTGGTCAAAGCCGCGCCTGCGGCGCCGGCGCCCGGCAACGACACGGACTGGCCGTTGGTGAAGCCGGAATTGAGTCCGGTGAAAACCGCCGTACCCGGAGTGATCGTGCCGACACTCGACGCGCAAGCCGCCGTCTTGTTGAAGGCCATCAGGCCCATGCGCACGCCGTTGGTCGAGGCGATGATGCTGCTCAGCGCGTCCTTGGCGATCTGCAGACGCGTCTTGCGGCCGATCGGCGCGCCGCTCGGGCCTTTCGGGCCGAACACCCAGTTCAGATAGTTGACCGAATACACATTAATGTTGAGGCCGCCGTTGCTTGCGTGACCCGAATCGGCATACGGCGCGCTGCTGCCCGCCGCCGCGCTGTACGACGCGCCCCACGAGGTCCCGAACGGCGTGTCCTGATAGCTCTTGATGTAGCCGTTGCTCGGGTTGCCGTTGGTGCCGTTGTCGGCCAGGCAATCGTGATAGAGGTTGGTGTCGGCCGCTGCATAGTTGAACACGGCGTAGTCGGTGAAGCTGTTGCCGCCGGTGGTCGATGTGGTCGGCGAGGGCTGCGTACAACCGGCGGTGGCCGAGGGCACGCCGTTGCTGATATAGGTGCAGGCGGGGTTCGCCGGCGCGCCCGGGCGCGTCGTGCAGGCCTGACTCTGGTTCGCGGCATTGGAGCAGCCGCTGGTGGCGCTGCCGAGCACCGAACCGGCAAGCTGGTTGCCGTTGACGCTGATGTTGGCGAGTCCGCTGGTCGAGCAGTAATTGCTGACCTGATAACTGCTGGAGCCGTAGGTGTTGGTCGACAAGATGTTGCTGGCCGGACAGGTACTGGCATCGACATTGGCGCCCGTCGGGTGGGTGCAGGTTGCAGCTGCGCCGCAGACGCCGCCGTAATAATAGGTGCCCGCGCCCTCGACATAGAGGCTTTGCCGGCCGGTCCAGGCGCAGCCGCCGAAGACTGCGGTGTAAAACACGTTGCCGCTGCCGGCCGGCGCCGTGCACGCCGCCGGCAGGTTGGTGGTGACGCAGTCTGTGGTGCCGTTGGCGGCAGGGCCCGGCGTCACGGCGGTGCTCACGCAGGTGGCGGCGGAGCCGGCGGCAGTCTTGAAGTAATAGAGCGTCTGCCCGGCGCCGTCGGTAAATTTGGATTCCTTGATTGCGGCCTGAACACCGGCGACGCCGCCATCGGCGTCGAGCGTGCAGGTGCGCGAGCAGATGTTTTGTGTGACGACCGTGCTCGAGGTAATGAGCTTGAGGTTGAGCGAGACTGCCAGATTGGCGCCCAGCGTGCTGAGATTGGTATAGACACCCATGGTGCAGTTGGCGTTCGGCACGCCGTTGGCGGTGCACAGCGTGACCAGCGGATTGCCGCCGGAGGTGGTGATGGTGGCGATCTGCGCCACGACATATTGGACATAGTCCGAGACGTTGATGATATTGCCGGCGGCAAAGCTGCTGGCGCCGTTGGTGTTGGCGGCAGTCATGTTGAAGGTCGTCGCCGATTGTTTGTTTGCCAGCGTGCCGGCGTGGTCATAGTAGGCCGGCGTGCCGGTAGTGTAGGAGTCGTCCGGGCCCGGCGGGTTGTCGCGATTGCCGAACCAGGCCATCGCCGGCGCGGCGGCGGCCGAACCGGCATTGATACTGTAGAAGCTGAGGATGTCCCTCAAGACCTGATAGCTGCCGGCAGCGAGGCTGGCGTAGGAGGCCGGTTCGTTCCAGGTGTAGGGCGCGCTGATCACGGCACTCAGAAATCCAAAGCCGCCGAGATCGGCCTTTGGCGTCGTCCATCCCGCGTAAGAGTCGCCGGACTGCACTGTGCCGACCGTGCCCTTGTCGATGCGCGTGCGGATCGGCTGGCCCTGCTGGCCGATGTTGGTGGTGTTGTTGCCGTAACCCGGGGAGTTCGGATAGCTGTCGCGCACGGCCGAGGCGTTGATCGGCGCGACCGCATGGTCGGTGCGCAGCGAAATCGAACTGCCGGCGTTGCCGACGCCGGAACTGGGCGAACTCGCCGGCGCGATCGTGTAGGGACCGACGTTACTGCTGCTGAAACCGGCGGAAGACGCGGTTGTGCCGTAGGTAGTGTCGCCCGAGGTGAAGCGTCCGTTCTGCAGGTTGAGGAAACGCTCCCAGCGCACCCATTTCTGATTGAGGTAGCGGCCGCTGTTGCGCGGCGCCGCGGTCGGCGCAAAGATGGTCGATGGCGTCAGGCCCTGCGGCGTCACGCCGTCGGAGGGATCGACCTGCGACGACAGGCCGGTCGCATTGGTGTTCGCCGGCAGCGTCGGGTCGTTGCCCGAGTCGTTGCAGCGGTTGTAGGTACGGTAGTCGTTGGCCGCGCTGAAAGTTACGCCGCCGCGGGTGCCGGCGATCGACTGCACATGGCCGCGGAAACGGTCGAAGCTGGTCGCGCGCAGCCGCAGTGAATAGATCGAGGAAATGGTCGTGAAGTAGAGCCACGAGCCGTCGTTGTAATCGCGGTGGATGTAGCGGGGGCCCGGATCGTTGTTGCCGCCGGCCGGTTCGATGGCAAGGGCAGTCGCCTTCGCCGAAGCCCATAGCGCCAGCCGCGCTTCGGGTGTGCTGCCGGCCCAGAAGCCGTACACGCTGGACGCATATTTATTGCGCGACGAGGCATACAGCAAATACCCGCTGGTAGCGACGGCGTTGGCCGCGGGCGTGCCGCTCATGGTGTAGGTGATGGTCGTCGAGGTCGGCACGCTGACGATCGGGAAGCTGCCGTTGTAGAGCGGATCGGTGGCGTTATAAACGTTGACGGTCCAGCCGGCCGCATAACCGTGGGCCGATGCAAAGGTGACGGTGGCGGTAGTGCCGGCGCGCACGATCGAGGTGACGGTGGGGCCGATGCCGGTGGCGATGTACGAACCGGATTCGGCGTTTTGCGGCGTGGCGCCGAAGCCGATGATGGGATCGTTCCACAGATATTCGACATGCGAGTCGTAGGCGCCCGGATATTCCGTCCAGTCCTCGAAATAGTTCATCGAGTCCGAGGTGTCGAGCACGATCATGATGTTCGGCTCGGCGGTGGCGGCGCCGCTGTTGGTGTTCAGATAGATGTCGGTGTCGCGCGCAAACGCGGGCGCGATGGCGGCCGGGTTGGCCATCAGGCTGATCAGCAACCAGGTGACTGCTTTGCGGAAGAATGATGTTTTATTCACGGCATGCCTCGCTTTGCTATGTACGACAATGAATCGGTGTATTGATTGATAAACGTTCAACAGGCGCCCGGCGGGGCCAGCGACTGTACGCCCGTGTGCACGACCGTCGTGCCGCCCAAGGTGCCGACGGCTGAGCCCCTGACGTCGAACTGCACGGCGCTCAACTGTGTCGAGCCCATCATGTTGCCGAACTGTGCCCACTGCCCGCAGTGCAACTGCGTCGGCGTGATCGTGACCGTGCCGCCGTAGACGACAGGCGGATCGGTGCAGGGCCCCTGCCCGGTGGAATTGACGTTGCAGCCCGCGGACAACGGCGTCAGCGCCAGAAAATTCGGCGCGAGGCGGCCGTTGTTGTCATTGATCCATTTGTTGATCGCTAATTCGGCATTTGAAAAATTCAGCTGCGTGACGTGGCTGGCGCCGCCGATTTTCAGTTCGAGTATCGAGGTCTTCAGCATCGACAGCACGAACATCGACATCACCGCCAGCATGATCAGGCTGACGATAAGAACGGCGCCGCGCTGGCGCAAGCGGTGGCTGGCGGACATCAGAGACCTCTGCGCTGCGAGATGTTGCGCAGTTGGAACAACTGCGAAAAGACCTTGCGCTTGTAGCGGCAGGCCGCCGGCGTGATGACATCGGTATTGCAGTTGTAGTCGGCCACGTTGTCGCCGTTCAGATCGTAGCTTTTGCCGCTGTCGTCGTACTGCGCCGTCAGCGTCGGCGAGCGCACCAGCAGGGCGATGCGCACCGCGACCACGTTCACCCAGTCCGAGGGGCCCGGCGTCAGGGTAAACGTGTCGGCAATGCCGTCCGGTCCGGAGGGGCCGGTATTGTCGATGCCGTAGAGCACGCTCATGCGCTCGATGCCCTCGGCCAGCGCGACTTCCGTCATCACGCTGCCCTGAAGCTCCTGCCGCACCAGCGTGGGCACCGGTTTGCCGTCGTCGTCGTTGCCGCCGGCCAGCGTGCCGGCGGTGGTCTGGCAGGTGGTGCCGGCGGCGAAGCGGCTGCACGGGCGGATGTAATAGACGTGGGCGGCGTATTCGAAAATGTCGATGTCGTTGCCGTTGGGCAGCGTGCGCGTGTAGCCCGCGGTCTTCAGGTTCGTAAAGTCGGCGCCGTAAAAAATCAGGCCCTGTGAGGGGTCGGATTGCACATAGATTGTGGTCGCGTAGTTGGCTTGCGCGGCCAGCCCGTCAGCGAGATTGCCGTCGGCGTTGGGGTCGGGGATGCGATAACCGATCGCGCCGCGGGTGACGAGTATTTGTTGCCCGCCTGGAACCGCCAGGTAATTGGCGATGGCGATGCACGGCAGGGTGGTATTGATGTTGGTCGGCGTGAGTCCGATAAACCCGTAGACCGGTACTGACAAGGTGAGCGCCCAGTTCGATGTAGGCGGGTTGGTCGCCGAACCGCAATCGGTGGTGGTGGCAACGCCGTCGATCGCGGTGTTGATGACCGAACCATCCTGCGCATAACCGTAAAAGCTGGCCATGCGCAGCGAGCCGCCGATGTAGCGCATGGCGGCGGCGGCGTTATCCTGCATGCGCGCGAAATCGTCCTGTATCTTGAATGCGCTGGAGGTATTGCTGATCATGGTGAACAGGCCGAGCGTCAGGAACAGCCCGATGGCCAGGCCCACCATCATTTCGACCAGCGACAGGCCGCCTTGCCGGGTAGCGGAAAAGCTGAGTGGGGTCATGGGCAGGCCTGCAGCAGATTGACGTCCGTTGTGGCGAGCCGGCGACTGGCTTCGGACACCGCGTAAACGCCGTTGTTGTTCGCGCTTGAGTACAGCCCCTGGCCGCAGTTCGAAGCCGTCGGCACAGCGGTATCTCCGCTGCCCTGCCAGGCCACGCTGATCCGCAGCGTGGTCGTGTAGAGACTGCCTGCGGGCGCAGGGGCGCCCGGACACTGGGCGATGGTCGTGGCGAGTTGTTCGATACAGCCGTTGGCGTTGACGATGCCGCCGACGCGCGTGCCGCCGACGATCAGACTTTCGGTATAACCCATCAGCTGGCCTTCCCAAATTGCGACGTCATATTGCTGCAACTCGGAATTGGTGCAGACGGCGGTGGCGCAGTTGGTGATGTTGTTCTTCAGGAGGTTGCCGTAATACAGCCCGTTGCTGGCGCCGACCGGCGTTGCCACCGGAGCGTTGGCGGCATAGTTCGCCGCCTGGCCGCGGTTGCCGAGGATGCGCTCGGCCATGTCGGCGGCGATCGACAGCGCCTGCTGCCGCTGAAACGCCTCGAAGGCCGCGCGCTGGCCCTTGGCCATCAGGCCGGCGATGCCAAGCAGGCCGAACAGCAGAATGACCAGCGTGACCAGCACCTCGATCAGCGTAAAGCCGCGGCGCGTGGTCAGCATGGCGGGGCGATTCCTACGCAGGCGTTGGAGCCGCTGGTGAGCTTGCGGCTGTTGACGCGCCCGTCGATGCCGAACAGGATGGCGCGCGTTTTGTTGTTGCAGACATCGTTATCGCCCATCGGATCGATGACATAGATGCCGTCGGTCACGCTGGGCGCGCCGGCTGAACGGACGACGCGCCCGTCGGGCCGGAAAATGATGCGGGTCGCGAAATCCGCGACCGGGCTGCAGGTGTAAAGCCGGCCGCTGGCGCTCGCCGTTCCCGTGCCGAAACCGTTGAAGCGCTTGACCTCGATATCGACGCCGGCGTCGTAGGTCGCGTTGTCATTGACGTCGACGTAGATGCGCCAGCCCTGATCCCAGCCGACGCCGAGTTTTTCCATGATGACGCGGCGGCTTTGCACCACCGCCGTCGCGCGCGCGAAACCGATTTCCGACATGATGTCGGAAGTGACGGTGCGCACGCGCTCGTCGGCGACGAAATCCGTCATGCTGGGCAGGCCGACCGCGACCAGAATGGCGACGATCAGCAGCACGATCATCAGTTCGATGAGCGTGAAGCCGCGCACAAGCGCGCGGCGCAGAGCGGCGGCGGTTACGACGGATTGCATGAATCCTGTTCCCACAGGCAATCGTTGTTGCCGTAGACGCCGTTGTTATCGACTTCGCGCCAGCGTTGCGCGATGTTGTTGATGACCAGCGTGCCATCGGCGGAGACGGTGCCGCCGGCGATGGGCGCCATGGTGATGGTGAAGGTCGGCGGCGACACCGCATTGTTCACTATGAATACCGGCGCCTGATACTTGGACGAGACCTGGGTCGGGATGCTCATGTTGATCTGACCGGCGGCGACGCCGAGGCCGGTTGCATATTGGCGCGCATCGAGAAAATACTGTTCCTCGCGCTGGGCGAGGTCGCTCATGAACTGCTGACCGGTCGAGCGCGCCGCCTTCGCCATCTGCTTTTGGTAAGACGGAAACGCAACGGCGACCAGAATGCCCACAATGGCCATCGTTACCATCAGTTCGATCAGGGTAAAGCCGGATGCGCGTCGCATTTGATTACTCCCCAGTGATTGGCATCTTAATGATGCCGCTTGACCAGTTCCATGCATAACCGATAAGCGGTCAGTCTGTTGGAACGAACGGAAAACGCACTAAAGTGTGCCAGCTTCCAAAATAAAAACAATGGGTTGAATTGCCTGCCGGCGTCGCTTGCCGGCGCCGGAATTCTAGCATCGGGGGGCATGGCCACATGGTTGTCGCCGGCCGCGTTAAATAAGTCACGGAACGGCAATTTTCGATGCCGGGGTTCGGAGCGACGGAATCGGGCTACGGATTAGACAGAGTCCAGACCTTGGCCTAGAATCAAGCCGCCCCCGACCATGCACACCACAACTCATACCCGCGAAAGTTTGCCCGCATTGCTGCGTGCCCATGGCATTGCGCCGACGCATCAGCGGATCGAGATCGCGCATGCGATTTTTTCGCGTGGCGAGCACGTGTCGGCCGACCGCATACTCGCGCTGACCAACGATCGCGCGACCGAAACTTCGAAGGCGACCGTATACAACACGCTGAAATTATTCGTCGCGCGCAAGTTGATTCGTGAAGTGATCGCCGATCCGGGCAAGGTGTTTTACGATCCGAACACCGAACCGCATCATCACTTCTACAACGTCGATTCGGGCGAGTTGACCGACATCGATGCGCGCGAAATCCGCGTCACCGGTCTGCCGCCGTTGCCGCAGGGCGCGCTCGCCGAGGGCATCGACGTCATCGTGCGCGTGCGTTCGCGCGTCAGTTGAAAAAGCCGCTGCCGCCGAGCTCCTGCATCAGCGCGCCGTAATCGCGCGCGCCCGGACTGGCCGGGGAAAACGCAAAAATATCCTTGCTGCGCATCGGGCTCTCGGCGAGCGCGACGTTTTCGACGATGCGCGTTTCGCACACGGCATCACCGTAGCGGCGCTTGAGTTCGGCATGAATGTCCGACGACAGCCGGCGGCGCCCGTCGTAGCGCGTGACCAGCACGCGCCGTTCGATGCGGCGTTTGAGTTTGATCTCCAGCGCATTGAGCGCACGGTCGAGACGGTCAACGCCCTGCAGTGATAGAAAATCCGCCGATACCGGTATCAGCACGCGATCGGCGGCGATCAGCGCATTGAGCGTGAGCACGCCGAGCATCGGACAGCAATCGATGATGACGGGGGCCGAGGGCGCGCCAAGCGCGGCGCGGATGCCGTCGCGCAGCCGCGTCGAAATGTTGGCGTCGCCGCCGCACAGCGCGTCGATCTTGCTCAGATCCAGCGTGGCCGGCACGATGCGGCGGCCCGACGGCAGACGGTGCACCACCTGATCGAGTGGCACGCCGCGCTGGAAAAACGCATAGGCGCCGGCGTCCGCGGTGAATGCCGATGCGCCGCTGGCCAGCGTCAAATGGCCCTGCGGATCGAGGTCAATCGCGATCGGGTCGAGCTTCAGCATGGCGAGTCCGGCCGCGATATTGAGCGCGGTCGTGGTTTTGCCGACGCCGCCTTTCTGATTGAATACCGCGATCACCGTCATGATGTTTTCTAAGCGCCCGTTTCGACCCGGTGCAGGATACGTCGGCGCCGCCGCGCGCGACCGCGGGAACAGCCGCCGAAAACAACCGGTATTCATGACTTGCCGGTTGCATCCTCGGATTTGCTTCAAGCGCCGCCGGCAAGTCTTCGCGCCATAAGGAATTAATTTTTTTCATAGGCCGCGGTGTAGGAAATCTTCCTACAGACCGCAGGTCGCATACGCCACGGACATTCATCGAATCTGTCCGATTAAGTTTTCCCCGCCTTGCGTTCATGATGCGTTCCATCAACAACCGTTCACGCAAACAACAAGGAGTGCAGTCATGAGCAAAGACCAACTGTTGGGCGAAATCCGCGAAACCAATCTGGCTTATCTGTTGCTGGCGCAGCAGATGATCCGCATGGATCTGGCGAGCGCGATGTTCCGTCTCGGCATCAGCCAGGATGTGGCGGAAATCCTCGAGCGTTTGTCGCCGGGCCAGATCATGAAGATGGCCGCCTCCAACATGTTGATGTGCCGTTTCCGTTGCGACGACCGCACCATCCTCGGCCTGCTGACCGATCACAACACCAGCAAGCCGATGAGCGCCTCGCATGCCGCTGTCCTGATGGCCGGCCAGGCTGCCGCCGGACTCGCTTGATCATCGCCCGCAATCCAACCGCTGCAAGGAGCAGAATCATGCGCAACAAAAGCGTCGTCACCGAAGCCAGGCAGATTCAACTCGCGATCGATCTGGTCAATCTCGGCGCGCGTCTGCAGGTGCTCGAAGCCGAGACTAGTCTCAGCCGCGAGCGTCTGCTCAAGCTGTATAAAGAGGTCAAGGGCGTGTCGCCGCCCAAGGGCATGCTGCCGTTTTCGACCGACTGGTTCATGAGCTGGCAGCCGAACATCCATTCCTCGCTGTTCATCGACATCTACCGCTTTTTCGGCCGCAACGCCCGTTTGACCGGGATCGAAGCGATCGTGCGCGCCTACCGCCTTTATCTCGAGCACGTCGAGGTCAACCAGCTCGAATGCGTGCTGAGCCTGACGCGCGCGTGGAGCCTGATCCGATTTCTCGATGCCAAGATGCTGACCACGGTGCCGTGCACCGAATGCGGCGGACATTTTGTGGTGCATGCGATGGATCTGCATCGCGGTTATGTCTGCGGCCTGTGCAACGTGCCTTCGCGCGCCGGCAAGACGCGCCAGGCCGCCGCCAATGCGGCTGCCGAATCGCTGCACATGCCCGCCGCGCTTGTCACCGCGGCACGCGTCGCGGCCAAACCGCTGCGCATCCACCAGCCGGCCTGAAGCCGGCTGCGCGCACGGCGCGCCGGCGCCGCTGCGCCGTCGTGCGCGCGGCGGGTTACCCCCGCCACGACTTCAAACAAGGCCGGGTTTCGCCCCCTATTTGCCAATTCGCATTGCGGCGCCCGGTGCTATTTTTCACTTGCACGGAAACCTGCGCACGAGGCGCGGTGAAGCGACTGTGCCAACGTGATGACGGAGAAGGGGCGGCGCCGTGCTGGTAATTGTCGGATATGTGTTGGTGATGGCATCGGTCTTCGGCGGTTTCGCCCTCGCCGGCGGCCATCTCGGGGCGCTGTTTCAGCCGCTTGAACTGCTGATGATCGGCGGCGCCGCGGCCGGCGCCTTTCTGGTCGGCAACAACGGCAAGGCGATCAAGGCCACGCTGAAGGCGTTGCCTTCGGTGCTGAAGGGCTCGAAATATTCGAAACAACTCTATATGGATCTGATGGCGTTGCTCTACGACATTCTGGCCAAGGTGCGCAAAGAGGGCCTGATGACCATCGAGGGCGACGTCGAAAATCCCGGCCAGAGTCCGCTGTTCGCGAAATATCCGACGGTCGTCGCCGATCACCACGTGACCGAATTCATGACCGACTATCTGCGCCTGATGGTCGGCGGCAATCTGAATGCGATGGAAATCGAAAACCTGATGGACAACGAAATCGGCACTCACCATCAGGAGGGCGAGGTGCCGGTGCATTGCGTGGCGAAGCTCGGCGACGGTCTGCCGGCCTTCGGCATCGTCGCCGCGGTGATGGGTGTCGTGCACACCATGGAATCGGTCGGCATCCCGCCGTCGGAACTCGGCATGCTGATCGCGCACGCGCTGGTCGGTACCTTCCTCGGCATTCTATTGGCCTACGGATTCGTCGGTCCGCTGTCGAGCCTGCTCGAACAGAAACTTATCGAGTCGTCCAAGATGTTCGAATGCGTCAAGGTCACGCTGCTGGCCAGCCTCAACGGTTATTCGCCGGCGCTGGCGGTGGAATTCGGGCGCAAGGTTCTGTTCTCCACCGAGCGTCCGTCCTTCCTCGAACTCGAAGCACACGTAAAACGAAAATAACCGCTGCGTGACGCACGCAAGCGTCGCGCGGACCCGATATGGCAGACGATACCCAGCGCCCGATAGTCATCAAGCGCATCAAGAAAACCGCCGCCGGCCACCACGGCGGCGCGTGGAAGATCGCCTATGCCGACTTCGTGACGGCGATGATGGCGTTCTTTCTGTTGATGTGGCTGCTGGGCTCCACCACCAAGGGCGAACTGCAGGGCATATCCGATTACTTCCGCACACCGCTCAAGGTCGCATTGTCGGGCGGCAGCGGCAGCGGCGACAGCACCAGCCCGATTTCCGCCGGCGGCCGCGATCTCACGCGCAGCGACAGTCTGCAGATGAAACGCGGCACGCTGCCCGAGCAGAAAAAGGCGATCAGCCCGAAAGAGGCGCAGGAGGTGATCGCGCGCCAGGAAAACGCCAAGATGAAGGCGCTGAAAATGCATCTCGACGCGGTGATCGACGCGAGCCCGCTGCTGCGCCAGTACCGCCAGCAGTTGCTGATCGACATCACCAACGAGGGCCTGCGCGTGCAGATCATCGACGAGCAGAACCGCCCCATGTTCGATCTCGGCAGCGCGCATCTCAAACCTTATGCGCAGGACATCCTGCTCGCCTTGAGCAAAACGCTCAATGAAGTCGACAACAGTCTCAGTCTCACCGGTCACACCGACGCCAAGCCCTATGCGCAGGGCGAAAAGGCCTACAGCAACTGGGAACTCTCGGCCGATCGCGCCAACACCTCGCGCCGCGTGCTGGTTGCCGGCGGCATCGCGGAGGGCAAGATCAAGCGCGTCGTCGGCATGTCGTCGGCGGTGCCGTTCGATCCGGTCGATCCGTTCAATCCGGCCAACCGCCGTATTTCGATCATCGTGCTGAACCGGCAAACCGAAGAGTCGCTCAATCAGACCAGCGGCGGCATCCTGCCTGCCACGACAGACGCCGCCCCTGCACCCGCTGCCGCGGAGGTTCCCAATGCGCCTGCTCGCTGACCACGCCCCGATCCCGTTGCGCAATCCGCTGACGGCGGCCTGCGCCATCCACGCCCTCAGTGCGGCGATTTGTTTTGCCCTGATGGCGGCACCCGCGCCGGCATTGCCGACGCTACTGTGGCCGTGGTGCGAAGGGCTGTGCGCAGCGGCGTTGGGTGCGGCGTGGAAGCTGCCGCGCTGGTGGCTGCCGATCAATCTGTTGTTTTTTCCGGCGGCGTTCGCGCTGATGGCGTTGAATGTGCCGCCGGTATTCTGGCTGGCCGGATTCGGCGCGCTGGTGCTGCTCAACTTCGCCAGCGCCGCCGGCCGCGTGCCGCTGTTTCTGTCGACCACGCAGGCCGCCGCGGTGCTGACCACGCTGTTGCCGCAGCGCGCCGGCTGCCGCGTGCTCGACCTGGGCAGCGGCACAGGATCACTGCTGTCCGACCTTACACGCGTGCGGCCGGATGCCGTCTGCACCGGCATTGAAGTTGCGCCGCTGCCTTATCTGCTCGGCCGCCTGCGCGCCCGCTTCAATCCGATGCTGCGCATGCAGTGGGGCGATTTCTGGCAGGCCGATTTGTCGCAATACGACGTCGTCTATGCCTATCTGTCGCCGGCGCCGATGGCGCGGCTGTGGCAGAAGGCGCGCGCCGAGATGCGCCCCGGCAGCTTGCTGGTCAGCAACGATTTCTGCGTGCCCGGTGTGGCGCCCGCCGAAACCATCCCGGTCGGCGATCGCATGCGTTCGACGCTCTACATCTGGCGGATGTGAAATGAAAGCGGTGCCGAGCACGATGCAGGGCTGGGTCGAGATGCTGCGCTACGCCGAACTGCCGGTGCTGTCGCGCACGGTGACCGAACTGCAGCGGCTGCAGGAAGACGACGACCGCGCGACGCCGAAAAACGTCGCCCAGATCGTGATGCACGATCCGATGATGACGGTCAAGGTGCTGCAGTATCTGCAACGCCATCGCAACCAGCGTCACAGCACCGAGATCACCACCATCGCGCACGCGCTGATGATGCTGGGCCTGACGCCGTTTTTCAATCATTTCAGCGTGCAGGCGGCGATCGAGGACAATCTGTCAGAAGACGCCGCGGCGCTGGAAGGTACGCGCTCGGTGATCAGCCGCGCGCGCCACGCCGCGCTCTACGCGTCGGACTGGGCCAATCTGCGCCACGACATCGATCCCGAGGAAGTCATGGTGGCGGCCCTGCTGCATGACATGGCCGAAATCCTGCTGTGGTGCTTTGCGCCGGAACTGGCGCTGGAGATCGCTGCGCAGAAGCGCCGCGACCGCACGCTGCGCAGCGACACCGCGCAGCTGCACGTGCTGGGCTTTCGCCTGATCGATCTGCAGCTCGCGATGGTGAAGGCCTGGCATCTGCCGGATCTGCTGCGCGAACTGATCGACGAGCATCACGCGCGCAATCCGCGCGTGACCAACGTCGCCTTCGCGGCGGCGGTGGCGCGGCATACCGCGCACGGCTGGGACGACGCCGCGCTGCCCTACGATTACGCCGAGGTCGGCAAGCTGCTCGGCCTCACGCCCGGCGAGGTTGAGGCGCGCATCGTCAATGTCGCCGTGCGCGCCGCCGCCGACGCGGCATGGTACGGCGTCACGCCGCCCGCCGCGCTGCTGCCGGTCGCGGAGCCGGCCGATGACACCGCTGCCGCCATCATCAACGGTCTAACGACCCCCCGTCCGTAAGCCGCCGCGGTTCGCGCAATTGCGCGAATAACCGCGCTTAAGCCCGCCTGTTTGGAGCATCGTCAGCCGCCCTCAGCCGCGATACTGCAGGGGTATTGAAACGGGGCGCGTGCCCGATTGATTCCCGCACACCGAGGCTGATGAAAATGTTCAACGCTGCAGTGGTTTCTCCGCCGGCCGGTGTCTGCTCACCAGTGATTAACGGCAATGTCTGAAGAAAACGCATCCGAACGGACAGAAGACGCAAGTCCACGGCGCCTGGAACAGGCGCGCGAGGAAGGCCACGTTCCGCGCTCGCATGAACTGACCACGTTCGCGATGATGGCGGCCTCCGGTGCCGGTCTGTGGTGGATGGGCGGACAGTTGTTCGCCAGGCTGCAGGCGATGGTGCAGGGCGCGCTGCAATTCGACGCCACCGGCGCCTTCGATTCCTCGCAGATGATGATCCGCATGCACACCCAGTCGATCGAGGCCCTGCTGGCGCTCGCACCCCTGCTGCTGCTGCTGCTGCTGGTGGCGATTGCCGCCCCCCAGTTGCTGAGCGGCTGGCTGTTCAGTGCAGACGCGCTGCGCTTCGATCTGCAGCGCATCGATCCGCTGGCCGGCATTTCGCGCCTCGCTTCATGGCGCGGCATCGGCGAACTCGTCAAGGCCATCATCAAGGCGACGCTGCTCGCCGTGGTCGGCGCGCTGACCGTCTGGCACTACCGCCAGTCGCTGGTGCAGCTGACCGCGCTGCCGCTGGAAGCCGGCATCGCCGAACTCGCGCGCATCGTCGGCAGCAGTTTTTTCATGCTCGCCGGCGCGCTCGCGGTGGTGGCTGCAGCCGATGTGCCGTTCCAGTTGTGGCGCCATGCCGACGAATTGAAGATGTCGCGCCAGGAACTGCGTCAGGAAGCCAAGGAAAACGACGGCGACCCGCAGATCAAGGCGGCGATCCGCGCCCAGCAACGCCAAATGGCCAAGCGGCGCATGATGGCCGAAGTGCCGAAGGCCAGCGTGATCGTCACCAACCCGACGCATTTTGCGGTCGCCCTGCGTTACGACGAAACCATGCGCGCGCCGCGCGTGATCGCCAAGGGCGCCGACCTGGTGGCGGCGAAAATCCGCGAACTCGGCATGCAGCACAACGTGCCGGTACTCGAAGCGCCGGCGCTGGCGCGCGCGATTTTCCGTCACGCCGACATCAATGACGAGATACCGGGGCAGCTCTACACCGCAGTGGCCGAAGTGCTGGCCTATGTGTTCCAGCTGAGGAGTTACCGCGAACACGGCGGCATGGCGCCGCGCCCGCTGCCGGAAATCGTCGTGCCCGCCGGGCTTGATCCGAACGAGGCCAAATCATGAGCGCGGTGCTGGGAATGCCGGCACCGAGGGCCGCCGCCATCGCGCGCGGGCTTGCCGGGCCGATGCTGATCGTGATGCTGCTGGCGATGATGGTGCTGCCGCTGCCGCCGTTCATGCTCGACATGTTTTTCACCTTCAACATTGCGTTCTCGATCATGGTGCTGCTGGTCGGCATGAACACCGTCAAGCCGCTCGACTTCGCGGTGTTTCCGACGGTATTGCTGGTGACAACACTGCTGCGTCTGTCGCTCAACGTCGCCTCGACCCGCGTCGTGCTGCTTGAAGGCCACACCGGTCCGGATGCGGCCGGCAAGGTGATCGAATCCTTCGGCCACTTCCTCGTCGGCGACAACTACGCGGTCGGGCTGGTCGTCTTCGTCATCATGGTGGTGATCAACTTCGTCGTCATCACCAAGGGTGCCGGCCGCATCGCCGAAGTCGGCGCGCGCTTCACCCTCGACGCGATGCCCGGCAAGCAGATGGCAATCGACGCCGAACTCAATGCCGGCCTGATCGCCGAGGACGAGGCGCGGCGTCGCCGCGCGGTGATTGCGCAGGAAGCGGATTTCTTCGGTTCGATGGACGGTGCGAGCAAATTCGTGCGCGGCGACGCGGTGGCCGGCATCATCATTCTGTTCATCAACATCATCGGCGGGCTGGTCGTCGGCGTGCTCCAGCACGACATGGACATTGCGGCGGCGGCCAAGAACTACACGCTGCTGACCATCGGCGACGGCCTCGTTGCGCAGATTCCGGCGCTGATCATCTCGACCGCCGCCGGTCTGGTGGTGAGCCGTGTCAGCACCGAGGAAAACACCGGCCAGCAGATCGTGTCGCAAATCCTCGCCAAGCCCGCGGCACTGGCGGTGACCGGCGCGATCATCGGCATCATGGGCATGGTGCCCGGCATGCCGCATTTCGCCTTCCTGCTGCTCGCGGCTTGCTTCGGCGGCGGCGCCTGGTACATCCACAAACGCGGTCTCTTCGACGCGGCGCAGCCGGCGGCGCCTGCGGCCGCAGCTGCTGCTGCGGCTGCCGCGGCGGCAGGCACCGAAACGCATGAGGTCGGCTGGAGCGATGTCACGCCCGTCGATACGCTCGGACTCGAAGTCGGCTACCGCCTGATCCCGCTGGTTGACAAATCGCAGGACGCCGAACTGCTGCGCCGGATCAAGGCGATCCGCCGCAAATTCGCGCACGACGTCGGCTTTCTGCCGCCGGCGATTCATATTCGCGACAACCTCGAACTGCGTCCGGCCGGTTATCGCATCACCTTGAAGGGCGTCGAAATCGGCCAGCACGAAGCGCATCCGGGCATGTTCCTCGCGATCAACCCGGGTCGCGTCAGCGGACCGCTGCCCGGGACGCAGACGCAGGACCCCGCGTTCGGTCTGCCGGCGGTGTGGATCGACGCCGCGCAGCGCGAACTTGCCCAGCAGTACGGCTACACCGTGGTCGATGCCAGCACTGTCGTCGCCACCCATATCAGCCATCTGATCCACGCGCATGCAGCCGACCTGCTCGGTCGCCAGGAATTGCAGCAGCTGATCGATCACCTGTCGCGCGATACGCCGAAATTCATCGAGGACGTGGTGCCGAAGCTGCTGCCGATGAGCACGCTGCAGCGCGTGCTGCAGAACCTGCTCGAGGAAGGCGTGCATATCCGCGACATGCGCACCATCGTCGAGGTGCTCGCCGCGCACGCGCCGCGCACCCAGGATCCGGGCGAATTGACGGCGCTGACGCGCGTCGCGCTTGGCCGCGCCATCGTGCAGCAGCTCGCGCCCGGCAAGTCGGAACTGCAGGTGCTCGCCCTCGATCCGGGTCTCGAGCGCCTGCTGATGCAGACGGTGCAGGGCGGCGGCGAGAGCAGCGTGATCGAACCCGATCTCGCCGAAACATTGTTGAAAAGCGCGCAGGCCGCCGCACGCCATCAGGAGCAGCTCGGCCTGCCGCCGGTGCTGCTGGTACCGGCACCGCTGCGCGTGCTGCTGTCGCGTTTTCTGCGGCGGGCGATTTCGCATCTCAAGGTTCTCGCGCACGCTGAAGTGCCGGATTCGCGCGCGATCAAAGTCACATCCGTTGTCGGGAGCAGGGCATGACGCCAAAAACATTTTTCGGAACCACCTCGCGTGAAGTGCTGCGCAAGGTCCGCGAGTCGCTCGGCGACGAAGCGATGATCATTTCCAACCGGCCGGTCGACGGCGGCATCGAAATCACCGCGATGGCGGCGAGCGACATGCCGGGCGCGGCCGTGCCGGCCGCCGTCGCCAGCGACGGTCTGGTGCAGCAGTTGATGCGCGAACTCGCCTCGATGAAATCGCTGATGCAGCGCGAACTCGCCGGCATGGCGTGGTCTGGCCTGAAGGAGCGCGCGCCGGCGCGCGCGGCGATGATGCAGCTGCTGCTCGATTGCGGTTTCTCGCCGGCCCTTGCGCGCGAACTGGTGGGCGCCGTGCAGGAAGATGCCAGCGGTGCCGCCGCGCGCAAAACTGTCAGCGACGAAATCCAGCGCCGCCTGCCGGTGACCACGCATGAAGCGCTGGTCGAACAGGGCGGCGTGTTCGCGCTGATCGGACCAACCGGTGTCGGCAAGACCACCACGGTGGCCAAGCTTGCCGCACGCTGCGTGGTGCGCCACGGCGCCAACAGCCTGGCGCTGCTGACCACCGACAGCTACCGGATCGCCGCGCATGATCAACTGCGCATCTACGGCCGCATACTCAATGTGCCGGTGCACACGGTAAAAGACGGCGAAGACATGAAGGCGACGTTGTCGCAGCTGCGCGACAAGCGCGCCGTGCTGATCGACACCGTCGGCATGAGTCAGCGCGACAAGCTGGTCGCCGAACAGGCCGCGATGCTGGGCGCCGGCAACGGCCAGATCCGGCGCCTGCTGCTGCTCAATGCGACAACCAATGCGGCCACGCTCGACGAGGTGATCCACGCCTATGCCGGCGGCGGCGTGCATGGCTGCATCATCACCAAGATCGACGAGTCGGCCAGCGTGGCCGCCGCGATCGACAGCGCAATCCGCCACAAGCTGCGCGTGCACTACGTGACCAACGGCCAGCGCGTGCCGGAGGACGTGCATGTGCCCAACGCTACTTACTTGACCCACCGCGCGTTGCGTTTCACTGCCGATGCCGCGGTGCATGGTCTGCGTCCGGAAGAGTTTCCGTTTGCATTGAATGCGGGGGCGGCCCATGGTTAACGCTGATGCGGCGGGTCTGCAGGCGACGCGCACCGATCAGGCCGAGGGCCTGCGTCGGCTGCTCGGCCGCAACAATGCGCGCGTCATTGTGCTCGAGGCCGCCGCTGCGGGCGTCGGCAAGACCAGCATTGCGATCAACACCGCCGCGGCGCTGGCCACACGCGGGTTGCAGGTGCTGCTGCTCGACGGCAATGCCGGTGCTGCCAACATCAGCGCGCTGCTCGGCCTGCGTCCGCGATTTGATCTGGATGACGCGATCGGCGGCGCCTGCGCCATCGACGACGTTTTGCTGCACGGTCCGGCCGGCGTGATGGTGCTGCCCGCGGGCGGCGCGCTGCGCCACGGCCACAGCGCGCGCGAACGCGAGCGCCTCGACGCCAAAGTCATGCAACTGGCACCGCGTTTCGATTACGTGCTGATCGACGCCGGCGCCGAGACCGCGGCGCTGCGCGATTTGTCGGCGGAGTCCATCGTCGTATTGCCGGCTGCGCCGGCGGCGGTGACCGGCGCCTATGCGCTGATCAAGCAGCTGAGCGCGCAGCGGCCGCAACAGCGCCTGCACGTGCTGCTCAACCGCGTGTCGAACGAGCGCAACGCGCGCCAGATTTTCGACAACCTGCGGCGCGTCGCTGCCGCCCATTTGCAGGCCAACCTCGAATCGCTCGGTCATGTGCCGGGCGACACGCAGTTGCAGCGCGCGGCCGAAGCGCGCCAGCCGGTGACCGAGCATGCGCCGGCGTCGCCGGCCGCCGCCGGATTTCACCGTATCGCCGCCGCGGTCGCCGCCTGGTCGCAGCCGGCGCGCGCGCGCAGCGTTCGCGCGACGCCCCGTTCAGTCGATTTTCCCTCTTACGCAATTGCCCACGCCGGAGTCTGACATGAGCTACGCACATACCACCGAAGTCGCCGTCGAGCAGTGCATCGTGAAGTTTGCACCGCTCGTCAAACGCCTCGCCCACTACATGATGGCGTCACTGCCGCCGAGCGTCGAACTCGACGACGTCATCCAGTCCGGCATGCTCGGCCTGCTCGACGCCGCGCGGCGATTCCAGGACAGTTACGGCGCGCAGTTCGAAACCTACGCCGTGCAGCGCATCCGCGGCGCCATGCTCGACGGGCTGCGCAAGTCCGACTGGCTGCCGCGCGGCCTGCGCAAGAGCCTGCGCCAGGTCGAGGCGATGGTGAGCAAGTTGGAGCAGCAGCACAAGCGCCCGCCGACCGAGCAGGAGCTGGCCGACGCGATGGGCCTCTCGCTCACCGATTACCAGCAATTGCTGCAGGACGCGCGCGGCTACCAGCTGGTTTCCGCGGAAGACCTGCAAAGCCACGGCGAGGAGAGTTTCCTCGATCACTATTATCCCGACGAGCGGCCCGATCCCCTGAAATCGCTGCTCGATGAAGACGAACGCCGCACCCTGATCGAGGCGATCGAGGATCTGCCCGATCGCGAGCAGAAGGTCATGGGCCTTTACTACGAGCAGGAAATGAATCTGCGCGAAATCGGCGAAGTGCTCGGGGTCAGCGAATCGCGCATTTGCCAGTTGCACAGCCAGGCGATCGCGCGCCTGCGCGCGCGGCTGCGCAAGGAGCAGGTCGAACACGCTTGAAGCTTTACGAGGTAGTGGCTGTCATTGGCCGGCTGCGGAGAAATCTGCCGCCGGTTTTGTTTTTTGTGGCGCAGGCGCCTCGCCTGCGAACAATCTTCGCTGTGCCTCAAGCACTTCGCAGGGCGAAAAGCGAAGCGCCTCCCGCCGTATAGGCTTTGTTGTTACTTCTCCAATTGCTTGGAGACTGAATTCGCCGGGGGTCGCCCGGCCGCTACTTGCTTTCTCTCGCTCAGCCAAACGAAGCAAGCAACGAGAAGGGGCACCCCGACGCGGTATCGCGAAGCAGCGGTGCGGGAGGGTCGCCGCAGCTGTGAATACAAATGTTGAACGGGCGCCGGCAGCGGTTCCCGCGAAGGAGGGGCCTGCGGCTTGCGGGGCGCAGCTGCTTCTGGGTCACCAGTCCTTCGAACGTTACGCGGGCTCCCGCCAGACGTACAAAAACGCGACGCAGCCGCATGTGCCGCGTCGCCAAACAACTACAGAGGATTATTAAGCGACGGCGAGCTGCTGCGCGGTGCGCATGCTGACTGTGCTGCCGTCCGCGGCATAGGCGCCGGGCAGGCGTGCCGCTGAAAACAGCGCGCCCAATGCGCGCTGCGTAACCTGCAGGCGGGAGTCGATCAGCTTGCCGTTCGTTTCGTTGAGCAGGCGCGCGGTTTGCGCCAGCTTGAGCAGATTTTGCCAGGCGGTCAATGCCGGCGATGCGGTGCCGGTTCGTTCGCGCAGCAAACGGGTCATGCCGGCGCGATCGCTGCCGTAGCCGAGGCTGCGCAACAGGCTTGTGCGCCGGTCGGCGTAGCCGGCCAGTTCCAGCGCGCAGCGCGACTTCGGTTCGATAAACGCGGCGACGCCGTCGGTGTCGCCGCGCACCAGACATTCCTGTTCGCGGCGCAACAAATCGATGAAGCTGCCGACGGCGGCGCTCTCGCCGTCAAGCATGGTTTGCAGCTTTGCGGCGTCGAAAGTCATGACCCGACGCTTACGCCTTGTGCGCCATGATCAAATCCTGCGCGGTCTGCAGCAGGCGGTCGGCCACTTTGCCGGCATCGACCTTGAACTGGCCGCTGGCGATCGCCTGTTTGATGGCGGCGACATGCGCGGGGTCCACCACCGGTGTGCTGGAAAAGCCCTGCTCGATCGATTGCAGACTCGAGGACAGCGGGCTGAGCTGCACGCTGTCGCCGGTTGTGCTGCTGCTCGTCGTGGCGGCGGTTTTCCGGCTGGTACGGCCGGCATCGTCCACCGCAGAGCCCCCTGCGACAGAACCCAAGCTGCTGTTGATTTTCATGTTGGCACCTTTGCGATTGCAGTATGCCTGTATTAACGGAAGGCTTCGGACGAAACTTTAGGCCTTTGCCGGAATCCTGCCGACGACCCCGCGCCGACCGTGGATCTGCAATCGCAGTGCTTTTTAACAACATGATTGGTAAGGACTAAAAAGTGATGTCAACGGTTCCGCCGGCGCGCGCGACACCGCTGACAGTCTGTCCGGAGAGGGTTCTGACCTGGGTAATCTGCCCGTCCTGGGCATTGTTGAGGGCGCGGCCCTCGGCGCTGACCTTGAAGCCGTTGCCCGACGATAGCAGTTTCACCGACTGGCCCTGCTGCACAACCAGCGGGGCGCGCAGCAGATCCTGACGCAGGGGCTGGCCGGGTGCGAGCGCGGCCGTCGGGATTTTGCCGATCGCCTGCTCGGCGCTGGTCAGCACGCCGGCGGGCAATTGCGTCAAGTCGCCCGTTTGCGGCGCGAAATCGGCCGGGGTCAGCGGCTGGCCGGGTGCCAGGGTCCGCGTGGTGACGAGGTAATTGCCGGTCACGCTGATTTCGGCCGTCACATAGATCGTCCACGGCGTGCTGCCGTTGCAGCGGACGCCGACGGTGGTCGCGCCCCACAGGCGCGCTCCCGGTGGCAGAAAACTTTCCAGCGACGGGCAGGCCGGCAATGCCACGCGCGGATCGATCGCGCCCACGGTGTAGCGCACCGTGCCCGGCAGCCCTGTCGTTTGCGCGTGCAGAAAGCCGTCGACGCTGCGCTGAATCGCGGCCGCACCCTGCGTGGCGGGCGCCTGCGCGCCTGATTCGCCGGCGGGCAGTGCGACCCATGCGAAAAACAAAACGCAGCGAATCAGGGTTGGCATGGCTGAAATTCCTTTTCAAGGGTGCATTCGGCAGGCGCGTCGTGCCCGCGGGCTGCTTGATCGATGCGTGACATTGTGCCGCCCCGGCAGGCGTCCGCAGCAGTGGAATTGAACTTGTTTTCGCCGCCTGATCACCCGATGAGCAGCGGCCGGCGCTAATTATTATTGTGGCCGTGAAGTGCGGGAAGCCGGGACAGGGTTACACAGCAACACCGGCGTTCCTGCCGTTGAGTTTTACGGCAACGGTCGTGCAGGGCTTGAGGCAATCGCGGCGCCACCGGACTCGCAGTCAGACGGATACCACGGATCGAACGAAAAATGGCCAATCAAATCGACAATGAACTGCAGTTTCACGCCACCGCGCTCAGCCTGCGCGCGATGCGGCAGCAATTGCTCGCCTCGAATATCGCCAACGCCGATACGCCGGGCTACAAGGCGCGTGACATCGATTTCGGCAAGGCGCTGCAGGCGGCGCTTGCGGACGGTGCCGGCAGCAACGCCACCGCTCTGGCGCGCACTGACGACGGCCATCTGGCCGGCAGCGCCGGCGCACAGGGCGCGGCGGGGGCGCAATACCGCACCGCGGTGCAGCCGTCGATCGACAACAACACGGTCGACATGGATGTCGAGCGCGCGAAATTCGCCGAGAACGCGATTCACTACGAAGCCAGTCTGATGTTCCTCGGCGGCCAGCTGAAGGAAATGCTGGCAGCCCTGCAAGGATAATCCAAATGTCATTATTCAGCGTATTCGACATCGCCAGCAGCGCCATGACGGCGCAGGCCCAGCGCCTGAACACCGTGGCCAGCAATCTTGCCAACGCGGACAGCGCGACCGGCCCCGACGGCCAGCCTTATCGCGCCAAGCAGGTCGTCTTCAGCAGCGTGCCGCTGGCCGGCGAAGACGCCAGCACGGTGCGCGTGACCGGTGTCATCAACGATCCCTCGCCGATGAAGCAGAGCTTCGACCCGAAAAACCCGCTGGCCGATGCGCAAGGTTACGTCACCATGCCCAACGTCGACGTCGTCGGCGAAATGGTGAACATGATTTCCGCATCGCGCTCGTACCAGAACAATGTCGAGGTCATGAATACCGCCAAGACCATGTTGTTGAAAACGCTGCAGCTCGGCTCATAACAGACCAGGAGAATTCCGATGACCACCAGTTCCATACTGAATACCACGCCGACGCCCGCCAGCGCGAGCAGTGCCGCCGCCAGTCTCTCGGCGTCGAGCGCCAGCGCTGCCAGCATTCAGAACACTTTTCTCACGCTGCTGGTCACGCAATTGAAAAATCAGGATCCGACCAATCCGATGGACAACTCGCAGATCACCAACCAGCTCGCGCAGATCAGCAGCGTTGGCGGCATCCAGCAGCTGAACACGACCATGCAAAGTCTCGCCACGTCGTTCGCGACCGGTCAATCGCTGCAGGCCGCATCGATGATCGGCCAGACCGTATTGACCGGTGGCAATTCGCTGGCGCTGTCGAGCGGACCCGTGTCCGCCGGCGTTCAGCTCACCGGCAGCGCGAGCGACGTTTCGGTGCAGGTCATGGATCCGACCGGTGCGGTTGTCTCGACCATCGATCTCGGTGCGCAGAGCAGCGGCGTGGTTCCGTTTCAATGGAATGGAACGACCAACAGCGGCGCCCTGGCGGCCGCCGGCAATTACACCTTTTCCGTGAAAGCGGTCAGCGGCACCCAGTCGGTCGGCGCAACGCCGCTGGCGGCCGGCGCGGTCAACAGCATCACGCTGAACAACGGCAGCGTCGTCGCCAATGTCAGCGGGCTCGGCAACGTGCCGCTGTCGCAAATCGTCAGCATTTATTAATTTCAGGAGACCACCATGGGATTTCAAACCGGCCTCAGCGGACTCGACTCCGCATCGCAAAGCCTGGACATCATCGGCAACAATATTTCCAACGCCGGCACCGTCGGCTTCAAAAGCTCGACCGCGATCTTTTCCGACGTCTACGCGAATTCCCTGAGCGGCGCGGGCACCGGTCCGATCGGCATCGGCAGCAAGGTGGCGGAAGTGCAGCAGCAATTCACGCAGGGCAATATCAACACCACCAATAATCCGCTCGACATCGCGATCAACGGCAACGGGTTTTTCGAGGTGCAGAACAACGGCTCGACTTATTACACGCGCAACGGGCAGTTTCAGCAGAACAGCACCGGCAGCATCGTGACGGCGGACAACATGCAGTTGCTCGGCTATCCGGCCAACGCCAGCGGCAGCATCGTCGGTTCCACACCGGTGCCGCTGCAGATTTCAAACGCCCAGCTCGCGCCCAGCGTCACCAGCACGCTCACCGCCAACCTCAACCTCAGTTCTTCGGCCACGGTACCGGCGACCGGCGTATTCAATCCGGCCGATCCGACCAGCTATAACAATTCGACCTCCGCCGACATTTACGACAGCCTCGGCAATGCGCACCCGGTTACTTTCTTCTTCATCAAGACCGCGGTCGCCGGAAAATGGGCAGTGCAGGCGACGGTCGATGGCACCGCAGCAACCAACGTCAATCTAGGTGCCGGCGCCGGCAATCCGATCAATCTGCAGTTCAACAGCAGCGGCGCGATGACGACCGCGATGCCGATCAGCCCGGTTCAGTTCACCATCGGCGGCGGTGCGGCGAGTCCGCTTTCGCTGTCGATGGATCTGACCGGCAGTACCCAGTTCGGCGCGCCCTTCGGCGTCAATTCGCTGTCGCAAAACGGCTTTGCTTCTGGACAATTGTCCGGCTTCAACATCGGCGGCGACGGCCTCATCGTCGGCACCTATACCAACGGCCAGACCAAGAATCTCGGGCAGATCGCGCTCGCCACGTTCGCCAATCCGCAGGGTTTGCAACCGCAGGGCGGCAGCAACTGGGCGGCGACATCGGCGTCGGGGCTGGCCGTGGTCGGCGCGCCCGGCAGCGGCAGTTCGGGCGTGTTGCAATCCTCGGCGCTGGAACAGTCCAACGTCGATCTCACCTCGGAACTCGTCAATCTGATCACCGCGCAGCGCAACTACCAGGCAAACGCGCAGACGATCAAGGCACAGGACACCGTGCTGCAGACGCTCGTCAACATCAACTGATGTTGCCCACGCGGACGACAACGGAGACTGACTGATGGACCGGCTGATCTATGTCGCAATGTCGGCGGCCAACCACACGCTCACCCAGCAGGCGACGGTGGCGCAGAATCTCGCCAACATCAGCACCAACGGTTATCGCGCGCAAACCAATGTGTTTCGCGCGGTGCCGGTGGTCGGCGACGGCACGCCGACGCGCAGCTTCGTGATCGATTCGACGCCGGGCGCCGACTTTACGCCGGGCGCCATCCAGACCACCGGCCGCGATCTCGATGTTGCGATCCAGGGCAAGGGCTGGATCGCGGTGCAGGCGGCCGACGGCAGCGAAGCGTATACGCGCGACGGCGGACTGCAGACGAACCAGAACGGCATGCTGATCACGCATTCCGGTCAGCCTGTCCTCGGTGACGGCGGACCGATCTCGATCCCGGCCGATACCCGCGTCACAGTCGCCGGCGACGGCACCGTTTCGACGGTGCCCAACACCACGCTGCTGACCAGTTCTTCGGTCGTCGGCCGCATCAAGCTGGTCAATCCGCCCGAGGCGAGTCTCACGCGCGGCGCCGACGGGCTGTTCCGCGTCAGCGGCGGCGTGCCGGCGCCGGCCGACGCCAGCGTTCAACTGGTGTCGGGCGCGGTGGAGTCGAGCAACGTCAATCCGGTCGACGGCATGATCAACATGATCGCGCTGGCGCGCCAGTTCGACATGCAGATGAAGATGCTGCAAAGCGCCGAATCGAATGCGCAGCAGGCGACGCAACTGCTGGCGATGCCGGCATGACGGGGCTCGACATGCGCACAGGCGAATGCAAGGCGTCCGATATTTTTGCGGCGTGCCGGCAAGGGCGCGCAGCGGTAACAACCTAGGACTGGAACCATCACAATGATACGTTCACTCTGGATTTCGAAAACCGGTCTCGATGCGCAGCAGACCAATATGGACGTCACGGCGAACAATCTCGCCAACGTCAGCACCAACGGTTTCAAGGCCTCGCGCGCCGTATTCGAGGATCTGCTTTACCAGACGCTGCGCCAGCCCGGTGCCAGTTCCTCGCAGCAGACGCAGTTGCCGTCGGGGTTGCAGCTCGGCACCGGCGTGCGCCCGGTCGCCAGCGAACGCATTTTTACGCAGGGCAATCTGCAGCAGACCGGCAATTCGCTCGACGTTGCGGTCAACGGCCAGGGCTTCTTCCAGGTGCTGATGCCCGACGGCACCACCGCCTACACGCGCGACGGTTCGTTTCAGACCAACGCCCAGGGCCAGCTGGTGACTTCAAGCGGTTTTCCGGTGCAGCCGGCGATCACCATCCCGGCCAACACGCAGACGATCACGATCGGTCAGGACGGCACCGTGTCGGTGACCCGCTCCGGTTCATCGACGCCGAGCCAAATCGGCTCGCTGCAACTGGCGAACTTCATCAATCCGGCGGGTTTGCAGGGCATGGGTCAGAACCTGCTGCTCGAAACCGCCGCTTCCGGCAATCCGAGCACGGGCACCGCCGGCACCAACGGTCTTGGCATGATCAGCCAGGGCTATGTCGAAACCTCCAACGTCAATGTGGTGTCGGAACTGGTCAACATGATTCAGACCCAGCGCGCCTATGAAATCAATTCGAAGGCGATTACCACCTCCGACCAGATGCTGCAGAAACTGAGCCAGATGTAAGGAACGATTCATGAAGATAAACACCACGATGCTGAAAACCCTCGCCGGCGGCGCCTTGTGCGGAGCGCTGGCCGGGTGCGGCAGTCTTGCGATGACCCCGCCGACGACCGTGCATCAGCCGATGACGGCAAGGCCGGCGGCGTTGTCGCTGCCGCCGGCGAACGGCTCGATTTATCAGGCCGGATACGGCAATCAGCCGCTGTTCGAAGACCGCCGCGCGCGCAACGTCGGCGACACGCTGACCGTGAACATCATCGAGAACAACAACGCCGACAAGAAATCCAACAACACCGTCGATCGTTCGAGCGACAACAATTTCGCGGTCAACAACGTGGCCGGCCTGCCCGGCAAGGGACTGGTTGGCGCGGCGCTGGGCGCAACCTCGGGCTTCAAATTCGCGGGCGACGGCGAGAGTGCGAGCAATCACGTGTTTACCGGCACCATCACCGTCACCGTGATCGAGGTTTATCCGAACGGCAACCTGCTGGTCAGCGGCGAGAAACAGGTCGGCATCGGACAGGGTTCGGAATTCATCCGCCTGTCGGGCATCGTCAACCCGCTCTACATCGCGTCCAATGCGGTCAACTCGGTGCAGGTGGCCGATGCGCGCATCGAATACCGCGGCAACGGACAGATCGACAACGCGCAGCAGATGGGCTGGCTGTCGCGCTTTTTCATGAACGTCCTGCCGTTCTGATGTTACCGGAGCAACGCATGCATCATCACAGAATACTGACGCAAACCGGACTCGCGCTGATGGCGGCGGCATTGTTCGCCGCGCTGCTTTTTGCGCTGCCGGCGCACGCCGATCGCATCAAGGACATCGCCAGCGTGCAGGGCGTGCGCAGCAACCAGTTGATCGGTTACGGCCTCGTCGTCGGCCTCGACGGCAGCGGCGACCAGACCACGCAGACGCCGTTCACGGTGCAGAGCATCACGGCGATGCTGGGCCAGTTGGGCGTCAATCTGCCGCCCGGCACCAGCCTGCAGCTGAAAAACGTCGCCGCAGTCATGGTGACGGCGGTGCTGCCGGCGTTCGCGCAGCCGGGCCAGACTATCGATGTCACCGTCTCCTCGATGGGCAACGCCAAATCGTTGCGCGGCGGCACCCTGGTGCTGACGCCGCTGAAGGGTGCGGATGGCGCCGTCTATGCGATGGCGCAGGGCAATCTGCTGGTGGCCGGCGCCGGCGCGAGTTCGCCCAACGGCTCGAGCGTGCAGATCAACCAGTTGAGCGTCGGGCGCATCAGCGCGGGCGCGACGGTCGAGCGCGCGGTGCGCACACCGCTGGGGCAGGACGGTTATATTTTTCTCGGGCTGAACACCACCGATTTCACGACCACGCGGCGGGTCGTCGATGTCATCAACAGCAATTTCGGCGAAGGCACTGCCACCGCGGTCGACGGCCGACTGATTCAGGTCGCCGCGCCGTCCGAGCCGGACCGCCGCGTGGATTTTCTGTCGCGCGTCGAAGGTCTCGAGGTGCGGCCCGCCGATGCGATGGCCAAGGTCATTATCAACGCGCGCACCGGCTCGGTCGTAATGAACCAGACGGTGACGATCGAAAACTGCGCGATCGCGCACGGCAATCTGTCGGTGGTGATCACAAGCGAACCGGTGGTCAGTCAGCCGTCGCCGTTTTCGACCGGCGGACAAACGGTGCAGACCTCGCGCGACCAGATTGAAATTCGCGCCGACAAGGGCGGGCTGACCATGGTCAAGGGGGTGAACCTGTCGGAAGTCGTCAAGGCGCTTAATGCGATCGGCGCGACGCCGCAGGACCTGCTGGCGATCCTGCAGGCGATGAAAGCCGCGGGCGCCCTGCGCGCAGAACTGGAAATCATATGAACGCAAATCAGGCCGTCAATGTTTCCGGCACGCTGGCGATCGATGCGCAGGGCCTCGACAAGCTCAAGCTGCAGGCCAAGCTCGATCCGAAGAGCGCGATCGGTGCCGCCTCCAAACAGTTCGAGGCCGTGTTCCTGAACATGGTGCTGAAAAGCATGCGCGAGGCGACGCCGCAGGACACGCTGATGGGCAGCGAGCAGACGCGTTTCTACACCTCGATGTTCGATCAGCAGCTGTCGCAAACCCTGTCGAACCGGGGCACCGGACTCGCCGCGGCGATGGCGCGCCAGTTGTCGGCCGGCATCAGCACGCCGGCCACCGACGCAACGGGGCAAACGCCCGCGGCCACGCCCGCCACCGGCGGCGCGGCCAAATCGCTCAAGCTGCCGGCCTCGCTGTCACAGGCAGCAGGCGCGACCGACCCGGCCCTGGCAAAAGTGTTCAGCGATCTGCGCGCGCAGGCGGCGGCAATGCCCGATGCGGTCACGGCATCGGCGCCGGCGGTGAAGGCGCGCCAGGACGCGTTGCGCGCAGCACTTGCCGCACTCGACGGCAGCGACAGTAGCGGCATTGCGTTGACGCCGGCCGCTTCGTCCCCGGCCGATGCGCCGGCCGCCGCGAAAAGCGCCGCCGACGGCGGCACCTCGCTGGTTTCGAAAACGCGCGATTTCGTCAGCCGCATGTGGTCGCACGCAGTCGATGCGGCGCGTTCGATCGGCGTGCGCCCTCAGTTCATGGTCGGGCAGGCCGCGCTCGAAACGGGTTGGGGCAAACACGAAATCCGCAACGCGGACGGCAGCTCGACGCACAACCTGTTCGGCATCAAGGCCGGGTCCGACTGGACCGGTCCGGTCGCGGAGAAAACGACCACCGAATACGTCAATGGCGTGGCGCAGAAGACGACCGCGAAATTCCGCGTCTACGGCTCGTACGCAGAGAGCTTCGCCGATTACGCGAAGCTGCTGCAGGGCAGCCCGCGTTACTCGAATGTGCTCAGCCAGGCGCAGAACGCCACCGGATTCGCGCGCGGCCTGCAAAAGGCCGGCTATGCGACCGACCCCGCTTATGCGGACAAGCTGATTCGCGTCATCAACGGCCCGAGCATGCAGCAGGCAATGATGCAGGCGTCGCCGACGCAGGCTGCCCAGGCCGTGGTCAACATCGATACCAGCGCCTGAACGGCCGCGCATTAAAGGACTCCCGGCATGAGCGACATTTACAGTATCGGCATCAGTGCGCTGGCCGCCGCGCAGGCCGGTCTGGTCACGACCGGCCAGAACATCTCGAACGCCAATACGGCCGGCTATCACCGTCAGCAGATCGTGCAAAGCGCGTCGACGCCTTTGCAGACGGGCAGCGGTTTTCTCGGGCAGGGCGTGCAGGTCGACACGGTCAAGCGCGTCTACAGCCAGTTTCTCGATCAGCAGGTCAATCAGGCGCAGGGGCAGGCCAGCTACTACACAACTTACCAGACGCAGCTGTCGCAAATCGACAATCTGCTCGGCAGCAGCGGCAGCGGCGTGGCGCCGGCATTGCAGAATTTTTTCCAGTCGGTCAGCGCGGTTTCCGCCAATGCGTCGGACATGCCGACGCGGCAGTCGATGGTGTCGTCGGCGTCCGCGCTGGTGACGCAGTTCAACTCGATGGCGGCGCAGCTCACCAGCATGCGCGGCGGCGTCAATTCGCAAATCGCCAGCACGGTGAGCCAGGTCAACACCTGCGCGCAGCAGATCGCGGCCATCAACGGACAGATACTTGCCGCGCAACAGAACCCGGGCCAGCCGCCGAACGATCTGCTCGACCAGCAGGGCGCGCTGGTCAGCCAGCTTAACCAGCTGGTCGGTGCAAACGTCGTCAACAACAGCGACGGCACGATCAATGTCTCGATCGGCAACGGCCAGAGTCTCGTCACCGGTTCGCAGGTCATGAAGCTGACGGCGGCGGCATCAACCGCCGATCCGCAGAATATGGCGGTGGGGGTGGCAACCGGCGGCGCCACCGTGTGGCTTGACTCGAGCACATTGCAGGGCGGCAGCCTTGGCGGCTTGATGACCTTCCGCGACAAGGATCTGACGCAGGCGCAGAATTCCCTCGGCCTCGTTGCCACCGGGCTCGCGCAAACGCTCAACAACCAGCAGCAGCTCGGTCAGGATCTCAACGGCGCGCCCGGCGTCAATCTGTTCACGCTGCCTTCCCCAGTGGTGCTTGGCAACACAAACAACAGCGGCACCGCCGTGGTGACCGCCAGCGTGTCGGCGGCCGGCGCTTTGAGCGGCAGCGACTACCGCCTAACCTACACCGGTGCCAACTACACGCTGACGCGCTTGTCCGACAACACGACCACGACCTATGCGAGCCTGCCGCAGACGGTGGATGGTCTGACGATTTCATCCACCGCCGGCGCTGCGGCCGGCGACAGTTACATGATCGAGCCGACGCGCAACGCCGCCGCCGGCATCGCCATGAACGTCACCAACCCGGCGCAGATCGCCGCCGCCGCGCCGATCATCGGCGGCGCCGCCAATGCGAACACCGGCAGCGGCGTCATCAGTGCCGGCAGCGTGAACGCGCCGCCGCCGCCCAATGCCAACCTGCTGCAGCCGGTGACGATTACCTTCACCAGTCCGACCACCTTCAACGTGACCGGCACCGGTACCGGCAATCCCGGCGGCGTCAGCTATACCGCCGGCGCCAACATTACGTACAACGGCTGGACGGTAAAAATCTCCGGCGCTCCGGCCGTTGGTGACAGCTTTACGGTCAGCGCGAACAGCAGCGGTACCGCCGATGGCCGCAATGCCCTGCTGATGTCGGGACTGCAGACGCAGAACACACTGGCCAACGGCACCACGACTTTTCAGGGCGCCTATGCCCAGATGGTGAGCGCGGTGGGCAACCAGGCGCAACAGGTCAATACGACGGCGACTGCGCAGACCGCGCTGGTGTCGCAGGCGACGCAGGCGCAGCAGTCGTTGTCGGGCGTCAATCTCGACGAGGAGGCGGCCAATCTGTTGCAGTACCAGAACGCCTATCAGGCTGCGGCCAAGATGATCGCTACCGCCCAGACGCTGTTTCAGACCATATTGACTGCGATGAACTAGGGAGTCCCCATGCGTGTGAGCAGCAGCATGATTTACAATCAGGGCGTGGCCGGGATCGAGCAGACCCAGCAGAGCCAGGCTCAATTGCAGCAGCAGATTTCGAGCGGCTTGCGCGTGAATGCGCCGTCGGTCGATCCGGTCGCTGCCGCAGCAGTGCTGAATCTGCAGCAGTCGCAGTCGATCAATACGCAGTACACCACGAACGCCGGCACTGCGCAGGCGCAGCTCGGCTTCGAAGACAATGCGCTGTCGAACCTTACGACCTTGCTGCAGACCGTCAATACCCAGGCGGTATCGGCAGGCAACGGGGTGATGTCGAATTCCGACCGCACCAGCCTCGCCGCACAGCTGCAGCAAAGTTACCAGCAGTTGCTGAGCATCGCCAACAGCACCGACGGCAATGGCCAGTATCTGTTCGCCGGCTACAACGCGACGGCCGCGCCGTTCAATGAAACCGCGCCCGGCAGCGTTGCCTATTCCGGCGACGCCGGTCAGCGCCAGGTGCAGATCGGCACCGCGAGCGCGGTCACCATCGGTGATTCGGGTAACGCGGTATTCCGCGATATCAAGAACGGCAACGGCAGCTTCGTCGCGGCCGCCGGCGGCGGCAACACCGGCAGCGGCGTGATCAGTCCGGGCACGGTGACGGCGCCGGCCAAATGGAATGTGCCGGGCAATTCGCAGAATTTCAGCATCAAGTTCTACGTCGACAACACGCAAACGCCGCCGGTGACGAGTTACGACATTGTCGATAACGCCAGCAGCAAGTCGCTGCTCACCGGTGCGGCAGCCGGCGGCGGGCCGTACCTGCGCACCTATACGCCGGGCGCTGCGATCTCATTGGCGACGCAGTCGCCGCCCGACACCAATCCGACGCCGTTCGATTACGGCGCCTCGGTGTCGATCAGCGGCGCGCCGTCAAGCGGCGATACGTTCAGCGTCAACGCCAGCAGCAATCAGGATATTTTTTCGACGCTGCACGGACTTATCACAACCCTGCAAAACGGCAGCAGCGGCACCGCCACCTCCAACGCCAACTATCAGAATTCGCTGAATGCGGCGATGTCAAACATCGGCAATGCGCTCAACAGCGTGCTGACGACCCGCGCGAGCGTCGGCGCGCGCATGAACCAGGTGACCGCCGCACAGACCACGGCGCAGAACCTCGGTCTGCAATACACGCAAAACATTTCCGGTTTGCAGGACGTCAACATCACGCAGGCGATCAGCAGTCTCAACCAGCAGCAGATCACGCTGCAGGCCGCCGAGCAGTCGTTCGTCAAGATCACCTCGCTCAATCTGTTCAGCCTGCTGTGAGGAATTCCGCCATGCATCCGTTGCCGCGCTTCATCCTCGTTGGCCTGCTTGCCGCCGTCTGCGGCTGCACCGGCATCGACGGTCTGCCCTCGAGCAATGTGCTCGTGCCCAACGAGACGCTCAATATCAGCAAATCGCTGAGCCTGTCGTTCGAAAGCATCGCCGCCGGCGCGGCGATCTATCTGATCGTCGATCCGCTGGCGCCGAACTGGCAGATCGAGCAAAGCAAGCTCGGCGAAGACCGTTATCGCATCGCCTTGCGCAAGAAGCGTTTCAACACCGGCGGCGACGGCGAGGTGATGCCGGCGTTTTACCGGCGCGCCGAGCAGCTGGTGCGCGACAACGGCGCGGCGCGTTACCGCGTGATCGAATTCACCGAGGGCATTGATTCGGGCTTCGTCGCCCAGCGGGTGGCGCAGGGCGTGGTCGAACTGCAGCGCTGATGCCGGCGGATTACCCGCGGCCCGACTTCATTTCGTGAAATAAGTTACGAAATCCGGCGTTTCGATTCCGGAAAACGGTTTGCACTGAATGGCTTGGCGCCACGAACGGTGCCGAAAGCCTACAATGCTGCATGTTCAAATCCGGCATTGTTCGGGGGTTGGCGCGCGGCTGGGTGGCGTGGCTGCTGCTGCAGACCGGCGTGCTGGCGACCGCGGTCGTCACCGTGCTGGTCGTGCGCGACGCGCAGACCACGCAGATCATGGCTGCCGAAAACGCCGCCGATGAAATCGTCACCGCGATCGAAGCGCGCATGCGCGCCTATGTCGAAGTGGTGTACGGCGTGCGCGGAATGTTTATCGGCACCGGCACCGTGACCCCGGACGAGTTCAGCCGTTTCGTCGCCAGTCTCGAATTGCCGCAACGCTATCCGGGATTGCAGACTGTCGCCTTTGCCCCGCGCGTTGCCGGCGCCGAGCGCGATTCCTTCGAGCGCAGCGTGCGCGCCTTCGGCGGCGATTACGGCGATTTCGCGATTTTGCCGGCGGGCCTGCGCGACGAATATTTTCCGACGGTGCATCGCGTGCGTTTCGGCAGCGGCCAGACGCCGCTGGGCAGCGACCTGCTGGCCGAGCCGCGGCGGCGCGCCGCCATCGAATCCGCGCGCGACAGCGGCACACTGGCCGCGTTCGGTCCGATGCCGCAGATGTACCAGCAGGGCCAGGAGGCGTTTTTTCTGTTCCTGCCGGTCTATCGCGGCGGCGCCGTGCCCGACACCGTCGAAGCGCGTCGCGCCAATCTGGTCGGCGTCGTCAGGGCGATGCTGCGCGTCGATGAACTTGCCGCCAGCGTTACGCGCGGCGCGCATCTGCCGTCGCGCCACTTCGCATTGTTCGACGTCGGCAGCGGCGCGCCGGGCGACCCGGTGAAGCTGCTCTACGACAGCGCCGGCCGCCTCAAGGCCGGCGCCGATTATGCGGCCTTCGGCGCCGAGGGCTCGCTGCGCATGCTGCGTTTCGGCGGACACGCCTGGCGCGTCGTGCTCGAGCCGCCGCCCGCCGTCGGTTATGCGGTGTGGGCGCCGCCGCTGTGCGCCGGTCTTGCCATCAGCCTGTTGCTGTTCGCGCTGGTGCTGTCGCAGACGCGCGCGTCGCAGCGCGCGCGCGCGCTGGTCGCGCAGACCGTGCGTAAACTGAGCGCGACTGAAATGCGCATTGCCAAGACCGAGGAATTCTCATCGGTCATGGTATTGCATGCCGGACTCGACGGCCGCATGCTGAGGGTGCCGCCGAACTTCTGCCGCCTGATGGGCTACAGCGAAGCGGATCTGCTCAAGCGCCGCATCGACGACCTGATTCATCCGCAGCAGGGTCTCGCCTGGAAGCGCCAGCTGCGCGTGCTCACGGCGGGTCGCATCAAGTCGGCCGATTGCGAAAAGCGCTGCATGTGCGGCGACGGCCGCGAAGTATGGGTGGCGCTGAGCTGTCTGCTGGTGACCGACGACGATGGCGTGCCGCTGCATTTGCTGGTGTATGCGCGCGACATTACGGCGCGGGTGCTCGCCGATACCGAACTGCGCAGGTTGCACGCCGATCTCGAGCGGCTGGTCGAACAGCGCACCGCGCAGCTGCAGGCGGCCAACCGCGAGCTCGAGTCGTTCAGCTACTCGGTGTCGCATGATTTGCGCGCCTCGGTGCGTCACATCTCGGGCTTCGCGCGCATGCTCGAGACCGAGTTGTCGGCGGCGCCGGGCAGCGACGCGCGCCGCCATCTCGAACGCATCGCCGCCGCCGCCGCACGCATGGGCGAACTGATCGACGACCTGTTGTTTTTCGCGCGCGCGACGCGCGCCGAACTGCGCTTAAGCTCGCTCGACATGAACATCGCCGCGCAGCGCGCGCTCGACGAACTCGCCCCCGAACTGGCAGGCCGGCAGATCGCATTGACGGTCGGCGCCTTGCCGCCGGTGCAGGCTGATCGCGGTTTGCTGCACCAGGTATGGGTCAATCTGCTGTCGAATGCGATCAAATACAGCACGCCGCGCGCCGAGGCCCGCATCGAAATCGGCAGCCAGCCGGCGGCCGGCGGCGAACTGGTTTATTTTGTGCGCGACAACGGCGTCGGTTTCGATCCCGCCAGCGCGCACCGTCTGTTCGGCGTGTTCCAGCGCCTGCATACGCGCGAGGAATTCGAGGGCACCGGCATCGGGCTCGCCACCGTACAGCGCATCCTGCATCGCCACGGCGGCCGCATCTGGGCCGAGGGCGCGGTCGGCGAGGGCGCGACCTTCTATTTCGCCCTGCCGGTCGAGCCGGTCGAGGCGTTGCCCGACGAAGCGCCGCGCGTCGCCGCCTCGGCCTGAAGCGCCGCCGTCAGCGCGCGACCTGCAGCATCAGGCCGAAGCCGGATTCGAACAGCTTTTCCATCGCCGGCATGCAATAGGGCAGCGCCAGCATCAGCGCCGCGAAGCCGACGATCATGGTGATCGGAAAGCCGATCGCGAAAATATTCAGTTGCGGCGCCGAGCGCGTCAGCACGCCGAGCGCGGCGTTGATCACCAGCAGCGTGGCGATCAGCGGCAGCGACAGCCACAGTGCGGCGCGCACCACCATGCCGCCGGATTGCGCGAGCAGCAGCCACTGGCCGCCGTCGGCCGCAGCGACCGGCACTGCCTGAAACGATTCGATCAGCGTCGAGATCATCACCAGATGTCCGTTGAGCGAAAGAAAGGTCAGGGTGGCCAGCAGATTCAGATACTGACCGATCACCGCCTCCTGGCTGTTGCTCTGCGGATCGTAGAACTGCGCGAAGGCCAATCCCATCTGCAGGCCGATGACGTCGCCGGCCATGGTGATGCCGGCGAAGACGATGCGCATGGCGAGTCCCATGGCGATGCCGATGGCGGTTTCGCGCGCGAGCAGCAGCAGGCCGGCGCCCGAGCCGGGATCGACCGCCGGCAGCGGCAGGGTCGGCGCCACCACGGCGGTGATGATGACGGCGAGCCCGATCTTGGACATCGCCGGAAACTGCGTGTCGCCGGTAATCGGCGCGCTCGCCAGCAGGGCGAGAATGCGCGCGAACGGCCACAGCATGAGAGCGAGCCAGGCGTCGAGCTGGGCCGAGGTAAAGGCAAGCACGGAGGCCTCAGCCGATCAGGCCGGGAATCTGCGTGTAGAGCCGGCGGATGTAATCGATCAGCGTCGACATGATCCACGGCCCGGCCACCACCATGGTCAGAAACACCGTGACCAGTTTCGGTATGAATGACAGAGTCATCTCGTTGATCTGCGTCGCCGCCTGGAAAATGCTCACCAGCAGGCCGACCGCGAGTGCCGCGAGCAGCATGGGCGCCGACACCATCAGCAGCACCAGCAGCGCCTGCTGGCCGATGTTTACTATGCTGTCGGGCGTCATGTCGCGAAACTCTGCGCCAGCGAGCCGATCAACAGCGCCCAGCCATCGACCAGCACGAAGATCATCAGCTTGAAGGGCAGCGACACCATCGCCGGCGACACCATCATCATGCCCATCGACATCAGCACGCTGGCCACCGCCATGTCGATGATGAGAAAGGGGATGAACACCAGAAAGCCGATCTGGAAGGCGGTTTTCAGCTCGCTTGTGACGTAGGCGGGGATCAGCGTCTTCATCGGCGTTTCGGCCGGCGCCACCGCAGCCTGCCCCGACAACCGGGTGAACAGCGCGAGGTCGCCCTGGCGCGTCTGCTTCAACATGAATTCGCGCAGCGGCACACTGCCTTTTTCGAGCGCGGCGGTGAAGGTCATCTTGTTTTCGGAAAACGGCTGGTAGGCGTCGGCGTAGACGCGATCGAGCACCGGCGACATCACGAACAGCGTGAGAAACAGCGACAGTCCGATCAGCACCTGGTTGGGCGGCGAACTCGGCGTGCCGAGCGCTTGGCGCAGCAGCGAGAGCACGATGACGATGCGCGTGAAGCCGGTCATCATCAGCAGCAATGCGGGCAGAAAGGTCAGCGAAGTCAGCAGCAGAAGGGTTTGCAGGCTCAGACTGTAATTCTGGCCGCCGCCGGGCGCGGGCGTGCTGGTCAGCGCCGGCAGCGCGTTCTGCGCGAACGCCGGCGCCGCAAGCAGCGCGGCGGCGAGCGCGAGCAGGCCCGCGCAGGTCGTCAAGCGGGCGTTAGCTGCCATTGCGTTTTTCCATGATCTGTTTGAGCCACGCCGCAAACGCGGTCGACGGCGCGGCAACCGCGTCGGCGGCGCCGGCGGTTTCGATGCGCGGCATCTGCTGCAGCAGGTTGACGCTGCCCGGCGTGACGCCGACCACCAGCCACGACGAACCGATTTCAACCACCACCACGCGTTCGCGCTGACCGACTGCGGTGCCGGCGACCACGCGCAACACGCCGCCCGCGCCGTAACCGCGCGGCGCAATGCGTTTCAACAGCCAGGCAATGCCGGCGATCACCGTCAGCACGAACAGCGTGCCGGCGAACAGACTGAAAATCTGGCTGCCGCCGATCACCGACGGCACCGGGGGCGGCGTCGTCGCCGGCGCGACGGCGTTTTGCGCCAGCGCCAGCATCGATGCAAATGTCATGACGACCGCCGCGAGGCCGGCGGCAATTCCGCTGCTGCGCGTTCTCATCGTTTGAGTTTCCGCAGCCGTTCGGAGGGCGTGATGATGTCGGTCAGACGGATGCCGAACTTGTCATTCACGACCACGACCTCGCCCTGCGCGATCAGGCAGCCGTTAACCAGCACGTCCATCGGTTCGCCGGCGAGGCCTTCGAGCTCGACTACCGAACCCTGCGCGAGCTGCAGCAGATTCTTGATCGCGATCTTGGTGCGCCCGAGTTCCACCGTCAGCTGCACCGGGATATCGAGGATCATGTCGATATCGTTGTGCGCGCTGCCGGGCGCGCCGCCGGCCGAAAACTGCTCGAAGATGGGGGCGGCCGCAACCTGCGTCGAGGCGCCGCCGCCGGCGGGGGCCGGCGCCTGTTCTGCCATGGCTGCCGCCCAATCGTCGGCGGAGACCTGTTCCGGGGTTGCCGTTTCGCTCATGATGTTCTCCTGTCAATTCTGTTGCGCGCTCGAGATCAGGCGTTCGACCTTGAGCGCGTACTGCCCGTTGAGAATGCCGCACTTGCACTCCATGACGGGCACATGGTCGATCTCGGCGATCATCGGTTGCGGAATGTCGAGCGCGATGACGTCGCCGACCTGCATCGCCAGCAGCTGTTCGAAATTGAGCCGCGCCTGGCCGAGATTGACCACCAGCTCGACCTCGGCGCTCTGCACCTGTTTCGACAGCATCTGCACCCAGCGCTTGTCGGCTTCCATGTGATCGCCCTGCATGCTGCTGCACAGGAGGTCGCGGATCGGCTCGATCTGCGCGTAGGGCATGCAGATGTGGAACTCGCCGCCGGCGGCGCCGAATTCGATGTTGAAGGTCGTCACCACCACCACCTCGTTCGGTGTGGCGATGTTGGCGAACTGCGTGTTGACTTCGGAGCGCATGTATTCGAACTTGATCTCGTGCACCGGCGCCCACGATTTTTCGAGGTCGCCGAAAATGATTTCGAGCAGGCGCTGGATGATGCGCTGCTCGGTCGGCGTGAAATCGCGGCCCTCGACGCGGGTGTGGAACTGGCCGTTGCCGCCGAACAGGTTGTCGACGATCAGAAACACCAGATTCGGATCGATGATGAACAGCGCGGTGCCGCGCAGCGGCTTGATCTGCACCAGATTCAGATTGGTCGGCACCACCAGGTTGCGGATGAAATCGCTGTACTTGGTGGCGCGCACCGGGCCCACCGAAATCTCGGCGCTGCGGCGGACGAAGTTGAACAAGCCGATGCGCAGCAGGCGCGCGAAGCGCTCGTTGATCAGCTCGAGCGTGGGCATGCGCCCGCGCACGATGCGTTCCTGGGTGGCGAGGTTGTACGGCCGCACGCCGGAGTCGTCGGTCTCCTCCTTGGCGTCGTCGGCTTCGCCGCTGACACCCTTCAGCAGATCGTCGACTTCTTCCTGCGACAGGAAATCCTTGCTCATCGCGCGTTCACTGAATGATGAATGAGGTAAACAGCACGGCCTGCACCGGCCGCTCGGCGCCGTCGTCGGCTTTTTCGGCGGGCGCCTTGGCGTCCTTCGTGTCCTTCGCGGCGTCTTTCGCGTCGGCGGCGTCTTTGTCGTCCGCCGCGTCGGCGCCCTTCGCGTCCTTCGTATCCTTCGCGTCTTTCGCGTCGGCGTCCTTGGCGTCCTCCGGCGCGGCCTTGCCCGCGGCCTGGGCGAGTATGGCGTTGACGCTGGCGACGATGTCATCGCCGAGCTGGCGCTTGCCCTCGACAGTCAGCAGATCGGCCGACTTGCGGCTCGACATCAGAATCAGGATGCGATCGCGCACCACCGGCATCTGCAGTTTGATTTCCTCGACCACCGCGTCGCTGGCCACTTTGAGCGTGATGCCGGTTTGCAGAAATTGCGGGTTGTCGACGAGTTGCAGGTTGACCGTGAAGGTTTCGAGCGGCATGAATACCGGCGGTTTGGGCGCCTCTTTTTTGGCTTCGCTTGGCGCCTCGTGGGCGCGGTGCGACCAGTACCAGTAGCCGCCGCCGGCGGCGCCGAGCACCAGCACGCCGATCAGCGCGAGTTTGATCAGGCCCTTCTTGCCCGACGGTTTGGGCGCCGCTTCGGCGTCGGCGGCGGGTTCCGATTTGACGGCGCTTACTGCCATGGTCGCTTCCCTTGCATGCGTGTTGGAAAACCGGTGTGATGCGTGGAATTATCGCGGGCGCCCCGCCTGCCCGATGAGTTGAACAGGCGGCTTTATGCCCGCCTTATTCGCGCTTCGTCAGGCGAACAGATCGACCATGCCGCGCGTGCTGCGCAGCGGTCGCGGCGCTGCCGGCAATGCCGCGCTGTCGGCCGGCGGGCCGTCCGGCAGGCGGGTGGTCTGGCGCTGGCCGGCGAAGGCCTGGTTGTCGCGCGGCGTGTCGGCGGTGACGCTGGCATTGCCGAGCGTGATGCCGCTGTCGGCGAGCACCTCGCGCAGCCGCGGCAGCGCCGATTCGACCGCGTCGCGCACCGCGCCGTGCGGCGAGGTGAACACGGCCGAGGTCTGCCCGCCGTCCACCGTCAGCTTGATGTCGAGCGGACCGAGTTCCGGCGGATTGACGTGCAGTTCGGCGACATGCTGCTTGTCGCCGATCATCCAGACGATTTTCTGCCCAAGCTCGTTGTTCCAGTCGGCGCTGCCGACCGGCGCCTGGAGCGCCTGCACGGCCTGCGCTGCGGCCGGGGCCGCCGGTGCTGTGGCCGGTGCCGCCATCGCCATTGCGTTGGCGTCGGCAAGCTGCGTTGGCCGTTCGGGCGCGCGCGCGGCAATCGCCGTCACGGCGGCGGCAGTCTCGGGTTGTGCCGCAACTGCGGGTTTGGCCGCTGTTGTCGATGCCGTCGCGCGCGCATCGATCGCATTGTCGATGCCTGCGCGCGCCGGGTTCGCCGCGACGGCCGTGTCGGAACGGCCGGTTGCGGGCGGCGGTGCGGATGTTTCGACCGCGGGCGTTTTGGCGCCGGCGCTCGGGACGAGGCCCGGATCGAGCGTTAGTGCATTGCTCCCGCTGTGTGCGCTTTGCGCCGGCGACGGCGGCGCGGCCGGCGCCGGGGTCATGCCCGGCGGCAGCCAGCCGGGCAACACGAGTCCGGCAAGCGGGTCGGTGGCGGCAGCGGTGGTATCCGGCGTATCGGATTTTTTGGCATCGGCTGCCTTCGTATCGGTCGCCGCAGCCGGCAGCGCCTTCGCGCCGGTGGTCACGGTGGAGCCGATCTGCTGGGCGAGCAGTGCGCTGAACGGCGGCGGCGTTGCTGCGTCGTTCGCCGGCGCGCTGTTGTCGCCGGCCGCCGTGCCGGTAGCAGCGCTCGCGCTGCCAGCCGCGCCTGCGTTTGCAGAGGCAGTGCCGGCGGCGGCAGGCGCCGCGACGATGTTTTGCACAGGCAGCGTATCCATGGATTCTCCGTCAGGTGAGTGGTGGCAGGGCGGCGTATCAGCGTGTGTGTTTGGCGTGGCGGTGCGCGCCGCGTTGCGCCATTTCGTCCTGCGTTTTCTGCTCGCGGGTCGCCTCGTCGCGCAGCATCTTGAGTTCGAAGCGCCGCGACAGCGAATCGAAAGCCATCGATTTGCGGCGGCTGTTCTGCCATTCGAGCTTGCCGTGTTCGACGCGCGTGCGCGCCTCCACCACCTGCGCGTGCTGCTGCATGATGGCGGTTTCCAGGCGCTGCAGAAATTCGTGGTAATTGCGCATCGCCGCGCCGTCGAGGCCCTCGGCCGCCGCGCGGTGCAGGCGTTCGTGATATTCGGTGCGGTATTTGAACAGCAGCATCAGGCGCGCTTCCTGCTCGTTCAGTTCGCGGTTGAGGTTGCCCAGTGCCGCCGCTGCGACGTCGGTCTGGTTGTCGGTGATTTCCTGCACGCGCTCGAGCGCGAATTTTTGTGCCATGGTCTGCTCCGTTTAAAACCTGTTCACGCCGCCACCGGCGTTTTCGCGGCGAAGGCGCCGAGGCCCCTGACGCTGTCGGCGTAGGGCGCGCGCTCGCGCATGTTCTGCTGCAGAAACGCCTCCATCTGCGGGAAGCGCGCCAGCGCTTCGTCGAGCAGCGCATCGCTGCCCGCAGCGTAGGCGCCGACGCTGATGAGGTCGCGATTGCGCTGGTAGCGCGAATAGAGCTGGCGGAAGCGGCGCACCGACTCGAATTGCTGCGTGTCGATCAGACTGGTCATCGCGCGGCTGATCGAGGCTTCAATATCGATCGCCGGATAATGGCCCTGATCGGACAGTGCGCGCGACAGCACGATGTGACCGTCGAGAATCGCGCGCGCGCAGTCGGCCACCGGATCCTGCTGGTCGTCGCCCTCGGCCAGCACCGTGTAAAAGCCGGTGATCGAGCCGCCGCCCTCGCCGGCATTGCCGGCGCGCTCGACGAGCTGCGGCAGTTTGGCGAATACCGACGGCGGATAACCTTTGGTCACCGGCGGCTCGCCGATGGCGAGTGCGATTTCGCGCTGTGCCATGGCGAAGCGCGTCAGCGAATCCATGATCAAAAGCACATGCCGGCCCTGATCGCGGAAATGTTCGGCGATTGCGGTCGCATAGGCGGCGCCCTGCAGTCGCATCAGCGGGCTGGTGTCGGCCGGTGCGGCCACCACCACCGAGCGCGCGAGTCCCTCCGCGCCGAGAATGTTTTCGATGAACTCCTTGACTTCGCGGCCGCGCTCGCCGATCAGACCGACGACGATCACGTCGGCCGCGGTGTAACGCGCCATCATGCCGAGCAGCACGCTCTTGCCGATGCCGCTGCCGGCGAACAGGCCCATGCGCTGGCCGCGGCCAACGGTAAGCAGGCCGTTGATCGCGCGCACGCCGACATCGAGCACCTGGCTGATCGGCGCGCGGTCGAGCGGATTGAGCGGCCGGTTGTGCAGCGAAACACTCTGATTGCAGTTGAGCGGTCCGAGCTGATCGAGCGGCTGGCCGGCGCTGTCGAGCACGCGGCCGAGCAGTGCGTTGCCGACCGGCACGTGTTTGGCCTGATCGGCGACGCGGCGGCGCGGGTGCAGCGGCGCGCCGACGCGCGGGCGTTCGGGCTGCGCTTCCACCGGCACTACCAGCGCGCCCGGTGTCACGCCGTGCACGTCGTTGATCGGCATCAGGAACAAGCGGTCTTCCGAAAAGCCGACCACTTCGGCTTCGACCGTATTGCCGTGCGGCAGCAGCACGCGGCAGCAGCTGCCGACCGCGAGGCGCAGGCCGGAGGCTTCGAGCACGAGGCCGGTCACGCGCGTCAGTTTTCCCGACAGCATCAGCGGGTCGGTATTGGCGACGAGGTCGCGGCAGTTGCGCAGAAAGGTCGCCGCCTGCGCGTTGAGGGTGCCCGCTTCGATCACGCCAACCATGGTGTCTCCTGTCCGAGTGCGGCGGCAATGCGGCGCCAGCGCGTGGCGACAGTGGCGTCGAGTTCGCTCGCCAGCGTGCGCAGCGTGCAGCCGCCGCGTGCCATGTTGTGATCCTCGACGATGCGCCAGCCGCCAGTGGTGAGCGTTTCACCGAGCTGCGCCTGCACGATCGCGGCGTCGGCCGGGTTCAGCGTGAGGGTTGCCTGCGCCGCCGGTTGCAGCACGCGCGTCAATGCGTCCTGCACGACGGCGACGATGGCTTCCGGCCGCGCCGTCAGCACCTGACCGGTCATCTGGCGCGCGATTTCGAGCGCGACGCCGAGTATTTCGTCGGCCAGCACCTGGCTGGATTCGAGATGATGCGTGCGCAGGCTGTTGGCGAGCGCGGCGAATTGCTGCGCTTCGAACACGCTTTTGGCGGCGCCTTCGCGCAGGCCGTCGGCACGGCCGGCTTCGTAGGCGAGCTGGTGGACCTTGCGCGTTTTCGCCGCCTCGTCGTCAACCGCGCGCGCCGGGCCGCCGCCGGCCGTGGGCGGCGCGCTGCCGCCGGGCGGGTCGAAGGAATGCAGTTCCCAGCGCTGGTAGGCGGTGAGTTTTTCTTTCGGAATGACGGTGCTGTTAGACAAAGGCTTCCTCCCCTGCGCCGCCCATCACGATCTGGCCTTCGTCGGCCAGCTTGCGCACGAGCTTCAAAATTTCCTTCTGCTGGGCTTCGACGTCGGAGACGCGCACCATGCCCTTCGCTTCGAGATCCTCGCGCAGCATTTCGCCGGCGCGCTGCGACATGTTGGCAAACACTTTTTCGCGCAGTTCCTGCGAAGAGCCCTTGAGGGCGAGGATCAGCGACTCCGACTGGATTTCCTTCAGCATGACCTGGATCGAGCGGTCGTCGAGTGTCAGCAGGTTTTCCCAGACGAACATTTCGTCGACGATCTTCTGCGCCAGATCGGCGTCGAAGGTCTTGACGTTTTCGATGATCGCGGTTTCCGCCGCACCCGGCATGAAGTTGAGGATTTCGGCCGCCGCGCGCACGCCGCCCATCGCCGCGCGCTTGAGATTCTTGCTGCCCGAGAGCAGCGCAGTCAGCACGTCGTTCAGTTCCTTCAGTGCGGCGGGCTGGATGCCGTCGAGCGTCGCAATGCGCAGCAGCACGTCGTTGCGCGTGCGGTCGGAGAGTTTGGCGAGAATTTCGGAGGCCTGGTCGCGCTCGAGGTGAACGAGAATGGTGGCGATGATCTGCGGGTGTTCGTTCTTGATCAGTTCGGCCACCGCGTCGCTGCCCATCCACTTCAGGCCCTCGATGCCGCTGGTGTCGCCGCCCTGCAGAATGCGGTCGATCAGCGCCGCCGACTTGTCGTCGCCGAGCGCTTTTTTCAGCACGTTCTTGATGTAGTCGCTCGACGAACCGCCAAGCGGGCTGCCGTCGCCGGCCTGCTCGCAGAATTCGCTGATCACGTCCTTGACGCTGTCGCGGGTGACGCCTTTGAGCGTGGCCATCGCCGCGCTGATCTTCTGCACGTCGCGCGGCCCGAGATGCTTGAACACCTCGGCCGCCTCGTCCTCGCCGAGCGACATCAGCAGGATGGCGCTCTTGGTGATGCCCTCATTTTCCATTGCCGCCGACCCATTCCTTGACTACGTTGGCCACCGCCTTCGGATCTTCGCGCGCGATTTTCTTCGCGCGGTCGACATGCGACTCGAGGCTTTCGACCTGCGGCGCGCCCTCGCCCGGCGACGGCAGGTACTGCGGCGCCGGCGGCGTGGTGACGGCGGTAGCGAACGATTTCAGCATCGGACGCAGCACGCGCAGCACGACGAACAGCAGGATCGCCGCAATCAACAGGTTCTTGCCGACCATCTTCGCGTTCTCGATGATCTCCGGCTGCTGCCACAGCGGCACCTCCGGCAGCACTTCCTTGTCCGGCACGTTGAACGGACTGTTGGCCACGCTCAGCGTGTCGCCGCGGTCCTTGTCGTAGGCCATCACTTCCTTGATGAGGTCGGTGACCTGGGTCATTTCCGCTTCCGACAGCGGCGTGTACGAGATCTTGCCCGCCTTGCTGACGTTCTTTTTGTGATTGACCACCACCGCCACCGCCAGCCGTTTGATGCGGCCGACTTCCTGGCGCGTGTGCCGGATCGTCTTGTCGACTTCGTAATTGACGGTCGAATCCTTGCGCGTGTCGGGCGGCGTTTGCGCGCCGGCCGCGGCGCCGGCGCCGGCGGCGGGTGCCGTCAGCGGTGCGCTGGCGGCGGCCGGGGGCTGGTTGCTCAGCGCGCCGGGCACGCCGGAGGCGCCGCTGCTGCTGCCGGCGGACGCATGCTGGGTCGTCGATTCGCTGATCTGCTGGCTGCGGATGACTGCAGCCGTGGCATCCTGATTCGGCTTGTGGATCTCCTCGGCGTTTTCCGATTCGGTGAAGTCCAGTTCGGCGGTGACCTGCGCGCGCACGTTGGCGGCGCCGATCAGCGGTGCGAGGATGGATTCGATGCGCGCGCTGTAGACCTGTTCGAGGCTCTGGCGGTATTTAAGCTGGTTCGGGTCGAGTGTCGGGCGGTCGCCGGCGTTGCCGTCCGGGCTCAGCAGATTGCCGTTCTGATCGACAATGCTGACGTTTTTCGGATTCAGGTCCGGCACGCTGTTCGACACGAGATGAATGACGGCGCTGACCTGGGTGCTGTCGAGCGTGAGGCCGGGCGCCAGATTGAGCAGCACCGAGGCGCTCGACTTCGACTGCTCGCGCATGAAGGCCGACGGTTTGGCCAGCGCGAGATGCACGCGCGCCGCCTGCACCGAGGACAGTGATTGAATGGTGCGGCCGAGTTCGCCTTCGAGCGCGCGCTGGTAGTTGATCTGCTCGGCAAACTGGCTGACGCCGAATTTCTGCGTCTCCATCAGTTCGAAGCCGAGCGGTCCGCCCTTGGGCAGGCCCTGCGCAGCGAGGCGCAGGCGCGTTTCGTGTATCTGGCTGGCCGGCACCATGAGGGCGCCGCCGTCGGCGAATTTGTACGGCACGTTCATCTGCTGCAACGCCGTCACCACCGCGCCGCCGTCGCGCTCGGCGAGGTTGCCGTAGAGCACGCGGTAATCGGGCGCCTGGCTCCACAGGTAGCCGGCGACGAGGATTGCAATGATGGTGGCCGCCGTCAGCATGAGGCCGATATGCTGGGGCGCGATGGAGGGCCATGCGCGCGGTGCCGGAAGTGCTTGTGCTTCTGCCATGTGTTCGCTCCGCAAAATCCGGCAGTCCGGTGCACACGGGGTGCGCCGCCGAAGGCCGGGTGATGGAGCGATTATGCGGATTCGCCGGCGGCGCCAAGCCGCAAAAAGGGCGGTGTTTCGGCGCCTATTTGCGCCGCGCTGCGGCGGGGCGCGCTGTTAGGCTGTCGTCAATCCCTGAAGCGGAAGAGTTAACGACATGCAAATCACCGGACTTGACCAGATACTCGGCCAGTTGCGCACCGCGGCGGCGCTCGCCGGCGGCAGCGCCACGCCAGCCGCTACGGCCGGCGTGGCCGAGGCCAAGGGCAGCGATTTCGCGTCGCTGCTGAAAAATTCGCTCGATCACGTCAATGGCATGCAGCAGGCCGCCGAACAGAAGGCGCGCAGTTTCGAACTCGGTGCCGCCGACGCCAGTTTGCCCGACGTCATGGTCTCAATCCAGAAAGCCAACGTGACCTTTCAGGAGGCCGTGCAGGTGCGCAACAAGCTGGTGTCCGCCTACACGACCATCATGAATATGCAGGTCTAGCGCACGCCGGCACCGCTGCGCACTGGCGCAGCCGCCGGCCGTCGCCGTCCGCGCTCAGCCGCTGTTCAGGCCGCCTGCGAAACCGTGGCGTTTTCCGCCGTAGTCGGCGCCGGCTCTGCAAGGGCATCACCGGCCGTACCGTTCACCGTGACCTCGACCTTGTTGCCGCGGCCGTGGTATTCGATGGTGTCGAAACTTGTCATGCGACTCATCGCGATGCCGCGGCCGTGCAGATCGAACACGCGTTCGGGCTGGATTTCGAGGTACGGCCTCCAGTCGAAGCCGTCGCCCTCGTCGGTCACCGTCAGCCGCGTGCAATCCGGCAGTTTTTTCAGGTCGACCCGCACGCGGCGTTCGCGATATTCGGGCAGTTCGAGCCGGCGTAACACTTCGCTTTCCCACGCGCCGCTGCGCAGCAGCTTCGACTTGTCGCCGTAGTCGAGGGCGAGGTTGCCGTGTTCGACCGCGTTGACCAGCAGCTCGATGATGCCGAACACCGCGCGCCCCGGCTGCGGGAAAAACTGCGACAGGTGGGTGGCGAGCAGGCGCGCCTCCTGCAGCGTGCGCAGTTCATACTGTGCCGATGTGACGAGCTTCAGGCTGTGCGAAAACTCCGAAGTCGAATCGCGCAACTCGCACATGCGGCGGTAGTCATCGACGGCAGCGCGCACCATCGACACCAGCAGTTCGCCGGTGAAAGGCTTGGCCAGATAGTAGCGCGCGCCGCGCGCGATGCCGAAGGCGATTTGTTCGGGATCGGCCAGCCCCGTCTGCATGATCACCGGGATGTCGCGGAAGTCGGGGTCGGCGGCGAGCACTTCCATCACTTCGATGCCGCTCATCTCCGGCATCATGCGGTCGAGCAGGATCGCTTCGGGCAGGTCGTGCCGGCACTGTTCGAGGATTTTCAGCGCATGCGCGCCGCTATTGGCGCGCGTGACCTGGAAGCCGGAGCGTGACAGGTAACGGTCGATCAGCAGGAGATCGAACGGTTCGTCGTCCACCGCGAGTATTTTTGCGTTCAGCGTTGCGTCAGCGTCGTGCATGATGAAAGTCCTCCGGGTGGTTGTCGTGTTCAGGCGGCGGCCTGTTGCGCCGGCGGCGCGCCGGCAGCGGGTTTGTCGTCGAGCGCCGCGCGCAGCGCCCGTTGCAAATCGGTTTTGGTAAACGGTTTGTCGAGCAGCCGGTAGTGCCCGGTATCGCTGCCCGGCAGCGCATCGGTGAAACCCGATACCAGCAGCACCGCAATATCGCGCCGCGCCGCAGCGGCAGCGAGCGCAAAACCGTCGATGCCGCCGGGCATCACGACATCGCTGACCAGTGCATCGAAGCGCTCGTTTTCGAGCAGATCGAGGGCGCGCGCCGGATTGTTTTCAGCGACGACGGCATAGCCCGCCGCCGTCAGCCATTGCCGTGCCACGCGCAGCAGGTCGGTCTCGTCGTCGATCAGCAGCACGCGCTCGCCGCGACCGCCCGCAATCGGCAGCACGTTCGCGCTGGCCACCGGCGCGGCAACCGCGTTGACGGCGGGCAGGCGCAGTTCGACCACGGTGCCTTCGCCGGGCGTGCTCGACAGCGAGACGCTGCCGCCCGATTGGCGGGCGAAGCCATAGACCATGGCCAGCCCGAGCCCGATGCCCTTGCCGCGGACCTTGGTCGTGAAGAAGGGGTCGAAGGCGCGCGTCGCCACTTCGCGCGACATGCCGCAGCCGTTGTCGCTGACGCGGATGACGATGCAGCGCGCGGCGTCTTCGGCGGCAACCCCGATCGCCTCTGACGGCATCGCGCTGATGACGAGTCTGCCGCCGTCGGGCATGGCGTCGCGCGCGTTGATGACGAGATTGATCAGCGCGTTGTTGAACCCGCCGGCATCGATATTGACGATGGCGCCGCCGCTTTGCGCCTCGATCGCGATGTCGATCGACTTGCCCGCAGTATGCCGCAGCAGCGGTGCCAGTTCGCGCAGCAGCGCATCGATCTCGACATTGCGCGGCGTCAGCTTTTGCTGGCGTGCCACGCCGAGCAGGGATTTGGTGACCTCGGCGCCGCGTCGCGCCGCCGACATCGCGGCGTCGAGCAGTTCGCGGTCGCCGGCGAAATCCTCGTTGATCAGATCGAGGCTGCCGATGATGATGCCGAGCAGGTTGTTGAAATCGTGCGCGAGCCCGCCGGTCAGCTGGCCGATGGCGTCGAACTTCTGCGACTGCGCAATCTGCTCTTCTTCGAGCAGGCGCGCCGAAATATCGCGCACAAAACTCGTGTACTGCCAGCGCTCGCCCATGCGGAAGCCGCTGATCTGGATTTCGGCCGGGAATTCGCGACCGTCGGCGCGGCGCCCGCTGATGCGCCGTACTGCGCGCGCGCCGGCACTGTTGCCGGATTGCAGCGCCGTCATCATCTGTTGCAGCGGGCCCGCCCCGGTGCCGGCCTGCGGGAGGATGGTGGCGTCAAGTGGCCGGCCCAGTGCGTCGTGTTCGGCGAGGCCGAAGATCTGCGTCGCGCGCTCGCTCCATGCGGTGATACGCAACTCGTCGTCGAAGGCGACGAAGGCGTCGGCCGACGATTCGATGATGCTGCGGTACAGGCGCAGCGTGCGTTTGCTTTCGGTGATGTCGTGGAAGGACCACACGCGGCCCTCGACCTCGCCGTTATGCAGCAGCAGGCTGACGCAGGTTTCGATGCGGCGGCCGTCGTTGAGTTCGATCGGGCGCAGGCGGATCACGTCGGGGCTTTGCGGCAACGGCGTCGCCAGCGGCAGCGTATTGGCATTGACCAGTTGCGTCGCCAGTTGCGCGTGCAGTTCCGCGCGGCTCGCCGTGAGCGCGCTGCCCGTGGCGATTTTCCACATCAGCTCGAAGCGGCGGTTGACCGCGCGCGTGCGGCCGTCGCGATCCTCGACCAGAATGCCGTCGGAGGCCGATTCGATGACGTCGCGCAGGAATTGTTCGTTGGCACGCAGCGCCGCCTCGCCCGCCTTGAGCCGTCTGGCCAGCAGCGCCAGCCGCGTTTCGTTGCGGATGCGGCTCATCACGAACGCCGTCATCGCGATCACCAGCGCCAGTGCCGCCAGCGCCGAGAACAGCGCGGTGCGCCGCCACTGCGCGAGGTAGTTGGCCGGTGCGAGACCGACCGTGACATAAAACGGAAAATCGTCTAGACGGCGGAAGGCGATCGCGCGTTCGAGTCCGTCGAGCGATGACGTCGCCATGTATTGCCCCGATTTTTCGCCGGCCTGGATGCGGGCGTTGACTTCGCTGCTGCCGGGCGTGTTAATTTTTTCCGGCACCGGCGGCTGTCGCAGCACTAGTTTGTTGGTGTCGGCACGGCGCACCGCGATGATGCCCTGGGTGCCGATGTCGAGCGAGGCGATCAGGTGATTGAGTGCTTCAAGGTTGATCGTGGCGTTGACGGTGCCGCGCAGGCGTCCGCCGGCATCGCGGATCGCACGCGAAAAAACGACGGTCGGCCGGCCGTCGATGCGCGCCGGGATGACGTCGGAGATCACCGCCTGCAGGCGCGGATCGTCGCGCAGCGCGATGAACCAGGCGCGGTCGCTGTAGTTTTTCATCGGCGATGGAATGCCGACGCGATAGAGGCTGTCGCCTTGCGCATCGATTACGTTGCGGCTGTTGATTTCGGGGAAATGCGCCAGCGCGATGCCGAGCTGCGTTTCGATGCGCGCGCGGTAACGCGGCGCGGCCGCAGCGTCAAGCGCATCGGCCGGCAGGAACTCGACCAGTTGCCGCAGGTCGCTGTCGGTGCGTCGCAGCGTGCCGTCGAGCCGTTCGGCGAATACGCGCGCCAGATTGGCCGCGTTGGCCAGCGCCGCCTGCGTCTCGCGCATGCGCGAGTCGTAGAGCACGTAGCTGCCCAGCGCGACCAGCGCAAAGACGACCGCGGCATAGACGGCGAACACCGGCCGGAACAGGCAGCGCAAGGGAAATGCCGGCGGCGAAGCGCGCGGCAGGGATTCGACGGACATGGGCGGCGGTCGGCGACAAAGGGTTGTGTACCGTTGTTAAACGGCACGTTGCGGGGTTTTCTTGAGGCGCCCGCCGGGGCCTCGGCGTCAGCGGCCCGTGCTGTTCAGGCGGCGCACGCGCTCCAGATTCATGATGTAGCGCTGAATGGTTGCCAGCAGGCTTTCGGCCGGCCGCACGAAGGCGAAGCCGGAGCGCTGGCTGGTCTTGCCGTTGGCGAGCGTGATCATGAAGGCGTTGCGCGCCTGCACCACGGCGCGCACGCCGGCGGTGCCGGGCAGGGCGATGACGCAGTTGTACTTGACGCCCAGATCCGGCGTGAACAGCGACGGCGGCGTGATCACCGCCAACCCGCCGCAGCTGATGTCGTGCAGCGTGAGTTCGACGCTCGCCGACCCGGGATTGGGACCATCGATCGCGCTCAGTGTGCATTTGACCGGCGTGCCCAGCGGGACCGGAATGCGGAAGTGTTCGCGGCGCTGCAGGCGCAGCAATTCGCGCGGCAGCGGCGTGCGGAAGGCCGGTTCGCTGTCGTTGCCGGCCATTTCGAGGCCTTCGCAGGTGAATTCGATGCGCACCTTGTCGAGCGTGGTCGCGCAATGCAGGCGCTGCTTCTTCAGCACGTTCTGCACCTGCTGCTGCTGGCGGCCGCATTCGAGCGTGACGCAGCCGCGCTTGTCGTCGATGGCGACGATGGAGGTCAGGAAAAAATCGTCGCCGCCCGGCGAAGCGGTAATCAGCGCCTTCTGCCGCATGATGCCGTTGAGAATCTGCGAAATCTCGAGGCGGGCGGACACCGTGTACTGGTTTTCATCGAGCGGCTGGGTGGCGACGGCGGCGGCAAGCATGACGGTGTTCCCCTTTATTGTTTCAATCAAGTCTAGCCGCGTGCGCCGCGCGCCAAATCTGCGAACAGGCGGCGTTTTCTACGCCTGTTTTGCCTGCAATGGCTTTACCGGCATGCCGGCGTCGGCGCTGTTTTCGAGGCGGTAGAGCCATGCCAGCAGCTCGGCCACTGCGAGGTAGAGTTCTTCCGGAATGTGCGAATCGAGGTCGACCTGCATCAGCAGCGCGACCAGTTGCGGCGATTCGTGCACGTAGACGCCGGCCTCGCGCGCCTTCGCAATAATCGCTTCGGCGACAAGGCCGCGGCCCTTGGCGGCGACGCGCGGCGCACTCTCGCCGTCGTCGTAGGCGAGAGCGACGGCCGTCTGGCGCGGATCAGGCGCCGGCATGAACGACTCCGATACCCAGCGCTGCAATGCCGGCATCCTTCAGTGCGGCGCGCAGAGCGGGGCGGTTCGCTTCGAGCATGCTCGCGCCGTCTGCGCTGTCCGCGCGCAGATTGATGCGCACGCCGCGCGACGACACCAGCAGCGTCGCGTCGATGCCGCCCAGACGGGGCAGCGTCAGGCGCAGCTGCGAGCTCCATTCGCGCTCGGCGTCGTTGGCGGCCGGTGCCGACGGGTCGCCGCCGACCTGCCATTCGATGGTCTGTCCGGGCCACAAGGTGCCCTGCCACACGACCTGTTGCGTTTCCAGCGTCTGCAATTGCTGGCGCACCATGGTCAGCGCATCGCGGTGCACCGGCAGCTCCTTCAGTTGCGGCTCGGTCTGTGCGGAGGTCGCGGTGTTGCCGCCATCGACCGTGAGCGGTTGCAGGCGCGTTTGCGGCTCGCGCAGCAGCGCGTCCAGCGGCCGCCTGTCGGCGGCCCATTGCGCCTGATGCGATTCGTAGAACATGCCGCTGTCGGCCAGCGCAAGTTGCAATGCGCGGGCGATTTCGCGGCTGTCGTTCGGCGGACCGCTGAGCAGCGGCACGCCGGCGGCGGCGAGTTTCGCCACCGGCAGTTTTTCGCTTTCCGCCAGCAATGCGGTGATGAAGCGCGCCGTCTCGCTGAGGCTCGGCGCCTGCGGCGCGGCCTGCGCATCGAGCTCGACCATGAAACGCGGTTGCGGCGCCGCTTCGACGACGCGCAGCGCAACGGTGTCGCCCGCGCGCGCGTTGAACGGCAGGCGCAGATCGAAAGTCTGTCCGTCGATGGTGGCGCGCGTGGTGCCGTCGGCGCGCGCGAGATCGATGTAGGCATTGACCAGCGTGCCGACGGTCAGATCGCGCAGGCTGGCCATCGCGACGCGCCCGACCGGCTGCACCAGCAGATCGGAATAGGCGCGCAGACGAACCAGATCGGCGAGGCGGCTGAGCATGGGCGGTTGTCGGTGCGCTGTCGGATCGCGTGCCGGACGCGCTTATTCCAATGAGCCGTAGGCGCGGTGCAGACGGGCCTGCTGCTGGGTGTGTCCGATCAGTTGCGACAGGGTGGCGAGCCACGGCTCGACCAGCAGGCGGATCGCTGCATCGTCGGCGAGAATGCCGTGGATCAACGCCGCTTTGCGCCGCTGATAGGCGGCGTCTCCAGGCGCGTGGTCGCTGCTTTGCAGTTGCGCAATCTGCGCGCTGCAGGCTTTTTCAAGCGCGGTCAGGCGCGCCCACTCGCTGCTGCGGGCGGCGGCCAGCATCTGCCGCGTGTATTGCGCGACCGTTTCGTAGATCGCGAGGACCTGTTCGCCGTTCATTCTGCTCAAACCCTGCGCAAGGCCGCGGCCGCCAGCGCCTCGGGCGTCAGCGCCGGCTCATTGGTGGCGACCGCCGGCCGGATTTGCGCCCACGCGCCGCGCAATTCACCGAGCAGGCGGCTGACTTCGTCGATGTGTTCCGGCGTGTTGCGCAGATTCGCCTCCAGCAGGCGCGTGCACATGTAGTCGTAGAGCGCCGCCAGCCGTTCGCCCAGTGCACCGCCGGCCTTGATATCGAGGCTCGCGCGCAGACCGCTTTCGATGATCGCGATCGCCTTCGAGATGGCCTGCCCCTTGGCGGCGATGTTGCGCTGGGCAATCTGCCGCTTGGCGTCGATCAACGCGCAAAGTGCGCCATCGTAGAGCATGAGTATCAGCTTGTGCGGATCGGCGTTGGCGACATCGGTTTCAATGCCGATGTTGGAGTAGGCGTTGATGCCGCGGCGTGCGGTTGCAAACATTATGGTCAGCCCGATTTGCTGGTGGATGTCGATTGGGTCAGCGGCAGATTGGCCAGCTGCGTGGTCAGGTAGGAACTGGTCTGGTTCATGCTCGCCATCAAGGTGTCGAGCGAGTTGAATTCAGCCATGTAATTCGCCTGCACCTGGGTCAGCTGCGCGTTAAGCGCGGTGATCTGGTTGCCAATACTGGCGATCGTCTGGTTGAGTCCGTCGGTTTCGCTGCTGATCGATCCGGTGCTGGACAGCGCGCTGGTCGTGTAGTTGTAGAGCTGGGTGGCGAAGCCCTGCGAAAAATTGAGCGTCGCGTTGACGCCGGCACTGACCTGTGCCGGGCTGCCGATGTACTGAACCTTAAGGCTGTCGGCGGCGGTGCCTGTGGTGCCGCTCAGAATCTGGCCCGAACCGTTCGCCGCAATGACCTGCCCGTTGAGCACAAAGTTGCCGGCGACGTTGCTGCCGGCGCCGTTCTCGGTGCCGTCGAAGCCGAGTGCGGTGGCGGCGCTGCCGCTCGCGTTGGAGACGGTCGATGCAGTGCCGTAGTCCCCGGCGGTGATCACCAGATTGCCGCTACCGTTGAGTGTCGCTGTCGCGGAAACGCCAGCGGAGCTGAATGCGGCTGAACTGCCAAGGGCCGACTGCACTGCGGCGGCCATCTGGGTCGGCGTGTAACTGCCGTGCGCCAGTGTCACTGTGCCGCTGGCAATGCCGTCGATGGTGACGGCGAAGCCGTCGTTGGTGGAATCGATGGTCGTCGTCGTGGCCGGCGCATTGTTGCCGGTCGCGCTGCCCTGGGTCGCTGCGGCCGTGATATTGACCTGGTAGTTTCCCGGCTGGCTGTTCGGGCCCGAGCTGACATAGCTTAGCAGCGAATTGCTGCTGGTTCCCTGCACGCCGAAGAGGCCGGCGAGACTCGAAAAATTATTCGTGATGACGTTGCTGAGCGTCGAGCTGTTGAGCGCGAGCGAACCGTCGGACTGGAAGGTGACGCCGATCTGTGTCAGCGAATTCGGCCCGCTGCCGGTGCCGCTGATTGATTGCGACAGGATCGAACGTACCCGGGACAGCAGGTTTTGCGTGGCGAAATCGCCGGTCAGCGGACTGCCGGTCTTGGTTGTTGCGTTGTAGGCGGTGAGGCCGCTGATCGTGCTGTTCAGCGCGTTGTAGGCATTGACGAAATTGCCGATATTGGTTTGTATGGCGGAACTGTTGGCCGCCACCGCCAGCGTGCTGCTGCCGGTGGCCGCGACGTTCAGCGTCACTCCTGGAATTGCGCCGGTGACGGTATTTGACGGACTGCTGATTGCAACGCCGTTGACCGTCAGTGTCGCATTGGACGGCGCGACCGACTGCGCGAGCCCTGCGATCGCGGTCTGCAATTCGCCTGCCGACAGGGTGTTGGTCACGCTGATGGTGTTGGCGCTGCCGCTGTTGTTGGCCGTCAGTGCGAGGCGGTAGGGCGTTGCGCTGCCGTCGTTTACGATGGTGGCGGTGACGCCTGCATTGGCGCTATTGATCGCGCTGGCCAGTCCCGCCAGCGTATTGTTCGAAGAGTCGATGGTCACGGTGGTGGCTGGACCGCTGCCGACCTGGATCGTGAGCGTGCCGGTGGAGCTCGGGTTGTTCTGGCTGGTGAGTCCGCTGGCGACGAGGGTTTGGGCTTTCGCCAGGGTGCCGACCGTGATCGCATAGTTGCCCGGTGAGGCGCCGCTCGCCGCAGTGGCGGACAGCACCGCCGTATTACCCGGCGTTGCGCTCAGTGCCTGGAAAGTCGCCGGGTCGGCCAGCGTTTGCATCGCGCTTTGCAGGGTGCCCACCGCGCTTTGCAGCGTGCCCAGCGCGGAAACCTGCGTCTGGACGCTCGACTGCCGCTGTTGCAGCAGCGTGACCGGTTGCTGCGCCACCGCCATCAGTGAGCTGACGATGCCGTTAACGTCGAGACCCGAGCCGATGCCGGCGGACGTCAGCAGCGCCGAGGTGTTGATCGTCGGGGTGGACGACGTTGTGGACGAGATGGTCATGTTGTGGAGAGTGTCGCTGGTTTTTGGTTCCGCTTGCGTTCAGCCAGTGTCAGGACCGGCTGTCGAGGGAGTTTCTGACGCGGAACAACGCTGTGCATTGTTCCGCGTCAGAAACCACCAATTGCCGCGACCGGCTGTCGCCGGCCGCAGCAATGGGGCTTGACGCAATTACAATTAACCCAACAGTTTCAGAACGGTGTTCGGCAGCGAGTTGGCTTGCGCTAGCATCGCGATACCGGCCTGCTGCAACACTTCGTTGCGCGTCAGGTTGGCGGTTTCCGACGCGAAGTTCGTGTCCTGGATCGCACTGCGCGAGGCCGTCAGATTCTGTGTGGTCTCCTGCAGTGATGCGACCACCGACGTAAACCGGTTTTGCACCGCACCGAGGGTCGCCTGCGTGGTGTTGATCTGGTTGATTGCGGCGTCGATCGAGGTGATTGCGGCATTGGCACCGTTTACACTCGAAATGTCGGTATTCAGAACCGACACACCGGTCTGGGCCGCAGCCACCGTGCCGTTTACGCCATCCGTCGTTGCCGACGCGCCTGCGATCGTCATGCCGGCGGAGTTGGTCGAGGTGACGGTGTAGGTCGACTTGGTCGTCGCCGCGATGCCGCCGCCCATCGCCGTGTCGCCGGCGACCAGGGTGCCGCCCAGTGCGATGGTGACATTGCGGCCGTCCACTGCGGCCAATTTGAGGGCGCCGCCAGCGTTGCTGGCGGTGACACCCGTTGCGCCGCTGATCAGGTTGATGGCGCTGATCGAGTTCGCGAGGTCGGTCGCCGCGACGCCGGTTGCGGTTACGGTGGCAGTCTGTACGCCGTTGATCGTGATCTTGCCGGCATGAGCTGCGGTGGACGCCGCCGCGGCAGCGGTCACTGAGGTGGCAGCTGCAGTCGCGGAGACACCGGTAATTCCGCGCGCATTTATTGCGTTTGCGATCGACTGCGCGTCCGCGGCGATGGTGGTGCCTTGATACACGTCCTGCGCATTGCCGTTCGCATCGGTAATCGTAAATTGGCCGCCTGCGGTGATGGTGGTTGCGGTGCCGGTGCTGGTTGCGGAAGCCGAGTAGCTCTGGCCCAGAGTCGCCGCGCGAGCGCTGGCGATGGAACCGACGGTAATCGTCTGTCCGGAATTCGCACCGACCTGGAACTGCGCACCCTGGAAGGTGCCGTCGAGCAGGTTGACGCCGTTGAACGAAGCCTGCGTCGCAACGCGGTCGATTTCCGCGATCAGTTGCGAAGCCTGCGTTTGCAGGGCCGCGCGGTCGCTCGAGCTGTTGGTGGCGTTGGCCGATTGCACAGCCAGCGTGCGCAGGCTTTGCAGGTCGTTGGTGATCTGCGAAAGATTGCCACCGGCGGTTTGCGCGAGGTTGATACCATCGCTGGCGTTTTGCGAGGCGCGGGTGTCGCCGTTGATCTGCGCGGTAAAGCGGTTGCTGATGGCCAGACCGGCCGCGTCATCCGCCGCGCTGTTGATACGCATGCCCGAAGACAGACGCTGGATCGAGGTGGCGAGCGACGATTGCGAATTCGACACGTTGTTTTGTGCGATCAGCGAAGCGATATTGGTATTGATGCTTAATCCCATGATGTGCTCCTAGTTAAGTTTGTCAAAGCGGCTCATCGCCGTGACGTTGAGCTGGTGCCCCCTTGTGGGGTGTGAGCCGCCGTCAAAGGCAGTTACGGCAGGGTCGGGGGACGACTTTAATCCGGCACCCTCGCCGCCCGGCCGCGGCGGGGTGCCGTCGTGAGTTCAATCAGTTGCAATCGGCGGTGACCACGCGCTGCTTGCCGGCGCGTTTGGCGGCGTAGAGCGCGCTGTCGGCAGCCGAGATCACCGCATCGCGGGCCTGTCCCTGGCGGCGCGCGGCAACCCCGGCGCTGAAGCTCAGCGGAATCTCGACGCCGCGGTAAACCAGCGGATGGCGGTTGAGGTCGTATTGCAGGCGGTGCAGCACGCGCGCGGCCTGCGCGGTGGCCGAATCGGGCAGCAGGAACAGGAACTCCTCGCCGCCGAAGCGCACCACCACATCGCTGGGCCGCACGGTGCGGCGGATGACGTCGGCCAGATGCACTAGTGCGGCGTCGCCGGCAGGGTGGCCGTGGTGATCGTTGAGGCGCTTGAAATCGTCGATGTCGAGCAATGCCACGCCGAGCGGCGAGTTGGTGCGGTCGGCGCGCGCGGCTTCGCGCTTGTAGCTCAAATCGAGCCCGCTGCGGTTGAGCGTGCCGGTGAGGTGATCGACATGCACGAGGCCGCGCAACTGGCGCAGCTCGATCTGCAGTGCCTCGATTTCGCGTTCGGTGCGCTGCACGCGGTCCGGCGCGGTGCGGCTGCGCGGGTGGGCGCCGAGCGCGCGCGTGTCGGTCAGCGCTTCATCGAGAATGTTGATGATGGTGTTGATGTCCTCGCTGCCGCGGATGCGGTGCGCGTAGGCCTCGATGCGCCGGTAGTATTCGCTGGTGCGCGGCGAAATCGCCGCCGCCGCCGCCGCGGCGATGGTTGCCGCGGGTGCGGCTGCCGGCGATTTGACCAGACGCAGACGGTGCTTCGGTTTGGCGGTAAGCATGCTGGGCCCCTCGTGGCTGAACGGTGAATCCCGTGTGCATCACATTAGCAAGCCTGCTGCAATCCGGTGCTCGGAACAGGCGGCAAACCCGGCCGCAATTCCGGCTTTTGCCCTGCGCTCAGCGTGCCGCGGCAAGCCCGCCCGCGGATGCGCTTTCGGCGGCAGCAGGGGCGGCCGGCGCCAGCGCGAAGACGCGGTTCTTGCCGCTGCGCTTGGCCTCGTAGAGCGCACCGTCGGCGCGCGCGATGGTCGCGGTCTGCGTTTCGCCCGCGGTGTAGCGGGTAACACCGGCACTGAAGGTGATCAGGATCTTGGCGTTGTCGTGCAGGAAAAAGCGCTTGGTCAGCTCGCGCTGCGCGCGCGCCATTACTGCGAGCGCCGCGTCGATATCGGAGTCGGGCAGCAGGACGAGAAATTCCTCGCCGCCGAAACGCGCCACGCTGTCGCCGGGGCGCACGGTTTCGCGGATGACTTTGGCGAGATGGGTCAGCGCGTCATCGCCGACGGCATGCCCGAAATGGTCATTCAGTTCCTTGAAATTGTCGACGTCAAGCAGCGCCACCGACAGCGTCTGCTGCTTGCGCTCGGCGACCGCGATTTCGCGCGTGAAGGCGTCGGCGAGGCCGCGCCGGTTGAGCGTGCCGGTAAGGCTGTCGATGCGCACCTGTTCGCTTGCCTGCACCAGTTCGGCTTCGAGTTCGGCGACACGGCGTTCGGCCGCATCGACTTTTTGCCGCGAGGCCAGCACCTCTTCGCGCGCGCGCAGCGTGCGCGCCTGCACGTCGTGCGTTTCGCGCAGCACTTCGCCGAGCAGGCGGTTCAACTGGTCGACGTCGTTGCTCTGCCTTATCTGCTGCGAGAGGTTTTCCAGCGTATCGTGATAGTCGCCGGTGGTTGTCGACAGGTGGCCGAGTTCGTCGATGAACGCGGCGACCATCTGCTTGAGGCTGTTCTTGACCTCGCCGAGGCCGCGCTTGAGCAGGGCCTGGCGTACGATCAGATCCTGCAGGCCGGTCTTGGCCGCCTCGATCGCGGCCATGTCGAGCGGGTTCGAGATGGCGCGCAGCACCGCGGCGATCTGGCCGCGCAGCCACTGGTCGTCTTCGACCAGTTCGCCGACGTTTTCGATCAGGAGGCGCAGCAGTTCGAGGAGCCCCGTCTGCAGCTGGTTTTGCGTGTTGCCATGCGCTGTGATGCGGCGCCACAGCGCCGTCAGCTGGCTGCGCAGCGCCAGCACCTCGACCGGTTTGCCGTTGCGCAGGCTGGCGGCGATGGCGTTTGCCTCGGCCGCGAGTTCCGGCGCGTCGAGCAGGCGCGCGGACACGCCGGCCTCCAGCGTCTGCGCCAGCAGTTCGCACAGTTCCAGCGGCGGCTGTTCGGGCCGCGCGTCGCTGGCGCGCACGCGCGGCGAGGTGATCGAGAATATCGGTGTCGCCGGCGGCGGCGCCGTCTTGTGCGTGAGTTCAAGCAGGTAATGATGGGCGCGCGCCCACTGGCCGCAGGCGGTCGCGTTGCTGAACGCATTGACGGCGGCGACCTGTTCCGGCGTTTCGCGCGGCAGGTCGAGTGCAATCCGCTGCAGCATTTTTTCCGCGGTCAGACCCACGTCCTCGCCGCCGTGCCCGGAAATCTCACAGTAGAGCTTGCGATAATTGTCGGGCGTCGGCGTGATCTTGCGCGTCACCAGCAGGCGCAGCGTTTCGCGCGCGATCTCGTTGGGCTTGTTCAGTACCGTCATTTTTGCTCCTGCCGTGCCGCGCACACTGCGCATAGGGCTGCATCGCAGGAAATTACGGCGGATTGTCGCCAGGACTTGAGCGCCGGCGGCGGCGCTTTGATGCGAAGCGCGTGCCTGCGCGGCCACGGCAATCAAGGACTTGGCCGCGCTCGCCGCCATGTTGGCGGGCGTTTACATACGCGGCGGCGCTGGCGCGCGCTGCCGGGGCCTGCTCAGGACGACACCGCCTTGGCGTAAAAATAGGCGGTACGCGCGCGCGGATTGAGAAAGTCGCGGACTTCCGCTTCGAGGTCGCTGGCGCGCAGCGAGCGCTCGATTTTGATTTCCGGTTCGACCGCCAGATCGATTACCGGCGCATCCTCGGGTTTGCAGCCATCCTGCCAGATCGTCACCAGCGGGCGCAGCGAGTTGTCGCGGTTGACGCTGGTGACGAGGCCGACCGCGCCGTTCGACAGTTCGACCAGCGAGCCCGGCGGGTAGACGCCGAGGCATTTGATCAGGCAGGCCAGCACCGCGGGGTCGAAATGTTTGCCCTCGAGTTTGAACATGCGCGACAGCGCCAGCGACGGCGGCATGCTGTCCTGAATGCGCTGCGGATTGCACAGTTCGTCGTAGCGGTCGGCCACCGCCACGTAGCGCACGAACGGCGGGATTTTTTCGCCGGTCAGCTTGAACGGGTAGCCGCTGCCGTCCCAGCGCTCGTGGTGCATTGCCACGATCGCGCGCGCGAGCGCGCTGAATTCCGGCAGATTGAGCGTCATCTTGGCGCCGAGGTCGGTGTGTTTCTGCATGTAATCGTGGTCGGCGCGCGTCCATTCGGCTTCCGGCTTCATGCGCACGGCGTCGGGCACGCGCAGCATGCCGATATCGTGAAACAGCGCGCCGATGCCGATTTCGTTGAGGCCCTGGCCTTCGACGCCCTGCGCTTTGGCAATCAGCAACGACAGCAGCATGACGTTGATCGAATGGCTGTGAATATTGCTGCCGGCAAGACGGTCGGAGAGCAGGACGATGCTGACTTCCTGATCCGAATTGAAAGCGTTGGCCACTTCGTTGACGATGCCCATGGCCCTGGCGACCGCCGCTTTCGGCGCGGAATAGGCCTGCGCGAAGGCGCCGCGCAATTCGCTGTTGGCGATGGCATAGGCCTTGGCCGCGGCGGCGGTGCGGCTTTTCGATTCATCGGTCTTGATGCGGCGTTCTTCACGCAGCGCGCGCGCTTTTTCGACCAGGTCTTTCCAGCCCGCCGCGCGCGGGCGCTCGATGTCGACTTCGCGCGGGCCCTTGTCCGAGTGCTCGCGGCACCACAGCACGCTGGTCATGCCGAGGCCGATGATGATGCGGATCTGCTCTTCGCTCTCGAGCGTGAATTCGTTGAGCAGGAACGGATGGTCGAGCCAGCGCTCGGCCAGCGAGACGTGCATGCCCGGTTGCAGTGCTTCAACCGGCACGCGTTCGAAATGTTTCTTTTTTCCCCAGATACTCATGGCAGCGCAATTCGATGGCCGTCCCGCAGAGGGACTTCCGGCGACTAAAGCATAATCCGATTGATCGGCGTCAAATTCGCGAACAGCGGCGGTTCATGGCCGCTAATCAGTATTTACGGCCGTGCCCGCTTGCAACTGGAGGCTTATTCCACCAGCTGATTCTTGATCGCGTAGTGGGTGATCTCGGCGTTGTTCTTGAGATGCATCTTTTCGAGCACGCGCGCGCGGTAGACGCTTACCGTTTTGACGCTCAACGACATCTGCGCGGCCATCTCGGTCAGCGACTTGCCCGAGGCGATCATGCACATCGTCTGGTATTCGCGCATCGACAGCAGTTCGTGCGCCGGCCGCTCGTTGTCGCGGTCGAAGGAATTGGCGAGTTCCTCGGCCACCGCCGGCGTGACGTATTTGCGGCCGCTGTTGACCTGGCGGATCGCGCTGACCAGCTGCGCCGCCGCGCTTTGTTTGGTCAGATAGCCGGCCGCCCCCGCCTTGAGGGCGCGCAGCGCATACTGGTTCTCCGGGTGCATCGACAGCATCAGCACCTGCAGTTTCGGCATTTCCTTGCGCACCAGCTTGAGCGTTTCGATGCCGTTGCGGTCGGGCAGCGTGATGTCGAGCAGCATGACGTCGCAGGGCGTTTCGCGGATCAGGCGCAGCGCCTGTGCGCTGGTTTCGGCCTCGCCGACGACTTTCATGTCGCCGGATTCGCTGATGATCTGCGACAGGCCGCGGCGCAGAATGGCGTGATCATCGACGATGACGATGTTGATCATGTATTGCCAACTCCAATCAGACCGGGTGTTGCGGCGGCCGCCAGCTCGACCGGCAGCGTGGCGACGATGGTGGTGCCGCTGCCGGGGTTGCCGTCGAAACGGATTTCGCCGCCGAGATTGCGCGCGCGCTCGAGCATGCCGCGCAGGCCGAACGAGCCCGCCTTGAGCAAATCGGTGCGCGTGATGCCGCGGCCGTTGTCGTGCACGGTGAGCCGCAGCGTGCAGTCGATGGTTTCGATGTCCACCTGCACCGCGGTGGCGCCGGCGTGTTTCGACACGTTGGTGAGAATTTCGCGGAACAGGCTGAATACCGCGGTGCCCATTTCGGGGGCGACCGCGACGTCCTCGCTTGGGCAGCTCACCACACACGGGATTTCCATGCGTTTCTCGAACTCGGCGGCCTCCCATTCGATCGCCGCCAGCAGGCCGAGTTCGAGCAGCGGCGGGCGCAGGTCGTGCGCGATCCTGGAGGTGATTTCCATGGTGCGGTCGACCGAACCTTCGAGGGCGCGCACTTTTTCGAGCAGTTCGGTGCGCTGGCGGTCGATGCGGTTGCCCAGCCACAAAAGGTCGATCTTGATCGCCGTGAGATTGCCGCCGATGTCGTCGTGCACCTCGCGCGCGATGCGCGTGCGCTCGATTTCCTTGGCCTGCTGCAGGTGGGCGGACAGCGCCGACAGCTGGCGCCGCGATTCGAGGAGCTCGATCTCGGCCTGCTTGCGGCGCGTGATGTTCTCCATGATGCCGTCCCACTGGATGCGGTTGTTGTCGAGCGGGCGCGGCCCCATGCGCAGCTCGATCCATTTGAGGATGTCGCCGGAGGCGACGCGGATGCGGCCCTCCCAGCTGAGCGGGCGCAGGGTCTGCGCCGATTCGCCGATGCGCGCGCGCAGTTCGGCGCGGTCGGCCTCCAGCAGCAGATCGAAAAACAGCGCGCCGTCGTCCTGCAGCTGTTCCGGTGTCAGTTCGAGCAGCGCGAGACTGCCTTCGCTGACATAGGTGAAGCTGCAGCCGCCGTGCCACTCGCGCAGCATGCGGAAGACCACGCCGGGCACGTTGGACACGATGGCGCGAAAGCGCGCCTCGTTTTCGAGCAGTTCGCGCTGGGCGCGGCGGCCCTCGCGGCGCAGCACCGCCTCGCGCAATTCGCGCTCGATCGCCGGCACCAGCCGCGACAGGTTGCTTTTCATCACGTAATCATGGGCGCCCGCGTGCATCGCCTCGACCGCGATGTCTTCGCCGATATTGCCGGAATTGATGATGAAAGGCATGTCCGGATCGAACTGGTGGACGATCTTCAGCGCGTCGAGTCCGCCGAACTGCGGCATCGTGTAATCCGAAATCACCACGTCCCATTCTTCGCGCGCCAGCGCCTCCCGCAGCGCGGTCGCCGCATAAACGCGGGTGTGAAAGGGTTCGTAGCCGCCGCTGCGGATTTCAAACAGCAGCAGTTCGGCGTCCTCCTCGGAGTCCTCGATCAGCAGCAGACGCAGGGGACGGTTCATCGATGATGCGGTGCAGGGTTGGCCTTGGGCGCGGACGATTGGCCGCGTGTCCGCATGATAAATCAGTTGCACCGGCGGTGTCATGGCTGGCGTGCGTATTTCACACCGCGTTCAAGATTTGACGGTGCCGGGCCGATAACAGGCAGTCAGGTGTGGATTTGCCGCGTCGTGACCAATTGCCGCGGATTTGCATGTCTTTTCCGCGCTTTGCGGCAGATGCCGGCGGTTTAGCCTTACGTCTTATGTACGGGTGGTGCGCCGACCGGTTGTCGTCGCGCCGCAGCGGCCTCACGAATGCGGAGGGCAGGAGATTGTTTAAAACAGTCAATTTGGCGGCGCTGGGCGCGAGCGGTTTGATCGCGCTGGCGACTGCGGTGTACGCGGATGCAGCCGTAATTCCGGTGCTGCTGGTGGCAGCCTGCTGGCTGGCGGCGGCGGCTTTGAATGATCACGCGCACCGTCAAGCGGTGGCGGCGCAGGCGCATCTGCTCGACCGGCGTCTGGATGAACTGGGCGGCCGCCTTGGCGGCGCTTTCGACCAGTGCGCGGGCGAATTCGATGCGCAACTGGCCGCCGCGCACGGCGAGATCCAGCAGACCCAGGATTTGTTCCGGGATGCGATCGAGAAACTGGTCGCCAGTTTCACCAGCATGAACGAACAGTCGCAGACCCAGCAGTCGCTGGCGCTGAAGATCACCTCCGGTCATGTCGGCGGAGGCAACGAGACGGCCGAAGGCGGCTTTTCGAAGTTCGTCAACGAAACCTCGACCACGCTGCAGTTCTTCGTCGACAACACGGTGCAGGGCAGCCGTGTCGCCGTCGAGCTGGTCGAAAACATGGACAAGATCACCCAGCAGGTCGAGGAAGTGCACGGCATTCTCGGCGAGATCGAGGGCATTTCCAAACAGACCAACCTGCTTGCGCTCAATGCGGCAATCGAGGCGGCACGCGCCGGCGAGGCCGGTCGCGGCTTTTCGGTGGTGGCCGACGAGGTGCGCGACCTCTCCGGCCGCACCAGCCAGTTCAGCCAGCAGATCCGCGGCGCCATCGCCAAGGTGCAGGACGCAGTCGGCATCACCGAAAAAGCGATCGACCGGCTCGCCTCGCAGGACATGACCTTCGCGCTGACCTCAAAGCAGCATGTCGACGAAATGATGCGCGACGTGCAGGCGGTCAATCGCACGATGTCGGATTCGGCCGCGCAGCTCTCGACGGTGACGAGCGAAGTCGAGGCCAATGTCAACACGGCGGTGACCACGCTGCAGTTCCAGGACATGGTGCGGCAGCTGCTTGCCCACGTCATCCAGCGCATGGACGGCCTGAACGCGGTGTCGGCCAAGCTGCGCGAACTCGGCGTGCAACTGGCGGCGCCGCAGCCGCCCGGTGCCGGCCATGAATCGCAGGTGCGCAGCCTCGAAAAATCCTGCACCGAACTGACGGCACTGCTCGCGCATGTGCGCGAGATGACGGTTCACGGGCCGGTGCGCCAGGTCTCGATGGCGAGCGGCGACGTCGAATTGTTTTAACGCATATACGAACGGGAGTTTGCAAAATGGCAAAGACGATACTTGCAGTCGATGATTCGGCGTCGATCCGCCAGATGGTGGCGTTCACGCTGAAAGGCGCCGGCTACGGCGTGGTCGAGGCGGTCGATGGCGAGGACGCGCTGGCGAAAGCCAAGAGCGGCGACATCAACATGGTGCTCACCGACCAGAACATGCCGAAGATGGACGGCCTCACGCTGATCAAGAATCTGCGCGGCCTGCCCAAGTATGCGGCGACGCCGATACTGATGTTGACCACCGAATCGGGCGACGCGATGAAGGCGCAGGGCCGCGCCGCCGGCGCCACCGGCTGGCTGGTCAAGCCCTTCGATCCGCCGAAGCTGCTGGAGGTCGTCAAGAAGGTCATCGGCTGAGTCCGCTACCGCTTGTTACGCCTGACTCCACACGCCTCACGGACCCCCCCCGATGACTACCGAACTCAGCCAGTTCTACCAGGTGTTCTTCGACGAAACCGCCGAGCATCTGGCGAGCATGGAGAGCCTTTTGCTCGCGCTCGATGTCGAGGCGCCGGCGATGGAGGAACTGAATGCGATATTCCGCGCTGCGCACTCGATGAAGGGCGGCAGCGGAACATTCGGTTTCAACGACATGACCGAGGTCACGCACGAACTCGAAACGCTGCTCGACCGCCTGCGCAAAGAGGAACTCAAACTGACGCCGGCGATGATCGACGCTTTTCTGCGCGCGGGCGACGTGATCCGCGCACAGCTCTCGGCGCATCGCGGCGACGGCGCCGCCGATCCGCAGGATGCGGTCGCCATACGCGCCGTGCTCAAAACGCTGGCCGCCGATCCGGCCGAACAAGCGGCCGCGCCGGTGATGCAATCGATCGATATCGCGATCGCCGCCGCGTTGACCCGCGCCCGCATGGAGCCGGTGCTGACCGAACTCGCCGCACTGGGAAATTTGCAGGTTGCAAGTGAGCCGGCGGTTGATGAAGCCGGTCCCTGGCAGCTGACGCTGACCACCGCTGCGGGCGTCGAGCAGGTTCGCGAGCGTTTTGAATTTGTCGCCGCCCCTGAAGAACTCACAGTGCACGCGGCGGCGGCAACGCCGGCGCCGGCCGCCGATCCGGGCTACGGATTTTTCACCGCTCCGGCGCCCGCAGCGGATGCCGGGTACGGATTTTTTGAGCCGTTGAATGCGCCGGCTGCGGCACCCGTCGCCGACGCCGGCTACGGATTTTTCGAACCCCTGCCGGCGCCCGCAGCGGAAAAACCCGCTGCGCCGATGCGCAGCAGCGGGCGCCGCGCGTCCGACGATCCGGCCGCACCCGCGGTGGCGACCGGTCGGCGTCCGTCAGACAAGGTAGCGGTTTCCGCGCAGGCCGAGGCGTCGTCGATTCGCGTGAATACCGAAAAAGTCGATCAGCTGATCAATCTGGTCGGCGAACTCGTCATCACGCAGGCGATGCTGGCGCAGTCGGCCGCCGCGCTCGATCCGGTGACCTGCGAAAAACTGTTGAACGGCCTGGGTCAGCTCGACCGCAACACCCGCGACCTGCAGGACGCGGTGATGTCGATCCGCATGATGCCGATGTCCTTCGTGTTCAGCCGTTTCCCGCGCGTGGTGCGCGATATCGCCGCCAAGCTCGGCAAGGAAATCGAACTCAAGACCGAGGGCGAGACCACCGAACTCGACAAGGGCGTGATCGAAAAAATCGCCGATCCGCTGACCCATCTGGTGCGCAACAGCGTCGATCACGGCATCGAATCGCCTGACATCCGCATGGCTGCAGGCAAACCGGCGAAGGGCACGCTGACGCTGCGCGCCTCCCATCAGGGCGGCAACATCATCATCGAAGTGGTTGACGATGGCGCCGGCCTCAATCGCGAAAGAATTCTGGCCAAGGCGCGCGAGCGCGGCATGGCGGTGTCCGACAGCATGGCGGACCAGGACGTCTGGCAGCTCATTTTCGAGGCCGGTTTCTCGACCGCCGCGGTGGTCACCGATGTGTCGGGCCGCGGCGTCGGCATGGATGTCGTCAAGCGCAACATCCGCGCGCTCGGCGGCCGCGTCGAAATCGACAGCGCGCTCGGTCACGGCACGCGCATCCGCGTGCGTCTGCCGCTGACGCTGGCAATCCTCGACGGCCTGTCGGTCAATGTCGGCGGCGAGCTTTTCATCGTGCCGCTGACCTGCGTGGTCGAATCCATGCAGCCGCGCGCCGAGGATGTGAAAAGCGTCAGCGGCCGCGGCCGCGTGGTGCATGTGCGCGGCGAGTATCTGCCGGTGGTGGCGCTCTACGAATTGTTCAATCTCACGCCGAAAACCACCGAGGTCGACCGCGGCATCGTCGTCATCATCGAGGCCGAGGGCCGCAAGATTGCGATGTTCGTCGATGCGCTGGTCGGCCAGCACCAGGTCGTGATCAAGAGTCTGGAAACGAATTACCGGCGCGTTCACGGCATTTCCGGCGCCACCATCATGGGCGACGGCACCGTCGCGCTGATCCTCGATGCGGTGGCGATCGGCCAGTCGGCGCAACCCATACTGGCCGCGGCCTAGGCGCGCGGACGGCAAACACACGGCGACAGCAAACAGTACTTACGGGGTGAATACATGACACAGGCAACTACGGGCACGGTGCAGGCGGCGGGCGGCGGCCTGGCGGCGCAGGGCGGCAACGAATTTCTGACCTTCACGCTGGGCAGCGAGGAATACGGCATCGACATCCTCAAGGTGCAGGAAATCCGCGGCTACGAGGCGGTCACCAGGATCGCCAATACACCGGCCTTCATCAAGGGGGTGGTCAATCTGCGCGGCACCATCGTGCCGATCGTCGATCTGCGCATCAAATTCAATCTCGGCGACGTCGAATACAACCAGTTCACGGTGGTGATCATCCTGAATGTCAGCGGCCGCGTGGTCGGCATCGTCGTCGATTCGGTGTCCGACGTGATTGCACTCACCGACGAACAGATCCGCCCGGCGCCCGAATTCGCCGGCGAGATCGAATCCGACTACATCACCGGGCTAGGCACCGCCGCCGAACGCATGCTGATTCTGGTCGATATCGAAAAGCTGATGACCGGGCGCGAGATGGCGCTGGTCGACCAGCAGGTTCACTGAACACACGGGACAAGCCGCCATGCGCATCAATCACCCGGTCACCGCGATCGAGCAGGAACTCGCCGAAGGCACGCAGATCGTTTCCAAGACCGATCCGAAGGGCGTCATTACCTACGTCAACCGCGCCTTCATGCGCGTCAGCGGATTCGCCGAAAACGAATTGCTCGGTCAGGCGCACAATCTGGTGCGCCATCCGGACATGCCGGCGGCGGCTTTCAAGGATTTGTGGGACACCATCAAGGCGGGCAAGCCGTGGAACGGCATCGTCAAGAACCGCTGCAAGAACGGCGACTATTACTGGGTCGAAGCCAACGTCACGCCGATCCGCGAGGGCGGCAAGGTTACCGGCTTTTTGTCGGTGCGCACCAAGCCAAGCCGCGCGCAGATTGATGCAGCCGCGCATTTGTACGCGTTGATGCGCGAGGGCCGCGCGCCGAAGCCGGGTCTGTGGCAGCGCGCCAGCGCCGTCGTCGGCAACGTGACTTTGCGCGCGCGCGTCAACCTGCTGCTCGGCTTCCTGTGCCTGATGATGGCGGTCGGCGGCGCGCTGGGCCTCTACGGCCAGTTCACCATCCATGACCGACTCGAAGCGGTCTACAAGAACCGCATGATTCCGGCCGGCTATCTGGCCGGCATCAACGATCTGATGCGCTCCAACGTGCAGAACCTGCTCGGCGCCACCCTGCACGACCCGAAACTCGAAGCCAGCAAACTGCATGATCATCCGTTGAATGAGCATTTGCAGAAGATCGAGGCAAACAAGGCGGCCATCAGCAAACTCGCCGAGACCTATATGGCGACGCAACTGTCGCCGGAACAGAAGCAGCTGACCGAACAGTACATCGGCGCGCGCAAAAATTTCGTCGTCGAGGGCATCAACCCGACACTGGAACTGCTCAAACAGGGCCGCTATGCCGAGGCTTCGGCGCAGCTGCACCGCGTCGCGCTGCCGGCCTTCGATGTCGCCAAGGGCTACGCCGAAGAATTGATCAAGCTGCAGCAGGATACCGCGCGGCGCGAATTCGACGACGCGGAGAACGGATTTGCACAGTTGCGCGTGGTCATGGTCGGCGGCACCGTCGCCGGCATCGTGATTGCGCTTCTGGTCGGCATGCTGGTGATGAATGCGGCGGTGCGCCGTCTGCGCGGCGCGGTCGATGTCTGCGACGAGATCGCGCAGGGCAATTACGGCGTGAAGATCGATCTCGGACATGAAGACGAAGTCGGCCATCTGCTGCAGGCACTGAAGTCGGTGCAGATCCGCCAGGGCTTCGAAGTCTCCGATGCGCGGCGCACGCGCGACGAGGCGATGCGCGTGAAGAACGCGCTCGACGTGTCGGCAATGCCGGTGCGCATCGCCGACGCCAATGGCACCGTCATCTACGTCAACAACAAACTGGCCGAAATTCTGCGCCGCGACGAGGCGGCGTTTGCTGCCGAACAGCCGGGTTTCCGCGCCGACCAGGTGCTGGGCGGCTCGATCGGGATTTTCTACAGCGACCCGCAGGCGGCGATACAGCGGCTGGCCGCGCTCAAACAGACGGTGACGACGACGCTCAAGCTGGGCGGCCGCACCTACGACGTGACGACCACACCGGTGTTCGCGGATTCGGGCGAGCAGCTGGGCACCGTCGGCCAGTGGAACGACCGCACCGATCAACTCGCGGCGGAAACGGAAGTCGGTGCGATCGTAGGCGCCGCTGCCAACGGCGATTTCAGCAAGCGCATCGAGCTGGAAGGCAAGCAGGGTTTCTTCCGGCAGCTTGGCGAGCGCATTAACCAGTTGATGGAAACCAGTTCGACCGGTCTCAATGAAGTGGTGCGCGTGCTGGGGGCGCTCGCGAAGGGTGACCTCACCGAAAAAATCAGCAATCAATATGCCGGCACTTTCGGGCAGTTGAAGGACGATTCCAACCGCACCGTCGATCAGTTGACGCAAATCGTCGGTCAGATCCGCGAATCGACCGACGCGATCAACACCGCCTCCAAGGAAATTGCGCATGGCAATACCGACCTGTCCGGCCGCACCGAACAGCAGGCGAGTTCGCTTGAAGAGACCGCCAGTTCGATGGAAGAGCTGACCGGCACGGTCAAACAGAATGCCTACAACGCGCGGCAGGCCAACGAACTGGCATTGGGTGCCGCCGCGGTCGCCGGCAGGGGCGGCGAAGTGGTCGGCCAGGTGGTGACGACGATGGGCTCGATCAACGAGAGCTCGAAGAAAATCGCCGACATCATCAGCGTGATCGACGGCATCGCGTTCCAGACCAACATTCTGGCCCTGAATGCCGCGGTGGAAGCCGCGCGCGCGGGCGAACAGGGCCGCGGTTTTGCGGTGGTAGCCACCGAAGTGCGCAACCTCGCGCAACGCAGCGCGGCAGCGGCAAAAGAGATCAAGTCACTGATCAACGACTCGGTCGAGAAGGTCGGCAACGGCAGCAAGCTGGTCGATGAGGCCGGCAAGACCATGGATGAGATCGTTACGTCGATCAAGCGCGTCACCGACATCATGAGCGAGATCACCGCGGCCTCGCGCGAACAGAGCGCGGGCATCGAACAGGTGAATCAGGCGATCACGCAAATGGACGAGGCCACGCAGCAGAATGCGGCGCTGGTCGAGCAGGCGGCGGCCGCGGCCGAATCGATGCAGGAGCAGGCGCAGACGCTGGCGCAGGCGGTGGCCACTTTCCGTCTTGCGGCGGTGGTGAATGCAAAAGCCGCGCCGGCTGCACGCGCGGTCACACGCACGGCGAATATAGAGCGTCTGCCGCTGCGGCAGGCGGCGAAGACAGCAGGCAATGGCGCGGCACAGGCAGTGCCGCGGACGAAAACCGGTACCGACGACCAATGGTCGGAATTTTAAGAGAACCCCATGAAAAATTTTCTTACAGTGTGGTCGATAGGCAAAAAAATCTGGCTGATTGTTGCGGCCGCCATGATCGGTCTCGCCGTCCTCGGCGGACTTGCCCTGAACGACAAATATTCAACTCTGCAATCTGAAAAGCGGCTGGCAACGCAGCATGTGGTCGAGTCCGCCTTTGGCGTGCTCGAACATTTTTATGCGCTCGAGAAAAGCGGGCAGCTGACCACCGAACAGGCGCAGACGCAGGCCAAATCCGCAGTCAAGGCGCTGCGCTATGACGGCAGCGAATATTTCTGGATCAACGACATGAAGCCGGCGATGGTGATGCATCCGGTCAAGCCCGAACTCGACGGCAAGGATCTTTCGACCATCGCGGATCCGAGCGGCAAGAAACTGTTTGTGGAGTTCGTCGAAGCCGTCAAGCGCAACGGCGCGGGATTTGTCAGCTACCAATGGCCGAAACCGGGTGCCGATCAGCCGGTGCCGAAGATTTCCTACGTCAAGGGTTTTGCACCGTGGGGCTGGGTGATCGGCTCCGGCATCTATATCGACGACGTCGCGGCCGAATTCCGCCGCAGCGCCATCGAGATCGGCGGCATATTTGCGCTGATTATGCTGGTGGTCGGCGTCACCGCCGCCTTCGTCATCCGCCGCATTACCGGTCCGCTGTCGCAATCGGTGCGGGTTGCGGATGCGATTGCCGGGGGGCGGCTGGACAACGTGATCGGGACGACGTCGCGCGATGAAGCGGGCAAGCTGCTCGATTCGCTGCGCAAGATGCAGGAAGGGCTGCTGGCCCGCCAGACCGAAGAGCATCGCGTCGCGGCGCAGAACCTGCGGGTGAAGAACGCGCTGGACAAGTGCACGACGAACGTGATGATTGCGGACAACGACGGGCAGCTGATATACCTGAACGAATCGGTGTCGGCGATGCTGGTAACGGCGGAAGCGGACATCCGGAAGGCGCTGCCGAACTTTGATGCGAAGAAGCTGGCGGGTGCCAATTTCGACGTCTTCCACAAGAACCCGGCGCACCAGCGCAACATGCTGTCGGCGCTGAAGGGCACGCATCGCACGCAGATCGAAGTCGGCGGACGCACTTTCAGCCTGATCGCCAATCCGATTATCGACAGCGCCGGCGAGCGCGTCGGCTCGGTGGTGGAGTGGCGTGACCGCACCGCCGAAGTGGCGGTCGAGCGCGAGGTTGATGGCATCGTCAAGGCGGCGGTGGCGGGCGACTTCACCAAGCGCATCGAGATGAGCGGCAAGGACGGCTTCTTCAAGCAACTGGGCGAGAACATCAACCAGTTGATGGAGACAAGTTCGGTGGGTCTGAACGAAGTAGTTCGGGTGCTGGGAGCATTGGCGAAGGGTGACCTGACGGAGAAGATTACGAATGAGTATGAGGGCACCTTCGGCCAGCTGAAGGACGATTCCAACCTGACGGTGGCGAAGCTGATCGAGATCGTCGGCCAGATCCGCGAATCGACCGATGCGATCAACACCGCGTCGAAGGAGATCGCGCAGGGCAACAGCGACCTGTCGAGCCGCACGGAAGAACAGGCATCGAGCCTGGAAGAGACGGCGAGCTCGATGGAAGAGCTGACGAGCACGGTGAAACAGAACGCGGAGAACGCCAAGCAGGCCAATCAACTGGCG
>CAISYC010000060.1 GCA_903889565.1 uncultured beta proteobacterium
AACTCGCGCGCCTTGCTACTGCCAACCCGCTGCAAAAACCTCTTTTCTCCCAAGCTGGAGCGGGTGAAGGGAATCGAACCCTCGTCGTAAGCTTGGAAGGCTTCTGCTCTACCATTGAGCTACACCCGCGTCTCCGATAGAAAGTCAGTCTCCCGCAACCGCGTTAAATTACTGGTGGAGGGGGAAGGATTCGAACCTTCGAAGGCAGAGCCGTCAGATTTACAGTCTGATCCCTTTGACCGCTCGGGAACCCCTCCGAACGAAACCGAACATTATCGCGATTTCTCCCATTGCTGTCAAACAGTTGGCAGAATAATTGCATAAGCCCTGCAATTCCCGACGAACCGGCTAAAGTTAATACTCGCTCGCCAAGTAATGTTGCAATGCAGCAATTCAATTAGAATGCTCATCCAACGCGCAGTTTCCGCTTCCAAAGTCCAGCCAGCAGATTATTTTTAATGATTAATTTTCATACGCTTATAAGATTCCTGCTGGTTTGCCTGACGGCCACGACCACCGCCGCTGCCAGCCCCTACCCGAACCGGCCGATCCGCCTTGTCATCTCCTATTCTGCGGGTGGCCCGGTGGACATTGTCGGCCGCCTCGCCGGCATGAAACTGGCGGAAAGTCTCGGGCAGCCCGTGGTCGCCGACAACCGGGCCGGCGCCAACGGCAATATCGCGACTGAAATCGTCGCCCGCAGCACCCCAGATGGCTATACCCTGCTGGTCGGCTCCAACGGCTCGATCGCGATCAACCCCGGCCTCTACCGGGCCCTGCCGGTCGATCCGGTGCGAGACCTCGCGCCGGTGATCATGCTGGCCTCGAGCCCGCTCGCCTTGGTGGCGCATCCGTCAGTGGCATCCAATACGGTCAAGGAACTGATACAACAGGCGAAAGCCAGACCAGGCAGCCTCAATTTCAGTTCCGCCGGCAATGGATCCTCGGCCCATCTCGCGGCCGAATTGTTCAAGAACCTCGCCGGCGTCGATCTTTCACATATTCCATACAAGGGCGCCGCGCCCGCGTTGACCGATCTGGTCGCCGGCCAGGTGCAAATCATGTTCACGGGCGTATCGGCGACCCTGTCCTACATTCGCGGCGGCAAACTCAAGCCACTCGGCGTGACCGGTGACAAGCGCGTCGCCGTGCTGCCCGACGTGCCCGCGATTGGCGAAACCGTTACCGGCTATGAAGTAATGACGTGGTACGGTGTCTTCGCCGCCGCGCAAACCCCGCCGCCCATACTCAACCTGCTCACCCGCACTCTGGCCGACGCCTCCGCGACGCGTGACATCCGCCAACGCCTTGGCGCACTCGGCGCAGAACCGGTCGGCCTGCCGCCGGAAAATTTTGCACCCTTGATCCGCCGGGAAATTGCCAAGTGGACGAAGGTGATACGCGACGCCGGGATCAATCCGGAATAAAACGGCCACGGCTTGCCGCCATCAGCCACGCCACCTAGAATCCATCAGCGCATTACAAATCCAGGCGTGACAACGCCAGCGAGGAGATCAGCATGGACACATCCGACCGCAAAGCCGCGACCGCGACGCCGGCGGCGAATCGCAAGACCTGCAAGGGCGCAGAGATCATTGTCGATTACCTGATCAAGGAAAAAGTCCCTTACCTGTTCGGCGTCTGCGGCCACGGCAACATCGGCTTCCTCGACGCCGCCGCCAACGCGGCCGATCAAATCAAAACCATTTCCGTGCACCATGAGCAGGCCGCCGGCTATATGGCCGATGCCTATTACAAGGTCAAACATCAGCCGGTGGCCACCTATACCTCCTGCGGCCCCGGTTCGTGCAATCTGCCGGTCGCACTTGCCGGCGCGATGATGGACTCGTCGTCGTTTCTCGCCATCACCGGCAACGTGCCGACGACGCAGTTCAACCGCATGCCGTTTCAGGAAACCGGTCGCTACTACCAGGGTGATTTTCCCTCGGTAATCCGGCCGCTGGTGAAAAAAAGTTTTCAGCCGACGCGCGTCGAAATGCTGCCGCTGGTGATGAAACAGGCCTTTGGTCTGCTGCGCACCGGCCGCCCCGGTCCGGTCAACATCGATGTCCCGTTGAATGTCTTTCAGGAAACCGCTGACGTTGAGATTCCAACGCCCGATCCCTTGGTAATGCAACGCGCGCCCGGCGATCTCGATGCGCTCGATCAGGCACTCGACCTGCTGATCAATGCAAAGCGCCCGACCATACTCGTCGGTCAGGGCGGCTTGATTGGCGAAGCAACCGACGTGTTGCTTGAATTCCTGAAGCTATTGCGTATTCCGGTCGTCACCAGCCCCAACGGCAAGGGCACGATAGACGAAACCAGCGAACTGTCGTTCGGCCCGATCGGCCGCAACGGCCCTTACGCCGCGAACGAAGCCGCACGCAATGCCGATGTGCTGCTCGCACTCGGCTGCAGCTTCGACGATCGCGCCACCAGCGCATGGATCAGCGGCTACACGCTGACGGTGCCGCCGACCAAATTGATCCAGATCGACAACGATGCCTCCGAAATAGGCCGCAACTACCCCGCCTTCCTCGGCATATTGGGCGACGTGCGCGCCAGCCTCGAAGTGCTGCTGCGGCGCGCGAAAGAAAAACTCAAGTCACCGAAAACCTTCGACGACTGGACGACCAAGCTGCGCGACTGCAAAAAGATCTGGGACGATTACCAGAAACCCTTCGCCACTTCCGATGCGGTGCCGATCCGCCCCGAGCGCCTGCTCAGCGGTTTATCCAAAGTCATCCCGGAAAACGCGATATTCGCCACCGACGTCGGCGTGCATCACAATTGGGTGGTGCAACTGTGGAAAGCGCGTCGTCCGCGCCACCTGCTCCAATCGTGGGGCTTCGCGTCCATGGGCTTCGCCACCTGCGGCATCCTCGGCGCCAAACTCGCGCAACCGGAAAGCCCGGCGATCGCCGTTTGCGGCGACGGTTCGTTCATGATGACGCCACATATACTTGCCACCGCGGTCGAATACGACATCCCGGCGGTATGGGTGGTGTGGAATAATTTCGGCTATTGCTCGATCCGCGACATGCAGCTCGGCATGTTCGGCCAGGAACTGGCGACCAGCTTCCAGCTCGACAAGACGAAAAAACTTTTCAGCACCGACTTTGTGATGCTCGCAAAATCGATGGGCGTCGATGGTGCGCTGGTGCAGCGCCCGGGCGATCTCGAAGGCGTGCTGGAAACAGCGATCAAGGCCAACCGGCCTTATCTGGTCGAAGTGCAGGTCGATCGCGAAATCCGTCCGGTCGGTACCGGCACCTGGGAACTGCCGCCGATTCCGCACGGCGAGCCGAACTTCCGCACGCTCGCCGGCCTCGACAAATAGTATTCACTGCCCTGCCCCGCGCGGCGCAATCGGTCGCGCCGCAGCTGATATGCGGTTCATACTGCGGCTGATCCTGCCTTTTGCGCTGGCCTCGCTTATCGCAGCGGGTGGCGACGACGCGCACGCCTGGAGCATGGGCGGCCACCGCGTCACCGGCGTGATGGCCGCGCGCGATCTTGCAGTAACGTCGCCGCAAACAATTGCAACAATCGTCGCGCTGATGCAATCGCATCCGGCCGCCGCCGATTTCAATGCGCGCATGCGCGACGCCGGCGCGGCCCCGTCCGCACAAACCGAACGCCTGTTCGCCGAAATGGCGCAGTGGCCGGACGAAATCCGCCGCGGTCCGTTCAGGGAATTTCATCGCGGCGAATGGCACACCGTCGAGATTCCCTATGCTGTCGCCGGCTACACAATCAACACCGAGCCGAAACGCATCGACGAGAATCTGCTGTGGGCCTGGCGCGAAAATACGCGCATCGCCGCCGACCCCGCTGCCGACCCCGCCGCGCGTGCGGTCGCCTTGTGCTGGGCGTTTCATCTGGTCGACGACCTGCAGCAGCCGCTGCATGCGATCAGCCTGTTCAGCGCCGCCTTTCCCGCCGGCGACCGCTACGGCAGCTTGTTCTGGGTGCGCCCGCCGGCCGGCGACGAAACCGTCAGCCTGCATTACTTCTGGGACAGCGCCGTGCAGCGCACGCAAAACATGAGCGAGGTCATGCGCGCCGCCGGCCATTTGCTGGAAAGCCGGCCGCGCACGGCGCTGGTCGAACTGCGCGAGCGTCCTTACGCCGGCGAATTCAGCTTCGAGCGATGGGCGCGCGACGAAAGCCATCCGCTTGCGATCACCGCCGCCTACCAAAACGGCACACTGCCCGGCGCCGCGGAAAAAGCACTTGCACCGCGTCTGAGCGAAGCCTACGCCGCCGATGCGCACGCCCTCGCCGCCCGCCGCATGGCGCTGGCCGCCTACCGCCTTGCCGACGTCCTGCGCGCCGTATTCCCTGCACAACGAACGCCATGACGGTCTGCTAACCGCCGCGCAAACGCGGTATCCTAGCAACCCCGAACGCGCACGAATTCCAACGCCATGCCGGCCAACATCAACGCTGAAGCGCAATCCACCGTCAGCGCGGAAGAATATTACGTACTGATGACCGAGGTGCGCGACCTCAAGAACACCGTCGCCGCCCTGCGCAGCGCATTCGAGCAGGAAAAAATCGACAAGGAAAAGACGGTGCAGGCCGCCCACGCCGCGGCCGGCAGTGAAATCGCGCAATTGAAAGCGACCGCCGCCGCGCTGCGCGACACGCTCGAACAGGCGCGCATCGACCGCGACAAAAGCGTGCAGGACGCGGTAGTCGCCACCAATCATGAAATCGTGCAGCTGCGTGCCACCGCCGCGGCGCTGCGCGAAACACTCGAACTCGAACGTGCCGACAAGGCGCGCAGCGTGCAGGCGGCATTGCGCGATGCCGCCGACGAAATCCAGCAACTAAAATCCACCGTCGCCGCCCTGCGCGACGCGGTCGAGAGCAAGCGCGATGGCCGCTAAACCGAACAAACCGGCCGTGCCCGCGCGCGGCAAAACCGGCGACAAGCCGGCCGACAAACGCAATGGCAGCCGCGGCGGCGTACCGGGCGCGCGCGCCAGTCACGATCGCCGGCTGCGCTTCGCCGAACTGCTGCTCGGCATCTCGCAAAAAATGTCCGGCATGGACACGCTCGACGAAGTACTGATCAGCCTGGTCGAAGTCACCACCGCCGAACTGAAGGCCGAGCGCGGCACCCTGTTCCTCAACGATCCGGAAACCAATGAGTTGTATTCGCGCGTGGCGCAGGGCAATTCCTCGCGCGAAATCCGCCTGCTCAACAACAGCGGCATCGCCGGTCATGTATTTACCTCGGGCGCGGGGCTGATCATCGACGACGCCTATGCCGACGAACGCTTCAACCGCACCATCGACGAACAGACGGGTTTCATCACCAAAAGCATCCTCTGCGTGCCTATCATTACCGCTAAGGGCGACATCATCGGCGTCGCGCAGGTGCTGAACAAGGCCGGCGGACGCTTCAACAAAGCCGACATGCAGCTTCTGATCGCGATGACCACGCAGGGCACGCTGGCATTGCAAAGCGCGCAATTCATCGAGCGCATGAAAGCGATCCGCAAGCAGGAACTCGAATTCCTCGACATCGTCTCCGAGGTCACCTCCGACATCAAGATCGGCTCGCTGCTGCAGAAGGTGATGGGCGAAGCGACGCGCATGCTGAACGCCGAGCGCTCGACGCTGTTTCTCAACGACGAAAAAACCGGCGAGCTTTGGTCGGAGGTCGGTCAGGGTCTGGCCGCGATGCAGATCCGGCTGCCCAACCATGTCGGTATCGCCGGCGCGGTGTTCAGCTCCGGCAAGACCATCAATATTCCGTACGCCTACGCCGACCTGCGCTTCAACCCGGCGTTTGACAAGAAGACCGGCTATTTCACCCGCTCCATTCTGTGCGTGCCGATCGTCAACCAGCGCGGCATCATCATCGGCGTCACGCAAGTCCTCAACAAGCGCGGCGGCCCCTTCACAGCCGAGGACGAATCGCGCCTCAAGGCGTTTACTGCGCAGATTTCGATCGCACTCGAGAACGCCAAACTGTTCGCCGATGTGCAGAACATGAAGAACTACAACGAGTCGGTGCTCGAGTCGATGTCGAGCGGCGTGCTGACCCTCGACGAAGCCGAGAAGATCGTCACCTGCAACGCGGCCGGGCTGCGCATCCTGCGCGGCGGTGCGGCAGCCGTTTTGAACAAACACGCGGCGGAATTTTTCGCCGGCGCCAACGCCTGGCTGCTCGACAAGATCAAGCGCGTAACCGAGACGCAGCAGCAGGACGTGACCATGGATGCGGCGATGGAATTCGGTGGCGAACAGCTCTCTGCCAACGTCTCAATCACGCCGCTGATCAGCGTCGATCACAAGCGCCTCGGCAGCATGATCATGATCGAGGACATCTCGAGCGAAAAGCGCATGAAGTCGACGATGTCGCGCTACATGGACCCGTCGATCGCCGAAGAGCTGCTCGCCGCCGGCGCCGAGGCGCTGGGTGGCCGCAGCGTGCCCGCCACCGTGCTTTTTTCCGATATCCGCGGCTTCACCACGCTGACCGAGGAACTGGGCCCGCATGCGACAGTGTCGATGCTGAATGAATATTTCGAGATCATGGTCGAGTGCATCCAGAAGGAAGGCGGCATGCTCGACAAGTTCATCGGCGACGCCATCATGGCGGCCTTCGGCATCCCGGTCGGCCACGATGACGACGAAGACCGCGCGGTGCGCGCCGCGATCGCGATGATCCGCAGTCTCGAGACTTGGAACGTGACGCGCGTCAACGACGGCAAAAAGCCGGTCAATATCGGCATCGGCTTGAACTCGGATGTAGTCGTCACCGGCAACATCGGCTCGAAGAAGCGCATGGACTACACCATCATCGGCGACGGCGTGAACCTCGCCGCGCGCCTCGAGTCGGCGTGCAAGCAGTATGCGGCGCGCATCCTGATCAGCGAATTCACGCAGAAAAAACTGCGCGGCACCTACCGCATGCGCGAAATCGATCTGGTCGTCGTCAAGGGCAAAACCAAGCCGGTGTCGGTCTATGAGATCCTCGACTATCACCGCGAGGAAACCTTTCCGCACCTGATGGATGTGGTCAATCAGTTCAACGACGGCATCGCCAAGTACCGCGCCGCGCGCTGGGATGCGGCGATCGGCGCCTTCAAGGCGGCGCTGCGCCTGAATCCGCACGACAAGCTGTCAGAGATTTACATCGAACGCTGCGAAACGCTCAAGGCCAACCCGCCGCCCGGCAAATGGGACGGCGTGTGGGTGATGGAAGAGAAGTAGATCGCCGGATCTAGGTGAAGTCGAGCCGCGTGTCGAGCGGTACACCGTAGAGCGCAATCGGTTCTCGCCGCGCCACTTCCAGCGGCGGCAACTGCTCGGCCTCGATCGGATACTGACCGGCGGCCAGCGCATCGTAGACCGGTTTCGACATCACGAATTCGCCGGCGCGCGCGCGGTGCAACAACCGTTCCGCCACGCTCACCGCATCGCCGACGATCAGGCGGTGGGCAGGACCCTGGCCGCCGGTGGTGAGGCCGATCACCGCATTGCCGCTGTGGATGCCCATCGACGTTGCGGCCTGGATGCCGTATTCGGCCTGCCACGACTCTTCGACCACCGTAAACTTGCGCTGGATATCCTGCGCCGTCTGCACCGCGCGCACCGCGTGCGCTTCGCCGTCGAAGCCGGCGATCAGCGTGTCATTGACGACGTCAATCACAACGCCCTGAAACTGCTCGACCGCGATGGTCACCAGCGCGAAAAATTCGGACAGCCGGGCGATGACGACGGCCGGATCGAGAATTTCCGAGATCCGTGTAAAACCGCGCGTTTCCACAAACAAAATAACCAGCGGCGCGCGCGCCGGAACGCCGGAATCGGACCGCAATACAGACATGTTCGGCCTTGCCCTGATTGATGTTTGTTCATTCTAGACCATGCCTGTCCCGCTCCCGGAAAAATTCGATGAACGGCAGGGCACGGCGGACACGCGGTCAGACCATCAACAGATGCCGCAGCCCGCGGATATTGCGCAGCTTTTCGATGTTCCATACCGTATCGACGAGCTCGCGCGCGCGGCGCTTGCCGATCACCGGCGCGCACAGCAGATAGCATTTCTCATCGACCTCGTCGCGCGTCATCGGATTCTGCGGCGTGCCGCGCACGTCGGGCGTGTGCTCGCGCAGCACGCGGCCATCGCGCAGCGTCAGTTCGACGATGCCGCCGCGGCGCGGCAGCGCCCTGTCCAGCTCGTCATCGCCCCTGAGCTCGACGCGACGGCGCAACGCCAGAACCTTGGGGTCGTTCATGCGCTTTTCGTCGTGGGCCGCCTCCAGCGTGGCGGTGCCGTCGAGCAGCATCACCGCCACCATGTACTGCATGTTGATGTCGGGCATGCTGCGGTTATCCGCGGTTTTCGCCCCCTGATGCGACACCAGCACCAGCACCTTCTCGACGTCGTCGGCTTTGAATTTGTTGTTCTTGATCAGAATCGCCAGCGCGTCGAGCGGCGCCTGGATCGGACTGCCAACCGTCCAGCGTTTGATATTGGTATTCACGATCTCGAACGTTTCACCAAGCCCGCGCGCGAACTGCTCGGGATTGCTTTTCGGCCCGAACGCGAAAAACAGATTGCGGTCGCCGCTGAACACGTCGTCGATGCCGGTCATGCCGGAAGCCACCATGTCCGTGGCCGTCGTGCCGTTGCGCGCCGGCATGCCGCCGAACAAAAACGACTTTTCGACGTGCTCGGTGTCGCGCGGATAATTCGACAACCCCGCCGCCTGTGTCGCCGTGTACGACAGCACATGGCGTATCTGGTCGGCCGTCAGCCCGGCGATCGCCGCGGTTGCCGCCGCCGCACCGAACGAAGTTCCGATGCTGTGGGTATCGCGCCCGGCTTCGGCCAGCGCGTAGCCGCCGAGCGCAAACGAAGCACGTGTGCCGATGTCATAACCGAGCGTGACCGCGCGCAGCAACTTCGTACCGTCGCATTGCTTGCGCTCGGCCATCGCCAGCGCCGCCGGCACGATTGCGCATCCCGGATGCGTCAGCGACGGCGCATGCGAATCATCGGTCTCGTCGGCCTGCGCAAGCATGCCGTTGATCAGCGCCGCGTTGACCGCGGTCGTCATCACGCGCGAACCGGCGATACAGGCCTCCGGCCTGCCGCCAAGCGTCTTGACGTAGGCGATGGCCCTGACGCCGGGCAAAAGGCGCGAGCCCGATATCATCGATGCCAGCGTATCGATCAGGTGATGTTTGGCGTGCTCGGTCACGTTATCGGGCAGCGGGCTCTTCAGTGCCTGCGCGATGTATTGCGAAACGCGTTGCATCAGCGGCGATATCGGTGTCGGCGCCACCGCATCGCCCTCGGCCGCGCGCGCGCCCAGCGCGACAATCCACGCGCCGGCCAGGGCGCGCTGCAGCACCGCGCGACGGGTGATGCTGTTATTGATCGTATCCATATCATCTCCTCCGGTATTTTTGGAATGTTTTTTACTGATGCGAATACATTGCACGCCCTGCCACCGGCAAACGCGCGCGCATTACGGTACCGGTTTCCGATTCGGTGATGTAAATCACCCGGTTATCGACACCGCCATAAGCAATATTGGTATTGATATCCCCCGCGCAGGTTTCAACCCGCAACAGCGGCACACCCTTCTTGCTGAATAGCCAGACGTTGCCGCTGCGCGCATGCACTACGGCAACGTTGCCTTCGACATCCATCGCCAGCCCGTCGGGCCCGCTCGGCCCGTACAACTGGTAGAACACGCCGACCTTGGTCAGGCTGCCGTCTTTCATCAGCGGGCCGCGCCAGATGCAGTTGCCGCGCGTCACCGCGATATAGAGCACGTTCTCCTCCGGGTTCATCACCAGGCCGTTCGGGCTCGGCACGGTATCGATCAGGCAATCGAGTTGGCCCGATGCCGACAAACGGTAAACGCGGCCGGTCGGATCATGCAGACCGGTCTGGCCCTGATCGGTAAAGTAGAGATCGCCGTTCGACGCAAAAAACAGATCGTTGACGCCCTTGAAGCTCTCCGAATGGCGGCGGCCGAGGAAGGAGTCGACTCTGCCGCTCGCGGGATCGAGCACCATGATGCCGTTGCGGTAGTCGGTAATGAAAATGCGGCCGTCCTTGTGAATCTTGAGCCCGTTCGGTTCGCCGTCGTATTCAGTAACCAGCGTCCATTCGCCGGCCGGCGAAATACGAAAGATGCGGCCGAACGGTATATCGGTCACATACAAATTGCCGGCACGGTCGAAGGAAGGCCCTTCGAGAAAGGAATGAATGTCCGCGCCGCCGCTGTTGGCCGTCACCCACGGCGTCACCACACCGCGCTTGCGAAAATGTGCGGGCATTGCCGAGAATACTTCGGCCTTGACCACCGGCACCGAAAATCCAAACATGAGGTTCTCCATTCGTGGCAGCGTCTTCGTCGCGGCGAGCGGCGACATGCGCGTCTTTTGCCGGTAGCATAGCGGACTTGCCAATCGAATGCAGGAGCACAAACGATGACGATGAAACTCGCGATCCCCGGCTGGGACGTACCGACGCTGGCAGTGGCCGGCAGCAGTGAGCGCATTGCCGTGCGCAGGATTTTCTGCATGGGTCTGAACTATCACGATCACAAAAAAGAAATGGGCATCACCACCGACGTGCCGCCCTTCGTCTTCACCAAGGCGACCTGTCATGCCGTCGCCTGCGAGCCCGAAAAAGTCACTGATCTCAAATATCCAAGCAGAACCACCAACTACCAGTGGGAATGCGAACTCACCGCGGTGATCGGCAAAACCTGCATCAACGTCAGCGCCGCCAACGCCAACGACTACATCTGGGGCTACGCGGTCGGCCTCGACATGACGCGCCGCGACCTGCAGCTCTGGTGCAAGGACCACGCGCTGCCGTGGGAAATCGGCAAGGATGTCGAACAGTCGGGACCGGTCGGCGCCGTCGTGCCCGCGTCGAAGATGGGGCACCCGACGGCCGGCGCGCTGTGGCTCACCTGCAACGGGGTGACCAAACAGAAATCCGACATCAGCCAGATGATCCTCGACACACCGCATATCATCGAATGGCTGTCGTCCTACTACACGCTCGAACCCGGCGACGTCATCATGACCGGCACGCCGGGCGGCATCGGGCCGGTGAAGGTTGGTGATGTGGTTGAAGCAGGGATTGGCGATTTGCCGGTGCTGAAAGTGCGCATCGTTGCATAAACATACGATGCCAGTTCCATCGCGAGGGTTTTGCCTCCCCCTGAGAGCCGCCGAGCAGCGCAGCCGTGTCGGGGGAAGTCGGCGAGGACTGTCTGAGCCCTTGCCGCGCAGCGGCTAGGGCGAGTTCCGCAGCCGCCCGACACGGCGAGCAGCACAGGGAAGTCCGAAGGACCGGCGAACCGGGGCGGCCTTCTCTTTGGTTACTTTCTCTTGGCCGCACAAGAGAAAGTAACCGGCCGCCGGGCCGCCCCCGGCGACTTTCAATACCGCAAACGCGTGGGCAACATGTTGCCCACCCTACAATATTCATACGGCACAGCTGCGCTGCTCGGCGGCTCTCAAGGGGAACCCAAATGCGCCGCTTGGGACACTTCGCTTTTGTGGCGCAGGCGCCTCGCCTGCGTGAGCTGCCGCAGCCAGTTAGCTTCCGGGAATCACACCCGCCGGCTGCACCAAACAAAAATCCGCAATATCCCCCGGCCGGCACTTCCAGACCCGTTCCATCAACTTGTTCTGAAAACAATGCTGCAACGCCCGCCGCAGCGGGCGCAGGCGGAATGGATAGCCGAAGGTATGCGGGTGGATCGACACGTTGAACACCAGCGGATGCTGCGCGCTCTGCTCGACCATCTCTTCAAACTGGTCGACCAGCATGTCGCAGAATTCGCGCGCGCTGTGCTGTCGATGAATGATCTGCGGCGAATCGTTGAGTTCGACCGGATAGGGCACCGACAGCAGCGGGCCGGCGCGCGTCCTCAGCCACATCGGTTGGTCGTCGCAGGGCCAGTCGGAAAAATACACGTAGCCCGCCTCCTTCAGGAGATCGGGCGTCCATGAATGCTCATACGAACCGCCGGAGAACCAGCCGCGCGGTTGCTTGCCTTCGTGCTGAATGAAGGTCTCGGTGACTTCGCGGATCACGCGCCGCTCGTCTTCCTCCCAGCGGAAATCGTTGAAGTTCTCGGCGTTGTTGCGGCCATGCGCAATGATCTCGTCGCCGCGGCGCCGGATGCGTTCGAAAATCTGCGGCGCTTCGCCGTACAGCATGCTGTTGGTGTTATGCACCAGCGGAATATCCAGTTCGTCAGCGAGATCGAACAGCCGCCAGATACCGATGCGGTTGCCGTAGTCGCGCCACGAATAATTGCGGTTGGTCTGCGGCTCGCCGTGTTTGGCGTTGTCGTGACCGCGCCCCTTGCCGAAGGCATGCACCGAAATATTCGTGGTCAGACAAAACGCCAGCCGCTTGCCGCCGGGCCAGGAATAATCCTTGCGCTCGATGAGCGGCAGATAGTCGTAACGGCCGTGGTGCGGAAGTTTGAATGTCATTGCGTCTACCCAAAACATAAAAACACAGCCGCAGAGGACACAGAGTTCACAGAGGAAAACCCGTCAAGTTCGATACGGAATATCCATGCGAATCATGGTCACGCCGTTTACTTGCCCTTCCCTGTGTTCTCTGTGCCCTCTGTGGCTAAATTGCTTTTAATCCACTTTCGCGCCGGATTCCTTGACCACCTTCGCCCACTTCGCGATGTCGGCGCGCACAAAACGGCCGAAGTCGTCGGCGCTCATCGGCTGCGGCTCGGCGCCGAGTGCGGCGAGGCGTTCCCTGACGTCCGCGGCGCCGAGCACTGCAACGATGTCGGCATTGATTTTCGTCACCAGTTCCTTCGCCAGCCCCGGCGGCGCGAACACGCCGTACCAGGAATTCACTTCGTAGCCCGGCAGTCCGGACTCGGCGACGGTCGGCGCGTCGGGCAGCAGCGGCGAGCGCTTCGCGCTCGTCACCGCGATCACGCGCAGGCGACCGGACTTCACATAGGGCATCGCCGGCGGCAGGCCCATCGATGCCATTTGCACCTGCCCGGCGAGCAGATCGCTCACCATCTGGCCGGAGCCGCCCTTGTACGGGATGTGCGTCATTTCGACCTTCGCCATCGTCTTGAACAGTTCCATCGACAGATGGTTCGGCGAACCGTTGCCGGCGGAACCGAAATTGAGTTCGTTGGGCCGCGCCCTTGCCAGCGCGATCAGTTCTTTCACCGAGCGCACCGGCACCGATGGATGCACCGCAATCAGGCTCGGAAACGCCGCGATCGCGGTGATCGGCACGAGATCGCGGGCGAGGTCATAGTGCAGATTGCTGAACAGGCTCATGTTGATCGCGTGCGGCGCACCGGCCACCAGCAGGGTATAGCCGTCGGCCGCCACCGATTTGGCGACGTACTCGGCGCCGATGTTGCCGCTGGCGCCGACGCGGTTGTCGGCGAGCACGATCTGGCCCCAGCGCTCATAGAGTTTTTGCGCGGTAATGCGCGCCAGCACGTCGGTGGCGCCGCCGGGCGCGAACGGCACGATCATGCGCACGGTTTTGTTCGGATAATCCTGAGCCGACGCTACGGCGGCAATCAACAGCAGAAACACAAGACTGCGACGCGTGAGTCCGAGCATGTTCCCCTCTCTGTCGGTCGAACGGGGCCCGTCGTTCCGCGCAAGCGGAGACCCGGGTTTTGTAATTGATCCGTTCAACCAACGGCTGGATTCCCGCGTGCGCGGGAATGACGTTGTGCATGCATTCTGCCAAAAGCGCGCCCGCCGCACCACAGATGTTTCGCGCCGTTCACACAGCGACGGTAAATCCATGCGGTAGAATGAACAAAAAACACCCCATGAGGAGACCGCATGTCCGCAGCCGCGCCGCTTTCACGCAATGTCACCCGTCTCGCCCATCTCGACCTGCCGGGTTCCGGCCAGGTTTATGTGCACGGCAACTACGCCTACCTCGGCCATCTGCCGAACAAAGCGGGCCTCGGCACCAGCATCATCGACATCTCCGATCCGCGCAAACCCAAAGTGGTGTCGCAGCTCAACCTCGACGACCCGACCTCGCACAGCCACAAGGCGCGCGTGATCGGCGACATCATGATTACAAACAGCGAGCGCAACATGACCAAGATCGGCCGCAAGGCCGACGAGTTGCCGGGCCTGCGCACCCGCCTCAAGGCAGAAATCGGTCGCGAGCCGAACCACGCCGAACTCGCCGAAAAACTCGGCGTCAGTGCCGCCGACATCCCGGCGGTCGAAGAAGCCCAGCGCAATCCCTACAACATGGGCGGCTTCAAACTGTGGGATGTCTCCGACAAATGCAAACCGAAACTCATCTCGTTTCAGAAAACCCACGGCATCGGCGTGCACCGCTTCGACATGGACGCCAGCTACGCCTACATCTCGACCGAAATGCCGGGCTTCATCGGCAACATTCTGGTCATTTACGACATCCGCAACCCGTCCAAGGTCGAGGAAGTCTCGAAATGGTGGATGCCGGGCCAGAAGGAAGGCGAACACAAATCATGGCCGGGCCGCCAGCACCGTCTGCACCACGCGCTGCGCTCGGGCGATCGCCTGTTCGCCGGTTGCTGGCACGGTGGTGTTCGCATCATCGATGTCTCCGACATCAAAAAGCCCACCACCATCGGCGAGTACAACTATCACCCGCCGTTCCCGGAACCCAGCCACACCTTCATGAACGTGCCCTTCGAAGTCGCCGGCCGCAAGATCGCGCTCGCCATCGATGAAGAAGATCACGCGCACGACGGCGCCGAAATGGCGCGCCGCCGCGGCCGCCCGCACGGCTGTATGTGGGTGTTCGACATCACCGACCCGAAGAAAATGTTCCCGTTGTCGATTTTCGAAGTCAGCGAACTCGACTCACCCTACAGCCGCGCCGCTCCCGGCCGCTTCGGCGCCCACCAGTTCCACGAGCGCATGGACGACACCCTGGTCTACTGCGCGTGGTTCGCCGGCGGCCTGCGGATCGTTGACATCGCCGACCCCACGGCGCCGCAGGAAGTCGGCCACTACATCCCGGAGCCATTGCACGGCCAGGCCGGCCCACAGACCAACGATATCGACGTCGATCACCGCGGCATCATTTACGTCGTCGATCGCGGACCGGGATTCAACATTCTCGAGTTCAATCGCAAATAGCGATTCAGTCGATGCAAACAAAAACGCGGGCGAATGCCCGCGTTTTTTTGTCGCGTATGGCCTGCGCTACTCGATGTGCACGTTCGCGGCCTTCACCACCTTCGCCCACTTCGGAATTTCACGCGCGATGTGATCGGCGAATTCCTTCGGCGTGCCGCCGATGACCTCGGCGCCGAGGCCGGCGAGTTTTTCGCGCACGTCGGCCATCTGCAGCGCGCGGTTGATTTCGGCATTGAGCTTGTTGATGATCGCCACCGGCGTGCCGGCATTGGTCAGCACGCCGTGCCAGGTCGTAGCTTCGAAACCCGGCACGCCGGCTTCGGCGATGGTCGGCAGGTCTTTCAGCGCAGCCACGCGCTTGGCCGTGGTCACGCCGAGCGCGCGCAGCTTGCCCGACTGTATGTGCTGCATTACCGACAGCGAAGTGGCAAACATCATATGCGTCTGGCCGGCCATCAGATCGATCAGCGCCGGCGCCGCGCTTTTGTAGGCAATCGCCTCGATCGAAGTGCCGGTCATGCTCTTGAACAGTTCCGCCGCCAGATGCGCGTTGGCGCCAGTGCCTGAATTTGCATAGTTCAACTGGCCCGGCCGCGCCTTTGCCAGCGCGATCAGTTCCTTCACGTTCTTCACCGGCAGCGCCGGATGCACGACGAGGATGTTCGGTTGCGTCGCCACCAGCACGATAGGGGCAAAGTCCTTGATCGGATCAAACGGCAGTTTCTTGTAGAGACTCGGATTGGCGCCGAAGGTCGCATTGTTGCCGGTAACCAGCGTGTAGCCGTCGGGCGGCATCTTCGATGCAATCTCGGTGCCGATGTTGCCGCCGGCGCCGGCGCGATTTTCAATTACCACCGGCTGACCGAAGGCCTCGGCGAGTTTTTGCCCGAGCAGGCGCGCCAGAATGTCGGTCGGTCCCGCCGGCAGATTCGGCGCGATGAAACGGATCGCCTTGACCGGATATTCCTGCGCCTGCGCTGCGGACGTCGCCAGCAGAATTGCCGCGCCCGCGAACGCGCGACGCGTCGCACCGTAACCGTTCAACATGCTGCTCCTCTCTTATGGCGATCGCCGTTTTCCTGCAGTCTAGCAAACCGCGGCGGCCGCAACCATTGGCAATCGCCGAAATGACGCGCTGTGTATACTCGGAGAAAATGATCTCCCCCGGCAAGGTGCGCGAATCCGCACCCCGAACAGACAAAATAAAATGACTGACAATCCCGCCACTGTCGCCGAACCGCCCGTCGTCGCGCCGCCCGATTTCCGTCCGCGCAAACCGAAGATTCAATTCCCGCCGCTCGCCTGTGACAGCCATGCCCACATCTGCGGACCGATCGCGCGTTACCCCTACTATGCGCGCCGCATCTACACGCCATGCGACACCCTGCTGCCCGACTACGAGCACATGCTCGCAACCATCGGCTGCGAACGCGCGGTGCTGGTGCAGGGCAGCATCTACAGTACTGACAACACGGTGCTGCTCGAAGCCTTGAAGGCCGGCCGCGGCCGTTATCGCGGGGTTGCCGTAGTCGCGCCCGGTGTTTCCGAACGCGAACTGCGCGCCTTGCATGACGCCGGCGTGCGCGGCATCCGCATGAACATTGTCGACACCAAAGACAACAAGGGCGTGCTGCCGATGGCGATGCTGCTGCCGCTGGCGGAAAAAATAAAACCCTTCGGCTGGCATGTCGAGTTTCTGCTGCATGTCGACGAGTTTCCGGATCTCGACCGCACGCTGGAAAATTTTCCGGTCGAGGTCAGTTTCGGCCACCTGGGTTACATGCGCACCGACCGGCCGATGGAAACGCCGGGCTTTCAGGCGCTGCTGCGTCTGCTCAAAACCGGCAGGGCCTGGGTAAAACTTACCGCACCCTACCGCATCTCGCCGAACCCCATGCCTCACGCCGACGTCAACCCGTTCGCGCACGCGCTGGTCGCCGCCAACACCGACCGCGTCGTCTGGGGCAGCGACTGGGGTCACATCATGCTCAATTGGAAAATACCGATGCCCAACGACGGCGACATTGCCGATCTACTGGGCGCGTGGGTGCCCGATGAGGCAACGCGCAAGAGGATTCTGGTCGATAACCCGGCCAAACTATACGCATTCGACTAACCGGGCACCGCTCTTGTAGCGCAGGCGACCCGCCTGCATCGGTTTACCGAGCAGGCGGGGCGCCTGCGCTACGGGAAACGCCTCCTGCCTTAACGAATGCCGTTGGCGTCGAACAACGCCTTGCCCTCGGGTGACGCAAGAAATCTCAAGAACACTATCGCTGCATCGCGATTCACCGTCGCCGCCACCATCGCCGCCGCATACGCCGTGTAATTCTGAATCTCTTCCGGCAACGGCCCGACCAGTTGCAACCCCTTGTCGCGATACAAAAGAATGTCGGTCACGCCGCCGAAGCCGAACTCGCGGCCCTGCCCCTTGATCAGGTGATTCATCACTGCAGTGCCGTCGTCGTAACGAATCAAACGCGCGCCCAGCTCGTCGTAAACGCCGAGCTTCTTCAGCATGGTCTCGATGTAGACGCCGCTCGAAGCACGGTTGTAGACGACGCGTTCGGCGGCGAGCAACGAACGCTTCAATGCCTCCGCACTTGAGATGTCCGGCAGCGGCGCACCATTCCGTACGACGACGCCTGCGCCGACGCGACCGGCCGCGACTTGCCCCTCGCCAACCAGTCTGCCGGCTTTGGTCAACGCGTCGATCACATCGAGCGGCGCCAGCAGCACGTCGGCAGCCTCGCCACCGGCGACGCGCCGGCGCAATTCAGAGGCGATCGCAAATTCTGTCGTGATTGTGTGACCGCCGGACTCGCGAAACGCCGGCGCTGCCGCGATCAGTCCCGCCCGCATCGCACCGGCGCTCAACACCCGAAGTTCTGCCGCCGATGCCGCCGCGCAGGCGGACGCCAGCAGCACCGCACCGGCGACGATCCGGGCGGGGCGGCGCATATTGCCTACTCGACGCCGGCCACCGCGAACGCCGCCCTGGCGGCGGGGGTCGCCAGCAATCGCAAGGCCGCGCGCGCCGGCTCTGCCGCGGTCGCGCCCTGCATCAGCACCGCTTCATAGCTCGTGTAGTTCTGCGCATCGGGCGGCAGCGGCGCGATCATGGTCAGACCCTTGGACGTATACATCCGGATTTCGGTGATCGCACCAAAACCGATTTCATTGCCCTTGCTCTTGATCACATGCTCCATCACCGAAGCACCGTCGGCATAGCGCGTGGTTTTCGGCTTGATCTGATCGAGTATGCCCCAGCCGGCGAACAGCTTGTCGAGATAAATGCCGGTCGAAGCCGAGTTGTAGACCACCGAATCGGCGGCCAGCAGCGCCTGCTTCAAAGCCTCGACGGTAGCGACATTCGGCGCCGTCGCCCCGGTGCGCATGATGATGCCGGCGCCGACGCGGCCGACCGCGACGCGCGTGTCCGCAACAACCTTGCCCTCTTTCACCGCCTGATCGATCACCGCCGGGGGTGAAATCAGGATGTCGTACACCTCGTTGCCGGCGATCCGCTTGGCGATCTGCGGCGCCGTATTGAACTGGGTGACGAGGTAATAGCCCGTTTCGCGTTTCACCAGCTCGGCGAAGGCGTGCACGCCGGGTTCGACCGCGCCCGCACTCAGCACGCGGATCTCGGCCGCCTGCGCGAACCCGGAAGCGGCCATCATCACCAACAGCATCTGCAATATTTTTTTCATTTGCCCTCCGGTTGTTTTCCGCATGCTTTTGTTCGACGGCTATTGCTCATGGCAGGCAATGCCGTCGTGGCGCGCAATGAAGTGCAATACCATATCCGCGCAGGTTGCCGGCGCGATGGTCTGCAGACTGTGCGCCTTGAGCGGAATGCGCACGATGTCTATATTCGGCACCTTGTTGCGCATCGTGTCGATGTGCTCTTCCTTGGTGATCACGCCCGACTGCGGATAAATTGCCAATACCGGTGCCTTGATCTTCGGCAGATAGGGCTCGGCGTCCACATTCGAGGTCCAGATGAAACTGGCGATCATCACGTTGACGTCGGATCTGCCCATCTCGTCGAGCGTCCATGCCAGGAGGCGAGGGTCCGCATCGGCGGGATAACGGCGTCCGGCATTCGATGATTCGAGCCAGCCGCGCGATCCCATCTTCTGCAAGGCGGTCACGCGGTCGGGGTGCCCCGCCAGCGCGCTCTTCTTGTCTTCTTCCGTCATCGCCACCGGCGACGAAATCACCGTCAAGGTGCGCACGCGGTCCGGACATTCGGCCGCATAGGCCATGCCCAGCGTACCGGCCGAAGATTCGCCGCAGTAATGCGCCGATTCGATGCCGAGATGATCGAACAGAGCGTTGAAGTCCTTTACATAGGCAGCGAGATTGAGCCCGCTCTTCAGATCGAAATCGGTCGATGACTGCCCGAAGCCGCGCAGATCGAGACGCAGCACGCGATAGAAGCGCGCCAGATAGGGCACGCAGGCGCGCCAGAATTTGGTCGAGCGCGCGTAACCATGCTGCAGCAGGATGGTCGGCGCCTTCTTCCACGGGTCGGTGTAATCGTCGAGTTCGTAATACAGGCGCGGTTCGCCCGCACGTTCGAAATAGGGCATGGTTTCCTCCGGGTTCGCATTATCGCCTGTTGCCGATGTTCTGCAACAGGCGATCGATCGGGAATCCCTTCAGCGGGTTGTATTCCTACGAATTGCGGCCCGCCTGCGCATGCGGCCTTGCCATCGCGTGACTGCTGGCCGAAACTTCGGGTCCGGAGGAAAAACCATGGCCTTTACTGCTCGTATCGCGATTGCGTCCACCGCTGCTTGTTTATGCGCATCGGCCGCGGCACAGCAATATCCCGCAAAACCGATCCGCATGGTCGTGCCCACCTCGCCCGGCGGCATCATCGACATCGTCTCGCGATTGCTCGCGCAGAAGCTGACCGAGGCGACCGGCCAGATCGTGGTGGTCGAAAACCGCGCCGGCGCCTCGAACAACATCGGCACCGAATACGTCGCGCGCGCGCCGGCCGACGGCTATACCGTGCTCTGCGCCACCCTGCCCCTCGTCGTCAACCCCGGCCTGTTCGAAAAACTGCCGTTCAACGTCGAGCGCGATTTCGCGCCGGTGTCGCTGGTGGTCGCCGCGCCTTATGTGCTGGTCGCGCATCCGTCGGTGCCGGCAAAGACCGTAAAAGAACTCGTCGCGCTGGCGAAAGCCCGCCCCGGCGCGCTCAGTTACTCGACCGGCGGCTCCGGCACCAATCTGCACATCGCTGCGGAATTGTTCGCTCTGCAGACCGGAATCAAGCTGCTGCACATTCCCTATAAAGGAGGCGGACCTGCGCTGGCCTCGGTGATCGCCGGCGAAACAAGTCTGAGCTTTCCATCGCTGAGCGCGGTGCTGCCCCAGGTCAATGCGGGCCGCCTGCGCGCGGTGGCAATCACCAGCATCCGGCGCTCTGCACTGCTGCCGAAGGTGCCGACGATCGCGGAATCGGGTTACCCGGAATATGCGTTCACCAGCTGGGTCGGCGTACTGGTGCCGGCGGCGACTCCGGCCGCCATCGTCACCGCGCTCAACGCGCAGATCGTCAAGGCGATGCGCACTCCGGCGGTGATCGAACGCCTCGCCGCCGACGGCAATGAAGTCGTCGCCGGCACGCCGGAACAGTTTGCTGCGCTGATCAAGACCGAACTCGCGCGCTGGGCAATCGTGGTCAAGGCCAGCGGGATGAAGCCGGAGTAGCCAGGATATATAAAGATGTCATGCCCGCAAAGGCGGGCATCCGGAAATTTTGCCGGGACCTCAATATCCAATTGTGGCCCCCCGCCTGCGCGGGAGTGACAATCATTTCCCGGTGGCGCGTTACCGCGTGCGCCGCCGCACTTCCTCGATGACGGCGCAATTGTCGAAATCGCCCTCACCGTTTTTGACATTACCCTCAAGCAGGTTCTCCACCACTTCCATCAGCGGCAGCGTCTGCCCGGCACGGTGGGCGTAATCAACCATCATCCTGACGTCTTTCAGATGCTGGACGATTTTGCCGTGCGGATGGAAGTCGCGGTTGACGTACTTCTCGCCCTTGACGTCCATGATCTGCGAATAGGCGGCCGAACCGCGCGCGACTTCGAGAAAGGCGCGCGGATCGAGGCCCAGCCGCTCGGCGAACACGAGACCCTCGGCGAGCGCCGCGCGATTGAGCCCGAGAATCAGGTTGACCGCGAGCTTGGTCTTGGCGCCATTGCCCACCGCGCCGGTGAAATAGCGCTTGGGACAGATTGCATCGAGGATATCGGCGCAGGCTTCGAAGGCGCCGCGTTCGCCGCCGATCAGGCCGACGCCGTCGCCCTGAATGATTTGTTCGCTGGTGCCGGAGATCGGCACTTCGAGCAGCGTCACGCCCAGGGCGGCAATGCGCGCCGAGAGCGCCGCCACTTTGTCCGGATCGCTGGTGGTCACATTCAAAACCGTGCGCGGCGCACCCGCCGCCGTTTCGACCACCCCCCCCTTGCTCTCGATAACATCGGCGAGCTGTTCGGTGTTGAACACCGCGCTGATGATGCGCGGGCAGCCGCGCGCAACGTCGGCCACACTAGTCACTGCCGTGCCGCCCATCGCGGCAAAGGCATCACGCCGCGCCGCATCGATATCGAACCCGGTGACTTTGATGCCGGCGCCGATCAGGCGCCGCGCCAGTGCGGTGCCGACCAGACCAAGACCGATGAGGCCCGCATTCCCGTTATCACCCACTTGAAAACTCGCTTTCAAAAATCGATGGCAGAATGCGGATTATAGCCGCGCCCCGTTACAACTCTCATTCACCGGAGGACACTTGGCCACCCGCAAACCCGTTCGCAGCAAAGCCTTCAAGGCCGGACTCGCCACGCGCAAAAAAGTGCTGGGCGCCGATTACGTCGAGCGTTCGTTCCGCAACGCCGATCCGTTCAGCCGGCCGTTTCAGGATTACGCCACCGAATGCGCCTGGGGCACGGTGTGGACACGCCCCGGTCTGTCGCTGCGCGACCGCAGCCTCATCACGCTGGCGCAGGTGATCGCGCTCAACCGCCCGGCCGAAATCCGCGTGCATCTGCGCGGCGCCATCCGCAACGGCATCAGCAAAAAGGAATTGAGCGAGCTCTGCCTGCACTCGTTTCTGTACTGCGGCGGGCCGGCGGCGCTCGATGCATTTCACACCATCAGCGCGGCGCTGCCCGAGATCGAGAAGCTGGAGAAGGCGGCGAAGAAAAAGCGCTGATGCTTTTTGGCCACGGAGGTCACCGGGAGCACAGAGCAAAACCAGATTTCATCCAACTGTTGCTTGCGAAGACCCGACCAACAAGGATCGCTCCAAACAGACACTTTCCGCCGCGCCGGATTTAACTCTGTGACCTCAGTGCGCACGGTGGCTTGATTTCAGCTTTTCCTTTTCCGGCCGCGTTTTGTCCCGCCCGCCATCGCGTCGAGCACTTCGCACACCGATGCGGTGTCGTGCTGACTCAGGCCCTGCGCCATCGCCGCATTGAAGATCGGCCCGCAGGCGGAAAACAGCGGCGTCGGGCAATCGACCGCCCTGGCCATGTCGCCGATCACCTGCATGTCTTTCTGCCAGACTTCGACCTTCATGGTCGCCGGCAGGTACTTGCGGTCGACCATGAACTTGCCGCGCAGCTTGAACACGCCGTTGCCGATCACCGGGCTTGCCGCAAAAAGATCCCAGACCTGCTGCGCATCGAGACCCATCTTGCGCGCGAACGTCATCGTCTCACCGATCGCGACGTTGTAGATCGCCACCATGTGGTTGGCAATGAATTTCATGCGCATGCCGTTGCCGAAGACGCCGACATAAGGCGCGTTTTTGGTGAACACGGCGAGCACATCCTTCGCCTTGCGCGCCGCCGCTTTGCCGCCGCTGACGAAGATGGTCCAGCCGCCCTCTTTCATGCGCACCGCAGTGCCGCTGATCGGGCAGTCGAGCGTCTGCATGCCCGCTTTCGCCAGCAGTTTGGCGGCGCGTTCCTTGTCGGCGATCGGCAGGGTGCTGGTTTCGATCACCAGCGGTTTGCCGGCCGGCTTCGCCGCCGCCACTTCGGCGCTGGCGGCATCAAGCGCGCGCACCGTCGCCAGCGACACGATCAAAACGTCGCAACCGCGCGCAACCGCGGCGCCTGAAGCGAGCACTTTGCCGCCGGCGCGCTTCAGGCGTTTGCAGGCCTCGGGCTTGAGGTCGAATCCGCACACCTTGTAACCGGCGGCGAGCAGCGCCTCCGCCATCGCGCCGCCCATGATGCCCAGTCCGATCACGCCCACCGCCGGTTTCATTTCAGTTCGCCTCCGAGATCCGCCACACTGCCCAGTTCGAGTTGTTCCGGCACCGCCGGCTTGTGCGCGCGCGCGAGTGCCAGCAGCGCGCGGCGCGCCGTATCCGAAACGCCGCCGCCGTGCTTGAGAAAATTGTCGACCGCGCGGTCGATCGGATATTCGATGCGCTCGAAGCCGCGCAGGCCGAAAAACTTGGTGTCCGGCAGCGAGCGCGTCGTCAGCTGACCCTTTTTCATTTCGACGAAGGAAATGCGCGTCTTGCCGATCTTGACCACGATCGCGTGATGCGCGTTGTGGTCGCGGTAGACGCCGAGCAGCTTGTTGTTGTGCCGGATGTCCGTCTCGTCGAGCGGCAGATGCATCTGATCGGCCGGCGTACTGCGGCGTCGGACACGGCGTGGATTATTGTTTGGCATGGCTGAGTGAGGCGATTTTACACGCAGTCGCCGCGCTGCGCCGCCGCATGACAGCCTCAATCCGGCGGCGTTGCCGCCGGCCGGATCAACGCACCACGTGCAACGCCTTGCGCTGGATCGAATCGATTTCGTCGGGATCGAACACACGCACCATCACGCGATTGCGGCCGGAGGATTTGACGCGCTGCATCACGTGTTCGCAGAATGACACCACGCGATCGACGCTCGCCGGCGCCGTCGGGAACACGCCGATGCCGATGCTGAAGGTGATCGGCCAGTCATGCTGCGTCATCGCCTTTTCGAGCTGGGTGCACAGCTTGCGCACGACCTGCGTCGCCTCGGCCTCGCCGCTGTGCGGAAACACCATCGCAAATTCGTCGCCGCCCAGACGCGCGACGACATCGGTTTCGCGCAGATTGGAGGTGATGACCTGACCGATCATGCTCAACACGCGGTCGCCCTCGCTGCGGCCGAGACCTTCGTTGATGACCTTGAAATAATCGCAATTCAGATAGGCCACGGCAAACGGGTCGTGGGTGCGCCGGTGGCGGGCAATCTCGATCGACACCTTCTCGTAAAAGCCGAGGCTGTTGGTGACGCCGGTGACAAAATCGATGCGTGCCGCGGCCTGCAGTCGTTCGTAATTGGCGCGCACCGTCGCCACCAGAAACACCGTCACCAGATAAGCGAACAGTCGATTGCCGTTGGCAACATAAAAATACACCGGCTCGGAAAAAGTGGTGCCGGTAGCAAGTCCAATCTCGATCTGCGAATAGGCCGACAGACTGGCGAACAGCGTGCCCCACCAGGGGCCGCAGAACCACGCTACCGCCAGCATTACCAGCATGTAGAGCGCGGTCAGCTGCAATTCATAAGAGGTCAGGTAGTCGGCAGTAACCACAATGGCCAGCGCAATGCATGCCAGCATCAGCACTGCCGCCTTGACCGGCAGCCAGCCGGCGATTTTCGCCCCCTGTGTACCGTCCGCAAACATCGATTGTCCCAACTGGTTTACCTTACCGCGCCACCGGCGTTGCACGCGACGGCCGAATGATAGCCGGAATCGGCATAAATTGAATCAGCAATGTCGCTAATCCGCCCTGGCGCCGGAATCCTTCGCCACCTTCGCCCACTTGACGAGTTCAGCCTTGACGAAATCGCCGAACTCCGCGGGCGTGCTGCCGACCGGCTCGAAGCCGAGCACCGCAATTTTATCGAGGAACTCCTGCTGTTTGAGATTCTTCAGCACTTCGGCATTGATCTTGTTGACCACCGTCGCCGGCGTGCCGGCCGGCGCGAGTATGCCGTTCCACGCCGGCGCTTCGAAACCCGGCAAGCCCGACTCCGCCACCGTCGGCAGATCAGGCAGGGATTTCGAACGCTTGAGCGTGGTCACCGCAATGCCGCGGATGCGGCCGGCCTGGATCTGCGGCACCGCCGACGGTCCCACCGCGAACATCACCTGCGCCTGTCCGGCAATGAGGCCCGTCACCCCCTGCGCAACCGTCTTGTACGGCACGTGCACCATGTTGACACCGGTCATCGTCTTGAACATCTCGCAGATCAAATGACCGGGCGAGCCGTTGCCGCCCGAGGTGTAATTGAGTTCGCCCGGCCGCGCCTTCGCCAGTTTGACCAGATCGTTGACGGTTTTCACCGGCAGCGAAGGATGCACCGCGAGCACGAACGGAATCGTCGCGATCAGCGTGATCGGCGTGAAATCGCGTACCATGTCGTAGGTCAGTCTGAAAAAATTCGGGTTGATGGTGTGCGTGCCGGTAGCCAGCAGCAGCGTATAGCCGTCGGGCACCGCGCGCGCCACCGCTTCGCCGGACAGCATGCCGCCGCCGCCGCCGCGTTCATCAACGACCACCTGCTGGCCCCAGGCATCGGTAAAACGCTGGCCGAGGATGCGCGCCATTGAATCGGGGCCGCCGCCGGTGACCCAGCGAATCGGTTTGACCGGATACTGTTGCGCATGGACTGCAGCGACAAGCGAGGCAAACACGAGTGCGCCCGCCAGATACATCATCGAATTGCGTTGCATTTCCCCTCCCCGATGCGGCGCGCCTGCCTGCGCGGCGTCGCCGCCATCAAGAATAACCATTTTGACGCGGGCGAAACAGCTTCAGTGCGTCGCCGCATAGTAATCCGCGTATTCGCAACCGTTGCCGGTGGCGAACGAACTTTCGATCGTGCCGCCAGCGAGATCGAGCACCGAAACGACACCATCGTCGTGATTGCACAACAGCGCGCGGTCGGGCGCCTGCGGAAAGGCAAAACCCATCGGCGCGCGGCCAACGGCGATCAGCGCCGTCTGTTCGAGCGAGGGCAGACGAAACACCGCGACCGTGCGGTCCTTGCTCGACGACAGCAGGAGCCAGCGCCGGTCCGGCGACAGGCGCGCACGGCGCAATTGCGGCAGACTTGCGCCGGCGCCCTCGAAGCGCAGGCTTTTCACCAACCGGTCGCTGCGCGTGTCGATGACGTTGACCTCCGGCTCGGCGTGCGAAGCCACATACAGATACTCGCCGTCCGACGCCATTGCCATGCCTTCGCAGCGGTTCGGAATCGTAATCTGGCCGCTGACGCGGTGCGTCGCCAGATCGACCACCGCAACATTCGGTGTTTGCTTACACGAGGCATACAGCCGCCGGCCGTCCGGATGCGCCACCACCCAGTGCGCGGCACCGCCGATATCGATCGTGTGCACGACGCGGCGCGCCTTCACATCGACCCCGAGCAAGGCGTTGTTGAGCTCGGCCGTCACCCACAGCAGACCGTCCTTGCCGAACATCATGCCGTGCGGTGCAAGGCAGGCGCCTGTATCGATAAAGCCGTCGATCGCGCGCGCCGCCAGATCGATTACCACCAGGCGGTGATCCGGATCCTTGTTTTTCCCGAATACGCCGCCACCGAACACCGAACCGTAAGCCACCGCAGCATCGGGCGCCAGCACCAGCTCGTGCACGCAGGACGGCATGTCGAGCGCGGCCAGCCGCGCGTGACTGGCGCCGTCATAGAATTCGACGCGCTTGTCGTTCTTCGCGGTGAGTATGATGTTGCGCTGACTCATCGTGGCGCCGCCGCTACCGCAGCGTCAGGACCGCAGCAGCGGCCGCAGCGCGCGCATGTCCTTCACCTGTTCGATATTCCATACGGTGTCGCAGAGTTTGCGCGCGCGCGCCTTGCCCAGCACCGGCGCCATCAGGTCGTAGCATTTCTCGTCGACCTCGGGCGTGGTCATCGGATTCTGCGCGGTGCCGCGCACGCCGCGGGTGTGGTGCTTCACGGTGCGGCCGTCCTTCAATTTGATTTCGACGATGCCGTGGCGCTCCGGAATCAGGCTTTGCAGCCATTCGTCGCCGACCAGTTCGACCTTGGCGCGCACCCGCATCACGTTCTTCTCGGTCATGCGCTTTTCGTCGTGCGCCGAAATGAAGCTGGCGGTGCCGTCGATCAGCATCACCGCGCACATGTACTGCATGCAGATGTCGGGCATCTCGCGGTTGTTGACGGTGTTGGCGCCGGTGGTGGAAACGCGCACGATAATTTTCTCGACATCGGCTTCCTTGATGTTGTGGGTGCGGATCAATTCGAGCAGCGAATCGAGCGGCGCCTGAATCGGCGAGCCGACGGTCCAGCGCTTGATGTTGGTGCGCATGATTTCGTAATTGCTGCCGAGCCCGCGGATCAGCACCTGCGGATCGGGCTTGATGCCGCCCATGCGGCGCGATTCGTCGAAGGCGTGATAGAAGTTGCGCTCGCCCGAGAACACGTCCTCGACGCCGCTGCAGCCGGAAGCGACCATGGTCGTCGCCGACATGCCGTTGCGCGCGGCCATGCCGCCGAAGTCGAAGGCCTTCTCGATGTGGTCGAGGTCGCGCATGTAAGTCGAAAGCCCGCCGGTCTGCTGCGCCGTGTACGACAGCACATGCCGCACCTGATCACTGTCAAGCTTGGCCAGCGCCGCGCTGGCCGCTGCCGCGCCGAAGGTCGGCCCGAAGCAATGCGTCATGTGGCCGAGTTTGCGGAAATCGACCGGGTTCAACGAAATATTGAGCCGCGTGCCGATATCGTAACCGAGTGTCACCGCGCGCATGAAAGTGCGGCCGTCGCTTTTTTCGCGCTCGCCCATCGCCAGAGCGGAGGCCACGATCGCACAGCCCGGATGGCACCACGACGGCGCGTGCGAATCGTCGGTTTCGTCTGCGTGCGCCAGCATCGCGTTGATCAACGCGGCATTGACGCTGTTGGTGAGAATTTTTGTGCCGACCACCAGCGCCTCGGGCTTGCCGCCGAGGGTTTTGGCATATGACAGCGTGACGCGGCCCGGCTTCAGTTTGGCGCCGGACACCATCGCCGCCAGCGTGTCGAGAATGTGGTGTTTGGTTTTCTCGACCACCTCCTTCGGCGGCGACTTTTTCGTCGCGCCGGCGATATAAGCGGAGAGTTTTTTCATCAGCGGCGAGACCGCCGTTTTTTTCGCTGCCATTCAAGTGCTCCTTGTTTTTATCGTGCCCTATTTAACCATGCCAAGCTCGCCCAGCAACATGCGCGAGAGCTCGTAATCCTTTTTCAGCAATTCGCGCGCCGCCGGCCCCTTGACGAATTCCCATTCAAGCGCGTCTTCGGCCAGCACGCGCTTCCATTCCGGCAGATTGACGGCGCGTTCGAGCATGGTTTCCCAATAAGCGGTCTGCGCGTCGGTCAAGCCGTGCGGCGCCATTACCGCGATCCAGCCGCCCTGCACCACGTCATAACCCTGCTCCTTCAGCGTCGGCACATCGGGCAACGCAGTCGAACGGCGCGCGCTCGACACACCGAGCACGCGCATCGCACCGGACTGCACATGCGGAATCACGTTGTCCACCGAGCCCGCCAGCAGATCGATGTGCCCGCCGAGCAGATTGGTCACCGATTCGGCCGCGCCGCCGAACGTGATGACCTTGAGCCTGCGCGGATCGACACCGGCGGATTTGGCCACCAGCGCATAGACGAAATGCGGCGTCGCACCGCGCGCGCTGCCGACCGCAACGCTGATCGATTGCGGATCAACCCTGATCCGGTCCACCAGATCCTTGACCGTCCTGATCGGCGAATCGGCGCGCACCGCCAGTGCCATTGCCTCGTCGCCGATCACGGCGAGCGTGGTGAAATCGGTGTAATTGAGCGTGCTGCGGCCGAGGATATGATTGGCGAGCAGCGCCTTGCGCACTACCGCAAGGTAATGCGCATCGCCGGCATGCTGGGCAACGTAGCTGTAGGCAATGGCGCCGCCGCCGCCGACCTTGTTGACGACGGCGATATTATCGAGCCATTGGTTGGCCTGCCACAGGCGCTGCAGCGTGCGCGCAGTCTTGTCGTTGCCGCCGCCGGGTGCCGAGCCGACGACGCATTCGACGGCCTTCTGCGGCTTCCAGTTCTGCGCCGACACGGCGCAACTGCAGATTGCCGCAAGCGCGACGACGCGGACAAGCAAGACACGCAGGAAACGGTGTGACATGCGCAATGCGGTCAGTCCATGCGGGGGAAGCCGCATCATAGTCCGCAGCTGTCCTCGTCGCAATAAACGCGGTGTGCTGCGATGCTAGAATCGCAGCCCGGAGTCATTAAAAAACTTTCTATACCCATTGGAACCGTCATTCCGGCGAAAGCGGGAATCCAGATCAGAAACCCTGGGTCCCCGCCTGCGCGGAAAAGACGATATTTGTTAACCGACTGCTGACGGAAATTCAATCATGAGCGCCATGCCCGAACCGCCGCTGTGCGCGGCCCCCGATCCCGCCCCGCGCAAACCGAACATCACGCTGCCCGCCGGAGCCACCGACACGCATGCGCACATCTGCGGTCCGAAATCGCAATACGCCTATTTCTCCGAACGCGTCTACACGCCGCCCGACTGCCTGTTGCCCGCCTACAGTCATATGCTTAAAACGCTGGGCGTCGGGCGCGCGGTGCTGGTGCAGCCGTCGGTTTACGGCACCGACAACACCGCGATGCTGGCGGCGATGAAAGCCGCCGGCCCGTCGTTCCGCGGTGTCGCGGTGGTGGCCGATGACATCAGCGAAGCCGAATTGAAAACCCTGCACGCCGCCGGTGTGCGCGGCGTGCGCGTGAACATCGTCGACGTGCCCAACCGCAAACCCGGCACGCTGCCGCTGGAATCACTCAAGAAACTCGCCAACAAGGTCAAACCCTTCGGCTGGCACATGGAATTCCTGGCGCACGTCGATGAATTTCCGGATCTCGACAACATGCTCGACGGCTTTCCGGTCGAAACCGTTTACGGCCATCTTGGCTACATGAAAACCGACAAGGGCATCGCGCATCCGGGCTTCCAGGCGCTGCTGCGCCTGATGAAAGCCGGCAAGGCCTGGGTCAAACTCACCGGCCCCTATCGCATCTCGATGCAGACCATGCCGCACGCCGACACCAACGTCTACGCGCACGAATTGATCAAGGCTGCGCCAAAACAGGTGGTGTGGGGTTCCGACTGGCCGCACGTGATGGTCAAGGGCGCGATGCCCAATGACGGCGACATCTGCGATCTGCTCGGCAACTGGGTCACCGACGAAGCCGTACGCAAACAAGTACTGGTAGACAACCCCGCGCGGCTCTACGGTTTCTAGCGCGGCGTCAGCGGTTCCACGGCATTTTCGCCAGCACCACGGTCATGCCGCAGGAATTGCTGAGTCCGGCGTAGACGAGGCCGGCGCCGATAAACGCGGCGAGCCAGTACGCCGCCGGATGCACCAAGGCGCCGGCGGCAATGCCTGTAACCACCAGCGCGCCGGCGGTGATGCGCATCTGCCGGTCGAGCGACATCACTTTGCGCGCGCCGCTTTCGACCGCGTAGCCCGCCGCCACCCACGCGTTGGTGCCGCCATCGACTTGTATTACCTGCCGCAGGCCGCCGACGCGTAACTTCGACGCCGCGATCTGGCTGCGGGTGCCGGTCTGACAGATGCAATAGAGCGGCGTCTCGGCGCCGAAGCGCGCAATCAGCGCCGCTGCATCGAGGCGGTCGAGCGGCATGTTGAGCGAGCCGGCAATTTTGACGGTGTCGAATTCTCCGGGCGTGCGCACATCCAGAATGTTGACCGCGCCCGCCGCCATCGCTGCGAAAAGCTGTTCCGCCGAGACGCTTTGCAGAGCGGTATCGGCGGCAGCAGGGTTCGCTTCAATGCGCGTGGCCGCCTGCATGGCACCCGCCTCAAGATTGGCCGGCACTGCCTCATGGATGCGCTTGGGCATCGGCAGCCCGAGGTTGTTCATGATGCCGATGAATTCGTCGCGCGTCTTGCCGGCGACCCGCGCGTTGAATTGTTTCTCTTCGCCGATGCTGCTGAGCCGGCGCCCCTTGTAATCGTGGCCGGGAAACACCAGCGTCTGATCGTCGAGTGAAAACAGTTTTTCGGTGATGCTGCTCCACAAGTCCGCCGCGCTGCCGCCCTGAAAATCGGTGCGCCCGCAGCCGCCGATCAACAGCGTGTCGCCGGTGAACACGCGGTCGCGCCACAACAACGACACGCTGCCCGGAGTATGGCCGGGGGTTGCGATTACCGTGATCTCTTCGTGCCCGAACAGGATCACGTCCCCGTCCTTCAGCAAGCGATCGTAACCCTGCGCATGGCAATCGGCCGACACCGCAGTCACCGCGCCGGTCGCATCCTTCAGCGTCTGCGCACCCGTAATGTGATCAGCGTGCACATGGGTTTCGAGCGAGTACTTGAGTTTGAGCCCGTGCTCGCGCACCAGTTTGAGATCGCGTTCGGCCTGTTCGAACACCGGATCAATGATGACCGCTTCGTGGGTGGCGTCGTCGGCGATCAGATAGGTATAAGTCGACGACTCGGCATCAAACAATTGCTTGAAAAACATGGCGGTCTCCGCTAACCGTATTCCGGCACTGCGGCACTATCGCACGCGGTACAGGCGACCGTCCACCGACGAGGGCCAGCCCCCTACGCTCTGCCGCGAGGGGAAGGGGGAGAAGCGCAATCAATCCACCTTCGCGCCGGTCTCCCTGATCACCTTCGCATAGCGAGCAATGTCGGCGCCGATGAATTTGGCGAATTGCTCGGGGGTGGCGCCGTAGCTGACCTGCTCCCAGCCGGTGTCGGCGATTTTCTGCGCCACCGCCGGATCTTTCATCGCGCGCGTGACTTCAGCGCTCAGCTTCTCGATCAGCACCTTCGGCGTGCCCGCAGGCGCGACGAGTCCGTTCCAGCCGTTGGCCTCGAAGCCGGTCAACCCCGACTCGATCATGGTCGGCAGTTCAGGCAGCTGCGGCGAACGCGCCACGCCGGTCACCGCGAGCGCGCGGATCTTGCCCGACTTGATCTGCGTGAGCGAACCGGGTCCGGTCTTAAAAACATCTGCACCTGGCCCGCCATCAGATCGACCATCGCCGGCGCCGCCCCCTTGTAGACGATGTGCACGATGTCGATCTTCGCAATGTTCCTGAACATCTCGCCCGCGAGATGCGGTCCGGTGCCGTTGCCCGACGACGCATAATTCAGTTGCCCGGGCTTAGCCCTCGCCAACGCGATCAATTCCTGAATACTGCGCGCGGGCACTGCCGGATGCACCGACAGTATGTACGGCGACATCACGCACAACGCGATCGGCGCAAAATCCCTGACCAGGTCGTACGACGTTTTTTGCAAGACTGCATTGATGGTGTAGGCCGAGGTGATCATCAGCAGCGTGTAGCCGTCGGCCGGTGCCTTTGCCGCAAGTTCCGCCGAAATCACCCCGCCGCCGCCCGGGCGTTGATCGATGACCGTCTGCTGGCCCCATGAATCGGTGAACTTCTGGCCGATGATGCGCGCCAGCACATCGGGGCCGGGGCCGACGAGGATGCGAATCGGCCGCGCCGGATAGTTCTGCGCCGTCGCCGGCAGCGCCATGCCGGCCGCCAGCACCAGCAGCGGCAAAAATATTTGGTGCCGCATCGATACTCCTCCATTCTTTTGTCCGCCCCGCAATCGCAGCGGGCGTTTCATCGGAACAGCTCAGGTCAAATGCGACAAACCCTCGAGTGCGAAGCGCGCAAATCCGCTTAACAGCAGGGCCACGCCCACCGACAGCGCCACCGAATAGAGCGCATCGCGGCGGCCGAGCGTTTTCAGCATCACCGCAAAAGTCGAAATGCACGGCACATAAAAAGTCATGAACAGCAGAAAGGTCATGATCTGGATGGCGTTCATGTACTGGTTGACCTCGAAGCTGCCGAGGGCCTGATAGATCATCACCAGCGACAATTCCTTGCGCAGCACGCCGAACAGCAGCGGCACGCCCAGCACCATCGGCAATCCAAGCCACCAGGTGGTGACCGGCATCAACGCCGTATTGATGGCCTGATCGGCACCGACATGCGACAGCAGCGCCAGTACCACGCTGCCGCCGACCAGCAGCGGCGTCACGATGGTCAAAATATCGCTGGTACGCGCCCAGGTTTCGCGCAGCATCGGTTTGAATCGCGGCATGGCGTAGGGCGGAATCTCCTGCACCTGACCGGGTCCGCCGCGCGGCAGGCGCCGCCGCATGATTTGGCCGAGCAGACCGATCACCACCAGCGTCAGCAGAAAAATCGCGCAGACACCGAGTGCGCCCAGATATTTTCCGGCCAGCGCCAGTATGATCGCCGAGCGCGCCGAGCACGGCACGAAGGTCACCAGCATCGACGCCGTCACGCGCTCGGTTCCGCTTGAGGTGCTGCCGATCGCCGAAATCGCCGGCACGTTGCAACCGAGTCCCAGCAAAAACGGCACGGCAACACCGCCATGCAGCCCGATGCGGTGGAACATGCGGTCCACCGCGAACGCGATGCGCGCCATCACGCCGGCTTCCTCGAGCGCCACCAGCAACAGCACCAGCGGAATCATGTACGGCACGACGATGCCGACAAGCCCGATCAGGCCGTCAACCACCGCATGCCCGACCACCCCTGTGGTCGATGCCGGCGTCCACTCGGCGGCCCATTCGGCCAGCTTCGCCGAGGTGTGGCCATCGATCCAGCCGCTGACGTAAAACACCATGAACAGCACCAGCGCGAACACTGCCACGCTGCCGATGAAACCGAAGCGCGGACTGAGAAACAGCGCATCGAGCCAGCCGCGCCAGCCGCGGTGCGAGCGCTTTGAACCGAGCAGCGTGACCATTTCGAACAGCGAAACGGCGCGGTAATGACGGTCGGCGTGCAGTTCTTCGTCGAGCGGGCGCGGCAATGCCGCGTTCGCATCGGCAAGAATTTTTTCCACCGCCGGTTCGCGGTCCGGGAAATGCTGCCTGAGCTCGTCGCGAAACCACGCATCGCCGGCGGCAATCTCGCCGACCAGCAGCGGCGCCGGCACGCGGAAGGCGCGCGCGATCTCCGGCGCGGCGAGCAGTGTTTCCAGCGGCTTCAGCGCGCGCGCAATGTGCCCGCTCGGCGGCTGCGCGCGCGGATATTTCTTTTCGCGCACCGCCGCCACTGCCGCGCGAAAAAGTTCGGCGATGCCGTGGCCCATGGTCGCCACCGTGCGCACCACCGTGACGCCGAGCTCCGCGCCGAGCACCACGCTGTTGATATAAAGTCCGCGGTCCTGTGCCTCGTCCACCTTGTTCAGCGCAATGATCAGCGGACGGCCGAACTGCGCCAGTTCAAGCGTCAATTCGAGATGCCGCTCGAGCGTGGTGGCGTCAATGACCTGGATGATGACGTCGGGCGGCGCGAACGGCGCCGGCGGACCGCCGGGCTCGTGCAGCGACACCGGCGGCCGCTTGTCGCCCCACAGCAAATACTTGAAAGCGGCGCGGTCTTCGTCACCGCTGTGACGCAGCGAATGCAGACCCGGCAGCGCGATCACGCGCGCCTCGTCGAAGCCGATCTGCACCGCGCATTCGTCGTAGGTGCGCTGCGTGCCGGCCAGCGTGCCGCGTTCCACCGAGGTGCTGGCCACCGCCTCGAACAAGGTGCTCTTGCCGCTGTTGGGCAGCCCGACCAGCGCGATGCGCAGGCGCCGCTCGCCGCGGAACAGCGGATGATGCAAGGCGACCGTGGCGGTATGCGGTTTGGGCGGCGTCTGTGCCATGGCTAAGGCCGGCGCCGCCGTTGCGGCGGCGCGGCATTCAAATCGGTTTTCATTTTTCGGTCGCGATTGTCGAATCGAGTATTATGCCGCATCGGCACAGACCGGCAGTCCATGACAATGAATCAACCGCCGGCGAATCTTTCGCGCCTGCCGGTTGCCGCAAGGAGGATGACATGAAGCGCGCGCTCAGCCTGCTGCTGCCCCTGCTCACGATCCTGCCGGCATTGCCGCTTGCCGCGCAGGATTATCCGAACCGTACCGTCAGGCTGATCGTGCCGTTTCCGGCCGGCGGCTCAACCGATATTCTCGCCCGCACCGTCGCGCAAAAACTCAACGAATCCTACGGCCAGCTCTTCATTGCCGAAAACCGCGCCGGCGCCACGGGCACCATCGCCGGCGCCTTTGTCGCCAAAAGCCCGCCCGACGGATATACGCTGATCATGCATTCGGCCAGCACCTATACCGCCGGCTACCTCTATCGAAAATTGAGCTACGACGCCGCCAGCGCATTCGCGCCGGTGATCAACCTCGTGGTCAATCCGTTCATCATCGTCTCGGCCGCCTCGCTGCCGGTGAAAAGCATCACCGAACTGATCGCGCTGGCGCGGCGCCGGCCCAACGAACTCACCTACGCGACGGTCGGCACCGGCAGCGGCGCGCATCTGGCCACCGAAATGTTCAATTTCGCCGCCGGCATCAAAACGATCGCCGTCGCCTACAAGGGCTCGACGCCGGCGATGATCGCGCTGGCCTCCGGCGAAACCGGCTTCGCCACCAACAACATTCTCGACACGCAATCCTTTGTCAGGCAGGGCAAGATGCGCGCGCTCGCCACCACCGGCGCGAAACGTTCGCCGGCGGTGCCGGATGCGCCGACACTGATCGAATCCGGAATTCCGGTCGAGGCGAATCTGTGGACGGGCGTGTTTGCCACCGGCGGCACGCCGAAAACGATCGTCAACAAACTCAACGACGACATCGCGCGTTTTTTCGACACGCCGCAGATGAAGGACTGGCTGCTCGCCAATCTCGGCGGCGAATATACGCCGAACACGCCTGAACAGTTCGCCGCCTTCCTCGCCGGCGATTCGGCGCGCTGGAAAAAAATCGTCGAGCAGACCGGCCTGCGGCTCGACTGAAAATATATTCCGGCCGGCACCGCACCGCGCGCCGGCCCTACATCCCGATCGGCCCGATCACGCTGCCGCGGCCGTCCTTCGGCGGAAAGCCGGGCCCGCGCAACTGCTCCAGCGTCAGCTGATTGACGCCATCGATAATCGCGGCAAACGCGCGCACCGACCGCTGCATGCCTTCGGCCGGCACCATCTCGGGCGTATCCAGACTGGTGTGGTAAACGACGTGATTGATGATGTGAAACGACGGCGCGTAGCTGCCGTTCTTCGGCGTATCCTCGACGCCGTAGACGGAAACGCCGAAGTCGCGCAGCCGGTTGAACACCATGCGCTCGAAGGCGGCGCTGCCCATCGCATTCCAGCGCACCGCGCTCAGGGCATTGGTCGCCGTCAGATCCGAGTTGTACATGTAGAGCAGGGTTTCCGACGGATGTTCGATGGTCAGCTTCAGCGCGACCTTGTTCCAGTCATGGGTTTCGTCGAAGCCGCCCTTCATGCGGTGCGCGATCTCGCCGTGGTGGTGGTCCGGAAACAGCAGAAAGGTCAGCGTGCGCGGTCGCTGTTCGAGCGGCAGCGCGGCATAATGGCGCGCGAGTTCCAGCGCCGCCGCCATGCCCGAGTTGTTGTCGGTGGCGGCCTGGAAATAGCCGTCGGTATGAATCTGCAGATTGATCTCTTCGTCCGACCGGCCCGGCAGCGTCGCGATCGTGTACGCGGTCTGCACGTTGGTGAGCGGCGGTATATCGAGGTTCAGCGTGAGCATCACCTTCTCGCCCTTGCCGAGACGGTCGCGCAGCGCAAAGCCTTCGTCCTGACTGACGGTCATCTGCGGAATCCCGGTCAAAGCGTCTTCCGGCTGAAACATGCCGTTGCCGGGCACCGCCATCACGTTGATCACCATCGCCGCGCCCAGCCGCTGCGCGCGCGAGTTGGCGTTGAACAAACCCGAGCGGTCGGAGGCCGAATGACTGCGCCCGCCGGGGACAAAGGTGCTGTAGATGACCACGGCCTTGCCCTTGACCTCGCGGCCGATGAAATCGGCTGCGGCACCGATGCCCACCCACACTGCCTCGGTGGTCAGCCCCTTCGGCGCGGTGCCCGGCGTGCCCGACACCGGAAAGACGGTCAGCAGATCGATCTTTGCGCCTCCCGCTGCAACATAACTTGCGCTCCAGCGCTGCGGCCGCCAGTCCTTCGGCAGCGTGTACGGATAGGTCTTCACGCTCAAACCGAGGCGCACGAATTCGTCGGTCATGTATTGCACGCCGGCCTTGTCCGCCGCGGTGCCGGGAAAGCGTCCCCACATCTGCGCGTTGACCGTGTCGCGGTAGTTCAGCGCGATTTTCGACAGCGCAACGACGTCTTTCTTCATGCGCGCGCCGTCGATATCCCTGTACGCTTCCTGCCCGGGCTTCAGCGCGAACACCGGATAGTCTTCATCCTTGAACAATTGCGAAGCGTGATCGCGCGGCAGACCGATGCCGAAGGTTTTCTCGACCCGCGGCCCGGTGTCCATCTGCGCCAGTGCGACGCCGTTGCAGAAAATTGCCGTCAGCGCAAATGCGGCGGCGACGCGGGATCGAATGCGGTTCTGCATGGTTTGCCCCTCCCGGGCGCATGAATTAAATGCAAATTCCCGCCGCGGCATGGCGCCGTCTTGTTGGCGGGTCAAGGCATGAGTTTAACGCAGGCGCTACCCGGCGCCGCGATGGCGGTCTTGTTGTTATGCAAAGCCGACACACCCGATTCCGGCGCAGCGAGCGGTGGGAACGTCGCGACGCAACTGATCGGGCGGCGCGTTGACCGATGGACGCACACGGCATGCGCGACCGCGAAGAACCGAGTGCTGCGCTGCATTATTGCAGCGGAGGCAAGCGTATCTGCGGCCGCCCGCCTGCGCCTATAATCGCATTTCAGTCACCGATCCTCGCGAGCCCTCCATGTCCAGCAAACAAACTCTCGGCAAACTGCCGCGCGACGCCGTCCGCATGCTCGAACTGCCGCGCCTGCCGGCTGCAATACTCGACGGTTTCAGGGCGCTGGTCGATCTGACCGGCGCGATTTCGGATGCGTTCGACGAGCTTGGCATTGTCGGCATCGTTCCCGCCTTCGAAATGCCGCCGGTCAACAGCGGCAAACGCATCGTCGGGCCCGCGCTCACGGTGCGCAACATCCGCCACACCACGCAGATTCACAAGGCCGCGCTCGACAAGGCGAGCGGGCAGTGTGAAACCGAAGCGCACAATCTCGCCACGCCTGGCGACGTGCTGGTGATGCAGGGCGTGATGGGCTGCTCCAACATGGGCGGCCAGTCCGCCACGCTGAACCGGCGCGAAGGCTGCATCGGCGCGGTGGTCGACGGCACGCTGCGCGACCCCGATCAGTACCGGCAGATGGGCTGGCCGGTGTGGTGCCGCGGCTTCACGCCGGTTACCGGCAAATGGCGCATGCAGACGGTGGAAGTCAACGGCACCGTGGAAATCGGCGGCATTGCGGTGCGCGCCGGCGATCTCGTATGCGCGGATGAAGCCGGCATCGCCTTCGTGCCGTATGCGCAGGCGGCGGCGGTGCTCGAGGTCGCGCGCAAAATCGATGGCGGCGACACGCGACGCAAGGCCGATATCGACAGCGGCGTGCCGCTCGTCGAGATTCTGCAGACCAAATACAAGTAGCGCTGATTCAACCCTGCGCGCGACCGCAGGGGACCGCTCAAAACATCAAGCAGCGCCGCTTTTACCCCGCAATTCCGGCGATGGCGGCAAAGCGAGGCGCAACATAATCCGGTCTTAGCCTGACCCACTGGCCACTTCAGGAGTCGCCGATGTCAATTGCCAACGTTTCATCCGTCGCCACTGCAAACACCGCGGCGGTCCAGTCAACGCAAACCAATTCAACCCAGAAGCTGGCGCAGGATTTCAACACCCTCGCGCTGGCGCTCAACTCGAGCAGCGGCTCCAGCGCGAAAGATGCGTTCGCCAGCCTGTTGCAGGATTTGCTGGGTCAGACCGGTGCGACACAATCGCATCATCATCACCAGCATCACGGCGGCGGCGCGCAACCGGTTGCCGGCGCCGGCGCAACGACCACAAACGGCGCGACATCGAGCGTGGCGTCGGTCGGCGGCAAAATCAACACGACCGCCTGATCAAAGCACCGTTCACGCCGCATCGACAGCGCAGCGCTAGCCGTCGGTCAACTACAGCATCTCTGCTCCTTTGCGGAACAGGGATGCGTTCAACGCCAACCATAAAGTAAAAATTAGCGCGGCCGCCCGCCGAAGCGATATACCGCCTTCGGTTTTGCCGGCGCCCCCGTCTTGGCTGCGGGCGCCGCGTGATGCGTACCGGCGGGTTTGGCGTGATGCGTCGCCGGCTGTGCCGCATGATGCGGCCGCGCCGGCTGCTGATTCGGCCGCGCGTGTTGCGGCTTGCCTGCGGCGTCGTTGGGATGACGCGGGCGTGACGGCGCCGCATTCGAGGCGCCGCGTTGCTGCCCGGCCGCATTCTTTTGTCCTTGCGCACTGCCGCCCGCATGCGTGCGCGGCTGGCTTTGGCCGTGGCGTTGCTGAGCCTGCGAACCGGCACTGCGTGGCTGTCCCTGACCGCCGCCGCTGCCGCGCTGTTGTGACTGACCGCCGCCGCGCGCTTGCGTGCGCGGCTGCCCGCGGCCCTGCCCCTGACGCTGTCCCTGGCGCTGGCCCTGCCGTTGCAGGATCGGTTGCGCCTTCGCATTGCGATCGGGTTCGAAGCCGGGCACGACTTCCTGCGGAATGTCGCGCTTGATCAGGCGTTCGATATCGCGCAAAAACTCATGTTCGTCCACGCAGACGAGCGAGGTCGCTTCGCCGGTGGCGCCGGCGCGGCCGGTGCGGCCGATGCGGTGCACATAATCTTCGGGCACGTTCGGCAGTTCGTAATTCACCACATGCGGCAGCTGGTCGATGTCGATGCCGCGCGCCGCGATGTCGGTCGCGCACAGCACCTGCAGATCGCCGGCCTTGAACTCGGCCAGTGCGCGCGTGCGCGCGCCCTGACTCTTGTTGCCGTGGATGGCGAGGGCGGTGATGCCGTCCTTGCCCAGTTGTTCGGCCAGGCGGTTGGCGCCGTGCTTGGTGCGCATGAATACCAGCACCTGGTGCCAGTTGTTGGTTTTGATCAGATGCGCCAGCAGTTCGCGCTTGCGATCACGATCGACCGGGTGCACCTTTTGCGTAATGATTTCCACCGTTGAATTGCGGCGCGCGACTTCGATCATCGCCGGCGCGTTGAGCAACTCGTCGGCCAGCGCCTTGATCTCGGCGGAAAACGTCGCCGAGAACAGCAGGTTCTGCCGGCGCCTGGGCAGCACGGCAAGGATGCGCTTGATGTCGCGGATGAAGCCCATGTCGAGCATGCGGTCGGCTTCGTCGAGCACCAGAATTTCAACATGCGACAGATCGGCCGCGTTCTGCTGATGCAGATCGAGCAGACGGCCCGGTGTCGCGACGAGAATATCGACGCCGCGGCGCAACTGCATCATCTGCGGGTTGATGCCGACGCCGCCGAACACGCAGGTCGAAGTCTGCTTCGAATATTTGCCGTAGATGCGGACACTTTCTTCGATCTGCGCAGCGAGCTCGCGCGTCGGCGCGAGAATCAGCGCGCGCACCGGCTTGCGCACGCCCGGCGCCTTGTGCACCGGATTCATCGTAAACAACTGCAGGATCGGCAGCACGAAGCCGGCGGTCTTGCCGGTGCCGGTCTGCGCGCCGGCCAATAAATCACCGCCGTTCAGCACGGCGGGGATCGCCTGCGTCTGGATCGGGGTGGGTGTGGAGTAACCGTGTTCGGCGACTGCACGAACGAGTTCCGCGGACAAGCCGAGGTTTGCAAATGACATTGAAATTTCCAGAAAGGGCTCAGCCCGTCACCATTTGAGGCGCCAGTCACGGGCTGAAGTTGGGTGCTGCGTCGGGGGTGACAGCGGCAGGGGGACTGGTCAACAGCGCCGCGTGGACCGCAGTATAACAGGGCGCGTGTCATACCCGTAAGCAATTCAATCCGCGCTGCCGGCACTGGAATTCCGCCGCATTCCCCCTTACCATGCGGGTCGTGAGTCGAGCGCCTGATCACAACGCATAATACCGGCGACGCCCGGCATCCCCCACCATCCGGACTTTCACGCGGTTACGCGTATTGGAGCGCCAGGTGCTTCAGTTCATGAACAGCGCGCGCTTTCGCAGCCTGCGCAACGACACCGCGGGCGGCGTAATGTCCGCCGCGCTCGCGATCCCGCTCGCCATCGGTTACGGCATGTTCGCCTTCGTGCCGCTCGGTGACGCCTATTTCGCCTACGGCGTGCTGGCCGGTCTCTACGCCGCATTTGTGGTGGCCATCGTCAGCGTCGCGCTCGGCGACAAAACCACCACGGTCTACGCACCGCGCATCGTCACCACCTTCTTTCTCGGCGCGATCATCCGCCACAGCCTGATCAACCCGGATGCCGCCATCCTGCATGCGGGCAGCATCGAACTGACGATCGCCATCGTGTTTTCGATCGTGCTCCTGGGCGGTGCCTTGCAGCTGCTGTTCGGCCTCATCCGTATCGGCACGCTGATCCGCTACATTCCGCACCCGGTCATGTCCGGCTTCCAGATTGCCGCCGCAATACTGCTGTTCCTGGTCCAGATCGGCACGGTGCTGGGCTACGAACAGGGCATGCCGCTGGGGCAAATCCTCGGCCACATCGGCGCAACGCGCCCGCTCAGCGTGCTGATCGCGCTGGTGACCTGCGGCGCGATGTGGAACGCCAAAACATTCGCGCCGAAAATCCCCCCCTTGATCGTCGGCCTCACCGCCGGCACCGCCGCCTATTACGTGTTTTTCATGTTCGGTTACGGCACCCGACTCGGCCCCGTCATGGGCGAGACACCGGCACCGCAACTGAATTTCGCCAATCTGTCGGCGATTGCCGATCTGCTGCGCAACCCCGGCCTGTTCGAAGTACTGCCGGTGATCGTGAGCGGTGCGCTGGGCCTCGCCATCATCGCTTCGGTCGACGCGCTGCTGTGCACACGGCTGCTGCAGATTCCGGGCGCCGTCAAACCCGACAGCAACCGCCAGCTGATCCGGCTCGGCATCGGCAACATGCTCTCGGCGAGCTGCGGCGGCATCACCAGCGGTGTCAACATCGGCCCCAGCATCGCCAACCGCAACTATGGCGGACGCACGCCGGTGTCGGTGCTGGTCAATGCCTTCGTCGTGCTGCTGACGCTGGCAGCGTGTTTGCCGGTGATCGCGCTGCTGCCGCGCGTGGCCCTCTCGGGCGTCATCATGGTCATCGCCATTCAGCATATCGACCCGTGGGCGCTGCAACTGGTGAAACGTCTGGTTTCGCGCGACGTCGCCAACCGGCTGCAGGTCGCGATCGAACTCTTCGTGATCGCGCTGGTCGCGTTTGTCGCCATTGCCATGAACATCGCGGTCGCGGTGTTCATCGGTATCGCGGTGGCGATTCTGTTCTTTCTGTTGCGCATGAGCCGCTCGGTGATCCGCCGCATCTACCGCTGCGAGGGCGTGCATTCGCGGCGCACGCGCCGTCCGCAGCAGGCCGAGCTGATCAACCGCCACGGCGGCAAGATACTGGTGATCGAGCTCGAAGGCGCTTTGTTCTTCGGCACCTCGGACAGCCTCGAGAACGAAATCGAAGCCGCGCTGCGCGAAGACACCTGGTACCTGATTCTCGATCTGAAAAAAATCGGCGAAATCGACAGCACCGGCGCGCGGCTGCTGTTGCGCATCCACGACGCGCTGACCAAACAGGGCAGGCATCTGCTGATCACGCATCTGCCGGAACACTCGCCGACCGAACGTTTTCTGCGCGACATGGGCGTGACCGCGGCGGTGACCCGCAGCCGCATATTCGCCGACACCGATCACGCGATCGAATGGGCCGAAGACCATTTGATCATGCGCGAATCGGGTGCCATCGCCGATGCCGACGAATTCCCGTTCGCACAGCTCGATGTACTGGCCGGCTTCACGCCGGCGGAGATCGACGTCGTCAAGCCGCTGCTGCAACGGCGCAGCTACGACAAAGGTGATCTGGTGTTCCGCGAAGGCGACGCCAGCGGCGAGATGTTCATCATCGTGCAGGGCAGCGCCAGCGTGCGCATCAACCTCACCGCCCGGCGCGAGGCGCGTCTCATCACCTTCTCACCCGGCACCCTGTTCGGCGAAATCGCGCTGCTTGATCAGGAGGCGCGCTCGGCCAGCGTCACCGCCGACGAACATCTGGTCTGCCATGTGATGACGCGCGAGGCCTTCGTCGCATTGTCCGGCCACCATCCGGTCATCGCGCTCAAGCTGATGGTCAACCTCGGGCGCGAGCTGTCGAGCCGCCTGCGCCGCGCCAACCGCACCATCTACGAACTGGCGATTTAGGCGCGCCTGTCATTGACGCCGCCGCCGCGCACAGGCAATCTGTCGTCGCAACGGGGTATCGCGCCACAAGACGCGAGCCGAAACTGCAGTCGCGCATCGGAGGAAACCATGGATAACAACCGCCGCACCCTGCTCGCCACCGGCGCGGCCGCCGCCGTGGTCGCCGCCGCGCCAACCGCATTCGCACAAGCCAAACCCGGCCAGGGAGGAGGCATGTCGATCTATCAGAAGGGCGACGTCCGCATTCACTATGAAGACACGGGCGGCAGCGGCTTTCCGCTGCTGATCATCCCCGGCGGCGGATTGAATTCCACCATCGGCTTTCTTGCCGGCGCCGCGCCGTTCAACGCAATCGAAGAATTCAAAAACGAATACCGCTGCATCGCCGCCGATCTGCGCAACGCGCCCGGCGGCCAGTCCAGCGGTCCGCTCGAAGTCGAGCGGCCGTGGGATTCACACGCCGACGACCAGCTGGGCCTGATGGATCACCTCGGCATCAAACAGTTCATCGCGCTCGGCTATTGCATCGGCGGCCCGATGATCTGGAACCTGATCAAGCGCGCGCCCGATCGCGTGGTTGCCGGCGTGCTGGCACAACCGGTCGGCTCGCGCCCCGAAGCGCGCGATTTTTTCTATGAAGGCAACTTGAAATCATGGGCACCGGAAATCATGAAGCGCCGGCCCGAGCTGACAATGGAAACGATCGACCGTTTTCTGACGAAAATGTACCGCACCAACCCCGATTTCGTGTTCACCGTCACGCGCGACTTCGTGCGCAGTTGCCGGACGCCGGTGCTGGTGCTGCCCGACGACGTGCCGCCGCACCCCTATGCGGTGGCGATGGAATCGGCGATGCTCGCCCCCAACGCCGAAGTCAGCATGTTTCCGTGGAAGGAACCGAAAGAGCGCATTCCGCTCGCGGTGCGCCAGATCCGCTCGTTCATGAAAGCGCACCGGACGGCGTAATAATGGTCACCCGCAGAAAAGCCATGAAAATATCGCTCGCCCTGTTCATCAAGATCTCGATCATCGTCTTCAGCGCCGCCCTGCTCGCGCTGCAAATCGCCTGCGCGCTGGCGCAGACCGAGCCGACGCCGCCACCCGATGTCGCAGCGCTCAAGGCGGAAATCGACGCACTCAAGCGCCTGGTGCCGAGCCAGTCGCACGCGATGACCGATGTCGACTACCAATTTTCCAATCTGTGGTTTGCCGCGCAGAACCGCAACTGGCCGCTGGCCGAGTTCTACCTGAACGAAACCCGCTCGCATCTCAACTGGGCGGTGCGCATCCGCCCGGTGCGCAAATTGTCCAATGGCGGCGAGCTTGAATTGCAACCGGTCCTCGACGGCGTCGAGAAATCTTCGCTGGCGCAGCTGAAGTCCGCCATCGCCGGCAAAGATCCGGCGGCGTTCGAGGCGGCGTACCGGCAGACCATCACCGAGTGTTATGCCTGTCACAAACTTGCCGGGAAACCCTATCTGCGCCCGCATATCCCGGAAGCGCCGGCGGCACGCATGATCGACATGAAACCGGATTAAAGCGGGCAGACCTTTGCGGCAAAAGCCGCTTCGCGCCTGAAGCAGGCAACACACGCAACCAATTTCATTTGGACTTGCGGCTGCCGCCCCGCCCCCGCCTCACTTTCTGCTCGAGATAAATCAGCACGCAATTATCGAACGGCGTGCGCTTGTAATGCGCGGCCAGTTTCACCGCCTGATCGTTGGTGACCATCTCGACCAGCGCAAAGGGCTTCGGTGTGCGGTGCAGCTTGATCACTTTGACTTCGCCGAATTGCGAACAGTGCGTAACGATCTGCAAACACAACTCCTGGTCGGGGGTCTCCAGGTTGACTTGCAACATCATATTTCCCGATCCTTCGTTTCAAACTTCGTAATTCAGAATCACCAACCCGGTCGCCAAAAGAACCAATACGCCTGCCTGTTATCTTAATGGAACTTGCGGCGTCTGCAAGTACGTGACTGCCGCGACCGGTTCCGGTTGCCCCTTGCTTGAATTCGCGCATTCCGGCTCGGCCCGTGATTGATGCGTATGGCAACTGCGGGAAACGCTCTGCGCGATTGAGCGAATGGCGGAAAGATCAGTCAGCCCGCTTTTCGCCGACGCGCTCAGCGCAAAAGCGCGCCACAACAGGCGCGACGAGACGGATCGGCCGTCCCGGCAAAGTGCGCTCAGGCGATGCGCAATTTCTCGATCACTGCGGGATCGGGGTCGATGCCCAGCCCCGGCCCCTGCGGCACGGCAAAGCGGCCGTTCACCGGATTGATCGCATCGTGCAGCGGATTGACGGCGAAGTCGATGTCGTAGCGCTCGACGATGGATTCGGTTTGCATCGCGGCGGCGCAGTGCAGCGTTGCGATCAGGCCGGGCCCGAAATACGCCGAATGCGGCACGACTTCGACGCCGAAGGCCTCGGCCAGCGCCTGCACCTTGCGAAACTGCGTGATGCCGCCGACCCGCGCGACGCTGGGCTGCGCGTAATTCAGCGAGCCGGCCTCGAACATGCCGTAGAAATCGCTGAAAGTCGAATTTTCCCCCGCCGCGGTGGCAACCCCGCCCTCCTGACGCGCGCGCGCAATGCCGGCGAAGTTTTCCGGCGGCCACACCGGCTCTTCGATCCATTTGAGATCGAGCGGTTCGAGTTTGCGCGCCATCCTGATCGCATCATCGACCGTCCATGCGCAATTAACGTCCACCATCAGCGGAATGGCCGCGCCGGCCGCATCGCGCCCGGCCTTGATCGCGGGGAAGGCGATCTCGTGCAGCTTGATGTGGCGAAAGCCGCGCTTCAATCCGCGCTCGGTGAAGCGCGCAACCGTGTCCGGCTCGCTGTAGCGCAATAGACTGCAATAGCCGGGCAGTTCGCGGCGCAGCGAACCGCCGAGCAAACGGTACAAGGGTAACCCGGCGATTTTGCCGGCAATGTCCCACAACGCAATATCGATCGCCGACATTGCATAACGCGACACGCTGCTGCGTCCGCTGCCGCCGAGCGTGCGTTCGATGTGATTGGCGACGTCGGTGATCGCCGTCGCATCGCGGCCGATGCACATGGGCGCAATCAGCGTATCGATGGCCGTCCTGGTCGCCGCCAACAGGCGGTTGGCCGACGCCTCGCCCCAACCGCTCACGCCTTCGTCGGTGTCGATGCGCAGCAGCAGCATCTCTACTGCGGTCATCGGGCGACCGCCCGGATGCGGCACCGCATTGCCCTCGATGAGCATCGGCATTTTGACGACGATGGTTTCTATTTTTGTGATCTTCATGAATTTGGCAAACTTTCAGGTCGATTGGCAGGAAACGGTGAATTCTAGTGTGGGCCGACATCAAATGTCGAACCATGGCAGTAAAACAGGCGTTGCATAAAGACCCCGCATCGACTGGTCACAACCCGCGGCGAGACGCGCAAACGATTGAACCGGCATTGGCTCTAGGCTAGACTGGAACTGCAGGTATCAAACGAATCAGTATGCAATGCATGTCATATCAAAGAGGACGTGAATGAAGATCAAGCGTATCGAGCATGTCGGCGTTGTCGTGCGGGATCTCGAAGCGAGCCGGCGGCTCTGGGAAGACTGTCTTGGCATTCCCCTGGGCGGCCTCGAACACTCTCCGGGGCGCCCCCACAAGCTCGCGCTTTATCCGGTCGGCGAATCCATGGTCGAACTGCTCGCCGGAATCGAACCCGACAGCAAGTTCGCGCGCATGTGCGCCGAAGGCAAGGGCGGGATCAATCACATCTGCTTCGAAGTTGAAAACATCGATGAAGCGCTGGCGGAATTGAAGGCCAAAGGAATACCCTTGATCGATCAAGTGGCGCGCATCGGCCATGGCGGCTGCCGCATTGCCTACCTCGATCCGGCCGGCACCGAAAACTGCCTCATCGAACTCGCGGAATTGCCGGCTGCCTCATCGCATGCATGAAGCGGGAATCGTATTTCCTTGACGCAACCTTGCGCGACTTGCCGCCGGCTTGATTTCAATCGGCCGTTAATCCGAGGTCGCGGATGATTTTGCCGAGCCTGTCGATTTCAGATTTCAGGTATGCGGAAAATTCTGCCGGCCTGTTGCCGATCGTGATGTAGCCCGCCTCGTCAAGCCGCCTGGTTACCGCCGGTTTGTTCAAGGCTGTCACCGCGGCATCGTGCAGCGCTTCGATGATTTCCCTGGGCGTCTTCGCCGGCGCCAGCAGACCGTACCACTGCGCCGTCTCATAGCCCGGCACGCCGGCCTCGGCGACCGTCGGCAGATCCGGCAACAGCGGCACGCGCTTGCCGGTGGTGACCGCGAGTGCGCGCACCCGGCCGGACTTGAGGTAAGGCAGCGCTGCCGAGAGCGGCGCAAAGTAGACCGCGCTTTCGCCTGCGATCAGCGCGGTCATTGCGGGACCGCCGCCGCGATAAGGCACGTGCAGCATTTTCACGCCGGCCTGCGTCTTGAACAATTCCGCTGCAAGGTGCGTGGAACTGGCTGAACCTGCCGAGCCGAAGACCAGCGCATCCGGCTTCGCCTTCGCCAGCACCACCAGATCGCGAATCGTCTTCACGGGCAGTGACGGGTGAACGACAACGATCTGCGGAGCCGCCGCAAGCTGCGTAACTGCAGTGAAATCGCGCATCAGATCAAACGGCAATTTGCGATACAGCGAGACCGCGGCCCCCAGTGCCGAGCTGAGCTGAAGCACGGTATAGCCATCGGCAGGCGCCTTCGCCGCAAAATCGGCCCCGATCGCACCGGTGGCGCCGGGCCGGTCGTCCACGATCACCTGCTGCCCCAGAACCGGCGTCAGTTCCACCGCGAGCATGCGTGCCAGCGTGTCGGAACCACTGCCTGGCGCATCGGCAACGATGTAACGGACGGGTTTTACCGGATAACGCTGGGCCCACCCGCCGGCAGCAAAGTGGCAGGCGAGGCAAATCAATCCGGATACCCGCAGACCAAACCGGAGCATTCTCATGAGCGTCCTCTGCCGGACTCAACGGGTCCAAGCTTCACTTGGCCCCGTGATCGAAATAATCGAGCCAACTTTTTATTGATTCTACACTGCCGATGCAGAATCAACGGCCGGGATGCGTCGTGGCGGGCAACGCGATCGTTGGATTTTTCAAAATCCATTGCCAATTCCAATAACAACTGCTCCCGCCGGAATCACCAGGGAAGTTAACGCAGATTATTTGATCTACCCAATTCAATCCTGCACCGCAACCGTTTGTTTTCGTGCAAGCCGGCGCGGTTCCCATTGCATATTTGGCCTTACAATGAGCGGCATCCGATCACCATGACCGAGACGATGCCCACCCTTGACTTTGCATACGCTGCCGGCCGCAAGGCGGCGCGTTGAGCAAACTGCTCGACAGCATCCGCGATGCCGCCGCCGCGCGGCGCGCACTGGAAGGCAATACCGCTGCGGCAACCACCCCTGAATCCGTAAAGCATGACAGCAACAGCAAGGGCGACGACAGTCCCCTGATGGGCGCGATGCGGCGCGCCGGCGAGATCGTTCAGAACGCGCCGTCAGGCGACGACGCCGATGCCGCGGCGCATATGGAAGCCGACGCGCAGCGCGAAACGGCACGCGCGCAAAACGCAATCAGCGCGGCACAAACGCGCGAATCGATCGAACGCGGCACCGCCACGCGCGCGAAAAAGATGGCTGCCGCGGAAGCAGCGGCGCAACAGCTTGCGCTGGAGCGCATCGACGCGGAAAAGCGCGCCGAGGCCGCGGCACTGGCGCGCATTGCCGCCGAACTGGAAGCCACGGAGAAAGCGGTAGCACGGGCCAAAAGCGAACACGATGCCGAAGCGGCGGCGCTGCGCAACGCGGCCGCACAGCAGGCGGCGATTGAAGCCGCGCGCAAGCGCGAGCACGCGGCGACAGACGCGGAGCAAGCCGCGGCGGCTCGCGCTCAAGTGGAAGCGGATTTGCAGGCGAAAATTGCCGCGCGCATCGAAGCCGAGCGCGTTGCCGCCACGCGCGAGCACGAGCGCCTGCTGGCTGAAGAAAACGCAGCGCAGGCTACGGCTGCACGCGCCGCACTGGAGGCGCAGCACGCAGCCGCACAAAACGAGATGCAAAATTCGCGACCGCAGACTGCACGCATCGTGGCGCCTGCGATAACGGCATTACGCCGGCATGGGACATTGATCGCCGGCACCATCGCCGCCTTGCTCATCGGCATCGCGATCGGCATTCGCACAGGGCACAACGCGGCACCCGACGCGACGGCAACTGCACGCGCAACAGCGGCACCGGCGGAAATGCAATTACGCATCGATGACGATGCCGATGCCTTCGCTCAGCGCCTGCGAGCGAACACAGCCAAAGCGAAGACGACGCCGCCGAAAAAAGCGCCGGGCGCGCGCGCAAAATAGCGGATTCGAAAAACCCGGGGGCGGGCTCGAAACTCGCTCGAGCCCGCCCCCGGCCACGACCTATTTCGCAGCAGCGGGAAACGCCGGCAACAGGCCAATGTCGCGCGCGTCGTGCTGAATGATAAGAGTGGCTTTGAAATTCGCCGCCAGCTTCTTGAAGCGATCGATCGACGCCAGCGATTCCGCGCGGCTGCTGTTGAACCACGGCACACCGTTGGTATCGTAGTTCTCGTGAAAATGCGCGAGATCGCCGGTGATCAGCACGTTGCCCTTCTCTTTCAGCCGGACCAGCAGGCTGTGGTGACCCGGCGTGTGACCGGGCGTGTTCAACATCACGACGGTGCCGTCGCCGAACACGTCCTTGTCGGTCGGCTGCGGTTCGACCTTGCCGCCGCCGCTGATCCAGCGCGCAAACGGCGGCGCATTGACGCCGGCGGCCGGCTTGGGCGCGGTAATCGCATCCCAGTCACCCTTGCCGATCAAGAGCGTCGCCTGCGGAAACGAATCGACCTGCCCCGTATGATCGGCGTGATAGTGGCTGATGCCGACATACTGAATCTGCTCGGGCTTGACGCCCAGGTGCGCCAACTGATCGACCACGCTGACCTTCGGCGCCACGCCGCCTGTGGCGCTCATCGAATGGCCGGTATCCCACAGCAGGTATTGATCACCATGTTTGATCAGGTAACAGCTGAACGTAAATTGCACCTTGAGGTTGCCGTAGGAATAGGTGTCGGAGAAACGCTGATTGACCTCGGTGGGCGCCTGTTGCGTGCCGCAATCAGCCAATCGCGTAAGCGTGACCTCGGCTGCGGGTTGCGCCAAAACCGGCGCGGCAAGCAAAGCACAGGCGCAGAAGCCGAGCGCCATGGTATTCAGAGTCCGTCGCATTGCAGTCCCCTCCAGGAATGGTTAAAGATATTCAGTGTGCCCCGCTGCACTCGCAACGCGGCCGCAAGCGGCAAGAGCGGCCCGCCAATCTACACCGGCGACAGCAGGGTCGCAAACCGGCGTCGATTCGCACCGCCTGCCCGGGCGCGAATGCGGCTTCATGCGGCGACGTGAGCCGCCCTTGCATAAAAACGGCCGGAATCTCTCCACAGTCGCCGTTCCGGAATTTCGGTTACAGTTTGCACTCGCCGATTTCAGGAGCCCATCATGCTGGCAATCAGATTATCCTTATGGTCAATCGCGGCGGGCGCGCTCATACCGATCATGGCCGTGCCGAATGCGCGTTTGGGGCTTGCGTTAGGCGAGCCGCTGCATGCATCCACCATTCTCTTTATGGTGGGCTTGGTCACCTGCGTAATTATTTCAATTCTGCTGACCGGTTCGATCCCCGACTTTTCCAGGCTGACCGCCGTGCAACCGATTGAGTTGGCCGGCGGCCTGATCGTCGGCTTTTACGTCATCAGCGCGACCTTGCTGGCGCCCCGCTTCGGCGTGGGAAACTTCATCCTGTTTGCCGTCGCCGCGCAAGTGGTCAGCGCGGCATTGATCGACCACTTCGGGTTGTTTGGAGCGGTCATTCGCCCCGTCAATCCGGTCAGACTGGGCGGCATATCGTTGCTGCTGGCGGGGCGGGCAATCACGCAATTTGCGAACGCAAAAGTTTGAACACTTTCTAAACAGGCGCGCTTCCTGTTCGGTGTTCTGACTGATCATTGGAAGCCATCCGAAAATGGCTTCCAATCACGCCGGCCGCTTTGGTGTTCACGCAGGGCTCAAATCGGAACCCACGGCCTGAAATATTTACGCGCGCTTCGCCCAGCGCCGGATATCGAAGTCCTCGGGCACCGGGATAATCAAGCTTTCGCGCGGGCCCAGCAATTCGCGGTTGGCATGGCCTTCGCCGGTGAGGTCTTCGGCAAACAGCACGTCGCCGTGACCGAAACAGCGTTTGCCGCCGCCGCAGCTGATCTCCACCGCACCGAACAGCGTAATCACGAACTGCTTCTGCCGCGGACAGTGAAATTCCTCCGAGCGGCCGAGCGGATTCTCGCGAAACGACAGCCCCGTCACCGGCAGCAGCGCCGATCTCAACGAAATGCGCTCGCCGGCGATCAGTTCGTTCATCGGCACCATCAGATCCTCGAAGTGCGAACGGCCGTCGTCGCCGGTATAAATGCGGATGATTTTTTTGTGCGACACGTGGAATCCTTGTTCAGAAAATTAAACAGCAATTGGTGCAACGGTTTTAGTCAGAATGTCACGATCAAAGGATGACCGCAGTTATTCGTTGATCAACGCTTCGAACCGCGGCAGGCTGTCCGGAAACTGTTCGGCCAGCAGGCGAAACCACTGCTCGGATTGCGCCGGTGCTGGAACACGGCCTTCGCGCGGCCGGTTACAGGTAAAAAACAGGCAGTCGACCGGTTTGGCGCTCACCATGGCCTTGCTTTCCGGCGCATGCAGTATGCAATGCCGGCTGCTGTCGCCGTCGTCCGACGGCCAGTTGCCGACACGCTTGCTTAGAAAGACGCAACCGCGATTGAGCCAGGGATTGCGCTCGAACAATTCCTTGCGGATGTCCCAGTAATCGTCGCCGCCGGGAATGCTGATCAGGTGGCCGTCGGCCGACAGCGATTTCATGTGAAACAACATGAGCGTGGCCTCACCGCCGCCCGCCCTCACCGTCTTGCGGTAGACATCGAAATATTGAAACACGAAATCGCCGAAACTCAATCCTGGCGCGAATTCAAAATCCGTGCGTCGCAGGTTACCGCGGCCGTAACGCTCAAAAATGGCGACGACGTTTTCCAGTATCGCAAAGCCGCCCAGGCTGCAGCAGGGGGATGAACACGCGCGGCAGTCGCCTTCGGTGACGCCGCCACGGTGATATACATCCAGAAACCGGACGATGGCTTCCGGCAATCGCACTAGGCGGGCGCCCCTGCGTTGAGTTGCGGCAGCGACCATTCGCTCACCGGCATTGCGCCGAGTACGGGCTTGCCGAGTGCCGGCGTCGACAGGATATAAATGCCGGTGGTGGTCCCCGCATAAATCAGATTGCGATCCCACTCGATAAAGATCTGGTCGGTCGGCCGGCTGTAGGCAAGCCCTTCCTTGTCGCAGGCGCGCGCGGACGCGCTGGTGTAATCGACGGGATCGACGCAATCCGGTCCGAGCGTGCCGCCATGCGGTGCGACAAACCACGCGACCTCTTTCGGACGACTCGGCTCCGACAGGTCGTAACAACGGATCCCCGCATTGAAGAACGACAGCGCCATAAAGGTGGGAGACATGCGACCGGGTGCATTGTGCGAAGGCGAGATATGCGAGCCGAAGCGTCCGCGCGCGAAGCAAAAGTCGGTGTAGGGCGCATCGGCCGGCGGTTTCGGCCGCGGCAGCTGCGCGATCGGCACCGGATTGCGCGGATCGCGCACATCGAGCACCCAGTTGGGCAGCCATGATTCGTTGCAGTCGGGGTTCAGCGGTTCCGCATTGGTGACGACAATGCCGCGGTCGAGCATGCCGAGGTACATCGAATGAAACGGTATGCCGTCGAGACCATACGCCGGGGTCGGATCGAAGCGACCGATCACGCGCGGATTCCTGATGTCCGACAGATCGTGCGTCATGAAGCCGAACGCCGACCACGTGGCATAGCCGATCCTGCCGCCGTCTTCGATCCGTTTCGGCACGCACATCGGCAGGTGCGACATGGTGTAGGGCATGCGGTCAAGCGGAAAGCGCAGCTTCTGGAACACCGCGGTCGCCTCGTCGATCGAGAGCGGATGATCCGGAATGTTTTCAACACCGCGCCCCTGCAGGAATTTCCATTTCTTCAAATGCTCGACTTCGCCGGCCACACCGGCGCGCTGCCCCGGCACCCAGTAGCGCGAGACCTCCTTGATCTTCGACGGATCCGAAACGTCAACGATCATCAGGCAGTTCGAATACGGCGTCAGGTTGGCGAGGATGCCGGTGTAAGTCTCATCGGGCGCGCAATCGATGTAGGCGTATTTTCCGCCGTCGTAGAACATCGAGTCGCCATGCGAACCGGAGCCGGTCTGGCCGGTGCTGAACTCGGAAATGCGCACCAGCCTGGTCGGGTCGGTGGCATCCCACGCGCGTATGCCGCGCAGCCCTTTCCAGTTCTTGTATTCCTCGTTGACCGATGGATCGAGAAAACGTCCGCCCGGCATGTGCAGAATCGAAACATAGGGCACCGCCGACGATTGCAACAGGATCCATTTGCGCAATTGCGCGTTGTAGGCGAGCTGACCGCCCGCCGCGCCGCCCTTGTTGATGAATCGCGGGTTGCGCGGATCGGTGACGTCGATTACATCGCCGCCCTGGAAAATCAACCGCTGTCCGCCGGGCGCGCTCATCATCTGCATGCCGCCGCTGCGTCCGGCCCCAGGCAGATGCCCGATCAGTTCCATGTTGTTGAAATACATGCGCTGATCGAGGTAGGGCACGCTTTGCGGCGATGGCCGCGGATGGTGGTGCGCCAATCCGTTGGTGGCGGCCACCGCAGCACCCGCCGCGACGGTACGGCCGGCCAGCTTCAGAAAATCCCGGCGCGCCGGTTCGTAACGCTCATGTTGCGAAGACATCGGTTACCCCTCCCTCAAAATGATTTGCCGCAGGTTTTTGTTGTTTGAACGGGCATTCACTGCAAAGGCCGGATGAAGTTCTGAACGCGACCACGATCGAGCCTTCTGATCGGATGCTACCCGACGCCTACCGGCCACGCAAACGGGATGACCATGACTATGGAGCAAGTTGAATTTCCAGATTGCCGGCGGCAATTGACAGCGAAGCCGCTCATGCCGGCGCGCGGATCACTCGCTTTACTGACCCCCGGGGTTGAAGGTCTTTTCTTCCCACTCCCCCGGGGAGAGGGATTAAGGGTGAGTGCGCAATATCATGAATTACCTAATGCTCAATAATCCGCTCCAACGACATGATTGTTGTCCAAGTCGCAGCCCCGGCACCTTACCCAAGAAAGATGGCCGAAAATCGTATCACCCGCGTTTGCGCAGCTTGATTTCCTTGCCGACCGGATAGCCCAGCACGCCGTTGTGCGTGAACACAAAGCAACTGTTCCTGCCCAGATCGCCGGTGACGACGATCATGTAATCATCGGGCTTCCAGACCAGCGGCACCATGCGCTCCGGATTGTCGGATTCATGAAACGCCTTCGGGATGCGGCCGGCATTGAATTCCTCGGTCAGATTCCAGATCGGCTTCTGCGTCCAGTCGCGCAGGATGCTTTCGAACAGTTTTGCCGGAATGCGCGCGCGCTCGAACAGTTGCTCCTTGAATTTCTGTTTGGACCAGCCGCCGGCGGCGATGGTCTCGGCCATGATCGGCGACAACAGAATCAGCGGCCGCAAGGTACCCATGCCCTGCCCCACGGTGAACATGAGTTGCCAGGTGTATTGGCGGACCACCGCATCGGCCATATATGGCATCATCGCTTCGGGCGTCGAGCCGGAGATCGACGAGATGTGATTGCCACCGGTGTAGCGCCCGACCGACAACGCGTTGGTGCCCGCAGCAAAGCCGAACTCCGCGCAATTGGGCGGCCAGCCGATCTTCGCCAGCACATCCTCGTTTTCGGCCACCACCACACGCCAGGTGTTGCCGAAGGTGGCCTTGTCGTTTTTGTGCGGCAGAAAGCCGGCGACGTTGCGCAGATACATCCGCCAGAAACGGCCGATCGAGGTGTTGGCCTGAAAGCCGTCGCGCATCACGCCCTGCGTATAGTTGAAGCCGAGTTCCTTGATGATGGGGCCGTTCAGCACGATCAGATTGTCGCCGCCCGGCGTGTTGCCGCTGTGCTCGACGCCGTAGTCGTGATCGGCCATCGCTTCGACCGCCGCAATCAGCACCGGCATGTATTCGGGCCGGCAGCCCGCCATCACGCCATTCACCGCCACGCTCCACACCGTGGCCGCGCGATTGTCGGGCAGCATCACGCCAAGCACTTCGTCCGCATCGCGATCGGTGTGCTGCAAAAACCCTTCGACCTTGTCGACCGTCGGCGGCACGATCGGCAGGCCGTCCGACAACTCATGCGCGAGAAAATATTCGTTGACCTCCTCGAAGCTGCCGCGGCACACGATGTCGCGCGCGCCGGGTTCGCCGCCGACCACCGCTTTCGCCGGCAGCGTGCGCAGGTTCTCAATCACCTGCGCCAGCGTCACCTCGCGAATGTTCTTCTGCAGCACATCCTTGGTTTGCACCCCCGGATGCCCCGGCACGCCCGCCATCTGGATATTCGGATAACCAAGGCCGATCGACGTCGCCTTGGCCAGCGTCATGAAACTCTCGCAGATCAGCGTCGACGACGGAATGCCTGCGGCTTCGGCTGCTGCACTGGCCCGCAACACGGCGGGCGCACAGCTCCCTCAACACCCCATGCCGGAGATGACGGCGTCGACCCCCAGCGCTTTGAGTTTTTCCGGCAGTGCGGCGACGACTTTGCGTTCGTCGCTGCCATGCGTGTTGCCGAACTCGCTCCAGTTGATAAATTTCATGCCGGGATACAGCGCGGAGAGGCTGCCCTCGAGCTGCTCGAAGACTTCATTGCCGCGGAACACATAGTCCCAGATCCAGCCGATGGTTTTGCCTTCGAGTGTATCGAGCCGCTTCGCCAGCGGCTTGACCCTGGTCTGGCGCGGGCTGCGCGGCCACAAGGCTTCGTACTGCGCGCGCGCGTATGAATTGGTGTTGGTCGTGTTCATGAGAACTTTCGAATCTTTGGTTGCTCTGTAAATGCGGTGTTGCGGATTAATCGCGGTTTGCGACAACGCAATTATTTTACGCGCTTTGCTCCCCCGTTCCCGACGACTGCTTTATCGCAACCCGCCTCAATTTGACCGCCACTCGACCATACGCTTAAGCTTTCCCGCATTTCCCGGAGAAGTCCTCATGGCGCAAGCAACAATCCTGTTCGCGGCCGTCGCCTCGCTGTGCGCGCTGTCCGCTTCCGCGCAAAGCTATCCCGCCAGGCCGATTCGCATCATCGTCGGCTTTGCACCGGGCGGCGCCGTTGACATCATCGCGCGCATCTCGGCGCAGCGGCTCTCGGAAGCCTTCGGCCGCACCGCCGTGGTCGAGAACCGCCCGGGCGCCAGCACCAACATCGCCGCCGACCTCGTCGCCAAGGCCGCACCCGATGGCTACACGCTGCTGATGGGGTCGTCGTCAAACGCTACCAACATGACGCTCTTCCGCAATCTGCCCTACGAAACGCTGCGCGACTTTGCCCCCGTCACGCAGGTCGGCTACGGACCGCAGGTACTCGCCATGCATCCATCGCTGCCGGCGAAATCCGTGAAGGAGCTGGTCGCGCTGTCAAGAAAGATACCCGGCCAGTTGAGTTACGCCTCGGCCGGCAACGGCAGCTCGCAACATCTGGCCGGCGAACTCTTCAAGATGATGAACAAGGTGGACATCGTGCACGTGCCGTACAAGGGCGGCCAGCCGGCGCTGGTCGATGTCATCGGCGGTCAGGTCGCTTATCTGTTCATCAATACGCTCGAAGCGCTGCCGCACGCAAAATCAGGCCGCCTGAAAGTGCTCGCCGTGGCGAGCGCCAGGCGATCGAGCGTGCTGCCGGAGGTGCCCACCTTCGCCGAATCGGGCGTGCCGCCCCTCGTGTCGGAAACGTGGTGGGGCCTGCTCGCCCCCGCCGGCACACCGAAAGAGATCATTGCGCGGCTGCACGGTGAAATCGCCAGGGGCCTCGCCACCGCTGAATTGAAAGAGCGATTCACCACGCTCGGCGCCGAACCGGTCGGCAGCTCACCCGAGCAGTTCAGCGCGTTTATTCGCGAGGAAGTGCAGAAATGGGGGGATGTCGTGAGGAAGCTGGGGATCAAGGCGGATTGAGGCGGGCAGTCATTATTTCTATTTAAACGAACCTGCCCTTTTGGGTGCCAAGACTGTGTGTGCGACTTTGACAACGACCCGTGATCGGCGCATAAAGAAAACGTTGTTTCCCCGGGTGCAACCAATGCCGTTTGAGATGTCATGAAAAACTTCATGTTGTTTGGCGCCGCGTTAATTTATATTGTTCTGATCGCCTGGCCGCTCGAATATTGCCTTACAAGAAAATGTACTGGATCTGATCTCGATGCATTTATGCCGGCGTTCCTTTTCAGCATCATAGGAATTCCGGCTGTTATATCTGCCGTCTTCATCATCCTCAAAAATCTTTGGCCAGGCTCCACCTTTGTGCCGCGGCTGGAAAAGGCGGCATGGATTGCCCTGGTGGTCGTGGTGGTTGGCGGGTGCATTTGCCTCAGCTTTAAATCGCAGGGTTCACAGCTCAACCGATCCGTGCCAATGACGAGATGAAACGAATACTTCTAGCCTTGGTGGCTGCGTTCACGATCAACGCGAATGGCGTTTGGGCCGCGCAGGTATTTGCAGTAGACCCGCCTCAAAGCAGCAGCCCTAACGCTCCACCGACACTGACCCTGCTGTATGCCGTAGATAGCCCGCAGGCCACTGTCATTGCCATACCGGGCGGGGAAGGCCACATTAATCTAACGGAACAATCCACGACTTCACGCAACGGAACCGCGCTGATGCTGGAAAATCTGGTCAGCCCGGTTTTTCAACATTGAGAATAAATGTGGTCGTGTTTGACACCCCACTGGAATTTCCCCCAATGCAAGAACAAGCGGAGATCACCAGGACCGAATAGACAGCGTTGTTCGTTTTTACAAAAACAAGTTGAATACACCAATTGGGCTGCTTGGGCACAGCTGGGGCTCGTTGAGCGTCTCTGCGTTTGTGAACCGGGCACCTGAAAACAGAGGACTCCTTGCGGGGATCATCACGAGCGGGAGCGAAAACGCGATTGAGTTTGCGGATGATTTGAACATGCCGATCCTTTTCTTGCATCATGAGCGAGATGGATGCACGAACACTCAATACCATAGCGCTCAAACCAATTTCGAGAAAACAAAATCAAGAAACAAGGGCATCACCGAATTCGCCACGGTCAAAGGCGGACAGGCACAAGGAAATCCGTGTCGGGACGGGCTTCATATGTATTTCGGTGCACACGAAGCAGCCGCCCGGCTTATTGAGCAATTCGTAGCGAGAAATACCCGGGCAGGAACAGGCAAATAAGCGGCTGCAAACAGCCACAAATGCCGATTGCCATCGATGCTCAAGCCGACGGCATCAAGCCTATTTTCAGCTTCGGGTTGGCCCGCCCTTCTTCCTTTGCCGGAATCAAAGGTATCAGGCTCAACAAATTCGCTGCGCCTTCCTACCATCGCAGGTTCCGCCACCCCTCCTGCTGCTGAGCGTTTAGGAAGGTCCACGCGACAAAACGGCTTTGCTTTTGCCCCTGCCGCATCGCAATCGTTTTGTGCTGCACGACATTGGCGCTCTTCAACGCATCGCAAATCGCCGGCAGACTGGTTGCCTTCGATACCAGCGTGGTGAACCAGAAGCAGCGTGTGGCGATGCGTGCACTTTCGCCGATCATGCGCAGGATGAAGCCTTGCTCGCCGCCCTCGCACCAGAGTTCGGCGCCCTCACCGCCGAAATTGCGGCGGGCACTTTCGACATTGTCGTGTTTGCCGAGTTTCGCCCATTTATTCCGGTTCGCCTCCAGGGCTTCGGCTTCGGAAGCATGAAACGGCGGGTTACACAGCGTCAGATCAAACCAGTCGTCGTCGGCGATCACGCCCTTAAAGACGGCCTGCGATGACGCTTGCAGGTGCAAAGTAATTTTTGATTTCAACTGCGAGTTGGCATCGAGAATGCGCTGCGCGTTGGCGAGCGCGGCGGCGTTGATGTCGGTGGCGACAAAGCGCCAGCCGTATTCGCTACATCCGATCAGCGGATAGATGCAGCTCGCGCCGGTGCCGATATCCAGCACCCGCATGGTTTTCGTGCGTGGCACAACGCCACCATTGCTTGCGGCCAGCAGATCAGCCAGATAATGCAGGTAATCGGCACGCCCCGGCACCGGCGGACACAGGCTGTGCGGCGACAGTTCCCATGCGTGTATGCCGTAGCTGTCGTTCAGCAGAGCGCGATTCAACGCTATGACGGCAGCGGGGTTGGCAAAATCAATACTTGGCTCGCCATGCTCGTCGTGGACCTTGCGCTCGACAAATTCGCGCAGTGCCGGCTCGGCCGCGATCAGGCGCGCAAAGTCATAGCGGGCGCGGTGTCGATTGCGCGGATGAAGTTTGCTCTCTGGCGCGGCGGGCCGCGCTAGCTGAGGTTTGTTTGCTCGGGAAGAGATCACGGATGGTTCGCGAATCAATTCCCACGCCAGATCATCGGGGCGCGGGTTGCGCGATCAATCGCACGCCCAAAGCTGCACAAACACGGCTCACCGTATCGAAGCGCGGCTGCGCATTGGGCCGCAGCGCTTTGTAGAGGGCCTCGCGGGTAAGTCCCGAAGCCTTCGCAATTTCGCCCATGCCGCGCGCACGCGCGATATCACCGAGTGCCGCCGCGAGCATGGCCGGATCTCCGCCTTCAATCATCGCGGTCAAATACGCGGCAATCGCTTTTTCGTTATTTAGATATTCGGCCGCATCGAATTCCGGAAGTTCGGACGCCAGTATTTTCTTTTTCATCGATTACTCCTCGATCAGGGCCGCAAGTTTCATAGCCTTGGCAATATCAGACACCTGCGTGGATTTTGCACCGCCGCCCAACATCACGATCAGCACCGCACCGCGTTTAAGGTAATACAATCGCCAGCCCGGGCCGAAATGCTCGCGCATCTCGTAGACGCTGGCGCCCAGCGCTTTAACGTCACCAAGATTGCCCAGCTGCGCCTTGCGTAATCGCGCGACCAAACGCTGCTTTGTAACGCCATCGCGAATACCGGTAAACCAAGCGTCAAACTCGACGGTTCGCTTGATCGTGAACATGAGTTATTGTAATCGTTCGATTACATGCGGTCAATTGCTCGAATTTCACCGGGTGCGCCCCCTCCCGCATGTCCCCGCACTTTGCGGAGGCAGGGACCTGCCGCACTCGCCTCAGCTTGCCAACTTGAGAACAGCTATTCGCCCTTGATGCCGGCGTCCTGTATCACCTTCTGCCAGCGTTCGTAGTCGGCCTTGTGATGCGCGGCGAGATCGGCGGGTGTGCCGCCGGCCGGATCCGCGCCGTCTGCGGCGAGTCGCTTGCGCGTGTCGGCGGTGGCGAGAATCGCATTCAGTTCGCGATTGAGGCGGTTGACGGTATCGGCGCTCATGCCGGCGGGGCCGTAGACCGCCCACCACTGGGTTGAATCGAAGCCGGGCAATGCCGATTCCGCAATGGTCGGTAGCGTTGGCGCAGCGCTGATGCGTTTGCTGCTGGTCACCGCGAGCGCTTTCAATTTTCCGGATTGCATTTGCCCCGACACGCTGCCGTACGCCGCGAACAGCATGGACACCTGCCCCGCCACCGTATCGATGACCGCCGGTGCGGCGCCGCGGTACGGCACATGCAGCATGTTGACGCCCGCCTGCTGCATGAACAGCGCGCCGGTCAGATGGCTCAATGAACCGGCGCCGTTGGACGCAAAGGACAGCGCACCCGGATTGGCCTTAGCGATCGCGATCAGTTGCTTTACGTTGGCCGCCGGCAGCGAGGGATGCACAACGAGGACGTTGGGCGAATAGCCGATCAGGATCACCGGCGCGAAGCTCTTAAGCACCTGATAGCTGGTCTTCGCCCCCAGGTGCGGATTGATCGACAGCACGCTCGACGAGGCGAACAGCAGCGTGTAGCCGTCGGCCGCCGCCCGCGAGACCAGCTCCGCACCGATCGACCCGTTGCCGCCGCCGCGGTTATCGACCACAAACTGCACGGCCAGCGTTTCCCCGAGTTTCTGCATGAAGTGGCGCACCACCACATCGAGTGCGCCGCCCGCCGGCGCGGGCACGATCACGCGCACCGGCTTGTCAGGGTAATTCTGCGCAAATGCCGCTCCGTGCACCGCGATCGTGGCGATTAATGCGAGCAAGCACTGCGGGTTGACAATTTTCACCATTCAATGAAACCAGTAGCCATCTCAAACATATCCGCGTAGACCGACCTCACACCCGCGTCATTTCAACCAGCGCCCCGGCCTGCGGCAAGTCTTCGAGCGCCCACAGTTGGCGCAGCAGTGCATCGGTCTTCTGCGCCGCCAGTTGGCCGCGCGCGAGCAGGCGGAGTTTCTCTTCCATCTCGGCGTCGGTCATCGGGTTTTTCCAGTGGCCGCGGTGGTAATCCACGCGCACGGTCTTGCGCTGGTCGGATTTGAATACGAGTTCGAGATCGCACAGGTTGTATTCCTGCTCCACCCGGTCGGCTTCTGCCGACGGAATGCATTTCACGCGGCTGACGAGATCGAGCAGACGCGCATCGTGCAGATAGGGGTCTTCGTAGTAAACGGGGTCGATCCTGCCATAGATCATCGCCACGCCGGCCGAATACGGCATGCTGTGGTCTGCGGTTTCGTGGGTTTGCGGACGCCACTTGTCCGGGCTGTCGGCCATGACCTTGATTGCGCTGCGCGAAACGCGGATGTTGATGGCCTCGATCTCGCTCACATCCTTGAAGTACTGGCGTGACTCCAGCGCGGCCTGGGCAACAGTCTGTGCGTACTGGCCAAGCGCGAAACGCTTGAGGAATGCGTGCATGATGCCGTACGGCGCACCCAGCGGCGGCAGCGTAAACGGCTTGTGGCTGATCACGTTGAAGAAGCCATCGCGGCCCTCGAACACCTGCGCCGGCCCCGTCATCCCGGATTGCGCGAGGCGGACGGCGAACATCGCCTTGCGGCAGGATTCGGCCGAACCGTACGATTTCCAGTTCGACAAGGTGCCGACCCGGCCCTGGTTGATGGCGATATTGCCGCCGACAAAAATGCCGATCGCCGTCACCATTTGCTGCTCCGTCAACCCGCTCAAGCGGCCGGCGCCGACACAGGCGGCGAGACCGGCAATGGTTGACGAGTCGAGGCCGATGCCGCGGATATCCAGCACATCGTTGACTTTGCAGAACACCTCATAGGCAAGCACGGTGGCCATAATCAGATCGCGCCCGCTGCGCCCGCCCAGTTCGGCCGCCGGCAACAGCGCCGCGATGCTGTCGCTCGGGTGACCATTGCCGACGCTGATAAAGCCGTCGTTGAAATCCAGATAGCGGATGGCCACGCCGTTGGCGAACGTTGCCAGATCGGCACTCGTTTTGATGCCGCTGCACAGTACGGTCGCCGGCTTCCTAGTGGTGATCTCGCCGGCGAGTTCGACGGCAATCTGTGCCGGGCCGGAGCTGTAACCGCCCAAGGCGCAACCGAACGTGTCGAGAACGATACGCTTGGCCGTGTGCACCACTTCCGGCGGCAGCTCTTCGTACTTTAAATTGACGGCGTAACGGGCCAGCGTTTCCGCCACACCAAGCTGGCCCCTCGCCAGCGTGGACCACGAACGTTCGCTATCGGGGCTCTGCGCCTGCACCGGCGCGGCTGCTGCGGCGCCAGTTGCCGCCACCTGCGCCAGAAAAATACGGCGCCCCGCGCCGCGTACGTCGAGCGTTTCATCCAGCGCAACAGGTTCCATGGTCTCCTCCTCCAAGGATTGACGATGAAGCGTGATTTTGCGCCAGTTCCGCAATGACCGGTTGGCGGGTTCGTTTGCCCAAAGTTAAAGGAGTCAAAGGGTTCAAGCGGCAATTCATGCGCGGGTGACCCGTTGCCCGCCGCGCCGCTTCCCTGACAATATGCGCAATGCATTGCAGCAGGCTATGATGGCGGCAACAACGAAGGAGGAGAACAACATGATGACAAAACATCTGCCGTTCGCCTGTGCGGCGTGCGCGTTTGCGGCAACGAACGTTTTAGCCGCCGACGCCTTCCCGAACAAGCCGGTGCGCATCGTGGTGCCGTTCGCCGCCGGCGGCGGCGTTGACCTGACCGCGCGCATCCTCGCGCAAAAACTCACCGAGCGCGTCGGCGTATCGTTCATCGTCGACAACCGCGTCGGTGCCAGCGGCATCATCGGCACCGAATACGTCGCCAAGGCGGCGCCGGACGGCTATACGCTGCTGGTCGGCTCGCAGACTTCGCAGGCGGTGGTGCCGGCGATGTACCTCAAGCTCAATTACGACGCGGCGCGCGATTTCACCGGCGTAACCGAGATCGCAGTGTCGCCGCTCGTCATCGTGATCCATCCGTCGCTGCCGGTGAAAACGGTGAAGGACTTGATCGCGCTCGCCAAGGCGCGCCCGGGCGAACTGACGTTCGGCGCGGCCTCCGGCGGCACGCCGCACATGGCGGGCGAGCTGTTCAAGCTGCAGGCGAAAGTCGATCTGCTGTTCGTGCCGTACAAGGGCGAAGGGCCGGCGATTGCCGACGCGCTGGGCGGCCAGATCTCGATGGTGTTTTCCAACCTGCCCGTCGGCCTGCCGCAGGCGCAGGGCGGCCGCTTGCGCGCGCTCGCGGTTACGAGCAAACAGCGTGTGGCGACCGCGCCGGATGTGCCGACCGTCGCCGAGTCCGGCCTGCCAGGTTACGAAGCGAGCACGTGGTTCGGTCTGTTCGCGCCGGTGGCAACGCCGCGCGAACTCATCACCAGACTTAATGCGGAAGCGGTCGGCGCGCTGAGCGGCGCGGACGTGAAGGAGCGCATGGCGGCGCAGGGCCTATTCGTGGTCGCGAATACGCCGGAACAGTTCGCGGATTTTCTGAAGCTGGAAATTCCGAAGTGGGCGAAGATCGTCAAGGACGCGGGGGTCAAACCGCAATAAGACTGCGCGAATAGGGAAACCAAAGCGACCGTATCGCCAAAGTTTTGCTTTGAACGCCCCGTGAATATGAAAATTGATACGGAGCCCAGTAGTTCAACTAGCGTTTGCGTGCCCAAGCGACAACGATTGACCTTCCGGGTAAAGTTGAACTTCGTGGAGCTGCGAATCGAATAAATGGAGAATCCCGATGAAGGATGAAGCCAGGGCGAAGATCGAGCACTTGCAATGGGCGATAGAAAGCCGTGCCAAAAATCAACGAGGCGCGCTACGTCTACTGAGACTATTCCATGAATTCGAGGAGCAGTGGAAGACAAAAAAATGGGCGGTAGCCGCCCAAGATCTTCTTTCGAATTCATTTTCTCTGTGGCGTGCGGCGTTCTTGGCGGACAAAACTGCTAAACGTGCGGCCGTTTTCTTAGATGCGACTATCTTCCTGACAAAGATGGCACCGGAGTCGAATTCTTTATCGGAATCCATGAAAACAAATCGGCGCCGGCACCTTTGGATATTCTCGATCACGCCGATCCACCTTATCAGTCCGTCCGCAGCAACAGGCTGGTAAGGTCTGTCACGCGCGCAAGTTTCTCCAGACCCAGCGTCGCCTCGATAATTTTTTCACTGCGCTCCTGCGGCCAGCTGGCGTAGGCGGCGCACTGGCGGAATTTTTCGGCAACCTCTTCTTCGGTCATCGAGATCGGCGGACTGCCGCGCGCGACATCCACCCGGGTGGAAAACTGCCGGCCATCAAGCAGATCGACTTCGATAAACGTCGCGAGCAAGGGGTAGCCGTTGGCCGCCGCTTCCTCATCGCTGTAGCAGGTGTAATCGATTTTGCGGATCGCCTCTTGCACGTCGGCGCGATTGACGATTTCATCGGTAAATTCCGTCAGCCCCGCCTTGCGAAACAGCAGAATGGAAGCGAGGCAAAATTCCATGCTGAATTTGCCCTGCAGCCCCGTAACGGGCGCGTGATACGTCAGATTGCCCGGCAACTGGCGGTTGGTTTTTACGCCGATGCGTTTGACCTGCGCGGGGCTGATCGCATGCGCGATCAGGATTTGCTCGAGCCCGCACATGCCCGGGTGTGTGAGTCGCCCGGACGGGAACGGTTTCACCGCAATGCCGGGATCGGCGATCGTCCACGGATTGCCCAGCGTTTCGAGCAGCACCTGCGGATCGTACTTGCCGGCACAGGCCTGAAAAAAACCCAGCGGCCCTTCGAGTATGGTGGGCGTGGCGGTGAATCCCATCGCCGCCAGCTCGGCGGCATCGACCGCGCTCTCCGCCGCGCGCCCGGCATGCAAAGGCTTGGTCATGGTGCCGAAATTCTCGCGCACGCCGGCGGCCTCGCTGCCGGCAATGCCGAGTGCGGTGACGATCGTGTCCGCCGGCAGGCGCTGCAAGTTGCACACGGCCGCCGTGGCGCCGAATACGCCAACGCTGCCCGTCGAGTGGTAGCCGCGCTGATAATGCGCACCGTCAGTGGCGATGCTGATCTTGCAACTGGCCTCGACACCGACATTGAATGCGGTCAGCACATCGCTGCCGGAGCAATCAGCGGCTTCCGCCGCCGCCAACACCGCCGCCACCACCGCGGCTGACGGATGAATGCGGCTGGGGTTATGCGTATCGTCGAATTCGTCTGAATGCATGGCCATGCCGTTGGCCAGCGCGGCGAACCGCGCGTGCGAGCGCAGGCCGGTGCCGAACAAACTGGCCGGGCCGCCGGCGCAGCCATAGCCTGCGATCTGCCGGCGCAGGATCACGCTGCCTTCGGCGATCGAACCGCCGAGTGCCAATCCAAGGCAATCGAGTATGGCTTTTTTGCCCAACTGCACGACGTCAGCCGGCAGGTCTTCATAGCGCGTGGTGTGCGCAAACTGTGCGACGTGCTCGGTGAGTGGTTCTTTGAAATTCACTGCTGGCTCCTTATTCCGCCCGTGCGCCGGACTTTTGCACGACCCACGACCATTTGGCCATTTCGCTTTTGACATAGGCGGTGAATTGCTCGGGTGTATTGGCCGACACTTCGGCGCCCTCTGCCGACAGGCGTTCGCGCACATCGGGCAGATTCAATATTCTTGCAGTCTCCGCACTCACCCGCGTGATGACGGCGCGCGGCGTGCCATGCGGCGCAAACATGCCGTACCACGCCACCACTTCATAATCCGGCACACCGGCTTCGATCACCGTCGGCACGTCGGGCATGGCGGCCGAACGTTTGGCGCCGGTGACCGCGAATGCGCGCAGCCGGCCGCCCTTGATTTGCGATTGCGCCGAGACCATGCCGAGAAAAAAAATCTGCACCTGGCCAGAAATCAGATCCGTCAGCACCGAACCCAGGATCTTGTAGGGAACATGGGTGAGCTTAATGCCGGCCATGGTCTGCAGCATCTCGGCGGTCAAATGGCTGGCGCTTCCGCTGCCGAGCGACGCATAGTTCAACTGCCGGGGTTTGCTTTTGGCGAGCGCGATGAATTCGCGCGCCGTGCCGACACTGACTGAGGGGGAAGCCACCATCACATAGGGCGCTTTGGCGACCAGCGTGATCGGCGTGAAATCGCGCACGGTATCGTAGGGAAGCTTCCGGTACAAGGCCGCATTGATCGCGATGTTCGCGGTATTGCCCAGCATCAGTGTGTAGCCGTCCTGCGGCGCCGCGGCAGCGATTTCGGTGCCGAGCACACCGCCGGAGCCGGCGCGATTGTCGATGACGACCTGCTGCCCCCACGCTTCGCTCATCTTCTGACCGATCACGCGCGCGAACACATCGGCCGAACCGCCCGGCGTAAACGGCACGACGATGCGGATGGGTCGGTTCGGGTAGCTTGCGGTGGCGTCCATCGCTGTTGATGCGGCGCTCGCGGTGTTTGCCGCGCACATGAGCATGGTCAAGGCGAGGCCGTAGCGCAGATCGTTCACTAGCGAACCCATTTTTTTATTCCGTTTGGCCAAGCACGCTTTTCAAAACGAATGTGGCGCAGCGACTCGCCTGCACCGGCCGGATTGCAGGCGGGTCGCCTGCGCTACAAAGGCATTGCGATGGGGATTACATTTCCCTCAGCAGTTGCAGTCTCACGGCACATCGACATTGACCAGCGGACCGTGTTGCTGGCCGCCGAAAACGTCCGTGTCGTCGATGTCGCCCGATATCACCGGGCGCGGAATGGTGATTTTGATGGCGTTGGCGGCATCGTAATTAATTACCGATACGACTTCAGGTGTCAGGCGATAAGTTTTCGCGAACCATTGCGCTTTGATGATGCCGGCGTCGCGCACGCGCTCGTAGCCCGCGCGATCCTTGAAGATGACGTCGAAGGTCAGCTCGAACGGCCCCGCGTTCTTGCTTCGGATGAGTTTGGTTACTTCCCAGAGTTTGGGCATGGCGCGCTATAGCCTTTCGTATTCGATGCGGAACATTTCGAGCGGGGTTGCCGGCTCGACGACATGATTGACGTTGAAGCGATAGCTGGCGCCGCGCGGAATTTCCGCCGGCGAATACGGATAGGCGATCGAGGTGATGAGGCCGGTCCATTCGGGCACCGGATAATGTACCGCGATATGGCTCACGGATTTGACGATCGCGGTCGCCCGCTCCTGCGTGTCGGCCGTCACCTGAAACAGCAGCCCGACTTCATGGCCGATTGCGGTCTCGGGTTCGAGCACGCCCATCGTCGCGTTCTTGCCGAACACGCGTACGTCGAGCTTGTACTTGTCGTCGATGCCGGCGCCGTAGACGGCGGTGACCCTGTCCCTGGCGGCGGTCATCAGGCCGGCCAGCCATGAATCGAGTTGGCGCAGGATGATCGGATCGCGCACGCTGCCGATGATGATGCTTTGATAACCGGCAAGTTCGGCGCCTTCCAGTTTGATCGTGTAGCGCGGCGCGTGTTTGAAGGTGCTGCCCGATACTTTCACCGCGCGATCGGAGATCGCCTCGTATTTCGCGGCCACGGTATTGAGCACGCCGGAGGGCTCAACGAGTTCATACGGCGTCGAGTTCTCATACAGATTGTGCGAGGCGATGCTGGCCGGATCGCAGCGGTAATCCGGATTCGGCGGATCGACGATGAAGTGATCGTCACGGATGGTTGCAAACATGCAGTCCGGATATTTGCGCTCGACCACGCAGGCGGCGCCGCATTCGAGGATTTTGGCGGCGTGCCAGACCGTCGCTGGATTCAGCCCGCGCATCACCGGCATCGCCGAAAAGATGGAGGTATCGCTCGAACGCCCGGCGATGACGACGTCGGCGCCGTTTTCCAATGCCTCGACGAAGGGCTCGATACCCGCCATGCCGACGATGTGCGTGCTGCGATCGATGACGGCCTCATCAAACACCGGCGCATTCGCCAGCGGCGTGATCTTGCCTTCGCGCAGTTTGCGCTTGAGGTAGGCCTTGTCCTGCTCGCAGCGCACGGCCGCGAGCTTGAAGCTGAGCTTCTCTTCGCGCGCGATGTCACGCGCGATGCCGACCAGGCGTCCGACCTGCGCATCGGTGCCCGCCGTGCAGGCAGAACCAATAATCACCGGCACGTTGGCGGCGCGCCCAGCCAGCAGCATGAGCCGCAGATCGCGCTTGTACGCGGAATCGGAAAACAGCGTTTCGCCGGAACCGAGATAGTAAGGGCCGGGATCGGTCGAACCGGAATCGGCGCCGATGAAGTCTGGCTTCAGCGTCATCGCGCGTTGCAACGTGGCCTCGCGAAAACCGGAACCGAGAATTCCCGTCGCCGACAGAATGCGGATTTCTTTCACTCGTAGAGTCCTCGCGGTGCGTCGTTGTCAATTGTAGTTTCGTAGGGTGGGCAGCGAAGCTGCCCACCCTACGAACCGCGTGAATAACCTAGCTCTTCTGCGGCGACCAGCCATAAGCCTTGGCAGTGGCGCCACCCATCAGCATCGCGCGTTCGCTGTCGCTCAGGCGGTCGGTCAGGCGGAACGGTTCGACCGCCTGTTGGTAATTGACGACCGCGAAGGTACGCGTCCAGTCGCTGCCCCACAGGCAGCGCTCGAATCCCCACGCGTCGAACACGCGCGCGAGCGGGTCCCAGATATCCGGGTAAGGATAGGGCTTTTGCGACAGCGTGCAGGCGCCGCTCACCTTGATCACCGCATTCGGGCGCTTTGCGAGTTCGAGTATCTTCGGCAGTTCGGCCCACGGCTCGGCGGCGCGCGTGTCGGGCGTGCGCGGCTGCACCAGACCAAGATGGTCGACGATGAATCGCGTATCGGGATGGCGGTCGATCACCGCGATGCCCGCCTCCGCGTTGCCCCAGAACAGGATGTTGACCGGAAAGTCGTGTTTGACCGCCGCGCGCAGGATGCGATCGAGACCGGCGGGATCTTTGATTTCGCGGCCAGGCTCCTTCGTCACGATGATGCGGATGCCGACTGTACCGGGCGTCTTCTTCCAGTCGGCGATGACATCGGCCACCGCGGGATCATCCGGATTGACCGGCTTGACGAGTGCAAAGCGGCTGGGATGCGCGCGCTGCACTTCCACCGCATAGCTGCCATCGTACTGGTACATCGAAAACGAGGAGATGCAGATCGCGCCGTCGACGCCGACCTTGTCCATCGCCGACACCATTTCTTCGCCGGTGACGTGCGGCGGCCAGTTCGGCACGCTGTGCCACGGCCGTTCCGGCGTGTTTGCGTCGTAGACGTGGACCTGTGAATCGATGATCGCCATCGGTACTGCTCCTCTTTTCCGGTTGTGTGTGTTTTCATTTTAAGCGGCCGGACGCCAGAAATTCGAACCCGGCCTTTTTTCGCGTTTAGTTATTCCATGCCCCGCGTATCGGCTGCCCCACCAGCAAGGCCGGATCCGCGCCCGGACGCGGCACGAATTTCTGCGGGCGGCCGCCCCACACTTCGGCGGTGTAGAGATTGTTGTTCTGATCGACGCCGAACTGGTGCGTGCCCCACAGGCCGCCGGCCTCCGGCATCATCGTACCCCATGAGAAGAGGCGCTTGCCGTTGAGATCGTATTTGTAAAACTTGAAGTTGCCGTGGCCATCCGACATCCACAGATGCTGATCGGCCGCCATCCAGATGTGGTACGTGGCGGTGGGGCCGTCGCCGAGATACCACTGCGTGATGAACTTGCCGAATTCGTCGAACACCTGGATGCGGCGGTTACCGCGGTCGTTGATGTAGAGGCGACGCTGGTCGTCGATCGCGATGCCGTGCACGGTGTTGAAGTAACCGGGCCGCATTTCCTTGCCCATCTCGCCGCGTTCACCCCACGCCATCAGGAATTTGCCGTCCTTGTCGAATTTGACGACGCGCGTTTCTTCGTAACCGTCGGTGACGAAGAAGGTGCCGTCGGGCAGCCACGCGATGTCGGTCTGGCGGCCGAAGGTCAGGTTCGCCGGGCCGCTTTTTTTGGTCAGGGAGGGCTTGCCGGTGTTGCCGGTCAGCTTGGCATTGCGCTCGGTGGTGGTGTCGAGCGTGCCGATCGTTTGCAGCAGCTTCTTGCCGTCGTTGCTGAAGATGCGGATGACCTGATGGCCGTCGTCGATGGCCCACACGCGTTTCTCCGGATCGTACGGGCTGATCAGGATTTTATGCACGCGGCCCTGCGACAGCACTTTCGGATTGGCCGGGCGGAACAGATCGTCCCACTGCGTCCACGCTTCTTTCACATTGCCCTTGCTGTCGTAGACGGTGATGATGTGTTTCCAGCGGTAGTCCTTGTTTTCTTCGCCCATGTAGGCGTCGGTGGCTTCGCCCGGACTCGAATACGCGCCCACCGAAGCGTTGCGCGCGTAGATGCCGCGGCCCGGCACTTCGAGCCGCGCAGTGCTGCCGTTGCCGGTATCGATCTCGACGACTTTTTTCTTTGCATGGGTGAGATCCGGCAGCTCGCCGCGCATCACCACGAAGATGCGGTCCGGGTTCTGTACGAACACGCCCTGCACCGCACCCCAGGTCCAGCCCTTCTCTTCCGGAAACGATTCGGCGAGCGGCCTGGGCCAGGTCGGATCGACCACATAGGGCCCGTTGACCAGCTGGTCACTTGGATTGGCCGGATCGACCCACGGCCCCGTGTTCGTGCAGCTGATCAGCAACAACGCACCCGCGGCGGCGCACAGCGTGGCAGCAACACCCGTTACTCGACGGAATGATTTCATTGGACTCCTCCCCTGTTTGGCCTGTTCGGCTTTTTATCCTCGTGCAGATCTTTGCAATCGCACGGGTTTCAGAATGCTACACCTTTCCCCGCGGCGGCTGCGCGCGCGCGTGAAATCACCGGCATCGTTCGACGGCAAAGCGTATTTTGATTTGGTTCTAGAATAGCGCACCCTGTCGATCCGGAATGTCCGTATTCATGAGCGCGCCGCAGACCTTCGTCTATATTGCCAATCGCGAAAGCCGCGAGATTCAGGTGTTCGCGCTCGATGCGGCCAGCGGCGACCTCACACCTGTACAAGACATCAAAGTGAACGGCCCCGTCATGCCGCTGGCGGTGAGCCCCGATCGCCGGTACCTTTATGCGGCGCTGCGCAGCGAACCCTATGCGGTGGCGAGCTTCAGTATCGATGCGGCGAGCGGCCGGCTCACCCACCTCGCGGATACGCCGGTGCCGGACAGCATGCCGTACATCTCGCTCGATCACAGCGGGCATTATCTGCTCGGCGTGTCGAATCCGAAAAGCCGCATCAAACCGCGCAAGAGCGTGCTCTGCGTGTGCGCGATCGACGCGCGCGGCGTCGTGCAGCCGCCGCAGCAGATCGAACCGGCGCGCGAGAAGGCGCATGCGGTGCTGGCCGCGCCGTCGAACCGGCAGGTGTTTGTCAGCAGCTGCGATGGCGACGTGCTGCTGCGCTGGGATTTCGATGCGGCCAGCGGCGCGCTGTCGAATGGTGAGACCGTCGCCACCGTAAAAGCCGGCGGCGGACCGCGCCACTTTGTGTTTCACCCCAACCAGCGCTTTGTTTATCTGGTCAACGAACTCGACGGCACACTCATCACCTACGCGCATGATCCCGCTACCGGCGCGCTCAACGCGATTCAGGTTTCGCAGTTCGTTGCGACGGATCGCGGCGGCAAATCCGCGCGCGGCGCCGATCTGCATTTCACGCCCGACGGCGGCTTGCTGTATGCCTCGGAGCGTTACTCCGATACGCTCGCCGCATTCCGCGTCGATGCCGCCACCGGCCTGCTGACGCATTTGTTCAATCTCGCCACCGAGCAGGAGCCGCGCGGTTTCAAAATCGATCTGCAGGGCCGTTATCTGCTGGCCGCCGGCCGCCAGTCGAACCGACTGACCGTTTACGCGATCGATCACGCAACCGGCAAACTCGCCGCGCTGCGGCAATACCCGATGAGCGGCGACCCCAACTGGATCGAGATCGTCGCACTGCCCTGAGCAATGACCGCGCCGCGCGCGCGGTCACCGCCGTTGACGCCCCTGTCCAAGGCGCCCACAATCGCAAAGCGCTCCCGCTCCGCCGCATGCATAAACGCGTGACGGGCGCCGCACTATTCCGCTGCACACAAAAACAACGCGTCAACTACTGGAGGAGCCAGACCATGATGAACCGGCGTCAGTTCGTATCCGCAATGGCCGCGAGCGCGGCCCTGTGCGCGCGCATTCCGCGCGCGTTTGCGCAATCCATCGATCTCGTCATCAAGGGCGGCCGCGTGATCGATCCGTCGGTCGGGCTCGATGCGGTGCGCGACATCGCCATCGCCGGCGGCAGGATCGTCGCGGTCGAACCGTCGATCGCCGGCGGCGCCGACGTCATCGACGCGCGCGGCAAGATCGTTGCACCCGGCCTGATCGACATACACAGCCACGCCGCGCGCTCCAAAGACGGCCCGCCGCTGTCGCTGCAGGACGGCGTGACCGGCTGGGTCGATGCCGGCACCGGCGGCGCCGACAACATGGATGAAGTCGCCGCGGTGGCGCGCGGCGCGCCGCAGATCGGCCGCGTGCTGGTGAACATCGCGCGCACCGGCGTGATCAGCCCCGGCGGCGAACTGCACGACATCACCCGCGCCGACGTCACGCTGGCGCGCGGCACCATCTCGCGCCATCGCGATGTCGTGGTCGGCGTCAAGGCACGACTGTCAAACGACGTCGCCGATGTCAACGATCTCGAAGCGCTGCGCCGCGCGCAGGAGGCGGCCTCGGCGTTCAACCTGCCGGTGATGATCCACGTCGGCCAGTCGTATTCGCCGCTGCGCTCCATTCTCGCACTGCTCAAGCGCGGCGACATCGTGACCCATATGTATGCGCCGGCGCTCAACGGCATTCTCGATGAAAAAGGCCGTCTCTATCCGGATGTGGCAGCAGCGCGGCGGCGCGGCGTGCTGTTCGATTTCGGCAACGGCGTCAACGGTCACTTCAACTGGGATGTCGTCGAGCGCACCATGAAGCAGGGCTTCTGGCCCGACACGCTGTCCACCGACTGGAGCGTGAGTTCGAAGACCACCGGCGTGGTGGATTTTCCGAACGTAATGTCGAAGTTTCTGATGTTCGGCATGTCGGTAAGCCAGGTTATTGCCTGCGGCACGGTCAATGCAGCGCGCGTGTTCCCGGCCTTCGATGATCGCGGCACACTCAATGTCGGCGCACCGGCCGACGTGGCGATCATGGAACTGCGCGAAGGCAGTTTCGAATTCGTCGATAACTATAAAGGCATGCGCACCGGTAAACAGCGGTTGTTCCCGGTGATGACGGTACTCAACGGCAAAAAAATAGCGCCGCGCGCATAGGCGCAGGCTGCTGGCCGCCGGCGGTGACGCTCACCCCCGGCGGCCAGACGCGCTGCATCAATCGCCGTCTGCCGCGTAATCGGGGATAATGCCGTCCCCCCCCGTATTCATGCACCCGATGTTTACCTGCAAATCAATTGCCGTTGTCATACCGGTTTTCGCGTTCGCGATCACACTGGGCTCTTCACTTGCGGCAGCGCAAAGCACGTCAGCTGCGAAATCCGATGCCGGCGACGCCGGCGCGCGCACTTACAAAACCTACTGCATCGCCTGTCATCAGGAAAACGGTCAAGGTGTTGGCGGCGCGTTTCCGCCGCTGGCCGGCCACGCGCCGGATCTGCTCGCATGGGCGGGCGGGCGCACGCATCTCATCCGCGTCGCGCTGTTCGGCCTCGAAGGCACGATCAACGTGAATGGCACCAACTTCACCGGCGCGATGCCGGCGTGGGACCGGCTCGACGACAAGAGCATCGCCGCGGTGCTCAATCACGTGCTCACTGCATGGGACAACAAACCGCGTCTGCCGGCCGGCTTCAAGCCGCTTGCGGCGGACGAAGTCGCCGCCGTGCGCGCAGAATCCCTCGACGCCAAACGGGTGTTTGCGCTGCGTCAGCAAATCGCGCCGGCGCCGGCCGCGGCGGCGAACAATGCCGCGCCGATCGCGCTCAGCTTTACCGAGGCGCAGGCGGCGCAGGGCAAGGCCGCCTATCAGCACAATTGCATGGATTGCCACGGCACCACGCTCGACAACGGCGAGTTCGGCGGTGCGCCGCTGCGCGGCGCGTATTTTCGCAATCACTGGGGCAACGGCAGCGTGGCCAGTTTGTATGCGTATCTGAAAACCAAAATGCCGCCCGACCGGCCGGGCGCCCTGAGCGACAAGGTCTACGCCGACCTGCTGGCCTTTCTGCTGCATTCCAACGGCTACGAATCAGGCGGCAGGGAACTGCCGACCGATTCGCAGACGTTGCAATCGATGAGCCTGAAGCGCGATTAATCCGGCAGCGCGAACACCCACAGCGCCGAGCCGCCATCCGGATTGCGGATTTCCGGGGTCAGCGTGGCGAGCGCTTTCGAATGGCTGGAACCGGTGCCGACGGAAACGGCCACGTACTGTTTGCCGTTCACCGCAAAGGTGATCGGAAACGAATTGACCGCATTGCTGGTGCGCACCTGCCAGAGCAGCTTGCCGGTCTCGTCGTCGAACGCGCGGAAGTAACGATCCCATGCGCCCGAGAACACGAGGCCGCCGCCTGTTGCCAGCACCGCGGCGGTTTGCGGCGCGCGGGTGCGGAACGACCAGGCCGACTTCTGATTGTCCAGACTGACCGCCTCGACGCGACCGATATTGCCGTCGCTGTTGGGAATCTGCCGGCGCGCGTAGATCGCGCGTCCGCCGCCCAAATAGAGCTGACCGGCCTCGACCGGCAGCGGCGTGGTGTCGGAACAAAACTCGTTCATTGGCAGGTAGAGCATTTTGGTTTTCGGGCTGTACGAGGTGGCCGGCCAGCCGCGGCCGCCCGGATCGGCCGGACAGTTGACGGTGGTCTTGCCGATGTGCGGTATCGCCTCGGGATTGATCGTCTTCTCGCCGGTTTTCGGATCGACCGCGGAGATCACGTTTTGATAAACGGTTTCCTTGTGCCACAGCCATTCGCCGGTATTGCGGTCGAGCACTTCGATGATGCCGAGCTTGCCGACGGTGACGACCGCCTTGTGCGTCGAGCCCTTGTACGGCAGATCGACGAGGATGCGTTCATAGGCGTAATCGAGATCCCAGGTGTCCGACGGCAGATGCTGGTAATGCCACTTCAACTTGCCGGTCGCCGGATCGAGCGCCAATGTGGAATCCGAATACAGCGCGTTGTTCTTCATGCCGTCTTTTTTCGGCGCAAGGCCGTTCATTTCGGCCATCCACGGATAAGGCTGACCGACGCCGAAGAACAGCGTGTTCGATGCCGCATCGTAACTGCCGGAATTCCACACCGATGCGCCGAAGCGTTTTTCGAGCGGCACGCCGTTCCAGGTGTCGCCGCCGGGTTCGCCCGGACGCGCGATCGAATAGAAGCGCCACACTTCGGCGCCGTTGGCCGGATCATGGCCGGTGATGAAACAGCCGCCGGGCTCGGCATTGCCGCAGCCGCTCATGCCCTGCACGATTTTGCCGCCGGCCACCATCGGCCCGCCGGTGTAGCGCCAGCCCTTGGTCCAGTCGGCCACCGCCTGATCCCAGGTGACCTTGCCGGTGTTGACGTTGAGCGCGATCAGATGCGCATCCGAGGTGGCGACAATCAGGTTATCGCCGAAAATGGCCATGCTGCGCTTGGCCAGCGGGTTGCCCGCCTCGGCCACCAGCACGGGCGGCAGGTCGCGCTTGTATTCCCACAAGAGGTCGCCATTGACCGCATTGAGCGCCTGCACCTTGTCGGCGTAATTGAAAATGAACAGCACGCCGTCGTGAACGATCGGCGTGATTTCGGTGGCGCCGCTGGTCAGCGCCCAGGTCCACGCGACCTGCAGGTTTTTGACGTTGCGCTTGTTGATGCTCTCGAGCGGGCTGTAGCCCCACGCGTCGTAGGTGCGCCGCCACAACAGCCAGTCCGCCGGCGGCGGATTGCGCAGCATGTCTTCGGTGACAGGGCTCAGCGGCTTGCGCGCTTCGACGCGCGGCTGCGCGAATGCGGCGGCGCCGGCGAGCGCGAACAGGGTACACGCGATAACGGATTTTTTCAGCAGATTGCTGCGCATGGTGCTCTCCTCCTTCGGGTTGAACGCATCGGCCCGCCGCCGGCGCGGCCGTGACGGACTGCTCTCCCGCGCGGTGTCTTGTCGTGGCCATGACACTGTTTTATCGCCGGAGAGGGTCACATGCTACTCCCGGGCGGCGGCGCGTCAAGCCTTTAAAACGGCGCGCCCAAAACGCCCAGCCCCGCGATCGTCTCGCGGGGCTGCGGCTTTTATATCCACGATGCGTGGTTATTGGTCGTCACGCGCGGTGACGATGCGATCCTTGCACTGCAATGTCATGACTGTCATCGATAGAGCGTCCTCCGTCAATCCGCCACTCAATCCCATGCCTGCCTTGCACCGCGCCCCTCTGGTCAGGGCAACCCTCAAACAGTCAGTCGAGGGTGGTCGTCGTCCGTCCGCATCAGGTACACCCGTTTACAGGGCGCGCACAACAGCGGATATTTCGGTCGGCATCCGGTCAGTATCTTTATGCCTGAAAGTTACCCTGGCCGGAGAAGCGCGTTTGCTTACTTGTATTATCGGCAGTCCGTTCGAAAACTTGTGTGTTTCCTTTTTCCCACGTTTGCGGGGCCGGCCATGGATGAATCAGCGCCGCATTCATGCGCCAATTCCCCGCATCGCCAATGAACGGATTGCCTTATGCAATGGCCGGCGCGCCGCCGGGCCGCCGGTGCTTACACCGCAGGCAGGTCGGTGAGACGGTAGGCGCGCGCCGCGGTGTCCTTGTAGAGCACGGCTTTCTCGGCAGCGGAACACCCGCGCGTCATGCGCTTGAATGCATTCCACAGCACGGCATAACCGGTGGAAAACTTGTCGACCGGAAAATTGCTCTCCAGCATGCAGCGTTCGGGGCCGAAGGCTTCGACGCAGACGTCGAAATACGGCTGCCACGCCGCCGCCAGTTCTTCCGACGACGCGGGCACTGCGCGCGTATGGAAATCCCAGCCGCAACGTATCATGCCGAAACCGCCGATCTTGACCGACAGATTGGGAAAGGCCGCGAGTTCCTGCATCGATTTGCGCCAGGTCGCGAAAATTTCGTCACGTCTTCCCTGATAAGGGCCCACACCCAGAATGCCGCCGACGTGATTCAGTATGACGGTGGTCTCGGGTGCCACGCGCAGCAGGCTCGCCAGTTCCGGCAGTTGCGGGTAAAACAGCCACGCGTCGAACGACAGCCCGTATTTGTGCAACTGCGCGTAACCCTCGCGAAATGCCGGATCGAGCGCCAGCTCGCGCGACCGCGGATTGTGTTTGTTCGCGCTGCTGGGATCCGAGGTGGCATCGCTGGCGTCCCACGGCATGTTGTGGCGGATGCCGCGCAGCCGCCCGTTGCCGGCGGCGATCAGCGCTTCGAGCACCGGTTTGACGCGGTCGCCGCGCGCGAGATCGGCGTAACCGACGATGCCCGCGCACAACCGCGCCTTGCCGAGGCGGCCGCTGGCGGCCATCGCGGCGATGCCGTTGACGAATTCCACTTCGCCGACCGGCTTCATTTCCACCGGCCCGTCCGTGCGATACATGTTTTCACCGGACTGGATGAACACCGTGGCGATGACGTTGTGGCCGGAATTCACATCGGCCGCGAGTTCGTCGAACAGATAACGGCCGCGCCCGTCGAGCCACGCGTGATGATGCGGATCGATGATGGGCAGGTCCGGCTCCAGAATCTCTTCGCGTCGCAACGCAGTCCATGCTGCCAGTTCGTTGAAGGGCCGCGCGCCGGCGCGGACTGCCGCTGCTTGTGTCATGTGCTCAAACCTCGTGTTGTAAAAATCACCGGGACGGGCGCGCGTTAATCAGCAGCGCGCCGCCCTATTCAATCCGGATGCCGACATCCTTGATCAGCTTCGAGTACTTGCCGATTTCGGCGTTCAGGGTCTGCGCAAATTGCGCCTGCGTGCTCGGAATCGGCTCAACGCCGATGCCGGCGAAGCGTTCGCCGACTTCGGGCAGTTTCAATATGCGCACGAATTCGGCATTGAGTCTGGCGATGATATCGCCCGCGGTGTGCGCGGGCAGCAGCATGCCCCACCAGCTCTCGATGGCGTAGCCCGGCACGCCGGATTCGGCAATGCTCGGAACGCCGGGCACCAGCGGGCTGGCTTTGGCACTGGTGACTGCCAGCGCGCGCAGCTTGCCGGCATTGATCTGCGGCAACGCGACCGGCGTATCGGCAAACGAGATCTGAATCTGCCGGCCGATCAAATCCGTGATGATGAGACCGCCGCCTTTGTACGGCACATGCAGCATCTGCGTGCCGGTCATGTTCTTGAACATCTCCGCGGCAAGATGCGAGATCGAACCCGCGCCGCTGGAACCGTAGTCGATCCGCGCGCCGCTCTTCGCGTAAACGATGAGCTCCTTGATCGTCTTCGCTGGAAACACCGGATTGACGACTACGATATTGGGCCCCGCCGCAACGAGCGTGACCGGCGCGAAATCGCGCACCGAATCGTACGGCAGCGTTTTGTAGAGACTGCGGTTGATCGCCGCCGGCGTGACGTTGGCAATCAGCAGCGTATAGCCGTCGGCCGGCGCATGCGAGGCGATTTCGGTGCCGACGATGCCGGCGACGCCGACTCGGTTATCGACAATCACCGCCTGGCCGAGTGCTTCGGCGAGCCGTTGCCCGAGCGTGCGCGCAATGATGTCGGAAGTGCCGCCGGCGGGGAACGGCGCAATCAGGCGAATCGGCTTCGCCGGATAGGGCGCGGACTCGGCCGCAAAGGCGGCCGGCAGCGCGAAGGCGAGGCCAAGGCCTGCGGCGACAACAATATTTTTCATGATGCTATATCGATGCAGAGGGTGAACACGCGGCGGTTGAACCAGGTAACGGCGCAGCCGCTTACTCGATGCGTATGCCGACGTCCTTGATCAGTTTCGAGTACTTGGCGATTTCGACATTGATGGTCTGCGCGAACTGCTCCTGCGTGCCCGGAATCGCTTCGACGCCGAGACTGGCGAAGCGCTCGTTGACGTCGGGCAGATGCAATACGCGCACCGTCTCCGCGTTCAGTTTGGCGGCAATCTCCTTCGGCGTTCCGGCCGGCACCAGCAGCCCCCACCAGCTGTCGATCGCATAACCGGGCACGCCGGCCTCGGCCATGCTCGGCACGCCCGGCACCAGCGGCGTGGACTTCGCGCCGGTGACCGCCAGCGCGCGCAGCTTGCCGGCCTTCACATGCGGCAGGGCAACCGGCATGTCGGAGAACGATATCTGGATCTGCCCACCGAGCAGATCGTTGATGATCAGCGCCGAGCCTTTGTACGGCACATGCAGCATCTGGGTGCCGGTCATGTTCTTGAACATTTCCGCGGCGAGGTGCGAAATCGAACCTGCGCCGCTGGAACCGTAATCGATCTTCACGCCGCTTTTGGCGAGCACGACGAGTTCCTTGATGGTCTTGGCGGGAACGCTCGGATTGACGACCACGATGTTCGGTCCGGCCGCCACCAGCGTGACCGGCGCGAAATCGCGCACCGAATTGTACGGCAGCGATTTGTAGAGACTGCCGTTGATCGCCACCGGCGTAACGTTGGCGACGAGCGCGGTATAACCGTCGGCCGGCGCGTGCGCGGCCATTTCGGTGCCGATGATGCCGGCAACACCGCCGCGGTTGTCGATGACCACACTCTGCTTCCACGCCTCGGCGAGTTTCTGGCCGATCGTGCGCGCAATGGTGTCGGAAGTGCCGCCCGCCGGAAACGGTGCAATCAAGCGGATCGGCTTGGCCGGGTAGCTGCCGGCGTCGGCGGCAAGGGCGGCGACGGATGCGAGCATCAAGCCAAACCCGGTGGCGGCAGCGGCAACCTTCATGCTTTTTCTCCCCAGTCGGTCCGCCACGCGAGCGACGACGAACGATTGTTGTTGTTTTCGCCCGTTAGTTTGCAGCAAGCCCCACTGTCCCGCAAGTTGGGAGAAACGTTTTCCATGCGCCCAATCGTCGAATGGCAAAATTTCTGCGGGCGCTCGTCGTCGCGGCAAACGACCGAGCCGATCCCGCGGCGATCGAGCCAGCGCGAACCGGGGTCGCGCCGGCCGATAACCGCTACAATGCGGCCGCCCGTCAAATATCAGCCGGACGGAATTTTGTAAATTGCACGCATGATCCCCTCATCCCCCCGCCGCGCACTCGTGTTCACGATCGTGAGCAGCGCCCTCTACTTCGGTCCCGATTTATTGATGCCCAAGGCATGGTCTGCGAGCGCCGATTATGATTTTTATTACGCCTGCTATCAGAGCGCGCTGGTGGTTGTCGCATTCTGGTTTTCGCCGGCAATTTGCCGTTCGATGGTGGTGCGAAAACTGGATTCTGAAACCATCATCGGTCGCGCCGGCGAATCGATCTGCAATCTCCCCTTGACCATTTTTGACCATCCGGTGCCGTTCGTGCTGACGGCAGGGCTGCTTCCCGCGCAGTGCGAAATATTTCTCTCCAAAGGCTTTACCGACCGTCTCACGCTGCCCGGCAGGCGATTCCTGCTGGCGCGGGCGACGACCCACGGTTCCTGGATTCAACGCCTCGGCGCCTTCGTGCCGGCGCTGCTGTTTGCGTGTTTTTTTCCGGGCATCCCCGATTCGCTCAAGGCCTGGCTCGACATGGCGGCATTCCTCGGTCTCTGGCTGTTGTTGCATTGGGGCCTCGAACTGAGCGTCGATCGCGCGGCCGCGCGGCTGTGCGGCGCCGGCGCAATCGACGGGCTCAGGGATCTGCTCGCGGTCACCAATCCGCACAACAGCCGGCTGACGACGCAGCCGCCGCCCGGCTGGCGCGTGCGCGCGGTGCGCGGCTGAAGGCCGGAACGGCGGCATCCGCGAAATTGAAATTGCGCGAACGCGGCGCCGGTTTTCGCACCAAGTCGCAAGTGTGCATAATGGCGTCTGGATTGCAGCTGTGTGCGATTCGTCTGCCCGCCCGTAGACGCAATCGGTCTCAGAACAAACAACATACAAACTACCGGGGAGGCAATGATGTCAGCCAATTTGACGCGACGCGATTTTCTGACGGGTATGTCCGCGATCGGCGGCCTGGGTACACTGGGTTTGCTGGGTATGCCGGCTTTCTCACGGGCGGCGGAACCGCCGAAGTGGACGATGGCGCCGCCGATGCCGAAAGCCTCGGGCGAACTCGTCGGCGTTGCCGTCGGCGACAACATGTTCGTCATGGCCGGACTCGACGACGAGGAATTCGCGCCCTGGGGTCTGGTCTACCGCTATGACAACAACAGCAAAATCTGGACAACCATGCGGCCGATGGCGGTGCCCGCGCACCACATCGCAGTCACCGCGCTGGGCGGCAAGATTTATGTTTTCGGCGGCTTTACCCGCCCGCCCAGCATCAAGGCATGGCAACCGATCGCCAATTCATGGGAATACGATCCGCAAAACGACACCTGGAAGGCGTTGGCGCCGTTGCCGCGACCGCGCGGCAGCGCGCAGGCCGTCGCTGTCGGCGGCAAGATCTATGTGATCGGCGGCGCCTGCTCGAACGCCAGGGGTGACCCCGGCGCCGCGATTCCGCGCGGCACCAATGCCCACATCGTGATCGGCGATGTCGATGAATACAATCCCGCCACCAATAGCTGGCGTCCGTGCACGCCGATGCCTACTGCGCGCAATCACTTTCTCGCCGCCGAGTCGGGTGGAAAAATCTATGCGATCAACGGACGCATCGGCGCCGTGTTCGTGACGATGTCCGACGTCATCGACGTGGTCGAGGAATACGATCCGGCGACCGATCGCTGGTCGTTGAAGGGACGCACGCCGACCAACCGCGCAGATGTCTCCGGCGGCGCCTACAACGGCAAGATTTACGTCGCCGGCGGCGAGTATCAGGATACGAAACGGAAAATGACTTTCTGGGCGGTCGAATCCTTCGACCCCGCCAGCAACAACTGGGAAGCGCTGCCCCGCCTGCAGGTGGCGCGTCACGGATTTGCCGCTGCGTTCATCGGCAACCAGTTGCACATCGCCGGCGGGAGTTTTCAGTCCGACGGCATGCCCGGCGCGGCGTCGCCGATTTCGTCGCACGAAGTGTTGGCGATGGCCACCGGCTAGTCACTGCAGGTCGACTGACCGCCGCCTCGAATTCAAAGAGCCGCATGCCTGCGGCTCTTTTTTTCGCCGGCGGGTGTGCCGCGCCAATACAGTGTCGAACTGCTAGGACTTGCGCTCCTTGCGTGCAAACTCGCCGAGCTTTTCCTTCCACGCATCCGAATGCATGCAGGCAATCCATGCCTCGTCGTCGAAACGCAGCCCGGCCGTCAGGGCGACTTCCATCGACTGGTTGAGCGCGCGCTTGGCCTGGATCACGCCCATCGGCGGATAAGCGGCAATTTTTTTCGCCATCGCCATCACTTCTTCCATCACCCGGTCCGCCGGCACGATCTGATTGACGATGCCAAGCGCCTTCGCTTCCTGCGCATCGAAACGACGGCCGGTGAGTATGAGTTCCTTCGCCTTCTGATAACCGACGAGACGCGGCAGCCGCTGGCAGGCACCGCCGCCCGGGAAAAAACCGTGCGTCACTTCGGGCAGACTGAAGATCGCGTTGTCGGCGACGATCGAAATGTCGCACTGAAGCACGAGTTCGAAGCCGCCGCCCATGCAGTAACCCTTGACCGCCGCGATCACCGGTTTGCTCACGCCGGCCACCACCACGGTGAATTTCGGAATCACGTAATGGCGGTCCTGCACCATGTCCGCGGTGCTGCGCGACGAACGCTCCTTCAGATCGGCGCCCGTGCAGAAAGCCTTGTCGCCGGCGCCGGTGAGCACGATCACCCTGACGTCGTCGCGCAGATCGAGCGCCGGAAACAATTCCAGCAACTGCAATCGCAAATCGCGATTGATCGAGTTCATCGCGGCGGGGCGGTTGAGCGTGACGAGCGCGACGCCGTCCTCGACGGCGAGCAGATACAAAGGGTCCGGCATGAGTCCTGTCCTTGCGTGTGTGTGATTGATTGACCGGCGACGGGCCGCACTCGTTGCGCGCGTTGAATGCCGCGCTGCCGGCGCTGATCCGAACACACTATACTATGAAGCGCCAGTCAACTTTGATGCCCCCCGAATGTACAACTCCGCTTGCCACCGCCGTTCCGCTTTGCCGCTGCTTGCGCTGGCCCTGGCCGGCGCCGCAATGCCCGCCGCGCACGCGCAGACGCGCCCCTATCCGGAACGCCCGCTCCGTCTGATCGTGCCCTACCCGGCCGGCGGCGGCGTGGACATTGTCGCGCGCACGCTGTCGGGCCGTTTCACCGAGAGTCTCGGCCAGCAGGTCGTGGTCGATAACCGGCCCGGCGCCGGTTCCATCATCGGCGTCGATCTTGCCGCCAAGGCGCAGGCCGACGGACACACGCTGCTGTTCGTCAATCTCGCCTACGCGGTGAATGCGACCTTGATGCCGACGCTGCCCTACGATCCGCTGCGCGATCTGCTGCCGGTATCGCTGATCGCCACACAGCCGCACATTCTGGTCGCGCATCCGTCGCTGCCGGCGAAGACCACGCGCGAGTTGATTGCGCTGGCGCAATCGAAACCGGGGCAGATCACCTACGCCTCGTCGGGCGTCGGCACCGGCCCGCATCTGGCGGCCGAACTGTTTTCACTGATGGCCGGCATCAAGCTCAATCACATCCCGTACAAGGGCGCCGCGCCGGCAATCGCCGATGTCATGGGCGGACACGCGCAAATCAACTTTTCGACCATCGTCACCGCCATGCCGCACCTGACCTCGGGACGGCTGCAGGTGATCGCGGTGACCTCGGCGAAGCGCGCGCAGGTGCTGCCGGCGGTGCCGACCATCGCCGAATCCGGCGTGCCGAATTACGCGGCGGTCGGCTGGTACATACTGCTGATGCGCAGCGGAACGCCGGCGCCGATCGTCGAGCGCATTCATGCCGTCACGGTCGCCGCACTCGGCAATGCCGCGGTGCGCGAGCGCCTTGTCGGCGATGGCGCTGAGGTGGTGGGCAACACGCCGGATGAAGCGGCGCGCTTTCTCAAGGCGGAGATTGCACGCTGGGGCGCGGTGGTGAAATCCGCCGGGCTGAAACCGGAATGAGACCGGAATGAGACCGGAATGAGACCGGAACGGGACTGGATTGAAATCCGAATGAAACTGCAATGAGCGCCGGCATGCTTTCCGCGATCACCGTCATCGACATGACCGAAGGCGTGGCCGGCCCTTACGCCGCATCGATGCTCGGCGACATGGGCGCGAACGTCATCAAGGTCGAGCGCGCCGAAGGCGACTGGTCGCGCACCGCCGGCAAACACGGCATCGGCAAGGTCGGCAGCACGCAGTTCGTCGCGCTCAACCGCAACAAGCGCGACGTCAGCCTCGATCTCGGCACCGCGGATGGCCGCCGCATCATCGAGCGCATGGTCAGCAAATCGGATGTCGTGTTGTCGAATTTCCGCGCCGGCGTGATGGCAAAGCTCGGGCTTGATTTCGCGCGCTGCAAAACACTGCGCGCTGACATTGTCTATTGCACCATCTCGGGCTTCGGCCAGGACGGCGCCTATGCGCAGTTCCCCGCCAGCGACACGGTGCTGCAGGCCCTGAGCGGCATGATGAATCTGGTCGGCGAAGCAGACGGTCCGCCGCTGCGTGTCGGCTTTCCGGTGATCGATCTTGCCGCTGCCAACAACGCCGTGCAGGCGGTGCTGCTCGCGCTCTACGGCCGTCTCGCCGGACAGGGCGGCAAACAAATCGACGTCAGCCTGATGGCGGCGGCAATGGCGCTGATGAACGTGACCTTCACCGATCACCTCATCTCAGGCCGCCTGCCGCAACGGCAGGGCAACCAGAATGCGCAGCATGCGCCGGCCGGCGCGTTCGCAGTGGCGGGTGAACGTTACATCACCATCGCCGTGCTGCGCGATTCGCACTGGAAAAAGCTGTGCGGCGCGCTCGACCTGCCGGTGCTCGCCGCCGACCCGCGCTTCGGTTCCAATGCCCTGCGCGTCGAACACCGCGCGGCACTCGATGCAATCATTGCGCCGGTTTTTAAAACAAAGCCGGCGGAATTCTGGATCGCGGCATTGCGCAAAGCGGACATCCTGTGCGGACCCGTCAACAGCTTTGCCGACATCATCGCCGACGCCGATCTCGCCGCCGGCCTGCCGCTGATCGAGGCCGGACTAGAAGGCGTGCCGCGAATGATGGGCAACCCGATCTGCATCGACGGCGCTTATTTCAAGGCGGAACAACCGGCACCCGCGCGCGGCCAGCACACGCGCGAGGTACTCGGCGAATTCGGTTTCAGTACAGAAGAGGTCGCGGACTTCCTGCGCGCGGGCAGCGCGTTCGCCGCGGAATAACGCGGCGGCGAATCAGAACTGGCAGGAGCCCGGTCCGTCGGGGCTGCCGCACCCGGGGCAACCCGCCGGCAGGGCTTCGAGCGCGGCGGAACTCGAGGTGGCGGCGAAGGCCGAGCGCGATACCGCCGAGAACGACGAAATCTTTTTCTGCAGATCGCTGCCCTGACAGGACGGGCAGGCCGGCACGGTCGATGCGTTGCGCACCAGCGTTTCAAATTCCTTGCCGCAGGCCGTGCATTTGAATTCGTAGATGGGCATGATGGCTATGACGCACAGTGATTGAACACGGCCGCTAGTGTACGACCAAAGGCGCGCGCCCGGCCAGCGTTGCCGCTTTTTTTGCGGCAGCGCAAGGTCGCTGCCGATTGCAGAGCGGCCGCGTAATGCGCAGAATGGGCACCCAACCAAAACGGAGGAAACCATGCGCACACTACTGATCGGATTAAGCCTGCTTGCCGCCACCCTGCCCGCCCTCGCGCGGGCCGCGGATGCGGCCGCCGTGCAGACTTATATGAGCAATCCGCAGATCATGGGGCTGATCGACAAAGCCAGGGCCGACCGCAAGGGCGATGCACCGATGGTGGCCGAGCCGATTCTGCTGCTCGCGCCCTATCGTGCCCAGCTCGAATACCGCCCGGGCAATGCGCCGGCGGCGCTGCACGAGAAAGACGCCGAACTGATGGTGGTGCTGCAGGGCGCTGGCACTATTGTCACCGGCGGCAAACTGGTCGATGAAAAGCGCAGCAATGCGAACAACCTCAGCGGCGCATCGATCAGCGGCGGCGCCGCGCAGACAGTCGCCGTCGGCGACATGCTGATCGTGCCCGCCAACACGCCGCACCAGGTGATCCCGACCGGCGGCGCGCCCATCGTGCTAATGACGCTGCATGTGCCGCAACCCGCCGCGGGCTGGCCGCCGGCAAACTAGCGGCGCGAAAGTTCGGTCGCGAAAATCCCGCGCCGGCGGCAGGCGCGGGATTTTTTTGCCCTCCGCTCGCGACACGTTCGCCGCAGCGCAGCGCCCGGATTGGGCGTTTCGGCCGTTTTGTGAGAGAGTGTGTCGCAGACGGGAAAGATCACCATGCATTTGCAGGGCATCAAGCGCAAGATTGTCTATGTCGCCATTTACGAGGCGATCGCCTGCGCCTGCGCGACCACCGGCTTTGTCGGCGCCTCGGATGCCGCGGTCGCCACCGCCGGCGCGCTGTCGGTGTTCGCCGCGATTTTCGCGGTGGCGTGGAACTTTACCTATAACTGGCTGTTCGAGCGCTGGGAGGCCGGTCGCGCGGTGCGCGGACGCGGCGGCCTGCGGCGCCTCGCCCACGCCATCGGCTTCGAACTGGGCTTCATGGTAGTGCTGATGCCGGCGGCGGCATGGTGGCTTGATATTTCCTTTATGCGCTCGTTCGTCGTCAATCTCGGCCTCAATATTTTTTTCTTTTTCTACACCATGGGTTTCACCTGGGCGTTCGACCGCGTATTCGGTCTGCCGGATTCGGCGCAGGAACGTGCCGCTGCGTAATCGCCGGCAGACGCAGGCATTGAAAATAAAGCGCCTCTGTAAGACTGCCGAAAGCTCCTCCGCGTACGCTGCTTTCAACCTGACCGGTATGAAGCCTGCAATGCAATTGCGCGGACGGCAACGCCATCCGCCCCGGCCTTTGCAATCCTGCCGCACAATCGCGCCATGAAACTCAAAATCCCCGCGTCCGCAACCCCCTACCTGGCGCGCCTCGACGTGCTGCCGCGATTCGTCGCCTGGCTGCTGATCGCGATCGCGTTTGCGGCCACCCTGCTGTATTTTTTTTACAGGGGACCGCCGCACCATATGGTCATCGCGACGGGCCCCGAGGGCAGTTATTTCAACCGCACGGCATTGCGTTATGCCGCGCAACTGAAAAAACAGGGCGTCAGCGCCACCATCGTCGCCACCGAGGGCGCACTGGACAATCTGCACCGCATCAACGGCGCGAAAGAGCGCGTCGATGTCGCCTTCATGGATGGCGGCATGACCGATGAGGCGGCGTCGCCCGATCTGTACTCGCTCGGCAGCGTGGCTTACGAGCCGCTGTGGATTTTCTATCGAAAGCCGCTGGGCAAGCGGACCACACTGGCGTCGCTGAAAGGGCTGCGGCTGGTGATCGGCCCGCAGGGCAGCGGCGCCAATTTCTTGAGCCGAAAACTGCTGCGCGCCGCCGGCTTCGACGTGCACAACTCGACGATACTGGAAGCCGACGTCGATAGCGCGCGCAAGCTGCTCGACACAGGGCAAGCCGACGCCGGGTTTTTCATGGACCCGCTGGAAACGCCCTACATCCGCGCGCTGTTCATGCAGGACAACATCGCCGTCATGAACATGGCGGAGGCCGAAGCGCTGCGCCGCGTAATGCCGTTCCTGCATGTCATCGAGGTGCCGCGCTCGACGGTCGATCTCGCCGGCGGCCGCCCGCCCGAAGACCTCAAAGTGGTTGCAACTACAGTCGTGGTGGTGGCGCGCAGGGAAACGCATTCGGCACTGATCTACCTGCTGATGAGCATCATCGATGCGGTGCACGAGCCGCCGACACTGCTGCAGCGCGAAAACGAATTCCCGGCCGACAAGGATGTCGATCTGCCGCTGAGCCCGCAGGCCGAGATTTATTACAAGGACGGCAAGCCCTTCCTGCAACGCTACCTGCCCTTCTGGCTAGCGAGTCTGGTCGAAAGCCTGTTGAAGGTGATGGTGCCACTGTTCGCCGTGCTGATTCCGCTGTCGAACTATGTGCCGCGCGCGATCCGCTGGCGCATCCAGCAGAAAACCACGCGCTGCTATCTGCGCCTGATGGCGCTCGAGAAGCGGGCCAATACCGAGCCGCACGAAAATCTGCAAAGCGAATTCGCCGCACTGGCCGCGACGGTGGACCGCCACCTGCACGACAAATCGATCCCGGCGAGCGACGTCTATATCCTCAAGGAGCATATCGAACTCGTGCGCAGAAAACTGGCGAGCGCCTAGCCGGCGGCGGCATTGCCGGATGGCCGCGCAATGCGCACAATGGGCGTCCGCGCAACCGGAGGACACCATGCATACCAGACTGATCGCGTTAACCCTGCTCGCCGCCGTGCTGCCCGCCGTCGCCGCCGAGCCGCCGCGCTATAACAGCGTCGAACTGCAGGCCGAGGCACAGCGCGAGGTGCAGAACGACCTGCTCAACGCGAGCCTGTTCGTCGAACTCAACGATACCAATCCGTCGGCGCTCGCCGCTGCAATCAACAAAACCGTCAACGACGCGCTGCGTATCGCCAAGGATGCCAAAAGCGTGCGCGTGCGCTCGGGCAACAATCAGACCATGCCGGTCTACGCGCGCGCCAGCGTGCTGCAGGGCTGGCGCGGCCGCGCCGAGATCCGCATCGAGAGCAGGGATTTCGAGGCGGCCTCGGCGCTGATCGGCAAACTGCAGGCGACCATGCAGCTAGGCAACATCAATTTCTCGGTGTCGCCCGAAGCGCGCCGCGCAGTCGAAAACGAACTGATCACCGAGGCGATCGCTGCATTCAAGGCGCGCGCCGACATCGTGAAGACCGCGCTTGGCGGACGCGGCTACAAGCTGCAGCGGCTGAACGTGACCAACGGCTACAACGCGCCGCCGCCGCGATTCGCGGTCGCCCGCATGGCGAGCGCGTCGGCGGAAACGGCGCCCAGCCTCGAAGCGGGTGTCAGCATGGTGACGGTCGGCGCCAGCGGCGCGATCGAGGTGCTCGAATAGCGCGGCAGAAACGCGCGGCGGCGGCGGGGTTATTTGGCATAATGTTCTGCCGAACGGAGAACCCGCCATGAGCATGACCCCGCAACAAATCGAACTCGTCCAATCGACCTTCCGCCAGGTCCAGCCGATCGCCGCCACTGCGGCGGATATTTTTTACGACCGGCTGTTCGAAATCGAGCCGTCGGCGCGCGCCCTCTTCAAGCGCGACATCAAGGGTCAGGGCCACGATTTCATGCAGGTGCTGGCGGTCGCGGTGGGCGGCTTGTCCACCATGTCGACGCTGGTGCCGATCGTGCAGCAGCTCGGGGTGCGGCATGCCGGTTACGGCGTGCGCGCCGCGCATTACGAATCGGCGCGCGCCGCCCTCATGTGGATGCTCGCGCTGACGCTGCAGGACGCCTACACCGAGGATGTGCGCGCGGCGTGGAACACAGCCTTCGCGATGCTCGCCGGCGTGATGAAGGAAGCGGCCTACGGCACGCCGTAAACCGGCAGCACCGCGTCGTCGCGGCTGGATTGCGTCATGTCCATTTCAAACTGTGGACTCCGCATGAAGGCGGTATCATGCGCGTAACGCTTTGACGACGCCCGATGGACACCGCCCCCTCAAACCCGCTTCCGCCCTGCCCGGTCGGCCCCGACTCGCTGATTGCGATCAAGCGCCAGCAGACCAACCCGGCGCGCTGGAACGGCGCCAACTGGGCTGCATTCGCCGTCGCACTGCGCGCCGCTGAAGTCGAACTGCTCGAATCGCTGGCCGCCTGCGGCGCCTTCGCCACCGATGCCGGCGGCACCGCCTACGGCATGCCGCATGGCGTGGTGATCGCCAGAGACGCGCGGCAGATTTCGAACTTGTTAAAAACCGCGCAGGAACACGGCGTGCCGGTGACGGTGCGCGGCGGCGGCCTCACCACCGAGGGCGAATCGGTCGCCTTCGGCGGCGTGCTGCTCGACATGACCGGCATGAGCCGCGTGAAATCGATCGACGCCGCAGCGCTCACCGTGCGCACCGAATGCGGCATCTTCTGGCACAGCCTTGCCGAAGAACTGCGCCGCGAAGGGCTCGATTATCTGTCCGCACCGCTCAATCTGACCTCGACGGTCGGCGGCTCGCTGAACGTCGGCGGCATCGACGTCAATTCGCCGCGCCTCGGTTGCAGCGCCGATCAGGCGGTGGCGCTGCAGGTAGTCACGCCCACCGGCGACATCGTCGAATGTTCGGAAACCGAACGCGCCGATCTTTTCCAGCGCGTGATTCTGGGCTACGGCCAGTTCGGCGTGATCACCGAGGCCACCCTCAAGGTGCGCCGCTACACGCCGCTGCGCATGCACTATTTTTATTATTCGTCGCTGCGCACCGCGGTCGAAGACCTGCAGATCCTCGACCGCAACGACGCCTCGGATTACTCCGGCATCCTCACCATCATGGACAGCGCGGTGAATCTGCTGGTGGCCTTCGATTCGGACGAGCGCGAAGCGGCGTTCAACGCAAAATGGCGCGCCAGACTGCGCGGCCACGGCGAATTCGGTTTCGCGCTGCGCGCGATTCCGCGTTATGCGCTGCGGCCGTGGAAATGGCCCGAAGCGCTGTATCTGTGGCAAAGAAAACGCCAGCTGTTCCCCGAATTCCGCCGGCCGGAATACCTGCGCGACGGCCTGATGCACGACCGCACCGTGGTGTTCTCGCGCGCGGTGTGGAAATTCTGGGGCAGCCGCCAGATGGTGATTCCGGATCTCGCCACCTCGGCGGAAAAATTCATCAAGGCGGTCGAGCGCGGCAATGCGGTGTGCCGCAAGTACTTCCCCTACTACACGCTCTACTGCGTCGGCATCAAGCTGCGCGGCGACCACAAACCGCATTACGAAATGTCGTGCATCCCGCCCGACGCCACCGGCTGGGCCTATGGCTGCGAGTTCGAACCGGTGATGGACCGCGTCTACAGCCGCGACCATCTGCAGTCGTTCAAGAACGAAATCTACGACATCGGCGTCAACCTCGGCGCCAGCTACTACCGTTTCGGCGGCATGATGAAAGGCTACATCCGCCGCGCCCTCGGTGACGAGGTGGTGGACCGTCATCTGGCGATGAAGCGCAAAGCCGACCCCGCGATGATATTGAACCGCGACGTGATCTTCTGATGATGCCCGCCGCGCAACGCGCCGACTTCGCCGCCTGCTCCGGCTGCAGCCTGTGCCTCTTGGTGTGCCCGGCATGGCGCCGCACACGCGATCTGCGCGACACGCCGCACGGCCGCGCCAAGGCGCTGCAGCACGGCGTGGCGGTCGTTGAATTGAAGGAGTCAATCGAAAGCTGCACGCTGTGCGGCGCCTGCGAACCGGTCTGCCCCGAAAACATCGATCTCGTCGGCATGCTGCTCGAACTGCGCCGGCAACTGCCGCCGATGATACTGACGCGCAACATCACCACCAATATGCAGGCGGAAAGGCCGCGCGAGAACGTGACGCTGTCGGCATCGACGCCGGCGCTGGTGGCAGGCGGCATGTATTTCGGGCGCCCGGCGTTGCTGGCGCGCATCAAAACGCTGCTGGGCAGCGCGCGCGGCATTACGGTGGCGAATGACAACGGCGCCGACATCGCGCTGGCGCTGGAAATCGGCGCAACCGTGCCGCCGCAACGCATCGAACGTTTTCTGGCGCCACTGCGCGCGCACAAAACCATCGTGCTCACCGACGGTCTGCTGCTGCGCCAGGTGCGCGCATGGCTGCCGGAGGCGCGGGTCGCCGGGCTCGGCGAAGCGCTGGGCGCGCTCGCGCCGCTGCGCCGGCAACTGCGCGCCGGCGACCTCTATGTCATCGACCCGCGCGCCTATCACGCCGATCACGAACGCCTCGTCACGCATTACGACGGGCTGCGCGCCGAGACCGGCTGCACCCTGAATCTCGATCTGCAGCGGATTGCGATTCCCGCCACCGCGCGCAGCCTGCGCCAGCGGCTGGGCGCCGATGCGATCGACGATGCGCCGCAGCTGCGCTGGCTGCTGCAGGGTCGCACGATTGCGCGTATCGTCGTTGAAAGCGAAAGCGACCGCTTCGCGATCGGCCAGCTTTGCACGCTGCCCGTGGTGCATCTGGCGGAATTGGCGGATGATCCGTCGTCGCCTGAAGGAAAACAGTCCTGATGCGTAACGTTGACGTCATCATCGTCGGCGCCAGCCTGTCGGCGGCAGCCGCCGCCAAGCGGCTCACCGATGCCGGACTCGAAACCGTGGTGCTCGAAAGAAAATCGCTGCCGCGGCACAAGATCTGCAGCGGCATCCTGTCGCCGCGCGGCCACCGTTTTCTGATCGAGAACTTCGGCCCGCTGCCGCGCGAAGCGCTGCACGAGCCGACCTCCTGCCGCGGCGTGACCTTTCACTTTCCGTCGATGGTATCGATGTCGATGGATTTTTTCGGCGGCACCACGCCGCATCTGCACCGCAAATACTCGGACCACTGGGCGATCAAGCAAAGCCGCGCCGAGGTGCACGACGAAACCTCGTTCGCCGCGCTCGAAGACCGCGGCGACCATGTACTCGTGCACGCACGCAAGAACGGCGAGCCGGTCGAGTACCGCGCGCGCTACGTCATCGGCGCCGACGGGCCCAGCTCGCTGGTGACGCGCGCCGTTTATCCGGACTATCCGAAGCAGATTCCGTGGTTTTTCGTCGGCCAGAAGTTTCACGACATCATCGACTGCCCGCTTGATCAGCAATATTTCCATTTCTGGTTCCATCCGGACCTCGGCCACTACACCTGGAGCCACGCGCGCGACGGCCGCCAGATCGTCGGCGTCGGCTTCAAGCGCGGCGACAATTTCGCCGCCAAACACGCCAACGTCGTCAACTACCTGTCCGAAAAACACGGCGTCAAACTGAAGGAACACACCGACGACGAGGGCTGCGCCGAGAACTTCGGCCCCTCACTGATCAACCGCTACGTCTTCGGCAAGGGTAATGTGCTGATCACCGGCCAGGCAGCGGGGTTTCTCAACATGATCGGCGAAGGCATGAGCTGCGCATTGCATTCCGGTGCAATCAGCGGCGAGGCCATCGTCGAAGCGCGTCTCAGGAACCGGCCGGTGCAGGAGCTCTACCGCCGGATGATCGCCTCGGAGGTCCGGCGCACCACGGATCAATGGAACCCTTTGAAAATCGCGTTCGACCGTCCGCACGAAGCCGACTTCCCGGCGGCGCTGATGGCACTGTCGTGGCGCGAGCGCACCAAAGTATTGCGCGACATGTGGCGTTTCGTCGTGCTCTACAAGGAATTCAAATGGGGCCGGCAAATCCTGCGCGCGGCGCTGCAGCGCCCGCTGCTCGGCGGCTATTCGATGCAGCCATGGCGTTGAAAACCGGCGCACCGGTCAACGCCGGCGGCAGCCGCACGTTGTGCATGACATGACCCCGGTCATCGCCGCGGCTGGCATGATGGTTGCGACGGGGTGATGATCCAGCACCGGCGAAACCATGGCCCTGACCCGCGAAGACCTCGAAAACGACAGCCTGCGGCAGCAGTACAGCGCGATCCGCGAGCATGTGCCGCTGGTGCCCGAAGCCGCCTTCAATGCCTCGCTCGAGGCCATCCTCGCCGGCTGGAACGGGCGCGACGATATCTGGGTATTCGGCTACGGCTCGCTGATCTGGAATCCGCTGATTCAATACGCCGAGCATCGCGCGGCGCGGCTGCACGGCTTTCACCGCCGCTTCTGCCTGCGTTCGCGCGGCGCGCGCGGCACCGTCGATCGTCCGGGTCTGGTGCTCGGCCTCGATTACGGCGGCTGCTGCAACGGCGTCGCCTTCCGCATCGAAGCCGCCAAGGCCGCGCATGAAATGAAAATGCTGTGGCGGCGCGAAATGGTGCTGGGCTCGTACAAACCGCGCTGGGTCGGCATTCGCGCCGGCGGCCGCGTCGAACGCGCGGTCACCTTCGTCGTCAATCACGCGCATCCGCATTACGCCGGCAGCCTGTCCGACGACGAAATCGTGCTCACGCTGGCTACCGCCTGCGGCAAGCTTGGCAGCTGCGCCGAATATCTGCTGCAAACGGTGGATTCGCTCGCCGGCCACGGCGTGCACGACGAGCATCTCGCGCGCCTGCGCCGGCGCGTGCTGGCGGCCTGCGCGCAGTTGCAGTCCTGAGCGCGACGCGCCGCGGTTACTGCAGATCAAGTTTTGCCAAAGCGTTCCCGCACGGTGTAATCTTCAGCGGCGTTTGCCGTTGCCATGGCCGCCGCGACGCCCCCACAATCCTTGCAAAGAGTTTCCCGTTGGATACCACGACAGACAAGCTCGTTACCCTCGCGCGTTCGCTGCGCTATGAAGACCTGAGCCCGATCGCGATTCGCGCCGCCAAGGCGCGCATCATCTCGACCATCGCGGTCAGCCTCGCCGCTTACAACATGGAGCCGGTGCGCATCGCGCGCAAGCTCGCGCAACCGGTCGCCGCCGGCCCCGCCGCGCGCATCTACGGTTCGCTGGTGGCGACCACGCCCGAGATGGCGGCCTTCGTCAATTCGGCGATGGTGCGCTGCCTCGACATGAGCGACAGCTACGTGATGGAAGCGGTGACCCATCCGGCCGATGCGTTCTCATCGGTGCTGGCGGTGGCCGAGGCGGAAAACCTGTCGGGCCGCGAGCTGCTGGTCGCCACCGCGCTCATTTATGAAGTGCAATGCCGCTTCGTGCAGGCGGTGCCCTACAACCACCGCGGCTGGGACCAGACCCCGGTGGTGGCGCTCGGCGCGGCGATCGGTTGCGCGCGCCTGCTCGGTCTTGATGCCGCAAAAATGCGCCACGCGATCTCGCTGGCGGTAGTGCCCAATATCGCGCTCAATCAAACGCGCACCGGCACGCTGTCGATGTGGAAGGGCATGGCCGGCCCGCAGGGCGCGCGCGCCGGCGTGTTCGCCGCCTATCTCGCGCGCGAAGGCATGACCGGACCCGACGGCGTGTTCGAGGGCCGCTACGGCGTGTGGCATCAGCTGATGAACGGCCAGCCCTACGAGTTGCCGCTGCCGACCGATTTCAGCAATTACGTCTTCGCCGTGCAGCAGACCATGATCAAGTCGTTTCCGACGCGCTTCAACTGCCAGGTGCCGGTGTTCACCGCGCAGAAGCTGCGCAAAATGATCGATCTCGATGAAGTGGCCTCGCTCACGATCGAATCGATCCGCCAGGCCTTCGCGCGCTGGATGGATCTGCCCGAAATCTGGAAGCCGGAAACGCGCGAGACCGCCGATCATTCGCTGCCGTGCACGGTCGCGATGGCGCTGATCGACGGCACCATCACGCCGGCGATGATGGAAAACGGGCGCTTCATGGACGCCGACGTGCTGGCGCTGATGGCGAAGTGCAAGCTCGAACTGCCGGACGAATTTGCAGAGCTCGCACCCGAAACGCGCTGCTGCCGCATCACCGCGCGCATGAAGAACGGTGACATCGTCGTCGCCGAAACCCGTCGCAGCCTCGCCGATGACGTCGCCGACTCGGGCTGGACGCAGGCCAGCGACAAACTCTATGCGCTCACCGCCAAGCTGCTCGACGCCGGCACCCGCAAAACGCTGCTGGCGTGGGTCGATACGCTGGAACGTCAGGCCGAGGTGCGCGGTCTCGTCGATCTGACGAAGCTCTGAACCCCTCACCCCGCCGAAGGCAGTCTGAAAAAGACCGTAGTGGCGACGTTGGGCAGGCTTTCGATGCGGATTTCGCCGCCGCGCAGGCAGTTGCCGATCTCGATTTCAGCAGCGGCGGTTCTGGCGCTGAATTTCCAGGCGTTGCCGATCAGGTTCTCGATTACGACCCGCAGCAGCGCGGCATCGGCGCACACCCGCATTCCCGGCTGCACCACGGTCGCACGCTGTCGCTGCGGCTGCGCGGCAGCCAGGCGGTCGAGGCAATCCTGCGCCATCGCGCTGAGATCGAGATCGACCCGCACGATGTCCAGTCGCGACTCGCGGATCAGATCGAGCAGCCCTTCGATCACCGCGCTCATGTGTTCGCCGGCGGTTTTGATGCACCTCAAGTAGCCGACCGAGAATTGATCGAGCCGGCCGTCGTTCTTCTCCAGAACGATGGCGCTGAAGCTGTTGATCGCGCGCAACGGCGTGCGCAGGTCGTGCGCCGCCGTATAGCTGAATGACGCAAGATTGTTGTTTGCCGCCACCAGCTCCGCGGTGCGCTCGCGCACGAGCCGGTCGAGTTCGTCGGCGCGCACCGTCAGACGGTCATTCAGCGCGCGGATGCGCACGCACATGACAACCGCTACCAGATAGGCGAGCAGCCAGTTGCCGATGTCAATCAGAAATACCGCGGTGACGAAAAAGGATGGCCGTCGATCGCGCCGAGCGCGGCCTGATTGCCGGCCGAGGCAAAGGCAAATGCAGCCCCCCAGTTCAGCCCGTATTTCCACGATACGGCGATTATGAGCACGAGGTAAAACGCGCTGAAATAGATTTCGAAGGTAGTCGCCCAGTCAAGCGCGGCGATCGCCACCCAGCAACACAGTGCGAGCGGAATCGAAATGCCATCAACGATTCTGAATAGCCGCAACTGGCGCATCTCCTTGGAAATCTCCCCCATGCCTGCCAAATGCCGCTTGTCCGTCACTATTGGCGACGGCCGGCGTTGCCGGCCGCGATGTCGCCGAGCAGGCGCATGAATTCCGGATTGACCTCGAGCACCCGGTGGCCGGCATCGACCAGCGCATCGAGCTGGCCTTTTTCAAGCGTGTAGGCGGTCGGTATGTTGAGCAGCATGGCGCGCGTGTCGGCGTCGGGATGATCGCGCAGCGCCACCTCGATGTAGTAAAGATCGGCGTCCGCCGAAAACGGCCCGCGCTCGGCGGCCGCCGCCGCGCGGATCTCGGCGCGCCAGCGGGCAGCCTCCATGGCGAAGCTTTCGTTGGTCTCCTCGGTATAGCGGGTGAGCAGGCCGAGTTGCACGCCTTTGGCCACCTCGAGCAGCGAAGGCACCCGCGCAAGCTGATCCACCGCATACGATCTGGCATGACCCGCATTGACGTTGATGAAGACGACTTTGCGGACGCGCTGCGCGCCGCCGTCCGCGAGCGAGCGCCCGAGTCCGCCCGACAACGCAATGTCGTCGAGCAATCGCTTGATACCGAGGTTGTCGGACAACGCGCCGTCGATCAGGTGTATGTAGGGCCGACTGCCCGCGTCACGGTAGGTGTTCTGCTCCTCGGCGAAACGCTGCAGTCTGCGCGCGGAAACACCGCCCGTCGCGGGCGGCGCCAGCGGCGCGGGCGGCATTGCGCACGCGCCGGCGAAATTTTTCAGCGTGATGGGACTGAACAGAATGGGCACCGCGCTCGACGCCGCCACTGCCACCGCCAGCGGCACGCTGTCGAGGTCCGAGCACATCAGCGCAAACTGCCGGCGCGTAAACGTGAACGCGGTGCCGAGCGACAGATCGGTGGCGGTGATATAGAGCGACAGGCCGGGCCGCAACGCGCGCAACTGACCGAAGGTGACGCCGTGAAACAAATCCGCGTCGAGCCGATCGGCAAGCAGGTTGCCGCGCCCGTACCACGGCGAGCCGAGACGGATCGCAGTCGCCGGCTCCAGCGCCTGCGCGATCAGTTCGCTTTCGAAGTCGCGGGCGAGAAACCGGGTCTTGAACGCATTGAAGTCCGGTTCGGCGCTCGCCGCGAAATAGGCGGCGGTGATGCTGCCGCCCGAAACGCCGGAGAGGATGTCGATTTCATCGCGCAGCGAAACCGCGCGGCCCTGCCACTCGACGCGCGTTTGCTGCAGCTTGTCGAGTATGCCGTAGGCAAAGGCGGCGGCGCGGCTGCCGCCGCCGGAGAAATTGACCACCAGCAACAGGCTGTCGCTGTTCGCGGTGGCGGTGGCTTTGGCGGATGCCGGTGCGGCCGCCTCCAGCGGCCGGTTCAACCACGGTTGATAGCTGCTGGTCGCACAACCGCCGGCACAGATGACTATGCCGGCGGCAAATACGCTGCGCCACCACGCCTGACGGCCGCAGCCGCGAGGCTCAGGCGTGGAGTGCAAAAGCGGACGCCATTACATGCGCGAGACGCGGTCGCCATCGACGCGCACACGGTCGCCGGTGCGCAATTCGTTTATGTCGTCCTGCGTGATGACCTGAGTGGCGCCGTTGTCGAAGCGCACCGTCACACGGAAGGTTTCGTTGGGGCCGCGCGCACGCTGCTGCACCTGGTTGCCGGCAACCGCGCCGCCTACGCCGCCAAGTATGGTCGCCGCAGTCTGGCCGCTGCCGCCGCCGATCTGGTGACCGAGCAGGCCGCCGGCGATGCCGCCGATAATGGTGCCGGCGATATTGCTGGTGTCGCCCTTCTTGATCACTTCGATGCGATCGACGGTGCCCTGACGATAGGTCGGCGAGCTATACGAACCCGCTTGCGGGGTGGCGCAACCCGCCAGCAGAATGACGAGGGCGGTAACAAACGTTCCGAAAATACGTGCTGTTTTCATGTTGAACTCCTGATGAGGTTGATGCCTGTTGGACAAGCGAACGCGGCCGCCGGTTCAAAATCAGTTGGCGCTGGTCCGCACGCGGTCGCGGCTCTTCAGAAACGCGATCGCCTGCGCCAGTTCGTAATCGTCCTTCGCCACCACTTCGCCCGGCGCCGGCTGCAGATCCGCACCCGCCACCGCCGGCGGACGCGGTGCCGGCGTGAAGTCGAGTGCTTTGCGCGGCGGCGCGTCATCGGCTTTGCTTTCGCCGGCGAGGTGTCCGTTGAGGTCGGCTTCGCGCAGATTTGCATCCGTATCGCCCTCTGCGCCGTCGTTGAGCGCGATGTCGGGGGTGACGCCGGCGGCCTGCAAGGAGCGTCCGCTCGGCGTGTAATAGCGTGCGGTCGTCAGCTTGATCGCGGTGCCGTCGCCCAGCGGCACGATGGTCTGCACCGAGGCCTTGCCGAAGGTCGGCGCGCCCATCACCACCGCGCGCCGGTAGTCCTGCAGCGCGCCGGCGACGATTTCAGAGGCGGAAGCGGAGCCGCCGTTGACCAGCACCACCATCGGCGTGTCCTTCACCGCCGGCGGCAACGCCGCCAGGAAATCGCTTTCGCCGTCGTTCAGGTAATACTCCGGGTTCGCCTTCAGACGCGTGTTGGCTTCGGGCACGCGGCCGCGCGTCGACACCACCAGCGCGTCGTTTTGCAGGAATGCCGCCGACACCGCCACCGCCGCGTCGAGCAGGCCGCCCGGGTCGTTACGCAGATCGAGCACGATGCCGCGCATGCCGCCGCCGTTTTGCGCATAGACTTTTTCAATCGCGCGGGCGAGTTCGCGACCGGTCGGTCCCTGGAACTGCGAAATGCGAAAGTAGGCGTAGCCCGGCTCAAGCAGCGTCGACTTCACGCTCTGCACCTTGATCACCGCGCGCTTGAGCTTCACCACCAGCGGCTTGTCCTCGCCCTTGCGCGAAAGCGTCAGTGTAACCGTCGTATCCGGCTTGCCGCGGATGCGCTTGAGCGCCTCGTCGAGGCTCATGCTGCGCACCGAAACGTCGTCAAGTTTGATAATAAGGTCGCCGGCGCGGATGCCGGCGCGCGCGGCCGGCGAATCGTCGATCGGCGACACCACCTTGACGTAGCCGTTTTCGAGCGAGACGTCGATGCCCAGACCGCCGAACTCGCCGCGTGTCACCACCTGCATCTGGCGGAATTCGTCGCGGTCGAGGTAACTCGAATGCGGATCGAGCCCGGTGAGCATGCCGGAGATCGCCTGCTTGACGAGCTGGCCGTCGCCGACGTTGTCGACATAATCGTGCTTGATGCGACCGAATACCTCGGCGAAGGCGCGCAGTTCCTCAAGCGGCAGCGCAACGGTTTCGCCGGCGCTGTCGGCTTGCGCCGGCTGTGCCAGCACCGGCAGATTGAACGACAACATGACAGCGACCGCCGCCGCGCCAAAGCCCTGCTGCAACCGTCGCCTGATTTCGCTCATTGCCGACTCCCGATGCAATTAAAGACGCCTGAAAACGCTCCGCGCCGCGCGCCGCCCGCAGGGCGGCGTGTTATCGCGGTGACGGCCGGTTGTCGTAGCCGTCGCCCGCGTTGCTTGAGTTGAACGGACGCGCGTCGCGATCGTCGCCGCGGCGGCCGTTGTCGGCGGCATGATCGTCGAGGATCAGGCTGACGCCGACCTTGACGGTGCTGCCCGGACGCGGATCGTAGGGCAGCGCGACGTTGACGTCGCGGCCGTTGTAGCGATAGACCACGTCATAGCCGTTGACGACTTCGCGCGACGATTCGACCGTGCGGCACTGCTGCGCCGGCGGATTGTTTGAAGCCGAACGGCTGTTGTAGACCGAGCCGGCCACCGCACCGCCGGTGGCGCCGATCACGGTCGCCGCGGTCTGGCCGCTGCCGTGACCGATCTGGTGACCGATCAGACCGCCGACCACGCCGCCGAGGATCGGCGCGATGATGCTGCCGGCGCCGCTTTTCTGCGGGGCCGGTGCCGGATCGCATTCCTGATGCGAATCGGCAACGCGTTCAATGATCGGCTTCGACGAGATCACCTGCGCGGTATCGACGAAGTCGCTGTTGGCAAATGCGCCGCCGCTGATCAGCGCGACGGCCGCTGCGATGATGGTTTGCTGTCTCATGTCGGGCTCCTTGGTTGACTACAGTTGCGATTAAACAGGCGCGCCGTCACGGGGGGAACAGCAATTACAAACAATTACAACTGCCCTCCCGCCGAAAGACTGGTGAAAGCAATGTAAAGCTGTGTAATTTGCCTCGAACGGCGAGTGTGCCGGTGGCATAAACGGAACATCGATACCGCGCACCCGCTCGCGGCACGACAACCGGAGGTAAACGCCATGCAATCACGTGCCCTGCAACCACGCACCGCAGCCGTTCTTGCCTCGCTGGTCCTGATCCTGCCCGCCCTCGGCGGCTGCAGCGTCTTCAACGTCGCCAACGACGCGGTGACGGTGGCGTCATCGGTGGTCAACGTCGGCGCCGCCGCGGTGAATGTCGGCGCCACTGCCGTCAATGTCGCCGCCGGTGCGGTTAACGTCGGCGTCAGCGCGGTCAGGGTCGGCGCCAATGCCGCGGGCACCGTCAGCGACCTCACGCGCGCCGGCGCGCGGGCCGTATCCGGCGCCACCGACCCGCAACGCTAGGCGCCGGCGCCGGACGCGTGTTGCGCCGCGTTACGGCAGTTCGACCGGGATGACAATATTGATGTTCTCCGGCGGCCGCACATAAACCGGCGTCACGGGAGCGACCGGCGCGCCGGCAACGTAATGGCGCTCGTGTTCGCGCCGGTATTCATGCGGATCACGGCGACCTTCACGATGATAGTCGCGGCCATCGCGGCCCTCGGCACGCCCGTCGACGCGGCCGTCGCGGCCGTCGCGGCTTTGATTGCGATCGTCGCGGCGCTCGGCGCGGTTATCGCCGCGGGGGTCACCCGGACGGCCGTTGTTGCGGGCATCGCGCGCGCCCTCGGCCGGCGCGCCGGCGGGGCGGTTCTGTCCGTTGTTCTGTCCGTTGTTGCGGTAGTCCGGGCGCCCCGCACCGGCGTTGCTGCCGGCCGGCGCATTACCGCCGCTGGAGGCATTGCCCGGTGTCGCGCCCCCGGCGTTGTTCCGGTAGTCCTGGCGGCCTGACCCCGCGCCGGCGCCGCCCGGCGTGCTGCCCTGATTGCCCTGCCCTGACGAATCAGATGCGCCGCTCGAACCATTGCTGCCGCCCGGCGTATACGAGCCGCCGGACGACGGCGGATTCGGGCTGCCGGACGATGACTGCGCGAAAGCGCCGGCCGAGAATGCGCTGCAAACTGCAAGTGCGATGAATGTGTGACGGATCATGATCCGGCTCCTGTCGGTTGATGAAATCCGGACGGACTCCCGACTTCATACTATTCAGGCTGCCGGCGGCAAGCTGTAAGCAATTGCAACCAAATATTTCAGCGCCGCAGTTTTCAGCGCATCAGGGCGCGACGCCCGCCGGCCCCTGGCTGACGCGCACGAGGTCGCCCGGGCGCAGCCATTTGGCGAACGCCGCGCGCACCTCGTCGGCGCCGAGCGCAAGATACCGCGCGCCGGCGCGCGCCGGCTCGTCGAGCGGCAGGCCGAGTTCGTCGCGCTGCAGGATGCCGCGCGCAATCTCGCCGATGCCGGCCTCGGCGAGCGGCATGCGGCGCAACAGCAGTGCGCGCGCGCGCTGCAGTTCGTCCTCGGCGACGGGCGCGGTGCGCATGCGTTCGATCTCGTCGGCGACCATGGCGTGGACTTTTGCCGTGTTCTTCGGGTCGCAGGCGTATTGCACCAGATAGATGCCGCGCGTGCTGCTGACCTGCAGGCTCGATTGCACCGAATAGACAAGACCGGCGTTCTTGCGGATGTCGCGCGTCAGTCGCGTCGAATAAAATGCGCCGCCAAGCACGCTGTTGCCGAGCTCCAGCGCGTAGTAATCCGGGCTCAAGCGGTTAATGCCGAGCGTTTCGGCGAGCGTCACGCGGTCCTGCACGCGGCTTGCATCTTCCACCGTCGCGACCGCGGCCCTGTTCAACGGCACCGCCGGCAACACCGTCACCGGCGCCGGTCCGGTCGCGCGCCACGCGCCGAAATAATTTTCGATCACGCTGCGCGCCTGTTGCGGGGTTACCCGGCCGATGACCACGATCGTCGTCAGGTCGGGCCGGATCGCGGCGCCGTAATAATCGCGCAGTTCCTGCAGACTGATGGCGGCGACCGTCTCCGGCCGCGCATCGCGCTGGCTCGGATCGTCAGGCGGAAACAGCGCGCCGCGCAGCGCCTTGCCGCTCAGATAGAGCGGACTCTTCAGTTGCCCGGCAAGCGTCGCCGCGAGCTGGCGCTTGACGATATCGAAGGCCGGCGCCGGAAATCCGGGCTGCAGCAGATTGTCCGCAAGCAGTTCGACACCGCGCCCGAAATTCGCGGCGAGCGTCTGCAGCGCAAAGTCGGTGCCGGCGTGAGCCTCGGCGCCGATCGCGTCGAGCGCCGTGCGCAGGGCGATGCGGTCGCGCTGCTGCGAGCCGTAGGGGAACATCTGCGCAAGCACCTCGGCCATGCCCTCCTTGCCCGGCGGCACCTGCAGTTCCGGCCGGTTGCGGATGTGACCATAAACGCTGATGGTGTCGCTGACCTCCTCGGGTTGCACCACCAGCGTGATGCCGTTGGCGAGCGTGCTGACCACCGGATGCACGTTCGACGCCGGCACCGCGGGACGCCCCAGCGCGGCTTCGGCCCATGCCGGCAACACCGCGGACTCGGCTTCGCCAAACGCGATTTTTTCCTGACCGCCGAAACCCCGCGCCCCCACCGGCTTGCCGCTGCCCTGCGGCGTCAGCACCGCGGTCACCGCGTGATCGAGATCGAGATACTGCCGGGCCACGCGGTTGACGTCGGCGGGCGTGACCTTCTCGATGCGCGCGAGATCGTCGTCCGGCGCGGCCAGCCCGTCGATCGCAATCGCCTCCGACCACACCGAAGCAAGGCCCTCGATCGAATTTTTCTGAAACTCGGCGCTGCGCCGCTCCTGCAGCTTGGCGGCGGCAACGAGTTCCGGCGGCACGCCCTCGGCCGCAATCCGTTTGAGAATGGCGCGCATCGCGGCTTCGAGCGCCGCGGCATCACCGCCGGCCGGAAACGCCGCCACTGCATAGGCAAGCCCTGCCTTCGGCAAGGCGTCGTATTCGAAATCGGTGCCCAGGGCCTTGCCCTGCGGCACCAGCCCGTAGAGTTCGCCGCGCTGGCTTTTCAACACATCGACCAGCACTTCGGCCGCCGCGTAATCGGGGCTGTCGAGCCCCGGCAGGCGCAGCGCAATCACCTGCAGTCCGTACGGCAAATCGCTGTCGAGGGCGAGCTTCTGCGGCACCACCGGCGCGAGCGTGATGGCGGCGCGCGGCGGCAGCGGGCGCGCCTTGATCGGACCGAACAACTCGCGCACACGGACAAGGGTCGCCGCCGGATCGACGTCACCGACGATAACCAGTATCGCGTTGTTCGGCGCATACCAGTCGCGGTGAAAATCCTTCAGCATCGCGGCGGTAGTCGCCTCGAACGACGGCCGCGTGCCGAGCGCGTCATGGGCGTAGCTGGTGCCGGCGAACAGCGCGGCGCGCAGTTGGGTGAACAGCACATAGAGCGGACTCGACAGATCGGCCGCGACTTCCTGCTCGATGGCGCCGCGCTCGCGCGCCCAGTCCTCGTCGGTGGCGAGCAGCGCGCTCATGCGCAGCGCCTCGATATGCAGCGCGACGTCGAGATCCTCGGCCGGCACCGTATAAAAATACTGCGTCACCGTCTGCTGCGTGTCGGCGTTGAAGCTGCCGCCCATCACGCTGCCGATGTTGGCCAGCTGGTCGGCGCTGAGACCCGGGCTGCCGCGAAACATCATGTGCTCGAGCGCATGCGCGGTGCCCGGAAAGCCGGCCGGCGTCTGATCCGCGCCGACCAGATAATTGATATTGGTCGATACCACCGGCGCGAGCGTATTGCGCACGATTACCACGCGCAAACCGTTGTCCAGCGTCGCGCGCAGCGCAGCCTGCCCGGCCTCGCCGGCATGCGCACTGCCGGCAATGGCACCCGTTAGCGCGAGCAGCAGCGCCAGTATGCGTGCAAGAGATTCGATCATGATGCTGCCCTTTCCGGACTGCGTGGATAGATGGGCGGCGCAGGTTTTCGCGCCGGCGGTCATGCGGTTCGCACCCGCGTCTGTCCGCGGCATTCTACGCGCCCGCCGGCCGCTCACTGCGGCGTGCGGCGCGTCAGCGCGATAAACAACCAGACCACCGCCAGCGGCGCGACCACCAGCAGCAGAATCGGTGAGGTCAGCGCGGTCAGCATCAGCGCCGCCAGCACGAGGCCGCCGAGAATCAGCATGCCGAAGCCGGCTACCGCGAACAGCAGAAAAATCGCCGCGCACAGCAGCGCGATCAGCCCGATGATGAAGCCGGCAGCGCCGACCGCGCCCTTGAACGGGCCCGTTAATTCATGGCCGTCGATGATGATGCGGGTCGATCCCGCCTCGACGAACAGTCCCCACGCAAAGAGAATCAGCATGAGCAGCGCCAGCACCCAAGCGGCTTTTTTCGTCATCGTAGCCTCACCGTTGGAGCACGCGTCCCTGCGCGCGCTCCAGCGCATAGAGCCGGCCGAGCGCGACGTGAACAACCTGCAGCGCTTCCTTGAGCAGGGCCCGCGACGCTTCCGGCAGCGCCGGCTCCGTCACCAGCAGCATCAGCAACTGCCAGTGCCGCGCCTTCATGTTGTCCAGTCCGGTGATCGGCAGGCTGCGCAGGGCTTCGGGCAGCACCGTCTCGATCTGTGCCGCCTCCCAGTAGGCGCTGAGCAGAAAATAGATCATCTCGTCGGACTTCGCGTTTCGAATGGTCTCGCAATTCATCAGCGTCCTCCTGTGTTCGACTGCGTGTTCGCCGGCAATACGGCGCCGGCACCGTCTGCATCCAGCTTCGCGCCGGCATGCCGACAAAACAGTGGCGGGAGTATGAGCATTCTGTAATGCAGTCCCTGCGCGTGCCGCCTCAGACCGCGGGCGGCGCCGGGAACCACAGCACAAAAGTCGTCATGCCGCCGCTGTCGCTGCGCGCCGAGACCGTGCCGCGATGCAACTGCATGATGGTTCTGACGATTGCCAGTCCGAGCCCCGCGCCCTCGGAAGTCTTTTCGCGCGCCGGATCGACGCGGTAAAAGCGGTCGAAAATGCGCTCGATATGCTCGGCAGCAATGCCGGCACCGGGATTGGACACCGAGACGGTTGCCGAGCCGTCGGCGTTGCGCATCGCCTTCATCACGATCTGCGCGCCGGCCGCCGTATAACGCAGCGCATTGGACAGCAGATTGCTCACCGCGCGCCGGAACAGCAGCGGGTCGGCGTTGACGCCGGCAGCCCCTTCGCAGGCAATGCGCACCCCGGATTCATCGGCGATCAACTGGTAGAACTCGGCGATTTTCTCGAGCTCGGCGCGGGCCTCGATCGACACGGTGGCGATCGACGGCTGGTCGCCGTCGGCGCGCGCCAGGAACAGCATGTTCTCGATCATGCGCGACAGCCGCTCGAACTCCTCGACACCGGACTCGAGAACCGCGCGGTATTCGTCAGCGACGCGCGCGCGCGACAGCGCCACCTGCGCTTCGCCCATCAGGTTGTTGATCGGCGTGCGCAACTCGTGCGCCAGATCGGAGGAAAACTGCGACAGCCGCTCGAACGACTCGTGCAGGCGGTCGAGCATGCCGTTGAAGGCGGCGATCAGTTCAAGCAGTTCGGTCGGCGCCTCGGCGAGCGACAAGCGCTCGTCAAGACGCGTCGATGAAATCCGGTTGGCGGCGCTGGCAATGCGTCTGACCGGCAGCAAGCCCTGGCGCGCGACCGCATAACCGATCACGGCCGACAGCAGCACTGCGATCAACAGCGCCAGCAACATGGTGCGGCGATAGCCCGCCAGCAGGCGCTGCTCGATCGAAACGTCGAGGCCGAGCGCGATCATCACACTGTGTGCCTGGCCGCCGCCGGGCGCGGCCAGCGCGGTGACGATGCGATAGGTGCTGCCGTCCGGCGAACTCCACAGCATCGAGCGGTCAACGGTTTCGCCTGCGGCCACCGGTGCCGGCAGTTCGGCGAACGGCACCGCCAGCCACGGCGCGTCGGACAGCGGGTGGTTCTGCAGGTCGAACACCGCGATATGCAGGCGGCTGCCGATCGGGTTCATGACGATTTGCCGCAGTCGCTCCGCGCGCTCCGGCGAGGTGCCGGCGGCGCTGTCGGCAAGCCGCGCGCGGACGTTTGCGATGTCGCTGGCCAGAAACGACAGGTGCTCGTGTTCGAGCTGGCGGTCGAGCGCGATAGACAGATAGAGGCCGACCGCCGACATCAGCACCAGCGAGCTGAAAGCGAAATAGACGCTCAGCCGCCGCGTGATCGACCAGCGGCGCGGCACCGCCGTGAAGTCCACCTAGGGCCGCGCTTCGAGCACGTAGCCGACGCCGCGCACGTTATGCACCAGCTTGTTCGCGTAAGGGTCGTCGATCTTGGCGCGCAGGCGGCGCACCGCGACATCGACCACGTTGGTATCGCTGTCGAAATTCATGTCCCACACCTGCTCGGCGATGAAGGTGCGCGAGAGCACCTCGCCGCTCTTGCGCATGAGCAGCGAGAGCAGGCCGAATTCCTTGGCGGTGAGATCGAGGCGATTGTCGCCGCGCATGACGCGGCGCTTGTGCAGATCGACTTCGAGATCGGACACGCGCAAAACCTCGGCCTGGCGCACGCCGCCGCGGCGCAGGATCGAGCGCACGCGCGCCAGCAGCTCGGAAAACGCGAACGGCTTGATCAGATAATCGTCGGCACCGAGTTCGAGGCCCTTGACGCGGTCCTCGACGCCGCCGCGCGCGGTCAGAAACAGCACCGGCGTCGGTTTGCTTTGGCGCAGCGATTCAAGCACCGCCCAGCCGTCCTTGCCGGGCAGATTGACGTCGAGCAGGATCAGATCGTAGTCCTGCGTCTGCGCCTGGTGTTCGCCGTCGGTGCCGTTATGCACGACATCGGTGACGTAACCGCTTTCGGTGAGGCCCTTGGCCAGATAGGCCGCGGTCTTGTATTCGTCTTCAACAATCAGAATGCGCATGGCATGAGCCCAATCGATGACTGCTGCAATTCAAAAATGCGCCGCGGCAAGCTGCGCTGCGATTCGCGTGGCGACGCTCAGTGCGTGTCGCCGGATATGCCTTGCGCGACATTGACCATCAGATGCGTTTCGCTCAGCGCACCCGCCGGCGCCACCGCCGCCAGATCAAACGCCCCGTCGCCAACCGCGCCGAAATGCCAGACGAAACTGCGGTGCGTCACCGCATCGACGAATTTCACCGTCTCGCCGCCGCTCACATCAATCGCTTGCCCGTCGGCCGTGATCACGACGACCCGATCGTAGCGCTGACCGTCGGCGGAACCGGCCTGGTATTGCGGCAGCGGAAACGGCGTGCCGCCGGCATGCGCCAGAGCGCAACCGGCGACGCCGATCACCGCGGCAGCATACAGCATCGTCTTGCTCATGGCATTCCTCCTGTTTCGGTTTGACGCCGCCGTAATCGCCGGCGTTGCAAACATGCTGCGCCGCAAGGGCCGCCGCCCGCCTTTCCGCACCATTACAGTTTTGTAATCCAATGTAAACCTTTGTAATAGCCGTATCCCGGTACGAACCCGCTGGGCATAGTGCAGCTCGAACGGCTCGGAATCTTCCAATTAGAAAAAGGAGTCACGCCATGAAAACCGTTTATACGAAGCTCGCCATTGCCTCAGCCATGCTCGCCATCGGTACCGCAGCGGGTGTCGCCAACGCCGACGACAGCGGCCGCTGGTATCTCGGCGCCGGCATCGGCCAGAGCAAGGCCGCCAATCTGAACAACATCGACGGCACGCTGGCCAATTACGGTCTCGGCAGTGCCAGCACCGTAAGCGGCAATAACACCGCATGGAAGCTCTACCTCGGCTATCAGGTCAATTCCTACTTCGGCGTCGAAGGCGCCTACGCCAACCTCGGCCAGTCCGGCATAACCTCCGCGATTGCCACGCCGGTCGCCGGCACCGGCAACGGCACCTGGACGGCGAACAACATCTACAGTCTGTCCGCCATCGGCACCCTGCCGATCCAGGACGGCCTGTCGGCCTTCGGCAAAATCGGCGCCGCCTATTCCAACATCAACTTCACCTACAGCGGCGGCGGCGCGGCAGTCAGCGCCAACAACAGCGCGGTCAGCCCGCTCTACGGCGTCGGCCTCAAGTACGACATCACCGGCAACACCTCGGTGCGCGGCGAATTCGAGCGCTATCAGAACCTCGGCGACAGCGCCCTGACCGGCCAGTCCAGTGTTAATGTGCTCTCGCTCGATCTGCAATACCGCTTTTAAGCGCAGCACTCGATCCATTCCGTATTCAACCGTGAGGACAACATGAAAAAAGTTCTGGGTTATACCCTGCTCGCCGCCGGATTCGCCGCCACGCTCGCCGCGCCGGCGGGCGCGCAAACCGCCGCACCGGCCGCCACCCCCGACGCCAAACCGGCGCACAGCGCGCCCATGCACGGCGCAATGCGCGGGCACGAGGCGATGCGCCCGTTCAGCAAACCGACCGACAGGGTGGAGGCGAAACTCGCCTACCTGAAAACCGCGCTGAAAATCACCGACGCGCAGCAGCCGCAGTGGGAAGCCTATGCCAATCTGCTGCGCAGCCAGGCCGCCGAGCGCGAAAAGCGCATGGCCGAATGGCATGCGCGCATGATGCAGGCGTCCGGCAAAGCGGAACACCACCACCCGACGGTGATCGAACGCATGGAACGCGAACAGCAGTTTTATGCCGCCGGCATCCACCGCCTGAACGAAGAACTCGAAGTCGAAAAGCCGCTGTATGCCGCGCTCAGCCGCGATCAGCAGCGGATCGCCGACGAAGTGCTCGCCGACAGCCGGCATCACGGCCGTCACGAACACGGGCATGGCGGCGAACACCGCGGAGCATAAGGCGAACGCCGCGCGCAGCGCGCGCGGCTTAACCATTCGATCATACGAAAGGAGAAAACGATGTTGAAAAGTCTGCACGCAGTGCTGCTCGCCGCAACCCTGGTCAGCGCCAGCGCCTACGCCCAGGTCGATTTCAGTTTCGGCATCGAAATCGCACCGCCTGCGCCGCGCGTCGAAGTCGTGCCGCCGCGGCGTGAAGGTTTCATCTGGAGCCCGGGTTACTGGTCATGGGACCACGGCCGCCACGCCTGGATCGAGGGCCGCTGGATCGAGGCGCGCCGCGGCCAGGTATGGCTGCCCGAGCGCTGGGTCGAATACCGCGATCCGCGCGGCTCGCACTGGCACCTCGAACCCGGACACTGGGAAGCCGAACACCATCACGAGTACGATCGTGAGCGTGGCCGCGACGGCGATCGCGACCGCGACCGCCGCTGAACGCAAGCCGACCTGCGGCGCCTTGGATTGGCAGGCGCGCGGGCGGCAAATCGGTGATACTGCCGCTTTGACGGGCGTGCCCAGCCGCAGGGTGCGGTCGCGGCGCCCGTTGCCATTGTTCCCGGGGTTTGCATGATTCGTCATTACGCGCGCCGCGCTGCGCTGTTACTGCTGATACTGACGCTGGCCGGCTGCGGGGTTTTGGGCAAGTCCGGCCGCGGCATGTTCGGCCGCAATTCCGACGGCAGCGACAGTCGCGCGCCCAGCGAGGCGCGTGACCCGCGCATGGGTGAAATCACGCGCCTCACCGTCAACGACCAGATACATCTGCGCCTGACCGATTGCCGGCTGGCGCTCAAACTCGCCCCCGAGCAGACCGCGGTGTGGGAGGCCTACGAGAACAAGGTGGTCGAATTCATCAGCGACGCCGAACGCGACACCGGCAGCGCCGGCGGCGGCAATGCACCGGAGCAGGTCGAGCGGCGCATCGCGGCCGAGCAGCGTCACACTGCCGCGATGGTGCAACTCGCGGCGTATGCCAAAACCCTGTATGCCGCGCTCAATGACGAGCAGCGCCGCACCGCCGACCGCATGCTGGCGAGTACCCTGCCGCAGGGCGCGCTGACGGTGGCGCCGGCGGCGCGTGCGGCACCGCACTGAACGCGCCCCGCAGGGACTGCAGTATTCACTGTTTCGACGCTTTGCGCGGTTAAAATCGGGGCTTGCCGCAACCCGCCCTGCGCAAACGGACGCGCGGTTGTTCGTCATAAAAACATCGGGGACCACAATGACCACGCCATACAGCCGCTTCATACGCTGGACGCATGCGCTCGCCGCGATCGCCATCGTGTTCCAGATGGCGATCAGCCTGATCATGGATCATCCGCACACCAAAAAGCCGATGACCATCGACGGCGGGCAATACTTCGCATGGCATGAATGGGTCGGGCTTGCTGCGCTTGCGGTCATCATCGCCGGCTGGCTCTACCGCCTCGTGCAATGGAAGCGCGAAGGGCACGGCCGCCTGTTTCCGTGGGTGGACGCAAGCGGACGACAGACTCTCGGGCGCGAGTTGTTGCAGTTCCTGCGCCTGCGCTGGACCACGCTGCCGGTCGATGGCGCGCTGGCCGGCAGCATACACGGCCTCGGCCTTCTGCTTGGCACCGTGATGGCGGTCACCGGCGGCATCATCTACTTCGGGCTCGGCCCGGAGAACAAGGTCACGCCCGCCGTGCACAGCGTGATGGACGCGCATTCCTTCCTCGCCACCTTCATGTGGGCCTACCTTGGCGGCCACGCGGTTATGGCGCTGTGGCACCAGTTCGCCGGGCACGGCAGCTTCGCGCGCATGTTCAAGCCATGACGCCGCCGGCGCCGGATCGGTAGGCAGCGATGGCGCAAAAGCACCGCGAGCGGCCGCAAAGCGACGTCCCGCTGCTGAAGAAACTCGGCCCCGGCCTCATCACCGGCGCGGCTGACGACGATCCCAGCGGCATTGCGACCTATTCGCAGGCCGGCGCGCAGTTCGGCTACGGCATGCTGTGGTCGGTGCTGATCACCACGCCGCTGATGATCGGCATCCAGATCGTCAGCGCGCGCATCGGCCGCGTCACCGGCCACGGGCTCGCCGCCAACATCCGCACCCATTATCCGCAGTCGCTGCTGTATTTCATCATCGGCCTGCTGCTGATCGCCAACACCATCAACATCGCTGCCGATCTGGGCGCGATGGGCGCGGCGCTGGTGCTGATCGCCGGCGGTCAAAGCCACATCTACATCGTGTTCTTCGCGCTGATCAGCCTGGTGCTGCAGATCTTTATTCCGTTCCCGCGCTACGCGCCGATACTGAAATGGCTGACGCTGGCGCTGTTCGCCTACGTCGGCACGGTGCTGGTGGTGCACATTCCGCTCGAAGAAGCGATCAGCGGGGCGCTGCTGCCCGATCTGTCGTTCAAGCGCGAATACGTGGCAATGGTGGTGGCGGTGTTCGGCACCACCATCAGCCCCTATCTGTTTTTCTGGCAGGCCTCGCAGGAAGTCGAGGACCAGCGCGCGACCTTCGGCGACGAACCGCTCAAGGAGGCGCCGGAGCAGGCGCGCGCGCATCTGCAACGCATCAAGGTCGACACCTACATCGGCATGATTTTTTCGAATGCGATCGCGCTGTGCATCATGCTGACCACCGCGGTCACGCTGCACGTCGCCGGCGTCACCGAGATCGAGAGCGCGGCGCAGGCCGCCGAAGCGCTGCGGCCGCTCGCTGGCGATTTCGCCTTCATGCTGTTCGCCGCCGGCGTCGTCGGCACCGGCCTCCTGGCGATTCCGGTGCTGGCGGGCTCCGCCGCTTACGCCGTCGCCGAGAGTTTCCGCTGGCGCATCGGTCTCGGGCTGCCGCTGGCGGAGGCGCGCGGCTTCTACTTCATCCTGACGGTGGCGACCCTGCTCGGCGTGGCAATCAATCTGTCGGGGGTCGATTCGATCAAGATGCTGTTGTGGGCGGCCATCGTCAACGGCGTCATCTCGGTGCCGATCATGGCGGTGATGATGCTGCTGGCGGCGAAGCCGGCAGTGATGGGCCGCTTCGTCGTCGGCCGCCGCCTGCGCTTTCTCGGCTGGCTGGCCACCGCGGTGATGGCGGCGGCGGTGATTGCGATGTTCATCGTGTTTTGAGGCGACGACCGCGACCCGAGCGCCTGCGTGCTGGCGCACGGGTACACTCACAGAAGTTGATTTCCATCGCCGAATAACGCCGGCAGTGCGCCGGCCCTCGCCGTTTTCGCCGCGTAGCAGCGCTCAGACCGCCGTTGCCGCGTCCGGCAGCGTAAAGAATACGGTGGTGCCCTGATTGACCGCGCTTTCGATCCACACACTGCCGCCGTGGCGGAGGATGATTTTTTTGACCGTCGCGAGGCCGATGCCGGTGCCGTCGAATTCGTTGACGTGATGCAGGCGCTGAAACGGCGCGAACAGCTTGTGCGCGTACTGCATGTCGAAGCCGGCGCCGTTGTCGCTGACATAGTGGACGGTTTGCGCGCCGCGCGCCGCCGCGCCGATCTCGATCCGCGGCGCCACCGCCTTGCTTGAGAATTTCCAGGCATTGCCGATCAGATTCTGCAGCAGCGCGCGCATCAGCCCGGCGTCGCAGACGGCCGCCATGCCGGGCTGCACCGAGACGCGCATGTTCGGATTCGGCTGCGCCTCACTGACGGCCGCGGCCACCTCGAGCGCGAGCGTGCTGATATCGACGGTGCGCAACTGCATATCCTGGCGCGACAAGCGTGCCAGCGTCAGCAGGTCGTCGATCAGATTGCCCATGCGCGCGCTGGCGGCGACGACGCGCTGCAGATGCTTGTCGGTGACCGCATCGAGTTTTCCGGCATTCGACGCCAGCACGATCGAGCTGTAACCGTTGATCGCGCGCAGCGGCGTGCGCAGATCGTGCGCCACGGTGTAGCTGAAGGCGGCGAGTTCCTTGTTGGCGGCCTCCAGTTCCTCGGTGCGGCGGGCAATGCGCGTTTCGAGCTCGCCATTGAGTTGGGCCAAATCGGCCTCGGCCTGCTTGCGCGCCGAGATATCCTCGATCACGGCAATGAAATAGTTGGGCGCGCCGACGGCGTCGCGCACCAGCGACAGATTGCGGTTGACCCACAGCAGGCTGCCATCGCGGCGGATCAGACGCCGCTCGGAGGCGACCGTGCGTCCGGACCCTTCGACGACGTAGACGCGCTCCTCTTCGCGCTGCGAATGTTCGTCCTTCGGCGTAAATTCGCGCGTATCCATGCCGAGCAGTTCTTCGCGCGCATAGCCGAGCAGCTGGCAATAGCGGTCATTGACCAGCAATATGCGCAGACTCTCGGGGTCGATATGCGCAATGCCGACCGCCGCCTGCTCGAAGGTGCCGCGCATCATCTCTTCGTTTTCGATCAGCGAGTCCTCGACCCGCCACAGGCGGTAGAGCAGCAACAGCAGGGGCCCGATCAGCGCCATGGAGCACAGCACGACCACCAGCACGCGCGCGCGCCACGACGCGAGCACGTCGTCGCGGCTGAAAGCAACGCCGACATAAAACGGGTAGTCCGCCAGTCGTTCGCTGCTGTAGATGCGGGCGACGCCATCGGATTCAGCAGTGACTTGGACGGTTGCGATACGCTCGCCCTGGGCGAGACGCTGCACGGTGGAATTATGCGGATCGAGCGGTTTGTTGACCAGCGCTTCGATTTGCGGCCAGCGCTGGATCAACTGATTGTTGTCGCTGCGCCGCCACGACACCACGCCGTGCGCGCCGGTATCCAGCGACTGGAACAGGCGGTCGAAGTAGTCAAGACTGATGCCGGCGCCGATCACGCCGCGAAACACGCCATGCCCGTCGCGGATGGCCCGCATCGCAAAAATGCCCGGGCGGCCGGTGGTGCGCGCTGAGATCACCTCCGAAAAAACGAGTCCCGACTGCACAGCGTCCTGCGCCGCGCGGAAATGCGCGCGGTCGCCGATATCGGTTTGCGCAGGCGGCCGGTCGTCCGAGTAGTAGAGCAGTTTGCCGGCGGCGTCGAAGACGCGGATGCTGTCGATCTCCGCGAAGTTGAGCAAGCCCGCCCGCAATGCCGGCTGAATCGCGGCCGCGAAGCGCGGCACCGCCTGCACATCGAGCGCGGCCGGCGGGATGGTCGCAATCAGATGCTGCGTATCAGCATCGACGCGCCGCAAGGTCGATTCCAGCCGTGTTTCAACGACTGCCGCATAGTTACGCGTGGCCGTTTCGGCGGCGTGCATTTCATCGTCGTAGCTCGATTTAAGCAGGTACAGCATGATCGCGATGACGGTCAGTGCCGTCGCCAGCAGGGCAACGACGAGTTCCCGCCGGTGGCGGTGATCGATCCTGCGGTAACGGTTAAGGCGCACAACGGTGTCCAAATCGGAGGTCAGGCGCTGCGCAGGTCAGCGCAGCACCCCGCGGCATCAGCGCTAGCTGGCGAATGCCAGTTGCGTGTGAATATTTTGGTACGCGAGTTTGGTGCGCGGCGTCAGGTGCAGGGTGTAGACCCGCCGGTCCACCGAGTGGCGTCGTTTCTGAGCTTCCCCCGAAATTTCGTCTTCCAAGAGGTGGGTATAAACTCAACTGACAGGAAGGAAGAAATATGTTCAAGATACCGAAGCAGGAATTCACGGCCGAGTTTAGGCAATTGGCGGTTGATCGCGTGAAGGCGGGCC
>CAISYC010000061.1 GCA_903889565.1 uncultured beta proteobacterium
AACAACAAGATTCGCGTCATCCAGCGCCGCGCATACGGACTGCGCGATGAAGAATATCTGCGGTTGAAAATCCTCACTTGCATGTTGCCAGCTCTCTAAAATGACCCAAAATCACCCACTCGACTTCCCGAAGACCCAAAAATTTAAAGCCGCCAGCAAAAAACTTTCAGGTGAGTCCTCGGCCGCCTTTGCAATGCATTCGCAGCAGCCTTCAGCCCCCCCCTTCAAGCTGGCCATGCGGCAACCCGATTGCATTGACGTTTGACCGATACCGGAAATACTCATCTTGATCGGCCGCGGACCTCGAAGCGCAATTTGCCCAATCAAACAGGCGGGCTTTGCGCGCGCTGGACGATGACATGCCACACTATCATGAGGCGCGGAATCATCAGAGCAAGGGCAACAGTGCCACTGTTTACGCAGAAATTGAAATCGCGCCCGGATGCTGCCATCGAGTGTCACGAACGGGTCGGCGGACTGTTGCGCTACGAACACCGCAAAGCGGCGTAAGTTTTACGTCGTAGCGCGTTGGTGAAGGGTAGGGCGCTGTTGTTGGCGAGGTTCGCCATTGTGCCCGCGCGTTTCGGTGGTGATGGCACGTGCCCTGCGGGAATCAATTCTCCAGTTTTTTGTTGGTCAGCTTGGCCTACTACCGAGGTCGCGGCAACAAAACGCTTTTTTTATTTTTGGGTCTTCACCGAAGACAGTGGGTGATTATAGGCAGTTTTCGATGCTCTTATCATAGTGTTTGACGATGAGTGCTGCGCGGGGTTCACGGGTTCGGTCAGTTCGTCGCTAGCCCGCCGCCGCGGACAACCCTGCACCTTCTGCAATTCGCCCGGAGTCCACTTATAACGCGGGGCCACTTCAGTGCTGGGGGCTGCAAATGGAATTCAATGTTTGGTTTGACATAGAACCATTTAATGACTAATATAAGATCATGAAGCCGAACTTCAAACGGCTCTTCGCGCAGTACGTCACGAAGGCGCACAAGCCCTTGCAACTGGCGATTGAAGACGCTGTGGAGTTGGTTTGTGATTCACCGGATGTCGGTGAACTCAAGGTGGGTGACTTGGCGGGGATACGGGTTTACAAGTTCCGCTTCAACCGTCAGGAATATCTCGTGGCGTATCGCCCTCCGAGCAAGAATTTAGCTCTTGAGTTTTTGATCATCGATTTCTATCAGGTGGGGTCACACGAGAACTTTTACCAAGAGCTGAAGCACTACTTGCGTCAGGAGAGCGGCAAAGGAGCAACGAAATGAGCGATGCCATGAATCAATGCCTCACAGCAGAAGACCTGTTTTCTGAAATGAAGCGCATGCCTGCGGCGGAGCGCACCCGGTTTTTTTCACTATTGACCGGTAACGCTTTTCGTGACGATGACTTCAGCCACGAACAGGTGTTCGGCCATCTGCAACAGGAGCCATTTTCTGCATGGGAGGCAGCGGAGTACCTTGAGGTCTCCCTATCCACCCTGCGTCGCTGCGTTCAATCCGGCAAACTGGTGCCGAGTCACGTTGTTGGCCGCAACCAGATGTTCTCTGCCCAGACGTTGCGGGCATTCAAACGTACCAGAAACTGAGGGCACAGTCACGCGTCGCTGTTATCGCGTGAGCCCCGGAAATGTCTTGGCGGTGTAGCCGACACCAGGAAATGATTTGTTGCCGACATCAAGCATTCGCGGCCGCCCGGTGATGCGAAAGATGTCGGCTTCAGCCAAATTCGTACTCTTTCCGTGGAGTGCACGTTGGACGCGCGGCCTTAGATGGTCGTCCCCGGTTTGCCAAGCTCTCAAATCATGACGGCAAGAAAGGTAAAGATTGCTGCCATAGATCCGGGCTTTGATCGAGGCTGCAAGCCTCTGTCCCTGATGGATTGCGTTGGCTTCTAGCTGCGCAATCGGATCAGGTCGATCACGCGTTGCGTCGCCCCGGCGTGTGCATGCACAAAGGCGAATCCCGCCGACGCCATGCGCCGATAACGCGGCGTATCGTTCAACAATTTCATTGCCGTCGTTACCGCCTGTTTCGCATCCGCAACCTGCGCCGCCGCACCGGCGGCGACGGCCAGCCTTACCGCTTCGGCAAAGTTGTAATCATGCGGACCGACGATCACCGGTTTGCCCATCGCGCAGGCTTCAATCAAATTATGCGCGCCGAACGGTAGCAGGCTGCCGCCCATGATGACGACGTCGCTGGCGGCGAAATAGGCGGCCATCTCACCCATGCTGTCGCCAAGCAGCACACGCGTGGCCGGCGCCACCGCCTGCTCGCCACTGCGTCGTTGATACGGAATGGCGCGCTGCGCGAGCAGCGCCGACACCTCGTCGAAGCGCTGCGGATGACGCGGCACCAGCAGCACCAGCAGTTTCGGTTCGTCGATGCCGCGCAGGACATCGAGCAACAACGCTTCTTCACCCTCTCGGGTGCTGGCCAGCAACAATACGCGGCGCCCGGCGCCGTACTGCGCCCGCCATGCCGCACCGCGTGCGATCAATGCGGCATCCGCCGGCATGTCGAATTTAATGTTGCCGCTGACTGTCACCGCTGTGGCGCCGAGTTCGCGCAGGCGCGCGGCATCGTCCTCGCTCTGCGCGGCAATCGCGGTCAGGCCGCGCAACGCCGCCGCCGCGAGCACACCGAACCGTTGGTAACGACGGAAAGATTTATCGGACAGGCGCGCATTGACCAGATAAGCCGGAATGTTGCGGCGATTACAGGCATCGATCAGATTGGGCCAGATTTCGGTTTCGAGCAGAATGCCGCAGGCCGGACGGAAGTGATCGATAAAGCGCTCGACCGCAAACGGAAAGTCGTAGGGCAGATAACAGCGCGCCACCTTGTCACCGAACAAGGCGACACCGGTTTCGCGCCCGGTCGGCGTCATGTGCGTGAGCAGGATGCGATGATCGGGAAATTTTTTTAGCAGCGCGGCGATCAATGGTTCGGCGGCGCGCGTCTCGCCAACCGACACCGCATGCACCCAGATCAGCGGCGGCTCGACGTTAAATTCATAATGACCGAAACGTTCGCCGATATGCTCGCGATAGTCCGGCTGGCGGCGTGAACGCCACCACAGATGCAGCAGCGCCTGCGGCAACAGCAGCCACAACAACAGGCGATAGCCGAGGCGCGCGAACATCATGCGATCAATGCCTCGACCGTGGCGACGACCTCCGCGACCGCGGGCGTCTTACCGATGCCGCCGAGGTTGCGCGCGCGCGGACAGCCGTAAATACCGGTCGCCGCCGGATCGGTGCCGCAATAAATGCCGACCGTCGCCACGCCCAACGCCGCCGCCAGATGGGTGAGCCCGGTATCGAGACCGATCACCACGCGCGCGCCGGCGAACAATCCGGCCAGGGCATCGAATTCGAGCGCGGGCGCGATCACCGCGCCGGGCATCTGCGATGCCAGGCGTTCGCTGCGCGCGCGCTCGCCCGGATTGCCCCAGGTCAGCACGCAGCGCAAACCACTGGTGCCCAGCTGTTCGGCCAGCGCGACCCAATGCGCCTCCGGCCACAGTTTGTAATCGCCGCTGGTCGAATGCAGCAAAACCGCATAGGCGCCGCTGCCCAGCCAGTCGAAAGAACGCGGCGCGGCGGTGATGCCATAGTTGCACGGTGTGCCGAGCGTGTAGCCAAGCGCGCGCGCCACCAGCATGCGGTTGCGCTCGACCGCATGCAGATTCCAGCCGATGCGATAGCTGTGCTGATAAAAAAATCCAAGCGGTTCGCGCGCGCTGTGAAAATCAAGGCCGTGACGAACGCCGCGCGCGCCCAGCGTGATCGCCGCGCTTTTGAAAAGGCCTTGCGCATCGATCACGACGTCATACGTTTTGGCACGCAGCCGGTCAATAAAGGCAGAGATTTCGTTGCGCACAGCGGGCTGCCAGAAACTGCGCCGCCAGCGCCGTACCGCAACCGGCATCACGGATGCGACACCGGCATGCAGGCGCGGGATCGCGACCAGCGGCTCCTCGACGACCCATTCGATCTCGATATCCGGCGCGAACGCCTTCATGTCGCTGACCGCCGGCAGGGCGTGGATCACGTCGCCGAGCGACGAAGTCTTGACCAGCAGTACGCTTTTTGACATTGCCGATGCCGCGGTGGCGGTTTGTAACGCGCGTAGCCTACACGCAAACGCGCGATCCGCATAGAATAACGGCCGGCGCAACAACGCGCGATCGCATTCAATTTTTGGACTGGCTCGATTGATACTCGTCACCGGCGGCGCCGGCTTCATCGGATCAAATTTCATTCTTGACTGGCTGGCCGGCGAAACAACGCCGGTGGTCAATCTCGACAAGCTGACCTACGCCGGCAACGCCGATAATCTCGCCGCCGTTGCCGCCGATCCACGCTATTGTTTCGTGCACGGCGACATCAACGACCGCGCGCTGATCGACAATCTGCTGCGCGAACACCGGCCGCGCGCGATCGTCCATTTCGCCGCCGAGAGCCACGTCGATCGCTCGATCCACGGCCCCGCCGATTTCGTGCAGACCAACGTGGTCGGCACTTTCACACTGCTGGAAGCGACGCGTGCGTGGCTGGCGACTATTCCGGAAGCCGAACGCGCGCGGTTCCGTTTTCTGCATGTCTCGACCGACGAGGTCTACGGCTCACTCTCTGCCGACAGCGCGCCGGCCACCGAAACCTTCGCCTACGCGCCGAGCAGTCCTTACTCGGCGTCGAAAGCCGCGTCCGATCATCTGGTGCGCGCCTATTGCTGCACCTATCAGTTTCCGGCGCTGATCACCAATTGTTCGAACAATTACGGCCCGCGGCAGTTTCCGGAGAAACTGATTCCGCTGGTGACGCTCAACGCGCTCAACGGCAAACCGCTGCCGGTTTACGGCGACGGACTCAACGTCCGCGACTGGCTCTACGTTGGCGATCACTGCTCGGCGTTGCGCGCTGTGCTGGCGCGCGGCCGCATTGGCGAAACCTACAACGTCGGCGGCAACAGCGAAAAGACCAATCTCGACGTCGTGAAAACCATCTGTGCCATTCTGGATGAGTTGCGTCCGACGGCAAAGCCGCGGATTTCGCTGCTGACCTTCGTCAAGGACCGCCCCGGACACGACCGCCGTTACGCCCTCGACGCTGGCAAGCTCGCACGCGAACTCGGCTGGCAACCGCAGGAACGCTTCGAGAGCGGGATGCGCAAAACGATTGCGTGGTATCTCGATAACCCGCAGTGGATCGAGAATGTTGTCAGCGGCAGCTATCGCAACTGGCTGGCGACGAATTACGAACAGCGCTGAGTGCCCGCCTTACGAGCGTCCGTAGACGTCGTCGAAGCGCACGATGTCGTCTTCCTCGACATAGTCGCCGGTCTGCACCTCGATAATCACCAGCGGTTCGCTGCCGCGGTTCGACAGGCGGTGCTTGTGCCCCGCGGGAATAAAGGTCGATTCATTCGCGCGCACCACCAATTCGCGCTCGCCATTGACGACATCGGCTACACCGGCAACCACTACCCAGTGTTCGCTGCGCCGGTGATGCATTTGCAGACTCAGTGCCGCGCCCGGATTGACGACGATGCGCTTCAGTTTGAATCCCGGCCCCTGCTCCAGCGTCGTGTAACTGCCCCACGGCCGCACCACGGTGCGATGAATTTTGTGCGCCGGATTGCCGGACTGCTTGAGTTGCTCCACCACTGCGCGCACCTGCTGAGATTGATTGCGGTCGGCAATCAGCAAGGCATCCGGCGTATCGATCACCAACAGACCGTGCACGCCGATACCGGCTACCACGCGCTCCGCGCTTTGCACGTAACAGTCGCTGCTGTCGATCATGACCGCCGCGCCGGCAATGCGGTTGCCGGCCACATCCGGTGTGGTCAACGCGCGCACCGCATCCCACGAGCCGATATCGTTCCACTCGAATGCTGCGCGCACGACAGCGATATCCGCCGCCTTTTCCATCACAGCGTAATCGATCGAAACCGCCGGTAATTCGGCAAACGTATTGGCATCCAGATGGATCGCATCGCCGGCGCGCGGCGGCGTCGCCTGCCAGCAACGCTTGGCGGCCGACAGCAGTTCCGGCGCGTGACGACGAAGTTGTTCGAGCAGGGTGCCGGCGGTGAAACAGAACATGCCGGAATTCCACAGATAGCTGCCAGTGGCAACGAACTGCTCGGCCTGTGCGAGCGGAGGCTTCTCAACGAAGCGGGTGACGTCGAAGGCGTCGCCACCGATCGATGCGCCGCATTCGATATATCCGTAGCCCGTCTCCGGACGCGCCGCCTCCACGCCAAATACGACGATGCGGCCGGAGGCAGCAAGCTTTTGCGCAGCATCCACGGCCGCTCTGAATGCAGCGGGCGGCTCGACCACATGATCGGCAGGCAGCACCAACATCACTGCGTCGGCGCCGTGGCTCGCCTGCACATGAAGCGCGGCCAGCGCAATCGCCGGTGCGGTGTTGCGCGCGCTCGGCTCCAATATGAATACGCTCCCATCCTCCACGCCCGCCGCGCGATATTCGTCGCGCGTGGCGAACACATATTCGCGGTTGGTGACGGTGACGATTTCGCTGCCCGGCGCCACCGCGGCAGCACGCAACAGTGACTTCTGCAGCAGACTCTGACCATCGGCAAGACGGATAAAAGGCTTGGGATAGGCTTCGCGCGATACCGGCCAAAGGCGCGCGCCCACCCCGCCCGACAAAATGACGGGGATCAACATGGCCGGACTTTGAATGGCGATTTGGGGTGTCTGATCAAGTGATTGATTGCACGGGCAGGCCGATGGACGGCGCGACAATCGAAGTATAATCAATCGAATCATCCCATGGCCGCAAACCCATGAAGAAAGTTGCATTGATCACCGGCGTCACGGGCCAGGACGGCGCCTATCTGGCGGAGTTCCTGCTGGGCAAAGGCTATGAAGTGCACGGCATCAAGCGCCGCGCCTCGCTGCTGAACACCGACCGCATCGATCATCTTTATCAGGATCCGCACGTCTCGAACCGCCGCTTCATTCTGCACTATGGCGATATGACCGATTCATCGGCGCTGACGCGCGTGATCCAGCAGGTGCAGCCGCGTGAAATTTACAACCTGGCGGCACAAAGCCACGTCGCGGTGTCATTCGAGGAACCCGAATACACCGCCAACTCGGATGCGCTGGGTCCGTTGCGGATACTCGAAGCGATGCGCATTCTGGGACTTGCCGGCAAAACGCGTTTTTATCAGGCCTCGACCTCGGAACTCTTCGGCAAGGTGCAGGAAACGCCGCAGCGCGAAACCACGCCGTTTTACCCGCGCTCGCCCTACGCGGCGGCCAAGCTCTACGCCTATTGGATCACGGTCAATTACCGCGAGGCCTACGGCATGTATGCCTGCAACGGCATTCTGTTCAACCACGAAAGTCCGGTGCGCGGCGAGACCTTCGTCACGCGCAAGATCACGCGCGCGCTGGCCCGCATCAAGCTGGGTTTGCAGGACTGCCTTTTCCTCGGCAATCTCGACGCAAAACGCGACTGGGGTCACGCCCGCGACTACGTCGAGGCGGCGTGGCTGATGCTGCAACAGGACAAACCCGACGACTACGTCATCGCCAGCGGCGCCCAATACAGCGTGCGCGATTTCGTCAATGCCGCTGCGGCCGAGCTCGGTATCAAGCTGCGCTGGACCGGCAAGGGCGTGAAAGAAATTGCTCGCGTCGTCAGTACGGGCGCAAAAGCCAAGGCAACACCGAAACCCGGCCAAACCATCGTGCGCATCGATCCGCGCTATTTCCGGCCGACCGAGGTCGAGACACTGCTAGGCGACGCGCGCAAGGCACGCCGCAAACTCGGCTGGCGCCCGCGCGTCACCTTCCGCCAACTGGTTGCCGAAATGGTACGCGAGGATCTGCGCGCCGCCGAGCGCGACGAATTGATCAAGCGGCACGGTTACACAACGTTCGATCACCACGAGTAACTGCAATGAAAGGCATCATACTGGCCGGAGGCAGCGGCACACGTCTTTACCCGATCACGCAGGCGGTTTCAAAACAACTGCTGCCCGTGTACGACAAGCCGATGATCTATTACCCGCTGACGACGCTGATGATGGCGGGTATCCGCGAGGTGCTGATCATCTCGACGCCGCACGACACACCGCGCTTCGAGCAATTGCTCGGCAACGGATCGCAATGGGGTATGCAACTTTCCTACGCGGTGCAGGACGCGCCGCGCGGCCTGCCCGAAGCTTTCATCATTGGCGAGCGATTCATCGGCGGCGACAACTGCGCACTGATGCTCGGCGACAACCTGTTCTTCGGCTTTGAGTTGCCGCAGGAATTGCAAAAGGCGGCCGAAGCCCGTGTGGGCGCAACGATATTTGCCTACCGGGTGACTGACCCCGAGCGTTATGGCGTAATCGAATTCGACGACCGGGGCCAAGCAATCAGTCTGGAAGAAAAGCCACAAAAGCCAAAGTCAAAATTCGCCATCCCCGGCCTTTATTTCTGCGACAACGAAGTCATTAAGATCGCCAAGTCGCTCAAGCCATCCGCGCGCGGCGAACTGGAGATCGTCGATCTGCTGCGCCATTACCTCGAAGCCGATAAGTTGCGGGTGCAATTGATGGGCCGCGGTCGCGCCTGGCTCGACACCGGCACGCCGGACTCGCTGCTGGAAGCTTCGCACTTCATTCAGACGATCGAAAAACGCCAGGGCCTCAAGGTCGCCTGTCCGGAGGAAATCGCTTTTCGAATGGGCTATATCTCCGCGACCGAACTGGCCGCCCTTGCGCAAAAACTGGCGAAAACCGCATACGGTCGATATCTGCTCGATATCGTCGAGGAATGAACCAGGCCGAAGCAAGCCCGACGCCCAAGCCGGAACGGTCGGGAAAATGCTGGTATCTCGTCTACGCAAAACCGCGCCAGGAAAAAAGTGCGGTCGAGAATCTGCAGCGGCAGAATTTCGAAGTTTACTTTCCGCAAATCCGGATGTGGCGGACACGCCGCGGCAAACGGCAGCAGGTCGTTGAACCGCTGTTCCCTCGCTATCTGTTCATTCACCTCGACTCTCATTCCGATAACTGGTCGCCGATCCGTTCGACCCTGGGTGTCAGTTCATTGGTCCGTTTTGGCGCGGAACCCGCGCGGGTTCCGGATGAATTGGTGGATTACCTGCAATCACGCCAAAACGCGGAGGGATTGCATGAGTGGGCGCAGCCCAAACTGATTATTGGCGAACGCGCCAAGGTCGTAAGCGGCCCGCTTGCCGGCTACGAAGGCATTTTGATCGCCAAAAGCAGCCGCGAGCGGGTCGTTATATTAATGGACCTGGTCGGCGGCCAGGTTCGAGCAAAGCTGAATCCGGATCAAATCGAGCCCATAGCTCGATGAATTTGCAGGAAATTACTGTTTAGTATTGATCTATTTGGGTTTTCCGGTATAGTGTTCACGAAATGAACGCTGTGCCAGACCCTGAAGAAACGCTTACGCTCGAAATCCTGGACACCGTCCAGCGCAACGAGCAATTAAGCCAGCGCCACCTCTCGCGCCATCTAGGCGTCGCGCTCGGGCTCGCAAACTCATATCTCAAGCGCTGCGTGCGCAAAGGCTGGATCAAGGTGCAGCAGGCGCCTGCCAACCGCTATCTCTATTACCTCACGCCGACAGGATTCGCCGAGAAAAGCCGGCTTACCGCCGAATATCTCAGCACCTCGCTGGGCTTTTACCGCGAGGCCGGCAATTCATGCACACGCTTACTTGATCAGTGCGCCGCCAATAAGTGGCAGCGACTGTTGCTGTGCGGGGTTTCAGATCTGGCAGAGATCGCCACGTTACGTGCGATGGAGCGCGAGTTCACGATCGTCGGATTTTATGACCCTGCATGCGAGCGCCTGACGTTTCTGGGAAAACCGGTTTGGCGTGATTTGCAAAATGCAGATCCGCACGAAGCGCGAATACTGACTGAAATTGCGTCGCCTCAAACAAGAAGAACCGGAATTGTCCAGGCCGATGCATCTGTTCCGTTATTGGTTCCAGATGTACTGCGCTTGAAGCCATAAACCAATAGCACAGCCCCCATTGCCCTAGGCAATGGAAAAGCATTAAAAATCATTATGCTGGAAACGTCTGGCAGGGCGGTAGCGTGCTTAAAAGATATTTGTCAGAAATAGCTCCGAGCGACCTACTTAGACGAGTAGCGAACAATTTCAATACCTCTTTCTCGGGATTTTCCCGGCCTTCATTTGACGATTTACAAAAAACTCTGGTGGCTACTTAGCCGCGAACAGCTTCGTTCGGCAGCATGGCTGTTGGGATTTATGCTGATCGGTATGGTGCTGGAAACGATCGGCATCGGCCTCGTTATCCCTGCCTTGGCATTGATGATGCAGAGCGACCTGTCTGCCAAGTATCCGGTTCTGGCACCTTGGCTTTACAAGCTCGGCAATCCCACTCACGAACAACTCGTCGTCATCGGAATGACGATCCTCGTCGGCGTCTATGCATTCAAAGCGCTGTTCCTCGCGTTTCTCGCCTGGCGGCAGGCGCGTTTTGTCGGCCGCCTTCAAGCCGACTTCTCGCAAAGGCTATTTGCCGGTTACCTGCGCCAGCCGTACACCTTTCATTTGCAGCGGAATTCCGCGCAGCTCATTCAAAACACTATCAATCAGTCAGCCTCGGTCGCAGGCACCTTTCATCAAGGTCTAACGCTACTGACTGAATTTCTTGTGATGTTCGGGATATCGATGATGCTGCTTCTGGTGGAACCGGTCGGCGCGTTCCTTGTCGTCAGTACGCTCAGCATCGCAGGCTGGGGATTCAATCGTTTCACACGCAGTCATGTATTACGTTGGGGCAAAGCGCTGCAATTGCATGAGGGACTTCGAATTCAACGCCTTCAAGAAGGACTTGGTGGCGCGAAAGATGTCAAGCTGCTCGGGCGCGAGAGTGACTTCCTGGTTCAATACCGGCGACACAACATCGGCAGCGCCCGCGTCAGTCAGCGTCAGGCTACGCTACAAGCATTGCCCAGACTGTGGCTGGAACTACTCGCGGTCACCGGATTGGCAATTTTGGTTTTGGTAATGATCGGACAGGGCAAACCCCTCGAATCCCTGTTACCGACGCTAGGCTTATTCACGGCCGCAGCATTTCGCTTCATGCCCTCTGTAAATCGCATTCTTACTGCACTGCATAGCGTGCGCTTTACGATACCGGTCGTTGATACTCTGTATAGCGAATTTCGTCTGCTAGACACGACAAAAGCGCAACTACGTGGCGAACAACTGCCATTTACCCGCGAATTGCGTCTGGACCGCGTCAGCTTTCGTTACCCATCGGTTGAATCACTGGCCTTGACCGAGGTTTCTCTAACCATTCCGGCAGGCTCATCAACGGGATTCATTGGGGGCAGCGGGGCGGGCAAGAGTACCCTTGTAGACACCATCTTGGGGCTACTGCTACCGGTCAGCGGTACTGTGACCATAGACGGCATCGACATTCATACAAATCTGCGTGGATGGCAAGACCAAATCGGTTATGTTTCGCAGTCAATTTTTCTGAGTGACGACTCTCTTCGCCGGAATATCGCGTTCGGACTACACCTCGATCAAATCGATGACAACGCCATCTGGCGCGCCATTCACTCCGCGCAATTGGAAAAATTCGTCAAAGAATTGCCGCAAGGATTAGATACCATTGTCGGAGAACGGGGCGTCCGCTTGTCAGGCGGCCAGCGCCAGCGCGTCGGTATTGCGCGCGCCCTTTATCACGACCCGCCCGTCCTCGTGCTCGACGAAGCAACCAGCTCGTTGGACACCGCAACTGAACACGGCGTAATGGAAGCGGTCCGTAAGTTGCACGGCAAAAAGACGCTGCTGATAGTGGCGCATAGACTCACGACTGTAGAGCACTGTGATCAATTATTCCGATTGAATAATGGCGCAGTCGTACAAAAAGGATCTTTCGCACAAGTTACAATTGAACCCTTAACGGCTGCCAAATAGACATTTACATACTCAAGCTTTGCCGCAAAAGCATTTGAACCTGGAGCGCAGTTCTCTGTGGAGTAACAGCGAACCCATAAGGCAAAAAATTTGACCAAAAATTACAAATGACCGACGAAATAATTTTTTCGCAAGTCGGGTTCCCCGTCTTCCAAAACAAAGTCTACCGGACGAAAGAAGCCGCGCGAAATGCCGTATGCGGTGATGTTGAGTTGGTGCAGTGCGTCGACTCCGGACTGGTCTTCAATCGAACTTTTGATCCGGAATTGTTGAATTACGACACCGACTACCAAAACGAACAAGCACATTCACCGGCATTTAAGCAGCATCTTGCCAACGTAATGAAAATCATCCTTCGGAATTTTGGACCGGAAAAGACCGGTGTCGAAATTGGGTGCGGAAAAGGTTATTTTTTTGAATTGGTTAGCGACGCGGGCGCGCGCTTGACCGGATATGACCCCGCGTTTGAAGGAAACAATCCGAAGATTACAAAAGAATATTTTTGTTGGGACAAAATTGCCAACAAACCGGACTATTTCATTCTTCGCCATGTTCTTGAGCATATTGCGTCGCCTTGGCAGTTTCTAGCGCAACTAGCCGCTCAATGCCGTCCTGGCACAAAAATATTTATTGAGGTTCCATGCTTCGATTGGATTGTTAGTAATAACGCCTATTACGATATCTTCTACGAACACGTTAACTATTTCACAGCCGATGTCCTCGCCGGTGCATTTGAATCAAAATTTGAATCAGGGCACTTCTTCGGCGGGCAATACCTTTATTTGATCGCTGACCTGTCCACTTTCCGCCCCCCAGAACGATATGCGGGAAAGCGGTTTCACAAGATCGAAATGAAAGATTACATCACTTCACTGCTTAGAAAGAGAACAACGGCGAGTGGCAAGACGTTTATCTGGGGCGCCGGCGCCAAAGGGATTACGTTCGCTAATATGCTTTCGGAACATTCTTTATCAATCGAAGCGCTCATAGATATGAACCCAGCCAAGCAAGGTAGATTCGCGGCACTATCCGGATTACCGATAGTGGCGCCCGCAGAGATATTTGCGAAACTGGAAAATGCGGACGTATTCGTAATGAATCCGGTGTATTTAGATGAAATCAAATCGTTAGTTGATAAGATAAATGTTAACTTGGTATCAGTGGCCTGAAAATGGACTTAATAGAGATTTTTCGGAAAGAACGTAAATCGCGCATCGAAGATAACGCGCGCAATCAGCCTTTGCTTCATTCTGCAAGACAGTTTCTCAATGAAACAATCCGCGCTGCATATTCATACAATTTTGAATGGCTTTCACGCCCAATCATTCAGTATCCTCAGGATATCGTTGCAATGCAGGAGTTGATCTGGCGGGTAAAACCTGACCTGATTATTGAGACCGGAATAGCCCATGGGGGCTCTCTTGTTATGAGCGCCTCTATGTTGACCTTATTGGATTACTGCGAAGCATTGGAGTCCGGCAAAAAACTTGACCCTCGCGCACCGACCCGGCTGGTCGTGGGCATTGACATCGACATTCGTCCACATAATCGTAACGCCTTATCAGCCCACCCCATGGCAAACCGTATCGAACTGATTCAGGGATCTTCGATTGCAGCAGACATAGTCGCAAAAGTACATACAATCGCCTCGCGATTTCGGAGGGTATTGATCTGCCTTGATTCGAACCACACTCACGATCATGTGCTCGCAGAACTCGAGGCCTACGCGCCATTGACCAGTCACGGTAGTTATTGCTGCGTGTTTGACACCGTTGTGGAAGACCTGCCATCGATCGATTTTTCAGATCGCCCTTGGGGGGTTGGTAACAATCCAAAGACCGCAGTTCAGGAATTCATGAGGCGGTTACAAACTGAGGGGCGTACTGCATCAGATGGGAATCCCCTTAATCTGGAAATCGACAAAACGGTACAAAACAAATTGCTTGTTACCGTGGCGCCGGACGGATACTTGAAACGGTTGTGAAATGGCGCTTCGTTTTCCCATTCTCACTGCGCAATGAGTCTCGCCAGCAATTTCACGCACTGACCCATGATCACGGTAGTCATCCCTTCACGCAATAGACCGCAATACCTAAAGCGAGCGATCGATTACTGGGGAAAATCTCATTGGTCTGTCGTCATTGCCGACGGTTCCACAGAACCATTTACCGAGTTACTTCCCCCGAACATAAGATATTTTCGCGACAACGGCGAATCTCTGCCCGGCAGAATTACAAGGGTCTTGGAAACCCTGGAAACGGAGTTTGCGGTTCTATGTGCTGACGACGATTTTTTGGGGTTCACCGCAATCGATCGTTGTCTAGAATTTTTGACCGCAAATCCGGATTATTCGGCAGCGCAGGGCGAAGGCTTCAAATTCGCCCAAATAGTTTCGCCACGGTTTCTCTTTGTGCCGAATATGACACCGAAGACTGAAACCCATAAAGTCGACGCCGCATCTGCCAGCGCACGGATGCAGCATGCGATGAAACCCTATTCGCCCGTGTTTTACGCAGTGCAACGCCGGCAGGTCCTGACTGCCGCTGTAAAGGCGCTGGAGGGCATAACAAATCCAAACCCGGTAGAGCTCCAGTTGGCGATCGTACCGTCCATTTTCGGCAAGCACGCGATTTTGCCTTTCTTTTATTCTGCACGGGAGACGATCGCCGGTTCCGCAGGCACCGAAATGGAAGATATTGAAAGCTGGCTGTCAAACCCGAAGAGTGTGCAGGAACTTGATCTCTGGAGACGGCGCGTCGCGGAAATTTATTCGCGCTCCGGCAACGGCTCAATCGAAGATGGTTTGGACGCATTCGAGCTTGCGTTGACGACCTATCGCGAATACTGCGCAGAGACCAAGGCACCGCCCTCCGCAAGGGTGCTCGCAAAGCTGGTCCCGCTTATCAAGGCGGTTTTGCCCGAAAAACTGCTCGCAATGCGCAGACGGGCAATTTATCGGGCCGACAACAACGAGAGCCATTTTCCATGGGGTGACGCGAGCGCACTAGAGGACTGGGCGCGCATGAAAGCTGTAATCCAGAAACACGGCGTTCTCTAGATCAAAACAGGCTCGAACCGGCCAGACACCACAACCAACCGTGCGCCTGAGACAGGCAGACCCGGATTGAAAAGTAGCCCGGGCAAGGCGGACTCCGTGAAATCGATCAATTCATTTGGCTGTTAATATGAAAATTGCAATATTGGGTGTTGGACGTATGGGGCGTCGGCACATTCAGGTCGCCCGCAAGCTCGGGCTCCAACTGGTTGGAGTCTACGATCCAAACCCGGAGTCGCTGCACTTGGCCCAGCAAGAATATTCGTTGCCGAGCGAACTGCTGTTCAACCAACTGGACAGCCTCTATTCCAAGGCTAAACCGGACATCCTGATTATCGCTACCACGGCGGATGCGCACTGCGCCCTGACCTGTATGGGGGCCGAACAGGGTGCAAAGTACATACTTGTCGAGAAACCGATGGCCGTCTCCCTCGAAGAATGCGACAGGATGATCGAAACGTGCGCGCGCTCAGGTGCAAAACTCGCCGTGAATCATCAGATGCGTTTCATGGAGCAGTACACGGAACCAAAACGGCTGTTCTCGACGCCGGCCTACGGCGGGTTAGCGAGCATGACCGTCATCGCCGGAAACTTCGGCTTCGCGATGAACGGAACGCATTATTTCGAGGCATTCCGGCTTTTAGCGGACGAAAATCTGACCGAAGTAACGGCCTGGTTTTCAGAAGCCACGGTCGCAAACCCGAGAGGCCTTCAGTTTTCAGACCGTGCCGGCAGCATCCGTGCCGTGACCGCCAGCGGCAAACGCCTTTACATGGAGATCGGCGCCGATCAAGGGCATGGCGTCCGCGTTACCTACGCCTGCCGCAATGGCATGATCACCGTCAACGAATTGACCGGCGAAATGATTTTGTCAGAACGCGAGGCGCAGTATCGCGATCTGCCGACAACCCGTTACGGCATGCCCGCCGTAAATGCACAACGGACTATTCAGGCCGCCGAAATAATCGATACGAGCGCGGCAGTACTCTCGGCCCTGCTGCACGACGCGAACAACGTATCAGGAGCCGATGGGCGGCGGGTAGTGGAGCTCCTGGTCGCCGCCTACCAATCTGCCGAAAACGGCAACCTGCCGTTGCGTCTAAACGGCAATATTGATAGTACACGGCTTTTTCCATGGGCCTAAAGTGAACCACAGGCCGCTTACAAGAATGCATCAAGATTGACCGACAATCAAGGTGACTGGGTGAAAACAAAGGTTCAAATTAGCCTGAAAGACTACGTTCAAACATGTGTCATTTCAGGCACGCTTTACAAGCTTCAACTGATCATTGGTTTGATTGCAACGAAAGCCATCGAGGTTTATGCCAAACTGCAGGAAGGCGTAAATTCTTCGCAAAATGGCATGCTGACTCCGGAAATGGTTGAACACATCCGGACAATTTGCGAAGAAAAAACCGATGACTATATTAATGCGCGTCAGGCCCCATTTACCGAGGAAGAAATTGCTCACCCGACCGAGTGGCAATCCTTCGGGGCCAAGCTGCTATATGAAACCTTGTTAGACAGGCATTCGCTCGGGGTTCGCTCGGCGCTGAACGTAGGCGGCTACAACGATCGCCATTTCAGTTACATGGCCCAGAAATTCCCTGACGTGTCTTTCTGTTCGGTGGATTTCATGAGCGAGTCGAAAATGCACCAGTTTAACGACCTGCTTCCGCAAAGCCCCAACTGGAACCTGAAAAGCGGCTATGCCCTTGAACTCCTGCAAAAGGGGGAGGTCGATGCAGATTTGGTATTTTTTTCATCAACCGCGCTGCTGATCAACAACAAGGAACTCGATCTTTATCTCGACGAGCTTGCGAGACGGTCAAAGGTAATCGTAATCAACGAGGCTTGGGGCGTGGTCTCGACGGCACCCCGCTTGTCGAAGCTGGGACTGTTGCCGCGCGTAATTCGCCCCGAGGACATCCCCGAGGACGCCCCCGCCGTACGGTCGATGTCCGGGGTCTACTTCTTCTATGCACACAACTATCCCGCCAAGCTCGAGAAGCGTGGATTCAAGGTCCGCCTTTCGACGATCAGTTCCGCCAATAATCCAGCTCTTTATCTGTACCAGGTCGTTGCAGTGAAGACGGGGAATGGCGGCAAATAAGGTATGGGCGCCCGTTTCAATTTCAGGTGATCGTGCGTGATGGACACGGCCAAGCAGGAAAATACGGGATGCTTTCTAATCGGCAGCGGGCCCAGCCTCAAAGAAGTTGATGTCGCGAGGCTGACGCGGCTGAATTCGATCGCTTTCAACCGATCCTTTGTCGCGTGGAGGTCTTGGGGCTTTGCCCCGACTCACTATGCGTGCCTCGATCCGGTTGTGTTTGAAGACAATGCGCAGGAAATCCGGGAATTGATTGAAAAATGCCCGCGTACACAATTCTTTCTGCCGGAAAACCCGAGTTTCGCCGGAATTGAGCCGTCGGCACGGGTGTTCCTGGTCAGACTGGTATCCGGACGCAAATTTTCAAGCAAGCTCTCCGAGCTTACGGATTTCGGCAATGTCGGCGCCACCTCATTGCAAATTCTGGCGTTGTTGGGTTATCAACGAATAGCGATGATTGGCGTCGATGCCCGATATAGTCCGGTCGAAGAAACGGTCGCGGTCGCCAATCAAGAGGGGTTTGTTTTTGTCGCGGATGATACCGACCATTTTTGCCCGGAATACGTGCAGGGAAAGCGGCTGATCGCCCGCCCCGATTTACAGAAAATCCTCGGGCAATGGCCGCAGGTTGCGAAAGAGTGCGCCTCTCTGAAAATTGACGTGCGAAATGCTTCGCCGGGAAGCGCGCTCGATTGCTTTCCGAAAATCGAATTCCCCCACGCCGTCGAATGGGTAATTGGAAACCGGAAAATTGGCGATTTTGGACCGGATTGATTTCCCTCGTTCATCCATTACGTGGCTCACCGAGGGCGGTGAAAGCTACGGCCGCTTTGCGCTCGAATCTTGCTGCAGTCTTCTTGATATCTCATCTGGATCAACCAACCTCTATTGTCTAGGCAACGAAGTGTTGGCGGGAAATGTCTACGGCACTGCGGATCTCGCGATAAAACCTGCCTACCTGTTTCAAATCGTGGCCTCTCAAAAAAGGAACACGATATACAGAACCTATTTGAAACACAGGCCGGAGCGGGACTCATCCGGAAAAAACACGGGCTCGTTCAAAGAAATGAACATAAGGGTTGCCAGGCAGCCCGCTGAATCCCTGACTACCTTCGAAGCGATTGAGCAGCATTTCGACCGGCACTCGCGACTTTCAGCGCGAATTTCGTTGGTGCAGCAGGCCAATATCGCGGTCGAAATTGAATTTCCGGTGAAGCATTTAAACCTGCAACGAGCCAATAAATGCTTTCATGTCGAAACCGGACCCATTCTATTTCCAACAACGATTCACCCCGGATGGGCTACCGACGAATCGATGCCCGCGTTTAATCCGGCGTTTATTCATTTCAACCGGCTCGATTTGATGGAAATCACGCTGCGAGTGCCCACTCAAGCAGGTCTTCGAAAAACAAGGTTTTTATCCGAAACGCTAAAACTGTCGGCGAAAATTACTCTCATGGCAGGCGCCGATATCCAGAATGGCAATTTGAATGATGATTAACAACCCAACTAGTACCAATACCGCAAAGCAAACTTACACTTGCCGAGTAGCGATTGTTGGAGCCGGGTACATGGCGCGTGAACATATCCGCGCCTTTCAGGATATCCCCGGGGTTGAAATAACCGGTATTTGCAGTCGAACCCGTTCTCGTGCGGCGGCGCTCGCCAGCGAGTTCAATTTGCCGAATATTTGTGACTCGATCCCTAAATTGTTTGAAAAAGCGGCGGCCGATTTAGTGGTGATATCGGTCCCGGAATTGTCGGCTAACCCGGTTTGTCGCGCCTGTTTTGAGTTTCCGTGGGTCACACTCATTGAAAAGCCAGCCGGCTATAACGTAGCAGATGCGATCGAGATCGAATCTGCCGCTAGGGCGAAAAATCGCCGCGCCTACGTCGCATTGAACCGTCGGCACTATGGAAGCACGCGCGCACTTGTCGGTGACTTGTCCAGCCTTTCCGGCCCTCGCTTGATCAAGATTCAAGACCAGGAAAGCCCTTCGGCTGCATTGCTGGCGGGGCAGCCAAAATTGGTCGTTGAAAACTGGATGCATTCAAATTCCATCCACATCATTGATTACTTCACGCTGCTGGGGCGCGGCCCGATTGTCAGTGTAACGCCGGTAATTCGCTGGGATCCGCAACATCCAAGTTACGTTGCGTCCAGGATTAATTTTGAATCCGGGGACATCGGCTTATATGAAGCCATCTGGGACGGGCCAGGACCTTGGGCGGTTAGTGTGAATACGTTTGAGAAACGTTGGGAACTGCGGCCGCTTGAAAAAGCTGCTTTTCAGCTCACGGGAAAACGAGTCCTTGAACCGGTCAAAGACGACCCTTGGGACTCGAAATTCAAGCCGGGACTGCGCAGGCAGGCCGAACTCGCAGTGCTTGCCGCGAACGGCGTTGAAACCGAACTGCCTACCTTGTCGGATGCTCTCGCGACTATGCGGTTGACGCAGGAAATATATTCTTGAAAGTGGCGCCGTGAAGAAAATCCTCGTAACCGGTGCAGACGGTTTCATTGGCTCCCACCTGACCGAGGCGCTTGTGCGGACGGGTTATGAGGTGCGCGCCTTCGTACTGTACAACTCTTTTAACTCATGGGGCTGGCTCGATCACTGCGGGGCTGACATTAAAAGCAAATTCGAAGTATTTGCAGGTGATATCCGCGATCCGTACGGGGTGCGCACTGCGATGCGGGGCTGCGATGCAGTGCTACATCTCGCCGCGTTAATTGCGATCCCGTATTCGTATCATTCACCCGACACTTACATAGATACCAACGTCAAGGGCACGCTCAACGTCGTGCAAGCGGCGCGCGATCTGGGGGTTTCAAAAGTGATTCACACCTCGACCAGCGAGGTATACGGCACAGCCCGCTTCGTACCCATCACGGAAGAACACCCGCTACAGGGCCAGTCACCCTATTCTGCCAGCAAGATCGGGGCCGACCAGATCGCGATGTCGTTCCATGCCTCCTTTGGTACACCGGTTGCGACGTTGCGGCCGTTTAACACATACGGCCCGCGGCAGTCGGCGCGCGCCGTGATCCCGACCATCATCACCCAGATCGCCGCCGGCAACCGCCACATCAAACTGGGTGCCGTTCATCCAACGCGCGATTTCAATTTTGTGACCGACACCGTAGCCGGCTTCATCGCCGCGCTGCGGGCTGACAAGGCGATTGGCGAAACTATCAATCTTGGCAGCAACTTCGAGATATCGATCGGCGACACGGCAAAAACGATTGCAGATGTGATGCACGCTGAAATCGAAATCATTACTGATGAGCAGCGTCTGCGCCCCGTCAACAGCGAAGTCGAGCGGCTGTGGGCCGACAATCGCAAGGCGCGTGAATTGCTGGGCTGGCGGCCTCAATATGGCGGGCTTGACGGGTTCCGCCGCGGCATCGCCGAGACCGCTGCGTGGTTCGGCGAACGCGCCCATCTCGCCAGCTACAAGACCGACAGCTACAACCTGTGAATGTGCCTAACTCGCAGTCTTTGCTCACCGCCCGTCTAGTCAAGGCGATCCGCTCGATCTGCGGACCCGGGGTCGTTCCGCTACATGAGCCGCGCTTTGCCGGTGAGGAATGGAATTACCTGAAGGACTGCCTGGATTCGACATTCGTCTCTTCGGTCGGCCAATATGTCGACCGGTTCGAAGCCGAACTCGCGCAATATACCGGTGCAAAATACGCCGTTGCGGTTACCAATGGCACTGCGGCGCTGCATGCAGCATTGTTGCTGGCCGGCGTGCGGCCGAACGACGAAGTGCTGATGCCATCGCTGACTTTCGTTGCAACTGCAAACGCAGTCAGTTATTGCAGCGCAACCCCCCATTTTGCCGATAGTACCGAACAAACTCTCGGACTCGACCCTTCTGCGCTGCGCGAATACTTGATTAGCATTGCCGAACAGCGCGATGGCCAATGCATAAACATTGCGACCGGCAGGGTAATCCGCGCGATGGTTCCCATGCACGCCTTTGGTCACCCGGTCGAAATCGAAGCGTTGCTTGCCGTGGCGCGCGATTTCAACATTGCCTTGGTTGAAGATGCGGCAGAGTCGCTGGGCAGCACCATTTCCGGACAGCACACCGGTACGTTTGGCTTGCTTGGGACACTCAGCTTCAATGGCAACAAGACGATTACGACTGGCGGCGGCGGCGCAATTTTGACGAACAACGCTGATCTCGCACGCCGTGCCAAGCATCTCACGATGACTGCCAAGCTGCCGCACCGGTGGAATTACATGCATGACGAGATCGGCTACAACTATCGCATGCCGAATCTCAATGCCGCACTCGGTTGCGCTCAACTCAGACAGCTTCCGGGTTTCATTGAAGCCAAGCGCCGTCTATTCGATCGCTACAACGCAGCGTTAGTAGAAATTTCCGGGGCTCGGCTTTTCAAGGAGCCGCCCCGCTGTCGTAGCAATTACTGGCTGCAGACGCTGCTGCTTGATGAGGCAGTAGCGGGAGCGCGCGACGAAATACTCGCGGCAACAAACGACGCAGGATTAATGACACGACCGGCCTGGGAACTGATGCACAGGCTAGCGCCGTATCGCAATTGTCCGCGGATGGGGTTGGCGGTAGCCGAATCGCTTGAGCGGCGCCTGATCAACCTGCCGAGCAGTGCCCAACTCGGATTGGATAGGGCCGCTTGAGCAAGCCGCTGTTACTGCTGCTCGGCGCAGGCGGCCATGCGCGCGCCTGCATCGACGTGATCGAGGAGGAAGGACGGTTCGAAATCGCCGGCCTGACGGGATTGCCCCAGGAAGTCGGCAGCAAAGTCATGGGTTATTCCGTGCTGGGGACGGACAACGATCTGGCAATGCTACTGCTTAAATACAAGCACGCTATCGTATCTGTAGGACAGATCAAATCGCCGGCCGTCCGAATGACGCTGTTCGGCAAACTTGCAAAAAGTGGCTGCAGTCAGCCGAAAATCGCATCACCGCGAGCCCACGTATCACGTCACGCCCTAATCGGGGCCGGCAGCATAATCATGCATGGCGCGATAGTCAATGCAGGCGCAATGGTAGGGCAGAACTGTATTATTAACAGTCTCGCCCTGGTTGAGCACGACACAATCATCGGCGATCACTGCCATGTCTCGACCGCCGCCGCAATCAATAGCGGCGTGCGCGTCGGCAGCGGTACGTTCATCGGCAGCAATGCGTGTGTGCGCCAGGGCATCCGCATTGGAGACGGCTGCGTGATCGGCATGGGCCAGCATGTAATCACAGATTGCGATGCAGGCGTCTGGATACCCCCGCGAAAGCAGATAGCATGAAGACGCTCCTCATTGCCGAAGCAGGCGTCAACCATAACGGCGACATTGCGATGGCGCGCCGCCTCATCGACGTTGCCGCCGATGCCGGCGTGGACTACGTGAAATTCCAGACGTTCAAGGCCGAGCGCCTCGTTACAGCTGATGCTGGCAAGGCTGACTATCAGAAGCAATCGACAGGCAAAACCGAGAACCAACTGGAAATGCTCCGCCGCCTCGAACTTGATCGCAAGGCGCATATCGAGTTGATCGAACATTGCAAGACACGGGGAATAAAATTTCTGTCGACCGGATTCGACATTGAAAGCATCGACATGCTGGTTGAATTCGGAATTGACGTTTTCAAGATTCCGTCGGGAGAAATTACAAATCTTCCCTATCTTCGACATATTGGTCGAAACGGCAAACCGGTAATTCTCTCGACCGGCATGTCGGATTTGAACGAAATCGGGGCAGCCCTGAATCTGCTCGAAGAAGCGGGTACGCCACGTGACCGGATTACCCTGCTTCACTGCAATACCGAATATCCGACACCAATGATCGACGTCAATTTGCGCGCCATGCTGACGATACGTGACACCTACAACGTCAATGTCGGCTATTCCGACCATACGCTTGGCACCGAAATTGCTATTGCTGCCGTTGCGCTCGGGGCGTCGGTCATCGAAAAACATTTCACGCTCGACCGCAACCTGCCTGGCCCAGACCACCGCGCCAGCCTGGAGCCGGCCGAGCTAATGGCAATGGTCAATGCGATACGAAATATCGAGCAGGCGCTGGGTGACGGCATCAAGAAACCAAGCGCTAGCGAAGCAAAAAACAAGGCCGCAGTCCGTAAATCACTGGTTGCGTCGCGAGCCATTCGCCATGGCGAACCCCTTAACGAGTCCAATCTTGCGGTAAAGCGACCGGGCACGGGAATATCACCGATGCGGTGGAAGGAAGTCATCGGCAAGATTGCGCCGCGCGACTTTGCACCGGACGAGCTGATCGAAATATGAGCCGCAAAATCTGCGTTGTTACCGGCACGCGGGCAGAGTACGGATTGCTGCGATGGGTCATGGAAGGGATTCGCGAAAGACCGGCGCTCGAATTGCAGTTAATTGTTACGGGCATGCACCTTTCCCCGGAATTCGGCCTAACTTACCGCGAGATTGAAAAGGACGGCTTTCACATCGACCGGAAAGTCGAAATGCTGCTGAGTTCGGACACATCCACGGGACTCGCCAAATCAATGGGGGTCGGCCTCATAGGTTTTGGCGATGCGCTTGAGCAGCTCAAGCCCGATCTGATGCTTATACTTGGCGATCGATTTGAGATTTTTTCGGCTGTGGCCGCTGCGATGGTCGCACAGGTGCCCGTGGCACACCTGCACGGGGGTGAAGCGACAGAGGGTCTGATCGACGAGGCGATTCGCCACTCGATAACGAAGATGTCGCATCTGCATTTTGTCGCAGCCGACGAATACCGCCGGCGCGTCATCCAGTTGGGCGAAAGCCCGGAGCGGGTATTCCTGGTTGGCGCATTAGGCATCGACAGCATTAAGAAATTGCGTTTGCTTGACCGAAATGCGCTGGAGGAATTGATCGGTTTCAAGTTCGGCCACAGGAATCTGTTGGTCACCTATCATCCGGTAACGCTGGAATCCGGCACCTCCCGCCAAAGTATGGAGGCATTGCTTGCGGCACTGGATGACCTTGAAGACACAAACGTCATCTTTACGATGCCGAATGCGGATACCGACGGGCGAATGTTTTTCGAAATGATCGGCGATTTCGTTAAAAAACACCCCAATTCCCGGGCGTATACATCGTTAGGTCAAGTGAAATACTTTTCCTGCATGCAGCAGGTCGATGGTGTTGTCGGGAATTCTTCCAGCGGCTTGATAGAAGCACCAATCTTTAAAAAGGGCACCGTTAACATTGGTGATCGGCAGGGAGGCCGCCTAAAAGCGAGCAGCGTCATCGATTGCAAGCCCGATCAGGCAGACATAACGGCGGCCCTGCAACGGCTATTCTCGCCCGGGTTTCAGGCTAAACTAAAAACCACTAAAAACCTTTATGGCGAAGGCGGGTCGAGCGCAAAGGTTGTCGAAACAATAAGCACGATAAGTCTCGAAAACATCCTCAAAAAGCGGTTTTACGATTTAGGGCAAGAGTGAAAATTGCCTTCATAGGTGCAGTCGAAATTTCGCGCAAGTCGCTGACAGCACTAATTCACATGCGGTCCAACGTCGTCGGGGTATGCACTCTTAAAGAGTCTGCCGCAAACGCCGACCACTGCGATCTCAGCGGAATCTGTGAGACTCATGGAATCCCATGGGCCTATGCGCCGGAGATCAATTCAGACGATACGATCGCGTGGCTAAGAGACAAGTCGCCCGATGTTATTTTTTGCATCGGCTGGTCCAGATTACTGGGGGATACGCTGCTTGCACTGGCACCGCTCGGGGTGGTCGGATTTCATCCCGCCGCCCTGCCTTTCAATCGTGGAAGGCACCCCATTGTCTGGGCGCTTGCACTCGGCCTGCCCGAAACCGCCGCCACGTTCTTGATGATGGACAAAGGGGCGGACACGGGAGACATTGTCTCGCAAAGAATTATCAAAATTGCCGACGAAGACGACGCGGGATCGCTCTACGAAAAAGTCACGCAATCGGCCCTGGAACAGCTCCATGTCCTGGTGCCACAACTGGCCGAAGGCTCGTTTGTGCGCGTCCCCCAGGACAAATCGGCCGGCAATGCCTGGAGAAAGCGGGGCAAGAGCGACGGGCAAATTGACTGGCGAATGTCGGCGCACAGCATTCACAATCTGGTAAGGAGTCTTGCCAAACCATACGTCGGCGCACATTTCATCGCACAGGGCAGAGAAATCAAGGTCTGGAAAACCGAGACTGCAATAAATTCTCCCGACAACATCGAACCCGGGAAAATCCTGGAAGCCACACATCGAGGCCCATTAATTAAATGTGGTCAGGGCGCCATTCGATTGTTAAAGACAGACCCCGAATTTAAGCCATTGGCCGGAGAGTATCTTTGAAAACCCTTGTGATTGCACCGCACCCGGACGATGAAACCCTCGGCTGCGGCGGCACATTGCTGCGCCGCCGTAACGAAGGGGCGGAATTGGGTTGGCTGATCGTTACGGGCATCTCCACATTGGACGAATGGTCCGAACAACGGGTTGCGCAGCGAGAAAACGAAATTTTGCAAATTCAGCAAAAATACAATTTCAGTAAAACCTTTAAGTTGAATAAGCCCTCGACGCGGCTTGAGCAGATTCCAACTTCTGAACTCATACAAGAAATAGGCAAGGTGTTTCAGGACTTCCGGCCGGAAGAGGTTTTCTTGCCGCATCCTGCCGATGCGCACTCTGATCATCGAATCACGTTTGATGCAGTCTCGGCCTGCACAAAGTGGTTTCGCTATCACTCCGTAAAGCGTGTCCTCGCATACGAAACCCTGTCTGAGACAGAATTTGGTTTGGGCACTACAAATTTCTTTCAGCCCAATTTTTTTGTGGACATCACGGATTTTCTTGAAGCCAAACTGGACGCAATGTCTGTTTATTCTTCAGAACTCGGAGAGTTTCCGTTTCCGCGAAGCATTGCCGCCATACGTGCTCTGGCCGCACTCCGCGGAACAAGTGCCGGATATATGGCGGCTGAAGCATTCCAGCTGCTGCGCGAGCGCCAATAAAAATTCGTTGTATTCGCTTTAGTTTAATGTCGCGGGAACAATTTGCCTGATGTCCAATTGGAAAAACATACTCATTTCTCCGGCCGCCACAATTCGTGACGCGGTTCGGACCATCGATTCCGGCCAGCTTCAACTCGCGCTAATCGTGGACTCCGGCGGTATTTTGCTCGGGACAGTTTCCGATGGCGATGTCAGGCGGGCGATCTTACACGGCATCAGCCTGGATGCTCCAGCAAGCGAAATAATGAACCCAGCGCCGACAGTCGCGACCCACAACGATGACCGCAATACCATCCTGACCGTACTGCAGGCAAAACAACTTCGACGCATTCCAATCGTTGATGATGCAAGACGGGTCGTCGGACTTGAATCGCTGGACGAGCTCGTCAGGCACCCGATACGCGACAACGTGGTGGTGCTACTGGCCGGCGGCCTTGGCACTCGGTTACGTCCGCTCACCAACGACACCCCGAAACCCATGCTTACCGTTGGCGGAAAACCCCTGTTGGAAATAATTATTCTAAATTTCATCGAATGCGGCTTTCGACGTTTCTATATATCCGTCAATTTCAAAGCCGAGATCATAGAAAATTATTTTGGCGACGGTTCCAAATGGAACATCGATATTCAATACATTCACGAGGGGGAGAAACTCGGCACCGCAGGGCCATTGGGTTTGCTGCCTAACCGCCCAACGCACCCAATGATCGTAATGAACGGCGACCTGCTTACGAAAGTCGATTTTGATCTTCTACTGAATTTTCATTCGGCACATCATGCACAAGCGACGATGTGCGTTCGCGAATACGATTTCCAGGTGCCCTACGGGGTTGTCAAACTTGACTCTCACCGTCTGGTTGCCATCGAAGAAAAGCCGGTTCAACGTTTCTTCGTAAATGCCGGCATCTACGTCTTTGAGCCAGACGTACTGGATCTAATTCGCCCCAATTCCCGTCTCGACATGCCATCGTTGTTTGAGGAACTAATACAAAAGCAGATGGAAACAACTGTGTTTCCCATACGGGAATACTGGCTGGATATTGGTCACCAATCCGATCTGGAACAAGCTCACGGCGATTTTAAGAATCTGTTTCAGTGATTGCCAATCGCAATTCATGTATCACGATCACATTTCAACAAAATGTCGACGAATACGCCCCGCCAAGTTTGATGTAAGTAGCAATTGTTCCAACGCACCGTCGTGCAGCACGACGATACGCGCAATTCCCTTCAAAAATCTCCTTAAAAAACATCATGAGCAAATACCCCTATCCTGCCCCAGTTGATCTAGCCCTTTTCAAGGATACGGCTGGCGCTCGCCATGCCAAATACGGATTGCCAGGCGAAGTTGCGTTCTGCAAAAGTTGCGTCATTTCAAACCAACGACCGAATTCGGCGGTCGAGTATGAACATACAAAAGATAGCAAGAAAAAAACAATCTACTTTGACGAAGACGGGGTCTGCGATGCCTGCCGGCAAGCAGAGAAAAAGAAAAATCAAATTGATTGGCAGGAACGCGAATCTCAACTGATTGCACTTTGCGAAAAACATCGCAGCAAGGATGGCAGCTATGATTGTATCGTTCCGGGCTCAGGCGGCAAGGACAGCTTTTACGCTGCACACGTCCTGCGCTACAAATATGGAATGCATCCTCTCACCGTCACATGGGCGCCTCATATCTACACGGATTGGGGTTGGAAAAATTTTCAGTCGTGGATTCATGCTGGATTCGATAACTACCTGCATACCCCAAACGGACGGGTACACCGTCTGTTGACACGGCTGGCGGTAGAAAACCTTTTTCACCCGTTTCAGGCATTCATGCTCGGGCAAAAGTCAATTGCCCCTAAGATGGCGCTTATGCTTGATATACCGCTTATTTTTTACGGCGAGAGCGAGGCTGAGTACGGCAATCCAATTGCCGATACGGAGACAGCCAAACGCGATTGGTCTTACTTCACTGCAGAGGACAAATCAAAAGTCTACCTGGGCGGAACTTCGGTTACCGAATTGAAGGAAAGTTTCGGCGTGACCCAGGCCGATCTTGAGCCCTATCTGCCGGCCGATCCGGATTTGATTTCCAGGAAAAATGTCGAGGTGCACTACCTTGGCTATTACCTGCGCTGGCACCCTCAAAGCTGCTATTACTACGCCGTTGAACACGGCGGGTTTCAGGCGTCGCCGGAACGCACGCCAGGCACTTACAGCAAGTACAACAGCATTGATGACCGAATCGACGATTTCCACTACCTGACAACATTCATCAAGTTCGGCATCGGGCGCGCAACATACGATGCGGCACAGGAAATTCGTTCCGGCGACATTACGCGCGAGGAAGGAGTTGCACTTGTACGAAAATTCGATGGCGAATTTCCAGAGCGATTTGCCGACGAAATTTTTCGCTATCTCAGTATTCCGCCTCGGGAGTTTCCCGTCGCCTCTTCGCAGTTTGAACAACCAATAATTGATCGTGAGTATTTTATGCGGCTCGCCGATCAATTCCGCTCCCCCCATCTCTGGAAACATGAGGGTGGCGAATGGTTTCTGCGTCACAAAGTTGCAGGCTAACCGCTGACATTCGAACAGCATGGCTAATATTCGTTTGATAGCACGGCTCGACATCAAGGGCCCAAACCTGATTAAGGGCATACATCTCGAAGGTCTGCGCGTTGTCGGCGATCCTCAGCAATATGCGCAGGATTACTACCAAGCCGGCGTTGACGAACTGATTTACATGGATATCGTGGCCAGTCTTTACGGACGAAACAATTTGGCCGATATCGTAAAGCGCACGGCAGAAAACGTCTTTGTTCCGCTAACCGTCGGTGGCGGCGTACGCTCCGGCGACGACGTCAGGACCCTCTTGCGCGCGGGCGCCGACAAGGTGGCAATCAACACGGCGGCAACGCGCCGACCGGAATTGATTACAGAGGTGGCCCACAAATTCGGCTCGCAGTGCATGGTGCTTTCAATCGAGGCCAAGCGCTCGTCGCCCGGCAAATGGGAGGCCTACATCGACAATGGCCGCGAACACACGGGACTTGATGTCGTTGAATGGGCACGGCGCGGCGTCGAGTTGGGGGCCGGTGAAATTCTGCTCACTTCGGTTGATCAGGAAGGCACCCGCAAGGGCTTCGATTGCCATCTCGTCGAGGCTGTATCTTCCGCAGTTTCGATACCTGTCATTGCCAGCGGCGGCATGGGCAGCTCAGATCATCTGGTTGACGCCGTGCGCGCGGGCGCTGACGCCGTGGCAATGGCTGACGCATTGCATTTCAAGCGACTGGCCCTGAATGATATTCGTCAATCGGCTTTCGCGGCCGGCATTCACGTCCGGCAGCCATGAGCCCCTCTGTCGCTGTCGTTGATTACGGGATCGGCAACCTGTTGAGCGTTTCGCGCGCCCTTGAGAAATGCGGCGCAAAAGTCATGCTGACGGACGACCCCGCGCAGATTTCACAGGCTCAACGGCTGGTATTGCCGGGGGTCGGGGCATTCAAAGACGGCATGGATGGATTGCGAGCGCGAGCGCTGATAGGCACCTTGCGTGATTTCGCAGTGACGGGTCGGGCACTCTTGGGCATCTGTCTTGGCATGCAGATGCTGCTCGACTTCAGCGAGGAATTCGGCACGCATGAGGGATTGGGACTGATACCGGGCCGTGTTCTGCCGATACCCGCAACTTCCCCGTCAGGGGTTCCTCACAAGATTCCGCACATCGGGTGGAATGAATTGCAAGCACCCGCCGCAACCAAATGGGCCGGCACGATTTTGGATCTTGTCCGCCCCGGCAGTTCGGTATATTTTGTTCATTCGTTCACGGCGTTTCCGGATGATCCCTCCTGCCGGCTTGCGGATGCCAGCTACGATGGCTGCCTCGTGTCAGCGGCGATACGCAAGGGCAATATATATGGTTGCCAGTTTCACCCGGAAAAAAGCGGCGAAGTCGGTTTAAACGTGTTGCGCCAATTCCTGACCCTGTGAAGATACTTGCTCTCATAACCGCCCGCGGGGGCTCGAAACGGATACAAGGAAAGAACATCCGCCCGCTTGGCGGCAAGCCCCTCATTGTCTGGAGTATCGATGTCACCGGCAAAATTCCAGACCTCTGCGACGTTCTGGTTTCTACCGATGATCCGGCCATCGCCGAGGTTGCCCGCAATGCCGGCGCATTGGTGCCGTGGCTGCGTCCACCGGGGTTGGCCACAGATGCGGCGTCCTCAGTTGAGGTCGCTGTTCATGCGTTGAATTGGTATGAAGGTGAGCGCGGGAAAATCGATGGGCTACTTTTGTTGCAACCGACCTCCCCCTTTCGCAGTCGCGATACCGTCCTGCGCGGCTTAGAGCTTTTTCGTGCTCATAATTACCGCCCCATAATCGGCGTAGGGCCGGCGACCTCCCATCCGATGTTGTGTTTTCGAATCGAGGGTGAAAGCATGCGCCCCTTTATCGATCAAGACAATCTTCATCAAAGATCTCAGGATCTTCCACCCGCCTATGTTGTCAATGGCGCTTTTTACCTGGTCGCTACTGACAATTTGCGCATCCGGAAGTCTTTTTTCAGTGAAGACATGGTGCCCCTCATGATTGATGCCCCTGAGGAAAACATCGATATAGATACTGAATGGGACTGGCAGATCGCCGAGGCCGCGTTTCGATCACGGATCTTGGCAGATCCAGAAGCGCGCTAAGCGCCTTCGGCCGAAACAATGGTCGCACGCATACGAAGGATGTGGCGTTTTCTCTGCTATTTCATCGGGGCAGAGAAAACCTGGCGATGGCCGAATCCGAGTGAGGTAGTGATATTCGATGCGGCCGGCCACGATTTCCTTATGGCATATCTTCACCCTTGGGAACCGGAAGTACTACATGTGCGGGGCGAGAAGATCAACGTGCCCACGCTGCTTCAAAGCCTGTTTAGACGCGGCAACAAAGCCAACGCTTATATCGACTGCTTTATCGAGAAAGTGCGCCCGCGCTTGATCGTCACGTTTATACAAAATAGTTTCAATTTCTATTTGGTCAGCAGACGGCATTCGTCGGCGAAAACGCTCTTCATCCAAAACGGAGTGCAATCCTATTATTGTGACGTCATCGAAATTCTGGACGCGAAAGCGATGCCGAAAAGTGCGTTGAAAGTAGACTATATGCTGACGTTCGGTTCCATTTCCGGTGCCCTTTACGCTCGATATATGGAAGGCGCCGTGGTTCCGATCGGCTCCCTGAAGAACAACATGGCCCCTAGACGCGAGAAAGGTAGCGCCGGCACTATCGCCTTTGTTTCTCAATACAGAAATACTCAAGGATTAGTGTTGGGTGAAAAATTTTTTTCTCACCAGGAATACTTCAAACGGCCCGACCAGATTGTTTTGCCATTTATTGCAAATTACGCAAGGGAAAACAACAAGGCCCTGTTAATTATTCCATGTACTCGTTCCAGTAACGGGGAACCACTCGAAGCCGAGGCGCGCTACTACAATGAACTTTTAGAGCATACGTGCGCCTTTTCCAAAACTTCTGGCCCATACGCCGGGTACGACGCCGCCGACTCTGCCGAAGTAGTTGTAACCATCGACAGCGCGTTGGGCTACGAATCCGCAGCGCGGGGAAACAAAACAGCGATATTTGCGATCAGGTCCCACCTGCTGAGCGTTGCCGGTCTCACGTTTGGATGGCCGGAAAACTATCCGGATGACGGCTCTTTTTGGACCAATAGCCCGGATACCGTCGCCTTCGGTCGAATTTTGGATCACCTGTTCGAAATCGACGAGAAGCAATGGATAGCGGAATTAAAAATGCTTGATTTCTCAAGCATCATGACATACGACCCCGGCAATCACATCTTAAGGTCGGTGTTGCAAAAGGAACTGAATTCCCTGTCCTCGGTTTGAGCATTGAGCAAATGCCAAAGACCACTCCCAGCCCACTAATATTCCAAAATTATGTTCAACAATAAATCCATATTAATTACCGGCGGCACGGGTTCGTTTGGCAAGCAGTATGTGAAGATCATACTCGAACGCTATAAGCCAAGGAAACTGATCGTTTACTCCCGTGACGAACTAAAGCAGTTCGAAATGGAGCAAGAGTTTCATGAGAATTGCATGCGTTATTTCATAGGCGATGTGCGCGACCGAGATCGCCTCGTGCAAGCCATGAATGGTGTCGACTACGTGATACACGCAGCGGCACTTAAACAAGTGCCCGCAGCAGAATACAACCCCATGGAATGCATCAAAACCAATATCCATGGTGCGGAAAACGTCATCCACGCAGCCCTCTCGAATAACGTCGAAAAGGTGATCGCCCTCTCTACCGATAAAGCTGCCAATCCAATCAATCTTTATGGCGCCACCAAACTGGCGTCGGACAAGCTTTTCGTCGCTGCCAACAACATTGCAGGGGGGCACAAAACCCGATTTGCCGTAGTGCGTTACGGCAACGTGGTCGGTTCGCGCGGATCGGTCGTGCCATTTTTCAAGAAGCTTATCGCCAATGGCGGCGACCACCTGCCGATCACCGATACGCGCATGACACGTTTTTGGATAACGCTTCAACAGGGTGTCGAGTTTGTCCTCAAGAACTTCGAGCGCATGCACGGCGGTGAAATTTTCGTCCCCAAAATTCCTTCTATTAATATTGTCGATCTTGCCAAAGCGATGGCCCCCAAGCTGCCACACCGGGTTATCGGCATCCGTCCAGGTGAGAAACTGCACGAGACCATGTGTCCCGCCGATGATTCGCACCTAACACTCGAGTTTGCAGACCACTATGTTATTCAACCGACGATTCAGCTTTGGGCGTCTGTCGATTTCACGGTAAACAAACTTGGTGAATCCGGGCAGCCGGTCGAACAAGGCTTTGAATTTCACTCCGGCAAGAACGCGAAATTCCTAACGATCGACGAAATCGTCGCCTTCAATCATCTGGCAGGCGTTTGATGATTCCCTATGGTCACCAGGACATCAACCAAGCTGACATCGATGCGGTGGTGGAAGTCCTGCGCTCGGACTTCATAACGCAGGGACCCGCCGTGCCGGCGTTTGAACGCGCTGTCGCCGAATATACCCACGTCAAGCACGCAGTTGCGGTTAGTAACGCGACCGCGGCCCTTCATATTGCCTGTCTCGCGTTGGACCTGGGACCTGGCGACCGCCTGTGGACCGTGCCAAATACTTTTGTCGCATCGGCAAACTGCGGCCGCTATTGCGGAGCGGATGTGGATTTTGTCGATATCGATCCGGTCACATGGAACATGAGTGTTCCGAAGCTGCGGGAAAAGTTGCAGTGCGCCAAACGGGAAAACCGGCTGCCCAAAGTCGTCGTGCCGGTGCATTTCGCCGGTCAACCTACCAAGCAGGAAGACGTCTGGGAGCTCGCGCGGGAATACGGCTTCAAAGTAATTGAAGACGCCGCCCATGCGATCGGCGCGTCAAGAAATGGTGAACCGGTCGGCAGTTGCCGCTGGTCGGACATCACGGTGTTCAGTTTTCACCCGGTAAAAATCATCACCACGGGCGAAGGTGGCATGGCATTGACGAATAACGGCGAATTATCCGAACGCATGAACATGCTGCGCAGCCATGGCATTACGCGGGATCCGGCCCGCCTGCGCGCCAACAATCGGGCCCCCTGGTATTACGAACAACAAATACTTGGATACAACTATCGAATGACCGATATCCAGGCGGCACTTGGCAGCAGTCAGCTAAAGCGCCTGCACGGATACGTAGAGCGACGCAATGCGATCGCGCGCCGTTACGACGAGGCGCTCAAAGATTTGCCTCTGCAGTTGCCCACCGTGCAAACCGGAAACCGTTCGGCTTTTCACATTTATGTAGTTCGGTTCCAGCGCAATACGCTGGCAAAGCCTTATGGACAAATCTTTGAAGAACTGCGGAATCGCGGCATCGGCGTCAACCTTCATTACCTCCCGGTGCATCTGCAACCGTACTACCGGAATTTCGGCTTTGCACCCGGGCAATATCCGGAGGCGGAGGCGCACGCCCTTGGAGCACTTACGTTGCCGATATATCCGCAAATGACCGATACAGACCAGGACATGGTTATCAACGCCCTGCACGCATGCATAGGGTCGGCGTAACGTGACCGCGCTCAACCTGTGGAGATTGGAAGAACGATGGAACTGAAGAAATGCAGCCGATGCGGCCTCCCCGAAACCTACGAAACCATAGAATTCGACGCTGCAGGGGTATGCAACGTCTGCAGGCAAGTCGAGTTTAAGCGTGACATCATCGACTGGAGTGCGCGCAAGTCTGACCTGAATGCGCTCGTTGAGCAATATCGCGGAAAATACGATTATGACTGCGTAGTGCCGTTTTCCGGGGGCAAGGACTCCACATACACGCTCTGGTACCTGATGAAGGAGTATCACATCAAGCCGCTGGTGGTACAGTTTAACCACGGCTTCATGCGGGAAACGCTAAAACAAAACAACGAGCGAACTTTCAAGAAACTCGGGGTTGACGTAATTTCATTCACGCCAAACTGGCGCGTGGTTAAGCGCCTGATGCTCGAGGCGCTGATCCGGAAAGGGGATTTTTGCTGGCATTGCCACACGGGTATTTTTGCGTACCCGATGCATGTCGCGATCAAGTTCAACGTTCCGCTAGTCTTCTGGGGCGAACCGTCTTCGGAATACACGGCATATTACGACTACCGCGACAACGAGGTCGAAGAGGTTGACGAGGTAAGGTTCAACCGATACGTCAATCTCGGCATTACGGCGGAAGATATGACAGGGATGATCAAGGGCGATTTCGATCTGGATCCCCGTGACATGACACCCTACACCTATCCCCCCCTGCGCGAACTCAAGCGCATCAAATACCGGTCTGTCTGTCTGGGCTCCTATATTCCATGGGACGTGAAGTCGAACGTGGAAATTATTCAGAAGGAACTCGGCTGGCAGGGCGACGAAGTTGAAGGCATGCCGTGGGATTTATACCCCTACGAGAAGATCGAATGCCATATGCAGGGTATGCGCGATTACATCAAATGGCTGAAGCGCGGTTATTCGCGTGTAACCCAGATGACTGCGCTCGACATACGCAACGGCAGAATGACGCAAGATGAACAGCGGAAACTGGTTTCCGAATTCGAGGGGCACAAGCCGAATTCCCTGCCGATCTTTCTTGAATACCTGGGCATCAGCGAAGAAGAGTTCAACTCGATTGTCGCCAAAACCATAGTATCGCCGTGGCAACCGGACACCCACGCGATCAAGTGGGCAAATAAACCTCATGACTACGCGCGCTGGTATCGGGAACCGCCGGACTCGCGCGGAATCGACCGCAAACTGAATGCGCCCTAACCGGCCGCCGCAGAAAAACCGGCGCGGTCGCAACCGTTGCGCGCGGGCCCTGTGATCGGTCTGCTCGATGTCGGCATGGGAAACCTGCGTTCGGTCTGGAACGCAGTGTTCCAGCAGGGCTTCGATCCGCACATTGTTACCACAGCAGACGAATTGGATGGACTCAGTCATCTTATTCTGCCCGGCGTGGGGCAATTCGCGACGGCAATGCGTCAGGTATCCGGGCGCGGGCTGTTGGAGCCAGTGCGCGATTTCGCGGCCAGCGGCCGGCCGCTGCTGGGCATATGCCTGGGCATGCAATTGCTGGCCACCAGCGGCATCGAGGGGGGTAACACTGAAGGTTTCAACCTGATACCCGGAACCGTTCGCCACCTTCCGACAAATTACGGGCTGCGACTGCCGCACGTCGGCTGGAACAGCGCAATGCTCAGAAAAACGCATCCCGTGCTGGAAGGCATCAAACCGGACCGCGATTTCTACTTCGTGCACTCTTATGCGTTTTACAGCACCGATCCTGCCAGTGTGTTGGCGGAAACGGACTATGGCGCGCTGTTTGCCAGCATCGTGGGCCAGGATAATGTCATCGGCCTACAGTTTCACCCGGAGAAAAGCCAGATCAACGGGCTGCACCTGATAGAAAATTTCTGCAACTGGAACGGGGCGTGCTGAAAAAACGCATCATTCCAGTGCAGCTGCTTTTCGAAGGTCGTTTGGTCAAGACGACCCGCTTCGGCGAATACCGAGACGTAGGCGATCCGGTAAAAAGTTCTGCCGTCTACAATTCGCAACAGGCGGATGAACTGGTGTTTTTGAATATTGACCGCGACAAACGCTCGGTAAAACCGCTCAAACAGATCCTTGAGAAGGTTTCGGAGGAATGTTTCATGCCTCTGGCAGTCGGTGGCGGCATCTCCAGCATCGAGGACGCTTCGTTTCTGATACAGAACGGGGCGGACAAGATTGTGCTCAATTCGGCGATCTACGAACGTCGAAGCTTGATATCCGACGTTGCCGCGAAATTTGGAACACAGGCTTGCGTCGTCGGCATTGACGCCGCCTGGAATCAACAGCTGCGACGCTACGTGCCTTATTCGAATTGTGGCCGCACCCGGCATGACAATCTGGATCTGCAGGAACTGGTCCGCGACTGCGAACGCGGGGGCGCCGGCGAAATTTTCATCCAGTCTATCGACCGCGATGGCACCATGGCCGGCTATGATCTTGAATTGATCCGAAGGGTCATGGAAGCGACCGTCGTGCCGGTTATTGCGGGAGGCGGTTCCGGAAACTACGAACACCTGCGCCAGGCTTTTCTAGATACCGGCGTCAGCGCACTGGCCTGCGGGAGCATATTCAACTTTTCGGACAGCAATCCAATGCGGGCGAAAAGCTTTCTTTCAAATTACGGCCTCCATTTCAAGAAGGTCTGAATGAACTTGAAGCGCCCTCCGGAGAATCGGGCACGAGCATCGATCCGCGCGCCATTCGACCTCATGATATCGATTCGCGCACATAGCTGTACCCAATTCATGGCGTCATTCCTCCCTGTTGAATTGCAAATCAGATAACACCCCATGCGACTGAAATCCCCGCTGATATCCGCTCGGCTTATACTGGACAACCTAGATGCCACGGCACTGCCGCCGCAATATCTGGCGTGGATAAACGATCGGGAAATCACCCGCTACATGGAAATACGTTTTCACACACAGACGGCAGGCGAGCTAACTGACTTCGTAGCAAACATGAACGAATCCGGCGATAACCTTTTGCTGGGCATCTTCCTGAAGCAAGACCGCAGATATATCGGCAACGTCAAACTGGGGCCGATCATCGCGCCGCATCGTCGCGCGGACATGGGACTTTTCATCGGGGACGATGCGCTCTGGGGCAAAGGTTACGCCACGGAAGCCATCGAATTGCTCACCGCGCATGCACTGGGACCGCTCGGTCTGCATCGGGTCACGGCGGGCATGTACACCGGAAACGTCGGCTCCTACCGGGCTTTTCTAAGAGCCGGTTACACGGAAGACGGCCGCCTGCGCGAATACTGGCTCTCTGACGGTCATTGGCAGGACGAGATCGTCCTCTGCAAACTCGCCGGAGCGACACGTGAGTGAACGGTCTTACAAGGGGGTGCGGCGTGTCGCTCTGATCGGCAGTGGCGACCTGATGGTTGTTGCTGCCGACAGGTTGAACCGCGACGGCTATACCGTCTCCGCCCTACTGGCGCCGCGCCATGCCGATGAAGCGCTGCCGCTTACCGGCGGAATTCTCCGCGTTCGGCTGGAAGACGCGGGCGCCATGGTGAAAGTCGTTGAAAACGTCAACGATACTTCTTCGTGGCCGGCAGAGCAGTTTGCGGGAACCGCCGCTCTTGCACTCTGCTTTGGGCCGGCGTGGATGTTTTCCACGGCCGTCATCGGTCGCTTCGGCTTTGGCATGATCAACGTCAATCTCATACCGGTTCCGCGTTACCTTGGCGGCGCCCATTACACTTGGCAGATCCTGAACGGGAACCGTGACGGCGGCTGTTACTTGCAGGACATCACCGCAGACCTCGACCGGGGAGATATTCTCCAATACGAAACATTTCAGGTGCCGGAGAGCGCTCGCGTGCCGGAAGACTACTTTCTGGCGAATTTCGAGCACGGCCAGCAATGCTTGAGCGCCTTCCTGCGCGCAATGCGGGACGGCGCGCCCCTGAGGCCGATTTCATACCAAAGCGTCAATTCCGACCGTCTCTATTTCCCGCGCGTGATGACGCTTGAACAGGCGTTTATCGATTGGCGCTGGTCGGCCGATGAGATTGTGCGGTTTTGCAATGCATTCGACCGTCCATATGCCGGGGCCGCAACTTTTTGTAATGGATTGCTTGTTCGATTGAAAAATGTCGAGCTGCTGAAGAATGCGGACGATTTCCATCCGTTTGCAGCCGGCATCATAGTGCGTCGCATCGGCCATGAGCTTGTCGTCGCCGCAAGAGGCGGCGCACTCAGCCTCGGCATGGTCCAGGATGCATCCGGCACCGACGTCAGGCCCCGCTTGCGCGAAGGCCGGCGCTTGTTGACGCCGGCGGCGAAACTGGAACACGCCTTCGCCTTCCAGCCCCGGCTGTCCGCGCAGGGATTCAATGTGCCACGGGAGAACTGAATGAGCGGTCTGATCGAACTTGTCAGCCGCCTGTATCCCTTCGGCTATTCGGTCACGGGGCCGGGATCTGACGCGGCCGTTGAAGCAATGCGGCGCGAGCTTGCCTTCGAGACCCTCGAATACCCTTCCGGGCGCGAATTGAATGGCTGGTTGATTCCGCATGCCTGTATTGTTGAAAGAGCCGAACTGCGCAGGAACGGAAAGCTGGTCTACGATGGCATGACCTCGCCGCTCGGGGTTCCGGCGCAATCAGAATCCTTTTCTGGAAGACTCCCGCTACAAGAACTTGAGGGACATCTTTTCACGTCGGAAAACGATGCCGATGCGATTCCTTATCACTGGACGCGGCTTTATCGCCCCGATGAACCGGTATGGGGATTTTGCATGCCGCAACGGATCAAAGACGCCTTGACGCCCGGCGATTACGATGTCGAGTTGGTAACGCGCAGGATGCCCTCTACGATGAAAGTGTTGATTCACCGACTCCCGGGCGAACTCGACGATTTAATGCTAATCAACGCGCACAACTGCCACCCGTATCAAGCAAATGACGATATTTCCGGCGTGGCCATCGGCATCGAGCTCATGCGGCGCCTGGCAGCAATGCCACGGCGGCGTTTAAGCTACTCGCTGCTGGTTGCCCCTGAATTGTTCGGGCCCATGTTCTGGCTCGATGCAATGAAGCCGAACGAAGCGGCTCGGATCAAGGGTGCCATTCTTCTGAAGTCCGTCGGAAACTGTCGACCGCTCCGCCTGCAACAGAGCTTCACCGGAAAAAGCGCATTGGATCTGGCCGCACACAATGTGTTTCGCCGCCGCTTCGGGACTTATGACTGGGGAGAATTCCGCGCAATTTACGGTAATGACGAGACAGTCTTCGAAGCCCCGCCGTTTGCCATTCCGGCCGTTTCGCTGACGCGCTGGCCTTTCCCCGAATACCATACAGATCAGGACACCCCGGAACGGTTGTCCGAAACGCAAATGCAGGACACGCTCGAAACCGCACTTTCAATATGCAATGCGCTCGAAGCCAACGTCTGCCTCGAACCGTGCTTCAAAGGCCTCGTCTGTCTTTCGCGTCGCGGGCTCTACAAACCGCTACCTGCGGTGGGACCGGATGGCGTGGACTACATGTCCGAGGCGGGTCGCTGGAACCGGCTGATGAACAGTCTGCCCAGGCACATCGACGGTCGAACCGGGCTGCTGGAGATTGCCGAAAAATATCAGCTGCCGATTAACGAGGTCCATGACTACGCCATGGCCTGGGTCCGGGCGGGACTGGCCAGGGAAATGCATCCTCACGCATGACCACGCTTTCGCACCGGCTCTGCTCCATTTTTGAATGAAGATTGCGCTCGGCACCGTCCAGTTCGGCCTTCCATACGGGATCACGAATCGATCCGGTCAGGTCCAACATGCCGAGGTCAAGGCGATTCTCGACCTTGCGTCTGCGTCGGGCATCGATATGCTGGACACCGCAATCGCCTATGGCGAAAGCGAGCACTGCCTCGGACAGATCGGAATTGACGGTTGGCGTATCGTTACAAAGCTGCCTGCCGTACCTGACGCCATTCACGATGTGGCCGACTGGGTCGAAGCGCAAGTGGCGGGCTCTCTGAGCCGTCTCAAGGCAGATCGACTCTATGGACTGCTGCTGCATTGCCCCGACCAGCTTATCGGCCCCAATGGCGACGCACTGTATCGAGCATTGGCCAGCCTCAAGAAACGCGACAAAGTCGAAAAGATAGGCATCTCCGTCTACGATCCGGAGCAGCTCGACTTACTCTGGCCGAAATTCCGGTTTGATCTTGTACAGGCCCCATTCAACATTATCGATCGTCGTCTGGCTGCGTCCGGGTGGCTTGCCCGCCTGCATGATGACGGTGCCGAAGTGCATATTCGTTCTATATTTCTCCAAGGTTTGCTTTTGGCGCAAAAAACGAAGTGGCCGGCGTACTTTGATCGCTGGAAATCGTTGCGCGGCCAATGGTTCAACTGGCTCAAGGAAAACACCTTGAGTTCGCTGCAGGGCTGCTTGGGATTAGCGCTTTCAAAGCCGGAAATCGACCTCATCGTGGTCGGCGTCGAAAGCGCAAAGCAATTGCAGGAAATTCTTGCTGCCACCCGCGCCGCACCGGTCGTGCCGCCGGAGACGTTGGCAAGCGAAGATCTCGATCTAATCAACCCCGCCCGCTGGAATACAGCTTGAAAACCATTGCTATCGTTCAGGCCCGCATGGGCTCTACCCGTTTCCCCAACAAGGTGATGCAGCCGATCTGCGGTACGCCAATGATCGGCCTGTTGCTGGCACGGCTTGCGAACGCCAAGCGAGTTGACCAGATTGTGCTCGCCACTTCCGTTGCGCCGAGCAATAAGCCGCTGGTTGAATACCTGCGCGGCCTCGGTTACATGGTTTATGAGGGCAACGAAAACGACGTTCTCGACCGTTACTACCAGGCAGCAAAAGAAGTGCGGCCTGATGCGGTGGTGCGCGTCACCGGTGACTGCCCTTTGATAGATCCTTTGCTAGTAGACACGCTTATCGCGAAATTCCAGGAATCCGGTGTCGACTATGCTTCGAACATTTCGCCGCCAACATATCCGGACGGCCTGGATGCAGAGGTGTTTACGTTTCGCGCGCTGGAAAGCGCCTGGAAACAGGCGACCGCAGCCCGCGATCGCGAACACGTGACACCTTTCATCCGCGAATCCGAACAGTTTACTCATCTGAACTGCACCAATGACACCGATGAATCGGCCCAGCGCTGGACGGTCGATGAACCGGCCGATTTCGAAGTGGTGCAAGCAATATTCGAACACTTTCACCCCCGCGGCGACTTCGGATGGACGGAAGTGCTGGCTTTGCGCACCGAACATAAGGAGTGGTTCATGGCAAATCAGCATTTGGTCCGTAACCAGGGCGCACAACTCGGTACCGGCCAGAAACTGTGGCAACGCGCCAAGCGGGTCATACCGGGCGGCAACATGCTGCTCTCCAAGCGGGCAGAAATGTTTCTGCCCGAAAAATGGCCGGTCTACTTCAGTAAAGCTCAAGGCTGCCATGTCTGGGATCTTGACGGGCGCGAATACATCGACATGTCCTTTATGGGCATCGGTACCAATACGCTGGGTTACGGACATCCGGAAGTCGATGATGCAGTTCGCCAAACGATCGCAGCGGGCAATATGTCTACTTTCAACTGCCCGGAGGAAGTCTATCTGGCGGAACGACTGATCGAACTTCACCCGTGGGCTGACATGGTGCGATTGGCGCGTTCCGGGGGCGAGGCCAACGCGATTGCAATCCGGATTGCCCGCGCCGCGTCCGGCAGGGACAAGGCCGCCATCTGCGGATACCACGGCTGGCACGACTGGTATCTGGCGGCCAATTTGGGCGACGACCAGAACCTGGCCGGCCACCTGCTTCCCGGCCTTGAACCCAAGGGGGTTCCCCAGAATTTACGCGGCAGCGTGCTGCCGTTCCGCTACAACAACTTCGCGGAACTTGAAGCGCTGGTCCGCGATCACGACATCGGCGTGATCAAAATGGAGGTTTCACGCAACATGGGGCCGAAAAATAATTTCCTGCAGAAGGTTCGCAAACTGGCCACTGACAACAATATCGTTTTGATTTTTGATGAATGCACTTCGGGCTTTCGTCAAACCTTTGGCGGTCTGCACAAACTCTACGGTGTCGAGCCGGACATCGCGATTTTCGGCAAGGCACTCGGCAATGGCTATGCGATCACGGCCGTCATCGGACGCCGGGCGGTCATGGAAGCCGCCCAGAGCACTTTCATCAGCAGCACGTTCTGGACTGAACGTATCGGCCCGACTGCCGCCCTGAAGACGCTGGAGATAATGGAGCGCGAGCGGTCATGGGAGCAGATTACGGCGACGGGAAATGAAATCGGCAAACGCTGGCTGGCGCTCGCGAAAAAATACGATCTGCCGATTCAACTCAATGGCCTGCCCGCATTAACGGGTTTCAGCCTGCCGGTCTCCGACATGCTCAAATACAAGACGCTTATTACGCAGGAAATGCTGAAAAAGGGGATCCTGGCATCCACCTCCGTCTATACCTGCATTGCACACACCCGAGCGTTGGTCGACCGCTACTTCGAGACCCTCGACCCGGTATTCGCACTGATCAAGGAGTGCGAGGGCGGCAGAAGCGTGGATGCATTACTTGAGGGGCCGGTCTGCCATGCCGGCTTCAAGCGGCTAAATTGATCGACGCAGACTTTCAGTCATGAATGTGGTTTTCCGCACTGACGCTTCGCTGACCATCGGCACCGGCCATGTGATGCGCTGCCTGACCCTTGCTGCGGCGTTGCGCCAACGCGGAGCAACCGTGATCTTTATTTGTCGCGAACATAATGGCCATATTTGCGACCTGATCGAGCAAAACAAATTCAGTGTCCATAGGATGTCTCTGCCAGATTCTGCATCCCCGCACACCGATACCGTGGCGCATGCGGCCTGGCTCGGCGCCTCCTGGTCTTCGGACGCAGAGGAAACTCTGGCCGTTATACGTGCGCTTGATACAAAGCCCAACTGGCTTGTCGTTGATCACTATGCGCTCGACAAACGCTGGGAGCAGGCATTTCGCACCTCGGTCGGTCGCATAATGGCGATCGACGACCTTGCGGACCGGGAACACGACTGCGACCTTTTGCTCGACCAGAATCTGGTGGCGCGGCTGCACACGCGCTACGCCGGCAAACTGCCGGCCGCCTGCGGAAAATTATTGGGGCCGGCTTACGCATTGTTGCAGCCTGATTACGCTGAACTTCATGAACGGGTTCCACCGCGAGCCGGTCCAGTCCGTCGCATTCTCATCTTTTTCGGCGGTGTTGACACTGACGACCTGACAGGCCGCGCACTGGCTGCGTTTCTGAATCTTGGCCGACCCGATATCGAAGCCGACGTGGTACTCGCCACAAATGCGCCCCATTTCGCAGAGGTCCGCGCACAAGTGACAGGTCATGACAACGTCCATTTGCACAGCAGTCTTCCGAGCTTGGCGCCGCTGATGGTGAAGGCCGACCTCGCGATCGGCGGCTCCGGGGCTACGAGCTGGGAGCGTTTGTGTCTGGGTCTGCCGGCCATCGTCATTACGCTAGCGGAAAACCAACGCCCCATCGCCGAAGAATTAAACCGCCGCGGACTGGTTCGCTGGTTGGGACACAGCAATGCAACCGGCGGGCCGGACATCGAAAATGCGCTGGAAACGCTGATTCGGCAGGATCAGAATGAAGACCAGTCGCGACAGTGCTTCACTACGGTAGATGGGGACGGTACCCGTCGGGTTTGTGCCGCGTTGACCACGACGCCTGCGACATCCTTGCGCGCGCGACACGCCCGGTTGGCGGATCAAGAAAATTTTCTGAACTGGTCCAATGATTATCCCGAAAGGTTGGTTGCCCGGGGCCGGTTTTCCGAACGTCTGCGCAATCCGGATCGCTTTGGGTGCTACGTCGTTGAATCCGCTGACGCAGTAGCGCTCGGCGCAGTGTGCTTTGATTCCGTGCGGTCAGGCTGGGAAGTCGACTGTGCGATTGACCCGGTGTTTCGCAATCGGGAACTTGAACGTCCTGCTCTGCAAACAGCCATCCGGAAGTTTCGCTCCGACAGGGCGGGTCGACTGACTTTCGCTCAAGCAACAGAAGCCTGCACACATTTTGGAAATGCATCTGCCTCCCCCCCGGCCCGCGCCCCCGCAGGCAAAGCGACATGGGAAATCAGCGTATGTTCCGACAGCGATAGCTGGATCAACGAGGCCGTTGCAGAACTTGTCCTGGCGTGGTTGACGCAGGGCCATCGCGTGACATGGGTCAATGATGCCAATACGCTTGCGTCCGGCGACATCTGTTTTTACCTGAGCTACGGACGGATCGTCGATGCAGACATCCTGTCCCGGCACCGCAACAATCTGGTAGTCCATGCCAGTGAACTGCCAAAGGGTCGCGGATGGTCCCCGCTGACATGGCAAATACTCGAAGGCCGGAACGAGATCCCGGTATCGCTGTTCGAGGCGGGTGAAAGCGTCGACAGCGGTGCGGTCTACAAGGCCGCGAAAATCGAGTTTTGCGGCACCGAACTGATTGGCGAATTAAGGGCCGCCGTCGCCCGCGCAACGGTAGAATTATGCCGATATTTCGTCGATGGCTATCCTGCGGTAACGACTACGGGAATTCCGCAAACCGGTGAACCGAGTTACTACGGGAGACGCCGGCCGCAGGACAGCCGGCTGAATACCGACCGGACACTGCGCGAACAATTCAATATGCTGCGCACGGTTGACGGCGAGCATTATCCGGCATGGTTTGAACTGAACAACAGGCGCTTTGCCCTTAAGATCGAGGCGCTCGACCAACCGCCAACGGTCAAGATTTCCGTGAAGTGAAGACACAATTGCGAATAGCAGACAGAAATATCGGTTTGGACGTGCCGCCATTGATCATTGCGGAAATGTCCGGTAACCACAACCAGTCGCTTGACCGGGCCCTTGCCATCGTCGAGGCGGCAGCGGAAACCGGTGCTCACGCGCTCAAACTTCAAACCTATACCGCAGACACCTTGACTCTGGCGGTCAACGAGGGCGAATTCTTCATCCGCGACGAGCAAAGCCTGTGGAAGGGTCAAAGCCTGCATGCGCTATATCAGCTCGCCCACACGCCCTGGGAATGGCACGCCCCGATCATGCGGCGCGCGAACGAGTTGGGCATGCTCTGCTTCAGCAGCCCTTTTGATGAAAGTGCGGTCGACTTTCTCGAAACACTGAACGTGCCCGCCTATAAGATCGCTTCGTTCGAGATCGTGCACCTACCGTTGATTCGCAAGATTGCGGCCACCGGAAAACCTATGATCATCTCCACCGGCATGGCGACATTGGCGGAGATTGACGAGGCAGTACAGGCGGCACGCGGCGCCGGCTGCCGCGATCTGGTTCTGCTCAAATGCACCAGCACTTACCCTGCCACGCCAGAAAACAGCAACGTGCTCGCAATCCCGCATCTGCGCGCTCTGTTCGGCTGCGAGGTGGGATTGTCGGACCACACGATGGGGATAGGCGCCTCGGTTGCGGCGGTGGCCCACGGCGCCACGGTGATTGAAAAACATTTCACGCTGCGCCGCGCCGACGGTGGCGTGGACAGCACGTTCTCGCTAGAACCGGGGGAATTGCGTGCCTTGGTGACGGAAACGGAGCGCGCCTGGCTGTCTCTGGGCCAAGTACGCTTCGGGCCCGGCGACGCAGAGAAGAAATCGCTGATTTTCCGTCGTTCGATTTATATCGCCGAAGATCTCAAGGCGGGCGACGTGTTGACCTCGAAGAACATCCGCTGCGTGCGCCCCGGCATGGGGCTGGCACCAAAATATTACGAACTGTTGCTTGGGCGGCGAGTGAATAAAGATGTCCAAAAGGGCACCCCCATGGGATGGGCCCTAATTGGTTAATCGCGTACCCTGTCGCGAGAGCTTCGACCTTTTTGCCGGATTCGCCACCGGCCCACGTCAAGCGGAGTTCCCGCCCCCCTTTATGAGACCGGGACGAGCGGTTAGTCGGTAAAGTCAAATTCGATTGAAGACCGCATGTTGCTTGTAACCACGGCGCTGGAGGAAACCTGGGGCACCGAAGACGACCTTCTCTTTCTCGGCGAATGGTGCCGCGTCTATGATCGACGTGATCTTTGGTCAAAGCGAAGACATCAGGTTGTGGGCAATCATTGGGACGATCGAAAAAAGCTGAAGACGGATCACGATTATTTGGTCGAGCTGCATGGTCGAATTCTCGAAACTCTTTCTTCGGAACTGAACTGCTATCACGAAACCGCCCATCCGCAGCGATACTGGCAGACGATACTTGATCCGTGGTTGCTGACGTATGTTGCCGTCATCTGGGACCGATGGGAGTGCCTGCGCATCGCATTTGCCGGGCATCAGAATCTGCAAACAGTAGAACTTGAGCCGCTTCGCAGTTCGCCTGGATTCTTTGACTATAGTGACTTCATTCAGAAAATTCTGGGCGATTTCTGGAATTATGGACTTTTCCTCGCCATCATTGAGTCCGAATATGGCGACCGCTGCAGCAAGAGGAAAGCGCCGGACGGGGACATCGATCGCGCCGGTTACTGGCAACCATACGCGAGGATGCCGCATCCAGGGTCGTTCAAGCACAGAGCCGTCGGGTTTCTTGATGGTTTTTGGGGAAAGTGCTTTCCGCAAAACCGGGCGGTGATTTATGACGCCTATTTCTCCGTCGGCAACCTGGTAAAGCTGTGTCTCGGGCTGGGGCAAATGCCGCGTTTATTTATCAACGAATTTGCATGGCCGGGCAGCATCGACCAACCGCCCGGCTTCAGCAACAGGCAACTGCTAGGCGACAAATTGGCATCAGTAACAACTGCAACGACTCCATTTGAGCGTTTTCTGCTTAAACGGATCGTCAACGATATTCCATGGGTTTATCTTGAGGGTCGTCCGGCGCTTCAATCCCGTGTCGCTAAAATTTTAATGAAACCACGCGCCATATTTACAGCCAATGCGCATTGGGGAAATGAATTGTTCAAGTTGTGGTGCGCGGAACAGGTTTTGCGCGGCGCAAAATTGGTAACGATGGAACATGGCGGATCCATACCTCCCGCGTTCAGCTCCATGTCTTTCGAAGAAAGCATTGCTGACAAAAGAACCACCTGGGCAATCCCTTATCACGAGAAGCACGTCAGGCTGCCGCCCAATAAACTGCCGGCTGTTGATATCGAGTCGACTCGCAAGCATCTTGCCGTCGTTGATTACGACATGCCACGGTATAACTTCAGAGCTGAGGCGTCGCCCAAAGCCGGACAAGCGCTCGCACAGCACGAGATGGTATGTGCGCTATACGCATCTTTGGATCAGAATATTAGGAAGAATCTTCGCGTCCGGCCTTACCCGCGCATCCCATGGGGTTGGAATATTCGGCAACGTCTTACCGACAGGTTTGGACCGGACAAGGTTTCGACAGGGCAAAGCTATTCCCAATTCCTATCCCAGGCGCGGGTGATCGTATGCACCTACCCGCAGACAACGTTTTCGGAAGCAATGGCATCCGGGATACCAACAATTCTTGTTTACCCCTCACATCTCTGGGAAACAATTCCGGAAATGGATTCTCTTCTTGTAACGCTTAGAGCAGCTAAAATCGTCCTGCACGATCCCGTAGTAGCGGCAGCTCATATAAATTCCATTTGGGGGTCGGCAGAAGGTTGGTGGAATGCCCCTGAAACGCTAGATGCGCGATCGGAATTTAACCGGCTGGCGTCATCGTCGAATGGCGATTGGTTGAAATGCTGGACCGGTTTTATAAGAAAAATGAGCGCTTGAACATAAGTTTCGCCGTACAACCGTTAACGCTTCCTGGCTCTGACTCATTGCGCACGGGATAGCCGTTAAGAGACATAACCAGCCGACTCTATTTTCAGGCTCAATTCACAGGCACATTCGGACCAATCAGAATTATGAAAAGTGCAATATTACTCAAGCAGCATCTCATCGCCAATCAACTTACGGTTGGCTCATGGATTACCCTCGCGCACCCCGCAATCGCGGAAATCATGGCGCGCGCGGGCTTCGACTGGCTGACTGTGGACATGGAACACAGCGTGATCACGATCCGCGAAGCGGAGGAACTGATCCGGGTGGTGTCGTTGTGCAACGTGCCGGCACTGGTGCGACTTACCAGCAATAATTCCGACCTGATTAAACGCGTGATGGACGCGGGCGCCAGCGGCATCATCGTGCCGATGGTGAATTCGCGCGCCGACGCCGAGAGCGCGGTCAGTTCGGTGAATTACCCGCCGCTCGGCAAGCGCGGCGTCGGCCTCGCGCGCGCGCAGGGCTACGGCCCGAACTTCGGCGCCTACCGCGAATGGCTGGGCGGGGGTGGCGCGGTCGTCATGGTGATGATCGAGCACATCGATGCCGTGCGCAATCTGCGCGAGATTCTTGCAGTGCCCGGCGTTGACGGCTATTTCATCGGCCCTTACGACCTGTCGTCGTCGATGGGCCTTGCCGGCCAACTCGAGCATCCGGAAGTTGTTGCCGCGATCGCCGAGATCCGCTCAACCGCCAAGGCGATGGGCAAACCGGGCGGCGTGCACGTGATCGAACCCGAGCCCGAAAAGCTGCGCGCCTTCATCGCGCAGGGCTTTACCTTTCTCGCATACAGCCTGGACATGCGGATGCTGGACCGCACCGCGCGCCTGGGCCTCGACAGCATTGGCAAGGAGAGAAACAAGTGACGACGATCGGAATCATTCCGGCGCGCATGGCGTCCAGTCGCCTGCCGGGAAAACCGCTGGCGAAGATACTCGGCATGCCCATGATCGGGCATGTCTATCACCGCTGCAAAATGAGCCGCGCGCTGAGCGAGGTCTACATCGCCACCTGCGACGAAGAAATCCGCGCCTACGCCGAGAGCATCGGCGCCGGCTGCATCATGACGGCGGATACGCACGAGCGCGCGACCGACCGCACCGCCGAGGCGATGCTGAAAATCGAGGCTGACACCGGTGTGCGCACGGATATTGTGGTCATGATCCAGGGCGACGAGCCGATGGTTTTTCCGGAGATGATCGATCAGGCCATCGCGCCCATGCGGGCAGAGCCGGAACTTGAGGTCGTCAATCTGATGGCCGCGATGGACGACATAGAGGAATTCGAAGATCCGAATGAAGTCAAAGTCGTGGTCGATCTCAAAAACAACGCGCTCTATTTTTCGCGCGAAGCAGTGCCCTCGCGCAAGAAAGGCGTGACTAGGGTGCCGATGCTCAAGCAGGTTTGCATCATGCCGTTCAGGCGCGACTTTCTGCTGCGCTTCAACGCACTGCCGCAGACGCCGCTCGAAATCATCGAGTCGGTCGACATGATGCGCGTGCTCGAAAACGGCGTTACGGTGCGCATGGTGCCGACTCCCTGCAAAACCTGGAGCGTCGATACGCCGGAAGACCGCGCGTTTGTCGAGGCCAAGATGAAGGATGACGCGTTATATGCTTCTTACGCCTGAAAAACCGGCTGATTCTACGGTCATCTCATGGGCATAAAACGCAGCCTCGCGAACGTCGCCGCCGGTAGTCTCATCGGCGCCGCGCGACTGCTGGGGCACCAGTTTTTCAGCTATGCAGTCAATCGCTTCATGGAAGATCCGGCATTGGTGCGCCGCATGCCGACTCCGCATGGCAAGGTCGCGTTCTGGGCACCGAACGAAATGACCTGGTGGCGGGCGCAAACATTGCTGACGAAAGAGCCCGAAACGATCGAATGGATCGACGGCTTCGGCGATGGCGACGTCTATTGGGATATCGGCGCGAACATCGGCGCTTACACCCTGTATGCCGGGATGCGGCCGAATTTACGCGTGCTCGCGTTCGAACCGTCACCGTTCAATTACTACGCGCTTTGCAGAAACATTGCGCTCAACGGCTTGTCGGACAGGGTGGCCGCCTACTGCCTGGCGATCAACGATGTCTTAACACTGAACCATCTAAACATGACCAACGTCGAAATCGGCGGTGCCCTGTCCAGTTTCGGCCAGACGACCGGCTACTGGGGACAAGCCCTCAATCCGGTTTTTCGTCAGGCCATGATCGGCTTTTCGGTGGATGATTTTGCGACACGCCTTGAGCCGCCGTTTCCGAACCACATAAAAATCGACGTTGACGGCATCGAAGCAAAAATTATCGAAGGTGCCCGCCATACATTGTCGGACCCGCGCCTGAAAAGCCTGCTGATCGAACTTGACGAGAAGCGCGCCGATGAAATCAATACTGTAAGTGCAGTGCTGCAGTCCTGCGGCTTGAAACTCGCACAGCGCAGACATTCGGAAATGATTGAAAATTCCGAATTTGCATCGAGTTACAACTTCATCTTCGTGCGTGAAAGCTGAAGCGTAAATGGCGAGTTATCTGGTAACGGGGGTAGCGGGATTTGTCGGCGCAGCCGTCGCAGCGAGGCTGCTCGGCGCCGGTCATGAAGTGACTGGCGTGGACAATCTGACCACCGGTTTCCGCGAAAACATCCCCTCCGGCTGCGTCTTTCTACAGGGAAACTGCCAGGACGAAACGCTTTATGCGCGCCTGCCGCAGCGCGACTATGCGGCGATTTATCACATCGCCGGGCAAAGTTCCGGCGAGATCAGTTTCGATGACCCGGTCTACGATCTGCAAACCAATGCGCAATCAACGCTGCTTTTGCTCAAGTTTGCGCTGAATTCAAAATGTCGCCGCTTCCTCTATGCGAGCACCATGTCCGTTTATGGCGACCAACCGGATGCGCCGGTGGCAGAGGACGCGGCGACCAACCCGAAGTCTTTTTACGGCGTGGGCAAGCTGGCGAGCGAGCATTACCTGAGGATATACCGTCAATACGGAATCGAAAGCGCCTGCCTGCGCCTGTTCAATATCTACGGGCCCGGACAAAACATGGAAAATCTGCGCCAGGGCATGGTCAGCATTTATCTTGCCCAGGCTTTGAAAAACCGTCACATCCACGTCAAGGGCAGCGGCGAACGCTACCGGGATCTGGTTTATATCGACGACGTCGTCGATGCGTTTCTCATGCTGGAGCGTGCAGCGGACGGTCCGGCCCGGATTTATAACGTCGGCACCAGCGTGCGCACCACGGTAGGCGAACTGATTGAAAAAATCCGCAAATTGCTGCCGTTCGAGGTCAGCGTTAAATATGACGGTTCCACTCCGGGCGACATGTTCGGCATTACCGCAGACTGCAGAAAAATCGCGCGCGAAACCGGCTGGCAGGCGCGGGTGGGGCTCAACGAAGGCCTGCAACGCATGGTCACCTGGGCCATGCCGTCAGCGAGCGGGCAGCGCCAATGACCATGGAACAATTCGTCGGCGAACACGTGACGATTTCTCCCAAGGCGGTGGTCAGGCAATCACGCCTGCTGGACTATTCCCGGCTCAAGGACTATGCGGAGATCTCCGATTCCACTCTCGGTGAATACAGCTACATCGCCCAGTTCTCGATCGTCAACAAGACCGAGATCGGCAAATTCTGCTCGATCGGCCACGGCGCGTTTATCGGCCTCTGGGAACACGACATGGCCGTTTCCACCCATTCGTTTTTCCTCTACGAAACCAGCGGCGGGTTTGTCAAAGGCTACCGGAATTACGAAAAGGATAACGTCACGACCACGATCGGCGCCGATGTCTGGGTGGGTGCGAATGCCCTCATCCTGAAGGGCGTGACCATCGGCGACGGCGCCATCGTCGGCGGTGGCGCGGTGGTCACCAAAGACGTGCCTCCCTATGCGATCGCCGTGGGGAATCCCGCGAAGATAGTAAGATACCGCTTCACCCCTGAAGAAATTGAATTTCTGCTGCGCTTGCAATGGTGGAATCTGCCGCGAGAAATGATCCAGAAAATGGTCGATCGTGAATCGTTCCGTTCGATTGAGAAAATAAAATCGTTTGCAGCGGATAACGGTTTGGTCTGAACCATCACGGGAAAGCCTGACACCTTGCCGCATAAAATTCTGATCTCGACGTCGTCATTTGATGTTGACGGCAACCCCGCGCTTCAACGCCTGGCCGCGCAGGGCTTTGAAATCGTGCTCAACCCGCACGGCCGACGACTCTCGGAGGCCGAGGCGCAAACGCTGCTCGGCGATGGAGTGGTTGGCATGATTGCCGGCGTCGAGCCGCTGACACGCAATGTGCTGTCCTCGGCGATGAACCTAAAAGTCATTTCGCGCTGCGGAACCGGCATGGACAGCGTGGACGCCGGGGCAGCCGCGGAACTCGGCATCCTGCTCAAGAACACACCCGATGCGCCGGCACGCGCGGTGGCCGAGCTGACGCTGGGCATGATGCTCGGCATCTTGCGGCGCCTGCCGGAAGCGGATCGCGGCATCCGCGCAAAGCAGTGGGCGCCGTTGATGGGTCGCCTGCTGTCGGAACAAACCGTCGGTTTGATCGGGTTCGGCCGCGTCGGCAGACGCGTCGCGCGCCTGGTCCGGGCCTTTGGCGCGAAGGTCATCGCTTTCGACACGCAAGCCGTGCCCGCCGAGGACGGGGTTGAATTCAAATCAATGGACGAGGTGATCCGGAGCGCCGACGTGCTGAGCCTGCATGTCGCCTACCAATCCGAATTGCGTCATCTTCTGAATGCGGCGCGCTTTGCCACCATGAAAAAAGGCGCCGTCGTCATTAATGCAGCGCGCGGCGGCTTGATCGATGAAGCGGCATTGATTCAGTCACTGCAATCGGCGCATCTCGCCGGCGCGGCGCTCGACTGCTTCGAGAAGGAACCCTACGACGGCCCCCTTGCGACCATGCCCCAGGTCGTGCTGTCCGCTCATATGGGCTCTTACGCAAAGGAAGCCCGCGCCCTGATGGAGCGCGAGGCAGCCGAAAATCTTCTGACAGGCATGTCCGCCAAGGGACTGGTAAAAGACTGATATGGCAAACGAACCGGTCATCGTTTACGGCGGCAGCGGTTTTCTCGGCAGCCATGTCTCGGACGCATTGTCCGACGCGGGCTATCGGGTGCGCATATTCGATCGCGTCGCCTCGCCCTACCTGCGCGCCGACCAGCAAATGGTGGTCGGCGACCTGCTCGACCTGAGTGCCGTGATCGAGGCGGCCCGGGACTGCAGCTACGTGTACAACTTTGCCGGTCTCGCCGATATCGATGACGCGCAGAATCGCCCGATCGAAACCGCGCAGCTCAATGTTCTCGGCAACATGCACGCCATGGAAGCGGCGCGGCTCGCCAATGCAAAACGCTTTGTATTTGCCAGCACGCTTTACGTCTATTCGGAAGCCGGTTCGTTTTATCGCGCGAGCAAACAGGCGGCCGAACGTTTCATCGAGGCTTATCAGGAACGCTACGGCCTGAACTACACGATCCTTCGCTACGGCTCGCTCTACGGCCGCCGGGCCGACATGCACAACGGAATCTACCGGCTGCTGCGCCAGGCCCTCGAAAAGCGGCACATTCGCTACGGCGGCAGCGGCGACTCGATGCGCGAATACATTCATGTTACCGACGCAGCCAAGCTCAGTGTTCAGATTCTCGATCAGCAATACGCAAACCGCCACCTTGTGCTGACCGGCCAGGAACGCATGGCAGTGAAGAATCTCATGAGCATGATCTCGGAAATGATCCCTGGCGGGGTGGCGCTGGATTACACCGAAAACCCCGCCTTCGGTCATTACGTGATGACGCCTTATGCATTTCATCCCAAGATCGGCCACAAACTGGTCGCGACCGATTACGTCGATATCGGACAGGGCCTGCTTGACTGCCTCGCCGAAATTCATGAAGCATCCCATCGCGACCAGCACACCGAAGGGGACTGGCTGGTCACGGATAACAAGCTGGGGAATGACGCAGCAGTTTGACGCGATCGTGTTCGATTTCGACGGCGTGCTGGTTGAATCGGCCGACGTCAAAACCCGCGCGTTTGCCGCGCTGTACGCCGAATACGGGCCCGCCATTGAACAGCAGGTTGTCGCCCATCATCTCGACCACGCGGGCATTTCGCGCTACGTCAAATTCCAGCACTACCACGAGAAGTTGCTCGGCCGCCCGTATTCCGACGCCATTGGTGAAGAGCTTTCCACGCGCTTTTCGCGCCTGGTTGTCGATGCGATTGTCGCGGCGCCCTGTGTCGCCGGCGCACTCGATTTTCTCGAGAACTTTCACGACCGGATGCCGCTGTTTGTCGCGTCCGGCACGCCCGACGAAGAACTGAAAGAAATCGTCCAGCGCAGAGGCATGCAGGGTTATTTCAAATCGGTTCACGGAACGCCGGCGACCAAAGGCAAAATTATCGCGGGCATTGTCCAGCGCCACCGGTTTGCGGCGACGCGCGTCGTCATGATCGGGGATGCCATGGCAGACCACGATGGCGCGCGCGAAGCCGGTGTCGCGTTTGTCGGGCGTGTGGGCGAGGATTCAGGCGTTTTCCCTGCCGGCACAAACACGATTGCGGATCTGCGCGAACTACCACAGCTGTTATGAGCCTGTCGGTCACCCATCCCGACCGGCTTGCCTCCCTTGATCAAGATGCCGTCTGGCTGTATGCAGATGACGATATTGCCGGTTACGCCAGGGTTGTCGAGCAGTACGGAAAAGACAGACGCCTGCTTGATCCGCCGGATTTTCAGATTCAGCTGCTGGAGTCGGCGGACGATTTTCTGAAATGGGTGGATGAAGTACTGGTCGATTGCCCGCCGGATTACTGGATTGCCGCGTCCTGGTTCAAGGACATGTTCTGCACACCGATGTTTTTGCATCTGGCCTGCCTTCGCATTGCGCTTGACGGCACCAGCCGCAACAAACACGTTGTCATCGTGACGCGCAGCGCCGCCCTGGCACAGCAGATTCGCCAACTGGGCGGAACCCCGGCCGCAGCAACGGCTGCTTTCGACATGCGTGCCGCGGTCCGCTGGATCGACGGCTGGCTGCATTTTCTGGCAAGGCCGTTTCTGCTCTATGTTCGAACGCTACTGGCAAAACTGACTTTGGGAAATGAATACCTGACGGGAATGAAAAAACCGGCGCTGTTGGTTGATACGTTTCTGTTCGCCGAAGACATCGCGGCGGACGGCCGCTTTTCCGACCGTTTTTTTCCCGGGCTGGTCGACTGGTTCAGGCAAACGGGGCGGAATGCCGCATCAATGCCGTTTACCGGCAATATTCCGTTACGCCAACTGCGTACGGTGTACCGACGCATGAAACTGAGCGCAGTGCCCTTCCTTGCCGGCGAAATATTTCTCGGTCTGGCGGACTGCCTGATCGGAGCGTGGCGGACTTTGTGCATTTACGCGCAGCCGCCGCAATTTGCGGCAAAACCATTCGGCGATATTCCGATTGCGCGCATTGCGGATCACTGGTGGAAGCAGGCGGCGCTGAATACGGTCAATTATCAGATTTGGCGCCGGCTGCCGCGGCGCATGGCCGACCGCGGATTTCATCCTGAAACGATATTGGAATGGTACGAAAACCAGCCTTTGGACAAGGCCATCACGCTGGGCTTCCGGCTGGACTGCCGTGATGCGACCGTAATTGCCGTGCGGCAATATTTTCCTGCCTTCGGCGTGGTTAATTTCTTCTCAACGTCCCGCGAGGTGATGGCCGGCGCGTCGCCGAAACAGAATTGGGCATGCGGCAAGCGAATTGCGGAATTGTTTGCCCGTCATGACAGCGTCGGGCATTACAAAGTGGTACCCGCATTGCGCTACGCGCATTTGTTTGAACCGGTGGCGATAGATATACAGGGCGAAAAGCTCGTCATTTTTCTGACGAGTTCGTACGAAGAATCAATCGGCATCCTTGAAAGCGTGTTTGCTGCGGAAGAAACGGCCCGATGCGGATTTGCAGCAATCCTGATCAAGCCCCATCAGTCGCTGCGGGGGGATATTCGCGCCGAAGCCGGGCAAAAATGGCCGGCCAGCCGGAATCAAAACGTCAGCTGGACACAGCAAGCAACGCGGCAGCTGCTTGATGCAGCAAAACTGGTGGTCACCGCCGGCTCCAGCGTGGCACTTGAAGCGGTTTGCCGCGGCGTGCCGGTCGCCGTCGTCGGACGCGTGGCCGGCATCAACCTCAACCCTCTCGAGACCATCGACCCCCGCCTGTGGCAACTGGTGTACGGCGCGGGGGATTTTCAATCGCTCGTAATCACCTGGTTGCCCGGGGTGCCCGACCTGCCGGCACGCCGCGAAATCGGCCTGCGGATCCGTGGCGAGTATCTGCAAACGCCGGCGCCTGACAGCATGTTAGCATTCGATCCAAACAGACCTGACGCTCCGATTCCGGCGACACCCATTCCATCATGAAAATCGTTATTCTTTGCGGCGGCTACGGCACCCGCATTCGCGACGTAGCAGACGACATTCCGAAACCGATGATACCGGTCGGCCGCTTTCCGATTTTGTGGCACATCATGAAGTACTACGCGTGCTTCGGCCACAAGGAATTTGTCCTGTGCCTAGGCTACAAAAGCCAGGCCATCAAGGACTTTTTTCTGAACTACGAAGCGCACATCAAGGATTTCACGATCAACCTCGGCGGCAAAGCCGGAATCCAGTTTCACACCGATCACTCTGAATCCGACTGGCGTGTCACGCTGGCCGAAACGGGCCTGAACGCTATGACCGGTTCACGGGTGCGCCGCATCCGGAAATACATCGGCGACGACGAGAGTTTCATGCTGACTTACGGCGACGGCGTTGGCGACGTTGACCTCGACAAACTGCTCGCCTTTCACAATGCCCATGGGCGCGTTCTGACCGTTACCGGCGTGCGCCCGCCGGGCCGGTTCGGCGAATTGCTGAACGACGCCAGCGGCGCGGTAACCGAGTTCAACGAAAAGCCGCAGGCTACCGGCGGACGCATTTCCGGCGGATTTTTTGTCTGCCGCCGCGAAATTTTTGATTATCTGGATGATCGCGAGGATCTGGTGTTTGAAAAAGAGCCGATGACGAAACTGGTAAAGGACGGTCAGTTGATGATGTACGAGCACGACGGATTCTGGCAGCCGATGGACACCAACCGCGAGTATCAATTATTAAACGGGCTGTATGACAGCCAAAACGCGCCGTGGGTAAAATGGTAGACGTCCCCGATTTAATGGCGCTGCGCGGCAAACGGGTGCTGGTTACCGGGCATACCGGATTCAAAGGCTCGTGGCTTTGCGTCGCACTCAATGAGCTTGGCGCCGAGGTGACCGGCTTTGCGTTGCCGCCGGATGGCGATGACAGCCACTTCCAACTGCTCGGACTGGCCGATTCGGTCAATCATATCGTCGGCGACATCCGCGACTACGAAAAGCTGCAGGGCGTATTCGATGCGGTAAAGCCCGAGTTCGTCTTCCATCTCGCCGCGCAGGCCCTTGTCCGGCGCTCGTACGATGAACCGAAACTGACCTTCGATACCAACGTAGCAGGCTCGGTCAACGTACTGGAAGCGGTGCGCAACACGCCCTCGGTCCGCGTGCTGATCTATGTCACATCGGACAAATGCTATCTGAACCGGGAATGGGAATGGGGCTACCGGGAAAACGACGAGCTCGGCGGACACGATCCGTACAGTGCATCCAAAGCGGCGGCGGAACTGGTGTTTTCGGCCTATCGCGATTCCTATTTCATCCGGCGCGAAACGCTGGGCGCAGCCAGCGTACGCGCCGGCAATGTCATCGGCGGCGGTGATTGGGCCGCCGACCGGATTGTGCCCGACTGCATTCGAGCGCTCAGGGACGGCAGGCCGACCATATTGCGCAGCCCCGAATCGACGCGGCCGTGGCAACACGTGCTTGAACCGCTCTCGGGCTACCTGTTGCTTGCCGCGCGCATGTATGAGGCTGCAAAGAAATACTCCGGGGCATGGAATTTCGGTCCGCACAGCAGCGAAATTCGCACGGTGAAAAGCCTCACGACCAAAATTATCGAGCAGTGGGGAAACGGCGGCAGAATCGAAATAGACAAGGGCGCAGCGACCTTTTACGAAGCCAAACTTCTGCATCTGAACTGCGACAAGTCGCACCAGCTGCTGCACTGGAATCCGCACTGGGACTTCGACCGCACGGTTGTTGAAACGGTGCGCTGGTACCGCGAAATTCTGGAGGGCACGCCTGCGCTGACCATTACGCGCCGGCAAATCCATGACTTTTTCGCCGAACGCCATGATTGAAGGCGTCGTCGTTACGCCGCTGCGGCAAATTGAAGATGGCCGCGGCAAGGTAATGCACATGCTGCGGCGCGATTCGCCGGTATTTACCGAATTCGGGGAAATTTATTTCTCGGCCATCAACCCCGGCGCAATCAAAGGCTGGAACCGGCACCAGCGCATGCAACTCAACTACGCCGTGCCGCACGGCCTCATCCGGCTCGTGCTGGTTGACCAGCGCCAAGGCAGCGCGACCGGCGGCGAGATTCAGGAATTGTTGCTCGGCGAAGGGCACTACAATCTGGTGACGATTCCGCCGATGATCTGGACCGGCTTCACTGGGCTCAGTGAGTTCCCCGCCCTGGTTGCGAATTGCGCGACGCTGCCGCACGATCCTGCGGAAGCAGAACGACGCGCGATTGACGATCCGTCCATCCCTTATCGCTGGTCCGCTGCCGGTTAATGACGAAGGTTCTGATTACCGGGGCATTCGGTTATATCGGGGGGCGCGTCAGCAGGTATCTCGCGGAACAGGATCACGAACTTGTTCTGGGTTCGCACGGCGTCGCCGCACCGGCACCTGACTGGCTGAGCAAGGGGCGCGTTGTCCCTTGTGATTTATTCGATGACGCCCAACTGCAGGCGGCATGCCGCAGTGTGCATTCCATCGTGCACCTTGCGTCGATCAATGAAAACAAATGCGCTGCCGATCCTGCATTGGCCTTGCATGTAAACGGTCTGGGCTCGTTGCGTGCACTGCTGGCGGCCATTCAGGCCGGCGCATCCCGTTTTATCTATCTTTCCACCGCCCACGTCTATGCCGCTCCGTTGTCGGGCGCCATAGACGAAAAGACCCTGCCGCGCCCGCTTCATCCCTATGCCATATCGCACCGCGTCGCTGAAGATTTCGTAATGGCTGCCCACGCCAAGGGGGAAATCGAGGCGGTGGTGCTGCGTCTTTCCAACGGGTTCGGCGCGCCGGAACGGGCCGACGTCGACCGCTGGACGCTGCTTACAAATGACCTGTGCCGGCAGGCGGCGGTAACCCGTCGCATGATCATGCGCTCGTCCGGCAATGACGAACGCGACTTCATTACGCTTGCAGACACTGCGCGTGCAATTGACCACTTTTTAAGGCTCGAACGTGCTTCACTCGGTGACGGCCTGTTCAATGTCGGCAGCGGCCGTTCGGTACACGTGATCGAAGTGGTTGAGTTGATCGCGCAACGTTGCGAGGCAATACTGGGCTTCCGGCCGGAGATCGTGCGGCCGGCCGCGCAAACTGCAGTGACCAGGCTGGATTACAGGATCGACAAGCTACTTTCGACAGGGTTCTCACCGGTTGCCGAGATGCAATTTGAAATCGACGCGACACTCCGGCTTTGCCGGGATGCCTTCGCGGATAAAACATAGACTCCTGAAACCATGCCGGCTGTTTCCGTCATTATACCGACCTACAATCACGCGCAATTTCTTGGGCCGGCGTTGCGCTCTGTCTGCGAGCAGACCTTCGCTGACTGGGAAGCAATCGTTGTCAACAACTACTCGGACGACAATACTACCGATGTCGTTGCCGCCTTCAACGACCCGCGCATACGACTCGTCAATTTCCACAACAATGGCGTCATCGCAGCATCGCGCAACGAGGGAATCCGGCTGGCAAACGGCAAACTGATCGCCTTTCTGGATTCCGACGACATCTGGTACCCGCAGAAATTGGCGCGCTGCATCGAAACGTTGGAGAACGGCTTCGATCTCGTCTGCCACGGCGAGAACTGGACGAAGGAAAATTCGCCGTCGCGCGAGATGCACTATGGCCCGGCGCCGCGCGCTGCCTATCCGCGTCTGCTGTTCAATGGCAACTGCATATCGACGTCGGCCGTGGTCTTGCGTAAACAGTCGCTCGAACGCGTGCGGCTTTTTCGCGAGGAACAGCGCTTCATCACCGCGGAGGATTACGATTTATGGTTACGACTTGCACGCGACGGCGCGCGCATCGGCTTTGTGCACGAGATACTTGGCGAGTACAGGATACACGAAGGCAATGCGACCAAAGCCCTGCTGCGGCATCTCGATGCTGAACTTGCCGTGATCGACGATCACTTTGCGGCACTTGCTATGGGCGATATGCTCGCGCAACTGCGCATGCGCCGCCGTCGCGCCCTTGCCTATTACGGTACCGGGCGCGGATTTCAGGCGGCCGGCAACCCGCGCGAATCATGGCATTGGTTCGGGCGCGCACTGCAGGAGTCACCGTTCATCCTGCGGCTGTATGCAGCCGCCGCGCTCAATCTCGTCGCGCCGCTGCGACAACTGTTTGCATAAGTTGAACATGGAACATGTTGCGTGCGACTTCTGCGGCGGAGATGAAGCCGTGGCAGTGACCCGGCAAACCGACCTCCTGCGCCGGACCACCGACGAAGTGTTCACGATAGTCCGCTGCAGCGGCTGCGGCTTGCAATATGTGAATCCGCGTCCAACACCCGAAGAAATCAGGCGCTATTACGCGGAACATTACAGTTTCCATGTGGCGCCAACGCGCTTTCGACGGATCGTCGCCAATGTTCTCGATTTCGTCGCCAACAGCATGCTTTGCCGCATCGCCGCGTGCGTGCCCTACCTTAATCGCAAACTCGCAGCGCGCGTCAAACCCCGTATCGCCGATCCGGTGCTGCGTTATTTGCGCACCGGTGCGAAACCCCGGATTCTCGATATTGGATGCGGCGCCGGCACTTCAGCCCATTTCTGGGGCCATCGCGGCGCACTGCTGGATTACAAGCGCGTTGCATCGGTATACGGCGTCGAGACCGACAATGAGGCTCGGCATGCGCTGGAAAAAAGCGGCATTGTCGCCTTTGCAAGCCTCAATGACATTGCAGCCGCCGAGCGGTTCGACGTCATCCGCATGAATTGGTCGCTTGAGCATGTGCATTCGCCGGCGCGCTATTTCAAATTCATCGCTGAACACCTGAAAAAACACGGCAAAGCGGTCATCGCGATGCCAAATTACGACGGCCTGCTCTACCGTATGGCACCGGATTGCGTCGAGTTGCCGATACATCTTTATCACTTTCGCCCGCGAGATATTTTGAACTACGCGCAAAAATTTGATCTCACCGTGGTCGAATCGACGACATTATCCTACCCGGAAATGTACGTCGTGGCGGCCACCGCATTTCCTGCGGTGCGCAAATTTATTGACGGCGGTATCGGCGCCATCGAAGCGCGGCAAATGCAGAAGACCCTCTCGCGATTCGATGCCTTCGGGCTCGGCAACGATATGCTGTTCGTTCTTGAAAAGGCGGCATGAGTAATTTCGGCGCGGGTGAGCAGGCCTGTCTGCGCAGCGTCTACGCCCCACCAGCAGCCAAAACAAACTGGCGCTTGGAGCAACTGACCGGTCACGACCAACTCCGCTACTTTGCGTACGGGCGCCACGCGCTGGTCGCTGCCCTGCAGCTGGCCGGTGTAAAAGACGGCGATGTCGTTCTGTTGCCCGGATTTATCTGCCGCGAAGTGCTCGGTGCCATCCATGCATTGAACGCGCGTGTCGAATACTACCCGGTGGACACCAATCTCGGGCTCGCCTGCGATCCGTCCGCGCTGCCTGCGGCAAAAGCGATCGTCGCCGTCGATTATTTCGGCTTTGCGCAGGATCTTGTACCGTTTAAGCAATATTGCGCGCGCAGCGGCGCGGTGCTGATCGAAGACAATGCACACGGCCTGTTCAGTCGCGACAGCGATGGGCGTGGACTCGGCACCCGCGGCGATCTTGGCATCTTCAGCCTGCGGAAAACGCTGGCGGCACCGAACGGCGCCGCGGTCGTCATCAACAATGCGTCGCTGGCAGCAGCGCTGCCGTCGCAAATTCCTTTTGACGATGTCGCGCCTGACGCAACGTTTCTCGGCAAACGGCGTCTGCGCAAACTGGTGCGTCTGCTCGGCACCTGGCCCGCGCGAACGGCGACCACGCTCATTCGGATAGCACGCTGGCTGAAAACAGGACACACCATACCGCCCTCGGCGGCAGAGTCTGAAACGCAGCTTCCGCCGGTCGAGGCGCCCGGCGCAATTCTGCTGGATGTCATGCGCAATACCGATGTTGATGCGGAAATTGCGCGGCGCCGAGAACTGTATGGCCTGCTGCCGTCGCTGCTCGATCCGGTGCGCTACCAGCCTTTGTTTGCGGCGTTGCCTCCGGGAACCGTGCCTTATGGTTATCCGTTCGTGGCAGACGCCGAACACGCCAACGAAGCACAGAAGCTTCTGGCGAAACACGGTATTGAATGCCTTCATTGGCCGGCTCTGCCAGATGCAATTGCGGCAGCTGCGCCGGCGCATTACCGCACGATCTGGATGGTGAGTTTTCTGTGGTGACGTGGCGACTTTTAACTGATGCGAACGAACTGGCGGACTGGGATCGACGACTTCTCGAGTTCGACGACCATTCGATTTACCAGACACTTGCATGGGGTGAGCATCGCCGAGCACTTGGCTGGACACCCTACCGCTGGGCCGCCTTTGACGGCGACAAGCTAACAGCAATGGCACAGGGCTTGTTACTCCGCTATCCGGGCGGCGTGGGTGTCGTCTGGTTACCTGGCGGACCGGTCGGCGCAATTGCCGCATGGAACGAGGCGTTACAACAGATTATCCGCCGGAGCGCCGGTCTCACATTGATTTACTGCCGGTTCAATTCATTCCGTGCACGCAGTCTGGAAGAACAAACGCTATTGATGGAAAACAACTGGCGGCCCGCCCGCTCGCCGCTAACTTCGGGCGCCAGTCTGCTCTACGATGTGGCGCGCCCCGAAACCGATCGTATCGCCGCCTGCAGCAAGAATTGGCGGCACAACCTGAAGCGCTCGCACAAGGGAGTGTTCGCTGTCGGTCCCTGGGGAAATCCAGATGCAGCGGAAATGCGCGCTGTGTATGCGGAAATGGAAGGCCTGAAACAGCTGCCACCGCAGCACTCCGAAAACAATCTGCGCGCGCTCTACGTGCACGCTGGCAAACACATGCTTACCTATGCCTGCCGCGATGCCGCAAACAAACTGCTGTGCTTCCGTGCCTGCGCGATTTCCGGCGACAAGGCGTGGGACATGCTCGCCGCCACTGCGACAGCCGGAAGAAAGTCGTATGCCTCTTATGCAACATTCTGGGCACTGACGGAAGCGTGCAATCGCCGCGGTATCAGGCACTATGACCTGTCAGGCGTCGATCCGGACGGCAACCGTGGTGTCTACGATTTCAAACAAGGCACGGGCGCGACGCCCGTCGACTATCTTGGCGAGTGGGATTGGGCGTCGCCGCGCCTGTTTGCGCTGCCGGCAAACTGGCTGATCGGAAAACGCCGCAATGGCATCTAGCACTTCTTTCATCAAAATGCGCCGCCGAAGGAAACAGCGCTAGTGCCGCGCTTGCGCAGTATTGCGACGCGTGGCCTCGCAGAGTTGAGCGCGCTGACGCGCACCGGCCGCCCGCCGCGCGCGGGCCTGCGCATCTTGATGTATCACTCAATCGGATCGCAGGCGATTGGAGACAAACTGGGGCTCTATGGCGTCGCGCCGGCGCGATTCGCCGAACACATGACCGCCCTTGCCACCGCAACAGGCGTCAAAACCGCCGCCCTCTCTGACCGCAATGCCACCGGCAACGATCTCCACGTCGCCGTGACCTTTGATGATGGATACCGTGACAATCTGCTCGTCGCTGCCCCCATACTGCAAAAACATGGTATTCCATTCACGGTATTCGTCTGCACCGCATTCATGCACGATCCGTCAGGAAATTTTCTGACGCCGACCGAGGTCCGCGAACTGGCGACGCTGGCGGGGGTCACCATCGGTTCGCATGGCGCGACCCACACACCGCTGACCGGGCTTGATGATCGGGCACTGCGTGAAGAACTGGTTTCGAGCCGAACTGAACTTGAAGATGCGACCGGCCGCGCGGTCAATGCCATTTCCTATCCGCACGGCGCGGTTGACCGCCGCGTACGCGATGCCGCTGCCGCCGCCGGTTATTCGACTGGCGCCTGCAGCCGCTTCGATATCAACGATGTAACGCGCGATCCGCTGTTGCTGTGCCGTACCGATATTCATGCCGGCGATAGCGGGCACGTGTTCCGGCAGAAACTGCACGGTGACTGGGACTGGTACAAATGGCGCACCCGCGACCCGGCGCAATGAAATCATATGACACACGCAAGCATGCAACGCGTTTCAATGCCATCGCCGCGCCGCACATAAACGCGATGCCTTACTCAAAGCACGGACAAACCAACCTCTTATGAAAAAAAGTGTCACCGCCTTGATTCTGTGCGGCGGCAAGGGTGAACGACTGCGCCCTCTCACCGAATCGATCCCGAAACCGCTGGTGCATGTCAAAGGGCGCCCGATCCTGAGCTATCTGCTCGACCATATCCAGAAGTTCGGCATTACCGACATCGTGATCGCAGCCGGCTTCAAAGCCGAAAAAATACGGGAGTTCTTCAGCAGCCACCATCGCGGATTGAAGGTCATTATCGTCGATTCCGGCGACGTCGATATTGTCGAGCGCGTCAAAGCCTGCGCTCCACATCTCGATGGCGATTTCATTCTGTTTTACGGCGACACTTTGGCCGATGTCGATCTCGGCAAACTGCAGGATTTTCACTATGCCCGCGGTGCGCAGGCAACGATCACACTCTACCCGCTGAAAAGCCAGTTCGGCCTTGCCACGCTCGACGACGATGCCAACGTCACGCGCTTCGAGGAAAAGCCCACCCTCGATCGCTGGATCAATATCGGCAACTTTTATTACCCGCGGGAGGCGCTGTCGTGGATGCGGGATTTCTCAAGCTACGCAGCTTTTCTCGAATTTCTCGGTCATGAAAAGAAACTAAAAGGTTACAAGCATGACGGCGTGCACATCACGGTCAACACCTTTCGTGAACTGGAAGACGCCGAACAAAACATTCATGAATTTGTGGTCAACAATACGGCAGGCAAACAATGAAAATCAATAAGGCGCGCTTCTGGTTTGGCAAAAACGTATTGATCACCGGCATCAACGGCTTCATCGGCGGCAATCTGGCCAAGGCCCTGCTGGAAAACGGCGCCAGCGTCTTCGGACTGGTGCGCAATGCCGCACGCGACACCTTCCTGTACTACGAAAAACTTGACGACAAGATCACACTGATCAAGGGTGATATCACCGAGAAGGACCTGCTGACGCGGATCATCTCCGAGGAACAGATCAACGCCGTATTTCATCTGGCAGCACAGGTCGAAGTCGGCGTCGGCCTCGCCAATCCCTATCTCACGTTCGAGACGAATACTCGCGGCACCTGGTGTCTGATGGAGGCCATCCGCGCCTGCCCGCAGACCATCGAAGCGGTGGTGGTCGCCTCGACCGACAAGGCCTACGGCGCCTACCCGGCCGAACGGATGCCGTACAAGGAAGACTATCCGCTGCTGCCGCAATACCCCTACGATGTCTCCAAGGCCTGCGCCGACATGATCGCGCGCACTTATGCAAACGAGATTTACCGGCTGCCAGTGGTAGTGACGCGCTTCTGCAATATTTTCGGCCCGGGACAGCTCAATTTTTCCGCATTGATCCCGGATTCCACCCGGGCCTGCCTCGGTTATGGCAAATTCGTGCCGCGCGGTTCGGGCCAACAGATCCGCGACTTCATTTTTGTCGGCGATGTCGCAGATCTGTATCTGCGCATCGGCGAACATCTGGCGCGCAACGCCGCAGCCCTGCGCGGCCGCGTCTATAACGCCGGCACCAATCAGCCGCGCGCGGTGCGCGACGTACTGGAAACCGTTTACCGTCTGAGCGAACGCAAACAGGATTTTGCTGCGGTGCTTGAAATGATGAAGGGCCGCGAAACAGTCGGCGAAATCGAGTGCCAGTACATGGATTTCGAATTGGTTAACCGCGATTTCGGCTGGGCGCCGCAGCATTCATTCGACGACGGCGTAACCCGCACCATCGAATGGTTCAAGGGCTATCTCGCGCACAAGCATGACGCCTGAGATCACTGTAATCGTGCCGTATTACAACGAACGCGAAACCATCCGGTTCACGCTCGAACGCGTTGCCGAACAGACGTTGCCGGCAACGCGCGCGCTCTTTGTCAATTCGTCCTCGACTGACGATACGTCCGCGATCATCGATGCGTGGCTTGGCGAAAACCAGTCGCAGTTCGCCACCCGTTTCGAAAATCTGTTCGCCAATACCGATACCCCGGCCTCGTCGAAAAATGCCGGGGTACGCCGTGCCGTCACCGAGTGGGTAGCCTTCATGGACTGCGGCCAGAATTTCTCGCGGGACTGGCTTGAGCAGCAGTTTGAATACGCGCAAGCACACAATCTCGACATTGTTTCAGGGGTCGTCTACCTGACCGGTCAAAACTGGGTTGATCGTTGCGCGATCGCACAAACCTACGGTTACCGTCGCAAGCGGCCCTGCCTGCCGACCTCACTGATCCGCAAATCGATATTTGAACGAACCGGGATACTGACCGAGGGCCGGCGCGCTGGTTATGACGCCGCGTGGTTGCTGCGGCTAAAGAGTCTCGGCATCATACGGGGCATTAATCCATCCGTTGTGATCGAGTACATTGGCACCAATTTTTCTTCAAATCTATTCCACCTGTTCCAAAAATCCATCTTGTATGCCAAACCATCCGTCGCGCTGCCGGGCTATTTTGTGCCCTACGCCTACGCCGTGCTGTCGCTGACGTTCCTGGTCGTGCTTACATTGTCCCCGCGACTGGCACTCTGGCTGTTTGCGGCGTATTTTCTAGCGCGCACATTCGCGATTCCGTTGCTGAAATCCGGCGGCACCGCTTTTTACAGGGAAAACCCCGTTACTTCCCTGTTGGGTTCGGGCATCGTCGGTCTGATGATGGATTGTGGGCGACTGATCGGCACCTGGCAGGGGATCTATCAATATCATTTGAAGCGCTATTGCAACCGCGCCGGTCTCTGACACCGCATCTGCAGCCGCGGGTGCAAGTCAATTCTTTCGTTTGATAAATGGCAAAGGCACTCCAAACCATTGCAAAATGCTGCCACTGGCTCGGCTACGCTACGCTACTTTCCGTTTTCGGGGGCGGCATTGCGGTGCTCACCGCCGGATTCTGGCTGGTGCCCGCGCAGGAGACACCGCACCCCGCAGACGTGATCGTCGTTCTAGCCGGAGGGTTTGAACGATCGCTTTATGCGGCCGATCTTTACCGGCAGGGTCTCGCACCCAAAGTCTGGATCAGCAGTCCCGCGCGCGACGGCGCTGCACGACAGCTTGAAGAAATCGGTATCGTACTGCCCAGCGAAGAGGATATACACCGCCGCATTCTCGTGCAAAAGAAGGTCGCTTCGCCCGACATCGATTTTTTTGGCGCCGGGTCGCTTAGCACGGCCGAGGAAGCGCATGCGCTACGCAACAAACTCTCCACCAAGCCGCTCCGCTTGCTAGTCGTCACCTCGCCCACCCACGCCAGGCGGGCGCGCATCGTACTCAGCGACGCACTGACGGCCCAAGGCTCGGCCGTTCAGGTAGTCGCCACACCCTACGAGCATTTCGAAGCCTATTGGTGGCGCGATCAGGGCTCCGCGCGGTCGGTGATACTCGAGCTGACAAAACTGGTGTTCTACTATTGCGGCGGCCGCTTTATGCGTGCATCCAACTCCTCTTCGTGAACCATCCCATATGCATCAGGCAACGCGAGGCGCGATGCTAAAATCGCGCCTCGCTTGATGTCTTGGTTTCGAATTAATGCATATTTCTGCCATCACAAAATCTTTTGCGGATCGGCCGCTGACCATCGCGTGGATAGTCTTCGCAATTTATGGCGCGGTAGCTGCAGCATTCGTGCAGTTTCTGGCATTGCCGGTGTTGGCGCCGTCGCTGCACGCAGGACACGGTTTGCTGGTCGGGCAGGACTCCATTGGCTATCATGCCATAGCCGCGGAATTGGCTGCTAGCATCGGTCAGGCGGGCTGGTCCGCTTGGACACTGGCGCCGCAGGGGCATACTGCCGCCGGCTTGGCGGCACCGTTTTATTTTCTGATCGCACCAGAACCATGGTCTCTGATCCCGATAAACGCAGCGCTACACGCGACAGCCGGCGCCATGGTCATGCAATTAGTACGCAATCTCGATGTCGATTGGCAAATCGCGTTTGCCGGCGGTGCCCTCTGGGTGGGCCTGCCGTCGACGCTGCAGTGGGTCACACAGATTCAGAAAGACGGTTATTTTTTTGCTGGGATGCTGGGCGCGCTACTTGGATTCACAATGGTGTTGCGCGTCGTCTGCGCGAGGGCTGATGCGCCCGAATTCCGCATTGGAATCGGTTTGCTTGCCGCGGGCATTGCAGCAGCAGGCATTGCCCGCCCGTACGGCTTTCAACTGATGCAGGTAATTGCGGTGGTTTTTGCATTCATTGCGATACCAATCGCGCTTGCAAGCTTTCATCATAGAAAACTTACTGTGGCGCGATTTGTCATCGTCCTCTGCACACTCGCCGGCATCATCGCCGCACTTGGATTCGCCCCCCGCGATACACGACTGGATCCGGCCGCGCCGGCGGCGACCGGGGCCTCGGCAATCGGGGCTGCCCCAGTCGAATTGATCGCCGGGAAACCCTGGCGGCGAAGTGAAATACTGCCCGCGTTTGTCGATGGCGCGTTCATGCGCCTGGCGATCGCGCGCCGCGGTTATCTTTCTTCTTCCTACGCTTCGGCCGGCAGCATGGTCGATCTTGGGTTGCAATTTCACAGTGCGCAGGATGTGCTCGCTTACTTGCCAAGGGCGATCCAGATTGGATTTCTGGCCCCATTTCCGGCGCAATGGCTGACGCCGGGTACCAGCCGAGGCGGCACCGCCATGCGATTAGTCGCAATGATCGAAATGTTCATACTTTATCCGCTACTAATCGCCGGTCTTCCGCTCGCAGCATGTCAATGGTGGGTACGACCGGAATTTTGGCTGATTACAGCGTTTTGCTCATTTTTCATCATCACCTACGCATTTGTGACCCCCAATGTCGGGTCGCTCTACCGCATGCGCTATGGCTTTCTGATGACGCTTGCGGCAATCGGGCTTGCCGCATTATGGTCCGGGATTGGTGACCGAAATAACCAAAAAGGCATCTGATGACATCTGTCTGTCGACTCTGCTCAACACCACTCACGCAAACGTTTTGCGATCTCGGCGTGATGCCGCTCGCCAATTCTTTTTTGATTGCGGCGGATTTGCCTTGCGCCGAGCTGGCGTTTCCGCTGCACGTCCGCGTCTGCGGCAACTGCTACCTGGTACAGCTTCCCGAAGTCGAAACGCCGCAGAATATTTTCAGCGACTACGCCTATTTTTCGTCCTTCGCCGACGGCTGGGTTGATCATTGCAATACGTTCGCAATTGCCGCGGTCGCGCGATTCGGCCTGACGCCCCGCCACCACGTTGTCGAAATCGCCAGCAACGACGGTTGCATGCTGGGGGCGTTCAAACGTCACGGCACTGGAATTCTGGGCGTCGAGCCGGCCGCCAATGTCGCACAGGAAGCGATTTCGCGCGGGATTGCGACCCGTATCGGTTTCTTCGGGACAGGGCTGGCTGCAGAACTGGCGACGGAAGGTCTCGCGGCTGATCTGCTCATTGCCAACAACGTACTCGCGCACGTGCCGGATCTGAATGATTTCGTCAGTGGTTTATCGGCGCTTATCAAACCGCAAGGGGTGCTCAGCATCGAATTTCCAAGCCTGCTCAATCTGATCGAGCAAACTCAGTTCGACACCATCTATCACGAACATTTTTCGTACTTCTGCCTGTTGACCGCCGAACGCGCGTTAAATCAGCACGGACTGTCGGTCTTCGACGTCGAGGATCTTGTCACGCATGGCGGATCGTTGCGGATCTACGCGCAACGATCTGCCTCCGGCCGGCAGCCGGTTGCCGCTCGCGTTGCGGCCGTGCGCCGGCGTGAAACGGAAGCTGGGCTTGATGCGGCCGGGATTTACCGCGACTTCGAGCAGCGGGTAAAACAGCGCAAAACGGGGCTGGTGACGTTTCTGCAGACCGCCCGGAATGCCGGCAAATCGGTGGTCGCCTACGGTGCGCCAGCCAAAGGCAATACCCTGCTCAACTATTGCGGTATCGGCTGCGATCTCATCGATTACACGGTAGACCGCAGTCCGCATAAACAGGGCCGCCTGCTGCCAGGTTCGCACATTCCGATCAGGCACCCAGACGCGATCCGGCAAACCCGGCCCGACTACGTGTTAATACTGCCATGGAACTGGAAAGACGAGATCGTCGCCGAACTCTCCTACATCCGGGACTGGGGCGGCCGCTTCGTCGTGCCGGTGCCGAAGGTTGAAGTGATCGCATGAAATTTGTCGACAGCGGCCTCGCCGGCGCCTGGGTAGTTGAATATGAGCCAGCGCGCGACGACCGCGGCGCATTTACCGAGCAGTGGGAGCGGGAAGCCTTCGGCCGGCGCTGCCTATTTACGGCGATCGACCAAACGAGCTGTGCTTACAACAAAAACGCCGGCACGCTGCGAGGCATGCACTTTCAGTGCACACCTTTCGAACAAGCCAAGCTCGTCAGTTGCAGCACCGGCGCGGCATATGACGTGATTCTCGATTTACGCCCGGCATCGCCCACCTTCAAACACTGGCGCGCCTTCGAACTTCGTGCAGACGAGCCGCGTGCAATCTATATACCTTGTGGATTTGCGCACGGCTATCTGACACTGTGCGAAGCCACGACTGTCGATTACCTGATTTCCGGCAAGTATTCGCCGGAAAATTCACACGGGGTACGCTGGAACGATCCCGCATTCGGCATCCGCTGGCCGGCGACGCCGACGGTCATTGCTCTGCGCGACGCGCAGTTTGCGGACTTCAAAGGATGAGCTGCAAGCGCGTGCTGCTGACCGGCGGCAGCGGTTTTATCGGACGTCATTGCATTGCAGATCTGCTGGCGCGCGGTTACGAAGTGCATGCGACCACGACACGCGCGATCTCCTCGTCCGATGGAGTGCGCTGGCACCGCACCGATCTTATGAACGGCGACGAGACGACAGCGCTTCTCGCCGAAATACGGCCCGACAACCTGCTGCATCTGGCATGGTACGCCGAACACGGGCTGTTCTGGCAGGCACTGGAAAACCTCGACTGGGTGCGCGCGAGCATTGTACTGTTGCGAGCCTTTATCGCCGTTGATGGCCGCCGTGCGGTGTTTGCCGGCAGCTGCGCAGAATACGACTGGACGGAAGGACATTGCCGCGAAGATTCGACACCGCTGCGTCCGCAAGGACTGTATGGCGTTTCGAAACACGCGCTGCGTCTGCTTGTCGAGGAGGCCGCGCGCCGCGCCGGCATCAGCTGTGCCTGGGGCCGGATATTTTTTCTTTACGGCCCCGACGAGCAGCCAGGCCGCCTGGTGCCGTCGATCGTGCGTTCGCAATTGCGCAATGAACCGTTTGCCTGCTCGGGCGGCGATCTGCGACGCGATTACCTCTACGTAACCGACGTCGCCTCCGCGCTCGTCGCGCTGCTTGACAGCCCGCTCGAAGGCGCGGTTAACCTCGGCTCGGGCCATGCGGTTTCCATCCGCGCCGTCGTCGAACGCATCGTTGCGCGGCTGGGACATCCCGAGCTGGTCGATTTTGCAGCACCTGCAGCGGCACAGCGGGACGTGCCGCTGGTTGTCGCCGACACCACGCGCCTTGCCGCTGAATTGCGCTGGACGCCACGCATCGACATCGAACATGGGCTGGGTTTGACCGTCGACTGGTGGCGTCAGCATCTTGATGCACCCCGTGCGTAAGACGCCGCTGGCGTTTTTCGTCAACCCTTGAACTGCCGCTTGTCCACACCCCTGAAACGCAACATCCTGTCCAACCTCGCCGGCGGCGGTTGGAACACTCTGCTCGTAATTCTGGTGACGCCGGTGCAGATAGGGCTGCTCGGCGTCGAGTCCTATGGATTGATCAGCCTCATCACAGTACTGCAAATCATCGCCGGCGCCCTTGATTTCGGCTTGGCGACGACGGTGACGCGCGAGGTCGCGCGCGATAATGGAAGGACGGGTGCCGACACCACGGCGCTGGTGAATTCGGCGGCGGCCGTCTACTGGATTTTCGCGGTGATTGCGGCGGCTGCATTGTGGTTCTGCGCCGACGCAATCCCCACCCGCTGGCTCAAGGTGGGAACCCTTTCAGCCGACACGGTAACGCGGGCGTTGGAGTTGATCGCGTTGTTCCTGCTTTTGCGCTGGCCGGTGGCTTTTTATGCAGGCGTGCTGGGCGGCACGCAGCGGATGGGTTTGCTGAACGCGCTCAAGTCGGCGGCAGTAACGCTGCGCCTGCTCGGCGGAGCGGCGCTACTGCTTTTCAAACCGGATCTGTTGTGGCTGCTCGACTGGTACGTCGCCACGGCCGCGCTGGAATTGCTCGGGTTCATGGCGGCGGCGATTCACGCCTGCCCGGGGCTGCGGCTGATCCCGCGACTCAATCTGACGGCGATCCGCAAGACGTCCGGCTTTTCAACGACAATGTATACGCTCACATTGCTCGCCATGCTGTTAACGCAAATCGACCGCCTTGCCATTGGCAATCTGCTGGGGCTCGAAGCGCTTGGCCACTATTCGGTAGCGTATACCGCGGCGCTAGGCCTGTCCCTGCTGCAGACTTCGATCAACAGCGCCGCACTGCCGGCGTTCGCAAACGCACACGGCACAGGTGACGACGCCGCGCTGCGCGCGCGCTACCGGCGGATCAGTGAACTCATGGGATTCGTGATCACACCGATGGCGCTCGTCCTAATTTTCTTCGGTCACGATATTTTTCGCGTCTGGGTTGGCGCGACGGTGGCCGACGCCACACAGATATCGCTGGGATTGCTGGCCGGCGGGTTCCTCCTCAACGCGGTATTTTCCAGCAGCTACATTTTTGCCGTTGCCGTGGGAAAACCCGGCCTTTTTCTGCGTGCGAACGCAGCCGGCCTGTGGCTTTATTTGCCGGCGCTGCTAATCGGAATCGCCGGCAGCGGTATCGCCGGCGCCGGCGCAGCGTGGCTGCTGCTCAACGTTTATTACATTGCGCTGGTGCTGCCGCGCGCACATGCCATGCTCAAAGTGCGCGGTACCGTCGGGTATTTGCAGCGGACATTCGGTGTATTCGTTTATATTGGCGTCGCTGCCTTTTCCGGCGGCTGGCTGGCCGCGCATCTGATCACAGGCATCGCCGGCAGCATCGCCGGACTCGGCATTGCTGGCGGCGTTTATTTGGGGCTGGCCATCAAGCTGGCGTCGCCCGAGCTCGCCCGCCTCATTGTAGACGCGCCGAAATCGGCGCGGCACTGGTTGCGCAGGAGCGAAAGCTGATGGCCGACTGTTTGCACTGCGGCCGAACCCTTACGCCGTTGTTTGAAGCGCATGACGAAAACCGGCGCTGTCCCGGGCACTTCAGTTATGCGCGCTGCGAAAACTGCGGATTGATCTCGAACCTCACGCCGCCGCCGGACCTGCAACCGTATTACGCCGAAGAGTATTACGCGATACCATCGCCGGCGCGATTGGCCAGACTGGCGGTACGCGAGAATTGCAAGATGAATGCGGTCAGCAGATTCGTCTCGGGTGGACGCCTGCTCGAAGTCGGGCCGGCCTTCGGCGTTTTTGCGACGCGCGCCAAACGCGACGGCTTCGCCGTGACCTGCATCGAGCGCGATCCGCGCTGCTGCGAATTTCTCGAACGGCAGATCGGCGTGCAAGCAATTCGCGCGGACGACCCGGTGGCACTGCTGCCGCAATTGCCGGCTCAGGACGTGATCGCGCTGTGGCACGTGATCGAGCATCTGGAGGCGCCGCTTGAATTTGTCGACGCCGCGGCGGCCAATCTCGCTCCGGGCGGCATTCTTGCGCTCGGCACGCCCAATCCGGATTCTTTTCAATTCGGCCTGATGGGCAAGGCGTGGCCGCATCTGGACGCGCCGCGGCATCTTCATCTTATTCCGGCGCAGGTCTTGATCGACCGCGCGCGCGGCAAAGGGCTCGAACCGCGGCTGCTCGACAGCGACGATGCCGACGCGCGCAGCTGGAACCGCTTCGGCTGGCAGCGGCTGATAATGAATCGAATCCCCGGCAAGATCGGCACCGCCATCGGCATACTTGCCGGCACTGCGTTGAGCCTTGCAACATTACCGGCGGAGCGGCGCAAAATGCGCGGCAGCGCTTATACCCTCGTGTTGCAAAAACGGAATTCATGATGCGGTTTTCAGTCTTGTTGCCAACGCGCAATGGCGGGCATTTTCTCGACAACTGCATCGGCTCGATCCTCGGCGAAAACGCCGATATCGAATTGATCGTGTCCGACAATGCGAACAGCGATGAAACGCCAGCGGTGCTGGATCGCTGGCGCAGCGACCCGCGCATGCGGGTGCTGCGGCTCGATGCCCCCGTTTCGGTCACCGACAACTGGAACAACGCCCTGCGCGCCGCAACCGGCGACTACCTGCTGATGATGGGCGACGACGATTACCTGTTGCCCGGCTATTTTCGGCGGCTGGCGTCGGTGATCGAGCGGCATGGCGAACCGGATTGCGTGATCTACAACGCCTACTCGTACGTCGCGCCGGGCTCGATCGGCGACGACGACAACAGCTACTTCGGCGAACGGCATTTTCGCTACGAAGCAGGTCTTGACCGCGAAATGCTGCTGGCGGTTGAACTTCGCCAGTCGATCGTGCGCGACATGTTTCGTTTTCGCGTGCGCATTCCGCTGAACATGCAGACCACGCTGGTGCGGCGACAGGCTGCGGCGCTGGTAAAGGGTGGTCTGTTCCAACCGCCGTTCCCGGATCACTTCGCGCTCAATTCCCTCCTGCTGCTCGCCGGCAAGTGGGCATTCGTGCCGGAGCCACTGCTCGTCGTCGGCGTAACGCCGAAATCGTTCGGTCACTACGTCTACAGCAACCAGCAAGCAGGCGGGCTCGCCTACCTCGGCATCGACGCGCAATTTCCCGGTCGTCTGCCCGGCAACGAACTCCTGAACGGCATGCACGTCTGGCTGAACATGCTCAAACAGGCGTTCCCGAATGAACTGTGCAATGTCGAGGTCGATCGCGCCGGCTACGTGCGGCGCCAGGCCTATGCGTGGCTGATGCAGTTGAAGCTCGGCGGCATCGACCGCCGCGCGTGTCTTGCGAACTTCGCGCGCCTTGGCGCGCGCGACTGGTGCGGTCTGGCGGCGACCATCTTCGACCGTCAGAGTTGGTCCAGATTGACGCGCATGTTCGCGCTCGCCGCGAAAAGCGATATCGAACAACAATGGGGCGGGCTTGCACCGATTCCCGGCATCCGCAACATCGCCGAATTCGCGCGCTGGTTGACAAGCCGGACGGACCACCCCTGACATGGCAGGCATGCAAAATCTTCGCGTCGGCTATGTTCCGTATTCGCCCGCGCTCAATATGCCCGGCGACCGCAGGCGCTTCGTCAACTACGCGAAGCAGCGCGGCGTCAAATTCGAGCTTGCCGACCCGCTCAAAACCTACGACGTCGTGGTGCTGTCCGAGCGTGCCGACATCAGCGTCTGGCGAGATTACACCAAGGGCAGGATCGTCTACGACCTGATCGATTCCTACCTTGCAATCCCGCGAAGCGACCTCAAGGGCCGCCTGCGCGGGCTTGCCAAGTTCGTCACCGGTCAACACCGCTATCTGCGGCTCGACCACTGGCATGCGGTTGAAGCAATGTGCCGGCGCGCCGACGCCGTCGTCTGCACGACCGCCGAGCAGCAACACGATATCGGAAAATTCTGCGGTAACGTGCACATCGTTCTCGATCTGCATGCGACGGTAACGCGAACGGTTAAAACCGATTACGCCACCAGTGCCGCCTTCCGTTTGGTTTGGGAAGGACTGCCAGCAACCGTTGATTCCCTGCGCTTGATCAAGGACGCATTGCGCATAGTCAGTCGCGACCATGTGCTGGAACTGCATGTCGTGACAGATCCGGTCTGCTTCCGCCACCTCGGCCGCTTCGGCCGCCGCGACACACTCGAACTCGTTCGGGATCTCTGCGCGCAGGTCGAATTGCATGAATGGAATGAACAAACCTGCGCCGACATTATCTGCAGCTGCGATGCGGCGGTGATCCCGCTCGATCTCACCGACCCGTTTGCCGCCGGCAAGCCGGAGAACAAGTTGTTGCTGCTGTGGCGCATGGGGCTGCCGGTCATCGCGTCGGCGAGTCCCGCATACGCGCGCGCGATGACCGCAGCCGGGCTCGACCTGACCTGCGCGAGCAGTCACGACTGGTGCATCAAGCTTGAGCACCTGATTGCAGATGAAGCGGCGCGCGCTGATGCAGGGCGGCGCGGGCGTGACTATGCGGAAAGCCATTTCAGTGAAGCGCAACTGCTGGCGCGCTGGGATGCCGTGTTCGCGACCTTGTTCTGACATGACCAGCCTGACAGCCAACTAACCATGTGCGGCATCACCGGTTTTCTTGCCCCGCGCGCCGCGGCCCCTGCCGACGAAATGCTGGCCACCGTCACGCGCATGGCGGAAACGCTGGCGCACCGCGGGCCCGACGAACAACGCGCGTGGGTCGACGCCGCGGCCGGCTGTGCGCTGGGCCATCGCCGCCTGTCGATTCTCGATTTGTCGGAACACGGTGCGCAACCGATGCACTCGGCCTGCGGCCGCTATGTGATCGTCTTCAATGGCGAGATCTACAATCATCTCGAACTGAAGGACGAGCTTGCGCGGGCTGGTGCGGCGCCGGCGTGGCGCGGTCACAGCGATACCGAAGTCATGCTCGCGGCCATCGCGCATTGGGGGGTGCACGACGCGATCACGCGTTTTACCGGCATGTTCGCCTTCGCGGTGTGGGATCGGCAGCTGCGCACGCTTGCACTGGCGCGCGACCGCATCGGCGAAAAGCCGCTGTACTACGGTTGGGCCGGCGGTGTATTTGTCTTCGGCTCCGAACTCAAGGCACTGCGCGCGCATCCGGCTTGGCGAGGCAATATCGACCGCGCTGCGCTGGCTTCGTACATGCGTTACGCCTGCGTCCCCGCGCCGCATTCGATTTACCAAAATATCCGCAAACTGCTGCCGGGCACCCTGCTGACACTGCCCGGCGACAGCCCGACGGGAACGCTGCCGGCGCCGATTGCTTACTGGCGTGCGGAGAATGTCGTTGCCGATGGTCAGCGCAACCCTTTTTCGGGCAGTGTCGTTGAAGCAACCAGTCAACTGGACGATCTTCTGCGCCGCGCCATCGCCGGCCAGATGATTGCCGACGTACCGCTGGGCGCGTTTTTGTCGGGCGGTATCGACTCCTCAACCATCGTCGCGCTGATGCAGGCGCAAAGCGCGACGCCGGTACGCACATTCACCATCGGCTTCACCGAGGACGCTTACGACGAGGCGCGCCACGCAGCGGCGGTCGCGCGCCACTTGGGCACCACCCACACCGAGTTGTATCTGACCGCACAAGATGCGCTCGATGTCGTGCCGCACTTGCCGCAAATGTACGACGAACCCTTCGCCGATTCCTCGCAGATTCCGACTCATCTCGTCGCGAAAATGGCGCGCCAGCACGTCAAGGTCTGCCTGTCCGGCGATGGCGGCGATGAATTGTTCGGCGGCTACACGCGGCACGCCTGGGCCGGGCGGCTATGGAACAAGCTGCGCCGCTATCCGGTCGGCGCGCGCGCGGCGTTGGCGCGTCTGCTGATGAGCGTGTCGCCCGCAGCCTGGGATTCCGTACTGCGCACCATGGCGCCATTGCTGCCGAAAAAATACCGGCAGAGTCATCCCGGCGACAAACTGCACAAGGCCGCCATGATCATGGATGCCATCGACGCGCAAGCCATCTATCTGCGTCTGGTATCGCAGTGGCAGGATCCCGGCACCATCGTCATCGATAGCGTCGAACCCGCAATCGCCGCGCGCGATCCGGCGCTGTGGCATACGGGCGGCGATATCGCGTCAAGCCAGATGCTGCTTGATCTCATCGGTTATCTGCCGGATGACATTCTGGTCAAGGTCGATCGTGCGGCGATGAATGTCAGCCTGGAAACCCGCGTACCCTTTCTCGATCATCATGTGGTCGAGTTCGCGTGGCGGTTGCCGCTGGCGATGAAAATCCGTGACGGCCAGGGCAAATGGCTGTTGCGCCAGCTACTGTACCAATATGTTCCGCGCGAACTGGTTGAACGGCCGAAAACCGGCTTCGGTGTGCCGCTCGACAGCTGGCTGCGCGGGCCGCTCAAGGCGTGGGCGGGCGATCTGCTGGCGTCCGCACGCCTTAAACGCGAAGGGTTCCTGCACGCCGAACCGATTGCAAGAATGTGGAACGAACATCTCTCGGGCCGCCGCAACCACCAACATGCGTTGTGGACCGTGCTGATGTTCGAAGCGTGGCTGGCGGCACAACCATGAAGACGTCGCCGAAACAGAAAAAAATTCTCTACTTCGCAGGCGAGGACTGGGCCTTCTGCCTGCATCGCCTGCCGCTGGCGCGCGCGGCGCGTGAGGCCGGCCATGACGTGGTCGTGGTGACGCGGGTGCGCGACCACGCCGCGCCGATTAAGCAGGCCGGCCTGCGCCTGATCCCGCTTGAAATCTCGCGTGGCGGCATGCGGCCCTTGCAGGAAATAAACACGCTGCTGAACCTGCTGAAAATCTACCGTGCCGAACGCCCGGATCTTGTCCACCACGTCGCGATCAAGCCGGTGCTATACGGCTCGCTGATTGCCGCGCTGACCGGCGTCAAGGCGGTGGTCAATGCGCTTACCGGCATGGGTTTCCTGTTCACTTCGCAGAGCCTGCGTGCAAGACTGCTGCAGCCGCCGGTGGAACTGGCGCTGCGCCTGCTGCTCAACCGACGCGGCAGCCGGGTAATTTTTCAAAACCGCGACGATTTCGATGCGCTGATCGCGAAAAATATTGTCGCCCGCGACAATGCCCGTTTGATCCGCGGCTCGGGCGTGGATATCGACGCCTTTTCACCGAGCCCCGAACCCGCCGCCATACCGGTGATCGTACTGCCGGCGCGCCTGCTGTGGGACAAGGGGGTCGGCGAGTTCGTCACCGCGGCGCGCCTGCTCAAGGCGCGCCGCGTGCAAGCGCGCTTCGCGCTGGTCGGCGACCGCGACGCGCAAAACCCGGCGGTAGTGCCGCAAGAAAAGTTGGACGCGTGGCGCGCCGAAGGCGTGGTCGAGCTCTGGGGCTGGCGCAGCGATATGGCACAGGTTTATCGCGAGTGCCATATCGTCTGCCTGCCGTCGTATCGCGAAGGTTTTCCCAAGGTGCTGCTTGAGGCTGCCGCCTGCGGCCGTCCGCTCATCAGCACCGACGTCGAGGGCTGCCGTGAAGCGGTCGCGCACAACCGCAGCGGTCTCCTCGTGCCGGTGCGCGACGCAGAAGCGCTGGCCGGCGCGCTGGCAGACCTGATTGCACACCCTGCGCGGCGCGCCGCCTTTGGCGCGGCTGCACGCGAGATTGTCGTCGGCGAACTGTCCCTGCCGGTGGTGATTGCGCGCACGCTCGCGGTTTACGCTGAAGTCATGCCTTACTGACCGTTACGCCCGGCGCGGGCACACCTGATCCGCGGAGTTGCGATGTTATGATCGCGCCTTCACAGTGACCGATGTGTTCCGGATGCCCGCGAATCCTGCCGCCGTTGCCACCCCGCCGCTGCTCGCATTGATCGTCGCCGCGGTGGTGATCGGCGCCCTGCTGCGCAGTCGTGCCGCCGCGCTGGTGCTCGACCATCCGAATCAGCGTTCACTGCATGCGACACCGACGCCCCGCATCGGCGGCCTCGGCGTGCTCGCCGGCATCGCCGCCGGCTACGCGGTTTCCGGTTTCATCATCGATGTGCGTTTGCTGGTCGCGATCGTTTTGCTGGTGGCGATTTCGCTGCTTGACGATCTGCGCAATCTCGGCGTGGTCTGGCGGATGCTCGTCCACCTCGGCAGCGCCGGACTCGCCGCCGCAGTTTTTGTCTACGACGCACACGGCTGGTGGGCGGCGGTGGCGGTAGTTTTGGCGGTCGGCTGGATGACGAATCTCTACAACTTCATGGATGGCTCCGACGGACTGGCCGGCACCATGGCGGCATTCGGCTTCGGCAGCTACGGTGTCGCCGCGCTCCTGGCGGGCGATGCCACATTTGCCGGATTCAATTTTTCGATCGCGACGGCGGCCATCGGCTTTCTCTGTTTCAATTTTCCGCCGGCGCGCGTGTTCATGGGTGACGCCGGCTCCATTCCGCTCGGCTTTCTGGCGGCGGTCTGCGCGCTCGCCGGCTGGCAGCGTCAGGACTGGCCGTTGTGGTTCGGCGCGGCGGCCTTCTCGCCGTTCATCGTCGATGCGACGCTGACCTTGTGCCGGCGGCTGCTGCGCGGCGCGAAAATCTGGCAGGCGCATCGCGAGCATTATTATCAACGCCTGGTGCAGGCCGGCTGGGGACACACTAAAACGCTGTGCGCCGAAGTTGTGCTGATGAGCCTGGTGTGCGCTATCGCGCTGACGGCTGCCCGTCTCGATACCGCCGCACAAACTTCGGTCGTTGCCGCACTGGCGGTGTTTTACGTCGTGTTGATTGCAATGCTCGAACACAAGCTGGGACCGGTGCCGAATAATGCCTAGCGTCAATCCGCGCGCCGCGCTCGCCTTCGCCCACGATATCGTCGCCGCCGTTATCGCCTGGTCCGGCGCATTCTGGCTGCGCTTCAATCTGGAAATCCCGCAACCCTACCTCGCAAGCATGCTGGAAACATTGCTGTGGGTCATCCCGTTGCAGGCGGTCGTGTTCTGGCGCTTCGGTCTCTATCGCGGCATCTGGCGTTACGCCAGTCTGCCCGACCTGAAGCGCATTCTGCTGGCGGTCGGCATCACCGCACTGGCGATCCCCGCCGTGGTGGTCATGCTGCAACTGCCGGTGCCGCGCTCGGTGCTGGTGCTCGACCCTTTGCTGCTGGCAATGATCATGAGCGGCAGCCGTGTCGCCTACCGCATGTGGAAGGAGCGCACGCTGCGCTCGCTCACCGACGGCGAGCGCGAAGCGGTGGTGGTGATCGGAGCCGACGACGCGGCTGTCGCTCTGGTCAAGGAACTGGCGCGCAGTCCTCAATGGCGGGTGGCCGCCGTGTTTGACGACGACAAGGCGAAGACCGGCCGTCAGTTGCAGGGCGTCTCGGTGATCGGCACCCTGACCGAACTGCCGCAGCACGTCGATCGACTCGGCACGCGTCACGCGATTATCGCCATGCCGGCGGCAACCCATATTGCGCGGCGGCGCGCGGTGGACATCTGCAGCAGGGCGGGGCTCAAGGTCATGACGGTGCCCTCCTACGACGATCTGGTCAGCGGCAAGGTCACGGTATCGCAAATCCGCCATGTTGAACTCGATGACCTGCTTGGCCGCGATCCGGTCAATCTCGATGCCAGCGGTTTACGGAGCTGGATCGAGGACCGCACCATCATGGTGACCGGCGCCGGCGGATCGATCGGTTCCGAATTGTGCCGGCAAATCGCGCGCTTCAAGCCGCGCCGGCTGGTGCTGTTCGAACTGAGCGAATTCGCGCTCTACAACATGGAACAGGAATTCCTGCGCACGCACCCGGCGATCGCCCTTGTATGCGCGATCGGCGACGTCAAGGACGCCGAGCGCGTCAAACAGGTGATGGCCGCGCATTCACCGTCGGTGGTTTTTCACGCGGCGGCCTACAAGCACGTGCCGCTGATGGAAACCGACAACGCCTGGCAGGCGGTGCGCAACAACGTCGGCGGCACGCATGTCGTGGCCAGCGCGGCGATTCGCCATGGCGTCGAGAAATTCGTCATGATCTCGACCGACAAGGCGGTCAATCCGACCAACGTCATGGGCGCCAGCAAGCGCATGGCCGAACTGGTCTGCCAGACGCTGCAGCAGCCGGCGGGCACGCGTTTTGTCATGGTGCGCTTCGGCAATGTGCTCGGCAGCGCCGGCAGCGTGATTCCTAAATTCCGCGAACAGATCGCCGCCGGCGGGCCGGTCACCGTCACGCATCCGGAGATCCGGCGTTTTTTCATGTCGATCCCCGAGGCTGCGCAGCTGGTCCTGCAGGCGGGTCTGATGGGCAAGGGCGGCGAAATCTTCGTCCTCGACATGGGCGAACCGGTGCTGATCGCCGACCTCGCGCGCGATCTGATCCGGTTATCGGGCTTCAGCGAAAACGACATCAAGATCGCCTATACCGGCCTGCGCCCCGGCGAAAAACTCTACGAAGAATTGCTCGCCGACGACGAGACCACCCTGCCCACACCCCACCCCAAGCTGCGCATCGCGCAGGCAACGCAGGAAAACGCCGAATGGCTGGGCCGGCTGCTCCACTGGCTGAATCCGCCGCAACCGCGCAGCGACGACGAAGTGCGGCATGAACTGACGCGCTGGGCCCCCGAATACCGCAACGGCTGAGCGATTGCCACTGCGGCCAGACGAATCCCGTACAATGGCGGGGTTTTGCCCAACGCCATGCGCTTCGATCAACTCTCCAGCCAGTCAACGCGAGCCGCCACCGGATGCGCGATCGCGCTCGGGTTCACCGTCCCGATTTCGGTGGCGGCGGATAACGTGCTGCTGGCAGTTGTGTTATTGCTGTGGCTGGCCGGCGCCGGCTATCGATACGGTTTCACCGTGCTGACGGAAAACCGTGTTGCCCAAGGCGCGCTTGGATTGTTTGTGCTGCTGCTCGCCGGCATTGCCTGGAGCGCACAGCCGACCGAGGGCATGCATATGCTCGGCAAATATGCCGACCTCGCCTTCGTGCCTATCTTCGTTACGCTGTTCCGTGAACCCAAAAACAGGCAGCGTGCCGCGGCGTTTTTTATTGCTGCGGTATTGCTCACGCTGGCCCTGTCGTACCTTGAGTGGGCGAATCTGGTTCCATCGGGATGGCTGGTTGGCACTTCCAATGAGCCGGAAGTATTCAAAAAATATCTGACCCAGAGCATTTTGATCGCCTGCGGCGCCTATTTGTTTGCATTGCTTGCACGCGATGCGTCATCACCGCGTGCGCGTTTGCTGTGGTCCGTGCTGGCTCTGCTTGCCGCGATCAATGTCACATTGATGCTGTCCGGTCGCAGCGGCCAGATCGCGCTCGGCGCGCTGGCCCTGCTGTTTGCCTATTCGGTCTGGCGGTCGAAGGGGATTGCGCTGGTAACGGCAGCACTTGTTCTCATTGCCAGCGTCGTTGTGCTGGGACACGCCACGGACAGCGGTCGCCTGCGCGAGGTCATCAGAGATTTCAAGGCCTGGCAGCAGGGCAATAGTTCAATAACCTCCACCGGCCAGCGTCTCAATTACGCGCAAAACAGCCTCGCCATTTTTCGTGCCCATCCGCTGACCGGTGTCGGCACCGGCGGCTTCGCCGCCGCCTATGCGCAACAGGTCGATGGCACGGATCTCGAAAAAACCGTCAATCCGCACGACGAATATCTGAATATCGCCGTACAACTGGGCATTGCCGGTCTGATCGCCATGGCCTATCTTTTTGTGCTGGTCTGGCGCTATGCCGGCGCCTTGCCGACGCCGCTTGAGCGCGATCTTGCGCGCGGCGTGGCGGTAACGTTCGCGGTCGGCTGCCTGTTCAATTCGCTGCTGATGGATCACGTCGAAGGGCTCTTTTTTGCGTGGTGTGTCGGCGTGCTGTTTGGCGGCTACCGCGCGCCCGGGCGCAGCGGGGAGACTGCGACGCCATGAGCCTCTCCGTCATTGTCATCACCAAAAACGAAGCCGCCGTCATCCCACGCTGCCTCGCCTCGGTCGCATGGGCGGACGAGATCATCGTCTTCGACACCGAGAGCAACGACGGCACCGTGGACATCGCGCGCGGCCTCGGTGCGAAAGTAACCAGCGCGCCGGACTGGCCGGGCTTCGGCCCGCAGAAAAATCGCGCGCTGGCGCTCGCCACCGGCGACTGGGTGCTGTCGATCGACGCCGACGAATGGGTCACCGCTGAATTGCGCGCGGAAATTGAAAAGGCGATCGCGGCGCCAGACTTTCTGCCGGCCTATCGCCTGCCGCGCCTGTCGAGCTACTGCGGTCGCATCATGCGTCATTCCGGCTGGTGGCCGGATCACGTCACGCGCCTGTTTCAGCGCGGCGCGGCGCGCTTTTCCGACGACCTCGTGCACGAACGATTGATCGTCGACGGCGTCACCGGTTCGCTGCAGCAACCGCTGCGGCACGAAGCGATCCGCGACCTCGACGATGCACTGGGGAAAATGGCGTCCTATTCGACGGCCGGCGCAACGATGCTGCATGCGCGCGGCAAATCCGCTTCGCTGTTGTCGGCAATTGCGCACGGCGCGTGGACCTTCGTCCGCACCTACTTTCTGCGCGCCGGTTTTCTCGACGGCCGCGAGGGCTTCATGCTCGCCGTCTCCAACGCCGAAGGCGCCTATTACCGCTATCTCAAATTAATGCTGTTGTCCGAACGCGCCAATTGAAGACCGCGGTCATTGTCACCACCTATAACCGCCCTGACGCGCTGGCGGCGGTGCTGGCGGGCTATCAGGCGCAAACCACGCAGGATTTCGAACTGCTGGTCGCCGACGACGGCTCGACCGTGGACACGCGTGTAGTCATAGACGATTTTCGCCGGAAGGCGACATTCGCCGTCAACCACATTTGGCACGAAGACCATGGTTTTCGCGCGGCGGCGATCCGCAACCGGGCGGCGGCGGCAACCACCGCCGATTACGTAATATTCAGCGACGGCGATTGTGTGCCGGCGCGTGATTTCGTCGCCCGCCATCAACAGCTTGCCGAGCGCGGCTGGTTCGTCGCCGGCAATCGCATTCTGCTCGACGACGCCTTCACGCAGCGCGCCTTGCGCGATGCGCTTCCGTTGCATAAATTTGGAAATTTGTCGTGGTTGCTGGCCTGGCTTAAACGCGATATCAACCGCTGGCTGCCGCTGCTGCGATTGCCTGACGGCAACTGGCGCCGCTCGGCGCCGCAACGCTGGGAGGGCGTCAAAACCTGCAATCTCGCCGTCTGGCGCGACGACCTCCAGCGTGTCAACGGTCTCGATGAAACCTATTCGGGCTGGGGCCTCGAAGACAGCGATCTGGTGATCCGCCTGCTGCACGCCGGCATCCAACACAAGAACGGGCGTTTCGCGACACCGGTGTTTCATCTGTGGCATGCCGAAAACGACCGCAGCCGGCTTGCCGAAAACCAGCGGCGACTCGACACGCTGCTCGAATCGAAACAGACGCGCGCCGCACTCGGCCTCGACCAATACGCATGAAGGCGCCGCCGCGCAGCATACTCGTCGTCGTCACCCGCCGCATCGGCGACGTGCTGCTGGCCACACCGGTGATGCGTTCGTTGCGCCGCGCCTGGCCCGAGGCTGCGATCGACGCGCTGGTGTTCGCCGGCACCGAGGGCGTGCTGTCTGGCAATCCGGACCTGCGTCGCACGCTGACGGTCGCCGAACGCCCGCGCGCAGGCGAACATCTGGCGCTGGCCGCGCGCCTGTGGCGTCGCTACGATCTGGCGATTTCGCTGGTGCCGAGCGACCGCCCGACGGTGTATGCCTGGCTGGCCGGACGCAGCTCGGTCGGACTGGTGGTCGATGCCGCCAAGCACCGCTGGAAACAATGGCTGCTCGACCGCTGGGTCGGCTACGACAACGCCAACACGCATACCGTGAATCTGTATCTGCGCACGCTGCCCGGACTCGGCGTCAATCCGCTGCGTCAGGTGGTCGCCGCCTGGAGCACGAGCGACGCGACACGGGCCGGCGAAATGCTGCGCGCCGCCGATGTCGTCGGCGAATTCGCAGTACTGCATCCATCGCCGAAGTTTGCCTACAAGATGTGGACGGTGGAGGGCTGGCGCGCCATCGCGCGATGGCTGGCGGCGCAGGGATTGCGCGTGCTGCTGACCGGCGGCCCCGATGCGGCCGAGCGCGCCTATGTCGCCGAGATTGCGCGCGAGCTGCCTGCAGCAATCGACCTCGCCGGACGGTTGACGCTGGCGCAAACCGCCTCTGTGCTCGCGCAGGCGCGGCTTTTCATCGGGCCGGACACCGCAGTCACCCATCTTGCCGCCGCCATCGGCGCGCCGGTGGTGGCGCTGTTCGGCCCCACCGATCCGGTGAAATGGGGGCCGTGGCCCGCCAATCACACTACAGCGCGCAATCCGTGGCGACGCCACGGCGCGCAACGGCACGGCAACGTGTTTATCGTGCAGGCGGCCGCACTCTGCGTGCCCTGCATGCACGAAGGCTGCGCGCGCAACACTGACAGCGGCAGCGACTGCCTGCAACAACTCTCCCCCGCGCGCGTCATCGATGCCGCCGCGGCCATGCTTCAATATCACGCCTTGCCGCAGACTGAGAACAACCAACATGTCCGTTAGATATATCGATTCCTGCCCCGTCGGCTGCACCGCGGCGCTTTCAACCACCGACATCGTCATGCCGGAGGGCCCCCTGCTCAGTTGCAACGCCTGCGGCCAGCTCGTCAGCCAGATCAGCGAAGCGGATTACCTGCGTTCGATGCAGGCGTTCGACGATGCCGGATTCAATCTGCCTGATGCGCGCGCCGCCGCCAGAAGGGCGCGCCATGCCGGCGCGCGTCTGGCGCGCATCCGCGCGCTGCTCGGCGGCCGCCTTGACCGGCGGCCGCGTTTGATTGATGTCGGCTGCTCGCGCGGCGATTTCGTCGCTGCCGCAACCGCATCCGCGTTTGACGCCGAGGGCGTGGAACCGGCGCCGCAAATCGCTGCCGCCGCGCGCGCTGCCGGTCGCAAGGTGCACACCGGCCTGCTCGAAGAACAACAATTCGCCGATGCGCAATTCGATGCGGTGAGCCTGTTCGAGGTGGTCGAACATTTGCGCGCGCCGCTCGTGCTGATGCGCGAATGCCGGCGCATTCTGCGCCCCGGCGGCGTCATGCTGCTCAGCACCGGCAATGCGGCCAGCTGGACGGCGCGCGTAATGAAAGCGCGCTGGGATTATTTCCAGACCGAAAAAGACGCCGGCCACGTCAGCTTTTTCAATCCGCGCTCGATCGCGCTGCTCGCCGAGCGCACCGGTTTCGAAGTCGCGGCAATCGTCACGAGCCGCGTGCGCTTTGCGGAAAAAAGCGATCTGCGCGGACTCGCCTACGGCGTGACAAAACTCGCCGCCGAAGCGCTCGCCCTGCCCGCCCGTTTTTACGGCCGCGGGCACGACATGCTGGTTTATCTGCGCAATCCGTCAGCGGCCTGATCAGGCCGCTTTCTCGACCACATAGAGCACCGAGTTGCCGGCAATGCCAGCGCGCGCAAACACATCCGCACCGAAATGCGCGCGGTCAAGCGCGCGCACCGTGAACCCGGCGTTGGTCAGACGCGCCACCAGATCGCGCCCGCCGTAGAGGCGCAGATGGTCGTCCTGCGCGTAGTGCTTCCAGCGCAGCGCCGGCGTATTGATCGCGGGGTCCTCCTGCGTCTCGTCCACCCCTTCGACCAGCGGCACCATCACGATGCCGCAACCGCCGGGCTTGAGTATGCGGCACAACTCGCGCATCGCCGCGCGGTCGTCCGGCACGTGCTCGAGAATGTGCGAGCACATGAAAAAATCCACCGAGTTGTCGGCGTAGAGCGGCATGTTTGAGATATCGACCTGATCATCGACGTTCGGCCGGAAGTAATCGGCGGTGCGATATTCCAGATTCGTAAAGGTTCGCAGCAGTCGCGACAGCGCCAGCGACGGCGCAAAATCGATGAACCGGTAGCGGCGTCCCGCCGGCAATGCGGCCAGCCGGTCGCGCAGGAAAAGCGCGTACAGGCGCTCGCGGTCGGAAGCATCGCAGGACGGACAGGAATAGGCGCCGAGATTCAGCGTTTCGAAACGCTCGAGCGGATAAATGAAGCCCATTTCACGCAGCTTGCGCGGAAACGATTTGTAAATCGGGTCATAGCGCTTGAGGCCGCTGCCGCAGACCGGACAGGCGAATGCAGTGCCGCGATACGACGGCGTCTTCAGCAAGCGCACCAGTGCTTTTTTGTAATCCTTGAATTTGTAGCCTTTGTAGCGTGCCAGCACGTGCAATCCCTCGCCGAATGATTGCCGCGAGTATACCGCGGGCTCAGCGTGTGGCTGCGCAAGCGGCGCCGCGGCAGAGCAAATAGAGATCGTTGGCGGCCAGCGGATAGTGTTTGAACGTTTGGCCGAGCTTCGCATCCTCTTCGTAGGCAATGACGAAACCGGACTCCCACGCGGCCGGCGGCACCTGCAGGGGCGGTGCCGGCTGCATATACGCATCAATGTAGCCGGCGACGCTCATGCCGCTGGCGCTGACATCGGTGACATAAAGCGGCTGCCCGGCGGTCAATGCAATGATGTCGCGCGCGGCCAACGCATAGTTCTCGCCGCGATAATGACTTTGGTAATACGGGAACAGCAGAACGACCGCAATCACCTTGAACACCAGCATGCCGCCCAGCCAGCGCCGCGAGGACAAAACCGCGGTTTCACCCGCGCGCCAGAGCACGATCGCGGCGGCCAGTGCGACCAGCGGATACACGGGCACGAGATAGCGGATCGCGCCCAGCGGCGCCAGCCAATAGGGCAGGTACGACAAAGCGGCGATCGCAATCGCCGTCATCAGCACCGGATCGCCTTTCAAGCCCACACCGCGGCGCCACGCAAAATAGATTGCGAGCGGTAGCGCCGGTGACATGCGCAGCAGCGATTCGGTTGGAAATCCCGCCAGTTGCTGCATGTATTGCCACGGGCCCGCCGGCAGCAGCTTGGCGACAATTTCGGAAAACATGCGCGTGCCCTGACCCGCGTTTACCGGCACCCAGTGCAGCCAGGCGACCGGCGCCAATACTGCAACGACGTGCAATGCGATCGGCAACGGGCTGAGCAATACGCGGCGGCCGTTCGCTGAAAATAACAACACAAACGCCGCGGTCGCATAAAACACATAAGCCGTGAACGCCTTGCTCATGAAGGCACAGATGAGGCTCAACACGGCCAGCACAATAAATCGCGGCCGCTCTTCCGCACAGGCCACCCATAAGGCCGCGACGGCGCCGAACACGAACATGCCGAACAACGGATCGACATAGGCCAGCCAGCCGCGATACAACGCGACATCCGCCATCGTCAGATAGATCAGCGCGGCAAACCATGCCAGCGCCCGGTCATGCAACAGCCGCCGCGTCAGCCAGCCGAGAATGCCGGCGGTGGCGAGCGTCGAGGCAATCGTAATCGCGCGCGCCACCGGCAGCATGTACTGCCAGCCCGCCAGCGAGGCGAACGGAATGATCAGCCAGTTGTAGAGCGGATTGTGCTGCAGGTTGGCGCCGTACATGTGCTGGCGGATCCAGTCGCAGTTGGTCCACATCTCAAGCGCGGAAATCGGAAAAATCGCCTCCTCGCCGACGTAGTAAAACGCCAGCGCCGGTGCGAAACTCACGGCCGCGAGTATCACCAGCCAGCGCAGCGCCAGCGTGTTCGACATCGGTGACTGGCAATTATTCATGGTGCCCTGTGCAATGTGCGGCCGCTGCCGCGGCATCAATCCGGCGCGTACAAACCGGCGGCGAGTTTAGTCGAATTACCGCCAGCCTTCCAAAACCGTTCGAATATCCGCGCATAGCAGGCAGGCAGGGCGTGGTGTTCATCGACAAATTCCGGCGCCGTGCAGCCGTAGCGCTCGGACTGGCCGGCATCAATGATCTGGACGTTAGTTTCGCGCGCCCATTGCGCCAGTTGCTGCTTGGTCCGCGCCAGTTGCACCGCGGTCTGCGGCGCGTCGAGGAACGCGCGCTCCATGCCGGGCAACAGCGGCGGCAGGATTAGCAACAGACGGCCGCCGGCCTGACGCAGCTTGCCGGCGAGCTGCGCGAGGCGTTCGAGCAGCAGCGGATTGGGCAGGCCATCCGACTTGATCAGGTCGACCGCGTACTTCGAACTCGGCACCACCGCGCTCGCAATCAGCGCATCAACGCGACGCGGCGCAACCGGATCGAGATTGGCGAAAGTGGCGCTGCCGTCGTAGCGAAAGCCGGTGCAGCTGCCACGGAAGATGGTGTCGAAATCGCGCGCCGGCAAACCGTCGGCGCAGCGATAGTCCTCGCCGGCATCCTGCAAAAACATCGCGCGGAAGGCGCCGGCGGGCGCCGGCGCGCGCGCGATCTGGCCAATAATTCCAAAAAGATTCTTCACGCGCGGCAACGACAACGCGTCCTGCAGTTGATCGGCTACCGACACTTTGGTGCGCTGCGCCGGAGCATCGGCTTCGGGTGGCGCCACCGTGATCTGCCCGGGCGCCGCCGGCGCGTGATAAATGAAGCCGAGCGCCCAATCCAGCGGCACGACCGCGAGCTTCAGTTGCGCGGCATGCTTCTCCTGCAGGTATTCCGCTTCACCGAGCGCCATCGGCAATTCGTTGCCGGTCTGCGAAAAATTGTAGATCGCGATGCCGTCGGGAAACATCGCCTGCGTCACGCCCATCATGGTCGACGAGCCGAACACGACTGCATTGATTTCCGGCAAGCGGTCAAACAACCGCGCCGACTTGAACGGGCGATTGGCCGACAGCGGCGGCGCATAGGTGACGCCATGCGTGGCCTGTTGCCAGCGGCTCGCCTGCTGCACGACATCAGCGCCGCCGAGACTGCGCAGGCCCAGCAGATAGTTCAGCGCAACCACGGGCAGCAGCACCGTCGCGGCAAGCGCAACGAAAACCATAACGTAGCGACGGTAGGCGTGTGGTTCGCGCATCAGAACTGGAAGTAAAGAAATTCGGACTGCCGGTGCAGGTTGAACAGCGACAAGGTGAACAGCGCCACTGCGATTGCCGCGAACACCGCAGTCGGCCGCCAGGCCAGGCGCACCGCGCGCATCTCAGCCGGCAGCCCGAGCGCGGGGCGATGCGCGGCCAACAACTGCTGGGTATTCGGCGCAAACCATACAAACAGCAGCAGAATCCAGATCCAGTTGATCAGACCACCGCTGACAAGATCGCGCGTATCGCCGAACACCACGCCCTGCGCCGCCAGCCACTGGCCGAAGGCACCCCACTTCGGCAACCAGAAATCCGGCAGCACCAGGCCGTTGAAACCGGCCATCGCTTTGAGCATGACGACTGCGGAATTCATATTGCTGGCACGAAAGACCACCCACGCAATGACCACGGCAACGAAAGTCAGCAGGCAGCCCGCCACGCGGCCGCCGGCGCTTGAACCACTCACATCGCGGCCAAGACGCCGCCACAGTGCCTGCCAGCCGTGATTGATCGCCAGATAAGCGCCGTGCAATGCGCCCCACAGCACAAAAGTCCAGCCCGCGCCGTGCCACAGCCCGCCCAGCACCATGGTGATCATCAGATTGAAATAGCGCCGGCGCGGCCCCTTGCGATTGCCGCCGAGCGGCACGTAGAGATAGTCGCGCAGAAAACGCGACAGCGTCATGTGCCAGCGCCGCCAGAAATCGATGATATTGACCGCTTTGTAGGGCGAATGAAAATTCAGCGGCAGCACGACACCGAATAAACGCGACAAACCGATCGCCATGTCCGAGTAACCGGAAAAATCGAAATACAGCTGGAAGGTGTAGGCGAGCGCGCCGCCCCAGGCTTCGAGTGCGGTGAGCGTCACGCCCGCCGATGCCGCGTCGAATACCGGCCGCGCGTAGCCGCCCATCGGGTCGGCCAGCATCACCTTCTTGAACAGGCCGATGGCGAAGATGGTCAGACCGACCGCCGCATTCTCGAAACTGAAGCGGTAGGTCGCCGCGCGCTCGAACTGCGGCATCATCTCGGCGTGATGCAGCACCGGGCCCGCGATCAGATGCGGAAAATAGGTGACGAACAAACCGTAATGAATAAAGTTGTACTCACGCGCCTTGCCCATATAGACATCGGCGAGAAAGGCAATCTGCGTAAACGTGAAAAACGAAATACCCAGCGGCAGTATGATCTCGCCGAACGACCAGCTGGTGCCGGCGAGCTGATTGACGCTCGACAGGAAGAAGTTTGCATACTTGTAATACGCAAGCAGCGTTAGATTGGCGCCGATCGCCACGATCATTGCCGTTTTGGCGCGATGGTGCGCGCCCTCGCTCACCGCACGACCGATCAGCGTGCCGCAAAAATAATTGAAGCCGATCGATACCACAAGCAAACCGACATACAGCGGATTCCACCAGCCGTAGAAAAATAACGAAGCGGCGGCCAGCCAAGCCGCGGCGTAGCGCGGGCCGATGCGCCCCAACACAAAAAAGCCCGCCAAGCTTACGGGCAGGAACGCAAATATAAATACGTAGGAATTAAACAGCATGCCGGCAAGCGTCTAAACCGGAGCAGCGGCAAGGCGCCGCCTGCTATTGGTCAAAACCACGCGCGGCGTAAAACGCCTTGACGGTATCGATCACCGCATCGACCTCGGCATCGGTGATGCCGTAATAAATCGGCAGACGCAGCAGACGCGCCGCCAGATCGTCGGTAACGGTAAAGCTGCCGCTGGCGCGGCCCCAGCGCTGGCCGCCGGGCGAAGAATGCAACGGCACGTAATGCGACACCGACAGCATGTCGCGTGCCTTCAGGTGCGCCGCCAGCGCCATGCGGGTGGCGAGCGAATCCGGCAGCACATAGAAGATATGCGCATTGGCGACGCGATCGCCGTACTCCGCGCGCGGCAACTCGAACGCGCCGGCTTTGGCCAGCGCCGACAATCCCGCGTAATAACGCGCCCAGATCGCGCGCCGCCGCGCGATCACTTCGTCGCCATGCGCGAGTTGCGCCTCGAGAAAGGCCGCCACCAGTTCGCTCGGCAGAAACGACGAACCGATATCGACCCAGGTGTATTTATCGACCTCGCCGCGCAGAAAGCGGCTGCGGTTGGTACCCTTCTCGCGGACGATTTCAGCACGTTCGATGAAACGCTCGTCGTTGATCAGCAAGGCGCCGCCCTCGCCACTGATCAGATTCTTGGTCTCGTGAAAACTGATGCAGCCGAAATGGCCGATGGTGCCGAGATTGCGCCCCTTGTAAGTGGCCAGCAATGCCTGCGCGGCATCCTCGACCACCAGCAGATTGTGACGGTTGGCGATGTCCATGATCGCGTCCATCTCGCAAGCAACGCCGGCATAATGCACGACGGCAATCGCTTTGGTGCGCGGCGTGATCGCCGCTTCGATCAGACGCTCGTCGATATTCACGGTATCGGCGCGCACATCGACAAACACCGGCACCGCGCCGCGCAGGGCGAAGGCATTGGCGGTTGAAACGAAGGTGTACGACGGCATGATAACTTCGTCGCCGGGCGCGAGATCGCACAGGATCGCCGCCATTTCGAGCGCCCCGGTGCAGGAATGGGTCAGCAGCGCCTTGCGGCAGCCGAGCCGGTCTTCCAGCCATTGCTGACTGCGCTTGGTGTAATAGCCGTCGCCCGACAAATGTCCGCGCGCCAGCGCGTCGGCGATGTTGGCGAGTTCGGCGCCGACCGCGGTCGGCTTGTTGAAAGGAATTTTCATGTTCAATCGATACGTTGCGCCAGCAGCAGACGCGAGCCGCCGGCAGGAAAACGGATGCCCAGGCGGATCAACCGGCGTTCGAAGGCCAGCACCGACCCGAGCACGAAATTGGCAAAGCGACCGACGCGCAGCTCGGCCAGCACGTCGTAATCGCCGCGCGGCGCCGGACGCGCCCGGCGCGACAGTGCCAGCAAGGGCAACAACAGGGATACAAACGAGGTTGTCATGATGATACTGAATCCGGCCCGGGTTACCTTGTCCGCGATCTCCGCCGCCTCGTAGCGGCGCACATGATGCGCGTGTTCGTCGTAACGGCTCCACAGAAAACGATGTTGTGGCACGGTGATCAGCAAACCGCCGCCGGGCCGCAAGGCGCGCGCAGCCTGCGCCAGCACGCGCTCATCGTCTTCGATATGCTCCAACACGTCGAACATGCCGATGATATCAAAGTGCCCGACGAAGGGGATGGCGCGCGCGTCCATCTGGAACAACGCCGCCTGCGGCACCCGACTTGCGGCGAACGGCAAGCCGCGACTGGAAATTTCGCTCGCGTAAAGGTTCAGCTGCGGACGCACCGCCGCCACGCCGGCAAGCACATAGCCGGTACCGCAGCCGATTTCGAGATAATCGCGCGCCTGCGGAAAATAACCCAACGCCCAGCCCAACAATGCATTGCGCGCGCGAAACCAGTAATTGCCTGCCTCCAACCGATAGAGATCGGCGAAATAGCTGTCGTCGTAGCCTTCGTTATCAATGGCGAGATCGGGCGCAAACGCCGGGAAGCCATCGATTTCACGCGGTTGATGGCCGCAAAGACTGCAATGCCAATTCGTCGCGCGGTTTTCCGCCTCGCAGCGCGGGCAAACCCTCAACCCTGACTCCCGACGATGATGCCGAGCACCACCAGCGCAGCGCCGACGATTTTGAGCGGCGTGATCGCCTCGTTGAAGAATACGCCGCTCAAGACGATGACCAGCACAAAGGCCAGCGTCGTGAACGGATAGGCATGTGACAGCGGCAGCTTGGTCATCGCCGCCATCCACGTCACCGAAGCCAGCAGGGCGGCAGCAAGGCCGGACAAAATCCAGGGGTTGAGCAGCAGGCGCGCCAGAAAGGCGATTTTCTCACCGCCATCCGCCGGCAGTGCGCCGGCCTGCAGCACCTGCCATTTGATCACGATCTGCCCGTAAACCGTCAGCAGTACCGTGCACAGCACATAAACGTAACTCATGCGACCACCCGATGGTAGATGTCGACCGGCTTGCGGAATCGAAAGCCGAGCGACGAATACAGATTGATCACAGCGATATTGGTAAACGAGATCGAACTGCGAATCTCCGTCTGGCCCTGCTCAAACAGATGGCGGCAAACCGCGCTCCAGAAATATTTGGCCAGACCACGGCCGCGGTGCGCTTCGCCCATCGCGTGCAGAATCAGGCTGCCGTTGCTGTGCGCGATAAAGCCGGCGACTTCTCCTTTGAACAGCAGCCCCAGCACGCGCCCCTCGCCATGCAACTGGCGCAGCCAGTTTTCGTATCGCAGGTCGGCCCGCTTCGGATCGATGTTGAAATCGCGGTGAAAGCGCCCGTGCAAAAAAGCGCTGCGGCAGATGGCGGCGACCGGTTCGAGCGCAACCTGCGCGCTGAACGACACCTCCGGATGGTCGAAACGGGCGAGCTTGTCAGGCGTGCACCACGGCTCGATCAAGGTGTCGCAATAATAAAAACCGGCGTCGTGCAGGTAACGCTTGTCGGCGAGCGGCTCGACCTTGGCGGTGTAATGCCCCGGGCGGTCAAGCGCAGTCTGCACACTGTGCGCATCAGGGGCGACGATTTCATAACAATCGACGCCAAGTGCCGCGCTGTCCCACGGTACCGGCCGGATCCGGTTCGCCTCACTCATCGAAGGTCTTGTGGTTAATCACGTAGAGCGGCCGGCGTTTGGTCTCGTCATAGGTTTTGCCGAGATAAATACCGATGATGCCGAGGATCGCGATGGTGACCCCGCCCATGAAATAGATCGAAACGATCAGGCTGCTCCAGCCGGTCACCGGCGAGCCGTGAAACAGCGCCAGAAACAAAATATAGAGGCCGTATAAAAACGCGCAGGTCGCGATGAAAAAACCGAGGCGGATCGCCAGTCGCAACGGTTTATCCGAATAGGCGATGATGGTTTCGGCGCCGAGCTGCCACAGTTTCGAGAAGGTATAGGTCGAACTGCCGTCGAAGCGTTCATCGTGTTGCACATCGATGCTGGCCGCCGGGAATCCCATCCAGTTGATCAGGCTGCCGAAGAATCGCGAACGCTCGCGCATATTGCGGTAATTGCGAATGACTTTGCGCGACAGGATCCGGTAATTGCCGGCCTGCGGGTCGTAGTCCATGTCCGCGAGCCAACTGAAAGTGCGGTAATACAGCCACGACGACAGCCGCTTGAGCGCGGGGTCGCTGCGCTTGCCGCGCCGCGCGACGACAATTTCATGGCCTTCGCATGCTTTGGCGTAAAGCCGCGGAATTTCCTCCGGACGGTCCTGCAGATCGCAGTCCATCACCACCACCCAATCGCCGTCGCAATGATCGAGCCCGGCCGTGATGCCGCAGTGCTGGCCGAAATTGCGGCTGAACTGGATGCCTCTGACGCGCGCATCGCGTTTCGCCAGTCCCGCAATCAGCGGCCACGATCGATCGCCGCCGCAGTCTTCGACCAGCACGAGTTCAAAATCGGCCGTAATCGGCTCCAGCGCGGCCTTGAGCCGCCGATACAGCTCGTCCAAGCAATTCTCTGCACGGTAAACCGGAATGACGACGGAGATATGCGCCATGAAGTGCTAAATCGCTTCCTGCAATTTGAACTGGATATTGTAGAGCCGCGCGTAAATGCCGTTTCTGGCCAGCAATTCGGCGTGATTGCCGGTTTCGGCGATACGGCCGTGATCGAGCACCACAATACGGCCGGCTTTTTCAATGGTGGACAGGCGGTGCGCGATGACGATGGTGGTGCGTCCCTGCATCAGCGCGTCAAGCGCGGCCTGCACGTGACGCTCCGACTCCGAATCCAGCGCCGAGGTTGCCTCGTCGAGGATCAGCACCGGCGCGTTTTTCAGCAGGGCGCGCGCGATCGCCAGTCGCTGCCGCTGGCCGCCCGACAGCTTGACGCCGTTTTCGCCAACCAGCGTCTGCAATCCCTGCGGCATCTGGCGGATGAAATCCATCGCGTGCGCGGCTTCGGCGGCAGCGACAATATCCGCCTCGCTGGTGTCGCGCATCACGCCGTAGGCGATGTTGGCCGCGACCGTGTCGTTGAACAACACGACATCCTGGCTCACCAGCGCGATATTCGCGCGCAGGCTCGCCAGCGTCAGCGACTCGACGTCGGTGCCGTCGATCAGAATGCGGCCCGAAGTCGGCCGGTAAAAGTGCGGCACCAGATTGGCCAGCGTCGTCTTGCCGCTGCCGGAACTGCCGACCAGCGCAACGGTTTCGCCGGGGTTGATGTTGAGCGATATGCCGTCGAGCGCCAGTCGCTCCGGCGTGCCGTAGTGGAAGCTGACACTATCGAACTGGATTTCGCCGCGCGCGCGCGCGATTTCGGCGCGCCCCGGATCTTTCTCGCTCGCCTCGTCGATCAATTGAAACACGGATTCAGCCGCTGCCAAACCGCGCTGCAATGGTTCGTTGACGCCGGTGACGCGTTTGAGCGGTGCGGTCAGCATCAACATCGCGGTAATGAACGAAACAAACTCGCCGACCGTGGCGCTGTTGCCGCCGGCCTGACCGGTGGCAAAATAGATGATCGCGGCCAGCGCGATGCCGGCCAGCAACTGCACCAGCGGCACGCTGGCCGCCGCCGCGGTGGTCTGTTTCATCATCGATTGACGCACATTGTCGGTCTGGCTGTTGAAGCGTGCCGCTTCGTAGCGCTGGCCGCCGAACAGCTTGACCACCTTGTGTCCTTCGATTGCCTCCTGCAAGACCTGGGTCACGTCGCCCATCGCTGCCTGCACCGCGCGGCTTGAATTGCGCAGGCGGACGCTGACCATGCGTACCACGCCGACGATCATCGGCGTCATCACCAGCGCCAGCAACGTGAGCTTCCAGTTGAGATACAGCATCCACGCCAGCAAGCCGATCAGCGCCACGGTGTCGCGGAAAATCACCGTCAGCACGCTGGTCGCCGCAGCGGTGACCTGGGTCACGTCAAAGGTCAGCTTTGAAATCAGGTTGCCGCTCGCCTGTTCGTCGTAATAGGCGGCGGGCAATGCGAGCAGCTTGTCGAACATTGCGGCGCGCAAATCCATCACCAGCCGGTTGCCGACCCAGTTGATCGAATAAGCGCCCATGTATTCGGCGCCGCCGCGCACCATGATCAGGCCGAGGATATAAAGCGGCATCCAGCGCACCAGCGTTTCGTCGCGATTGACGAAAGTGCCGTCGAGCAGCGGCTGCAGCAGCGCCGGCAACGCCGGCTCGGTCAAGGCCACGATCACCATGCCAAGTAATGCAATCGCAAAAATGCGCCAATACGGCGCAACGTAGCGCAGCAAACGCACATAAAGTTCGGTACTGGTCATATGTCGCATGGGCGCCACAATAGCAAAGTTGCCCGCGAAAAGAAAACGGCGCCGCGGGCAATCGCGGCACCGTTTGTCTGGATGAATTGCGAATTACTTGAACGTTAACTGCGCTGAGGCAAAGAACGAACGCTCCGGCGCCGGATAGGCGCTGTAGGTTGGAAACCCGGTATAAACACCGTAGGAAAAATAATTCTGGTTGAACAGGTTCTTCACGCCGGCACTCAACAACCAGTCGCCCGCTTCCTTGCTGAGCTTCAGATCGACCAGCGTATATGACGGCATGTTGCGGCCGAAGCTGTTGCTCTCGTCAGCGTCGTAGAGCTGCTCGCCCGTATACGTGGCGAGGCCGCTCAGGTGCGTGCGCGGCATGAATTCCCAGGTCGCGCCGATTTTTACCGCCTGACGCGGCACCAGCGGCACATCGTTGCCCGCGAACGTGCCATCGCGGAATCTGGCCGTCGCATAGGTGTAATTGGCAAACGCACTGAGGGTTGCGCTGAACTGCCGTTTGGCCTCCAACTCGAATCCGCTGCGCTGCGTTGGCGGCAGGTTCACGTTTGTAAACGTGACCGGATTGTAATGAATCTCGTTATTCACATTCATTTCGTAGACGGCGATGCGGTAATTGGTGCCCGCGAGCTGAAATTCCGTTCCCACCTCGCGGTCATGCGAAGTCTGCGGCTCGAGCTGGGCCACAACCCCCGTGAACAGACTGTAATTGTCGTTGAGGTTCGGAATGCGAAAACTGTTGCCGAATTTGCCGTAGACCGCGAACGCTTCTGCAACGCGATGCCGCGCGGAAATCTCGAATGCGCGCAAGTCCCGCTCGCTCGAGCCGGACGTTCCGCTGGCGCTGTCGTTGGTTTCGAAGGTTGACCGCTGCAGGCGCGCGCCGGCTGAAATCTGTGTCTGCGGGGTTAACGCAATGCTGTCCTGAAAATAAGCGGCGCGATTCCGCTGGCTTGAAAGCGGCAGCTTCAGCGTGGCACCAATGCCCGGATTCGGCAGGGCAATGCCATTGGAATCCCAGTTTTCCCAATCCATGCCAGTCACCAGCGAATGGCTGGTTCCGGCAAACGAAAACGGCAGCTTCAGCCGCGGCGTCAGACTGGTCACCGCGATGTTTTCCTTGGTGGTCAGGAACAACGCCGAGGTGGTTTCGCGGCCGCGATATCCGCCGTTAAGCGCGAATTCCGCGTCGCCCAGCTTGAAATCGCCGCCGAGATTCAAGAAGCCGCCTGAGCTGTTGGTATAACTGCCCAGCGGCGCCGCCGGTTGGCGCGGGTTGACCGCGATCTTCGCCTCGGTGAGCGCGTTCGGCAGCTGCAATTGCTGACCGTCGCCGCCGAATTTTGCGTAAAGACTATTGTCCGCCCCGGTGTAGCGCAGGTCGGCTTGCGCATTCTGCTCGCGCAGCTGGTTGCCAACGCGGTAATTGTTGGTTTCGAGCTGGCTGGCATTGACGATCAAGCCCAGATTTTCGCCGGCGAGATTGAGGCCGGCGCGGTAATCGCCGGTGTTGTAGCTGCCGACGCCGACGCCGACATAACCGCTTTTGCTGTTCTTCTGCGGCGCCTTGGTAATGATGTTGATAGTGCCGCCGGTGGCGCCGCCGCCATACAACACGGCGCCGCTGCCGCGCATGATTTCGATCCGCTCGATCGACGACAGCGGAATCGCGCTCCAGTTGACGCTTGCCTGCTCGTTTTCGCTGATGCGCTGGCCATCCAGCAAAACCAGGGTGTTCTGGTCGCCGAAAATGCCGAAGCCGCGCATATCGACCTGCTGATTGGGCGAACCCGAACTGTCGCGCACCTGGATGCCCGGCACCTGGCGCAATAGTTCGGGAACGGTTGCCGCCGTGCTATTGCGTATGTCCCCGGCATTGATGACGGTGACGCCGACCGGCAGATCCTGCGGCGCTTCGCTGAAGCGTGTGGCCGTCACCACCACCTCGCCCGCGATTGAAACCGGCGTCAACGCCTGCGCAAATGCGGCCGGCGACGCCGAAAACATCGCGGCCAATAATGCTCGGGCGGCGATTCTGCTGCGAACTGCTTTTTTGAACACCATGACATTTCCTCGAATTGACGCATGCCCACCGCACGCGGATTGATCGTTCGAGAAAACGCCTCAGGGAACTGAATTCGGATCACAACCGGGATCTGAACGCCGCCTCCCCGCGGCCTTTCCTCACCTGGAGCTCGAGGCCGGTCTACGGGCTTGCGAGATTTGACGCGCCGCCTTCCCGGGGAATGAAGCCCAGTGGCTTGTATGGCGCGCCCACGCTCGCTTACCGTTGCGGGGGCAGCACAAGAATTGGCAAAGCATGAACATGCGACTTGACGCGGGTTTCGGGCCCGAGTTCTTAGCGCTTGTTCCCGCCTTAACCGCACTTGTTTCCCGATTATCCCGTGCCGAAGATCTCGGCACAGGCACCTGGAACCTTGTCGTCGCTTGTAATGATTCACAGCGCGACGACGCCGGAATTCTAACAGGCCGTCGAACAAAGCCGGCGCCCCATTTTTGCGACAGATCAAAGGGATTGCAGTAAAAATGGACTGTGACACACCCGCAGCTACACGCGGAGTGGTGACTCACTTGAGCCCAATGTTCTGATATCAAACCACATTCAATAGATTTCGTTAGATATTGACTTAACAGGATTTTTCAAACTATAGTGCGGGTTATGGACGCCGAACTTCGCTCGCTCGAAGACAAAGTCAATCAAGTCGTCGCGCTGTGTCAGCGCTTGCGCTCGGATAATCACGACCTGCGCCAGCAACTGGCGAACGCGCAAAACGACAATAAGCAATTGGCTGAAAAAATCGGTGTCGCGACGACACGTCTCGAATCATTGCTGACCCAGATTCCGGACGAAACGGCATGAGCGCGGAACCGGCCGGCATGCAAATCAGCATCATGGGCCGCGAATTTCGCGTCGCCTGCGCGCCCGACGAACAAAAATCGCTGCAGGAAGCAGTCGATTACCTGAACCGCAAAATGCAGGAGATCAAGGACCAGGGCAAGATCAACGGTCTTGATCGCATCGCCATCATGGCGGCGCTGAATATCTCGCACGAATTTCTGACGGCCAAGGTCGGCAGTTTTGACGTGTCGGAGTTTAAGCGTAGAATGAATTCCATCGAATCGACGCTTGATCAGGCCATGGCCGATCAGGAAAAGCTGTTCTAGCGGCAGGTTATAAACCGGCAGGGTGATAAAGCGCCGGCGAGCAACTTGCCGGCAAGACAATCAATCCCCTGCGGTGTTCGTCAGAGCCTTTAATTCTTTGAACCGATAATTAAACAACGGTAGCGAACCATAGCGGTGCTGTTGTGCGTGTCCCACGCGGACGCGCCTGATGCGCCCGGAACGCGACCACTTGGACCTTCGGTTCAAGAAGCGGGTTCAACGGCATCTGCGGGGGGCCCATCAACCATTCCCGAATTCACCTCAGTGAATTCGGGCTGATCTCACCCTCTCCCTTGGGGAGAGGGTCGGGGTGAGGGCTTGAATTGTCCATAATGCGGCTCACGCCGCATTTTTTTTGTGGTGGTTCACCGGGCTCAAAGGAAACGGCATGCGTTACTGGCTGATGAAATCCGAACCCTCCGAATTCGGCATCGACGACTTTGCCAGGGCGCCCGGCAAAAAGACCTCCTGGTTCGGCGTGCGCAATTATCTGGCGCGCAACTTCATGCGCGACCAGATGGCGCTCCGCGACCAAGCCTTCTTCTACCATTCGAGTTGCGAAGTACCGGGCATCGCCGGCATCGTCGAAATATGCAAACTCGCACACCCGGATGTGACCCAATTCGATCCGAAGAGCAAATACTACGACCCGAAGGCGACGCCGGAAAAACCGCGCTGGTTCAATGTCGACGTCAAACTGGTCAGGAAAACCCGCCTGCTGCCGCTGTCGGAACTGCGCGAACATAAAAAGCTCGCCGGCATGCAATTGCTCCAGCGCGGCAACCGCCTGTCGATCACGCCGGTCGATGCGGCCGATTGGAAATATATCGTCGCACTGTTCGACCGGACTTAACTGCGTGGTCGAATACTGGTGGGCCTATCCGCTGCTCGGCGCAGTGGTCGGTTTTCTTGCCGGGCTCCTCGGCATCGGCGGCGGTCTGCAGATGGTGCCGGTGCTGACGATGATCTTCAAGTCGAGCGGCTTTCCGCCGCAATACATCGTGCACCTCGCCCTCGGCACCAGTGTTGCGACGATCCTGCTTACCTCGCTCGCCAGCGTGCGCAGCCATCACCGGCGGGGCGCCGTAAACTGGCGCATCGTGCGCGAACTTGCGCCGGGCATCGTGCTCGGCACGCTCATGGGTGCGGTCGTCGCAGGCATGCTCGATACCCTTCAACTCGGAATCCTGTTCACCGCGTTCACGTTTTACGTGGCGACCCGCATGCTGACCGGCGGCACGCCAAATCCGCGCCGCGCCTTGCCCGGACCGCGCGGCATGTTTGCCGCAGGCACGCTGATCGGCGGACTGTCGAGCTTTGCGGCGATCGGCGGCGCCGTGCTGTCGGTGCCGTTCATGCTCCGGCGCAACGTGCCCATGCACGAAGCGGTCGGCACTTCGGCGGCCATTGGCTTCCCGATTGCGGCAACCGCAACGATCGGCTATGTCGCAATGGGTTGGGGACTCGCGTTGCCGGCGCACAGCATCGGCTTCGTTTACCTGCCGGCGTTTGCCGGCATCGTGGTGATGACCGTACTGACCGCACCCCTCGGCGCCGCCATTGCGCATCGTACTCCAGGCAAGCGCCTGCGCCAGATCTTTGCGCTGTTTCTCTACGCGCTGGCGGCGCGCATGCTGGCAAGCCTGCTGTAGTACCCGTATTACCCGCAGGCCGCAGCGCCGCCCGCCCGAATCAGACTACGCCATCGGCTTTGAGTTTGGCGATTTCAGCGTCGCTCTTGTTCAGCGATTTGCGCAGAATCTCGTCGGTGTGCTGACCGAGTGCCGGCGGCGGTACCTCGTGCTTGATCGGCGTGCCGGAAAAACGCATCGGGCTCGCGACCAGCGTCACTTTGCCGGCTACCGCATGCGGCATTTCAATCTTCATGCCGCGCGCGATCACCTGCGGCTCTTCGAACACCTGCTCGAGCGTGTTGATCGGGCCGTTGGCGACGCCGGCGTCGTCGAGCAGATTGACCCATTCCTTGGTCGTGCGTTTGGCGAACACGGCGTTGAGCAGATTGGTGATCTCGGCGCGGTTCTGCACACGCGCGGCGTTGGTCGAAAATTTCGGATCGGTGGTGAAAACCATGCAGCCGGCAGATTCGCAGAATTTCTTGAACAGGTTGTCGTTGCCGCAGGCCAGAATGATCGCGCCGTCTTTGGTCTTGAACGTTTGATAGGGCACGATGTTCGGATGCGCGTTGCCGATGCGCTCGGGCGAAACGCCGGTGGCCAGATAGTTCTGGCCCTGATTGGCAAGGTAAGCGACGGTAGTGTCGAGCAGCGCGACATCGATCCACTGGCCCTTGCCGGTAACGGCGCGATGCGCCAATGCGGCGCAGATCGCGATCGTCGCGTACATACCGGTGGTGAGATCGATGATCGGCACACCGCAGCGCTGCGGCCCGCCGCCGGGCACGCTGTCGGGCTCACCCGTAATGCTCATCAGGCCGCCCATGCCCTGCGCCATGAAGTCGTAGCCGGGGCGGTCCTTGTACGGCCCGGTCTGGCCGAAGCCCGTCACCGAACAATAGATCAGGCCCGGATTGATCTTGGCGAGGTCTTCGTAACCGAGACCGTAGCGCGCGAGATCACCGACCTTGTAGTTCTCGAGCAGCACGTCGGCCTGCGCCGCGAGTTCGCGCACCAGTTGCTGGCCCTCGGTCTTGGTCAGATTCACGGTGATCGAACGCTTGCCGCGGTTGGCGGCACAGAAGTAGGCCGACTCTTTGGTCTCGTTGCCATCCTGGTCTTTCAAAAACGGCGGCGCATAGGCGCGCGAATCGTCGCCTTTGACGGGCCGCTCGATCTTGATCACGTCGGCGCCGAGATCGGCGAGATTCTGCGCTGCCCATGGCGCGGCCAGCACGCGCGACATGTCGAGAACTTTGATATGGGATAACGGGCCGGACATTTTCTTTCCTTTAAATGCTTGCCACAGAGGGCACAGAGTTCACCGAGAAAACCAACGGAAGATTGGCGGACTTCGCACCTCCGCCAAATCGTCGCAACCAACCGAACCAATCTCTGTGTTCTCTGTGCCCTCTGTGGCTTAAGCTTTTCAGCGCCCCTTGAACGCGGGCTTTGTCTTGTTGATAAACGCATCGTAACCGATGCGATAGTCTTCGGTTTTGAAATAGTCGAAATTGGCGTCGATCTCGGCAGTAGTCAACGGTGCAGCCTGCGGCGTCAGCCGGCGGATGTATTGTTTGTGCCAGCGCGCCACCAGCGGCGCGCCGTCGGCAATGCGCCGCGCGGTCGCGTAGGCTTCATCCACCGCCTTGTCGTCGGCCACAACCCGCGTCAACAGCCCTTTGGCAAACGCTTCGTCGGCGCGCCACATGCGGCCCTCGAGCAGAATCTCCGCAGCCACCGCGCGACCCGCCACCGCAATCAAGCCGGCGAGTTCGTCATACGCCAGCGCAAAACCAAGCTTGTTGATCGGCACGCCGAGCCGCGCGGATTCACCCGCAATCCTGAGATCGCAGCAGCACGACAACTCCAGCCCGCCACCGGCACAGGCGCCCTTGATCAGCGCCACGGTCGGATGCCGGCATTCGCCGACCGCCTTCAACGCATTGGCCACGATTTCGAGATGATAGGTCTTGCCCTGCTCGACGTTGTTACGCACCGCGGCGAATTCCGCAATATCCGCGCCCGCCGCAAACGCAGCGTCGCCGGCGCCACGCAACACGATGCAGCGCAGGCCGTCGTCATCCGACAATTCGCGCATCACGCGCGCGAGTTCCTGCCACATCGCAACGGTCAGCGCGTTGAGCTTGGCGGGATTGTTGATGGCGACGGTGGCGATTACACCGTCGCGCCTGACATCGATCGAGGACAAGGCAGTTACCGTAAAAACTCCATTTTAGCGTGTGCGGGCGACCGTTTACGCCGTCAGCCAAATACGCCGCGCAGTTCATTCAATATCGCCAGCGACGCTGCCCCCGTCCCCACCGCGATGAACACGTTGCCGCGCAGCCCGCGGTAAATCGCCAGTCCGATCAGGCAGGCCAGCATGCGGTGCCAGAACAGACTGGCTGCGAGCGGGCCGCCGGGCATGACAATGAGGCGCATGACGAGGCCGGCGATCATGGCGTAGGCAACACAGCTGATCCAGCGGAAAACATCGCTGTCGGGCTCGAGGCGGCCGCCCAGTAACACGCCGAGCCCGCGCCAGACATAGCTGCCGAGCGAGCACAGGATCATCAGCATCCACAGTTCAGACACGCCGTGCCCCGCAAATTTTATTGATTGCAAAAGCGAGCGTGCCGCCGACCACGCCGGCGAAGATCACGCTCCATTCGGGCGTCAGCAGATGAAACAGCGGGCCGGCGACGGCGCCGCAGCCGAGCGCAAGCGCGCCCATGCGGTCGCGCACTTCGCCGGCAAGCAGCACAAAAAAATTGATCGGCGTGAGAAAGATAAGCCCGAGTTGCACCGCCGGCGGAATCGAGGCGGCGGCATAGTAGCCGAGCGCGACGAAAATCGCGCCGACCACGATGCAATTAAGCGAGAAGCCGATGAAATAGGCAATGCGCTCCACTGCCGGCATCTTTTGCAGGCGCGGCATGCACACGACCCACGAGGTCATGGCGATGAAGTGGGCAGTGACGTAATACAGCCAGCGCGGATGTCCGGGGGCGCGCATCACCGGCATGATGGTGATGCTCATCGGCAGAAAACGCACATTGGTCAGCATCACCGCCAGCAGCACGGCGACCCACGGCGCGCCGACCATCCACATATCGACCATGACGAGCTGGCCGGGCAGCGCCCAGACCGTGAAAGTCGAGACGACCAGCGCCCACACCGACACCGCGGTGGCGCTGGCAAAGGCGCCGAGGCCGAGATAGTTCGCAGCGATGACCGCGATCGGCGCGCCCATCGATTCGCGCGCGCCGCGCCAGAATGCTGCAGATTGCATGCTCAAGCTTCAGCAGCCCCGAAGGCAATAGCTGTAAAGCTGCCACTGCAGGAATATGGAGACTACGCTACCCCCCATCCCTGCCTTCCCCCTCAAGGGGGGAAGGAGAGAGACCGCAGTGTGCAGTGCGCGCACCCTGCAAAGGCTTTGCACGGTGCGCTTGCCCGCTTACTGGTGCGCGAACAGCTTCTTGCCAGCGACCGGCAACTTGGCGACGAGGATGTCGCCCGACAGCGATTCGGTGATGTAGAGCGTTTTCAGATCCGGACCGCCGGCAGCAATGTTGGCGAGGTGATGATGCTTGTGATCCGGCGAATGAATCAGATGCGTCGGCAGCATGTTGCTGTCGAAACGCCACACGCCCACACCCAGCTGGCACACCAGCAAGCCGTTTTCCGAATCCATCTCGATGCCGTCCGGACCGCCGACACCGCCCGACAACTGGATCGCGACACCAGTTTTCGAGATATTGCCGTCGGCCATGATCGGCAGGCGCCAGATCTGCTGCGAGCGCGTCACGCCGACATAGCAATGCTTGTCGGTGGTAGAGAGCGTGATGCCGTTCGGGCTCGGCACGTTGTCGCACAAGCGATCGAGACGGCCGCTCATCGAGAAACGGAACACGCGACCCGAAGGGTCGGCAATGCCGGTCTGCCCCTGATCGGTGAAATAGAGGTCGCCATTGGCGGCGAAGTGCAGGTCGTTCAAGCCCTTGAAGCCTTCGCTGAAGGCGGTGCGCAGTATCGTTTCGATCTTGCCGGTCTTGGGGTCGAGCTGGAGCAGGCCTTCCTTGTAATCGCAGATGAAAATGCGGCCGTCCTTGTGGATCTTGAGGCCGTTGGGCCAGCCGTCATATTGCGTGACGAGTTCCCAGTCTTTTTTCGGCGTAATGCGGAAAATGCGGCCAAACGGTATATCGACGAACCACAGATTACCCTCGCGATCGAACGACGGGCCTTCCAGAAAACACTCGACTTCGGCGCCCTGGCGGTTGGGGTCGGACCAGGCAGTGCGCTGCTTCTTGCGAAACTTCGCCGGCATCGACATGAAAACTTCGGTCTGGATGAGCTCGAGCTTCTGGAACGGGTTGAACATTTTTTATCCTCTGATATACCGCGACCGCGGGCCGCCTGCTGAAAAAATCGAGGGCGCGCATGACAGCGCCCTGCATGATGATTTTACCGCAGGCGGAAAGTTGACACCGCCCGGCGGCGAGGTTACGGTGTGCGCCCCGAAACCGTAGAACACGCGGGTGCGCCGCCGGCGCGCCGTCGCCGGAGGATATTCATGAAACGAATTCTGCTGATCGCCCTGCTGGCCGCTGCCGCGGCCTCGGCGCAGGACTTTCCGTCTCGCGCCATCACGCTGATCGTACCCAACCCGCCGGGCGGCATGAACCAGATTCACGCGCAGCCGCTGGGTGCCATCATCGAGAAGCTCTACAAGCAACCCGCTCCGGTCATCAACAAGCCGGGCGCCACCGCAGCAGCCGGCACCGCCTTTGTCGCCAATTCGGCGCCGGACGGCTACAACGTGCTGGTCACCACGCCGAATATTTACCTCGCCATCGAAAAAGACAAATTGTTCGGCATCGATTCGCCATACAAACTGGAACAGCTGGCGCCGATCGCCCTGCTGTCCGCCGACCCTCTGGCATTGTCGGTGCAAGTCGAGAATCCGGTGAAATCGGTAAAGGAATTCGTCGCCGCCGCCAAGGCGAAAAACGGCGAACTCGTGTTCTCCTCGTCGGGCCTTTACAGCATCACGCATATTCCAATGCAAATGATCCTCGATGCCAGCGGCATCAAGATGCGCCACCTGCCGACCACCGGGGGCGGGCCCGCCGTGACCCAGTTGCTGGGCGGTCACGTTTACACCACGACGCAGGGTGTTGCCACCGTATATCCCTATGTGCACGGCGGCAAGATCAAGGTGCTGGCGGTGACGAGCGCCAAACGCTCGGCGCTGATGGCCGACGTGCCGACGCTGAAAGAATCCGGCCTCGATGTCGAGGCCTATCTGTGGGTGGGTCTCTTTACCAATGCAGCGACGCCGGAGCCATCGATGTCGAAGCTGCGCGAAGTGGTGCGCAAATCCGTCGCCGACCCGGCATTCCACGATGCCATGACCAAGGTGCAGGTCGCGATCGATTATCGCGACGCGCCGGAATTCAGAAAATTCTTCGACGCCGATTACAAACGCCTCGGACCGGTCGTGAAGACGATCGGCCGCATCGAATAACTTCCTCACACCGCGCGGACGACGTGCCATGAACATGCCCGAAACCCCGGCGGCGCCCGCCGGCACCAAAACCCTGATCCGCCGCATCGAGCCGATCGCGGTCAGCCTGCCGATGATCAAGCCGATGAAAATGGCCGGCGTATTGATCAAGGCGGCAGACAACGTGCTCGTCCGTGTCGAACTCGCCGGCGGCGAAATCGGCTGGGGCGAGGCCGCCTCGGCGCATTCGATGACCGGCGAAACGGTCGAGAGCATGATGGCGGCGATCCGCCACATGGCGCCGACACTGCTCGAGATGGACGGCGCCGATATTGAAGCGGTGAGCGCGCGCATGGACCAGCTCATGTACTACAACCAGTCGGCGAAGTCGGCAGTTGAAATGGCGCTGCACGATGCGCTGGGCAAGTCGCTGAACAAACCGGTTTACGAGTTGCTCGGCGGCAAGCAGCGTTCGCGCGTGCCCGTGTTGTGGCTGCTCGGCACCGGCAGCATCGAAGGCGATATCGCCGAGGCCCTGTCCAAGAAGGCCGCCGGCTTCGTTGCCTACAAGGTCAAGGTCGGCGTCGGCGATGCAGCGGACGACGCGTTGCGCACGCGCGAGGTCTGCGCAGCCCTCGGCCAGGGCCTGCTGATTTCGGCGGACGCGAACCAGGGCTACAGCCTGGAGCGGGCGCTCGCCTATGTAAAAGCGGTTGATGGCGCGGGGCTCGATTTTTTCGAGCAGCCGATTTCGGGTCACGACATCGACGGCATGGCCACACTCGCCGCCGCCACCCGCATTCCAATCGGCTTTGACGAAGGCATGCACGGCATGGAAGACCTGCTGCTGCATCACGAACGCAAAGCCGCGCGCGGTTGCAGCCTGAAGACGATCAAGCTCGGCGGACTCAAGGGCGTCATGCGTGCGGCCGGGTTGTGCCACCAGCTCGGCATGCAGGTGAACCTCGCCTGCAAGGTCGCCGAATCGGGTATCGCCGCCGCATCATTAATGCATCTGGCCGCCGCGGTCCCCGAGGTCGCCTGGGGTGTGAGCATTTCGAACCAGTACCTCGCCGACGACATCGTGCGCGCGACGGTCAAGGTGGTGGACGGTCACGCCGAAGTGCCGGCGGGAACAGGACTCGGCGTCGAAGTTGACGAAGCAAAAGTACGCCGCTTCGAACGGAAAATTTGATCCGCGGCAAAGTCGCAATCTATCGCCGAAACAGGAAGACCTGGCCTAGAATAGCCGCTCTGACTGCGAAAAACGAGCGTTCCAACGCCAAGCGAAAGTAGAGAAGAATCTTTACACAGGAGGAATTCGCCATGACAATTTCCCGCCGCAAAATTCTGCAAGGCATCGCTTCAGCGCCCGCGCTGATGCTGGCTTCGCGACTGGGTCACGCCGCCGAAGCGAAGACGCTCAAGATCTCGCATCAATTTCCGGGCGGCACTGCGGACAAAGGCGATTTTCGCGACCGCCTAACGCGTAAATTCGCCGCCGAGGTCGAGAAACGCACCAACGGCTCGCTCAAGTTCGAGTTCTATCCCGGCTCGTCGCTGATGAAAACCGTGGCGCAGTTTTCGGCGCTGCGCAAGGGCGCGCTCGACATGACCCTGTACCCGCTCGCTTATGCGGGCGGCGAGGTGCAGGAACTCAACATCGGGCTCATGCCCTGCATGGTGACGTCGTACGAACAGGGCTTTGCCTGGAAAAAAGCCGAGATCGGGCGCGAGCTCACCAAGCTGCTTGAAGCCAAGGGCGTCAAGATCGTGACGTGGATCTGGCAGGCCGGCGGCACCGCTTCGCGCGTCAGTCCCATCGTCGCGCCCGATGACGTCAAGGGTTTGAAAATCCGCGGCGGCAGCCGCGAGATGGATTTGATGCTGAAAGCCGCCGGCGGCATTATTTCAAGCGTGCCGTCGAACGAGATTTATCCGGCGATGCAGACCGGGTCGCTCGACGCCGCAGTCACCTCGTCAACCAGCCTGATCTCGTTCCGGCTCGAGGAAATTTCCAAGGCGCTGACATCGGGGCGCGGCAAAAGCTTCTGGTACATGTTCGAGCCCTTGTTGATGTCGAAGGACATCTTCGATGCGCTGACGCCGGCCCAGCAGAAAGCGATCAGCGACGTCGGCACCGAGCTTGAAAGCTTTGCCACCGCGTCGGCCAAGGAAGACGACGAAGCGGTGGTCGCCGTCTACAAAAAAGTCGGCGCCAAGGTCTCCGACATGGACGACGTGGTGGTCAATCGCTGGCGCAAGATCGCGGAGGAAGCGGCGTGGACGGATTTTTCCAAACGCAGCGCCGAATGTGAGCGCTTTCTTAAAATGGCGAAAGCGGTTGCGTGATCGCAGCGCACGAGTCCCCGCCGGCTGATTCGCGGCAGCCGCGCGGAGCTATGCGCTGCGCCAGCGCGTGGCTCAGAAAAATCAATCAAATCGCGGCCGCGCTCGGCGCGCTCGCCGTCGGCGCCGCCGCCTGCGTATTGACCTGGGAAGCGACCGCCCGCTATCTGTTCAAGATACCGAGCGACTGGCAGGACGAAGTGTCGATTTTTTTGCTGGTCGGCGCGACTTTTCTGGCCGCAGGCTGGGTGCAGCAGTGGCGCGGTCACGTCGGCATACAGGCGTTAAGCGCGGTGCTGCCACCGGCCGCGGACCGCATCCGGCGCATCGCCAGCGATGTCGTCACGCTGTTTTTTTGCGCATTCTTCTGCTGGAAAAGCTGGGCGCTGCTGATTGAAGCGGTGAAGGACGGGCAGATATCCGGCTCGGCGTTCGGCGCACCGTTGTGGATTCCCTATGGCTGCATGTCGCTCGGCATGACCCTGCTGGTGCTCGTGCTGGTCGAACAGGTGCTGACCCGGCAGGCGCTGAAGGACGGCGAGTAAAGTGACCACGCTGCAACTCGGCCTGCTCTACGGCGGCACGACCCTGCTGTTCCTGTTTTCCGGCATGCCGATCGCGTTCGCACTCGGCACGGTGGCGACGCTCTTCATGCTCGGCTTCATGCCGCATGCTTCGCTCGATACGATTGCGCAAAACGTCTACGAGGAAATGGCCAGCATCACGCTGCTGACCATTCCGCTGTTCATCCTCAAGGGCGCGGCGATCGGCAAATCGCGCGCGGGTCGCGACTTGTATTCGGCTCTGCATATCTGGCTGCACAAGGTTCCCGGCGGACTCGGCATCGCCGTGACGCTCGCCTGCGGACTGTTCGCGGCGATGGCGGGTTCAAGCGCGGCAACCTGCTCGGCCATCGGCAGCTCGGCGATACCCGAAATGCGCGCGCGCGGCTATTCCGCGCGCCTCGCCACCGGTCTGGTGGCTGCCGGCGGCACGCTCGGCATCCTGCTGCCGCCGTCGATTACGCTGATTTTGTACGCGGTGGCGGCCGAGCAATCGCTGGGGCGCCTGTTTCTCGCCGGCATCGGACCGGGCGTATTGCTGGTACTGCTGTTCTCGCTATACGGCATGTTCCGCTACAGGCTCGAGCACCGCCGCGCCCGCGCACATGCCGATGCGGGCGGCGCAAGTGCCCGCATACTGCAGGTTGACCGTTATACGATGGCCGAACGCTTTGCCGCAATTCCGCGCGTGCTGCCGTTTCTGGTTCTGCTGATCGGCGTCATGCTCGCGCTCTATGGCGGCTTCGCCACGCCCTCGGAAACGGCCGGGCTCGGCGCGGTACTGGCGCTGGTGCTGATCGCCTTAGTCTACGGCGCGTGGCGGCTGTCCGATCTCAAGCCGATTTTCGTCAGCACGCTGTCGGAGGCAACCATGCTGATGATCATCATCGGCATGTCGCTGCTTTATTCCTACGTAATGAGTTACCTGCACATCAGCCAGAGTTCCGCCGAATGGATCGTCGGTCTGCAACTGTCGCGCTGGGTGCTGTTCTTTGCGGTGGCTGTGCTGGTGGTGATACTCGGATTTTTTCTGCCGCCGGTGAGCATCATCCTGATGACGGCGCCGATCATCCTGCCGCCGCTCAAGGCGGAGGGCTTCGATCTGATCTGGTTCGGCGTGGTCATGTCGGTGATCATGGAGATGGGACTCATCCATCCGCCGGTCGGACTCAATATTTTCGTGATCAATAAAATCGCGCCCGATATCAAGCTCGGCGACATCGTCTGGGGCACGCTGCCGTTCGTGTTTTTGATCATGATCGCGGTGCTGATCCTGTGCGTCGCGCCTGAAATCGCGACCTGGCTGCCCGATCACTTCATGGGCGAGGCGGTACGGCGCTGATCGCCGTCAGCGGTTAGCCAGCGCCTGTTCCAGCACGCGGGCAACATGCAGGGCGTCGCGCTGCGCGCCGTCGCGGATCTGGTGCCGGCAACTGGTGCCGTCGGCGACGATCAACGTTTCCGCATCCGCCTGGCGCACTGCCGGCAGCAGGCTCGCCTCGGCCATTTTCATCGACACATCGTAATGCGCCGCTTCGTAGCCGAAGGCGCCGGCCATGCCGCAGCAACTCGAGGTCACGAGCTCGACCGCCAGTTCCGGCACCAGAGCGAGAGTTTTTTGCACCGCAGTCATCGCATCGAAAGCCTTCTGATGACAATGGCCGTGAAGCAGCGCTTTTTTCTGCGGCAATGACTTCAGTTCGAGTTTAAGGCGCCCTGCAGCGGCCTCGCGCGCGATGAATTCCTCGAACAGCATGGCCTGCATCGCCAGTGCCGCGCTGTCGGCGCCGGGCAGCATGGACAGAAACTCGTCGCGCAAACCCAGCAGGCAGGAGGGCTCCAGCCCGATGACAGGCACGCGGCGCTCGATGAAGGGCTGCAAAGCTGCAAGCATCCGGCGCGCCTCGCTCTTTGCTTCGTCCACCAGACCGGCGGCAAGAAAGGTGCGCCCACAGCACAGCGGCCGCGCCGAATCGGCGGCGCGCGGCAGATGCACCAGGTAACCGGCGGCGCGCAGCACCGCCAGCGCCGCGCGTGCGTTGTCGGATTCGAAATAATTGTTGAACGTATCGACCAGCAACACGACTTCGCCATTGATGGTGCCGCCGCCCTGCGTACTGCCCGGACGAGCGGAGAAGGTGTCGCCGCTCCAGCGCGGCAGCGAGCGCCGCGCCGACAGTCCGAGAATTTTTTCGCTCAACCACGCCATGCCGGGCAGGCGGTCGCGCAGGTTCATCAACCCGGCGAATCGTGAGGCCCACGGCGCGTAGCGAGGCAAATACGCGACGAGGCGATCCTTCAATGACAACGAATCGTTCTGCAAATATTGGTGCAGGACTTCGATTTTCATTTTCGCCATGTCGACGCCGGTCGGACATTCGCGCTTACAGCCTTTGCACGACACGCAAAGATCCATCGCGTCGCGCACCTCCGGCGAGGTCAGCCCTTCCACGCCGAGCTTGCCCGACAGCGCGAGGCGCAAGGTATTCGCGCGGCCGCGCGTCAAATGCTGTTCCTCGCCGGTGGCGCGGAATGACGGACACATGGTGCCAGCATCGAATTTGCGGCAGTGGCCGTTGTTGTTGCACATTTCGACCGCTTTGGCGAACCCCTGTCCGAGCGGCGCGGTTTCGCCTTCGTGCTCGGACCAGTCGAGTGCGGCATCGATTTTGAGCGTCTTGTAGCCGGGCGGATAACGGAACAGCGTGCGGTCGTCCATTTTCGACGGCCGCACGATCTTGCCCGGATTGAGCAGCCCGGCCGGATCGAACAAATCCTTGATTTCTTCAAATGCATGGACCAGGCGCGGGCCGAACATCGGCGCGATCCACTCCGAGCGCACCAGTCCGTCGCCGTGCTCGCCGGAATACGCCCCCTTGTATTCGCGCACCATGGCGGCGGCTTCCTCGGCAATCGCGCGCATTTTTTGCGCGCCGTCTTCGCGCATGTTGAGAATAGGCCGCACGTGCAGGGTGCCGACCGACGCATGCGCGTACCAGGTGCCACGCGTGCCGTGTTTTTCGAACACGCGCGTCAACCGGTCGGTGTACTCGGCCAGATGCTCGAGCGGCACCGCGCAATCTTCGATGAAGGAGACCGGTTTGCCGTCGCCCTTCATCGACATCATGATGTTGAGGCCGGCCTTGCGCACCTCCCAGAAATCGCGCTGCAAAACCGGATCGGTGATTTCAACCACGCTGTCAGGCAGGCCGAGTTCGCCCATCAGCTCGACGAGTTGTTTCAATTTGGCGATTTGTTCGGCCCTGTCATCGCCGGCGAATTCGACCAGCAGGATCGCGTCGGGATCGCCCTTGACGCAACGATCGACAATCGGCCGAAACGCCGGATTGTCGCGGGCGAGCCCGATCATGGTACGGTCGACCAGCTCGACAGCGGCCGGATCGAGTTTGACGATGTGCTGCGGTGCCTCCATCGAACCATAGAAGGTCGGGAAGTGGCAGATGCCCAGCGTCTTGTGCACCGGCAGCGGTGACAGATTCAGATGAATGCGCTTCGAATACGCCAGCGTGCCTTCGGAGCCGACCAGCAGATGCGCCATGTTGAAGGCGCCGGCGGCCACCGAATCGAGGTTGTAGCCGCCGACACGCCGCAACACTTTCGGGTAACGCGCTTCGATTTCGGCGGCTTCCCGCGACGCGATGCCGCGCAGCTTTTGCACGAGTTCGCGATAAGCGGCCGGCGCATCAAGGGTAGACACATCGGCCGGCGCCGCACCGAACAGATACTCGGCGCCGTCGGCCATCACGGCGTCGATCGCGCGCACGTTGTGCACCATGTTGCCATAGCGGATCGAGCGCGAGCCGCAGCTGTTGTTGCCGGCCATGCCGCCAATAGTGGCCTGCGCGCTGGTCGAAACATCGACCGGATACCACAGGCCGTGCGGCTTCAGCCAGGCATTCAATTGATCGAGCACCACGCCGGGTTGCACGCAGACCGTGCGCGCGGCCTTGTCGAAATCGAGAATCTTGTTGAGGTATTTGCTGTTGTCGATCACCAGCGCGGCGCCGACGGTCTGGCCGCATTGCGAAGTGCCGCCGCCGCGCGGCAACACCGGCACGCCCTCGTCACGCGCGATCTGCAATGCGATCAGGGCGTCACGCTCCGTTTTCGGCACGATCACGCCGACCGGTTCGATCTGGTAGATCGAAGCGTCGGTGGAATAACGGCCGCGCGAAGCCGCATCAAAAAATACGTCGCCCTCGGTTTCACGCCGCAGGCGTGCCGCCAGGCGGCTGTCGCCGGTGCGCGGATGAAACGTCAGCGGCGCACTGATTGCCATTGAAAATCCCGTTGAAAGTGGATGGGTTGCGCGCGCGGCGCGCCCGACGAGCGGCAATTATTCGCGGGTTGACGCCCCTGTGCAACTTAACTATTCTGCCGGACTGCCCAATTCACCGACGAGGCCGATATGGCTGGCATCAACGGACGCCATTTTCTGCAAATCCCCGGCCCGACCAATGTGCCTGATCGTGTCCTGCGCGCGATCGATCATGCCACCATCGATCATCGCGGACCCGAATTTCAGAAACTCGGGCAGGACGTGCTGGGAGGGCTCAAGCACGTCTTCCAGACGAAATCACCGGTGATAATTTTCCCGGCCTCAGGCACCGGCGCGTGGGAAGCCGCACTCGTCAACACGCTGTCGCCGGGCGACCGCGTGTTGATGTGCGAAACCGGCCAGTTCGCCACGCTGTGGCAGAACATGGCGCGCAAACTCGGCCTCGCCCCCGAATTCATTCCCGGCGACTGGCGCCACGGCGTGGATGCGGCGGCCGTCGAGGCGAAATTGAGCGACGACAAAAATCACGCGATCAAGGCCGTCTGCGTGGTGCATAACGAAACCTCGACCGGCGTCACCTCGCGCATCGCCGCAGTGCGCAAGGCGATCGACCGCGCCAATCATCCGGCGCTTTTGATGGTCGACACGATTTCATCGCTGGGCTCGATCGACTATCGTCACGACGAATGGGGCGTCGATGTCACCGTCGCCGGCTCGCAGAAAGGACTGATGCTGCCGCCGGGCCTGTCGTTCAACGCGGTCGGCGACAAGGCGCTCGCCGCCGGCAAAAATTCGAAGCTGCCGAAATCGTACTGGAGCTGGGAAGACATGCTCGGCCCCAACAAGAACGGTTTCTTTCCGTACACGCCGGCAACCAACCTGCTCTACGGCCTGCGCGAAGCGCTCGCCATGCTGCAGGAAGAGGGTCTTGATAACGTGTTCGCGCGCCACGACCGGCACGCCGAGGCAACGCGCCGCGCGGTGCGCGCATGGGGGCTCGAAATTCTTTGCCTTGAACCGCTCGAATATTCGAGCGCGCTGACCGCGGTGCTGATGCCCGCCGGGCACGACGAAGCCGCGTTCCGCAAGGTGGTGCTCGAGCGCTTCAACATGTCGCTCGGCAGCGGGCTCGGCAAGGTCGCCGGCAAGGTGTTCCGCATCGGGCACCTCGGCGACTTCAACGATCTGACGCTGGCGGGCACGCTGGCCGGTGTCGAAATGGGGCTGGAACTCGCCGGCGTGCCGCACCGCAAGGGCGGGGTGGCGGCCGCACTGGAATATCTGACGACGAGCGCCGCAGGCGCCGCGCAAAGCACGACGCCGAAACGCAACGCGGCCTGACAACCCGGGCTGCCGCGATGAAACGGCCGCTGCGAACTTTACTGATGGGCGCGATGTTCGCCGGCGGACTGCCGGCGGCGCCTTCCCTTGCGCAAACCTATCCCGCCAAGCCGATCCGTTTTGTTGTGCCCTTCGCGCCGGGCGGCGGCACCGACATCATCGGCCGCATCGTTGCGCAACAACTGAACGAAGTGCTGCGCCAGCCGGTGGTGGTCGACAATCGCGCCGGCGCCGGCAGCGCGCTTGGCGCGGAGATCGTCGCCAGGTCGCCGCCGGACGGTTACACGCTGCTGTTCGGCAACATCAGTCTCGCGTTCAATCAGGCCCTCTACACCAACCTCGGTTACGACACCGTGCGCGATTTTGCGCCGGTCACGCTGACTTCCGTGCAGCCAAACATTGTCGTGATCTTCGCGGGCTTGGCCGCGCAGACCGTGGCCGAATTCGCCGCCATTGCCCGCGCCAATCCGGGCCGGTTGAGTTACGGCTCGGCCGGCATCGGCTCGGGCACACATTTGTCGGCGGAACTGCTGGCGCAATCGCTGAACATCTCGCTGCTCCATGTGCCCTATCGCGGCACCGGTCCGGCGCTCACCGACCTCATGGGCGGCCAGGTGCAGATGATGGTATCGACCTTTGCGCCGGCGCTGCCGCATGTGCGCGCCGGGCGCATGCGCGCGCTCGGCGTGACCAGCGCCAAACGCTCGGCGGCTGCCCCCGACATTCCGACCTTGATCGAAGCCGGGGTGCCCGGCTACGACTACAATACGTGGTACGGCCTGCTGTTGCCGGCGCGAACACCGTCTGCGATCGTCGCTCTGCTGCACGCCGCCGCCTTGGCAGCACTCGCGCGGGAAGATGCACAGCGCAAACTCGAAGCTCAGGGCGTCGAAACCACCACCAATACGCCGGCCGAATTTCAGGCTTTCCTCAAAGCGGAGACGCGCAAATGGATCGAGGTCGTACGCGGCGCCGGGATTCCGAGCCAGTAGCCGCGTGCGCATTCCGCGCTGCGGTATGATGTCGCTGCAAATAATGCCGGGGCGAATTGCACTCACGGCAAACCGATTCGGAGGATGACCGCATGAAACAATCGATCGCACTGAAGTTCAAGCACGTTTGCATGTTGACCATCGCCGCCTCGGCGGGCGCGCTAACCTGCGCCGCGGCGGCCGCCGACTGGCAGCCGACCAAGCCAGTCGAAATCATCGTTGCCGCCGGCGCCGGCGGCGCCTCGGACCAGATGGCGCGCATGATGCAGGCGGCGATCCAGAAAAACAATCTGATGAAGCAACCCGTCGTCGTCACGCTGAAAGCCGGCGCGTCCGGCGGCGAAGCGCTGTTGCACATGAAATCGAGCGCAGGCGACCCGAACAAGGTGCTCATCGCCTACTCGCTCATTTACATGCTGCCGCTGTCGGCAAAGATCCCATTCGACTGGCGCGATCTCACGCCGGTATCCGTGATCGCGCTCGACCAGTTCGTGCTGTGGGACAACACCACGCTGCCGTACAAAAACGTGAAGGAGTTCGTCGCCGCTGCAAAAGCCGCGAATCCGCCGTTCAAGATGGGCGGCACCGGTTCAAAGCGCGAGGACCATGTTCTCACCGCTTTCATGGAAAAAAAGACCGGCGCGAAGTTCGCCTACCTGCCGTATAAATCGGGCGGCGAAGCAGCCACGCAACTGGTCGGCAACCACACCGCGGCCAACGTCAACAATCCCTCAGAAAACATCGAGGTGTGGCGCGCCGGCCAGGTGCGGGCGCTGTGCGTGTTCGACAAGGAACGCATCAGCTACAAGGCCAAGGTCACCGACACCCAGTCCTGGAACGATATTCCGACCTGCAAGGAGGAAGGGCTCGACCTGCAGTACCTGATGCTGCGCGCGATGTTCCTGCCGGGCAAGGTAACCGCCGAGCAGACGGCGTTCTACGTCGACCTGTTCAAAAAAGTGACGCAGACCGCCGAATACAAGGATTACATGGAAAAGCAGGCGCTGAAACCGATCTTCCTGACCGGTGCCGACATGCTGAAATTTCTCGAGTCGGACGAGGCGCTCAACAAAAGCCTGATGACCGAAGCCGGGTTCGTCGCCAACTGATCGGTCAACAGCCGCGCGGCCGGTGCAACGGCCGTGCGCTCCGCAATCATCTCTGCATGCACAAAATCCGATGAGCGAAAACGAAATCGTCGTTGAAGACCCGAATGCGCCTGCCAGCGATTCGCCGGCGGTGACCAGCACGCGCAGCGTTGATATTGCGGTATCCGTGCTGCTGCTAGGATTCGCCGCGCTGATGGCGTTCGACAACTGGCGCACCGGCATGGGCTGGGCTGCCGACGGCCCGCAAGCCGGTTATTTCCCGTTTTACCTCTCGATCGTCCTCGGCGCCGCCAGCCTCTACGGGATTGTCACGCAATGCATCAACCGTGAGGGCGCGGGTAAAGCTTTCGTCAGTCGCGATCAGTTGCGGCGCGTGACGCAGGTCTTTGTGCCGACGCTGGCATTTTGCGCATGCACCCAGTGGCTGGGGCTTTATGTCGCCAGCTTCCTGCTGGTCAGCGGCTTCATGCGCTGGGTCGGTCACATCCGATGGTGGAAATCGCTGCTCACCGGTGTCGTCTTCACCATCACCATGTTTGTAACCTTCGACCTCGCCTTCGACGTCATCATGCCGAAGGGGCCGCTCGAAGCCCTGTTCGGTCACTAGCGCCGGACGGACCGAAGATGGAGGCATTCGGACTTTTATTGCACGGCTTTCAGGTCCTGCTGACGTTCAAAATCCTGTCCCTGATGCTGGTCGGCCTCTTGCTCGGCATCTTCGTCGGCGTGCTGCCCGGTCTGGGCGGACCCAACGGCGTGGCGATTCTGCTGCCGCTGACCTTTACGATGGACCCGACTTCGGCCATCGTGATGCTGTCGTGCATTTACTGGGGCGCCCTGTTCGGCGGGGCGATCACCTCCATCCTGTTCAATATTCCCGGCGAGGCGTGGTCGGTGGCAACCACCTTCGACGGCTATCCGATGGCGCAACAGGGCCGCGCCGCCGAGGCACTGACCGCTGCGTTCACGTCCTCCTTCATCGGCTCGCTGGTCGCCGTGCTGATGATCACCTTTCTCGCCCCCGGTATCGCTTCGTTCGCCCTTCGTTTCGGCCCGCCCGAATTTTTCGCCGTCTATCTGCTGACCTTCTGTTCCTTTGTCGGCCTGGGTCGTGAAGACAAACACAAGACCCTCATTTCGATGACGCTGGGGCTGCTGATCGCGGGCATCGGCATGGATACCGTGTCGGGTCAACTGCGCATGACCTTCGGCTTCGAAGAACTTTTTCGCGGCATCAACTTTCTGGTCGCGGTCATCGGTTTGTTCGGCATCAGCGAAATCCTGCTGACCATGGAGGAGCGCCTCGCGCTGCGCGGCCATGCCGCGAAGATCAATCTGCGCGTGGTGTGGAGCGTGTGGAAGGACCTGCCGAAATACTGGGCGACGCTGTTGCGCTCGTCCGCCATTGGCTGCTGGCTCGGCATCACGCCGGGCGGCGCAATTGCCGCCTCCTTCATGGGATACAACCTGGCGAAACGTTTTTCCGACGACAAGGAAAGTTTCGGCAAGGGCCGCATCGAGGGCGTGTTTGCGCCGGAGACGGCGGCGCACGCCTCCGGCACTGCGGCACTGCTGCCGATGCTGGCGCTCGGCATTCCGGGCTCCGGCACCGCCGCCATCCTGCTCGGCGGCCTGATGGTCTGGGGGCTCAATCCCGGTCCGCTGCTGTTTGTCGAACACAAGGACTTCGTGTGGGGGCTGATTGCATCGATGTACCTCGGCAACGTGGTCGGTCTGGTGATCGTGCTTTCGACCGTGCCGATTTTCGCCGCGGTTCTGCGCGTGCCGTTTGCCGCAGTGGCGCCGATGATCATCGTGTCCTGCGCGGTCGGCGCCTACGCGATCCAGAACGCCATGTTCGACATCTGGCTGATGCTGGCGTTCGGCGTAGTCGGCTATGTGTTCAAGAAAATCGATATTCCGCTGGCGCCCTTCACGCTTGCCCTCGTCCTCGGCAACCGCGCGGAAGACGCCTTCCGCCTGTCGATGATCGGCGCCGAAGGCGACATGCGCGTATTCTGGTCGAATGGTCTGGTCGGCTCGATCACCACGCTCGCGCTGATCCTGCTGTTCTGGTCGCTGATCGCGGCGGGCATCAAAAAAATGCAGGGTGCGCGCAATGGCCTCAAACATTCTGGTTGAACGCGCCGGCGGCATTGCCACCGTTACGCTGAGCAACCCCGGCAAGCGCAACGCGCTCGACCGCGCGATGTGGGACACCCTCGGCAAGGTAATGCGCGAGTTGTCCGCCGACGAGGCGCTGCGTTGCGTGGTGCTGCGCGGCGCCGGCGACGAGGCCTTCGCCGCCGGCGCGGACATCGCCGAATTCGCCGCCACGCGCGCAGACGCCAAGCAGGCCGCCGTCTATGGCGAGCTGATACACGCTGCAATGCAGGCGGTGGGGCGCTGCCGCCATCCGGTGATCGCGCTGATCAAGGGCGCCTGCGTCGGCGGCGGACTTGAAATCGCCGCGATGTGCGATCTGCGCATCTGTGGCGCGTCCAGCCGCTTCGGCGTGCCGATCAAAAACCTCGGCCTCACCATGGGCTATGGTGAATTGCAGGGCGTGCTGGCGGTGGTCGGGCGCGCGGTCACCCTCGAAATCCTGCTCGAAGGCCGCGTCTTCGACGCCGCCGAGGCGCTGGCCAAGCGGCTGGTCAACCGCGTGGTGGCGGACGCCGAGGTCGAGCGCGAGGCGTATGCAATGGCCGAACGCGTCGCTGCGGGCGCACCGCTGGTCGCGCGCTGGCACAAACAATATATCGAGCGGCTCAATCCGATGCCGCAGGTGTCGGCGCAGGAGTGGAACGAAGGCTTCGCCTGCTTCGACACCGCAGACTACAAGACCGGCGTGGCGGCCTTTCTCGCCAAACAAAAACCGCGCTTCGAAGGCCGCTGAGATGCGCCTGCCGCGCATTCATCTGCTGGTGGTTTTGGCGGCCTTGCTCGCCTTCAACGCAATTGCCGCGCCCGACTACGCGCGCGAAAAACGCTGGGCCGATGACATCGCGCCGACGCTGGTGGTGGGTGACGCGGTTTATCTGCAGCAGGCGAGCGGGCATGCGTTTCTGGCCCTTTATGCGGAAGCAAAAAATGCCCGCGCCGGCGTAATCGTGGTGCACGGTCTGGGGGTGCATCCGGATTGGGCGCTGATCGGCGCCCTGCGCAGCAGCCTGCCGGAACAGGGTTACACGACGCTATCGGTGCAGATGCCGGTCCTCGCCGCCGACGCCAAAGGCGACGACTATGCAGCCCTGTTTCCCGATGCGGCCGAACGGCTGGCCGCCGCCGTCGCCTATTTGAAAACGAAGGGCTATGCGAATATCGCGCTGGCATCGCACAGCATGGGCGCGCGCATGAGCAATTATTTTCTGGTCACCGCTCCGGCCCCGGGTATCGGCGCATGGGTCGCGATCGGCCTCAGCAACGGAATCTTCGTCGATGCCGGCAGGCTGGCGCTGCCGATCCTCGACATCTACGGCCAACGCGATCTGCCGCTTGTGTTACAGGGTGCCGATGCCCGCGCCGCAGTTCTGGCGCGCCTGAAGGGCTCGGCGCAAATCGAAGTCGCCGGCAGCGACCATTTTTTCACCGGCAGCGAAAAAACCCTGATCCAGCATATCCGACTGTTTCTCGACCGCCGCTTTGCTCGCCCGTGAGCGGTCGCAAAGTGCCGGGCACGATGTAAACGCCGGCTGACGCCCCGCCAGCCGCGGCTTGCGGCGGTCAGGCGCAATCTCTATACTGAATCGCGAAACTGATCCGCAAGCGTCGATCGGGCCGAAAAGCCCGGTGCAGTTGCGGCAAGAAAAACAAGAAATAGATGCATGGCGGGGCGTGCACGCAATGAGTATCAACGCGTCCCGACGCAGTCTCATCATCAGAGGAGAAGTGACATGAGCGTAACTGCAGCGGCAGCGTCCGGTCCGATCAGTGCTGAAGATCGCAAGGTTATCTTCGCATCCTCGCTCGGCACCGTGTTTGAATGGTACGATTTCTACCTCTACGGTTCGCTCGCGGCGATTATCAGCAAGCAGTTTTTCTCGGCGGTGAATCCGACCACCGGGTTCATTTTCGCCCTGCTCGCGTTTGCCGCCGGCTTCGCGGTGCGTCCCTTCGGCGCTCTGCTGTTCGGCCGTCTGGGTGACATGGTCGGCCGCAAATACACCTTCCTTATCACCATCCTGATCATGGGCGGCTCGACCTTCACGGTCGGCGTTCTGCCTTCATACGCTTCGATCGGCATCGCTGCGCCGATCATCCTGATTACGCTGCGCCTGCTGCAAGGTCTGGCGCTCGGCGGCGAATACGGCGGGGCCGCGACGTATGTGGCGGAGCACGCGCCTCACGGCAAGCGCGGACTTTTTACCAGCTGGATCCAGACCACGGCGACGCTCGGTCTGTTCCTCTCGCTGCTGGTGATCCTCGGCTGCCGCGTCGCCACCGGTACTGATTTCGATGAATGGGGCTGGCGCATTCCCTTCCTCGTTTCGGTGATCCTGCTCGGCGTGTCGGTGTGGATCCGGCTCTCGCTGGCCGAATCGCCGGCCTTCCAGAAAATGAAAGCTGAGGGCAAGCAATCGAAGGCGCCGCTGACCGAATCGTTCGCGCGCTGGGGCAACCTGAAGATCGTCATTCTCGCCCTGCTCGGCCTCACCGCCGGTCAGGCGGTGGTCTGGTATGCGGGGCAATTCTATGCGTTGTTCTTCCTGACGCAGACGCTGAAGGTCGATGCGCAAACTGCCAACCTGATGATCGCCGCATCGCTGATCATCGGCACGCCGTTCTTCATCGTGTTCGGTTCGCTGTCGGACAGGATCGGCCGCAAACCGATCATCATGGCCGGCTGCCTGCTCGCGATGCTGACCTATTTCCCGATCTTCAAGGCGCTCACGCAGTATGCGAATCCGGCGCTCGCAACTGCAATCGCGAAAGCGCCGGTGATCGTCGTCGCCGATCCCAACGAGTGCCACTTCCAGTTCAACCCGACCGGCACCGCCAAGTTCACCAGTTCCTGCGACGTTGCCAAGGCAGCACTGGTAGCACGCAGCGTGACCTATGACAACGAAGCGGCGCCCGCCGGCACCATTGCCAAGGTCAAGTTCGGCGACCAGGTGGTCGAAGGCTATGCGGGCACCGATCCGGAGGCCAAGGCCAAGGGTGCGGAGTTCATCAAGCAGGTCAGCGCGCAATTGACCGCCGCGGGCTATCCGGCCAAGGCGGATAACAGCCAGATCAATTATCCGGTCGTGATCGTGCTGCTCGTCATTCTGGTGATCTATGTGACGATGGTCTACGGCCCGATTGCCGCCATGCTGGTGGAAATGTTCCCGACCAAAATCCGCTATACCTCGATGTCGCTGCCGTACCACATCGGCAACGGCTGGTTCGGCGGCTTTTTGCCGACCACGGCGTTCGCGATCGTGGCCTACACCGGCGACATCTATAACGGACTGTGGTACCCGATCATCATTGCCGGCATGACCTTCGTGATCGGCACCCTGTTCATCAAGGAAACGAAGGACGTCGACATTTACGCCCGCGATTGAACATGGGGGACGGCATCGCACCGTCCGCCGCACCGTTCTAAAACGCCGTTACGCCAACTCCGGGTAACGGCGTTTTTTATTGCGCGGAACAAGGGGTATTGCGCCGCGCAGTCGCCGGTTGCATCATGACAGCCAACCATGCGCATCTGCCTATTGAGCGATATCCACGCCAACCGCGAAGCGCTCGCCGCCTGCCTCGCCCACGCCAAAACCATCGGCACCGACCAGTTTGCCTTTCTCGGCGATCTCGTCGGCTATGGCGCCGATCCGGCATGGGTGGTCGATACCATCACGGGCTACTGCGAAACGGGCGCGATCTGCGTGCTCGGCAATCATGACGAGGCGGTATTCACCGAAGCGCGTGCCGACATGCGGCCGGAAGCGCGCGCGGTGGTCGAGTGGACGCGCGCGCAACTCGATCAACGCCAGCGCGGGTTTCTCGAACAGCTGCCGTTGCAGGTCGAGCGCGACGGCATGCTGTTCGTGCACGCGAATGCGTGGGCACCCTCGCGCTGGGACTACATCGCGTCCCCGTTCGACGCGCGCAGCAGCATGGCGGCGACCACCTGCCGCCAGACCTTTTGCGGGCACGTGCATGAGCCGCAGCTTTATCACATGGGGGCCGACTGGCGCGCCGGCGCCTTCACGCCGGTGGCGGGCACGCCGATTCCGCTCGGCGCGCAGCGGCGCTGGCTGGCCATCCCCGGTTCCGTCGGGCAACCGCGCGACGGCAATCCGGCCGCCTGCGCGGCGCTGTTCGATACCGCCAATCGCAGCCTGACCTACTACCGCGTGCCGTACGACGCCGCCGCCGCGGCGGCGAAAGTGCGCGCCGCGGGCCTGCCGCAAAATCTCGGCGCGCGACTGGAAGCCGGCCAATGAAACCGCGGGTCTGTTGAGCATGGCCCGCGCAGCGCTCGCCGCCGGCAGCGTGATCGACGGCTTTCGGCTCGAAGAAATCGCCTATCGCGGCGGCATGGCCACGTTGTGGCGCGTGACGCACGCGGACATGGCCGCGCCGCTGGTGATGAAAGTGCCGCGCCTCGAATACGGCGAGGATGCTGCCGCCATCGTCGGTTTCGAAGTCGAGCAGATGATCATGCCGTCGTTGTCAGGCACCCACGTGCCGCGCTTCGTTGCCGCCGGCGACTTCACCACAATGCCCTATATCGTGATGGAATTCATCAACGGGCCCTCGCTGCGCGCGCGTATCGACCACGCGCCGCTGGCGCCGGAGGAGGTTGCCGCAGTCGGCGCGAAAGTTGCCACCGCGCTGCATCAACTGCACCGGCAGAACGTCATTCACCTCGACCTCAAACCGAGCAGCGTATTGTTCCGCGCCAATGGCGACGCCGTGCTGATCGACTACGGCCTTGCTCATCACAATCAACTGCCGGACCTGCTGGCGGAACAATTTCGCCTGCCGCTCGGCACCGGCCCGTATATGTCGCCGGAGCAGATTTACGGCGTGCGCAACGATGCGCGCAGCGATCTTTTCGCGCTCGGCGTCACGCTGTATTTTCTCGCCACCGGCGAGCGCCCCTTCGGCAATCCGACCTCGATTGCAGGGCTGCGCAAACGCCTGTATCAGAATCCGCCGCCGCCGGCCGCGTTGCGCCCGGGCTTTCCGCCGTGGCTGCAGGAAATCATCCTGCACTGCCTTGAGGTCGATCCGGCGCGGCGCTACAACACGGCCGCCCAGGTCGCCTTCGATCTGCAGCATCCGCAGGAGGTTGTGCTGAGCGAACGCGCGGCGCGCACCGCGCGCGACGGTATCGCAGACCGCCTGCGCAGCTGGCTGGGTTCTTTCGGCGCCGGCCGCGTCGTGCACAGCAGTGTTGCCGACCACCTTGCCGCGGCACCCATCGTCATGGTCGCGGTCGATCTGATGCCCGGCATGGAAGCGCTCGGCGAGGCACTGCAGCGGGCGACGCGGCGCGTGCTGGCGGCGGACGCCGGCGCGCGCTTGAGCTGCGTGTCGGTGCTCAAAACCTCGCGCATTGCGATCGACAGCAACGTCGATGCGGAGGGCCGCAATCTGCATGTGCAGCGCTTGGTCGAACTCAAGCATTGGGCGCGCGCGCTCGGCCTCGAACCCGCGCGCGTTACCTTTCACGTGCTTGAAGCGCCGGACCCGGCGGCGGCGCTGGTCGAATACGCGCACGCTAATCAGGTCGATCACATCGTGGTCGGCGCGCGCGCCAGTTCGGCGGTACGGCGTTTTCTCGGCAGCGTGTCGTCGCGCGTCGTCGCCGAGGCGCCATGCACGGTCACCGTGGTGCGTGTTGCCCACAACGAACGCGATGCCGGATAAATGCGGTTACTTCGCGGCGGCCTGCTGCGAGCCGGCGGCGGCGCGCAGCAGGCGGTCATTGACCGCCGACCACGCGAGGTCCTTCGGCGGCTGTTCAACCAGAATGGCTTCACAACCGGCGGCGTCGAGCGCGCGCAAATTGGCGTAGAGATCGTGCGCATAGCCAACCGCATCGGCCGGCGCCGCAATCCAAACGATGCCGTCGAGCAGCGGCTGCAAGGCGCTGCGTGCGAGTACGGCGACGCGCTTGCCCTGTTTCGCCAGCGTCGCCGCCAGTTCGAGCAAGAGATCGGACTCGAGCAGCAACAACGTCGTCGCCGGCGCGTAATGCGCGGCGAGCGCGCCGGATACACGTGGCGCGTCGGCGCGCGGCGCCTGCACTGCGCTGCCGGCGACCGCTTCGATTTCGCGCACCGACAGTTGCCCCGGCCGCAGCAGCACCGGTTGTGCGCCGCCGGCGTCGATGATAGTCGATTCGATGCCGATCTCGCTGGCGCCGCCGTCGAGCACGTAGTCAACGCGCTCGCCAAGTTCCTGCGCAACGTGCTGCGCCGTGGTCGTGCTGACACGACCGAAGCGGTTGGCCGAGGGCGCGGCAATGCCGCCGCCGAACGCCTCGAGCAAGGCCTGCGCAACCGGGTGCGACGGCACGCGCAGCCCCACCGTGTCCTGTCCGCCGGTGACAAAATCGCCGACGCCGGCGGCGCGGCGCAGGATCAGCGTCAACGGGCCGGGCCAGAAGCGGGCGGCGAGTTTTTGTGCCAGTGGCGTAACGTCGCTGGACCACTCCGCGAGTTGCGCAGCGCCGGCCAGATGCACGATGACCGGATGATTGCTCGGCCGGCCTTTGGCCGCATAAATGCGGCCCACCGCTTGCGGGCTTCGCGCATCGGCGCCCAGTCCGTAGACCGTTTCGGTTGGAAAGGCGACGAGTCCGCCGCGTTTCAGTATCGCTACTGCGTGCGCGATGTCACGCCCGATTGCTACCGCCATGAAAATGCGCCGCGCCGGCTCAGGCGGCAGACACCGGCTTGAACTGCTTGGCCAGCGCCAGGCCCTGCCGCTGGTACGAGGAGCCGATGTTCACGCCGTAAATTTTTTCCGGCACGCCGAGCAAACGATCATAAATCAGCCGGCCGACGTCCTGACCGTGTTCGATCAGGAAGGGCACATCGTGCGAACGCACTTCAAGCACCGCGCGCGTGCCGGCGATGTCGTTTTCACCATAGCCGAAACCCGGATCGAAAAATCCCGCGTAGTGAATGCGGAACTCGCCGACCGAGGGATCGTACGGCACCATCGACGCCGCGTAGTTCGGCGGCACGCGGATCAGTTCGCGCGAAGCCAGAATATAGAAATCGTCGGGGTTCAACACCAGGCCGCGCGACGGCGTGCGGGTAATCGGCTCCCAGAATTCGAGCGTGTCGTAGTGTGCGATCTTTGAAAGATCGACCAGCGGCGCGTGATTCTTTGCGCGGTAACCGACGATGCCGTCGGCGACGCTGCCCTCGAGATCGACCGAAATCCACAACCCGTCCTTGATCACTGCGGCCTGCGGACCGTCAGCCTCCAGATAAACCAGCGGTTCGCTCTGGTCGAGTTGGCCGAGTTTGGTGTCGGACGGCGGCGGCTTGCCGCGCACGAAACGGATCTGGTTCAGGCGCGCACCCTGCTGCAGCAGAATGCTGAACGTGCGCGGCACTACTTCAAGATAAAGCTTGCCGCGATAACCCTCGCGCACACCCTCGAACTCATTACCGTTGTCGGTGATCAGGCGCGTAAAGATGTCGAGCCGGCCGGTGGTGCTTTTCGGATTGGCCTTGCCGGATATGCCCGCCGGCAGCTTCAACTCTTCCATCAGCTCGACGATATAGACGCAGCCCTTTTCCAGCACGGTCGGGTTGGTCAGATCGATTTCGTGCATTTTCAGGCGCTCGATCTTCGACGCCACGGTCGCGCTGCCGGGAAGAAAACTTGCGCGCACACGCCACGCCTTTGGGCCGAGACGCAAATCGAGACTTGCCGGCTGCACTTGCGCGCGCTCGACCGCCGCCGCCGCCTTGATGCGGCCGCCGTCGATCAGGCGGCAGATCTCCTGAAAAGGCAGAATGCCGGTGGTGGCTTCCGCCGTATACGGCTTGAGATCTTTCTCAAGCTCCGGAAAAAGTGCGCCGATGTCGCGTTTCATGACTGGCGCGCGCCGTTCATTGGCTCAGCAGTGTGAGCACTTCGCGGTACTTGGCCGAGGTCTTGGCCAGCACTTCGGCCGGCACTTTCGGCGCCGGCGGCTTCTTGTTCCAGGGCTGCGTCTCCAGCCAGTCGCGCACGATCTGCTTGTCGAACGACGGCGGGCTGATGCCGGTGCGGTATTCCGATGCAGGCCAGAAACGCGACGAATCCGGCGTGAGAATTTCATCGATCAGATGCAGCTTGCCGGCGGCGTCGAGGCCGAACTCAAACTTGGTGTCGGCGATGATGATGCCGCGCGTGGCGGCGAAGGCAGCCGCTTCGCTGTAGAGCCGGATCGACACGTCGCGCACCTTCGCCGCCATCTCGGCGCCGACGATCCTGCCGGCCTCTTCAAACGAAATGTTTTCGTCGTGCTGGCCCGCCGGCGCCTTGGTCGCCGGGGTAAAGATGACTTGCGGCAGCTTCTCGGCTTCTTTCAGCCCCGCAGGCAGCTTGATGCCGCAGACGCTGCCGGTCTTCTGATAATCCTTCCAGCCCGAGCCGATGATATAGCCGCGCACCACCGCTTCGATCATCAAGGGTTTGAATTTATGCACCACCATCGCGCGACCCGCGACCTGATCGCGCTCGTTCGCCGCCACCACGGTTTCCGGTGCGATGCCGGTCAGGTGGTTCGAAATCACGTGGCCGAGTTTCTTGAACCAGTAGTACGACATTTCGGTCAGCACCGCGCCCTTGCCCGGGATCGGATCCGTGAGGATGACGTCGAAAGCGGACAGGCGGTCGGTCTGCACCACCAGCAGCTTGTCGTCGCCGACGGCGTAGAGATCGCGCACCTTGCCGCGATGGAGAAAAGGCAGGCTCTTCAGATTGGTTTCTAGTATCGCGTCGTTCGCCACAGGTCTAGTCCTTGCCGGAAATTAAGGTTGTCATTGCGCCGTTTCACTCGGGCAGTTTGGCGTTTTTGACCGCCTCGGTCTGTTTGCGACGGAACGCGCCAAGCTTTTCGGCCAGCGCCTTGTCCGCCAGCGCCAGCATCGCCACCGCAAACAATCCGGCGTTGGCCGAACCGGCGTCGCCGATGGCGAAGGTCGCCACCGGAATGCCCTTGGGCATCTGCACCATCGACAGCAGCGAATCGAGGCCCTGCAGATGTTTCGACGGCATCGGCACCGCCAGCACCGGCAAGGCGGTTTTCGCCGCCACCACGCCGGCGAGATGAGCAGCACCACCGGCGCCGGCGATGAAGCATTGTGCGCCGTTCTTCTCGCATTCTTCGATCCACTCGATCAGCAGGTCGGGCGAACGATGGGCCGACAGGGCGCGCGCGTCGTAACCGACGCCGAAGTCCTTGAGCTGCTGGGCGGCGTGTTTCATCACGTCCCAATCGCTGGTGCTGCCCATGACAATACCGACAGAAATCTTGCCCACGTTTGTGCCACCCCGGGAACGTTAAACGAAGCCGCCATTTTAACGTATCCGCATGCACTGGCCACCACCAAGGCAGCGGGGTTTTTGGCGCGCAAGCGTTTGCCGGCGCGCAGCATGCGCAATTCCCGGTCAGCGCGAAACCTGCGTCAACGCTTGATTGTAGGCGCTTGGCCCTGCTGCTAAAATTCCCCTCAGGAATCGGGTTGCTGCAACAGCCGACGCAGCGGCAGGATAAGCCGTGCAGCGCCCTTAAAAACCTTTCAACCAGCCCTGTTCGCGGCACTCAAGGCCGCGAACCGCACCATGTCCAGACTTCGTTCCGCCGGCGCCATGGCGCTGGCGCTAATGTCTTCCGCCGCCATTGCGCAAATCTATCCGTCGAAACCGGTGCGGGTGGTGGTGTCGTTTCCGGCAGGCGCCGGCGTCGATATCGTCGCGCGCATTGTGATGCCGCGGCTGGCCGATGCGCTCGGCCAGTCGTTCGTCATCGACAACCGATCGGGGGCTTCCGGCAATCTGGGTTCCGAGGTGGCCGCTCACGCGCCGCCCGACGGTTACACGTTGCTGTTCACGCCGGCTTCGGTCGCCAGCAGTCAGGCGCTCTACAGCAAGCTTAACTACAGCCTCACCAAAGACCTGGAGCCGATTTCGATGGTGGCGGCGGCGGCTTTTGTGCTGGTAGTCCATCCTTCGCTGCCGGTGAAAAACGTCAAGGAACTGATCGCGATGGCGAAAGCCAAACCCGGCCAGCTCATGTACGCCTCGACCGGCAACGGCGGCAGTCCCCACCTGGCCACCGAAATGTTCAAGCAGCAGGCGCAGATCGACATCACGCACATTCCCTACAAGGGCACGCCGCCGGCGGTCACCGATCTGATCGCCGGTCAGGTGTCGATGATGTTTGCCAACACGCTGTCGGTGCTGCCCTATGTGAATTCCGGACGTCTGCGCGCGCTGGCAATCAGCAGCGCCAAACGCAGCGCCGCGGCGCCGGGCATTCCGACTATCGCTGAAACCGGCATGCCGGGTTTTGATTCGGTGACATGGTTCGGCGTGCTGGCACCTGCCGGCACGCCGCGCGAAATCGTCGGCAAACTGGGTGCCGAATTGCGCCGCATCGCGCAATCCAGGGCGGTTGCCGACCAGTTGATTGCGCAAGGCGCCGATCCCATCGGCAGCTCCGCCGAGGAATTCGCCGCCCGCATCAAATCCGACATCGCCAAATGGGCCGTCATCATCAAGACGGCCGGCATCAAGGCCGAGTAAAGCGGAATGAACGACGTCACCGGCATACTGGCGCGTCATATCGTCGATTCCCGATTCGCCGACATTCCGCAGAACGTCCTGCATGAAGCGGCGCGCGCGCTGCTCAACTGCCTTGGTTGCGCGATCGGCAGTGCGCGGCAGGACACTGTCGAAAACGCGCTGTCCGCAATTCGCGAATTTTCGGGTCCGGCGCAGGCCGCAGTGTTCGGCCGCGACGAACGGCTCGACGCGCTCAACGCGGCCTTGATCAACGGCATCAGCACGCATGTACTCGATTACGACGACACCCACGCGCGCGCCGTACACCCGAGCGCGCCGCTGTGGCCTGCCCTGCTCGCCTACGCCGAATGGCGCCCCACCCGCGGCGCCGATCTGCTGCACGCCTTCGTGCTTGGCGTCGAAACCGAATGCCGCATCGCCTTGTCGGTCTTTCCGGAACACTACGACCGCGGCTGGCATATCACCGGCACCGCCGGCATCTTCGGCGCAGCGGCGGCCATCGGCAAACTGCTGGGCCTCGACGAACAACAGATGCGCTGGGCGCTCGGCATCGCTGCCACGCAATCGTCGGGCCTGCGCGAAATGTTCGGTTCAATGTGCAAAAGCCTGCATCCGGGCCGCGCCGCGCAGGGCGGCATGATGGCGGCGCTGATGGCGTCGAAAAATTTCACCAGCGCGAACAACGCCATTGAGGGCGAGCGCGGCTGGGCGCACGTCACCTCGACGCGGTTCGATCCGGCGGTGATCACCGGTGAGCTCGGCAGCCGCTTCGAGTTGATGTCGAACATGTACAAGCCCTTTGCCTGCGGCCTCGTCGTCCACGCGGCGATCGACGGTTGCATCCAGCTGCGCAACGAACACCGGCTGCAGCCGCAGGAGATCGCGCGCATCGACCTCGCGGTGTGCCCGATCGTGATGGAACTCACGGCGATCCGCGAACCGCAGACCGGGCTTGAGGGCAAGTTCAGCATTTTTCACGCCGCGGCCACGGCCGTGGTGTTCGGTGCCGCCGGCGAGCCGCAGTTCAGTAATGCCGCGGTTCGCGACGAGCGCGTGGTCGCGCTGCGCCGCCGCGTCCATGTCGCGCCGGATGCCGCGCTGAAGAAAATCCAGTCACGCGTCACCGTCACACTGAACGACGGCCGCGCGCTGACGACATTCGTCGAAAACGCGCTCGGCACGCTGGCCCGGCCGATGAGCGACGCCGATCTCGAAGCAAAGTTTCGCAGTCTTACCGATGGCATATTGACGGCGGCACAAGCCGACCGGCTGATCGAACTGTGCTGGACGGCAGCAGATCTCGCCGACGGCGCCGAGATTGCGCGCGCCACCGTGCCGCGCTGACCCCTTCCCCCATAACGAATCATCGACGGACCACCCATGAAAACCAAATCGACGCCCGCGATTTCACCGGTCATGCAAAAAGTCAGCGCCTATATCGCGGGGGCACCGCGCAAAGCGCTGCCCAGGGCAGTGCTGGAAAAAACCAAACACCATGTGCTCGACACGCTGGCCGCGATGATCTCCGGCTCGCGCCTGCTGCCGGGTCGCAAAGCAATCTCCTATGCCAAAACGCTGGGTGGCAACAAAGAGGCCGTCATCGCCGGCAGCCGCATCGTCACCACCGCGGCCACTGCCGCGCTGGCCAACGGCATGCTCGGGCACGCCGACGAAACCGATGATTCGCACGCGCCCTCGCTGTGCCATCCGGGCTGCGCCATCGTACCGGCGGCGCTGGCGATGGGTGAGCGCGAGCGGGCCGGCGGCGCCGCCCTGCTGCGCGCCGTTGCGCTTGGTTATGACATCGGCACGCGCATCAACATGTCGCTCAACGCCTACGAATTCCGAGAAGACGGCCATTCGACCCACAGCTTTGGTCCCATGTTCGGCGCCGCCGCCGCTGCCGGTGCATTGTGCCGTTTCGACCATCGGCAGGCGCGTCATCTGCTCTCATACACCTCGCAGCAGGCCTCCGGGGTGTCGTGCTGGATGCGCGACGCCGAACACATCGAAAAATCGTTCGACTTCGGCGGCATGCCGGCGCGCAACGGCGTGACCTCGGCCTCGATGGTGGCGCACGGCTTCACCGGTGTCGACGACATCTTCGCCGGCGAGCGCAACTTCTTTGTAGCCTACGGCCGCAAGCCGGATATTCAGGAACTGGTGCGCGGCCTCGGCTCCACCTTCGAAATCATGAACACCAACATCAAGCGCTGGTCGGTCGGCTCGCCGATCCAGGCGCCGCTCGATTCGCTGCTCGATCTGATCGAGACTCACGGGATCAAGGGCGCCGATGTTGAGAAACTGGTAGTGCGTGTCGCCCATCAGGGCGCCAACACCGTCGACAACCGCCACATGCCCGATATCTGCATGCAGCACATGTGCGCGGTGATGCTGCTCGACGGCACCGTGACATTCAAATCGTCGCATGACGAAAAACGCATGCGCGATCCGAAGGTGCTGGCGCTCAGAAAACGCATCGAACTCTACGGCGACGACGCGCTGTCGAAGGTGATGCCGAGCCGCCAGGGCATCGTCGAAATCACGCTCAAAGACGGCCGCACGCTGCGCCACCACACCAAGGCGGTGCGCGGCACCAGCGACAATCCGATGACGCGTCGCGAAGTCGATACCAAAAGCTATGATCTGCTCGCCCCCATTCTCGGCAAGGCGCGCGCGCGCAAACTGTGCGATGCGATCTGGTCGCTCGACAAACTGAACGACGTGCGCAAACTGCGCCCGCTGCTGGTGGCGTAAGCAAGCATGTCGGTTCGGCGTCTGCTCGCCGTCACCGTGTCGCTGCTGGCGGCGACCACTGCGGCCGCGCAAAGCTATCCGAACAAGCCAATCCGCATGCTGGCGATTTCGGCGCCGGGCGGCGGCACCGATCTGCTAGCGCGCACCTATGCCCAGGGCATGGCCGAAGCGCTGGGCCAGAGCATAGTGATTGACAACAAGCCCGGCGGCGGCGGCATCATCGCCACTGAAACGCTGGCGAAGGCGCAGCCCGACGGCTATACGATATTGATGACCAACACCAGCCATTCGGTGTTGCCGAGCCTGCATAAAAAGCTGCCGTACGATCCGATCAAGGATTTCGCGCCGGTCAGTCTGGTCGCCTTGACACACAGCCTGCTGCTCGTAAACCCTTCGCTGGCGGTGAAATCGGTCAAGGATCTCATCGATCTCGCCAAGGCGCAGCCGGGCAAACTCAATTACGCCTCGGGCACCACCGGGGCCTCGGCGCACTTTGGTGCCGAATTGCTGAAGCTGATGGCCGGCGTCAATATCGTGCAGGTGCCGTACAAGGGCACCGCCGGACAACTCACCGCACTCCTCGGCAATGAAGTGCAAATGACTTTCTCGACCATGCCGCCGGCGATGCCGCTGGTGCAAGCCGGCCGCCTGCGCGCCATCGCCATCGGCAGCCCGAAACGTTCTGCCGCGCTGCCCGATGTGCCGACGGTCGCCGAATCCGGTTATCCCGGCTTCGACGTCGGCGCGTGGAACGGCATCCTCGCGCCGGCGGGCACGCCGGCGGCGATCGTCAACCGTCTCGCCGCAGAAATCGCGAAAGTCGCGAAGAACCCGGAAGCGCGCGAGAAGGCCTCGAGCCAGGGCGCCGAACTCGTCAGCAACACGCCGCAGGAATTCGCCGACTACATCAAAAAAATGATGGCCCGTTTTGCCAAGGTTGTGCAGGCCACCGGCATGCGGCCCGATTAAGCAGCGCGCCACACATACGCAAGGACAATCACATGGATTTCAAGCTCAGCGAAGAACAGCAAATGTTCCGCGACTCGGTGCGCGGCTTCGCCGAAAAACACCTCGCCAAGGGCGCGCTCGAACGCGCCCATCAGGCCGAACATCCCTTCGACGTCGCCAAACTGATGGCCGAACAGGGTCTGATGGGCATTGCCATGCCCGAAGCCGACGGCGGCCAGGGCGGCACGCTGATGGATGCCATCATCGCCATCGAGGAAATCGCCGCAGTCTGTCCGCGCAGCGCCGATGTGATTCAGGCCGGTAACTTCGGCCCGGTGCGCGTGCTGGCTGAATACGGCACACCCGATCAGAAAAAACGTTATCTCTCGCGCATTTTGAGCGGCGACGCCGTGACCTGCGTCGGCATGACCGAGCCCGATGCCGGCAGTGCGGTCACCGATTTGACGACCACGGCGACGCCTGACGGTGACGGCTGGCGCATCAACGGCGTGAAGGTTTTTCAGACGCATGCTTCGGTCGCCGAGATGATGCTGACCTATGTGCGTTTCGGTCCGGGTGTGGGCGGCATCGGTTCGGTGCTGATCCCGCGGAGCGCCGAAGGCTTTCGACAGGGCAAGGCGGCGAAGTTTTTCAACGGCGAGGAATGGGTACAGACCTATCTCGACAACGTCTACGTCGGCCCCGAAGACGTACTGCTGAAGGAAGGCGGCTTCAAGAAACAAATCGCCGGCTTCAACGTCGAGCGCATCGGCAACACCGCGCGCTCCCTCGCCCTCGGCCGCTACGCCTACGAACAGGCGCGCCAGTGGGCGATGCAGCGCAAGCAGTTCGGCAAGCTGCTGTGCGAATTCCAGGGCCTGCAATGGAAGTTCGCTGACATGAAAATCAAACTCGACGCCGGTCAGTTGCTGATTTACCGCGCGGTCGCCAATGCGGTGAACGGCATTCCTTCGGGTGAAGACACGGCCGTCGCCAAGGCCTTCTGCAATCAGGCCGGCTTCGATATCTGCAATGAAGCGATGCAGATCATGGGCGGCATGGGCTACACCGAGGAAACGCTGGTCGAATACTGCTTCCGCAAATGCCGCGGCTGGATGATCGCCGGCGGCTCGATCGAGATTCTGAAAAACCGCATCGCCGAGAGCGTGTTCGAGCGCAGCTTCTCGCAGCGTCCGCCCAAACCGGCTAAATCCTGAGAAGCGCATCAAGCATGAGCAAGTCCCTCGCCCAACTGTTGTTCAATCCGGCCACCATTGCGCTGATCGGCGCCTCCGGCGACCCGAAGAAATACACCTCGCGCCCGCAGCGCTTCCTGCGCCAGTACGGTTACGCCGGCAAAATTCTGCCGGTCAATCCAGGCCGCGACGAAGTGCTAGGCGAAAAAGCCTATCCGAGCATTCTCGATGTGCCGGGCGAGATCGACCACGCCTTCATCATGGTGCCGACCGATGCCGTCGAAGCGGCGCTCGTGCAATGCGTCGAGAAAAAAGTCGCCGTAGCTACCATCTACAGCGACGGCTTCGCCGAAACCGGCGCCGCCGGCCGCGTCAAACAGGACAAGCTGGTCGCCATCGCGAAAAAAGGCGGCGTGCGCCTGATCGGCCCCAACTGCATCGGCCTCTTCAGCAGCGCGCCATCATGCGCGCTGTCGGTCAATGCGGTGCTGGAAAAGCTGCACGTCACGCCGGGTCCGCTTGCCATCGTTTCGCAATCGGGCAGCATGATGGGCGGTCTGCTGTCGCGCGGCCTCGGCCGCGGCGTCGGTTTCTCGAAGCTGATTTCGGTCGGCAACGAATGCGATCTCGGTGTCGGTGAAATCGCCGAAAGCCTGGTTGATGATCCGCACACCGAAGCGATACTGCTGTTCATGGAAACCATCCGCGGCGCAGAGCACCTTGCGCGCGCCGCGCGCGCCGCCTACGCCACCGGCAAGCCGATGATCGTCTACAAGCTCGGGCGTTCCAGCGTCGGCCAGGATCTGGCCGCTTCGCACACGGGTGCTTTGGCCGGCGACGATGCGGTCGCCGATGCCTTCTTCTGTGCCCACGGCATTCTGCGCGTCGATACGCTGGAGAACCTGTTCGAACTGCCGCCGCTGCTGCGCGGCTTGCGCCCGGTCAAACGCCATCGCGTCGCGGTGATGACGACGACCGGTGGCGGCGCCGCCGCCGTCGTCGATCGACTCGGCAGTTTTGGCGTCGATGTCGTCGGCCCCACGCAGGCCGTCATCGACGGCCTCGCGCAGAAGAATATCCAGATTGCGGCCACACGCCTCACCGACCTCACGCTGGCCGGCACCAAAAAAGAAATCTACAGCGGCGTGCTGAATGCGCTGCTCGAGTCCGATCACTGCGATATGGTGCTGGCGGTTTCCGGCAGTTCGTCGCAGTTCCAGCCCGAAGTCTCGGTGCAACCGCTGATCGAGGCCGATCGCCACGGCAAACCGCTGGCGGTGTTTCTCGCGCCGCATGCCGAAGCGTCGTTGAAGCTGCTTGCCGAAAACAAGGTCGCCGGTTTCCGCACACCCGAAGCCTGCGCCGATGCGATTCGTGCCTGGCGCAACTGGCTGCCGCCGGCGGCGATTCCCGCTGCCGACAGTGCGCGACTCGGCGCCGCCGCTGCACTGCTCAAAACAATGCCGGGCAAAACGGTCAATGAATACGACGCCTGCAAGGTGTTCGGCGCGCTTGGCATTGCGCCGGCGCAATCGGAAGTGATCACCGATCCGGCACAGAAGACGACAGTCGGCTTTCCGGTCGTCGCCAAAATTCTCTCGCCGGACATTCTGCACAAGACCGATGCCGGCGGCGTCGCGCTCAACATCGGCGATGCCGCACAACTCGCCGCCACCGCCAAACAGATACTCGAACGCATCGGCAAGAGCCACCCCAAAGCGAGGTTGAACGGCATTCTCGTGCAGCGCATGGAAAAGGGGCTCGCCGAAGTGATCCTCGGCTTCCGCCGCGATCCGCAGGTCGGTCCGGCCGTGGTGCTCGGCGTCGGCGGCATTCTTGCGGAGATCTATAAGGATGTGTCAATCCGCCTGGCACCCGTCGATCTAGACACCGCGCGCGGCATGGTTGAAGAAGTGCGCGGCCTCGCCATGATTCGCGGCTACCGCGGTCTGCCGCGCGGCGATTGCGAAGCCCTCGCACAGGCCGTCGCCGCGATGTCGCAACTCGCCTGCCTGCCGGAACGCACCGTGGCCGAGGCTGAAATCAATCCGCTGATCGTCAAGTCCGAAGGTCAGGGTGTGGTCGCAGTGGACGGCCTGATCGTGTTTGACGACAATTCAAAAACTTAAAACCTTTGCCACAGAGAGCACAGAGAAAACTATTCTCGGAATGCTGTTTCTACTCTTTGGTGATCTCTGGGAACTCTGTGTCCTCTGTGGCTGATTTTTTGCTTTTGTGAGGAGAACAACATGCTGGTACACCAACTTGCCGAATACGCCGTCAAAGAACAAACCTCGAAACTGCCACCGGAAGTCTGGCATCACGCCAAACGCGCAGTGATCGACTGGTACGCGAGCCTGCTGCCCGGCAGCCTCGTCACCCCGGCCACACTACTTGAACAGGCGCTGGCCGAAGATCTCGATCACGGCAAGGCGCGCCTCGCTTCCGGCCGCGCCGCAACCCTGCGCGCCGCCGCGCTGATCAACGGAGCCGCTTCGCATTCAGTGGAATTCGACGACATCTATCGCGACGCCGGTTACCATCCCGGCAGCCCGATCATCGCTGCCGCGCTCGCCGCGGCGCAAGCAACCGGCGCTTCAGGCGAATTTTTTTTACGCGGCGTCATCGTCGGTTATGAAATCTCGACGCGCATCGGCGAGTCGGTGATGCCTTCGCATTACAAATACTGGCATACGACGGGCACGATTGGCTCGTTCGGTACCGCCGCCGCGGTCGCCACCATACTCAAGCTCAACGCAACGCAGATTGCGCACGCGCTCGCGACGGTCGCCACCATGGCCGCCGGCCTGCAACAGGCTTATCGAATGCAGGCAATGTCGAAACCACTGCACAGCGGGCATGCCGCCGAAGTCGGCGCCCTCGCCGCGATGGCGGCAGCGAAAGGCGTCACCGGCGCCACCGATATTCTCGAAGGCGAAGTCGGTTTCGGCAACGCAATGAGCACCGGGGCCGACTGGAGCCGTGCCACGCGCGATCTTGGCAAGCGTTACAACATCAACATCATGACCTTCAAGAACCACGGCTGCTGCGGCCATACTTTCGCGCCGATCGACGGCGCGCTGCATCTGCAGAAAACCCATGGCTTCAAGTGGAACGACATCAAGCGCATCAAGATCGCTACTTACAAGGCCGGCACTGACATCGTCAACAACGCCAATCCTGAGGGCGATTACCAGGCCAAGTTCAGCGTGCAGTATGTGACCGCCCACGCGCTGGTGCACGGCAGTGTGCGGCTGGTGGCGTTTTCGGAAGAGCGCATGAAAGACGCAAATGTGCGTTTGCTGCTGTCGAAAATCGAAGTGGCGACCGATCCCGAATTGTCGAAGGTTTACCCGAATCAGCGTGCCGCGCATGTCGAAGTCGAACTGAACGACGGCACGGTATACAAGTATTTCCAGCCGACGCGCAAGGGTGACCCCGAAATGCCGCTGACCGACGACGAGCTCAATGAGAAATACTTCGAGCTGGCCGAACCGGTGTTGGGCAGCGCCGATGCGAAGAAACTGCTTGAAGTTTTGTGGGCCTGCGAGAAACTGCCGGATGTCGATTTCAAATTCACCGCGCGCCCGCGTATTCGCGCGGCAAGCTGAGAATTGACTGAACAAGGGGGCTTGCCCCCTTGTATATCCACCAATTTCAGAGGAAGCGCAAATTGAACGATTGCTTGTTCAGCGCTTCCCCAAGGAGTACCGCATGGAACGCATGACGTCACGACTGCGCGCTTTGATCGCGCGCCCCGGCTGCATCGTCGCCCCCGGCGTTGCCGACGGCCTCGCCGCGCGCCTCGTCGCCATGGGCGGCTTCGACGCCGTCTACATGACCGGCTTCGGCACCAGCATCACGCGGCTCGGCATGCCCGACGTCGGTTTGCTGACGGCCACCGAGATGATCGATAACGCCAGCCGCATCGTCGATGCGTCTGATTTGCCGGTGATTGCGGACGCCGACACCGGTTACGGCAATCCGATCAACACGCGCCGCACCATTCGCGATTACGAAAAGGCCGGCGTCGCCGGAGTGCACATCGAAGACCAGTCGTGGCCGAAGCGCTGCGGTCATCTCGCCGGCAAAAAAGTTATCCCCACCACCGAGATGGTCGCCAAGATCAAGGCCGCCTGCGATGCGCGCCGCGATCCGGATTTCGTCATCATCACACGCACCGACGCGATTGCCGTCGAAGGCATCGATGCCGCGATTGAACGCGGCGAGCGTTATCGCGAAGCCGGCGCCGACATGCTGTTCATCGAAGCGCCGGTCGGTCGCGAACAGGTCGAACGCGTCGCCAACCATTTCAAAGGCGTGCCGCTCTTGTACAACATGGCGGCCAGCGGCAAGACGCCGGATCTGCCGGCGGACGAGCTCGGCAAAATCGGCTTCAAGCTCGCAATCTATCCGAACTGGGTGATACTCGCGGCGATTCCGGCGATGCAGAATCTGCTGGCCGAACTGAAGAAGACCGGCTCGATCGCGCACATGCGCGACAAGGTGGCCACCTTCAAGCAATTCACCGAAGTCGCCGGGCTGCCTGAAATCCAGGAGCTCGAGAAACGCTACGGCGTGCCCGACGACCAGCGCGCAGGGCTTTAGGAGATTAACGTGGCGCAAACGATGTTCGAAAAAATCTGGGACCGCCACGTCATCGTCAGGCGCGGCGGCGACGAATGCCTGCTGCACATCGACCGCAACTTCGTGCATGAAGGCTCGTTTCACGCCTTCGGCGCGCTGGCGCGCGACGGCCGCAAGGTTCGGAAGCCGCGCCAGACCATCGCGGTGGCGGACCACTATGCGCCGACACGCAACCGCGAACAGGGCATCGCCGCGGTCACCGATCCGGAAATGCGCAACATGGTCGATCTGCTGGCAAAGAACGTCGCCGCCAACGACATCGACCGCTACTACGATCTGGACAGTCCGCAGCAGGGCATCGTGCACGTGATCGGGCCCGAACTCGGCATCACGCAGCCGGGGCTTGTCATCACCGTCGCCGATTCGCACACCTCGACGCACGGCGCCTTCGGCGCGATCGCCTTCGGACTCGGCGCCTCGCAACTCAAACAAATCCTCGCCACGCAATGCCTGTGGCAAAAGAAACCCAAATTGATGCGCATCTCGGTCGATGGCGCGATCCCCGCCGGTGTCACGGCGAAGGACATCATTCTCGCAATCATCGCGAAAATCGGCACCGCCGGCGCGACCGGCCACGCGATTGAATACGCCGGCTCGGCGATTCGCGCGCTGTCGATGGAAGGCCGACTCACCGTCTGCAATATGTCGATTGAAGCCGGCGCGCGCTGCGGCATGGTCGCGCCCGACGACACCACCTACGCTTATCTCAACGGCCGACAGTACGCGCCGAAAGACGCGCTGTGGGATCAGGCGCTCGCTTATTGGCGCAGCCTGCCCTCCGATGAGGGCGCGCGGTTCGATCGCGAAGTATCGCTCGATGTGTCGAAACTCGAACCGATGGTGACGTGGGGCACCAGCCCCGAACAGGCGCTGACCATCGGTGCCGCGGTGCCGGACCCGGCGCGCGCGGCGAATGCCGAGCAGCGCGCGCAGTATGAACAGGCCGTGAAATACATGGGGCTCACGCCCGGCATGCCGCTCGCCGACATCCGGATCGACAACGCTTTCATCGGCACCTGCACCAACGGCCGACTGGACGATCTGCGCGCCGCCGCCGCCGTATTGAAAGGCCGCAGGATCGTGGTCAAAGGCTGGGTCTCGCCGGGTTCGACTGCCATCAAACGCCAGGCCGAGGCCGAGGGCCTCGACCGCATCTTCAAGGAGGCCGGTTTCGAATGGCGCAGCTCGGGATGTTCGAGCTGCGTGGCGATGAGCGGCGACACCGTGCCGGCGGGCGAGCGCTGCGCCTCGACCTCGAATCGCAACTTCGAGGGCCGTCAGGGCAAGGGCGCGCGCACCCACCTGATGAGTCCGGCGATGGTCGCCGCCGCCGCGGTTACGGGGCATCTCACCGATGTACGCAAACTGATGGCGGGAGCCTGACATGGAAGCTTTCACGAAATTGACCGCGGTCGCAGCCCCGCTCGATCTGGCGAATTGCGACACCGACAAGATCATTCCCGGCCGCTTTCTGCGCAAGCTGCGCGGCCCCGGCTACGACAAACTTGCATTCCACGACATCCGCTTCAACGCCGACGGCGGCGAAAATCCGGATTTCGTTTTGAACAAGGCACCGTATCGCAACGCGAAAATCCTCGTCGCTGCCGCGAACTTTGGTTGCGGTTCGTCGCGCGAAGCCGCGGTTTACGTCATGTTCGACTTCGGCATCCGCTGCGTCATCGCGCCCTCATTCGGCGACATTCATTACGGCAACGAATTGCAGAACGGCATGCTGCCGGTGGTATTGCCGGATGCCGTGTGTGCGGCGCTGCGTGCGCAGTTAAATGCCGATCCCGGCGCGATCGTCGGCGTCGATCTCGATACGCAAAAAGTCACCGGCCCCGACGGCGCGGTCTATCCGTTCGACATCGATGCCAACGCCAAAGAGCGCCTGCTGAAGGGCCTCGACGACATCGGCCTCGTCATGCAATACGGCAGCGAGATCGAAGCATTCGAACATCGGCACGCCGCGGCGATGCCATGGCTAACCTGATCAGCTCAGCCAGTCGAGCACCGCGGCAGCATCCTTGTCTGGCGGAAATACCGGATAAAAATTCTTGACGATCATGCCGTCGCAGACGATCAGCGTGATGCGGCGGATCAGCGTCATGCCATCGACTTCGAACGTCGGCAGGCGCAGGGCATCCGCGAAGTCGAGGTGCTCGTCGCTGAGCAGCTCGAACGGCAGATGCAAACGCTCTGCGGCCTCGCGCTGATAATTGGAATCCTGCGTCGACAAACCAAACAAATTCGCAACGCCGAGCGCACGCAACTCCATAAAATGGTCACGATAGGCGCAGGACTGCGGCGTGCAGCCGCGCGCGCCCGGAATCGCATTCCAGCCTGCGGGCAATGCCTGATCGGGACGGCCGGTGCGCGGATAAATATAGACGACTGTGGTGCCATGAAGTTGCGACAGGTCGATGTCGCGATCGCGCGTAGACGGCAGCGCCAGCGCGGGCAGGCGCAGGCCTGAAAGATGATCGCAGGCGCCATCGTCCCGCGGCACCGGCAGGTCGGCGGGCAGCTCGAAGATATTATCGGCTCGCGGCATGCGCGCTATTTGATCAGCAGGTTTTTCAGCGTGTGCAGATAGATCTGCGGCAGTTGCTGCAACTCATCGACGTGGATGCACTCGTTGATCTTATGGATGCTGGCATTGGTCGGCCCGCATTCGATCACCTGCGGACAGATGTCGGCGATGAAGCGGCCGTCCGAAGTGCCGCCGGTGGTTGAGAGTTCGGTGTCGAGTCCGGTGACGGTCTTGATTGCTTTCGCAACCGCATCGACGAGATCGCCGCGCGGGGTAATGAACGGCCGACCGTCATAGCTCCATTCCAGATCATAGGGCACGCCGTGCCGGTCGAGTATGCCGTGGACGCGCGTCTGCAACGATTCAAGCGTGCTGGCGGTCGAAAACCGGAAATTGAATTTGACATGCGCGTCGCCCGGAATCACGTTGTTGGCGCCGGTGCCGGCGTTGAAATTCGAAATCTGCCAGGTCGTCGGCGGAAAATATTCGTTGCCCTTGTCCCATTCCGTTTTCGCCAGCTCGGCGATCGCCGCGGCGACGATGTGAATCGGATTGTTGGCCAGATGCGGATAGGCGACATGCCCCTGCGTGCCTTTGACGGTCAATCGGCCCGACAGCGAACCGCGGCGGCCGTTCTTGATCATGTCGCCGGTTTTCTTCACTGCGGTCGGCTCGCCGACGATGCAGTAGTCCAATTTGATCCTGCGCGCTTTGAGCGCCTCGACCACGCGCACCGTGCCGTCGGTCGCGGGGCCTTCCTCATCGGAGGTAAACATCACCGCCAGCGAACCCGGATGATCCGGATGCTGTTCGACAAAATCCGCCAGCGCGACGACAAACGCTGCCAGCGAACTTTTCATGTCCGAAGCGCCGCGGCCGTAGAGCACGCCGTCGCGGATGGTCGGCGCGAAGGGATTGCTCTGCCATTGCTCGACCGGACCGGTCGGCACGACATCGGTATGGCCGGCAAAACAAACCAGCGGCGCCGTCGTGCCGCGACGCGCCCACAGGTTATCGACGCCGCCCATGCTGATTTTTTCGCAGACGAAACCGAGCGGTTCGAGGATGCCGATCAGCAGGTCGAGGCAGCCGGCATCGGCCGGCGTGACCGAGGGGCGGGCAATCAGTTGTTTGGCAAGTTCGAGGGTATCGACGGACACAGTGTGCAACCTTCTTGAACGCGGGAGGAAGGCATCTTAACAAATCACCCGCCGCCGCCGCGCATGCGGCGCAAACGAATATAGAATACGCAAAAACCGCGTCGCCTGTTGCTGCGCGAACGCGCCTCTCGAGGATCCCCGCCGTGACTGCTTTGCTGGTTTCACACCGTTTTCGCGCCGTCTATGGCGACCGCTTTATCGCCGATGCGAAGGCGCGCGACATCGCGCTCGAACTGCTGGTGCTGCCCGATGATCCGGAGGCGCGCCTTGCCGACGACCTCGCAGCACGCGCCGAGGTCGCCTACTTCAGCAGCGATGTATTTCCGCAATTCGGCAAACCGTTTTTTTCCGCGACGCGCAAGGCGGCCGGTCTCAAATGGCTACACGTGTTCAACGCCGGCGTCGATCATCCGGTGTTCGCCAGCATCCTCGAACGCGGCGTGCGGCTGACCACGTCGTCGGGCACGGCGGCGGCGCCGATCGCGCAAACGGCAATCGCCGGCATGCTTTATCTATCGCGCGAAGTCGCCGGGCAAACCATCCTCATTTACGGCTTCGGCAAAATCGGCGCCGGGATTGCGCGCTTGGCGCGCCTGCTCGGCATGCGGGTGATCGGCATGCGTCGCAATGCGCAGCCGCATCCGCTGGCCGATGAGATGCTGACGCCGGATCAATTGCATGCCGCGCTGGCGCGCAGCGACTGGCTGGCGCTGGCATGCCCGCTGACCAATGAAACGCGGCGCGTGATCGATGCGGCAGCCTTGGCCGCAATGCCTGCGGGCGCGCGCGTCATCAACATCAGCCGCGGCGAGGTGATCGACGAGCCGGCGCTGATCGCCGCACTCCAAAGCAAACATCTCGGCGGCGCCTATCTCGATGTGTTCGCGCAGGAACCGCTGCCCGCCGAATCGCCGCTGTGGGATCTGCCCAATGTGCTGGTGACCGCGCACGACGCCGCGACCTCCGATGCCTACGACCGCCGCATCAATGCCCTGTTTCTCGACAACCTCGCGCGTTGGCAGCGCGACGAAGCGTTGATCAACGAGGTCACGAAGCTATGAATGTACGTGCGGCGTTTTGGTGTTGCGCCACGCTCGGCTGCTTCGCCGCGCATGCGCAGACTTATCCGACCCGCGCCGTGCGCCTCGTCGTGCCCTATGTGCCGGGCGGCGGCACCGACTTCACCGCACGCGTGATTGCGCCCCGGCTCGGCGAAGCACTGGGCCAGCAGATCGTGGTCGAAAACCGCCCCGGCGGCGGCACCAACATCGGTTCCGATCTGGTTGCCAAGGCGGCGCCCGACGGTTACACGCTGCTGATGGCAGGCGCGGCCAACGCCATCAACATGAGCCTGTACGCCGACCCGCCCTATGACACGCTGCGCGATTTGGCAGCGGTATCGTTGAGCGTAAAGGGTGCGAACGTTTTGCTGGTGCATCCCTCGCTGCCGGTCAAAACGCTCAAGGAACTGCTGGCGCTGGCGCGCGCGCAACCGGGCAAACTCAACTACGCATCGTCCGGCCTCGGCAGCGCGAACCACATGGCCGGCGAACTGTTGAAGCTGGTCGCGGGCGTCAATATCACGCATATTCCGTACAAGGGCAACGCGCCGGCACTGACCGATCTCATTGGCGGCCATGTCGAAATTTTGATCAGCGGCGTGCCGGCAGTGATCGGGCAGATTAGGAACGGGCGTGTGCGCGCGATCGCCATCGCCAGCCTCAAGCGTTTCCCGGCGCTGCCCGACACGCCGACGATCGACGAGTCCGGTCTTAAAGGTTTTGAAGCCACCACCTGGTTCGGCGTGATGGCGCCGGTAAAAACGCCGCGCGAAATCGTCACTCGGCTCAATGCCGAACTCGCGCGTATCGTCGCCGGCGCTGACGTGCGCGAGCGTTTCATCAGCGAAGGCGTCGAACCCGTGGGCGGTTCCAGCGAGTTGTTCGCGGGATTTATCCGCAGCGAGATCGACAAATATGCGAAAGTGGTAAACGCTGCAGGCATCAAAACCGAATAACTTTTGCAGAAAGCTCCGATGATCGCCAGATTGTTCGCCGTCATTGCCATGCTCGCATGCGCCGCCACCGCTGCCGCGCAGACGCCCAAGCAATCACTGCTGCGCGAGATATACCGGGAACTCGTCGAGATCGACACCTCGGACGCCAGTGGCGACACGACGCGAGCGGCCGCAGCAATGGCGGCGCGGCTCAGGGCCGGCGGCATTCCGGCGGCGGACATTCAGGTCATCGTCCCGCCGGGCGGAGCGAAGAAGGGCAACCTCGTCGCACGTTTGCGCGGTTCAGGCGCGAAAAAGCCGCTGCTGCTGCTGGCGCATATCGATACGGTCAATGCCAAACGCGAGGACTGGCAACGCGACCCGTTCAAGCTGATCGAGGAGAACGGCTACTTCTACGCGCGCGGTTCCGCCGACGACAAGGCAATGGCGGCGGCGCTGGTTGCAATCATGATTCAACTCAAACAACAGAACTACCGCGGCAACCGTGATCTTATCCTCGCGCTCACCACGGACGAAGAAATCATTCCGTCGCCGTTCAGTGGCATCGAATACCTGATCAGAAACCACCGCGATCTGATCGATGCCGAACTGGCGCTGAATGAGGGCGGCGGCGGCCTGCTCGACAGGAACGGCAAGCCGCTCTACCACGGTATCCAGGCCGGCGAAAAGGTATTCCAGACCTACCGCCTCGAGGTCACCAACGCGGGCGGTCACAGCGCGCGGCCGTCGAAGGACAACGCGATCTACCATCTGGCCGCCGGGCTCACGCGCCTCGCCCAGCACGACTTCCCGTTCAAGCTGCTGCCGGTGACGCGCGGCTATTTCGAACGCGCCGCCGACTTTGAAACGGGTCAGCTTGCCGCCGACATGAAAGCGATTCTGCGCGAACCGCCTGATCCCGCCGCCCTCGCCCGCCTTTCCGAGCGGCCCATGTTCAATGCCCTGATGCGCACGACCTGTGTCGCCACGATGCTGGACGCCGGCCACGCCACCAACGCACTGCCGCAGCGCGCGCGCGCCGTCGTCAACTGCCGCGTGCTGCCCGGCGAATCGGTGAGCGACGTGCAGAAGACGCTGACGCGCGTGCTGGCCGACGACAACATCTCCATCACACCCGACGGCGTCGCCGTGCTGAGCCCGCCGCCGCCGCTGACGCCGGAAATCATGCGCGCGGTCACTGCAATCACCAGCGAGATGTGGCCCGGCGTGCCGGTGATCCCGACGCTGTCGGCCGGCGCCACCGATGGCCGCTTTCTTGCCAACATCGGCATTCCGACCTACGGCATTACCGGCCAGTTCAAGGATGCCGATGGCGACGGCGTGCACGGTCTGAATGAGCGCATTCGCGTGAACTCGTTTGACGAGGGATACCGGTTTCTCATCCGCCTGATCATTACCCTGTCAGCGGTGAATTAGCGGTCTGCACATTCTGTCACGCGCAGTTGGCGGCAAACCGCCTAGCGCTGAGTGGCAGCGCTGTTCGGCGATGCCGCCGCAGTTTCGAAATAGTGAATGATCAGCATCACCACCCGGTGGTCGGATAGCATGATTGAAAGGTGCAATTCCGGGTAATCGAAGGTTTCGCCGCCCTTGCTCGTGTAGCTATTGCGCGGCCGGCCGAGCTTGGCGACGACCTCGTCGGCCGAGGCGCCGGTTGATATGCCATCCACCGGCGGGCAATATCCGTGCTCCGAATAACAACCGATCCGGCTCACCAGTTTCGGCGTTCCTGCAAACGTGATTTCCAGACTCGCCGGCGCCTGTTCGCCGATATGAAATTCCCATTCCTGATAATCCTCAACCGCTTTGCCTTTGGGCATGGCCGTCACCGCGATCAATTTTTGCCCCGTGTTATCGGGCAGGTCTTCTGCAAGATAGGGCGGGTAACCCTTGCGCTGGATCACCTCTTCCGGCGTCATGCCGAGGGAAAGCCCGTGATAGCGAACCTGCTTTAGCAGCCAGTGCTTGTGATAGACGTAAACGGGATGGCCCAGATAAATCACCGCGATCACCAATGCGTAGGGCAACAGCGTCAATAAGTGATAGCCGGCGAGCTGACTGCGGATGTTCTGCAAAATTCCCGGCGGCGGCGGATCGCCGGTCTCTTTTGACGGCGCATGGACGCGGCGCTGCGCCAAAACTGCGCAGAGCCGCGCGCAGGCAAACACGCCGCCCGCCCCGATCAATCCGGCGACGGAAAATTCGAGCGGACCGAGACGGATTGCCTGCAACCAGTGCAGATGGACATCGACCCAGCCGCTGATTGCTGTATCGCCGACCAGCATGCCGCCGGCGAGGTAGCCGATCAGCGCGGCACCGAACGGGTAGATGGCTGGATGGCCGGCGGTAATATCGACGATGCGGGAAGCCCCTATACCGATCATCAGGGTGCTGATCAGCAGGCCGAGGGCCAACATCAATTTGTTGTCCGCCGCTGCCGCCGCGACGCCCAGGACATTGTCCAGGCCCATGGCGAGATTGGCGAGCATGATGACGTAAAGCGTCGAGGCAATGACCGGAGGCACGGCGTGATCGCCTGCGACCTCGTGCTCCGGCAACAGCATCTGCCCGGCGACTCGCAACAGGAGCGCGCCCCCGACAATCTTCATATAGGGCAGGCGCAGCAGTTCGAACACGGCGATCGTCAGGATCATCCGTATGATCACCGCCGCCAGACTGCCCCAGAAAATCGCCTGCTTTTGTTTCCCCGGCGGCAGCGAGCGGGCAAACATTGCGATCACCAAGGCGTTGTCGCCTGACAACACCAGATTGATCGCCAGAATCTGCCCCAGCGAGATCCAGAATTGAGCGGTTTGAAATAGCTCGATCACGGATATCCGGCCCGTCTGTTGGGCGTCATGACTTTTACAGGATTCATGTTTTCGCGATGCCCGCTACGTGGCATGGAAAATCCAAACACAAATGGGTTATGCCGATGTAAACCTTGTTCGCTCGCGCCGCGCGGGCGCCGGCCGTTTGGCGGCAATTACCGCCATGCACCTGCGCGACAAAAAACTTTGCAATGTCGCCATGTTACCGTGATCGCGCTCGGCAGCTCAACGGGAAATACTTTAAAAATCATGCCTCTCACGCCAGCCTTCGGACGCTTGCATCGGCCATGCAGCGGACAGCGGCAGATAATGATGCGCAAAGAATGCAGAAATAAATTTCTGCGCGACTGCCGTTTCCGGCCGTCGCGTGCCGTCGCCGCTGAATGCCGGCACAAAGCGGACGACACATTAAAGCACCGGATCAACGCGCAGGGGAATCGTGGCGCGCCGCCAATCAAAGTGTGCGGCGGTGCCGATCAACGGAAAATGCGGTGGCTGAAATACCGGCGATCATTTATCCACCGGCACGCAGGAATAGCAATCTTGAAGCAGCAGGCATCGCGAGTCGCGATTAATCGTTCTTGATGCCACGAATGGCCCGGTCGATCTGATTCGACCATGTGAAAACGCCACGGCCACGCTAACCGGCAATCGCGGGCCGTCATTTGGGCGCGTTGCGCTCAACCGGTTCGGCCAGTTCCGAAACCGGCCAAACCAGTGCACCTGCCAGCGGATGTGGAAGATGCTGGTTAAGTGAAGCGTCGCTGCAGAAAAATCAGAAACGCGTGCCCTTGGTGGAGCCCTTCTGATTTTCGTAAAGCTTGCCCTGGGTTCTCGCCTGAATTGCCGTGAGATCCATGCCTTCGACGAAGGTGTTCGGATAAATGATGCCGCCGGTGCACAACATCACGATCATTCTGAAAATATGACCAAGAATGCCGCCGGGACCGCGCGGTACAACGTTAGGATTGACGGTTTCTTCCATTGCAATCTCCAATCAAGAATGGGCTGCCACAAAACAACTGTGGCCATGAAAAATTACTGCGTTAAGAATGAACGTCCGGCTAGAAGTCTTCGCAAACGCCAAAATTGCCGCTGCTACCGATGAGCTTGCGAATATGCCCGGGGCTGGAGCCGAAGCGAAACCACGAAAGCAGCCCGGGGGATTCTTTGGCGACGATGATCTGCCGGCAATGATATTCCTTGGCGAAGTTGACGATCGTTTCCGCTTTGCTTCCCACCATGACATGGTCCCTGTGCGGAACGCCTGCCGCATCGAGTTGCTGCATCAGCGGTGCAAGCGCCTGCAAACCCCTTTCCTGCTGAAACTTCCTGAGTTCGGCCTTGTTTACGAACCGCGAGACGTGGCGGGAGAAGGCTGGCTGCACATTGAGCAAATAAACACGCACCTGATCCTGTCGGTAAAGTTCGATCACGTGCTTGATTGCGGGGCCGGGGTCGCGTCCCTCTTCAATTGAAACCAGTATTGATGCCATTGCGCCCCTCTCGACAGTTTCCCGCTCAGATTTCCGCTGCCTCGCGCGGTTAGATCCGGGATACGCTGGGTTTCTCTTCCCCAGTTTCTTTTGCCGCGGCCTTTGCCGCATCTCGTCGCTCGATCAACTTGCCGACACCGATCACGAACAGCGCGCAAGCGACAGGCACGACATATTCAAGGTAGCTTGCCTGGGTTTCTACAAAATCCTTGATCGCCGGATCGCCAACGGCCATTTCGCCTGCAACATATCCCAGCAATGCGGCGCCGAAGGTGATGAAAATGGGAAACCGTTCCATCAGTTTCATGATCATGGCGCTGCAGAACAGGATCAGCGGGATGGTGATGACCATGCCGACAAACAACATCCAAAGGTGGCCCTTGGCGGCACCCGCCATGCCGAGCACGTTATCGAGACTCATCACGATGTCGGCGATGATGATGATTTTCACCGCACCCCAGAAGTTCTCGCTGCCCTGCACCTCTTCAGCCTCGTCTTCGGCAACGAGAAGCTTGACGCCGATCCAGAGCAGCAGGGCGCTGCCGATCAATTCCAGATAGGGCAGAGTCAACAGGTAAGCCGCGACCGCGGTCAATCCCGTCATTAGAACAATTACGCCGACCGCACCGACGGTGAACGCGAGCTTCGCCTGTTTGGCCGGCAACGAGCGGCATGCCATCGCTATGACCACTGCATTATCGCCGCTCAGCAGAATGTTTATTATGGAAATCTGGAATAGCGCCCACCAAGTGGCGGGGTCAGCGAGTGACTCCATCATGCCGCGCTCCTCACGCTTATTTTAGTGGTCAAACGATAGTAGACTAACCTTACTGCAACCTTACACCGACCTTACGGGACTACCCGCAATCATTTCTTCAGATTCGGCGATCTCGTCGCTTTTCGCGGCTACAGGACGATGCGATGAATATTCCTGTGTCAGAACTTGATTTGCATCAGCAAATGCGTTGCCGTGCCGGCGTTTGTTCAAGTGCATGCGCAGGCCCAAACGTCGGTCCGATGCGCCAGATTCCTGAGCGAGTTCGTCTGCATGATGAAATGCGCGTGGTCGCGGCCGCCAGGTGCGTGGCTGGCCGGCTGTGCCCGGGTTGGCGAGGCCCGGCGCCCAGCCACAAGCGCGCCAAAGCACGCGCCGGGCGCGATTCCGTCTGCCGTTCGACCGCAGCGGTGACGCCCGTCTGGCCGTGGCTTCCGCTAAAATCCCGTGTTCGTGCGAAACGGCGGCGGCGGGGTGATGTTGCTGCGTGACGATCGCTGCCGGCGACGACCGGTAACGAGCAAGCGCCCGGCTAAAACAAGGTAGGCCGCATGAGCATGCGTATGATCAAATTTGCCGCCGGCGCGACCTTCCTCTGCGCCATCTGCTGCGCCCAGGCACAAACGTGGTCGCCGCAGAAAAACATCGAAATCGTGGTCGGCTCGGCGGCTGGCGGCAGCAATGACAAGACCGGTCGCACGGTCGAAAAGATCCTGACCGAAAAACGCCTGCTGCCGACCTCGCTCACCGTCAACAACAAACCCGGCGGAGGCGGCAGCATTGCGCTGTCCTACATCGGCCAGAAAACCGGCGACGCGCATTATGTCGTGGTTGCCACGCCTTCGCTGCTGACCAATCACATCGTCGGCCAGAGCGCGCTCAATTACACCGACTTCACGCCGATTGCTTCACTGTTCAACGATTACATCGTGTTCGCGGTCAATCCCGATTCCGGCATCAAGACCGGCCGCGATTTGATCGAGCGCCTGAAAAAAGATCCGAAAACGGTGAGCATCGGTTTCGCCACCGCTCTTGGCAGCCATAATCACATCGGCGCCGGCCTCTTGATGAAAGCGATCGGCGGCGAAGCCAGGGCGCTCAAAGCAATCGCGTTCAAAGGCTCGGCCGAGGCAATCACCGCCTTGCTGGGCGGGCACATCGATCTTGTTACCACTGCCGCCGGCAACGTCGATTCGCAGGTGGCGGCGGGCAAACTGCGCATCATCGGCGTCGCTGCCAGCCAGCGTTTTCCCGGCGCGCTTGCCGGCGTGCCGACCTGGAAAGAACAGGGCGTCAACGTCGTTTTCGGCGGCTGGCGCGCCATCGTCGGCCCGCGCGGCATGACAGCGGCACAGAGCGCCTGGTGGGAAGGCGCGCTGCGCAAAGTGGTCGAATCGCCGGAGTGGAAGCAGGATCTCGAACAAAATTACTGGTCGAACGATTTCGTTACCGGCGAACAATTTCGCAAGGATCTCGCGCAGGATTACGGCGCGATGAAGTCGGTGCTGGTCGATCTCGGCCTCGCCAAAAATTAATCAACCGAAGGACGCATTAAATGACCGCCCCTGTCGTACTGCTCGAACATCCCGCCGATGGCGTCGCCCTCATCCGCCTGAACCGCCCCGAAGCCCGCAACGCGCTCAACATGGAAGTGCGCCGCCAGCTCGCTCAACATGTGGCCGCTGCCACCGACGCCCCGGCAGTGCGCGTGATCATCTTCACCGGCGGCGACAAGGTATTTGCCGCCGGCGCCGATATCAAGGAAATGGCCGAAGCGGGCTCGATCGAGATGATGCAGCGCGGTGCCCTCAAGCTGTGGCGTCTCGCCGCGGCCAGCCACAAGCCCGTCATCGCAGCAGTCAACGGCTTTGCCGTCGGCGGCGGCTGCGAGCTGGCGATGTGCGCCGACATCATCATCGCCGGCGAATCGGCGCGCTTCGGCCAGCCCGAAGTGAAGATCGGCATCACGCCCGGCGGCGGCGGTACCCAGCGCCTGACGCGCGCGGTCGGCAAGTTCAACGCCATGCGCGTCTGCCTGACCGGCGACATGTTCACGGCGGCGCAGATGCAGGCGATGGGCGTGGTCTGCGAAGTGGTGCCCGACGGCGAAACCATCAGCCGCGCGCTGGCGCTGGCGCAGCAGATCGCCGAACTGCCGCCGCTGGCGGTGCAGCAGATCAAGGAAATCATTCTTGCCGGCGAAGACGGCTCGCTCGAGGAAGGCCTGCGCCTCGAAGCGAAGGCGATACAACTGATGTTCTCGTCGCAGGACCAGAAGGAAGGCATGGCCGCCTTCATCGAGAAACGCAAACCGAAATTTAACGGCAAATAATCCGGCCGGCCGCGCTCGCCATCGCGACCGCGGTCAACCCACTTCAGGAAAACCACGCAATGATTGGAGACAGCAGCGAAACCAAAGGTCTGCCCCTGTCGGGCCTGATCGTGCTCGATTTGACGCTTGCCCGCGCGGGTCCGACCTGCGTGCGGCACCTTGCCGATTGGGGTGCGGAAATCATCCGCATCGAACCGCCGGTCGAAGGCGGAGAAGACGTGATCGGCCGCCGGCATGGCTCGGATTTTCAGAACCTGCACCGTAATAAAAAAGCGATCCGGCTCGATCTGAAAACCAAAGAGGGTTACGCAGTGTTCGAGCGCCTGGTCGCGCGCGCCGACGTCGTCGTCGAAAACATGCGCGCGCCGGTCAAGCACCGCTTGAAGGTGGCGTGGGAAGACGTCCACAAAATGAACCCGCGCGTGGTTTACGGCAGCATCAGCGGCTTCGGCCAGACCGGCCCCTACCGCGAGCGCGGCGGCGTCGATCAGATCGCGCAGGGCGTGGCCGGCCTGATGTCGATTACCGGCTTTCCCGAATCGGGCCCGGTGCGCGTCGGCATTCCGATCAGCGATCTCACTGCCGGCAATCTGCTGGCGCTGGGCATCATGATGGCGCTGTTCGACCGCACACGCACGGGCGTCGGCCGCTGGGTACAGACCAGCCTGCTCGAATCGCTGATTTTCATGCTCGATCTGCAGGCCTCACGTTATCTGGTCAAAGGCGAGGTTGCCGGCCAGGCCGGCAATGATCATCCGACGCTGACGCCGACCGGCGTGTTTCCCACCAGCGATGGCTTCATGAACATCGCGGCCAGTTCCGGCCGGTTGTGGGAACGCCTGTGCGATGCGCTGGGTCATCCGGAATGGCGAACGAGGGAAGGCTGGACCACGGTGGCCGGCCGCACCAAGGATCGCGCCGGCGTGAACAACGCAATCAGCGCAGTGACCAAAACCCGCAGTGCCGACGAGTGGACTGAACGTTTCGAACAGGCGGGCATTCCCGCCGGGCCGATCAATACGATCGACCGCGTATTCGCCGACCCGCAGGTCAAACACATCGGCATGGCGGCGCCGGTGGACAGCCCACTCTACGGCAAGACGCACTACGTCGCCAATCCGCTCAACATGACGGGTTCGACGCGCGACATCCGGATGTGCGCGCCGGAGCCGGGACAGCACACCGACGAGGTGCTGGACTGGCTCGGTCTGTCGAAGGATGAAATCGCCGCGCTGCGCAACGGCAAAATCATTTAACCGCCATCGAATCCCCGGAGAGCAAGCATGAGTGAAGAAGGCAAAATCCTGTCGGCGAAAAAAAACGGTGTCGGCACGCTGATATTCAGCAACCCCGAGCGCCTGAACGCAATGTCGCGCGAAATGACGCGCGCCGCCGCGGAAGTAATGGAAGATTTCACCAACGACCCCGAAGTGCGCGTCGTCATCGTCACCGGTGCCGGCAAAAAAGCCTTCATCTCGGGCGGCGACATTTCGAAATTCGAAAAAGCGCGCGCCACGCCCGAGCAGCTCGTCGAATACAACAAGGACTCGGCGCGCTTTCGCGTCGCCCTGCGCGGCATCGGCAAACCGACCATCGCGATGATTCGCGGCTGGTGTCTTGGCGGGGGGCTTGCAGTGGCGCTCAACTGCGACCTGCGCATCTGCACCGAGGATTCGCAGTTCGGCGTGCCGGCGGCGCGCCTCGGCATCGGCTACGGCGCCGAATCGCTCGGCCAGCTGGTTGAACTCTGCGGCCCGGCGGTGACCAAGGAACTGATGTTCACGGCGCGCCGTTACACCGCCGCCGAGGCGCTGCGCATTGGCCTCGTCAATCAGGTCGTGCAGGCGAACATGCTCGAAGACTTCGTGCATTCGTACGCCGCGACCATGGTGGATAACGCGCCGCTCGCCATCATCGCCGCCAAACGCATCATCGATGAATACATCAAAGACGCCGGGGATCGCGACACTGCATTGATGGAAAAAGTCGTCGCTGATTGTTTTGGCAGTGAAGACTATGTCGAAGGCCGCCGTGCCTTCATGGAGAAGCGCAAGCCGGTATTCAAAGGGCGCTGAGCCCCGCGCGTGACTGAAGCTGCCATCAGCGCCGCGCTGGCGCGATACGTCACGGACTCGCAGTGGCACGATGTGCCGGCGCCGGTGCAGCATCAAGCTTCACGGGCCACGCTCAACTGGCTCGGCTGCGCCCTCGGCGGTTGCCGTGACGAGACCGTCAACCGGCTGTGGGACGCCGTGCGCGACTTTGCCGGCCCGCCGCAGGCGACCCTGCTCGGGCGCGCCGAAAAAGCCGACGCGCTGACCGCGGCGCTGATCAATGCGGTCAGCAGCAACGTGCTCGATTTCGACGACACCCATATCGCCACCGTGATTCATCCCACCGCCGTGGTTGCTTCGGCGCTGCTGGCGCTGGCGGAGTGCCGGCGGGTCAGCGGTCAAGAATTTCTGCACGCGCTGGCACTCGGCATCGAAGCGACCTGCCGGATCGGCAATGCCGTCGGACTCGCCCACTATGAAAAGGGTTGGTACATCACCTCGACCTGCGGCGTGTTTGGCGCGGCGATTGCGGCGGGCAAAGTTCTTGGACTCGATGCGCAACAGATGAACGGCGCACTCGGTATCGCGGCGACCTCGGCATCGGGGCTGCGCATGATGCTCGGCAGCATGACGAAGTGTTACAACCTCGGCAACGCCGCGAAGAGCGGGTTGAGTGCCGCTTTGATGGCAGCGAAGGGATTTACCGGTTCTGCGCGGGCACTGGAAGCGCCACGCGGCTTTCTCAGCGTACTGGCCGAAGACGCCGACGGGCCGGCGGTGACACGCGGCCTCGGCCAACGGTGGGAAATGCTCGACGTTGCCTACAAACCCTATCCCTGCGGCGTGGTGATCCACGCGGTGATCGATGCCTGCCTCGATCTGCGCGTGCTGCATGCCATTAACGCGGCACAGGTCACACGCGTCGAGGCGATGGTCAATCCGCTGACCATCATGCTGTGCAAAAATCCGGCGCCGCGTGACGGGCTTGAATCGAAATTGAGCATTGCGCATTCCGTTGCGGCAGCATTGACCGACGGCGCCGCCGGTGTGGCGCAATACCTCGATGAACGGGTCAGCGATCCCGCGCTGGTCGCGCTGCGTAAAAAAGTCGTTTTGTGTGAGGATCCGGCAATCGGCAAAGAGCAAGCACGGGTGAACATCACGCTCGCCGACGGTAGCCGGCACGAATTGTCCGTCGAACATGCGCGCGGCAGCGGCGGACGCCCGCTCAGCGATGCGGAACTCATATCGAAATTCCGCGGACTCGCTTCAGGCGTATTGTCGCCGGCGCGAATCGACGCTGCATTGGCCGTTTGGCAATCGCTCGAAACCTGCGCCGATGTCGGCGAACTCGCGCGTGCCGCTGCTTGAAGCGGGCATAATCGCGGTTCAATTTTTCACGAGGGAAAACGCAACATGCCTTACGCCGATTCGAACGGAATCAATCTTTATTACGAAGAAGCCGGCCGCGGCACGCCGATCGTGTTCGTGCACGAGTTCGCCGACGATCTGCATTCATGGGAAGCGCAGATCCGCTACTTCAGCCGCCGTTATCGCTGCATTGCCTTCAATGCGCGCGGGTATGCGCCGTCGGACGTGCCCAAGGCGGTATCGAAATATTCGCAGGCGATCGCCACCGACGATATTGCCGCAGTCATGCGTCATTTGAATATCAAAAAAGCTCACATCATCGGCTGCTCGATGGGCGGCTATGCGACGATCCATTTCGGCTTGCGCCATGCGCGCATGGCGCTGTCGCTGACGGCGGTCGGTGCGGGCTACGGTTCGGACCCGGACAAGCGCGCGCAGTTCATGCGCGACACCGAAGTGATGGCGCGGCGCTTCGAAGAACTTGGCACCGCTGAAGCGATCAAGCCCTATCAGATCGGCCCGGCGCGCGTGCAGTTCCAGAACAAGGACCCGCGCGGCTTCGCGCATTTCTGCGCCGAATTCGCCAAACACTCGGCGCTGGGCTCGGCCAACACGCTCCGCGGCGTGCAGGCGAAGCGGCCGACGATTTACAGTCTGGGGCGCGCGCTGAGAAAACTGACAGTGCCGCTGCACGTGGTAAGCGGCGACGAAGACAATCTCTGTCTGGAGCCGGGGCTGTTCATCAAGCGCGTCTGCACTGCCGCAGCGCTGACGGTGGTCGCCAACAGCGGGCACGCGGTGAATCGCGAAGAGCCGGATTTGTTCAACCGCCTGACGGCGGAGTTTCTGGCAAGTGTGGATTCAGGGCGCTGGCGGCCGCGGGATCCAAGGTCATTGAATGTCTCAACGATGGAGAGAAAGCGCTAGCGGTTCTTCTCCCTCGCCCCGCTCGCGCGGGGCGAGGGAGAACACCAAGCGACTGATGCAAGCAAACGAAATTACTTTGCCGTGCCCTCGACCTTCGCTTTCAGCTTGGCCATGTATTTGTCGAGGTCGATCACGAAACGGTCATGCTCGGCTTCGCCGACCTGTTCGACCTCATCAAAGACCTTGCACTTGAAGGTCAGCTTGCGGCGATCAACCGCGACGAGTTCAGCTTCGCAGCGCACCTTCTTGCCGATTGGGGTTGGCGCCATGTGACGGATATTGACCTGCAGGCCGACCTGACCTTGGCCGGCTTTGATATGCGGCTCGACCAGTTTGTGCGCCGTCATTTCGACGAACCAGGTCATCGATGGCGTCGAGAACACGCGGTAGTCGCCGCGCTTGGTGGTCAGCGCCTCGGTGACTTCCCATTCGAGTTCGGTTTTCATGCCGGGTTTGAGCGTATCCATGCGTTCTCCGTTGCGTGAGCGGCTGCTGTTCAATTATCCAGTTTAAGGCCGATGGCCTTGACCACCTTGCCCCATTTATCGATTTCGCTCTTGAGAAAACCGGCGAACTGATCGGGCGAACCGGGGAAGGGGTCGGTGCCGGCGCCGGCAAGTTTCTCGACGGTATCGGGCATTGCCAGCACGCGATTGATGTCGGTCGAGAGTTTGTTGATGACCTCGCGCGGCGTGCCGGCCGGCACGAAATAACCCTGCCACAGTACCGCTTCGTAGCCGGGCAGGCCGGACTCCGCGACGGTGGGAACTTCAGGCACGGCCCTGGCGCGCGTCTTCGAGGTCACCGCGATTGCGTTCACACGCCCGGCCTTGATCATCTGCACCGACGAGGCGAGCCCCGCGAAATAGACGACGACCTGCCCGCCGATCAAATCCTTCAGCGCCAGCGCGCCGCCCTTATACGGAATGTGAACCATCTTGATGCCGGCCATGGTGTTGAACAATTCGGCCACCATGTGATCGGAATTGCCATAGCCGGTTGAAGCCATCAGCAACTCGCCCGGCTTCTTCTTGGCCAGCGCAATCAATTCCTTCACATTGCGCACCGGCAGCGAAGGATGCAACAGGATGACGTGGGGCGTGATGCTGGCCGTCGTGACGGTGGCAAGATCGCGCTGCACGTCATACGCCATCTTTGCGTACATCGCCGGACTCACCGCGATCGCGTTCTGCCCGAGCAGCATCGAATAGCCGTCGGTGGGGCTCTTCGCCACATTCTCGGCGCCGATGTTGCCGGCCGCCCCCGGTCGCGGATCGACGATCACCGGCTGGCCCCATAGTTCGGTCAGCTTCTGGCCGATGATGCGCGCCACCACATCGGTGGTGCCGCCCGGCGTGTAGCCGATGACGGTGCGCACCGGTTTCTGCGGAAAATTCTGCGCGCCGGCCGGCACGATAACGATCACCAGCGCCGCGGATACCCACATCGACACGCGGAAATTTTGACGGGTCTTCATGGTCACTCCCCCTGAAGCCGTCAGTTTAACCGCGACGCGACTGCACAAAGCGTTCGTGCGAGCGCAGAGCCTTCAGCGCGTAACCGGCGTTGCCGATTTCATCGAATACCGGGATGCCGAGCTCGACCGCCTTGGCGCGGAATTCGCGCTTGCGCGCCTCGATCTGCTCGTCACCGTCGGAACGCAGCACCAGCAGGAAGTGCGCGAGGCCCGGAAACTTCGATTGCACCCGCATCGCCGCAAGCACCACGTTGTCGAGCACTTCCGGTTTGGAGCGGCCGACGAAGGGCGCCATGTTCAAATGCATGACCAGCGCCTCGGGTTTGCCGATGCCGTAGATGATGTCGACGATTTTTTCGGCGACGCGGCCGTCGTCCTGCTGCAGCGTGCCGACCGGACAATCGACCGGGTTGGTGATGCTGGTGCCGGGCGGCAGATTCAGTTCAGCGAGCGCAGCAATGGTGTCAGCCGCAAACGGCGCCACTTCGAGGCCGAGGCGCGCGTAGGTGTCAGTCGCAAGCACGCTGGCGCCGCCGCCGTTGCCGAACAGCACGACACGTTCGGTCGGCTTGTCGGGGCGCGGTGTCAGCGTCTGGAAAATCAGCAGCGTGTCGATGAATTCGTCGAGCGACTCGGCGAGGATGCAACCGGTCTGCCGCGACAGCGCAATCCAGGCGCGATCATCGCCCGCCAGCGAGCCGGTGTGCGACACCGCGGCAGCGAGACCAAGCTTGGTGCGGCCACCCTTGAGCAACACCACCGGCTTGCGCGCTTTTTCAGCACGCAGAATTTCAAAAATGCGCCGCGCGTCGCGCGCCGTCTCGATATACATGCCGATGACCTTGGTGTCCGGATCGGCGAAGTAATACTCGAGCATGTCGCTGGGGCCGATGTCGGCGCAGTTGCCGACCGTGACCAGCCCCGAGAATTTGATGCCACGGTTGAGGCCACGGCGCACAATGTCTGTGCCAAGGCCGCCGCTTTGCGACACCACGCCGACGGAGCCGGCGGGACGCGGGCCGATTTCGGTAAAGGTCAGATGGCCGCGCGGCGAATAAATGCCGAGGCAGTTCGGCCCAAGCAGGCGCATGCCGCCGGCGCGCGCCGCATCGACCAGTTGTTGCTGCAGGTCGCGGCCCTCATCGACTTCGCCGAAGCCGCTGGAAATCACTTGCGCAAAACGCACGCGACCCTTGGCGGCTGCGAGCAGCGGCGGAATCTGCGCGCCGGCAATCGCGATGAAGGTGTAATCGATGGGTTCCGGCGTGTCGGCGAGGCTGCGATAGGCCTTGAGGCCGTCGATCTCGGGCGCGCTCGGGTGGATCGGATAAATTGCGCCGGTGAAACCGAGTTCGCGGATGCGGCGGATGAAGACGTTGGGCAGTGCCGCGCCCTTGGTCGAAGCGCCGACGACGGCAACAGTCTTCGGCTTGAACAGCGGGTTGAAGCGTTCGACGATGGCCTTCATGCGAGTACGAACCTCGCATCGACGGCGACCGCACCGTTGGCAGAAACGATCAGCGGATTGATGTCGGCCTCGGTGAAATCGTCGGCATGCTGCATGAGGAGGCCGTTTTCGCCGCCGATTTTCAGCAGCACGTCGATGATGGCCTCGCGCGAAGCAGGCGCACGCCCGCGCGCGCCATTGAGCAGTGCCACGCCCTTCAATTCATCGAGCATTTCGGCCGCATCGAGCCGCGTGATCGGGCAGATGCGAAAGGCGACGTCGGCCAGTATCTCGACGAAGATGCCGCCGAGGCCGACCATGACCAGCGGCCCGAAGTTCGGGTCGCGCACCGCGCCGACCACCACCTCCTGCCCGGCCGGCGCCATTTCCTCGATCAGCCAACCGTCGATGCGCGCGTTTTTGATCTGCGGCGCTGCGGCCATGGTGGTTATCGCCTGCGCGAGTTCATCGGCATTTTTGAGGCCGATCTTCACGCCGCCGGAATCGCTTTTGTGCAGTATTTCCGGAGACATCACCTTCACTGCGAAGGGCGGCTGCATGCCGGCAATCGCGTTAGCCACCGTGGCCTCGTCTTTGGCAATGACCGATTTCGGCACGCTGACGCCAAAACTCGCCAGCAGTTGTTTGCCGGCAAGTTCGTCGAGGGCGGCGCGGCCTTCTTTCTTCGCCGCGCTGATCAGATTGTTTGTACTCATCAGGTCGTTTTCTTTTTTGCCATGACTTCGGGAATGAGGCCGGTATGCACCGCACCATCGCGGAACTGCTCTGAGCGCAGTATCGTCAGCACTGCCGGGATGTTGTTTTTCAGGCCCTGAATGTCGAAGGCGGCGAGCGCTTCGATCAAACGATCGATCGCCGCTTCACGCGTCGCCGCATGCACGATCACCTTGGCAATCATCGGATCGTAGAAGGGCGTGACGTCGCGGCCTTCGGCATAGCCGGTATCGACGCGGATCGACGCATCCTGCGGCGGCCGGAACACCGTCAGCTTGCCCGGAGAGGGGTAGAAATTCTTCGGGTCTTCGGCGTAGACGCGCGCCTGAATGGCATGGCCCTTAACCTCGATTTTCGCCGGCAGGATGTCGGCGAGTTTTTCGCCGGCCGCGCTGCGGATCTGCGCCTGCACCAGATCGACACCGGTGATTTCTTCAGTAACACCATGCTCGACCTGCAGGCGCGTGTTCATTTCGAGGAAGTTGAACGAGGCGTCGGCGCCGCGCAGCATTTCGACCGTGCCGATGTTGTCGTAGCCCATGCCCTTGACCATCGCCACCACGGCCGCGGCCATCTCTTCGATTTCGGCACGCGGGATCGCCGGCGCGCAGGCCTCTTCGATCACCTTCTGATTGCGCCGCTGCACCGAGCAATCGCGCTCGAACAAATGCACGGCGCCGCCGTGCTGATCGCCCAGCACCTGGAATTCGATGTGGCGCGGCTTTTCCAGCAAGCGTTCAAGATAGACCTCGGCGTTACCGAAACCGCGGCTCGCCATCGATTGCGAGCGCTCGACCACCGCCAGCAATTCGGATTCGTCTTTTGCCGGCAGCATGCCGATGCCGCCGCCGCCACCGGCCGGCTTGACCAGCACCGGATAGCCGATGCCGCGCGCGGCGGCGAGAATGCGCTCGGGTTCGGCCGGCAGTACGCCGGTGCCTTTGGTCATCGGCATGCCGTATTCGGCAGCAATGTCGCGCGCACGTGTCTTGTGACCCATTGCCTCGATCCACTTCGGCGAGGGACCGATGAAACAGACGCCGGCGTCGGTGACGCGCTGCGCGAAGGCGGCGTTTTCCGACAAAAAGCCGTAGCCGGGATGCACGCCGTCGGCGTTGGCTTTTTTCAATACGGCGAGCAGCGTGTCCTGATTCAGGTAGCTGTCGGCGGCGGGCGAGGCGCCGATGGCGTAAGTCTCGCTTGCCATCTCGAGATAGGGCGCGCCGTAATCCGCTTCGGAATACACGGCCACCGACTTGATGCCCATTTCATAGAGCGCGCGCAGTACGCGCGCAGCAACCGCACCGCGATTGGCAACAACAACTTTATTGAACATCAAAAACCTTTCAGCCGTGCTCTTGTAGCGCAGGCCGCATTTTCGACTATGTGCCTGCTTGGTCAACGAATGCAGGCGGGTAAGCCTGCGCTACCTAAAAGCGCGCTTCTAATAGCTTGTCGGCCATGTGCGCATGAGGTGTTGTCCCACACCCTTGGTCATGCGCAGTTGATAAACCTCCAGCATGCGGATCAGATAGTCGCGTGTTTCTTCCGGCTTGATCACCGCCTGCGCGGCATACACCGATGCGAGGCCCCAGACATCGGAACCCTGTTCGATCTCGGCCAGCCGTGCCTCGAAATCCGCATCGCCCGGCTTCACGCCGTGCACGATGGTGGTCGCGAACTCGGGGCTCATGAAACTGATTTCCGCGCTGGGCCACGCCGAGATGTCATCGGTATGGCGGCCGCCGCCCATGCACACGTAGGCGCGGCCATAGCTCTTGCGCAGAATCACCGACAGGCGCGGCACGGTCAGCAGCGTCATCGCATTCATGAAGTTCATGATCTTACCCGGCGCGCCGGCTTTCTCGGCCTCGGTGCCGATCTGGAAGCCCGGGGTATCGACCAGCAGCACGATCGGTATGTTGAACGAATCGCACAGCACCAGAAAATCGACGATCTTGCGGCAGGCGTCGGCATCGAGCGCGCCGCCGCGGTGCAGCGGGTTGTTGGCAACGATGCCGACGCTCTTGCCGTTCATGCGCGACAGCGCGACCAGCGCGCTTTTGCCGAAGCGCGGCTTCAGTTCGAACATCGAATCCTTGTCGACGATGTATTTGACGATCTTGCGCATGTCGTAGACCTGGGTGCGCTTCTCCGGCAACAGCGAAAGAATGCCCGCCATATCGGCGCCGGAACCGGCCGGCACCGGCATGACCGGCGGGGTTTCGTTATTGTGGCTCGGCAGATAAGAAAGAAAGGTTTTGATCGCCGCAAACATTTCTTCTTCGGTATCGACCACCTGATCGATCAGCCCGGTGGTTTCCGCGTGCAAACGCCAGCCGCCGAGTTCGTCAAGATTTACTTTTTCGTTGAGCGCCATTTCGATCAGCCGCGGGCTCGACACCGCCATCGTCGCGCCCTTGTGCATCACCGCGAAGTCTGACAGACAGGCGAACCACGCTGATGAGCCAAACGAGGGGCCGACCACACCGGCCGCCATCGGCGTTTCACGCGTGCGGCGAAACTGCGTGTTGTCGTTGCCGAGCAGCTGGCCCATGCCGCGTGCGCCCATCGCATCGGGCAATCGGGCGCCGGTCGATTCGCCAATAATGACGAAAGGCATGCCGCGTTCGGTGGCGGTGCGCTTCATGTGGCCGACCTTCTTGCCGTTGGTGGCGCTGGTCGAGGCACCTTTGACGGTGAAGTCGTTGACCACCACCGCCACATCGCGGCCGCCGATTTTGGCGAAGCCGGCGATCTTGCCGTCGGTTGGTGTTTCGTCGGCTTCCTTCGGATATACGCCCGAGGTGCCGAAAAGGCCCGATTCGATGAAACTGTTTTCATCGACCAGCGCTGCGACCCGTTCGCGCGCGTTGAGCTGGCCGGATTTTTTGCGCCGCGCGACCTTGTCGGGCCCGCCCATGCCGAGCGCCTTGGCGCGGCGGGTTTCGTATTCAGCCATCAGTTTTTCGAATGCCATTGCCAGTTCCTTGTTTGCAATTACGGGCGGACGCCGTAGCGTGTCATTTACGGTCGCACGCCGAAGCGCGCTTTGGGTCCGAGACGGGTTTTCATGCCGACCTGCGCCGCTTCGAGAAAGCGGCACAGATAGGGGCGGGTTTCGCGCGGGTCGATCAGGTCTTCCACGCCGAAGGCTTCGGCGGTGAGGATGGGCGAGGTCATGCGTTTCAATTCGGCCTCGAGTTCGGCTTCTTTGGCGATCGGGTCTTCGGCGGCGGCCAGTTCGCGTTTGAAAGCGGCTTTGACACCACCCTCGATCGGCAGCGAGCCCCATTCCGCCGACGGCCAGGCAATTTTGAAATTGAGACCGTTGCGATCGATGGTGTTGCCGCCGGCCATGCCGTAACACTTGCGCACCACCACGGTGAAGGTCGGCACGGTGAGTTGCATGTTGAGGTAACGCGCCTGCATGCCGATGCGCAAAATGCCGGCGGCTTCGGCCTCCATGCCGATCTGAAAGCCCGGCACATCGACAAGAAAAATCAGCGGGATGTTAAAGGTGTCGCACAATTCGGTGAAATGCGCCTGCTTGCGCGCGGCTTTCACGTCGATTACGCCGCCGAACATCGGGTTGTGCGCGATGACGCCGACCACCATGCCGTTCATGCGCGCCAGCGTGATGATGACGGCGCGACCAAAGCTCGGCTGGATTTCGAACGTCGATTCGCGATCGACGATCATCGCAAGCAGTTTGCGCATGTCGTAGGGCTGGCGCTGGGAACGCGGAATGATGGACGCCAGCGCATCTTCGCAACGATCGACCGCATCGCCGCAGGCGGTCTGCGTCGGCAGCTCCCACACGTTTGACGGCATGTACGACAGAAAGCGGCGGATCTGCGCAAGGCAATCGGCTTCCGTCTCAGCAGCGTTGTCGATGGTGCCGGCAGTATCGACGGCCATTTTGTGCCCGCCGAGTTCTTCCTTCGTCACCTTGGTGTTGTAGGCGCGCTCGACCACCGGCGGACCGGCGGCGAAAATCTGGCTGGTGTTTTTCACCATCACGGTCCAGTGGGCAAGAATCGCGCGGCCCGAGGGTCCGCCGGCGGCGGTGCCCATGACTGCACTGACCACCGGTACCTCGCCCATCAACTCGACCGAACGCTCGAAGCCGTCGGGACCAGAGCCGGGAAAGGTGGCGTGGCCGCGGCGCGAAATCGAGGTCACGCTGCCGCCGACGCCGTCGATCAGGTTGACCAGCGGAATGCGGTAAAGATGGGCAAGATCTTCGATAAAGCCGCCCTGCCCCCCCTTGCGCCGCGCGCCGCCGAAGCCGGCGCCACCCTTGATGGTGTAGTCCTCACCACCCACGGCAACGGGGCGGCCATCGATTTTGCCGAGTCCGGCGACATAGGGCGACGGCGTAAACGACAGCAGCTTTCCGGCCTCGTCGTATTTCGCCGTGCCGGCCAGTTTGCCGACTTCCTGAAATGAGTTGGCATCGAGCACGCCGTCAATGCGTTCGCGGATGGTGAGCTTGCCGGCGGCGTGATGGCGCGCCACCGCGTCCGCGCCACCGCATTGCTCGGCCAGCCCGCGACGACGCTTGATCTCCTCGATTTCAGCGGACCAACTCATGAAATTCCCCGGGTTCACGCGACGGACGGGCATCACACTCGCCGTGCGCAAAAGCAGCGGGGCCAGGCCCGCCGGAAGTGTGCGGCTATCCTAGCCTCGGCCCTGTTTTGTTGTCAATTAGATTGTTGACAATCTTACAAGAAAATCGGTAACGTAGCTACATGCCCCGCAAACCCGACTCCGCCCCCGCGCTCCAGCCCCCCGCCGCGCCACCGGCGCCGCTCACGCAATCGCTGCCCGAGCAGATCGCCGCGCAGCTGGCGACACGCATCACCTCCGGTGCCTATGTGCCAGGCCGGCGCATCATGGAACAGGCGGTCGCCGGCGAATTTACGGTGAGCCGCGGGCCCGTGCGCGAGGCTCTGCGGTTGCTCGAAAAAGACGGTCTGGTCACGATTCTGCCGCGGCGCGGCGCCCAGGTGACGAATCTGACCATCGCCGAGGTGCGCGAGATTTTCGACATCCGCGCCGCCCTCAACGGCCTGCGCGACCGCGATATCGCCGAGGATCCGCGCCGGCTCGAATGGCTGCCGCAGATCGAGGCCGAGGTGAAAAAACTGGCGCAGCAGGCGCGCGATGCGACCGCCGGCGACGACTATGCTGAAACGGTGTTCCGGCTCAATCGCCTGCTCAACGCCGCCACGCGCAGCCGCCGCCTGCGCAATATTCTCGGCGCGCTGGCGCAACAGACGCTGCGCTATTCGCGGCTGGGATTATCCAGCGAACAGCGGCGACGGCAGTCGGTCAGGCACTGGCAGGAACTGGTGAGAGCGATTCGCGACGGCGACGGCGAGAGCGCGCAACGCACCGCCGAGCGGCGCGTGCGTGATTCGCGCGATGCCGCGATCAAGAAACTCGAGGATGCGGCTGGACGGTAGGCGCCCGCCGTTCAGTCAACCTTCGAGGATGGCGACAACCTGGCCTTCGGCCACCGGATCCTTCGGCTGGACGAGGATTTCCTTCACCACGCCGCCGTCCTCGGTGATCACCGGGATTTCCATTTTCATCGACTCGACGATCATCAGGATCGCGCCTTCTTCAACCGTGTCGCCGACCTGCGAGCTGAGTTTCCACAAGGTGCCGGTGATTTCCGATTTGACTTCGATTCTGGCCATGACTGCGCGCTCTGCGGGATTTGGAATTCGCGCAGTATAGCATCGCGAAATATCAGGCGGCATTGTGTCTCTGCGCGGCTGCGCTTAACATTGCCGCTCGTTAAAACGGATGAACGACATGGCTGAACTTCCTGCTCTGAAAAATGCTGCGCTCGCGCTCGACGCGCGCGTCGCCACCCTGACCTTTCAAAGGGATGACGTGCGAAATGCGCTGACCGGCACCGAATTGACCAACGATATTGTCGCCACGCTCGAGTGGGCCAACACCTGCGCCGATGTGTCGGTGCTGATCATGACCGGCGAGGGCAGCGCCTTTTCCGCCGGCGGCAATATCAAGAACATGGCGGCGCGCGCCAAGGCGTCGCCGCATATCCTCGCCCAGTATTACAAATACGGCGTGCAGCGCATTCCGCTTGCCATGCAGGCGGTGGAGATTCCGGTGATTGCGGCGGTCAACGGGCCGGCGATCGGCGCCGGTTTCGATCTGGCCAACATGTGCGACCTGCGTATCGGTTCCACGGCTGCGCAGTTCGGCGAAACCTTCGGCAATCTCGGTTTGATCCCGGGCGACGGCGGCAGCTGGTTTCTGCAAAGGCTGGTCGGCTATCAACGCGCGGCGGAGCTGACGTTTACCGGTCGAATCGTCAAGGCCGAAGAGGCAAAGGCCCTCGGCATTTTGCTCGAGATCACCGAACCGGAAACCCTGCTTGCGTGTACCCAGGAGATGGCGGCGAAGATGGCGGCCAAACCGCCGCTGGCGTTGCGCTATGCCAAAAGGCTGTTGCGGCTGTCACAGCAGCAGAATCTCGCTGAACATCTGGACACCTGTTCGAGTTTTCAGGCGCTGTGCCAGAAATCCGATGATCACGCCGAGGCGCTGGCGGCGTTTTTCGAAAAGCGCGCCGGGGTATTCAAGGGACGCTGATCATGCGCAGCCTGGGTTTGTTGGTTTTTATTTTCGTGACGCTGATGGCCTGCGGCGTTGCTGCTGCGGAATCGGTGCGTCTGCAACCGGCCGATGATGCAGCGGCGGACCCTTCGTGGTCGCGCTTTCGCGCCCGTCTGATCGAAGCTCTGCTGCGTCGCGACCAGAAATTTATCGGCGAGATCGTCGATCGCAATGTGCGCAATATTTCGGGCATTAACGGGGCCGCCGAGTTTCGAAAACTTTGGGAACCGGGCAGCGCGGACAGCCCGTTGTGGGACGAACTGCCCAAGCTGCTCTTCCTCGGCAGCGCGGCGGTCAAACAAGGCAAGGCAAGCGAAGCTTGCGCACCCTACGTCTATTACAAATGGCCCGCCGATGCGCCCAACGACGCCAATGCCGCCGTGATTGCGCGCGAAGCGCTGGTCAAGGCGCGCCCGTCGGTTGCGGCGCCGTCCCTGCAGACGCTCTCGTACGATCTGATCAACGTGACCGATTGGGAAGTTGCCGATGAGGCCAAGGACGGCAAGCAGGTTTGGGTCGCCCTGCGCATGGCCTCGGTAACAGGTTACCTACCGCAGGAACAGGTGCGCAGTCCGCTCGAATACCACGCTTGTTTCGCCAAACGCGACGGCGCCTGGCGCCTGACCGGACTCGAAGTCGGCGAGTAGGCTATTCAGTAGCTGGTCGGCCAGTTGGCCAGACGGTGCTTGCCGACGCCGTTGTTCATGCGCATGCAATGCACTTCAAGCGCGCGCTTCAGAAAACTGCGCGTATCGCGGGGGTCAATGACGTTTTGCGCGTCATAGAGCTCGGCAAGGCCCCAGGCCGACGTATCGCGCTGTACTTCCTTGATCAGCTCGGCAAAGCGTTCCGGGTCATCTTCTTTTTTGACGCCGTACAGAATGTTCACGCTGACCGCCGGATCCATGAAGCCGAGGTCGGCGGTCGGCCACACCGCAACTTCATCCGCGTTTTTGTTGCCGGCCATGTTGATGTAAGCCTGGCCGTAGCTTTTGCGCATGATGATGGTGATTTTCGGCACCGTGACCTGGGTCATCGCGTTCATCCAGTTAATGACCTTGCCCGGCATGCCGCGAAGCTCGCCTTCGACGCCGATCAGAAAGCCCGGCACATCGACCAGATACACCAGCGGGATGTTGTACGAATCGCACAACACCATGAAGCTGATGACCTTCTGGCAGGCGTCGGCATCCAGCGCGCCGCCCTTGAACAGTGGATTGTTGGCGATGAAGCCGACGCTGCGGCCATCGACACGGGCGAGCATGGTGCACAGCGATTTGCCGAAACGCTCCTTGATTTCGAAGGTGCTGTCTTTGTCGGCAACGACTTTGATGACTTTGCGCACGTCGTACACCTGGTTACGCGATTCCGGCACGATGTCGAGCATGGCTTTGCAGGGCTCGTCCGAACCCGCCGGCACCGGATGCACCGGCGGCGCTTCGTTCTGATGGCTGGGCAGGTAGGATAAAAAGGTTTTGACGGCATCAAGCGCCTGCTCGTCGGTATCGACCGCCATATCGACCAGACCGGAAACGCCGGTCAGCAGTTTCCAGCCGCCGAGGTCCTCGGGCTCGATTTTCTTGTTGATGGCGATCGACGTCACGTTGGGGCTGGCAATCGCCATGATCGCGCCCTTGCGCATGACGACGAAATCCGACATCGCGGAATACCAGGTCGATGAACCGTAACAGGGGCCCAGCAGCGCCGATACCCAGGGTGTTTCGCGCAGCCGCTGATACTCGACCGGATCCTGCGCGATGATCGAGCGCCCTGCGGCACCCATGCGGTCGGGCATGCGCGCGCCGCTCGATTCGCCGAGCATGACCAGCGGCAGGCCGCGCTTGATCGAGCTCTCCTTGGTATGCCGGATCTTTTTCATGTTGATCACGGAGGACGACGCGCCGAGCACTGTGAAGTCATTGGAGACAATCGCGACTTCGCGCCCGTTGATGCGCGCGAAGCCGGCCACCTTGCCGTCCGCCGGCGTCTTCGCGCGCACTTCCGGACGGATGCCGACGGCGAAGCGGCCGGATTCGAAAAAGCTGTCCTTATCGACGAGATAGTCGATGCGCTCGCGCGCGTTCAAGTGGCCCTCCGCTTTGCGCCGGGCAAGTTTTTCGGGGCCGCCCATGGCGAGTGCGCGGGCGGTGCGTTCCTGCAATTGTTTAAGCGGTTCTTCGAAGGCCATGGCTGTGCTCCGGGGTTTAACGCGCGTGGGCGCTTATTGCAATTCGACGTTGGCGTCCTTGATGACTTTCGCCCACTTCACGATTTCGGACTTGATATGCGCGTCGAATTCGGCGGCGCTGCTGCCGACCGGTTCAGCGCCAAGATCGGCCAGACGGGTATAGACATCCGGCATTTTGAGTATGCGCGCGGTTTCCGCCGAGAGTTTGTTGATGATGTCGCGCGGCGTCTTCGCCGGCGCCAGCAGGCCGAACCACGCCACGGTGACATAGCCGGGCACGCCCGCTTCGGCCATAGTCGGGATCTCCGGCGCAGCCGGCGAACGCTTGGCCGTGCTCACCGCCAGCGCGCGCACGCGACCGGCCTTGATCTGCGGGGTGTAGGCCGGCATATTGGAGAGCGACAGCATGATCTGACCGCCCATCAGGTCGGCCAGCACGCCAGCGTCACCCTTGTAGGGAATGTGCGCCATCTTGGTCCCGGTCATCGCCATGAACAACTCGACCGACATGTGACCGGTGCTGCCGTAACCGGGCGAACCGAAATTGAGTTTGCCGGGGTTCGCGCGAAGGTAGGCAATCAACTCGCGCACATCCTTGACCGGCAGCGTGTTGTTGACGACCAGCACGTTGGGCACCGTCGCCACCAGGCTGATGCCGGCGAAATCCTTGACCGCGTCGAAACCCAATTTTCGATAGAGGCCGGGATTGATGCCGTGCGGCGCCGCCGTGGTCATCAGCAGCGTATAGCCGTCGGGCGTCGACTTGGCGGCATATTCGGTACCAATGTTGCCATTGGCGCCGGGCCGGTTATCGATGATCACCGGCTGGCCCCAGGCCTCGGTCAGTTTCTGTCCGATTGCGCGCGCGAGGATATCGGTGGTGCCGGCCGGCGTATAGGCAACGACGATGCGGATCGGCTTGGCCGGATAGGTTTCCGCAGCGGCACTGGCAACCAGCGCCATTAGCGGAATCGCAACTCTCAACAGGCTGAACATGCATCGGCTCCTGCGCATCTGACGGAAAGCGGGAATTTTACGGCGCGCCGCCGCTTCCGGGCGGAAAATTGGCAAGGCGCCATTCTGCCGTCACGAAAAAAAAGCCCCGGAGAATCCGGGGCTTTTCAACTGCAATGGCACGCCGGTCAATCGTCGGCTTCGGCCAGAATCTCGCGTTTTTTCTGGAACTGGGGCAACACCACCATCAGCAGCAGCGCGAAGGCGACAAGCAGCTGTCCGCAACTGATCGGCCGTGTAAAGAAGACCGATGGATCGCCGCGCGAGATCAGCATCGCGCGCCGCAGGTTCTCCTCCATCAACGGGCCGAGCACGAAACCCAGAATCATCGGCGCAGCCTCGCAACCCCACTTCGCAGCGTAGTAGCCGAAGAAACCGAAGAATGCCGCGAGGTAAACGTCGAACTCGGAATTGTTGATCGAGTAAGCGCCGATCGCGATGAACAGCAGGATGCTGGGGAACAGAATGCGATACGGGATTTTCAGGAATTGCACCCACATGCCGATCAGGGGCAGATTCAGAATCACCAGCATCAGGTTGCCGATCCACATCGAGGCGATCATGCCCCAGAACAGATCGGGCTTCTGCGTCATCACCTGCGGGCCCGGCGCGATGCCCTGAATGGTCATCGCACCGACCATCAGCGCCATCACTGCACCCGTCGGAATGCCCAGGGTCAGCAGCGGTATGAAGCTGGTCTGCGCCGCGGCGTTGTTGGCTGACTCGGGTCCGGCCACGCCTTCGATCGCGCCTTTGCCGAAACGCGACGGATCCTTGGCCAGTTTCTTTTCAAGCGTATAAGACGAGAACGACGCGATAACCGTATGCGAGCCAGGCAGGATGCCGAAAATCGTGCCGAGCAGGGTGCCGCGTACCGTCGGCCCGATCGCCGTTTTGATATCGTCTATCGTCGGCATCAGCGTGTGGACCTGGGACACTTCGATGCTTTTGGTTTCGGCCGTCTGACCCAGATTGCTGATGATCTCGCCAAAGCCGAACATGCCCATCGCCACCGAAACGAAACCGATGCCGTCGGACAACTCGGATACACCGAAGCTGTAACGCGCGATACCGGAGTTCACGTCGGTGCCGACGATACCGCCCAGCAGCCCCACGATAATCATGCCGATCGCCTTGATCAGCGAGCCGGAGGCCAGCACCACTGCGGCAACCAGGCCCAACACCATCATCGAAAAGTATTCGGCGGCGCCGAATTCGAACGCGAGTTCAGCCAGCGGCGGACCAAACAGCGCGATCAGGATGGTGCCGACGCAACCGGCGAAGAACGACCCCATTGCCGCAATCGCCAGCGCGGGTCCGGCACGGCCCTGCCGTCCCATCTGGTAGCCGTCGATACACGTCACCACCGAGGAAGATTCGCCGGGAAGGTTGACCAGGATCGCGGTGGTTGAACCGCCGTAACTCGCGCCGTAGTAAATGCCCGCGAGCATGATCAGCGCGGGAATCGGCGGCAGGTTGAAGGTGATCGGCAACAGCATCGCGATGGTGGCGACCGGTCCGATGCCCGGCAACACGCCGATGACGGTGCCGAGAAAGCAGCCGAGGAAACAGTACAACAGGTTTTGCATGCTCAGCGCAACCGTGAAGCCGAGCATTAAATGATCAAAAACGCCTGAGAACATGATGGATTCCGCTCCTTAAATGGGTTGGCTGCTCAAGACCACGGGAACAACTGGAACGGCAGGCCCAAGCCATAATAAAAGATGCCGACGCAAACCGCCGGCATGACGATCATGCCGATGAGTTGCTCTTTCCAACGGAAATCCCAGCCACCGAATGCGCCGACCAGCATCATGACCATGGACGCGGCCACCATGCCGGCATGGGCGGGGCCGATCAGCACCCCGAACAAAACGCAGGCACCAAGAATGCATATCAGCGGCCGCCAGTGAGTTTTCGCCGGCAATTCGGCATCTGTAACGCCGAAGGAGCGGAAAACCAGAATGATCCCGAGAACCATCAGGATCACGCCCAGCACGGTCGGAAAATAAGCCGGGCCCATGCGAACCGCCGTACCCATCGGGTAATTCAGTCCAAACCCCGCGAAAAATCCGCCGATACCGATATACATGACCCCCGCATTGAAATCCTTGCGGTCACGGTTATGAAATGCCATCCGACCTCCTCAAAAAAACAAACGCTAGTGTTGTCGTCCCGGACTTTGCCAGGGTGCCCATTTTCGATTGGGGATGAATCATAGCTTGTTTTTAAAGGGCAAGCTACTTTAGTGTGACAGAAAACAGCCGTGCAACTTAGTCCCCAAAGCTTTCGATAAACTTACAATCCAGATGTGCCGGTTTTGAATTGCGGCGTCGCAAATATTCGCAAAATCCGGGGCCCAATTACGTACGCGGCGGCTGCGTATTCACGCTTTGCGATGCTCCCCGACCTTGACGATTTTCATGGTGTTGGTGCCGCCCGCCTTGCCGAACGGCTCGCCGATCGTCAGCACGATATAGTCGCCGCGCTGAACCGCGCCGCGTTTGAGCAGTTCGTCCTCGGCCATATGCAGGGCGCGTTCCGGATTGCGCGCGCCCTTGAAAGCGATCGGGTAAACGCCGCGGAACAACGTGACGCGACGCCGCGTTTCGATCACCGACGAGAGCGCGTAAATCGGCACCTTCGTGTTCATGCGCGACATCAACAACACCGTCTTGCCGCTTTGCGTGAGCGCGGCGACGGCCTTGATATTTAGACTGTTCGACGTGAACACGGTCGCCCGCGCGATCGCCTCCTCGACACTCTCGGGCGCATCGGTGCGGCGGCGCTCGATCGCGAAAGTGTCCTCCTTTTCCGCCTCGAGGCAGACGCGCGCCATCGCGGCAACGGTTTCAACCGGATAGTGACCGGCGGCGGTTTCCGCCGACAGCATGACCGCGTCGGTGCCGTCGAGCACCGCATTGGCGACATCCGAAACTTCGGCACGCGTTGGAATCGGATTGTTGATCATCGACTCCATCATCTGCGTCGCTGTGATGACGATTTTGTTGCGTTCGCGCGCCATGCGGATCATGCGTTTCTGCAACGCCGGCACCACGGCGTCACCGACTTCAACTGCGAGGTCGCCGCGCGCCACCATGACGGCATCCGAGGCGTCGAGTATTTCGGCCAGCGCCGGGATCGCCTCGGCACGCTCAATCTTGGCGCAGATCAGGCTGCGCCCGCCAGCCTTGACCATCAGATCGCGCGCCCACTGGATATCGGCGCCGGACCGCGGAAACGACACGGCCAGATAATCGGCCTTCAACAGGGCGGCGGTCTTGATGTCCTGCATGTCCTTTTCGGTCAGCGCGGGCGCGGTGAGTCCGCCGCCTTTGCGATTGATGCCCTTGTTATTCGACAGCGGGCCGCCCTGCTCGACCAGCGTATGAATGCGCGGGCCCTGCACCCTGGTCACGGCGAGCACGATGCGACCGTCGTCAAGCAGCAGGGTGTCACCGGGCACCACATCCTGCGGCAGATTCTTGTAATCGAGACCGACGCCAGTCGCATCGCCGATCTTGCGCTCGGCATCGAGCACGAACTTGTCGCCGTTGACGAGCGTAATGCGATCGTTCTTGAAACGACCGATGCGGATTTTCGGCCCCTGCAGATCGACCAGCACGCCGACCGCGCGGCCGGCCTTGCGCGCCAGCGCGCGCACCAGTTCGACGCGCGCGCCGTGTTCCTTCGCCGTACCGTGCGAAAAATTCATGCGCACGACGTCGAGTCCGGCCTCGATCATGCGGGCGAGCGTCTTTTCATCGCTCGAAGCAGGCCCGAGTGTAGCGACGATTTTTGTGCGACGTGGCATGAATGGGGACGTCAAGATTGTGCCGATCTTAATAGGGGGCGCGGAGCGCGATCCGAAACGACAGGGTAATGAGATTTCGCAAAATCCTCAATGCCGCATTGCGGAAACGACCGCGGTTCGTCACTCGCGCCTGGCGGCCCGCTGTTCCAGAATGTGCACCGCAGGCAGCGTTTTTCCTTCGAGGAATTCGAGAAACGCGCCGCCACCGGTGGAAATATACGAAATGCGGTCGGCAATGCCGTACTTGGTGATCGCCGCCAGCGTATCGCCGCCGCCGGCGATCGAAAATGCGTTCGAATCGGCGATGGCCTGCGCCACGACGCGGGTGCCGGCACCGAACTGATCGTACTCGAACACGCCGACCGGGCCGTTCCACACGATGGTGCCCGCTTTTGCGATCAAGGCCGCCAGCGTCGCCGCGCTCTGCGGCCCGATATCGAGAATCATGTCGTCGTCGCCGACCTGATCGACGGCCGTCTGGTTGGCGCGCGCGCGCGCGGACACTTCGGCACCGACGACGACATCGACCGGCAACGGCACCTGCGCGCCGCGCGCCTTCATCATGTCGATAATCGCCTGCGCTTCAGCGACGAGACCCGGCTCGGCCAGCGACTTGCCGATACACCGACCGGCCGCCAGCAGAAAAGTGTTCGCGATGCCGCCACCGACGATCAGTTGGTCGACTTTCTCGGCGAGCGATTTCAGAATCGTCAGCTTGGTCGAAACCTTGGAGCCGGCGACGATTGCCAGCAATGGCCGCGCCGGATCGCGCAGCGCCTTGCCCAGGGCATCGAGTTCGGCCGCCATCAGCGGGCCCGCGCAGGCAAGCGGCGCGTAACGCGCAATGCCCTCGGTGGTCGCTTCGGCGCGGTGCGCGGTGCCGAAGGCATCGTTCACGTAGATGTCGCACAGCGCGGCCATTTTGCGCGCGAGCGCTTCGTCGTTTTTCTTTTCGCCCTTGTTGAAACGACAGTTTTCGAGCATCACAACCTGCCCGGCCACGACCTCGACGCCGCCAAGCCAGTCGCGCTTGAGCGGCACCGCAACGCCGAGCAATTCTCCCATGCGGGCGGCGATCGGCGCGAGCGAATCGGCGGCGCTGAATTCGCCCTCGGTCGGACGCCCCAGATGCGACGTCACCATCACCGCCGCGCCGGCCTTCAACGCGAACCGGATCGCCGGCACCGACGCTCGGATACGCGTGTCGTCGGTGATGCTGCCGTTGTCGTCCTGCGGAACGTTGAGATCCGCGCGTATGAACACCCGCTTGCCGGCGAGGTCCACGTCCTGCATCTTGATCACGTTCATGTGGTCGCCAGTACCGCAGTTATTTGGCGATGACGCGGACCATTTCGAGGACCTTGCAGGAGTAGCCCCATTCGTTGTCATACCAGGAAACAACCTTGACGAAAGTGCTGTCGAGCGCGATGCCAGCCTCGGCGTCAAACACCGAAGTGCACACCTCGTCGCGAAAATCGGTCGACACGACTTTTTCCTCGGTGTAACCGAGAACACCTTTCAGGGCACCTTGCGATTCCGCCTTCATCTTCGCGCAAATTTCGGCGTAGGTCGCCGGCTTGTTGAGTTCGACCGTGAGATCGACCACGGAAACGTCCGAAGTCGGCACGCGGAACGCCATGCCGGTAAGTTTTTTGTTCAACTCCGGAATCACCACGCCGACCGCCTTCGCCGCGCCGGTCGATGACGGGATGATGTTTTCGAGTATGCCGCGGCCGCCGCGCCAGTCCTTGTTGGAGGGACCGTCGACGGTTTTCTGGGTGGCCGTCGCCGCGTGCACCGTGGTCATCAGGCCGCGCTTGATGCCCCAGGTGTCATTCAGGACTTTCGCCACCGGCGCCAGACAGTTCGTGGTACACGAGGCGTTCGAAATGATGGTCTGCCCTTTGTAGGTCTTGTCGTTGACGCCGAACACGAACATCGGCGTGTCATCCTTGCTCGGCGCCGACATGATCACTTTTTTGGCGCCCGCAGCGAGATGCTTTTCGCCCGATTCCTTGGTCAGAAAAAGGCCGGTCGATTCGACCACGACATCGGCGCCGATTTCGCCCCATTTGAGCTGCGCCGGATCGCGTTCGGCAGTGAGCCGGATCCGCTTGCCGTTGACGATCAGTGTGCTGCCTTCATGACTGATCTCGCCCTTGAAGCGGCCGTGCACCGAGTCATAGCGCAGCATGTAGGCAAGGTAATCCGGCTCGAGCAAATCATTGATGCCCACGACCTCGATGTCGGGAAAGTGCTGCACCGCCGCGCGAAACACCATGCGTCCGATACGTCCAAAACCGTTGATGCCAACCTTGATCGTCATGTCATTCTCCAGAATGTCGTGTTGCGTATGCTGAGGATGCGCTATCGCAGCCGGGTTTACGATAATCCTTTTACCACCGAGACCACGTGCTCGACGGTAAAGCCGAAATATTTGAACAATTCGCCGGCCGGTGCCGATTCGCCGAAACGGTCGAGTCCGATCACTGCGCCTGATTTGGAATCAGTGGCGCCGACGTATTTGCGCCAGCCATCTGTGACACCCGCTTCGATCGCGACGCGCGGCACGCCCGCCGGCAGCACCGAAGCGCGATACGCGGCATCCTGCGCGTCGAAGAGCGACGTGCAGGGCATCGACACTACGCTGACCGCGATGCCGGCCTTGGCCAGTTCGGCCTGTGCGCCAGTGGCGAGCACGACTTCGGAACCGGTGGCGATGAGAATCGCCTGCGGTTTGCCGGCCGCCGCGGACAGCACATAACCGCCGCGTGCGATCGCCGCCAGCGTCGCCGCATCACGTTTCTGAAACGGCAAATTCTGCCGCGACAAAATAAGGCAGGTCGGACCGTCACGACGCGCCAGCGCGTGCGTCCATGCCGCCGCCGTTTCCACCGTATCGCAGGGCCGCCACACGCTCATGTTCGGAATCAGGCGCAGACTCGCCGTCTGTTCGACCGGCTGGTGGGTCGGCCCGTCTTCGCCCAGCCCGATCGAATCGTGTGTGAAAACGAAAATGTTGCGCAACTTCATCAACGCGGCCATGCGCAGCGCATTGCGCGAGTAGTCCGAGAACGTCAGGAAGGTGCCGGTTTCGGTGATATAGCCGCCATGCAGGGCCATGCCGTTGGTCATCGCCGCCATGGCGAATTCGCGCACGCCAAAATTAATGATGTTACCGGCTTCGCTGCGCGTCACCACCTTGCTGCCGGGCCAGTTGGTAAATACGCTGCCCATGAGATCGGCCGAGCCGCCGATCAGTTCGGGCAGTTTCGGCGCGAGCTGGGTCAAGGTCAGTTGCGAGGCTTTGCGCGTCGCCACGGTCTCGGCCTTGGTGTTGGCCGACTCGATTACCGCAGTTGCATCGGCGGCGAAACTCGCCGGCAGTTCGCCGGCCATGCGGCGCTTGAATTCGCGCGCGAGATCCGGGTGCGCGGCGGCATAGGCGGCAAATCGTTGCGACCATGCAGCCTGCGCGGCGGCGCCTTTGGCGCGCTGATCCCATTCGGCGCGTATGCCTTCCGGAATCTCGAAAGGTGCCGCGGTCCAGCCGAGGTTGGCGCGTGTTGCCGCAACTTCCTTTTCGCCGAGTGCGGCGCCATGCGTATCGGCCGAACCCTGCTTGTTGGGCGAGCCCTTGCCGATCACCGTTTTGCAACAGATCAGGCTGGGGCGATCGGTCACCGCCTGCGCATTTTTCAGCGCGGCATCGAGCGCAACGCCATCATGTCCGTCAACGTTCGGCACGACGTGCCAGCCGTAGGCTTCGAATCGCTTGGGCGTGTCGTCGGTAAACCAGCCCTGCACCTTGCCGTCGATCGATATGCCATTGTCGTCATAAAGTGCGATCAGCTTGCCGAGCCCGAGCGTGCCGGCGAGCGAACAGGCTTCATGGGAAATGCCTTCCATCAGACAGCCGTCGCCGAGAAATACATAAGTGCGATGGTCAACAATGGCATGGCCGGGCCGGTTGAATTCCGCGGCGAGCAGTTTTTCCGCCAGCGCCATGCCGACCGCATTGGTAATTCCCTGACCGAGCGGGCCGGTGGTGGTTTCGACGCCCGGTGTGACGCCGTATTCGGGATGCCCGGCCGTTTTCGAATGCAATTGCCGGAAACGCTTCAGCTCTTCGATCGGCAGATCGTAGCCGGTCAGATGCAACAGCGCATACAACAACATCGAGCCGTGCCCGTTCGACAACACGAAACGATCGCGGTCGGCCCACTTGGGATCACCCGGGTTGTGCTTGAGATGATGGCGCCATAAAACCTCGGCGACTTCCGCCATTCCCATCGGCATGCCGGGGTGGCCCGAGTTGGCCTGTTGTACAGCGTCCATCGCGAGCGCGCGGATCGCGTTGGTCAGATCGAGGCGGGAGCCCATGCGGTATTCCTTGCGGGATGGTGCGACGTGCGGGAAATATAATTATCTTCGAATCCGCCGATTTTGGCTATGCCGGGCGGGCGCAAGGAAAGAGTTCCTCACTCATCGGCGCGACGCGCGAGCTTGATGCCGAGCTGCTTGAGTTTGCGGTACAAATGGGTGCGTTCGAGCCCGACACTGTCGGCGACCCGGCTCATGTTGCCGCCTTCGCGCGTAATGTGGTGCTCGAAATAGATGCGCTCGAACGCGTCGCGCGCCTCGCGCAGCGGCACGTCGAGCTGAAAACCGTGCGCCACCGACGGCTGACCGCCGAACTGGGCCAGCGCCTGATTGACGTCGCCGGCGCCGATCTCCTCGGCGGCGGCGGTGAGGGCGAGCGAACGCACGGTGCTTTCCAGTTGAGCGAGATTGCCCGGCCAGTCGAAATTGCGCAGCGCGTTGAGCGCGGCGGTACTGAAATGCCGCGGCGCGACTTCCTTGGCTTCGATACAGCGCAGCAAAAACAGATTGGCGAGGTCGGGAATATCTTCACGGTGTTCGCGCAGATTGGGCACGTGCAGCGCCACCGTGGCGATTGCGCTGTAGAGCCGCGCGTCGAACGCGCCCTGCGCGACCTGCTCGGGCAGCGCCCTTGCGCTGGCGCAAATCAGGCGCACGTTGTACTTGTTGAGTTTGTCGAGCAGCAGCAGCAGACCCTTCTGCTCCATGCGATTGAGGTCGCCGACCTCATGCAGGAACAGGGTGCCCTCGCGCGCCTGCTCGAGCAGGCCGAGCGGCGCCTCGGCAAGCACCGACAGATGCTCGGGCGCCACCCAGGGCGCGGTCGGCGCGTGAACGAATTTTGCGCACAGTTCAACGCCGGTGCCCGGTTCGCCGGTCAGCAGCAACGGGCTCTTCAGGTTGGCGATTTTTTCGAGGCGTTGTTTGAGTTCGTTCACAATGGGCGCCCGGCCCAGGGTCGACAGCATCAGCGGCGGCTTGGCTTTTTGCTCGCCGCTGCGCAGCGCCTTGCCGACGGTGCCGAGGAGCTTCTGCAGCGTGATCGGCTTTTCGAGGAAATCGAAAGCGCCGATGCGGGTCGCCTCGACTGCCGTATCGATGGTGCCGTGCCCCGACATCATCACCACCGGCATGGTCAGCAAGCCGGCACTGGCCCACTCCTTGAGCAGCGTGATGCCGTCGGTGTCAGGCATCCAGATGTCGAGCAGCACCAGATCCGGCCGTGCCTGCAGCCGCTGCGCGCGCGCCTGGGTTGCATTTTCGGCCAACCGGATCTGATAGCCTTCGTCGCGCAGAATTTCGGAGAGCAGTTCGCGAATGCCGATCTCGTCGTCTACCACCAGAATTTGCTGCATGGTTGTCTTGTCCGGTTCGGTTCAGGCGCTGGCGGCCGCGCGACCGGCGGTCTGCTGCACCATTTGTTTCGGAAAATTCAGCGTCACCCGCGCGCCGTGCGGAGCCACGTTCGAAATCGACACCGTGCCGCCGTGCTCCTCGACGATTTTCTTGACGATGACGAGACCGAGACCGGTGCCCTTGGGCTTGGTCGTCACATAAGGTTCGAAGGCGCGCTTCATCAGCGTTTCGGGGAAACCCGCGCCGTTGTCGGTGATGGTCACGCGCACACCGCCATCGATGCGCTCCGAGCGCAACTCGATATGCGGCGACTCGACTTCGGCCAGCGAATCCTGCGCATTTTGCAGCAGGTTGTGCATGACCTGCCGCAACTGCGCAGGGTCGCCGACAAAAAACGGCAGATCCGCCGCGAGTTCGATTTTGAACCAGTCGGCATGCGATTCGTAGAGGGCCAGCACCTCGCGCATTAACGCATTCAGGTCGATCGACTGCGCGGTCGGCTCCGGCATGCGCGCGTACTGGCGGAAGGCATCAACCATGTTTTTCAGCGCCGCCACCTGGTTGACAATGGTCTGGGTCGAACGCGCCAGCATGTCGGCTTCGGGGCCGGCGAGTTTGCCGGCGAGTTTCATCTGCAAGCGCTCGGCCGACAACTGGATCGGCGTCAGCGGATTCTTGATTTCATGCGCGAGCCGGCGCGCCACCTCGGTCCACGCGGCGTCGCGCTGCGATTGGAGCACGTGAGTGATGTCGTCGAACACGACGACATAGCCGGTCGCGCTGCCCGCGGGCAGGCGGGTGCCGCGCAGCAGCAGCATCTGTTCGCCTTTGCGACCCGCATACTCGATCTGCTTTTCCCATTCGCTGCGATCGTCGTGACGGAAAGCCTCGGCGATTTCGGCGCCGAGTTGCGCGAGTCCCGGCGAACGCCCGCGCCAGTCATCCGGCGCGCTGCCGGCGACGCGGTCGACTGCGGTGTCGAGAATTGCCGCCGCGCTGTTGTTGAACGAGCGCAGGCGCATCGATTCGTCAAACGCCAGCACCCCCGCCGACAGATTGTCGAGTATGCCCTGCACGTAGGCGTGCGCATCGGCGAGTTGCGCCTGATTGCGCTCGACCACCGCGCGCGCCTCGGCGAGCTGCTGGCGCATGGTGTTGAACGACTGCGTCAGCACGCCGAGTTCGTCGCGGCTTGCCACTGTTTCGCGCTGGCTGAAGTCGCCCTGCGCCACCGCGCGTGTGCCTTCGGCCAGAAAGCTCAACGGCGCCGACAGGCGTTCGCTCAATACAAACGCCAGTGACAACGCGGTCAGCAACGCGAGCAGCAGGGTCAAAGTCAAGGTCAAGCCGTAGAGATTGCGCAGCCCCTGGCGCGACAACAGCAATTCCTGGTATTCACGCTGGCCGGTCTGCACCACCTCGGCATCGAGCGCGAGCTGGGGCGGCACCGGTTGCAGCACCTGAAGTATGCGCGATTCTTCCTGCAGGCTGATGACGTTGACCGGGATCAGCACGCGCAGCACCAGACCCTTTTCCGGAAGCGACTCGACTGCGCTGTAGCTTTGCTGCTGGCGCAGTTTGCGCAGGACCACCGCGCCGGGCAGTTCGGGCATCAATGCCGCGCGCTCGACGCCGGCATGGGCGACGATCTTGCCGCGCGCAGTAAACAGCGTGACCTCGTAGACGCCGGTCTGCTCGCGCAATGTATTGAGCGCCGTGATTTGTTCGCTGGTCGGCCGCACCGATAGCGAACCCGCCATCGCGTCGGCTTTCTTGGTCAAATCCTTGAGCAGGTTTTCGAGCGTGGAGCGGCCAAGATTGAGGCCGCCCTCGAGCGCTTTTTCGACCCGCACGTCAAACCACGATTCGATACTTTTGGCGACGAACTGGACCGATACCCCATAAACCAAAGCGCCGGGCAATACCGCGACCAGCGCAAACAGGATGACCAGCCGCAACGTCAATTTGGCGCCGAAGACGCCGGCCTTGAGTTTCTGCCGCAGCGTATATAACTGGTATCCAAGCAGCGCAGCGAGGCACGCCGCAAGCCCGCCGTTGAGCGCCAGCAGCAGGGGATATTGTTGCGCGAACAACGCCGTGTTGGCGGCCGCGGTCGCCAGCAGATAGAGGGTCACCGCGCCGACTACCACGCAGACGACGAGCAGATAAGTTACCGCGCCGCTTTTCAGCGCAGGGCGCAGATTGGCGATCTGCAGCATCACGGCTTGACCGTCCAGCGATGCCAATCCGAACTGAGATTCCAGTCGCGCGAAGCCAGTGCATTGAGCTGGAACGGTTTGGGCAGTTGCGAAACGTCGAGCCGCATGCGCACCGCGGCCGCATACACGCTGCCGCGACTGAGCGTGCCGATCTCAAGGATCTGGCGCCGCCTCACCTTGCTCAGAAAACTCAGCGCTTCGTTGAGGTCGCTGAAATTCTGGAAAAACGCGCCGATGCCAAGACGATACTGGCGCGTCAACGCGTTATAGGCGAGGCGGTACTGCTGCTGGGTATTGACAACCTTGTCATCAAGCCAGTACCAACGCGGACGGATGATTTCAAACTCGAGCAGAAAATACAGCGGCACGCCTTTGTTCAGCGCGTCTTCAAGCGTCGCGTTGAGCGTGACGTCGAAATCCGCTTCCAGATAATAGCCTTCGTCGGCCGCGACCAGTGCGGCGTCACGCACGAGTATGCCCTCGGCGCGCGCCGGCAGCGCCAGCAGCAGGCAGGCCAGCGCGCCCAGCAACAACAGCAGGCTAGATTTTCTGAAGGAGCGCGTAAAAGAAACCGTCATGCTCGTTGTCCGGCACCAACTGGCCATCCGGTATCCCGTCCGTGGAAATCGTCTCGCTTAACTGCAGGCGCCGCGCATCCGCATGGCGCGACAGAAAATCTTCGATCTGCCGCGAGTTTTCTTCGTTGAATATCGAACAGGTTGCGTACAGCAATTTACCACCACTGGCCAGCACCTGCCACAAGGTGTCGAGCAACGCTCGCTGTTGCGCGGCAAAGCGCTCGATGTCGGCGGCGCGGCGCAGCCATTTAATGTCGGGGTGGCGCCGCACCACGCCGGAAGCGGTACAGGGAACATCGGCCAGCACGCGCGCGAACGGCACGCCGTCCCACCAGCTGTCCAGTGCGCCGGCGTCGGCGGTGACCAAACGGGCATTCAGTTGCAGCCGGTCGAGATTCTGCCGCACGCGTGCAAGCCGCGACGCATCGCTATCGACGGCGGTGAGATCGAGTTCGGCCGCTTCCAGCAGATGAGTGGTCTTGCCGCCGGGCGCAGCACAGGCATCGAGTACCCGCATGCCGGGTTGGACATCAAGCAAGCTTGCGGCAAGCTGGGCCGCCGCATCCTGCACTGAAACCAGTCCTTCGGCGAATCCCGGCAGGCGATCGACCGGCAGCGGATTTTCGATGCGAATGGCGACGGGGCCGATGCGGGTCGCCGCGATATCCGCTGCGGCCAGCCGCGCCAGATATTCGTCCACCGTGGCGCGCCGGCAATTGACTCGCAACGTCAATGGCGGATGCGTGTTACAGGCGTCCAGCATAGCAGTGTAGTGGCGCGGGTATTGCGCCTTTACGCGGTTTATCCACCACGGTGGAAACGCGTAACGTCCGGTTTCCGACTGCATGGCCGTGGCAATCAAAGCGGGTCGTTTACGCTGGAAATTCCGCAGCACTGCATTGACGAGGCCGCCGGCGCGGGCCTGGCCGATCGCTGCCGCGCAACGCACCGCATGATCAACGATTGCGTATGGTGCGGCGCGGGTGTATTCGAGTTGATAAAGCGCAACCAGCAACAGCCAGTGCAGTTGCGTATCCTCCAGCGGCTTGTTCAGCAACTGGCGCAGAACGATGTCGAGCCGGTAACCGAAGCGCAAGGTGCCATAGCTGAGGTCACTGATGGCACCGCGCTGCTGCGCGGTCAGTTGTGTATGGCGCGCCCATTGCTGGGCCAGAACCAGATTGAGATTGCGTCCAACGCCGACCGCTGCGACTGTTGCGCAGGCAATTTGCTGGATTTCAAGCACGAGGGGTCTGCAATCGTTCAAGTCCCGAGTCTGGTGCCGGCAGGCAGTTGCATGCCGGATAAAAACGCCGCCACCGGCAGGCGTTTGCCGCCGGCTTTCTGCAATTCAAGTATGCGCACCGCCCCTTTGCCGGCGCCGACCACGATGCCATCCGCCGCAGCGCTCAAAACCTCGCCCGGCGTTGTCTGCGCACATGCAAGCGGCGAAGCGAGCCACACTTTCAGCGTCGCGCCATCAAGCGTCGTAAACGCTCCGGGGGCCGGATTATAGGCGCGCACGGCCCGGCAGATGTCGTCGGCGTTCAGCGTCCAGCGAATTTCCGCCTCCGCCTTGGTGATTTTTTGCGCATAGCTGGCCTGTGTGTTGTCCTGCGCAACCGGCAACAGTTGCTCCGTGAGCGCGCGCACGATGCAATGCCCGCCCATTTCCGCCAATCGGTCGTGCAGCGTTTGCGCCGTATCGTCCGCCGCGATCGGTGTCGATTCCTGTAACAGCATGGCACCGGTGTCGAGACCGTCATCCATTTGCATGATCGTAATCCCCGTTACGCTGTCGCCGGCGAGCATGGCGCGCTGAATCGGCGCGGCACCGCGCCAGCGCGGCAGCAACGAAGCATGAATGTTCAGGCAGCCGCGCGCCGGTATTTCCAGAATCGCGGACGGCAGAATCAGGCCGTAGGCCGCGACGATCATCGCATCCGGATTGATCTCGCGCAGCGTTGTCTGAATATCCGCCGACTTGAGGCTGGTCGGCTGCGCGACCGGCAGACCGTGCCGCATCGCCACGACTTTGACCTGACTTTCGCGCGCGTGCATGCCGCGTCCAGCCGGCCGGTCCGGTTGCGTCAGGACAAGATGGATGATGTGGCCGGCCTCAATCAGCGCTTCCAGCGCAACAGCGGCAAACTGCGGGGTGCCGGCAAAAATCAGATTCATGATCGACCGCCCGACGCGCCGGGCGAAGCTGGCCGCGTGCGGCGCTGGCTGGAATGAGCGATGCTCGCGCTCACATCGTCCGCCGCCGCTGCTTCCGGAGCTTTTCTGCAATGCGTTGCTGCTTCAATCTAGACAGGTAATCGACAAAAACCTTGCCGTCGAGATGATCCATTTCGTGCTGGATGCAGACGGCAAGCAAACCATCGGCGTCGAGGTCGAAAGATTGGCCCCCGGCATCCAGCGCCCGCACGGTAATTCGTTCCGCGCGCGGCACTTTTTCGTAAATGCCCGGAACCGACAGGCAGCCTTCTTCAAAATCCGAAACGCCGCTGCGTTTGATGATTTCCGGATTGATAAAAGTCATCAGTTGATCGTGACCCGGCGAACTATCCACGATAATGACCCGCAGCAACACATCGACCTGGGTGGCCGCCAACCCGATTCCTGGCGCTGCGTACATTGTTTCGGCCATATCCTTGATTAATTGACGCAACTCGTCATCGACCGCAGTGACCGGCCGGGCCACCCGATGTAAACGCTCATCAGGGTATTGGAGAATAGGGAGCAGGGCCATAAATCTTGCAAATTTAATTGATTAGGCGCAGAATTTAAACCAGAATGTGATCTGCGGGCTCGGTCTGCGCGTGGCGCAGAACCCGGGAATCGCTGCGATGGAGGCGCGATGCGCAAATCGATTATATCGCTGATTTTATTGTGCTGTTCGATCACGCCGGCAGTCGCGGCATCAACCGATGACCTGGCTGAGGGTGCGCCGGATCGTTATGTCGTGGTCCCGGGCGACACCCTGTGGTCCATATCCAGCCGTTTCCTGAAAAGCCCGTGGAAATGGAATGAGCTGTGGAAACTCAACCAGGAACAGATTCCAAAACCCAATCGCATCATGCCCGGCGACGTGCTGGTGCTGGATCGCGGCTATAACGAAACCCGCCTGCGGCTGCTGAAAGCCGATACGACCAAGCTGGTGCCGGGGCCGGTGGAATCGGCCATAGAGCGGGAGCCGATTCCGGCGATTCCAACCGCGGACATCGAGCCGTTTCTGAGCCAGCCGCTGGTCATCGTACAAAACCAGTTGGCGGATGCGCCGCGCATTGTTCGAACCCAGGAAAATCGCGTGGCGCTTGGCGCCGGCGGCATTGCGTACGGCAAAGGCATTACCAAGGAACTTGGTCGCTATTGGCAGATTTTCCGGCCGGGTGCGCCCATGTTCGATCCGCAAACCGGTGAATCGCTCGGCCAGGAAGCGACTTATCTGGGTGAGGCGACGGTGACCAAATTCGGCGAGGTCAGCACGCTGGAGATCGTCAAATCGCAGCTCGAAATCTATGCTGGCGATTATCTGCTGCCGGCACCGCGCGAAACGCTGTTCAGCAGCTATGCACCGCATGCGCCGGCACAAAAAATCAATGCGCAGATCATCGCCGCGTATGGCAGCCTGTTTGAAACCGGCGGCAATGGCATTGTGGCTTTGAGCAAGGGCGCCAAAGACGGAATTGAAATCGGCCATGTGCTTGCGATCTACCGCAATCTCAACGCATCGACCAATGCGTTACGCGAAAGCCCGCTCTGGGGTCGCACCGGACCGACGGGCAGCGATAACAGCAAGGGTTCCAGTTATGTCAACGAGCCGTTGGTGACGCGCAATGCGCCGCTGTGGGGACGCATCGGGCCGATGGGCTTCAAATACAAGAACGACAAGACCAATCTCCCGCCGACCACCCTGCCTGACGAACGCTATGGTCTGTTGATGGTATTCCGTGTCTTCGATCGCGCGTCTTATGCGTTGATCATGGATGCAGAACGCCCGGTCAACCTGCTCGATCTCGCAACCAATCCCTAGCGCTGCCGCGCCAGCGGCCGACAGTGCTTTGATGGCGCCTTGCGGTCATGGCCGGCGCTAACCACTCTCTATATGAAGCCTGGCTCCGCCTGACCCTGGTCAACGGGCTGGGCGGCGCCATGGTCCGTCAATTGCTCGGGGCCCTGGGTACGCCGCAGCAGGTTCTGGAAACTTCCATCAGCGAACTGCGGCGCCTTGTCGCCCCCGAATTTGCGAGTGCAATTGCGGACGGCGGCAATCGCGAGGCGGCCGAGCGCGCGCTCCTGTGGCTGCAGGATACGTCCAACCATATCGTCGCCTTGGGCGACGACGACTATCCGGCGCTGTTGCTGCAGATTCCGGACCCGCCGCCGCTGTTGTACGTCAAAGGCGACTGCAGCGCATTGAACCGGTTTGCTCTCGCCATTGTCGGCAGCCGCAACGCCAGCGCGCAAGGCGCCGCCAATGCAGAAGAATTTGCGCGCGTACTCAGCGACGCCGGCATCACCATTGTGAGCGGCCTCGCCCTGGGAGTAGATGCCGCCGCACACCGCGGCGGTCTCGCTGGAAAATCGTCGAGCATTGCCGTCGTCGGCACCGGCCTTGATATCGTTTATCCGGCGCGCAACCGCGCGCTGGCGCATGCGTTGGCGGAGCGTGGCGCCATCATTTCCGAGTTTCCTCTCGGCACGCCCGCGCTGGCCGTCAATTTTCCGCGTCGCAACCGGCTGATCAGCGGCATCAGCCGCGGCTGTCTCGTGATTGAAGCGGCGCTGCAGAGCGGTTCTCTGATCACTGCCCGTCTCGCCAACGAACAGGGTCGCGAAGTGTTTGCACTGCCCGGTTCGATACATTCGCCGCTGGCGAAGGGCTGTCACAAACTGATCAAGCAGGGTGCCAAGCTTGTCGATGACGCCAGCGACATACTCGAAGAATTTGCGTTCGCACATTCGCCGGCCCCGGCGCAACCGACCGCCGAAAACTCCGCCGAAGCGGCAACACTTCTCGCGATGCTCGGTCACGATCCCTGTGCATACGACGCACTTGTCACGCGTTGCGAAATTCAGGCGGACGCGCTGGCCGCGTTGCTGCTTGAGCTTGAATTGTCAGGTCTTATCGAGAAATTGCCGGGCAATCTTTACCGGCGAATCCACTGAAACAACGCTCTACTACTTCTGGCCGGGTCGACTGCGGGATTGTCGGCGCCGCTTGCTTTGGCAGAAGTTTGTTCTTATCATCTGCCGCTCTCTCGAGTCCACCATCCGTCGTGACTTTTGTCACAAGGCACCAATGCCACCGAAAGCAGCCGCAAAAAAGAAAAAGCCCGCCGCCGAAAAAATCGTCAAAGCAGGCGGCAAAAAACTGATCATCGCCGAGAAACCTTCGGTGGCGACCGATATTGCGCGCGTGCTCGGTATCAAGCGCGAAGGTGATTTCTTTGAGAACGACGAGTTCGTGCTGAGCTCGGCAGTCGGTCATTTGCTAACGATCATTCCGCCCGAAGGCGTCGAAGTCAAACGCGGCAAGTGGTCGTTTGCACATCTGCCGGTGATTCCGCCGCATTTCGACCTGCAGCCGATCGAGCGTTCCGAAGACCGGCTCAAGCTGCTCACCCGACTCGTCAAGCGCAAGGATGTGACCGGTTTGATCAACGCCTGTGACGCCGGGCGCGAGGGCGAATTGATCTTTCGCTACATCACCCGTCACGCCAAAACCGACAAGCCGGTCGAACGGCTGTGGCTGCAATCGATGACGCCGACATCGATCCGCGACGGCTTTGCAAAGCTGCGCACGGACAAGGAAATGTTGCCGCTCGCGGACGCCGCGGTGTGCCGCTCGGAATCGGACTGGCTGGTCGGCATCAACGGCACCCGCGCGATGACTGCGTTCAATTCCAAATCGGGCGGCTTCCACCTCACCACCGTCGGCCGCGTGCAGACGCCGACGCTGGCGATCCTGGTCGAACGCGAAGCGAAGATCAAGAAATTCGTCTCCCGCGACTACTTCGAGGTGCACGCCAACTTCACCTGCAAAGCAGGTGAATATTCTGGCCGCTGGTTCGACGAAAAATTCAGCCGCGACAAGAACGACGAAGACAGCGGCCTGCGCGCAGAGCGGCTGTGGGATCTCGCGCGTGCCGAAGCGATTCGCGACAAATGCCGCGGCAAGACCGGCATCGTCGAAGAAGTGAGCAAGGCGTCGACTCAAATGTCGCCGCTCCTCTATGATCTGACCAGCCTGCAGCGCGACGGCAATGCGCGCTTCGGTTTCTCGGCAAAGACCACGCTGTCGATCGCGCAAGCACTTTACGAAAAGCACAAGGTGCTGACCTATCCGCGAACCGATTCGCGCGCACTGCCCGAAGACTATCTGGCGACCGTCGGCGATGCGATGCAGGCGCTCGACAAACCGTACCAGCCATTCGTCAAAAGCATCCTGAAGAATAAATGGGTGCGGCCGAACAAGCGCATCTTCAACAACGCCAAGATTTCGGATCACCACGCGATCATCCCGACCTCGCAGGCGCCGAAGCATCTGACGGATGCCGAGGCGAAGATTTATGATCTGGTGACCAAACGTTTTCTGGCGGTGTTTTTTCCGCCGGCCGAATTTCAGATTACCACTCGCGTTACCCGCGTCGAGAACGAGCCGTTCAAGAGCGAAGGCAAGATCATGGTCAATGCGGGTTGGCTTGAGATTTACGGCAAGGAAGCCGAAACCGACGACACGCCGGGCCTTGTCCCGGTGGTTGCCAAGGAATCGCCGCGGGTGAAAGAAGTGGCCGTCGACGCGCTGCAGACCAAACCACCGGCGCGATTTTCCGAGGCGACACTGCTGTCGGCCATGGAAGGTGCCGGCAAACTGGTCGAGGACGAAGAACTGCGCGATGCGATGCACGAAAAAGGTCTTGGCACGCCGGCAACGCGCGCCGCCATCATCGAGGGTCTGATTCTCGAAAAATACGTGCACCGCAACGGTCGTGAATTGCAGCCCACTGCAAAGGCCTTTTCGCTGATCACGCTTTTGCACGGACTAGGCATTGCGGAGCTGTCTTCGCCGGAACTGACCGGCGAGTGGGAATACAAACTCGCACAAATCGAGCGCGGAGAATTGTCGCGCGACCAGTTCATGCAGCAGATTTGGGACATGGTCCGCCATCTGGTCGAGCGCACCAAAAGCCACGAAAGTGATACGGTGCCGGGCGATTTTTCAACCCTGCAGACGCCGTGCCCGAAATGCGGCGGGGTGATCAAGGAAAACTACAAGAAGTTCCAGTGCCAGAAGTGCGACTTCGCGATGTGGAAAATCATGGCCGGCCGCCAGCTGGAACCGGCGGAAGTCGAAACCCTGCTGTCGGAGCAGAAGGTCGGCCCCTTGCAGGGTTTCCGCAGCCGCATGGGCAAACCCTTTATCGCGGTCGTCAAACTGACGCCCGAGTTCAAGATCGAATTTGATTTCGGACAGAGCAACGAAGCCAACGCGGAGCCGGTCGACTTCTCGGCCGAAAAATCATTGGGCCCCTGCCCGAAATGCGGCAGCGCCGTCTTTAGCCACGGCGTTGCCTATGTCTGCGAAAAATCGGTCGGCCCCGACCGCAAGTGCGATTTCAGAACCGGCAAAATCATCCTGCAAAGACAGATTGAACCGGAGCAAGTGCAAAAGCTGCTCGCCGAAGGCAAAACCGATCTGCTGCACCGCTTTATTTCAAAGAAGGGCCGTCCCTTCTCGGCCTATCTCACCCGCGGCGCCGATGGAAAAGTCAGTTTCGAATTCGCGCCGCGCGAACCCAAGGTAGCGCGGCCCAAGGGCGCCACCCGCGCACGCAAGGCGGCCACGGGTTAAATTTAAAGATCCGTCGCCGGCCTCAACGCTGCGCCGCTTTCTCAGGCAGGCCGTTCCACCCCCCGCCAAGCGCCTGCACCAGCGTGACTGCGGCGACCAGGCGTTGCCCCAATATGCTGACCGCCGTTGACTCATTGGACAGCTGCGTGGCCTGCACGGTAACGACGTTGAGATAGCTCACGGTGCCGCCTTTGTACTGGTTGATCGTCAACTCGGTCGATTCACGCGCCGCTTTGACCGCATCGTCCTGCGCGCGATTTTGCTCTTCGAGTATGCGCAGCGCCGACAGATTGTCTTCGACCTGCTGAAACGCCGTGAGCACCGTCTGCCGGTAGGTCGCGACATTGATGTCGTAGCCGGCCACAGCCTGTTGCTTAACAGCGCTGCGCAGCCCGCCGTCGAATAGCGTCTCTGCCAGCGCCGGGCCGAGCGACCAGAAGCGACTCGGCGCGGTTAACCAGTCCGGCCAAAAATTATTGCGATAGCCATCGCTCGCCGACAGCGTAAGCGACGGGAAATAGGCCGCCGCGGCGACACCGATCTGCGCATTGGCCGCCGCCATTTTGCGTTCCGCGCCCGCGATATCGGGCCGGCGCTCCAGCAGTTGCGACGGCAGGCCCGGCGGAATCGCGGGAATAGCGACCGCCAGCTTTTCGCGTTCGATTGCGAAATCCGCCGGCGGCTTTCCAAGCAACATCGCGATTGCGTGTTCGTATTGTGCGCGCTGCACGCCATTGTTGATCGCCTGCGCTTGCGTGCTCTTCAACTGGGTTTCGGCTTGCACGACATCGACGCGCGCTGCCACGCCGCCGTTATAACGATTGCGCGTCAGATCAAGTGATTTCTGGTAGGCTGCCACCGTCTTATCGAGCAGGGCGCGCTGCTCGTCGAGCACCCTTAACTGAAAATAATTCGTCGCCAGCTGCGCCTGCGCAAGCAGGCGCGCATTCGCAAGGTTGGCGGCGCTGGCCTGCGCATTCGCAAGGTTGCCCTCGATGTTTCGCCGCACGCTGCCCCACAGATCGGGCGCCCACGTGGCCGTCAGCGGCAGATTGTAAACATTGACGGGTGTGTTATTGGTGCTGCCCGCCCCGCCGGTAACGTTCGGCGCGCGGCTGCGCGTGGCGGTAGCGGAAATGCCGAGCGTCGGCCACAGACCAGCGCGATACTGCTCGACGACCGCTTCGGCCTGACGCAAAGTGGCCTCTGCGATATGCACATTCTCGTTCGAAATATTGACTTGTTCTTCCAGCGAGTTCAATTTGGCGTCGCCGAAAATCTCCCACCATTTGCCGCGAATCACCGCATCGTTTGGTTGCGCCGGTTTCCAGTCGCCGGCTTCCTTGAAGGCCGCGGCAACCGGTGCCGGCGGCCGCTTGTAATCCGGCCCGACCATGCAGCCTGCAAGAAGAATCAAGGCCGCGCCGAGCGCGGCTGGCGTTTTCATATTCACATCGTTTTTCATCATGCCTCCAATGCAACCGGACCTGCTTTGCGCGCGCGCAAACGCAGGCACCACAAACGGAATCGATCGAGATACAAATAAACCACCGGCGTCGTGTACAGCGTCAGCAACTGGCTCATGACGAGTCCGCCGACGATCGAAATACCCAGCGGCCGGCGAAACTCCGAGCCGTCGCTGAACCCGATCGCCAGCGGCACCGCACCGAGCAAAGCCGCCATCGTCGTCATCATGATCGGACGGAAACGCAGCAGACAGGCTTCGAAAATCGCCTCTTCCGGACTTTTGCCGTGTTTGCGTTCGGTCTGGATGGCGAAGTCGATCATCATGATAGCGTTTTTCTTGACGATGCCGATCAGCAGAATCACGCCGATCAGCGCGATGATACTGAATTCGGTGCGAAACAGCAGCAGCGCGAGCAAGGCGCCGACGCCCGCGGAAGGCAGGGTCGACAATATCGTGAGCGGATGAATGTAACTCTCATACAACATGCCCAATACGATATACACGGCGATGATCGCGGCCAGAATCAGCCACGGCTGACTGTCGAGCGAGGCTTGAAAGGTGCGTGCGGTGCCCTGGAAAGTGCCGTGGACCGAGGTCGGCACGCCGATGCGCGCCATGGTGTCATTGATCGCGGCCACGGCGTCGGAGAGCGATACGCCGACCGGCAGATTGAAAGTGATGGTCGAGGCGACGAACTGGCCCTGATGATTGACCGCCAGCGGCGTATTGGTCGCCTCGTAATGGGAAAACGCCGACAAGGGCACCATTGTTTCGGCTGAGGTGCTGACCGCGTTGGCCAGCGTGGTCGAGGCGCCGCTGCCGGCATTGCCGCCGGTGGCGGTGGTCGCCGTCGCGCAGCCGAACACCGTTACCGTAATACAACCACCGGTGGTGCCGGTGATGTTTCCACTGGTGGTTTGTGTTGCGCTGGTGCCGTTGGCGACCGTGGTCAGCCCGCTGGCAGCGCCATTGGTATTGCGGATCGGCGCAGCACGCACATAGATGTCTTTCAATGATTCGGGGCTTTGCCAGAACTGTGGCGCAACTTCCATCACGACGTGGTACTGGTTCAACGCCGAATAAATCGTCGATACCAGCGACTGGCCGAACGAATCGTTGAGCGTGGCATCGATCTGCTGGGTGGTCACACCCATGCGCCCGGCGGTAGGCCGGTCGATCGTGAGCGTGGTCTGCAAACCTTTCTCCTGCTGATCGCTGCTGACATCGGCGAGCTCGGGCACATCGGCGAGCGCGCGTTGCAAGCGCGGCGACCAGGTTCGCAGTTCGTTCAGGTCATCAGCCTGCAAGGTGAACTGATACTGCGCATTGCTTTGCCGTCCGCCGACCCGGATGTCCTGCACCGCCACCAGAAACAGGCTGGCGCCGGGTTCCTTGTTGAGTTTGACGCGCAGGCGCGCAATCACCTCGTCCGCCGACGCCTTGCGTTCCGAGCGCGGCTTCAGCGATATGAACATGAAACCGCCGTTGCGCTGACCGCCGCCGGTGAAACCCGTCACGCTGTCGATGTCGGGGTCGCTTTGAATAATGGCAACGAAGTCGGACAACTTCTGGCGCATGGCCTGAAACGAAATGCCCTGATCGGCCTGGATCGAGCCGATCAGGCGCCCGGTATCCTGCTGCGGGAAAAAGCCCTTGGGAATGATGACGTAGAGAAAAACGTTGAGGCAGACCGTCAAGCCGAGAATCGACATGATGAGTCGCGGATGGCGCAGCGCCCAGCCGAGACTGCGCTCGTAGCCGTTGCGCGCCCAGGCAACCGCCCGTTCGCTCGCAGCATAGAGCCGGCTGTGGCCGCCCTTCGACTCAGGACGCAGCAGCCGCGCGCACATCATCGGCGTGGTGGTCAGCGACACTACCAGCGACACCAGGATCGCCACCGACAGGGTGATGGCGAATTCGCGAAACAGCCGGCCGACGATGCCGCCCATCAACAGGATCGGGATGAATACCGCGATCAGGGACAAACTCATCGATAACACCGTAAAGCCGACTTCGCGCACACCTTCCATTGCAGCCCTGAACGGCGGCACGCCGCGCTCAATGTGGCGCGAAACGTTTTCGAGCACCACGATGGCATCGTCCACGACAAATCCGGTAGCGACGGTAAGCGCCATCAGCGACAGGTTGTTGAGGCTGAATCCGCACAGATACATCGCACCGAAGGTGCCGATCAGCGACACCGGCACGGCGACACTCGGAATCAGCGCCGCGCGCCAGTTGCGCAGAAACATGAACACGACCATGATCACCAGCGCCATCGCGATCATCAGCGTGCGCTCGACTTCGCGCAGCGAGGCGCGAATGGTGCTGGTGCGTTCCATCACAATATTGAGGTCGATCGCGCTCGGGATCGAAGCCTGCAACTGCGGCAGCAATGCCCGCACACGGTCGGCGGTTTCAATGATGTTGGCGCCCGGCTGCCTGTATAGAATTACCAGCACCGCCGGCTTGCCGTTGGAAATACCGGCGTTGCGCAGATCCTGCACCGAGTCGACCACCTCGGCGACATTCGACAGTCGCACCGCCGCGCCGTTGCGGTAGGCGACGATCAGCGGCATATATTCGCGCGCCTGCTTCGCCTGGTCATTGGCGTAAATCTGCCAGTTGCGCTCGCCGGCCTCGACGTTGCCCTTGGGCCGGTTGGCATTGGTCGCACTGATCGCCGAGCGGACGTCTTCGATGCCGATGGCGTATTTGTTCAGCGCCATCGGATTCAACTCGACGCGCACCGCCGGCAAGGAGCTGCCGCCCACGGTGACCTGGCCGATGCCCGAGACCTGCGACAGCTTCTGCGCAAAAATCGACGAGGCCGCGTCATACATCTGGCCGCGATCATAGGTGTCGGAGGTGAGCGAGATGATCATGACCGGCGCGTCGGCCGGGTTGACTTTGCGGTAGGTCGGGTTGCTCGGCATGCCGGTCGGCATCAGCGCGAGCGCGGCGTTCAACGAGGCCTGGACGTCGCGCGCGGCGCCGTCGATATCGCGATTCAAATCGAACTGCAGGGTGATGCGCGTATTGCCCAGCGTGCTCGACGAGGTGATTTCGGTAACGCCGGCAATGCGGCCAAGCGCGCGTTCGAGCGGCGTTGCCACCGTTGCGGCCATGGTTTCAGGACTGGCGCCGGGTAACGACGCCTGCACGGAAATGGTCGGGTAATCGACCTGCGGCAGGGGCGCCACCGGCAACAACCTGAACGCGATGATGCCGGCGAGCGCCAAACCGATCGTCAGCAGCGTGGTGGCGACCGGGCGCCGGATAAACGGTTCGGACAGGTTCACGGCCGTACGCCGTCCGCCTCGGCATCGGCGCGCCTGCCGCCATCAATGCGACGCGCCAGCCGGTCAAAAGCCAGGTAAATCACCGGTGTCGTAAACAGCGTGAGCATCTGGCTGACGATCAAACCGCCGAACATCGTAATGCCGAGCGGGTGACGCAATTCGGAACCGACGCCGCCGCCGACCATCAGCGGGAAAGCCGCAAACAGTGCCGCCATCGTCGTCATCAGAATCGGGCGGAAACGCAGCAAACAGGCCTGGAAGATCGCGTCGCGCGGCGACTTGCCCTCGCGGCGCTCGGCGTCGAGCGCGAAGTCGATCATCATGATCGCGTTTTTCTTGACGATGCCGATCAGCAGAATGATGCCGATAATGCCGATGATGCCAAGATCGCTGCCGGCGACCATCAGCGCCAACAGCGCGCCGACGCCCGCCGACGGCAGCGTCGATAAAATGGTCACCGGGTGGATGTAACTCTCATAAAGTACGCCCAGCACGATATACATGGTGATGATCGCCGCCAGTATCAGCAGCAGCTCATTGGTAAGCGAGGCGCGAAACGCCAGCGCCGCGCCCTGAAAACTGGTGCGCACGCTTGCCGGCAGACCCAGGTCCTGCTGGGTCGCCTCGATCGCCTTGACGGCATCGCCGAGCGAGGCGCCTGGGGCAAGATTGAACGAGATCGTTGCCGCCGGAAACTGCCCCAGGTGGTTGACGACGAGGGGTGCGAGTTTTTCCGTGACCTTGGCCACGGTGTCGAGGCGCACCTGGGTGCCGAACGACGATGCGACGAAGAGTTCGTTCAGAACCTCGGGGCCCTTGCGATACTCTGGCTTCACTTCGAGCACCACGCGGTACTGATTGGACTGAGTGAAGATAGTCGACACCAGGCGCTGGCCGAACGCGTCATAGATCGTGTTGTCGATGGTGGCCGGCGTAATGCCGAGCCGGCCCGCGGTATCGCGGTCGATCGACACGAATGCCTGCAAGCCCTGGTCCGACAGATCGCTCGCCACATCGGTGAGCTGCGGCAGGTGCGACATCGCATCGACCAGCTTGTGCACCCAGGTGTTCAATTCGTCAGGATTGGCGGTTTCCGCCGTGAACTGGTATTGCGTGCGGCTCACGCGGTCCTCGATGGTGAGATCCTGCACCGGCTGCATATAAAGCGAAATGCCTTCGACTGCCGCAACTCTCGGCCGCAGCCGCTCAATCACCTCGCTCGCACCGGGCCGCTGCGAATGCGGTTTGAGATTGATCAGCACTCGACCGCTGTTCAGCGTCGTGTTGCTGCCGTCGACGCCGATGAACGACGACAGGCTCTCGACTGCAGGATCTTCGAGGATGGCCTTGGCCAGCGCCTGCTGGCGGTCGCCCATCGCGGCAAATGAAATCGACTGCGGCGCTTCGGTAATACCCTGGATTACACCAGTGTCCTGCACGGGGAAAAATCCCTTAGGCACGAATACGTACAACAACACGGCAATGGCCAGCGTGCCGACCGCGACCCATAACGTTGCGCGCTGGCGGTCGAGCACCCAGTTCAACATGACGCCGTAACGCGCGATTACGCGATCGAACCAAGCGCCGGAGGTCCGATAAAACCAGCCCTGCTCGGCTTCAGGCGTGTGGTGCAGGAGGCGCGCGCACATCATCGGCGTCAGGGTCAAAGACACCACCGCGGAAATCAGGATGGATACCGCGAGCGTGATGGCGAATTCACGAAAAAGCCGTCCGACAACGTCGCCCATGAACAAGAGCGGGATCAACACAGCGATCAGTGAAAATGTCAGAGAAATGATGGTGAAGCCGATTTGCGCCGAGCCCTTCAGCGCCGCCTCGAGCGGCGGGTCGCCCTCTTCGAGATAGCGCGCAATGTTTTCGATCATGACGATGGCGTCATCGACCACGAAGCCGGTCGCGATTGTCAGGGCCATCAGCGTCAGGTTGTTGATGCTGAAACCGGCGAGATACATGAAACCGAAGGTGCCGACCAGCGACAACGGCACCGCGATGCTCGGAATGATGGTCGCGGCGACATTACGCAAAAACAGGAAGATCACCAGCACCACCAATGCGACCGCCAGCAGAAGTTCAAATTCCACATCGCGAACGGAGGCGCGGATGGTGACCGTGCGGTCGGTCAGCACCGCAACATCCATGGCGGCGGGCAGCGAAGCCTTCAACTGCGGCAGCAGCGCCTTGATGCGATCAACGACTTCGATTACATTGGCGCCGGGCTGGCGCTGAATGTTCAGCACGACCGCGGGAACATCGTTCATCCACGCCGCCAGCCGTACATTCTCCGCGCTATCAACCACGTCGGCGACATCGGTCAGGTGGATTGGCGCGCCATTGCGATAGGCGATGATGATCGAACTGTAATCGGCGGCCGAGCGCAGCTGGTCGTTGGCATCAATGGTGGACGCGCGCTGCGGGCCGTCGAAGCTGCCCTTGGCCTGATTCACATTGGACGCGGAGATTGCGGTGCGCAGGTCTTCGAGACTCAGGCCGTTGGCGGCGAGCGCCTTCGGATTGGCCTGCACGCGCACCGCCGGGCGCTGGCCGCCGCTGATGCTGACCAGCCCCACACCGGGAATCTGGGAGATTTTCTGCGCGAGCCGCATGTCGACGATGTTTTGCACCTCGGTGAGCCGCATGCTCTTGGATGTGACGCCGAGCGTCAGGATCGGGGTGTCGGCCGGATTGACCTTGTTGTAGACCGGCGGGACAGGCAAGTCGGACGGTAGCAGGTTACCGCCGGCGTTGATCGCGGCCTGCACTTCCTGTTCCGCGATGTCTAGGCTCAGCTCGAGGCTGAACTGCAGCGTGATCACCGAGGCGCCGCCTGAACTCGTCGATGACATCTGCTTGAGGCCGGGCATCTGCCCGAACTGGCGTTCGAGCGGGGCTGTCACTGACGAGGTCATCACGTCGGGACTGGCGCCCGGATAAAACGTGACCACCTGGATGGTCGGGTAATCGACTTCGGGCAATGCCGACAACGGCAGCTGCCGGAAAGCGAGCAGCCCGGACAGCAGAATGGCGACCATCAACAACGAGGTCGCCACCGGCCGCAGGATAAACAGGCGTGAGGGATTCATGCGTCAGGTCCGGCGATCAATCGCCCGACTTCTGGCCTTTGTCTCCGCCTTTATGGCGACCACCGCCTTTTTTTCGCTCGCCGTCGCCACCCTTGCCCCCGCCTGCCGTCGCGGGATCGCGTGACGCAAGCTCGACTTTTGCGCCTTCGCGCAAACGATCGGTGCCGTCGATCACCACCGGTTCTCCCGTCTCTACGCCGGATTCGATGACGGTGGCGTCCGCTTCAGTCGGGCCTACCTTGACCTGACGCAACGTTACGCTGTTGTCAGGCTTCACGACATAGACGTAAGTGCCTTGAGCGCCGCGCTGGACGGCCGAACTCGGCACGGTCGTCGCATCGCGTCGGACGTCGACCAGCATGCGAATGTTGACGAATTGATTCGGAAAAAGATTGTTGTCGTCGTTGGCGAACTGCGCCTTCAATTTGACGGTGCCGGTGGTCGGATCGATCTGGTTGTCGATGGTCAGCAATGCGCCGGACGCGAGTTTGACCTTTTGCTCGCGGTCGTAGGCATCGACAACGACGCGCTGCCCGGCTTTCAGCAACTTAAGTACGAGCGGCAGATTGTCCTGCGGGATCGTGTAAATCACGGTAATCGGCTGCATCTGCGTGATGAGCACAAAGCCGTTCGCATCGGTTGCGTGCACGACATTGCCCTCGTCGACCTGGCGTAGGCCGACGAGGCCTGAAATCGGAGCCGTCACTCTTGAGTAGAGGAGTTGCAATTTGGCGTTGTCGACCTGTCCCTGATCGAGCTTCACCGTGCCTTCGTATTGGGCAACCAATGCCACCTGGGTATCGAGTGTCTGTTTGGGAATGGAATCCTGCGCAAACAGCAGGCGGTAGCGCTCAAGGTCCACGCGCGCGCCGGCGAGCAAGGCCTGATCGCGCAACATCATGCCTTCGACCTGCAGCAGCGCTGCCTGGTAGGGCCGCGGATCAATTTCTGCCAGCACGTCGCCCGCCGTGACAACCTGGCCCTCGCGAAACAAGATACGCATCAGCTGGCCGTCAACGCGACTCCTGACCGTTACGGTCTTACGCGGCGTGACCGTGCCCAGCCCGTTGAGGTAGACATTGACGTTGCCGGTCTTTGCCGGCACCGCAACGACCGGAGTCGCCCGAGTCGGATCGCCGCCGCGGCGGCCGAATTGCTGCGCGCCGGGCGGAGCCTGCTGCCAGCGCATATAGGTCCAAACCGCCAACGCGGCGACAATTGCCACGATTACGAGCCCCAGAATCCAAATCGTGAGGCGGGATTTAATCTTCGGCATGGGCGTCCGTTTTCATTGAAGTCGAGCCTTTGGCGCTCCGGTCGGGTTGCGTCACGGGGAGCCGCCTGGCCAAGTCGTATTTCTTGGGGCCGGCTACGCTAGGTTCGCCGCCTGAGAATATAGCAAGTAGGCTGGTGTGCACACACCCTGTAACAAAATGTTACTTCACGGCGGCGCCGCAATGGAACAGGGCACCCACCGGGCAGCCGATCAGCGCAGCTCATTCAGGATGCGGCCGCGGGAAGCCCGCGCAGCCACCGCGAGATAATTACAGAGACGCGCGGTCGCGACGGCGGAAAGGTCCGCGAAAAAACGGCGCTGGTATTAAATATCGAGGTTGCGCACGCCAAGCGCGTTGTTTTCAATGAAGGCGCGCCGCGGATCAACCAGATCGCCCATCAGGGTCGTGAATATTTCATCGGCGGAAATGGCGTCCTCAATCTGGGCGCGCAGCAAGCGGCGGACTTTCGGATCCATAGTGGTTTCCCACAATTGTTCCGGATTCATCTCGCCCAGACCTTTGTAGCGCTGGATTCCCAAGCCCTGACGCACTTCGTCGAGCAGCCAGTTCAAGGCTTCCTTGACATCGGCAACCTGCAGACGGTGTTCGCCGCGCTTGACGTAGGCGCCGGCCGATAACAATCCCTGCAGGACCTGTGCGGTTTTCCTGATCTGCTCATAATCACCGCTCTGCAAAAACTCGCGGTCAAGCGCAGTCACGCGCTGATTGCCGTGTTGCGCGCGCTTCATCAGCAGACGCCAAGTTTCCGTTTTCTCGTCGTATTTTGCCTCGATCTCAAGGCCCGCAGCAGGGATTGCCGCTTTCAGGCGGTCGGCTGTTTGAGTCGCCGTCTGTTCATCTGCAAGATCGACTTCGACGCCGCCGAGCAACGCATGCAGCACCGCTGGATCGATCAGCCGGCTCATGCGATCGATCACCGCTTCGGCAAGAAAGTATTCCTTCGCCACCAGCGCGAGCGTTTCCTGGTTGAGCGGGGCGCCCTCCGCCGCCGGATAGAGTTCGGCCTCGGCCAGTGCGAGCTTGAGCAGATATTGCTTCAGTTCGTGATCGTCTTTCAGATAACGTTCGGTCTTGCCGTGTTTGAGCTTGTAGAGCGGCGGCTGCGCGATGTAGATGTGACCGCGCTCGAACAGTTCGGGCATCTGGCGATAAAAGAACGTCAGCAGCAACGTGCGTATATGGGAGCCATCGACATCCGCGTCGGTCATGATGATGATGCGGTGGTAACGCAGTTTGTCGGCGTTGTATTCGTCCTTGCCGATCCCGCAACCGAGCACATTGATCAGCGTGGTGATTTCCTGCGATGAAAGCAACTTGTCGAAGCGCGCTTTCTCGACATTGAGAATCTTGCCCTTGAGGGGCAGGATCGCCTGAAACTTGCGATCGCGCCCCTGTTTGGCCGAACCACCGGCTGAATCGCCCTCGACGATATAGAGTTCGCATTGCGCGGGATCCTTCTCCTGGCAGTCGGCCAGCTTCCCCGGCAAGCCGAGCGAGTCCAGCACTCCCTTGCGGCGGGTCATTTCTCGCGCCTTGCGCGCGGCCTCGCGCGCTCGCGCGGCATCGATGATTTTGCCGGTGATGGTTTTGGCATCGCCCGGGTTTTCGAGCAGGAACTCGTTGAGTTTCGCCGCGACCACTTCCTGTACCACCGGCTGGACTTCGCTGGAGACCAGCTTGTCCTTGGTCTGCGAAGAAAATTTCGGTTCCGGCACTTTGACCGACAACACGCAGGTCAGCCCCTCGCGCATGTCGTCACCGGAGGTTTCCACTTTGGCTTTTTTGGCGAGTTCTGCATGCTCGATAAAGTTGTTCAGTGTGCGCGTCATTGCCGCGCGCAACCCCGTCAGGTGGGTGCCACCGTCACGCTGCGGAATATTGTTGGTGAAACACTGGACGGATTCCGCATACGAATCGTTCCATTGCATCGCAACTTCAACGGTAATGCCGTCCTTTTCGCCGACGGCGTAGAAGATCTTCTGGTGCAGCGCCGTTTTGCTGCGATTCATGTATTCGACGAAACCCTTGACCCCGCCGCTGAAGGCGAAATTTTCTTCCTTGCCGCTGCGCTGATCGAGCAGGATGATGCTGACGCCATTGTTGAGGAAAGACAATTCGCGCAGCCGTTTGGCCAGAATGTCGTAGTGAAACTCGACGTTGACGAAGGTTTCCTTGCTGGCCAGAAAATGCACCTCTGTGCCACGTTTTTCGGTCTTGCCGATTTCTTTGAGCGGCGCGACGGCGGCGCCGTGCCGGAACTCCATGCTGTACGATTTGCCGTCACGCCGGATAGTCAGCCGCAGCCATTCCGACAAGGCGTTGACGACCGATACGCCGACGCCGTGCAAGCCGCCCGAAATCTTGTAGGAGTTGTTGTCGAACTTTCCGCCGGCATGTAATTCGGTCATGACGATTTCGGCAGCCGACCGCTTTTGCTCGTCGTCTTCCTTTATATCGGTCGGAATGCCGCGCCCGTTGTCAACGACGCTGATCGAATTGTCCGGGTGTATCGTGATCGTAATTGCATTGCAATGACCGGCCAGCGCTTCGTCGATCGCGTTGTCGACAACTTCAAACACCATATGATGCAATCCGGTGCCGTCACTAGTGTCCCCGATATACATGCCGGGGCGTTTGCGAACCGCTTCAAGGCCCTTGAGTATCTTGATGCTGTCGGCGTCGTATTCCTGCGCCTGCGGCTGCGTGTTATCGGTCATTGAATGTCGATTCAGGTGATTATTTTTATGGGTCAGATCCGCATCGGCATGACAACATAGCGGAAATCAGCATCTTCCTCGATGGTGATCAGCACACTGCTGTTGGCGTCGCCGAAAGAACACGTGACCTTTTCGCTGGAAACGTTGTTCAGCACATCAAGCAGATAAGTGACGTTAAAGCCAATGTCGAGGGCGTCGCCTTTGTAAACAATGTCAATTTCCTCAAAAGCTTCCTCCTGCTCTGTGTTGGTACACGCGATGCGCAGCTGATCTTCGGTAAGCGTCCAGCGCACGCCGCGGAATTTTTCGTTCGACAGAATTGCCACGCGCTGCAGCGATTGCTGAAGGCGCCCGCGTTCAATTTCGAATTTCTTGGTGTAGTTGGTCGGAATCACCCTGCCGTAGTCCGGAAATTTTCCGTCCACCACCTTGGTGATGACTTCGACTTCGCCAATGCGAAAACGCGCCTGATTGGCGGTCAATTCGAAACTGACTTCATCATCGGTATCAACAAGCAGTTTGACAATTTCCTGGATGGCCTTGCGCGGCAGGATCAGTTCCAGCGGTTCCACCTTTTGCGCGAGTTTCATGGTTGCATACGCCAGACGGTGTCCGTCGGTGGCCACCGCTTTCAGGGTATCGCCCTCAAGCACCAGCAACATTCCATTCAGGTAATAGCGGATATCCTGCTGGGCCATCGCATATTGCACCAGCAGCAACAATGCGCGCAGCGTTTTCTGCGCAACCTTGACCTTGACGGCAGCCCCTCCTGCCGCGGCAAGTTTCGGAAAATCCTCGGCCGGCAGAGTCTGCAGTGTAAAGCGGCTCTTGCCCGATTTTGCAAGGATCCGGTTGTTCTGGGTTTCGAGCACGATGTCCGCATCCTCGGGCAACGCGCGGAGGATGTCCTGCAGTTTGCGTGCCGAAACGGTCACTGCGTAATTGTCGGAACCCTTTTGCGGGGCGCTGAAACTGGTCGATACCTGTATCTCAAGGTCCGTGGCCAAAAAAAGCAAAGTGTCACCCGAACGTTCGAACAGAACATTGGAAAGGATTGGCAACGTATGCCGTTTTTCGACAATGCCGGACACAGCCTGCAGAGGCTTGAGCAAATCATCCCGTTTGGTTTGTACAAGTTTCATACTTTATTTTCCTAGTAGTAGTAATAACTCTCACGGTTATTGTGGATAGTCGTCTAAGCCCTTTGCCGTGCAGACATTATTGGTGTCGAACAGGAAAACAGAAACGCTTTTTGCCTGTGGATGAATTGTGCATTCAATTCGAAAACGCGCCTTATTTCCAACTGTGCACAAATTATCCACGGGATATCAACTTCTGAGAACTTTCATCAAGGAATCGAAGTCGCGGGTGATTTCGTGGCTGGTGGATTTCAGGGCGGCTACCTTGCGACAGGCATGCAGAACGGTTGTGTGGTCGCGTCCGCCGAAGGCTTCGCCGATATCGGGCAGGCTCAAATGTGTCAGTTCCTTGGCCAGCGCCATGGCCATTTGACGCGGCCTTGCCACGTTGCGCGTGCGCTTTTTTGAATACATTTCCGACACCTTGATTTTGTAGTAGTCGGCGACTGTCTTCTGGATGTTGTCTATCGAGACTTGCCGGCTTTGCAATGCGAGCAGGTCTTTCAGCGCTTCGCGGCAGACTTCAATCGTGATGGGAAGCCCGGAGAAACGGGAATACGCGAGTATGCGCTTGAGCGCGCCTTCGAGTTCGCGCACATTGGTCTGGCTGTGGCTGGCGATAAAAAACGCAACCGATTCGTCGAGCTGAACATTTTCCGCCTCGGCCTTGCGCAGCAGAATTGCCACTCTCATTTCGAGTTCCGGCGGTTCTACCGCCACCGTCAGACCCCAGCCAAAGCGGGAGATCAGACGGTTTTCTATGCCGGCAATCTCGCGCGGATAGGTGTCGCAGGTGATGACGACCTGTTTGCGCGATTCGAGAAGTGCATTGAAGGCGTAAAAAAACTCTTCCTGCGTGCGGCTTTTGCCGCTGAAAAACTGAATATCGTCGATCAGCAGCAAATCCAGCGAATGATAATAGCGTTTGAAATCGTCGAACGCTTTGTGTTGATACGCGCGAACGACGTCAGAAACATACTGCTCGGCATGTATATAGCGAATGCGGCTCTGCGGATTCCGCTCTTGCAGGAGATTGCCGATCGCATGAATCAAGTGCGTTTTGCCGAGACCGACCCCGCCGTAGACGAATAAGGGGTTATAGGCCTCCCCGGGACGCTCGGCAACCTGCATGGCGGCTGCCCGCGCCAGTTCGTTGGCCTTTCCGGTGACGAAGGTCTTGAATGTAAAATCCGGGTTGAGTCGCGAAATTTCCCGCGTGCTGGGTTTGTTGCCGCGCGTTTCGACCGCTACGGCGTGGGTGGCGACCGGCGTCGCCTTTTCCGCCAGCGCCAGCGACACGGTGACCTCCGGACTCAGTCGCTCCGCCGCCATGCGCTGGATCTCGCCCAAAAAGCGGTCACGGATCCATTGCAAAACAAAGCGGTTGGGCGCGGTCAGGGTAACCTTGTCGTCAACCGCGTGAAATTTGAGCGGCTTGATCCAGGTTTTGAATTGCTGGGGCGGCAATTGCTTTTCAAAATGATCAAGGCAAGAGCGCCAGAAACTGTTCATTGCGGGCCAAGGAAAAGAGGTAATTTCAGGGGTCAGCAGGGCTACCCGCAGGAAGGGCGATTTTAGCGTTTTTGAAAATAGTTATCCACAAGCGTCAGGGTGATTTTGACCAACCACGCGCAAAAACTGCGGACATTGACAGAAACGGGTGTTAGCGGTTGTAATAGCGGGCTTTTTAATTTGACAGGACGGATACCATGAAACGGACCTACCAACCGTCGACAACTCGGCGCAAGCGGACGCACGGATTCCGTGTGCGCATGAAAACCCGCGCGGGACGGGCGGTTATCCGCGCCCGTCGTGCCAAAGGCCGTGCGCGCCTGGCTGTTTGATCGATACCACGGCAACCTTTTCTTTTTCTCGCGCCCGCAGACTCGACGGGCCGCATGCTTATGCGGCGGTGTTCGCGTATAAATGCGCGGTGAACGGGCGCTGGTTTCAAGTCTATGCAAGACCCAACGGCGCTGAAGGCGCGCGCTTGGGGGTTGTTGTAAGCAAACGCATCATGAAAAAAGCGGTCAGCCGCAATTACTACAAGCGGTTGGCGCGTGACGTCTTTCGCCACCAGTGTGCGAGCGTGGCTGGGGCGGATTTCGTGGTGCGCCCGCGGGAGCAGATCGTGCCGGAATTGGCGGCCAACGCGCGCGTCGAAATGGCGAACTTATTGCAGCGGGCGCATGGTCATTGCCGTAGCCAGGCGTCGGCGGCAATGGCTCGTTAAAAGGTGCTTCGCATTTTCCGGACACGCGGGAAGTCAGCTTTTTCCAGCGGACACCGGGTCGAAGTTTTTTGTTTGGTAAGGCGGCGCAATTCATTGCGGCCTCACGGCCCGGTGTAAAGCAGGGCGGCGCGGAAATTGATGGTCAGGCGATGGAAAACCAACGGCTCATTCTATTCATCGTATTTGCGTTCTCGGTGTTCATGTTGTACGAGGCATGGCAGCGTGATAGCCATCCGGCGTCGGGGCCTGTGGCGACCGTCGCAGGCGGCCCCGCAGATGTCGCGGTTCCCCGCCCGGCCGAGTCGGTTACGCCCGGCGCGGCACAGGCGCCGAGTGGCGCGCGTCCCGCGCCTACAGGCGCCCTGCAAAACGGCGATACAGTGCGCGTTGAGACCGACGTCTATGTTGCCGACATTAATACCGCGGGCGGCGATTTGCGGCGCCTTGAGTTGCGGGAGCACCGCGATTCGCTTGATCGCGAGAAAAATTTCGTGTTGCTTGAGCAGGCGGACCACGTTTATATCGCTCAGGCGGGCTTGATCGGCGCGGGGCTGCCGAATCACCACACCAAATTCACTGCCACCGCAAATGCGGTCAAGCTCGAAGACGGCGCGCCCAGCGTAACAGTCCGATTGGCGGCGCTGGAGGTTGATGGCATCAAGGTGACCAAGGTTTACACTTTTTATCGCGGGCGTTATGAAATTGATGTCGGTTTCGAGGTTGAAAACAAAGGCACCAAGGCAATAACGCCGGACGCCTATTTTCAGCTGGTGCGCGATAACCATTCACCTGGCGGCGACTCAAAAATGTTGCCCACCTATACCGGCATGGCGGTCTATACCGAGCACGAGAAATTTATCAAGCTGCCGTTCGCCGATGTCGAGAAAGGCAAGGCGAACTATCCAAAAAAAGCCAGCGATGGCTGGATCGCGATGTTGCAACACTATTTCCTTACTGCATGGTTGCCAAAGGGTAATGTGGCCCGCGAGTATTTTGCCCAGCACGGCGACAACGGTCTTTACTCGGCTGGAGTGATTTTGTCCGTTGGCAATATTGAGCCGGGCGCGCAGGCTGCGGTGACGGTTCCGCTCTACGCAGGCCCGCAGGAACAGGATAAATTGGCCGCGCTGGCGCCTGGTTTGGATCTGACGGTCGATTACGGCTGGCTGACGATAATTGCGAAGCCGCTGTTTGTATACCTTCAGTGGCTCTATCACTGGGTCGGCAACTGGGGCGTCGCGATCATTTTGCTCACGGTTTCTCTAAAGATGGTGTTTTATCCATTGTCGGCTACCAGCTATCGTTCGATGGCGCGCATGCGGCTGGTTGCGCCCAAAATGCAAAGGCTCAAAGAACAGTACGGGGATGACCGCCAGAAAATGAGCCAGGCGATGATGGAGCTTTACCGGACGGAAAAGATCAATCCTCTCGGTGGATGTTTGCCTGTTGTTGTGCAAATACCTGTTTTTATTGCTCTTTATTGGGTTTTGTTGGCAAGTATTGAACTTCGCCATGCACCTTTTATGCTGACCATTGATGATTTGTCGATGGCATCCGTATCGACGACAAATGGATGGATTTTTGCGCCGTTCGCCTATTTCGTATTGCCGGTGCTGATGGGCGCCACCATGATCTTTCAGACCTATCTGAATCCGGAACCCCCGGATCCGGTGCAAGCAAAGGTCATGAAAATTATGCCGATCGCTTTCAGCATCATGTTCTTCTTCTTTCCGGCTGGACTCGTCCTTTATTGGCTGGTAAACAACGTCCTGTCGATCGCGCAACAGTGGCAGATCACGCGTGCGATGGAGAATGCCAAACCGGCGCATGGCAAATGACGCCATCGCCGCGGTATCGACTCCGGTAGGCCGTGGCGGGATTGCGGTCGTCAGGCTTTCCGCGCCGGATTTGCGGGGGCTGATTTCGGGCTTGATCGATATCGAGCCGGCGCCACGCCACGCCACCCTTACCAAGTTTCGCGATGCTGATTCCGGCGTCATCGATCACGGCATCGTCCTTTATTTTCCTGCCCCGCATTCCTATACCGGCGAAGACGTGGCCGAACTTCACGCCCACGGTGGACCGGTCGTAACCCAATTGCTATTGAACCGCTGTATTGAATTGGGGGCACGGATCGCTGATCCCGGCGAGTTCACCAAGCGGGCCTTTCTCAACGATAAGCTGGACCTTGCGCAGGCAGAAGGCGTTGCGGATCTGATCGAGGCAGGCACCATTGAGGCGGCGCGCTGTGCCGTCCGATCTCTGGAGGGTGTTTTTTCAGAGCGGATCAACGGCATGGTGACAGCACTAACTGACCTGCGCGTCCTCGTCGAGGCCACGCTCGACTTTCCCGAAGAAGAGATCGATATTATCGAAAAAGCCCGTCTTCGCGACAGGCTCGCCAGTCTGCGTGAGGATTTGGCGGATGTCATGCTGGCGTCCCGCCAAGGCAGTCTGCTGAGAGAGGGGGTCGTTGCCGTTTTGGCCGGGCATCCTAACGTTGGCAAATCCAGCCTTCTTAACCGGTTTGCGGGTTCGGAGCGTGCGATCGTCACGGATATACCGGGCACCACCCGCGACACCCTTCACGAAACGGTAAATCTGAATGGTGTGCCGCTGCGCATAGTTGATACCGCTGGATTGCGAATTGCCCAGGATCCGGTGGAGGAAATCGGCATTGCGCGTAGCCGTGAGGCGATCGCAAAAGCTGATCTGCTGCTGTGGGTGGCAGACGCGACACGCCCCTCAACGTTTGCCATCGACGATAAATTAACGGGCACGCTTGCTGAAGGGGCGCGACGTATCGTGATCCTCAACAAGATTGATTTGGTCAATGTCGACCTGATGGAGAAAGTTCAGACGGGGCCCATGGTTCGTTTGTCGGCCAAGACGGGCGCCGGATTTGGTGACCTTGTGGAATTAATACTAAAGTCGGCCGGCTGGACGGGAAGCGAAGGAACATTTTTGGCGCGCGCACGACACCTTCAAGCGCTTCAACTCGCCGGGCTCCATGTCGAAGCAGCTTCTTCGCGAGTTGGCGAACTGGAGTTGTGTGCTGAGGAGCTTCGGTTGGCCCAAACGGCGTTGAACGCAATTACAGGCGCAGTTTCCGCGGATGAATTGCTCGGGAAGATATTCGGGCAATTTTGCATTGGTAAGTGATAGAAGTAAGCGCTCTGGCTAAATGTTTCACGTGAAACATTGCGAGCCGGAAACGCCAATGATCGCGGATGTCCCCAAGCAGCCGACACCTTAAATCTTCGATTGGGGCGCGATTTCGGATATCATTACGCCCCTGCTTTAAGTGCGGTGGCTCATGCAGTATTCTGAAAAATTTGACGTAATCGTCATCGGCGGCGGTCATGCGGGGACCGAGGCCGCGCTTGCGAGTGCGCGTACGGGTCGAAGCACCCTGCTGCTGACCCACAATGTCGAAACTCTGGGCCAGATGTCCTGTAATCCCTCAATTGGCGGGATAGGCAAAGGCCACCTCGTCAAGGAAGTCGATGCGCTCGGCGGTGCGATGGCTGTAGCGACCGATGAGGCGGGCATACAGTTTCGAATCCTCAATTCCAGCAAGGGCCCCGCGGTCAGGGCAACGCGCGCTCAAGCGGACCGCGTGTTATATCGGAAAGCCATCCGCGGACGGCTTGAAAATCAGCCTAATCTATTGATTTTTCAGCAGTCTGTGGACGATTTGATCGTACAAGGCGAGCGCGTAACCGGAGTTGTCACGCAATTGGGACTTTCCTTCGCCGCCGATGCGGTGGTGCTGACCGCAGGTACTTTTCTGGCAGGCCTGATTCATGTCGGATTGAACAATTACCAAGGCGGTCGCGCAGGCGATCCGCCGGCGTGTAGTCTGGCAGCGCGATTGCGCGAACTCAGCTTGCCGGTGGGTCGCTTGAAAACAGGCACCCCGCCCCGTCTCGATGCCCGCACAATCGATTTTAGCCAGCTGGTTGAACAACCTGGCGATGATCCAACCCCGGTATTTTCGTTTCTTGGCAATGCGGCACAACATCCGTGCCAGAAACCATGCTGGATTACGCACACCAACGAACGCACCCACGCAATCATTCGCGGCGGATTGGATCGCTCACCGTTGTTCACCGGCGTGATTGAAGGGATCGGTCCGCGTTACTGTCCGTCGATCGAAGACAAAATATCCCGTTTTGCCGACAAGACATCGCATCAGATTTTTCTCGAGCCGGAAGGGTTGACGGTCAACGAGGTTTATCCCAATGGCATATCGACCAGCTTGCCCTTTGACATACAACTCGCGCTGGTGCGATCGATCAAGGGGCTCGAAAAGGCGCATATCACGAGACCCGGCTATGCGATCGAGTATGATTATTTCGATCCGCGCGGCCTCAAGAGCTCGCTGGAGACCAAAGCGATTGCGGGACTTTTTTTTGCCGGCCAGATCAATGGCACCACAGGTTATGAGGAGGCGGCCGCGCAGGGTCTGTTGGCCGGCCTGAATGCAGCCCGCTTCGCCGCCGGGCAACCGGCGTGGTGCCCGCGCCGCAACGAAGCCTATCTCGGCGTGCTGGTAGACGATCTGATTACGCGCGGGGTTACCGAGCCCTATCGCATGTTCACCAGCCGCGCCGAGTACCGGTTGAGCTTGCGCGAGGACAACGCCGATATGCGTCTGACCGAGTACGGGCGCGAGTTGGGTCTCGTTGACGACCAGCGCTGGGCTGTGTTCGAGGGCAAACGCGAAACCGTCGCGCGCGAGATCGAACGCCTGCGCTCGACCTGGATCAATCCGCAATTGATCGCCGCCGCCGATGCCGCACGGGTGTTCGGTCAGCAAATCGAACACGAATATTCGCTTGAAGAGCTCCTGCGTCGACCACACGTCGGCTATGCAGAATTGATGTCGCTGCCCGGCACCGGGCCCGCCGTTGAAGATTCTCAGGCGGCGGCGCAGGTCGAGGTTCAAATCAAATACCGCGGCTACATTGACCGTCAGCAATTTGAAATTCAGCGGCAGGAGTCATTTGATGACACCCCTCTCCCGCTCGAAATCGATTACCGGTCGGTGCGCGGGCTATCGATTGAGGCGCAGCAAAAACTGAATCAGCAGCGTCCTGAAACCATCGGTCAGGCGTCACGCATCTCCGGCATCACGCCGGCGGCGATTTCGCTTTTGCTGGTGCATCTCAAAAGGGGCTTCGGGGTTGCGCGGCAAACCGCATGAACCCCGCGCAACAACTTGCGACCGGACTCGACGAGTTGGGACTCGAGATCGTGGCGGAAATCCAGGCAGGCCTGCTCCATTACGTCGAATTGATCAGCAAATGGAATCGCGTCTACAACCTCACGGCGATCCGGGATTTGCCGACCATGGTGAGCGCGCACTTGCTTGATTCCCTGGCGATCGCACCGCATTTGTCGGGCAATGCCGTTCTTGATGTGGGCAGCGGCGCCGGACTGCCCGGGCTCCCGCTGGCCATGATCTGGCCCCGATCGCGGATAACGTTGCTCGACAGCAATCAGAAAAAGACAACCTTTTTGCGGCAGGTGTGCATCGAACTCGGACTTCGCAATGTCGAGGTGGTTTGTGCGCGCGCGGAGTCATGGCAACCGCGGTTAAAATACGACCTCGTTGTTTCGCGCGCCTTCGCCGAGTTGGCGGAATTTATTCGCGTCGCCGCGGCCCACTGTAACCCGACCGGACTGCTGGCCGCCATGAAGGGCGTCTTGCCGGTCGGCGAGCTAAAGGCGATTACTCCTACCGCGCCCAAGGTTATCCAACTGCACGTCCCGGGGTTGAACGCCGAACGCCATCTGGTATTGATCAAGCCATGAAAAAAATACTCGCAATCACCAACCAGAAGGGCGGCGTCGGCAAGACGACCACCAGCGTCAATCTCGCAGCCAGCCTGGCCGCAACCCAGCAACGCGTATTGTTGATCGACCTCGATCCGCAAGGCAACGCCACCATGGGCAGCGGCATCGACAAACGAACGCTCGCGCGCACGGTTTATCACGTTTTGCTTGGCGAAGCCGACATTCGCGAGGCCCGCGTCAATTCGGCCAGCGGCCATTACGACGTGGTGCCGGCTAATCGCGAGCTTGCCGGCGCTGAAATCGAGTTGGTCGATATCGAACATCGAGAAACCAGATTAAAGACCGCGCTCGCAAATATCGAAGGCGAATACGACTACGTGCTGATCGATTGCCCGCCCTCGCTCAATCTCCTGACGGTGAATGCGTTGTGCGCTGCGCAAGCGGTGTTGATCCCGATGCAATGCGAGTATTACGCGCTGGAGGGCTTGAGCGATCTGGTGCAAACGGTCAAAAAAGTCCGCACTCATCTCAATCCGCAGTTGGAAATCGAAGGCCTGTTACGCACCATGTACGATCCGCGCAATACGCTCGCACAACAGGTGTCGGCCCAGTTACAGCAACATTTTGGCGACAAACTTTATCGCACGGTCATTCCGCGCAATGTGCGCCTTGCCGAGGCGCCCAGCCACGGCGTGCCTGCACTCGGCCTGGACAAGGCCTCAAAGGGTGCGCAAGCCTACCTCGCGCTGGCTGGCGAAATGTTAAACCGCGCCGCCGCGGCGATTTAGGAGTCAGGAGAAATGGCAAGAATGAAAGGATTGGGACGGGGGCTTGATGCACTGCTTGGCGGCGACGAAGAGCCGTTAAACCCGGCGCCGGCAGACCGCCAATCCGAACTCAAGATCGACCAACTGCAGCCGGGAAAATATCAGCCGCGCTCACACATGGACGAGACCGCACTGAAAGAACTCGCCGCCTCGATCAAGCTCCAGGGCATCATGCAACCGATTCTGGTGCGTCCGGTTGCCGCAGGGAAGTACGAAATTATCGCGGGCGAACGCCGCTGGCGCGCATCGAAACTCGCCGGTCTGGAAACGGTGCCGGTTCTGGTCCGCGAGGTGCCGGACAACGCCGCCTTGGCAATGGCATTGATCGAGAATATTCAGCGCGAAGATCTTAATCCCCTCGAGCAGGCAACGGGCATTCAGCGCCTGGTCAACGAATTCGGCGCCACCCACGATCAGGCCGCCGACATGGTTGGTCGCTCGCGCAGTGCGGTCACCAATTTGCTGCGTCTATTGGCTTTGGCGACACCGGTTCGCGACCTGTTGCAGCAAGGCAAACTAGACATGGGGCACGCGCGTGCCCTCCTCGCGCTCGCGGGCATGCAACAAATCGAGGCGGCACGGACCGTTGTCGCCAAAAATTACTCGGTACGGGATACCGAAAAATTGGTTGGCCAGCTATTGCGCGGTGCTGCCGGAAAGCCAGCCCGTAAGACGACTGACCGCGACGTATTGCGTTTGCAGGAAGATTTGGCGCAAAAACTGGGCACCAAGGTTCTGATCAAGGCTGGAAACAAGGGCAAAGGCTCGCTGGTGATTCAATACTCAAGCCTCGCCCAGCTGGATACCATTCTGGCCAGATTGAATCGGTGAACGCCTCTTGCTGCATTGCAAGATGGTTTGACGCATAATGACGAAACTAAGTACAATCAGAGGGTTTGCGTGGCAGCTCCCCGGGTCACTGGCGAGCAAACCGGTTCGCGCAGTCCTTAAATGGCAACTGGTGGTAACCATCGCCATGGCTGTCGCGGCCGCGTTTTGGTTGGGTATCGAAGGTGCAATTTCCGCGCTGTTGGGCGGGTTGGTCATGATGATTGCGGGCGGTGTTTACGCCGCCATGACCGGTGGTAACAAGGTAAGGTCCGCAGGGGATACGCTCAGGGCGCTCGTCAGAGCCGAGGCCAGCAAAATCGGCCTCATCGTTCTCCAGTTGTGGGTGGTATTGACGGCCTACGCAGCTGTTGTGCCGACGGTGTTTATCGGCACGTTCGTGGTTGCGGTTTTGATTTATCCGATCGCGTTACTGATACGCGATTGACCGGGATTTCAGGGAAATGCAATGAGTGAAGAGGGCGAACTGACGCCGACCGAGTACATCGGTCACCACCTGACCAATCGAACGATATCGCTCGGCGACGGCCCGTTCTGGACGTTGCATCTCGACACCTTTCTGACGGCAGCGGCATTGGGGGTCATCGGTTTTGGTATTCTTTGGTGGATCGTGCGCGGCGCCACCGCCGGTGTGCCCAACCGCCGTCAGGCGTTTGTCGAAATGCTGTTCGAATTCGTCGACGATCAGGTCAAAGGCATTTTCCACGGCAGCCGCGCCTTTGTGTCGCCGCTGGCACTCACGGTATTCGTTTGGGTGCTCCTCATGAACGCCATGGACTTCATACCGGTTGATCTCGCCGCCGGCTTTACCGAACACGCGCTCGGTCAACCCAACTGGAAACCGGTACCGACGTCGGACGTCAACACCACGTTTGCACTGGCCTTGTCGGTGTGGGCGCTGATGCTGTTCTACAACGTTAAGGTTAAGGGCATCGGCGGCTGGACGCACGAGCTGTTCTGCACGCCGTTCGGTTCGAATCCGCTGCTTTGGCTGTTCAACTTTCTGTTCAACATCGTCGAATATATTTCAAAGCCGCTATCGCACTCGCTGCGCCTCTACGGCAATATCTACGCCGGTGAAATCATTTTCATGCTGCTGTGGATGTGGGCTGCGACCGGAATCGCCGGCTCCGTTTTTGGCGGCGTGCTCGCCTTGGGCTGGGCAATCTTCCACATCCTGATTGTGGTGCTGCAGGCCTACATATTCATGATGCTTACCGCTGTTTACATGGCGATGGCGCACGAAAGTCATTAATAAACGATTAGAAGTAACCATTTTCCCTGAAAGGAGACAGTAATGGATAAGTTGCAATTGGTAGCGATGATTCAGGCCTACACCGGAATTGGCATCGGTCTGATGATTGGCTTGGGCGCCGCCGGCGCGTGTATCGGTGTCGGCATCATGTGCAGCCGCTTTCTCGAAGGCGCCGCGCGTCAGCCGGAATTGATGCCGCAACTGCAGGCCAAGGTGTTTCTGTTGCTCGGCCTGATCGACGCATCGTTCATCATCGGCGTCGGCCTCGCCCTGTGGTTCGCGACCGGCAATCCGTTGCTTGGCAGCCTCAAGTAATTTCCGGGTAACTTTCAGCAGGGGCAACCCATGAATCTAAATGTCACCATGGTTGCGCAGGCAGTCACGTTCTTCGTGTTCATCTTTTTTTGCGCGAAGTTCGTGTGGCCGCCGTTGACCAATGCGATAGCGGCACGCCAGAAGCAGATCGCCGACGGCCTTGCCGCCGCCGAGGAGGGCAAGCGGTCGCTTGAGCGTTCGTCACTGAAGGCGAACGAAGAAATCAACGCGGCGCGCGGCCGCGCGGCGGAAATCGTCGCGCAAGCGGAGAAGCGTGTTTCGCAAATGATTGAAGAAGCCAAGAATGCGGCGCGCGACGAAGGCAATCGCGAAAAAGCCGCTGCCAAGGCCGAAATCGAACAGGAAGTTTCGCGTGCGCGCGAGGCATTGCGCCTGCAGGTTGCCGCGCTGGCGGTTTCCGGAGCGGAAAAAATTCTGCGCCGCGAAGTCGATGCGAAAACCCATGCCGACCTGCTGCAAGCCGTGCAGGCCGAGCTGTAGAGCGGGATCATGGCGGAAACAGTCACCATCGCGAGACCCTACGCCGAAGCGGCTTTCAAGCTGGCGCAGGAAAAAAACCAGCTCGAACCGTGGTCGCAGATGCTGGACCTGCTCGACCTCGTGGTGCGGGACGCCGATGTTGCGCGTTGCATCGGAGACCCGAATGTCAGTGCGCAGCAGTTGCAGGGGCTCATTCTTGGCGTCTGCGGCGAGCGTCTAGATGGCGCTGGCCGCAATTTCGTCGAGGTGCTGGTGCAAAATGACCGGCTGACCCTGCTGCCGGAAATTCGCGCCATGTTCGACCAGCTGCGGCTGGAACACGATGGCGTGCTCGAAGCGGAAATTTATTCGGCGTTCGCAATCGACGACGCCCAGGTCGCGCAGCTGGTGAAGAAACTCGAAAGCAGGTATCAGCGCAAAGTGCGGGCGCAAGTCAGCGTCGACTCAAAACTGATCGGTGGAATCAAGATTGTGGTCGGCGACAAGGTTGTCGACGCGACCGTGCGCGGCAGACTCGACGCGATGTCGGCTGCACTCATTCGTTAGGAGTTTCAGATGCAACTCAACCCGTCAGAAATCAGTGAACTGATCAAAAGCAGGATCCAGAACCTCGGTGCCTCCACCGAGTCTCGCACCCAGGGCACGATCATTTCCGTGACCGACGGCATCTGCCGTATTCACGGGCTGGCCGACGTCATGCAGGGCGAGATGCTGGAGTTCCCGAAAAACACCTACGGCCTCGCGCTCAACCTCGAGCGTGATTCGGTGGGCGCGGTTATTCTCGGCGAATACGAGCACATCTCCGAGGGCGACACGGTCAAATGTACCGGCCAGATTCTGTCCGTGCCGATTGGTCCGGAGCTGATCGGTCGCGTCGTTAACTCGCTCGGCCAGCCGATCGACGGCAAGGGTCCGATCAATGCAAAGCTGACGGACGTTATCGAGAAAGTCGCGCCGGGCGTCATCGCGCGTAAATCGGTTTCACAACCGGTGCAGACCGGCTTGAAGTCGATCGACGCCATGGTGCCGGTCGGTCGCGGTCAGCGCGAGCTGATCATCGGTGACCGCCAGACCGGCAAGACCGCCGTCGCCGTCGATACCATCATTAATCAAAAGGGCAAAGACCTTTTCTGTATCTACGTCGCCGTCGGCCAGAAGGCCTCGACGATCGCCAACGTCGTGCGCAAACTCGAAGAACACGGCGCGATGGCGTATACGATCGTGGTTGCGGCGTCGGCGTCGGAATCGGCAGCGATGCAATACATCGCACCCTACTCCGGTTGCACCATGGGCGAATACTTCCGCGATCGCGGCCAGGACGCCTTGATCATTTATGACGACTTGACCAAGCAGGCCTGGGCCTACCGTCAGGTTTCGCTGCTGCTGCGTCGCCCGCCGGGCCGCGAAGCTTACCCCGGCGACGTGTTCTATCTGCACTCGCGTCTGCTTGAGCGCGCTGCCCGCGTCAACGAAGAATACGTCGAGAAATTCACCAAGGGTGAAGTCAAGGGCAAGACCGGTTCGTTGACCGCTCTGCCAGTGATTGAAACCCAGGCCGGCGACGTCTCTGCATTCGTGCCGACCAACGTGATCTCGATTACCGACGGCCAGATCTTCCTCGAGACCGACTTGTTCAATGCCGGTATCCGCCCTGCCATCAACGCCGGCGTATCGGTATCGCGCGTCGGTGGCGCCGCCCAGACCAAGGTCATGAAGCGCAAGGACGTCGGTGCCGGTGTGCGTCTCGCTCTCGCCCAGTATCGCGAACTTGCGGCGTTTGCCCAGTTTGCTTCGGACCTCGACGAAACGACCCGCAAGCAGCTCGAGCGCGGCCGCATGGTTACCGAGCTGATGAAGCAGGCGCAGTATCAGCCGATGCAGGTGAGCGAAATGGCGTTGACGCTGTTCGCCGCCAACAACAGCTATTTCGACGACATTGATGTGAAAAAAGCCCTGGCTGCAGAACGCAGCCTGCGCGACTACATCAAGTCGAAGTATGCGGACCTGATCAATCGCATCGAAGACAAGAAAGACATCAGTGCCGACGATGAGAAGGCCCTCAAAGCCGCCATCGACGACTGGAAGAAAAACGGCAGCTACTAATTTTAAGCTGTTAATTCCGGAATCGGCCCGCCTCACGGCCAAGGACATGACGCATGCCAGGCAGTAAAGAAATACGGAACAAGATCAAGAGCGTGCAAAACACGCGCAAGATCACCAAGGCGATGGAAATGGTCGCCGCCTCGAAAATGCGCAAGGCGCAGGATCGCATGCGCGCCGCGCGGCCCTATGGCGAAAAAATCCGCAACGTGGCGGCGCACATCTCGCACGCCAACCCGGAGTACCGTCATCCGTTTCTGGTCCCGCGCGATACGGTCAAAAAGGTCGGCATCATCATCATCACGACCGATAAAGGCCTGTGTGGCGGTTTGAACACCAACATCCAGCGGCTGGCCCTGAACAAAATAAAGGAATGGGAAGTCGACGGCGAGTCGTTCGAAGTCTGTTGCATCGGCAACAAAGGCCTTGGTTTCATGCAGAGGCTGGGCGCCAATATTGTTTCCCAGGTGACGCAGGTTGGTGATCGTCCGCAGATGGAAAAGCTGATCGGCTCGATTAAAGTCATGCTCGACGGCTATACCGAGGATCGCTTCGACCGCTTGATGATTTTCTATACGAAATTCATCAACACCATGAAGCAGGAACCGGTAATGGAACAGCTGCTGCCGTTGTCAGGCGAAAAGCTGGGCGCACCCGAAGGCGCCTGGGATTACATCTACGAGCCCGAAGCCAAGGTTGTTCTCGACCAGGTATTGATGCGCTATGTCGAGGCGATCATTTTCCAAGCCCTGAGCGAGAACATGGCGTCCGAACAGTCGGCGCGCATGGTCGCGATGAAATCCGCCTCGGACAACGCCGGTAACGTGATCGACGAATTGACGCTCATTTACAACAAAACCCGCCAAGCGGCGATCACCAAGGAACTTTCGGAGATTGTCGGCGGCGCTGCTGCCGTATAACGGCCTCAACCCATTGAATTGAACATTCAGGAAATCGCTATGGCACAAGCTCAAGGCACCATCGTTCAGTGTATCGGCGCGGTTATCGATATCGAATTTCCGCGCGACTCGATGCCGAAGATTTACGACGCGTTGACGCTGGCCGAAGACGCGACCAACAAGCTCGCGGAAAAAGGCCTCACTTTTGAAGTCGAGCAGCAGCTCGGCGACGGCATCGTGCGCACCATTGCGCTCGGTTCTTCGGACGGCCTGCGCCGCGGCATGAAGGTCAACGGCACGGGCAAACCAATTTCCGTGCCGGTCGGCACCGCGACCCTCGGCCGCATCATGGACGTGCTGGGGCGCCCGATCGATGACGTCGGCCCGATCAAGACGGACGAGCGTCGTTCGATCCACCAGCCAGCACCGAAATTCGACGAGCTCTCGCCGTCGGTTGAACTGCTCGAAACCGGCATCAAGGTGATCGACTTGATCTGCCCGTTCGCCAAGGGCGGCAAGGTCGGTCTGTTCGGCGGCGCCGGCGTCGGCAAGACCGTGAACATGCTTGAACTGATCAACAACATCGCCAAGCAGCACAGCGGTTTATCAGTGTTCGCCGGCGTCGGCGAGCGCACCCGCGAGGGCAATGACTTCTATCACGAAATGTCGGAAGCCGGCGTGATCAAGCTCGACAACCTGCCCGAATCGAAAGTGGCGATGGTGTTCGGCCAGATGAACGAACCGCCGGGCAACCGTTTGCGTGTCGCGCTGAGTGGCCTGACCATGGCCGAGAGCTTTCGCGACGAAGGCCGCGACATTCTGTTTTTCGTCGATAACATTTACCGCTTTACACTGGCCGGCACCGAAGTATCGGCGCTGCTTGGCCGGATGCCGTCGGCGGTGGGTTACCAGCCGACGCTGGCCGAAGAAATGGGCCGCCTGCAGGAACGCATTACCTCGACCAAAACGGGCTCGATCACCTCGATCCAGGCCGTCTACGTTCCGGCGGACGACTTGACCGACCCGTCGCCGGCGACCACCTTCGGCCACCTTGATGCCACCGTCGTGTTGTCGCGCGATATTGCCTCGCTCGGTATCTATCCCGCCGTGGATCCGCTGGATTCCACCTCGCGCCAGGTCGATCCGCACGTCATCGGCGAAGAGCATTACAACACTACACGTGCCGTGCAGGCCGTGCTGCAGCGCTACAAGGAATTGCGCGACATCATCGCGATTCTCGGCATGGACGAACTTTCGCCCGAAGACAAACTGGCGGTCGGTCGCGCGCGTAAAATCCAGCGCTTCCTGTCGCAGCCGTTCCACGTCGCCGAAGTGTTTACCGGCTCGCCGGGCAAATACGTCACGCTCAAGGATACGATCAAGGGTTTCAAGATGATCGTCGAGGGCGAGTGCGATCACATTCCGGAACAGGCGTTCTACATGGTCGGTGGTATCGAGGAAGCATTCGCCAAAGCGAAGGGCTGATAGAACGCCATGGCGCATACCTTACATGTCGATGTCGTCAGCGCCGAGCAGAGCATTTACTCGGGCGAAGCGGAATTCGTGGTGTTGCCGGGCGAGGCTGGCGAACTCGGCATCTATCCGCAGCACACGCCGCTGATTACCCGTATCAAGCCCGGATCCGTTCGAATTAAACCCGCAGGCGAGGCTGAAGAAGAGTTGATTTTCGTTGCCGGCGGCATTCTCGAAGTGCAACCGCGCGTGGTCACGGTCCTCGCCGACACTGCGATCCGCGGTCATGATCTTGACGAAGCCAAGGCCAGCGAGGCGATCAAACGGGCGGAAGAAGCGCGCGCCAAAGCCCAGGACAAGCAGGAAATCGCAGCCGTCGAAGCGGAGTTGGCGACGCTCGCCGCGCAATTGGCGGCGATTCGAAAACTGCGGCAGAGGCGCTAGCGACAAACGTCTTGAGCATAAAAGGCAGCGAGAGCTGCCTTTTTGTTTTCTGGGGTGTTGTTAAGGCTAGAATTAAATGATTACCCGAGGCTGTGAAACGCACGTGCGCGAAGCGGGCACCCACTACGATCTGGCAATTATCGGTGGCGGCATCAACGGCACCGGCATCGCGCGCGACGCGGCCGGCCGCGGCTTGTCCGTACTCTTGGTGGAAAAGGACGACCTCGCATCGGCAACTTCTTCGTGGAGCAGCAAGCTGATCCACGGCGGCTTGCGCTATCTGGAACAGTTTCAATTCCGCTTGGTCGCAGAAGCGCTGGCCGAACGCGAAATCCTGCTCAATATTGCACCCCATCTGGTCAAGCCATTACGGTTCGTCATGCCGCACGTTCCTCAATTGCGTCCCCGTTGGATGATCAGGGCGGGCCTGTTTCTCTATGATCACATGGGCCACAAAGCCGCCACTGCCGGCAGCAACGGGAGCCGCCTGCCCAAATCCCGGGGTATCAGCCTGCGTACGCCGCCGTACAACGCGGGTCTCAAACCTGAATTCAGCCGCGGCTTTATTTACTCAGATTGCCGCGTCGACGATGCGCGACTGGTTTTGGCCAATGCGATCAGCGCGGCGGAAGCCGGTGCCGCAGTATTGACACGGACCGAGTGCATTACCGGCAAACGTATTAGCAAAGGCTGGGAAATTTGCCTTCGACAAAACGACGGCCGGGAAATCATCGTCACGGCCAAAGCAGTCGCCAACGCCGCCGGTCCATGGGTGAAACAAGTTTTGCATGACCGCCTGCGCCAGATCGGCCGCGAGGAGGTGCGGCTGGTAAAGGGTAGCCATATCGTATTGCGCCGCCTATACGAAGGCGATCATGCTTACATCCTGCAAAATGACGACCATCGGGTCATTTTCATGATTCCCTATCTGACCGACTTCACACTGGTTGGTACTACGGACGTCACCGTCACATCCATCTCAGAACCGCCGGCGGCGAGCACAGAAGAAGTGGAATATCTGTGCCGCGCCGTCAATCGCTACCTGCAGAAACCGATCGATACTGAGGAAATCGTATGGAGTTACGCGGGGGTAAGGCCGCTTTACGACGATGGAGAAAAAAATCCCTCCGCTATTACACGAGATTACACCCTGCGGCTCGACGACGACAACGGCACCGCGCCGATTCTTTCAATCTACGGCGGCAAGATCACGACGTACCGAAAACTGGCCGAACATGCGCTTGAAAAACTGGCGCCCTATTTTGCCCACATGAAATCACCCTGGACGGCAGCGGAGCCGCTGCCCGGTGCCGAAGTCGTGGATGAGGACACCGATGCGCCCTGGAAAAGCTTACCTGCGGACTTGCTCAACTCCCTTCGCAACCGCCATGGCACGCGAACCAGGCACCTCCTGTTTGATGTCGTTGCCCTCAAGGACCTCGGCGCGCATTTCGGCGGCCATCTGTACGCGCGGGAAATCGATTACATGATGGCCCACGAATGGGCGCAAAGCGCCGAGGATGTACTCTACCGGCGCAGCAAAGCCGGACTACTGATGACTCAGGCACAGCGTCTCGCGGTCGCCGACTACGTCATGGCGCGCAAGCACACACCCGAATAAATATCCCTGTATGCGATAATCCGGCATGGCGTTCAACGTCGTTATTCTCGCTGCCGGTCAAGGCAAGCGCATGCATTCGGAACTGCCGAAGGTTCTTCATCGGCTGGCCGGCAAACCGCTGCTGGCTCACGTGATCGACGCCGCGCGCAGCCTGAAACCGCGCCGCATTTGCGTTATTTACGGCCACGGCGGCGACCAGGTTCCGCTGGCAATGGCCGGCAACGGGCTGACTTTTGTTCTGCAGGACAAGCAACTCGGCACCGGTCACGCGCTGAAACAGGCCTTGCCTTACCTTGACCCCGCCGCCGGTACGCTGGTTCTGTATGGCGATGTTCCCCTCATTTCATCGCGTACCTTGCGCAAACTGACCGCTGCCCGCGACGAACGCGTCCGCCTATTGACGGCCACGTTTGATGACCCTAAAGGCTACGGCCGGATATTGCGTGATGTCGGCGGCAACGTCATCGGCATTGTCGAAGAAAAGGACGCCAGCCCGGAACAACGCCGAATTCACGAGGGCAGTACGGGTTTGATTTATCTACCCACGCGCCGCCTTGATGGCTTGCTGTCAAAGCTGTCGAATCGCAACGTGCAAGGCGAATACTATTTGACCGACGTGGTCGGTCTCGCAATTCTTGCCGGGATACCGGTTGACGCGGTATCGCCACAATCGTTGTGGGAGGTGCAGGGCGTCAACAGCCAGCGCCAATTGGCTGAACTGGAGCGCGTCTATCAGCGCGTTGCCGCCGAACGTTTGCTCGATGCGGGCGTCAGCCTGGCTGATCCTCAGCGTTTTGATTTGCGCGGCAGCCTGCGTTGCGGCAAGGACGTGCGGATTGATGTGAATTGCGTATTTGAGGGCGAAGTAAAGCTGGGCGACGGCGTGGAAGTGGGCCCTAACTGCATCATTCGAAATTCGAGCGTGGGCGCCGCGACCAAGCTTGCGGCGTTTACGCTGATTGACGACGCCCGCGTCGGAAAACGCTGCGTGGTCGGGCCGTTCGCCCGCATCCGGCCGGCAACGGAATTAGCCGATGAAGTGCATATCGGCAATTTTGTCGAAATCAAGGCCTCCAGAATCGGCCAACGCTCGAAGGCGAATCATCTTGCCTACATCGGCGATTCGCGCGTCGGACGCAACGTCAATGTCGGCGCCGGAACCATTACGTGCAACTACGACGGCGCCAATAAACATCAAACCATTATCGAAGACGACGTATTCATCGGCTCGGATACCCAGCTGGTTGCACCCGTCAGGATCAAACGCGGCGCCACCATCGGCGCCGGCAGCACGATAACCAAAGATGCTCCGGCGCAGCAGCTGACACTGTCGCGCACACGTCAATTGTCTGTCCCGAACTGGCACCGTCCGCGCAAACCGGTAAAGGGGCACTAGCAATGTGCGGAATTGTCGCGGCGGTCGCCGAAACCAATGTTGTCCCGATGCTGCTGGAAGGTCTCCGGCGGCTTGAATACCGCGGCTATGACTCGGCTGGCGTGGCTGTAATCGCGGACAACAAATTAACCCGCTTGCGCAGCACAGGACGGGTCGCGGAACTTACGGTTGCCGCCGCGCAATGCGGACTCTCGGGGCGCACTGGCATCGCGCACACGCGCTGGGCTACCCATGGCGCGCCCTCGGAGAAAAATGCCCACCCGCATATCAGCGGCGGGATCGCGGTTGTGCATAACGGCATTATCGAAAATCACGAAGTAATCCGCACGCGCCTGAAAGCGCTCGGCTACGAATTCAGCTCCGATACTGATACCGAGGTCATTGCACACCTGATTCATAGTCATCGCTGCAGCATGCCGGATCTGTTTGCTGCAACCCGCGCTGCGACGCGCGAACTGCAGGGGGCCTATGCCATTGCCGTCGCTGCCGAAAACGAACCTCACCGAGTGATCGTCGCCCGCGAGGGCGCTCCACTGCTTCTGGGCGTTGGCGACGGCGAATCGTTTGCCGCCTCGGATGCCTCGGCCCTGCTGCAGGTTACCAAGCGGATGGTTTACCTAGAAGAAGGCGACGTCGTCGATTTGCGTTGCGGAAATTACGAAATCTGCGACGCCAGCGGCAAAATCGCGCATCGCCCTGTTCACATCAGTCAGTTGACTTCGGATGCAATCGAACTCGGCCCTTACCGCCATTACATGCAGAAGGAAATCTTCGAGCAACCCGGCGCGCTCGCCAATACGCTCGAAATGGTGACCAACGCGCAGTCGTTGTCGCCGCAGCTGTTTGGCGTCGATGCCGCAAAAATCATCTCCGAAATCGACAGCGTTCTGATCCTGGCCTGCGGCACCAGTTTTCACGCCGGCGTGGTGGCACGTTATTGGATCGAGGCCATCGCGGGCATTCCCTGCAATGTCGAAATTGCCAGCGAATACCGCTATCGCGCGTCGGTGCCGAATCCGCGCGCGCTGGTCGTGACGATTTCCCAGTCAGGCGAAACGGCCGACACCATTGCCGCGCTGAACCATGCGCGCGAGCTTGGCCACACGCGTTGCCTGTCGATTTGCAACGTCGCGGAAAGCGCTTTGGTGCGCTTGTCCGATCTGCGTTTTTTGACCCGTGCAGGCCCTGAAATCGGCGTCGCTTCGACCAAAGCGTTTACCACCCAACTCGCGGCACTGGTTTTGTTGACCCTGATTCTCGCAAAAACGCGCGGTCGCCTGAGTATCGAGCGCGAACGCGAACTGATTCGGGCGCTGCGTCATTTGCCGGCCGCGCTTTCACATGTGCTGCAGGTCGAGCCGCAGGTCAAGACCTGGGCAAAGAAGTTTGCCGAGCATGATCATGCGCTTTTCCTCGGCCGCGGCATCCATTACCCGATCGCGATGGAAGGTGCGCTCAAGCTGAAGGAAATTTCTTATATTCACGCTGAGGCCTATCCGGCCGGCGAGCTCAAGCACGGACCGCTGGCGCTGGTTGACAAGGACATGCCGGTGGTCGCCATCGCGCCGAACGATGCCTTGCTGGAAAAACTCAAATCAAATATGCAGGAAGTACGCGCGCGCGGCGGCCAGCTCTATGTTCTCGCCGATCAGGATTCGCGCCTGTCGGCAAGCGAAGGGGTCGAGGTCATTACACTGACCGATCACGCCGGCATTCTGAGCCCGATTCTGCACACCCTGCCCTTGCAGTTGCTGGCTTATCACGTCGCGCTTGCGCGCGGCAACGACGTCGATAAGCCGCGCAATCTTGCCAAGTCCGTAACGGTCGAATAAGAGTCTTATTCGCCGCGCCGCGGTTTGTGCGGGGCCCCGCGCAGCGCAAGGTCAAACAGCCAGTTCGGCACGATCCGCAGCAAACGTGCGACAACCGCCATTTGCCACGGCGTGACCGCAAAAGAATTGCCAGATTCGATAATCGCCGCGATTTTTCGCGCGGCCATGTCGGCGCTCATGATGAACGGCATCGGATAGGGATTTTTTACTGTCATCGGTGTCTCGATATAGCCGGGGCAAATGGTCACTACACGCAGGCCGCTGCCGCTCAATTCGACCCGCAGGCTTTCAAGATAGGAAATCGCGGCCGCTTTCGATGCGGAATAGGCGGCCGCGCCGGGCAGGCCGCGGTATCCGGCAACACTGGCGATTCCGACCAGCGCTCCCCGCCGCGCATCGCGCATGGCGCCGAGAAACGGCTGGAAGGTTTTCACCATGCCGACCACATTGGTGTCCATCACGTCCTGGAACGCCGCGATGTCCTCGGCAATCTGGGTCATGGTGCCGACGCTGATGCCGGCATTGGCAATCACGATATCCGGGCTGCCGTGGCGGGCGATAAAGTGGGCCGCCGCGGTCTGCATCGCCGCAGTATCGCGAACGTCGGCGGCATACGTTTCGACGCGCCCGGCAGCTGTCTCCGCGAGCTGCCGCAGGGGTTCGATGCGCCGCGCAATCAGGCCAAGTGTGACGCCGGCATGCAGGTAGTAACGCGCCAGCGCAGTACCAATCCCGCTGGAGGCGCCGGTGATTATGACGCGCATGACGCCCGCGGATGCCGCCTCGCGGCGTAACGCATTACTTGGCGCTTTTTTCGAGGCGTTGCTGGCGTGCGAGCCGGACCAGCCCGTCGATGACCGGAATGACCTGGGGAACGCCCGGCGTCATGCTGCTGGAGGTCAGGTATTTGCCGTCGACGACGATCGATGGCGTGCCCTGGATGTCGTAGGCCTCGGTCATTTTGCGCGCAAGATCGACCTTTTGCTTGACCTCGTCCGAGCGGTAAATCGCCATGAATTTTTCGCTGTCGAGGCCGTGTTTGGCCGCCCACTCGGCGATGACTTTTTCCTGGCTCATATAAAGATCTTCGACGTGGTAGCTGCGATAGACCGCCAGATGAAGGCGGTCGACTTCACCCATCGCTTCCAGCGCAAAATAGGTCTTCGCCAGCGGCACCCAGCTGTCATGACGCACCACTGGCATGTGCCTGAATACGACGTCGGCCGGTTTGCGTTTCAACCAGCGGTCGAGGTGGGGCGCGAGTTCGTTGCAATAAGGGCAGGCGTAGAAGAAGAAGTCGATCACCTCGATACGGTCACCCGTATCAACCGGCTGCGGTTGTGGAATAACGCGATAGTCGACATCGCGTTTCAATTGTTGCGCGGTGGCCGGCGATACCGCGATTGCCAGCGCGATTGCGCACAGCAAACTACCGAGAAAGTGTCGCGCGAGGCAGCGCATGATCTACTTCTGGCCGGCGCGTTCCTTGCGCGCCCGCGCGATCAGTTGATCGAGAACCTGGAAGAAGCGTTCGTAATTGACGCTGCCGTCGGCATTGACCGTCATCGAAGGCCCCGTCATGTACTTGCCATCGACCGCAATCGCCGGTGTACCCGGCACGTCAAAGCTTCGCGTCATGTCTTCCGAGCGTTTGACCCGGCCGTTGACCGCAAACGAATTGTAGGCGTCCATGAATTTCTGCCGGTCGACGCCTTTGCTGGCAAACCAGTCGGCCATGACGCGGGGATCGGTGACGAGGGCTTTAAAGCCGTCCTTGTGAATGGCGTTGAAAATATCGTCGTGATACTTGCCGCCGGCGCCGAGCGCGTCGAGCGCATAAAACGCGCGCGCCATCGGCCCCCATGATGCGGCATCGAAAATAGCCGGCACGTAACGGAACTCGACATCCGCCGGTTTGCGTTTGAGCCAGGCCTTCATCGGCGATTCGAGGTGATAACAATGAATACAGCCGTACCAGAAGAATTCGATCACCTCGATCTTTTTGCCGCTGTCGGTCGGCTGCGACGGATTGATCGCCGTATAGTCGCGGCCAAGCGTCGCCGCCGGTTGCGCCCAGATACTGCCCGCGCAGCAGGCCAGCGCCACGCCAACGAGAAAAAACCTTCTTTTCCATGCTGAAATCATGAGTACTCCTGCAGGTTATTTGGCTGGTTGCGCGGGGCTTTCGCGCACCTTGATCAGAGTCGTGTCGATACCGCTTTGTTTCAAAGTGTCGCGTGCCCGGTTGAGGTCGTCAACCGTTGTGTAAGGTCCGACCCGGACGCGATGCCACACGCCTTTGTCGGGCAGAGTGGTCGTTTGCACCGAGGCTTCCACGCCCATTAACGCCAGCCGCGCTTTCAGGTTGTCTGCGTCAGGCGCGTTTTGGAACGCGCCCGCCTGCAGGAAAAACGATTCCTTGGCCTGCGCCGAGGGTTTTTGCTGCGCATCCTTGAACTGCTGGTCCGTGACGGGTTCCTCCGACCCCGGAAGAATCTTGTAGAAATCGAACCGCGGCTTGGTTTCCGCTTTGACGCCTTTGTCGTCGCTTTTGTCGGCGTCCGTGGATGCGCTTTTTTGCGCATCGCCTTTGCCTGGCGTGCCGGAACGCGTCTGGAACGGCGTCGGCATCTTATTGATGTACCACGCCACAGCGAGCGAGATGCCGAGGCCAAGCAACAGCCCGATCAGAATGCCGACCAGCAGGGAGCCGGTGCCCGACTTGCTGCCCGCGGCCTTCCTGTTTGAACCCTTGTAATCCTTGCTCATGGTGGCATGTTACATTTTTTCCGGTGCTGAAACACCGAGCAGCAAAAGTCCATTGCGCAGGACCTGTCGCGTCGCGACCGCCAGCGCCAGCCGTGCCAGTTTGACCGACTCTTCCGGCACCAGAAACCGCGTCGAATTGTAATAACCGTGGAAATCCCCGGCCAGTTCGCGCAGATAATAGGCAATCTGATGGGGCGCGAATTCGCGTGCGGAAATTGCGATGATTTCGGGGTATTCCGCCAGTCGCTTCATCAACGCAATCTCGCGCTCTTCAACCAGCGGCGCCAGCGAGGCGTCCATGACCTGCGCGAGTTCGCCGCCCCACTGCGCGAGCACGCTGCAGACACGCGCATGCGCGTACTGCACATAGTAAACGGGATTTTCCTCGCTCTTGGCGAGGGCGAGATCGATATCGAACACGAACTCCGAGTCGGCGCGGCGGGAAACCAAAAAAAAGCGCACCGCGTCGCGGCCGACCCATTCGATCAGGTCGCGCAGCGTGACGTAGGATCCTGCGCGCTTGGATATTTTGACTTCTTCGCCGCCGCGCATGACCTTGACCATGCTGTGCAGAACATAATCAGGATAGCCGTTCGGGATGCCGAGGCCGAGCGCCTGCAGACCCGCGCGCACCCGCGTAATGGTGCTGTGATGGTCGGTGCCCTGCACATTGATGGCGCGTTTGAAACCGCGCTCCCACTTGGTCACGTGGTAGGCGACGTCCGGCACGAAGTAGGTATAGGTTCGGTCCGACTTGCGTACGACGCGGTCCTTGTCGTCGCCGAAATCAGTGGTGCGCAACCACAACGCCCCTTCGCTCTCGTAGGTTTTGCCGCTGGCGATCAGCCCGCGCACCACCGCATCGACGCGCCCGTCGGCATAAAGGCTCGATTCGAGATAAAAGACATCGAAATGCACGTCGAATTTTTCAAGATCCGTATCCTGCTCACGTCGCAAATAGGCGACGGCGAACTGGCGGATGTTATCGAAATCGTTGATGTCGGCATTTGCGGTGACGACCGCGCCGGCAGAAGTTGCAATGCTTTTGCCGGCAAGAAAATCGCCGGCAATATCCTGCACATATTCGCCTTGGTACGCGGCTTCGGGCCATCCTGCCTCACCGGGCTTCAGGCCGCGCGCCCTCGCCTCGACGGATAGCGCAAGATTCTGGATCTGTACGCCGGCATCGTTGTAGTAAAACTCGCGGGTAACTGCATAGCCCTGTGTTTCCAGGGTTGCGGCGATGGCGTCGCCAAGTGCTGCTTGACGACCATGTCCGACATGCAAAGGGCCGGTCGGGTTGGCGGAGACGAATTCAATCTGCACTTTCTGTCCGGCACCCCTCGCGTTGCGGCCGAAAGCGGCACCCTCGCGCAAAATGCGTGCAAGCCCCGCCTGATGCGCCTCCGCTTTGAGGAAGCAATTGATGAAACCGGCACCCGCAATCTCCGTTTTTGCAAGATAGGGTGAAGGTGGCAGCGCCGTAATCAGTTCGGCAGCGATGTCCCGCGGTTTGCGTTTCAGCGCTTTGGCCAGTTGCAGGGCGAGATTACAGGCGTAATCGCCATGCTGCGCCTGCTTTGGTCGCTCGAGTGTGAATTCGATCGCTGCCGCATCCGGCGACACGGCTTTAAGCGCGATATTGAACAGACCGGCGAGATGCGACCGCAAGTCCGAATCTACGGCGGAATTCATCCTGGTCAGCTGCTTATAAGGAAGGAAAGGCGGCGCATTCTAACATGCGTGGATGACGGTTCGCGGCGCCGAAACAAGGCGGGAGGCGTGTCGGTTGCCGGCTTGCTCAGGGCTCTTGCGGATCGATATCGAGGGCCCAACGAACCTTTCGTTCGGCCAGTTTGTCGAGCTGCCCTGCCCAAGTGCTCAAGAATCTCTGCAAAGCGGCGCGTGAGCCGGATTGAACTGTCAGTTGGGCGCGCTCCTTGCCGGCAAGTCGCGACATATTGGCGGGCACCGGATCGAAGATCGACACTTTGGAATGTGCGGTGTCAACGCAAGCGGCGGCACGTTCGAGGAATTCGATGGCCACGTCCTGTCGAGACGCTTCTGCGCGCAGGATGGCTTGGTAGCTATAGGGTGGGAGCCCGGCCTGCTTTCTCTCGGCCAGAACTTCGTTCGCGAACGCGGCATAGTCTTGGCGCTGCAAGGCGAGATACAGCGGGTGGGCAGGAAACTCGGTTTGAACCAGAACCCGGCCGGGTAAATCCGCGCGGCCGGCGCGGCCGGCTACCTGCATCAGATTGGCAAACAGGCGCTCACTGGCGCGGTAGTCTGTGCTGTAAAGAGAGGCGTCGGCATTAATTACGCAGACCAGCGTCAGCGCCGGAAAGTCGTGGCCTTTGGCCAGCATCTGCGTTCCGACCAGAATATCCACTTCCTGCGCGTGAATCTGTCGACGCATTTCGCCCCAGGCATTTTTGCGCCGCGTACTGTCGCGATCGACGCGGAGTATCCGGGCCGACGGAAAAATGCGCGCAAGCGCGCTTTCAACCCGCTGCGTTCCCTGTCCCAACGGAGCAAGTTCGGCATTGCCGCATTGCGTGCAATTTGCGGGAATGGCTTCCTGGTGGCCGCAGTGGTGACAACGCATCTGATGGCTTTTCAAATGCACCACCAGTTTTACGCTGCAGCGTGGACAGCCCGAGGTCCAGCCGCAGCCGGGACAGATCAACACGGGCGCATAACCGCGCCGGTTGATATAGATGAGTGACTGCTCGCCGCGTTTGCTTGTTTCCCGAATCGCCTTCAGCGTTGCTTGCGAAATGCCGTCGAGCAGCGTTTCGCCGCTGATATCGGTTGTTTGGATCACTGGAATTGCAGCATTGGCGCGTTGAGCGAGCGTTAACATACGGTATCGACCGCGTTGCACCTGGTGGTAGGTCTCGAGCGACGGGGTAGCCGAGCCGAGAATAATGGGCACTGCACGCTGTTTGGCGCGCAACAGCGCGATGTCGCGCGCGGAATAGCGCAATCCTTCGGCCTGCTTGAATGAACTATCGTGTTCTTCATCGACAATGATCAGCCCGAGACGCGGCATCGGCGTGAATACCGCGAGTCGTGTGCCCAATACAATGCCTGCATGTCCAGCCTGTGCGGCAAGCCAGCCATGTAAGCGCTCGCCCTCATTCAGTCCGCTGTTCAGGCGCACGATCGGCGTATCGGGAAAACGCGCGTGAATTCGCGTTTCGAGCTGGGGCGTTAGATTGATTTCCGGAACCAGAAACAGCGTTTGCCTGTGCTGCGTCAGGGCTGTCGCGATCAGCTCCAGATAGACTTCGGTCTTGCCGCTACCGGTGACCCCATGCAGCAGCCAAGGCGCGAAACGGTCAAACGTTCCACGGATTTCTACAACCGCTGTTTGCTGTGCATCGGTCAGGGTCGGACCGGGCAAAACTTGCGGCGGCCGAGGGGATCCGCCGTCGGGGCGCGCGCTGATCATTTCGACCCAGCCGGCCTTGACCAGGTTCCGCAGGGCAACAACGGTTGCCGCCGGGTTCCCGGCCAATTGGCTGGCGCCGAGTCCATCGGGATGTAACGCCAGATTTTCCAACACAGCACGACGTGCGGCGGAGCGCGCAGGCAATTCTGCTGGTCGGACGTTGGTGCCGAGCGCCGTCAAGCGATAAACGCCGCGCTCGATTTTTAGCGCATTGCGTCGCCGCAGTCGCGTTGGCAAGGCGTTCATGACGACCGCGCCGATTGCGTGGTGATAATACGCGCTGGAGAATTTCAGAAGCTCGAGCACATCGCCGGGCAGCGGTGGAAATTCGTCGAGCGATGCAATCGCCTGTCTCAGGCGCGTGGACGCTACCAAGCTGGTATCGGCCGCCTCCACGACAACCCCAACGACAATTTTTTTTCCAAATGGAACCAGCACGATGCGACCAGGCCCGGCATTTTTGAGTCGGTCTGCTCGATAGTCGTACAGGGTATCGACAGGGACATCTAGCGCGACGCGTACGAAGGTCATAAGGATTCTGGAAGACGACTATTTATGAGAATTTGTTCGCGTGAATTCTCAAAATCGGCGATAAGGTTATTGCCGCAGAGGGAATTTTTTCATTGCCCATTCGCCTGTGGATAATTATGTTGATTAAACCGCAGGTGCCACCACCCGGGTAATTGCCAAGCCACCCTGATTTTGCAGGATTTTTCGATAAGCTTAAAAATAATCCTTAATAATCAATGAATAAAATAATCCCATCGAGGACGGATGGAAAGTCCGGTTTGACCGATAACCGCAAAGCCTTGCTGTGCATAAGTTTGCGGGGCAGACACCCCGCAAACCCACGACTGGCGCGGGTTTTCAGTGATAGGCAACGCTAGAACCGCGTACCGTCTCGATTAGCGCCGATACGTGTTCGGGCGGCGTGTGCTGGGAAATGCCATGGCCGAGGTTAAAAACATGACCGGAGCCGCGCCCAAAGCTCTTGAGTATCGCCAATGCTTCCTTTTGCACGGCCTGCGGCGACGCCAGCAATACCGCAGGGTCGAGATTGCCCTGCAACGCAACGCGGTCACCCACGCGCGCGCGCGCTGCGCCAATGTCGACGGTCCAGTCAAGCCCGACCGCATCACAACCAATTGCGGCAATGCTTTCCAGCCAGCCGCCACCGCCTTTGGTGAAAACGATACTGGGCACACGCAGGCCTTCGCGTTGCCGCGTCAGTCTATCTACGATTTGTTTGGTATACGCCAGTGAGAATTCATGAAACGCGCCGTGCGACAACATGCCGCCCCAGGTATCGAAAATCATCACGGCCTGGGCGCCGGCTTCAATTTGTGCATTTAGGTAATCGGTGACCGCTGTCGCATTGACGGCCAGAATCTTGTGCAATAAATCCGGTCGCCGATAAAGCATTTTTTTAACGGAGGCAAAATCTGAACTGCCGCGCCCTTCGATCATATAGCAGGCCAGGGTAAACGGACTGCCCGAAAATCCGATCAATGGCACGCTGCCGGCGAGGGCCTGGCGACACTGCCGTACCGTATCCAGAACATAACGTAAATGCACCGCCGGATCAGGTGCGCTGAGATCGCGAATTTCCCATTCTTCGCGCAGCGGACGTTCGAATTTCGGACCCTCGCCCTCGGCGAAATATAGGCCCAAACCCATCGCATCGGGAATGGTCAGGATGTCGGAAAAAACAATCGCGGCGTCAAGCTGGTAGCGCGCAAGCGGCTGCAACGTTACTTCGGTGGCGAGATTCGGGTTCTGGCAAAGCGCCAGAAAGTTCCCGGCGCGAGCGCGCGTCTGATTGTATTCGGGCAGGTAACGCCCCGCCTGGCGCATCAGCCAGGTCGGTGTGTAAGGGGTCGCTTCACGCAGCAGCGCGCGGATAAACGTATCGTTTTGGAGTTTCATGACGGGAAGTGTACCCGAGCGCGGCGATTCCCGCATGTGATTGCGTAGGGACGCGTTAAAACAACCCCTTCGTCTGAAAATCAGCGCGGCAGTAGCGAAGTTCCCATCAGGAATTCGTCTACCGCACGCGCACATTGCCGCCCTTCGCGGATCGCCCAGACCACCAGGGATTGTCCGCGGCGCGTATCGCCTGCGGCGAACACCTTCGCGACCGAGGTCGCATAACAACCCTGTCCTTCGGTTGTCGCCTTGGCATTGCCGCGCGGATCGCGCGCGACGCCGAACGATTCAAGCATGCTCTGTACGGGTGAAACAAAACCCATCGCCAGCAATACGAGATCCGCATTCAGTTCGAATTCGGAGCCAGGCACTTCCTGCATCTTGCCGTTTTGCCATTCAACCCGCGCAACGACCAGTTTCTCGACTTTGCCGCCGCGGCCTTCAAAGCGTTTGGTCGTCAACGACCAGTCGCGCTTGGCGCCTTCTTCGTGTGACGACGAGCTACGCAGGCGTTGCGGCCAATACGGCCAGACCGGATTGTTATCCAGGTCCGGCGGCATCGGCAGCAATTCAAGCTGGGAGACGCTCGCGGCGCCGTGCCGATTGGATGTGCCGACGCAATCGGAGCCGGTGTCTCCACCACCGATGACGACAACATGTTTTCCGCTGGCCCAGAGTTCGGCGACTTTATCGCCGGCAACGCGGCGGTTCTGCAGGGGTAGAAATTCCATCGCGAAGTGGACGCCGTCAAGTTCGCGCCCGGGAACCGGCAGGTCACGCGGGTGCTCGGCGCCACCGGCCAGCACCACCGCGTCGAATTCAGCAAGGACTGCGGCGGGCTCAATACTGGTTGGCGCTGCATTGCCGGCACCGCATGGCGCTGCGCCGACCGCATGGTTTACCCGGAACTCGACTCCTTCCGCCTTGAGTTGTTCAATGCGGCGGTCGATGTGGGATTTCTCGAGCTTGAAATCCGGAATGCCGTAGCGCAGCAAACCGCCGACCCGGTCATTTTTTTCGAAAACAACGACGGCGTGACCGGCGCGGGCCAGCTGCTGGGCAGCGGCGAGGCCGGCCGGTCCCGAGCCGACGATGGCTACCCGCTTGCCGGTTTTAACCGCCGCCGGGCGCGGTTTGATCCAGCCTTGCTCCCACGCCTTGTCGATGATCGCGTGTTCAATGGATTTGATCCCGACCGCGTCGTTGTTGATGCGCAGCGTGCAGGCCTCTTCGCACGGCGCGGGACAAATGCGACCGGTAAATTCGGGGAAATTGTTGGTCGAGTGCAGCGTCTCGATCGCGTTGCGCCAGTCCTGCTTGAAGACGAGATCGTTGAAATCGGGAATGATGTTGTTGACCGGGCAGCCGTTCATGCAGAACGGAATCCCGCAGTCCATGCAGCGCGCGCCCTGAACCTTGGCCTCGGTGTCGCCGAGATGCATGACAAATTCGCGGTAATGTTTCGTGCGCGCTTCCTTGTCTTCGCTCGCCTCGTGCAGGCGCTGGTATTCGAGGAAGCCGGTGATTTTGCCCATGTCTGTATCGTCCGCGATGTGTTGGCGTCAGGCCGCGACTTTGCTGCGATGTGCAGCGAGTTCGGCCAGTGCGCGCCGGTATTCTTTTGGGAAAACCTTGACGAAACGCGGCCGGTAAGCCGCCCATTGGTCGAGGATTCTCTGCGCATGCTCGCTACCGGTATAACGGACATGATTTTCGATCATCCGCTTGAGAATGAGCTCGTCGAGTTCGCCCATATGCCAGAGGTCGCGGTTCAATTTGCCCGCCTGTTCCGTATCGGTCAGCACCGGCTCGAGATCAACCATCGACAGGTTGCAATATTTGCTGAATTCCCCGTCCTCATCCAGCACGTAGGCGATGCCGCCCGACATACCCGCCGCGAAGTTTCGGCCTGTCTTGCCGAGCACGACGACCGTGCCCCCGGTCATGTATTCGCAACCGTGATCGCCGACCCCCTCGACCACCGTATGCGCACCCGAATTGCGTACGGCAAACCGCTCGCCGGCCACGCCACGGAAATAGGCTTCGCCGGCGATCGCACCGTAGAGCACGACGTTGCCGGTAATGATGTTCTGCGTCGAGTCGCCGCGGAATTTGGGCGAGGGTTGCACCGTGATGCGTCCGCCGCACAGCCCCTTGCCGCAATAGTCGTTGGTGTCGCCGATGACATTCAGAGTGACGCCGTGGGCGAGAAAGGCGCCAAAGCTTTGACCTGCGGTACCTGCGAATTGCACACGGATCGTATCGTCAGGCAGGCCGGCGTGGCCGAAACGTTTGGCAATTTCGCCTGAGAGCATGGTGCCGACCGTTCGATTGATGTTGCGTACCGGCATGTCGATCGTCACTTTTTCGCCGCGCTTCAATGCGCCGTCGGCGAGCTCGATCAGACGGTGGTCCAGCGCGCGAGTGAGGCCGTGATCCTGCGCCTCCTGATGGTAGCGGGCGACTTCGGTGCCGATCTGCGGCAGATGGAAAATTCGCGCGAAATCGAGCCCGCGCGCTTTCCAGTGTTCGATGCCCTTTTTGGTGTCGAGCAGATCGGCGCGGCCGATCAGGTCGTTGAATTTGCGGATGCCCAACTGCGCCATCAGGGCGCGCGCCTCTTCGGCGACAAAGAAGAAGTAATTGATGACGTGCTCGGGCTTGCCGCGAAATTTCCTGCGCAGCACCGGATCCTGTGTGGCCACGCCGACCGGACAGGTATTGAGGTGGCATTTGCGCATCATGATGCAACCGGAGACGACCAGCGGTGCGGTGGCAAAGCCAAACTCGTCGGCCCCCAGCAGTGCGCCGATAATGACGTCACGCCCGGTTTTCATCTGGCCGTCGGCTTGCACGACGATGCGGCCGCGCAGGCGGTTCAGGACCAGCGTCTGCTGCGTTTCGGCAAGACCCAGTTCCCATGGCGTGCCGGCATGTTTGATCGACGACCACGGCGATGCGCCGGTGCCGCCGTCGTGTCCGGAAATGGTCACGTGATCAGCCTTGGCCTTGGCCACGCCGGCGGCGATGGTGCCGACGCCGATTTCAGAAACCAGTTTCACGCTGATTGATGCGCTTGAATTCGCATTCTTCAGATCGTGAATCAGCTGCGCCAGATCTTCGATCGAATAAATATCATGGTGTGGCGGCGGCGAAATCAGTTCCACGCCGGGCGTTGAGTAACGCAGCAACGCGATGTACTCGGAAACCTTTTTGCCGGGCAATTGGCCGCCCTCGCCGGGCTTCGCGCCCTGCGCCATCTTGATCTGAATTTGTTCCGCGGAGGCCAGGTATTCCCCGGTGACACCGAACCGCCCCGAGGCAACCTGCTTGATTTTCGACTTCAGAAGATCGCCTTCCTTCAGCACCGTGTCGGTCTCGATGTTGTCCTTGCCCAGCCGTGACGCCAGTGTTTCGCCGGCCTTGACCGGCGCGTAGCGGTTACGATCCTCGCCGCCTTCGCCGGTGTTGGATTTGCCGCCGATTCGATTCATGGCGATCGCCAGATTGGTGTGCGCTTCGGTCGAGATCGAGCCCAGCGACATCGCGCCGGTGGCAAAGCGCTTGACGATTTCTGCGGCCGGCTCCACCTCTTCGATCGGAATCGGTTTGCACTGATCGAAACGGAATTCGAACAAGCCGCGCAGCGTCATGTGACGCTTTGACTGGTCGTTGATTATCTGCGCGTATTCCTGATAGGAAGACAGCGAATTGCTGCGGGTCGAATGCTGCAGCTTCGCGATCGCGTCGGGCGTCCACATGTGGTCTTCGCCGCGCACCCGGTAGGCGTACTCGCCGCCCGCGTCCAGCGCGCGGGCGAGCAACGGGTCGGTTCCGAACGCGGCGCGATGCACGCGTAGCGCCTCTTCGGCGACTTCAAACACGCCGATGCCCTCGACGCTCGAGGTGGTGCCGGCGAAATACTTGTCGATCAGTGTGCGCGACAGACCGACCGCCTCGAAAATTTGTGCGCCGGTATACGACATATAGGTCGAGATGCCCATTTTCGACATAACTTTGCGCAAGCCCTTGCCGATCGCCTTGACGAAATTCTTGATTGCCTTTTTGCCGTCGAAGTCGGGCCCGAACTGGCCGTTCTTGCCGAGTTCAAGCAGGGTTTCGAGCGCCACATAGGGATGGATCGCCTCGGCCCCGTATCCGCCGAGCAATGCGAAGTGATGAACCTCGCGCGCCGACCCGGTTTCGACTACCAGACCGGTCGATGTGCGCAGGCCCTTGCCGACGAGATGCTGGTGTATGGCGGACAAGGCGAGCAGCGCCGGGATTGCGACGTGGTCGCGATCAACCTTGCGGTCGGAAATAATCAGGATTGAATAGCCGCTGCGCACTGCGTCTTCGGCTTGCGCGCGCAGCGATGCGAGGCGCGCCTCGATGGCCTGGTTGCCCCACGCCGCCGGGTAGCAGATATCGAGTTCGCAGCTTTTGAATTTGCCCTGCGTATAGCGGTCGATATGACGGATTTTTTCCATCTCGTAAAAATCGACCACTGGTTGGCTGACTTCGAGCCGCAACGGCGGATTCAATTCGTCGATGCCGAGCAGATTGGGTTTTGGGCCGATAAACGAAACCAGCGAGGTCACCATTTCTTCACGGATCGGGTCGATCGGCGGATTGGTCACCTGCGCGAACAGCTGTTTGAAATAGTTGTAGAGCGTCTTGTTCTTGTTCGACAGCACTGCGAGCGGCGAATCGTTGCCCATCGAGCCGGTTGCTTCCTCGCCGTTGAGTGCCATCGGCGTCATCAGGAACTTGATGTCTTCCTGCGTGTAGCCGAAGGCCTGCTGGCGGTCGAGCAGCGGCACCGCCGAGCGGTCCGGTTGTTGACGGTCGCTTTCCACCTCGTCGAGCTTGACGCGGATGCGCTCAATCCATTCGCCGTAAGGCTTTGCCGCGGCCAGCGTTTCCTTCAGTTCCTTGTCATCGATGATGCGGCCTCTTTCGAGATCGACGAGGAACATTTTGCCTGGCTGCAGACGCCATTTTTTGACGATTTTCTCTTCCGGTATCGGCAGGCAGCCGCATTCCGAGCCCATGATCACCAGATCATCGTCGGTGACGATGTAACGCGCAGGCCGCAGCCCGTTGCGATCGAGCGTCGCACCGATCTGCCGGCCATCGGTGAAGGCCATGGCCGCGGGTCCGTCCCACGGCTCCATCATCGCCGCGTGATATTCGTAGAAAGCGCGGCGGTTGGGATCCATCAGGGTGTGGCTTTCCCACGCCTCCGGAATCATCATCATCATGGCGTGCGAAACCGAATAGCCGGCCATCACCAGCAGTTCCAGCGCGTTGTCGAAAGACGCCGAGTCGGACTGGCCGTCGTAAATCAGCGGCCACAGTTTTTCAAGGTCTTTGCCGAGAATCGGGCTTGAAATGGCGCCCTGCCGCGCGCGTATCCAGTTGACGTTACCGCGAAGGGTGTTGATTTCGCCATTATGGGCGATCAGACGGAACGGATGCGCCAGATCCCAGGTCGGGAAGGTGTTGGTTGAAAAACGCTGGTGAGCCAGCGCCAGCGCCGAAACCATCCGGGTGTCCTGCAAATCCTTGTAGTAGGCGCCTACCTGGTCCGCCAGCAGCATGCCTTTGTAGACGATGGTGCGAGCCGACATCGACGCCACGTAAAATTCCTTGCCATGCTCCAGATCGAGTGCTTGTATGGCGTGCCCCGAACTCTTGCGGATAATGTAGAGCTTGCGCTCGAGCGCATCGGTGACCGTGACGCCGCGGCCACGACCGATGAAGACCTGCCGTATGACCGGTTCGATTTTCTTGACCGATTCGCCGAGCCCGGAGTTGTCGCGCGGCACATCGCGCCAGCCGAGCAGGGTTTGCCCCTCTTCCTTGATGGCGCGCTCGATTTCATATTCACAGGCAAAGCGTGATGCAGGCTCCTGCGGCAAGAACACCATACCGACGCCATATTGGCCCGCGGGCGGCAGTTTCACGCTTTGAAGCGACATTTCCTCGCGGAACAGGGCATCGGGAATCTGCAGCATGATCCCCGCGCCGTCGCCGGCCAGAGGATCGGCGCCCACGGCGCCGCGGTGGGTCAGATTTTTGAGGATCTGCAGGCCCTGCTCGACAATCGAATGGGATTTGGCGCCTTTGATATGGGCGACAAAGCCGACGCCACAGGCGTCATGTTCATTGGCGGGATCGTAAAGTCCCTGGGCACGGGGCGGCTGCGTCACGGATTACCTCGCGGGTAAAAAAGGCCGGTTGAATATCAACCGGCCTGAATTTGCAAAAAACACGGCGAAACGTTTGAAATATACAGCCATAGGGGGCGGACTTCAAGGCCTTGAAATTCCTTGAAAATCAATTGCCGGCACGGCCGGGCGACAGGAAACTGCTGCAATGCGGCAATTCTTGCCTAAATTTCGTCCACGGCGAATAGCCGCCGATGCTCGCGCATGGCATAGCGATCTGTCATGCCGGCGATGTAATCGGCGACCATGCGTGGCCGTTCTGCGTCCTTGCTGGTTTGATATTGCGGCGGCAAGAGTCTGGGGTCGGACAAAAACGCATCAAAGAGTTCGCTGACGACCCGGCGCGCCTTGGCTGTCATGCGCGCTACCTGATAATGGCGGTAAAGGTGGTCGCGCAGAAAATGTTTGAGTTCAAGTTGCTGCTTTTCAAGTGCCACGCTGAACGCAACCAGTGGCGGTGCATCGCGCACATCGTCAACACTTTGCGGTGCGTGGTGCCGGATGTTGCGTGCCGTTTGCCGCGTTAAATCCACCACCAGCGTACTGATCATGCGTCGCACGGTTTCGTGCACAAGGCGACGCGCATCAAGTTTCGGGTAAGTCACCAACACTAGTTTTTTGTGACGTGCAAACAAACTCACTTCGGAAAGCTGCTCGATCGTCAGCAAACCCGAACGCAATCCGTCATCGACGTCGTGGTTGTTATACGCGAGTTCATCGGCAAGATTTGCAAGCTGGGCTTCCAGCGAGGGCCTGCGGCGGTTGATGAATCGCCGCCCGAGATCGCCGAGCAATCTGGCGTGCTTGAGCGAACAATGTTTCAGTATGCCTTCGCGGGTTTCGAAGCACAGGTTTAGCCCATCGAACGCGGCGTAGCGCTGCTCCAGCAAATCGACGACACGCAATGATTGCAGATTGTGTTCGAATCCGCCGTGCGGCTTCATGCAAAGGTTTAGCGCATCCTGCCCGGCATGTCCGAACGGCGTATGTCCGAGGTCGTGTGCCAACGAAATGGCTTCGACCAGGTCCTCGTTCAGGCGCAGGCTGCGCGCGACGGAGCGGGCAATTTGCGCGACTTCGAGACTGTGCGTCAATCGCGTGCGGAACAAGTCGCCTTCGTGATTGACGAATACCTGCGTCTTGTATTCGAGGCGGCGAAAGGCGGTTGAATGAATGATGCGATCGCGGTCACGTTGAAACTCGCTGCGGCCGACCGGTGCCGCTTCGCGTATCCGCCGCCCGCGTGAATTTTGCGCGTTCACCGCATAAACCGCGGGTTCAATCATGGCTGACCGATGCCGCAAGGGCCTGCAACAGAGCATCGCGACCGACATCGGCTGTCAGATAGGCTTCGCCAATGGCGCGCAGCAAAATGAAGCGCAGTTTTCCGCCCTCGACTTTTTTGTCATGCCCCATCAACTCAAGGTAGCGGTCCGCGCCCAAAGCCGGTAACGCAACCGGCAAATGCGCGCGCGCAAGGATCGATTCGACCCGTCCAACATTGTCGGCGCCCAGCAGCCCCAGAATTTGCGACAGCTTGGCCGCGGCAACCATGCCTGCGGCAACCGCTTCGCCATGCAGCCATTTTCCATAACCCATGCCGGACTCGATGGCGTGACCGAAGGTGTGACCGAGATTGAGCGTCGCACGTTCTCCCGTTTCCTCGCGTTCGTCGGCGGCGACCACCGCCGCCTTGTTTTCGCAGGAGCGCAGAATTGCGTAGGCCAGTGCGGCGGGATCGCGCGCATTCAGCGCTTCAATATTCGGTTCCAGCCAGTCAAAAAACGCGTGGTCACGAATGAGACCATACTTGATAACCTCGGCGAGGCCGGCGTACAGTTCCCGGTCCGGCAGCGTGTTCAGTGTTTCGGTGTCGGCGATAACCGCCTGCGGCTGGTAAAAAGCGCCGATCATGTTTTTTCCGCGCGGATGATTGATGGCGGTCTTGCCGCCGACCGACGAGTCCACCAGCGCGAGCAGCGTTGTCGGCACCTGGATAAACGGTACTCCGCGCAGATAGGTGGCGGCGGCAAATCCGGTGAGATCGCCGACCACGCCGCCACCGAGTGCGATCAGTGTGCTGCGGCGCTCGCAACGCGCTGCCAGCAACGCGTCGAATATTGAGTTCAGCGATTCCCAGTTTTTGTGTTCCTCGCCTGCCGGCAGGATGACCGGGGTAACCTGTACCCCGGCTTCGGCGAGCGTCGCGGTCAAACGCTGGAGATATAACGGGGCGACATTGCTGTCGGTGACAATGGCCGCTCGCGGTTGCGGCATGTGCCGTACAAACAATTCACCCTGCTTCAGCAGCTGAGTGCCGATATAGATCGGGTAGGCGCGTTCGCCGAGAGACACTTCCAGTGTTTGCATAGCAGATTTTCAGTACGGTGGCGTTATGCGCTACCGGCTTCGCGGGGTCGCAGGCGTTCTTGCAACTGCTGCTCGAGCCGGTGCGCGAGACTGCGCACGCTTTGGCTGCCGGTGTCGACAATGATCGACGCGACTTCGCGATACAGCGGGTCGCGCTCGGTGAAAAGCTGTTCCAGTTTGGCCTGCGGATCGGCGGTCTGCAGCAGCGGGCGATTGCGGTCGTTGCGCGTACGCTGCCACAGATCGGACGGCGCGGCGCGCAGATAGACGACGGTGCCGTTTGCGGAAAGATTGCGCCGGTTTTCCGGGCTGATGACCGCGCCGCCGCCGGTCGCCAGTACAATTTCCGGCAGGGTGGTCAGTTCGCGCAGCACCGCGGTTTCGCGCGCGCGAAATCCCTGTTCTCCCTCGATGTCGAATATGACCGGTATCTTGACGCCGGTGCGCCGCTCGATTTCATGATCGCAATCGTAAAAGGTCTTGCCGAGGCGCTTGGCCAGAAAGCGTCCTACGGACGTCTTTCCAGCGCCCATCAATCCGACGAGATAAATATTGCCGGGCAAAGGCGTCTCTGCCCGGTGGGCGGCTGGGCTCGGGAACATCCCATTATTCTAGCCTGAAACCGGCGTTGCTCCGGGTTTCGGCAACCATGACCGCCGGGGCCAGCCCGGCGGCGTTGGTCTTCTTGCGTTTAACGCAGACTGACGTTGTTCTTGACGATGCGTGGGCTGATGAAGATCAGCAACTCGCTCTTGTTATCGACCTTTGCGTTGTTCCGGAACATGAAGCCGATGTAAGGAATGTCGCCCAGCACCGGGATCTTGGTGGTCGAATCCGATTCGGTCTGGGTATAAATACCACCGATCACCACGGTGCCGCCGTTTTGCACCAGCACGGACGTTGTGATCTGCTTAGTATCGATTGCCGGCGGTGTGGTGGCCAACGCGCTGATGCTGTCCTTGTGGATGTTCAAATCCATGATGATATTGTCGTCGGGGGTGATCTGCGGCTTGACCTTGAGGCTCAGCGTTGCCGATTTGAACGAGACGCTGGTGGCGCCGCTGGAGGTTGCCTGTTGGTAGGGAATCTGCGTGCCCTGTTCGATCGTCGCTTCGATCTGGTCGGCGGTAATCACACGCGGGCTGGAGATGATCTTGCCCTTGCCGTCCGCCTGCAGTGCCGACACTTCCATGTTGATAAAGCGGGTCAAATTATTGTTAAAAAGTATCATCGAAAATACGCCAGCCGGGGCGCCACCCAAGCCGGCAGCCGGCAGGTTGACGCCAAGGGTCTGGCTCAGGGTTGGTACCGGCGACCCGAATTGGCCCGTGTTGTAAGTAGTTTGTTCAAGAGAGGCGCCAACCGTCCCACTGTTTGAGCTGTTTAGTATGCTGCCCCCGGTAGCACCGTTTCCGACCGCGTTGAATCCGAGCCGGGCGCCGAGATTGCGGCTGAACGTGTCGGACGCTTCGACGATGCGCGCCTCGATCAACACTTGGCGGACCGGGATATCGATTTTTTTGATCAAGGCACGGACCTGCTCGAGACGGCTTGGCGTGTCCTGCACGAACAGCGTATTGGTGCGCGCATCGACCACCGCGCTGCCGCGCTTGGACAGGATCGGCTGTGTCTTGTCGCCGAGCAGCTTCTGAACCGCGTCCGCCTTCTGGTAGTTGATCTGGAACGATTCGGTACGCACCGGCTCAAGATCGGAGATCTGTGCCTGGGCTTCCAGTGCGAGTTTTTCCTTGGTTGCCAATTCGTCGCGCGGTGCAATCCAGACGACATTGCCGTTCTTGCGCATGTCGAGACCTTTGGTTTGCAGAATGATGTCGAGCGCCTGGTCCCATGGCACGTCTTTCAGTCGCAGCGTCAGATTGCCGCCGACGGTGTCACTGGTGATGAAATTGAAGCCGGTGAAATCGGCAATCACCTGCAGCACCGCCCGAACCTCGACGTTCTGGAAGTTGAGTGACAGTTTCTCGCCGGTGTAGCCGATCCGCGAGCCCTGGATCAGCTTGGTCGGATCCTCGACGATCGGTTTGATTTCGACGATGAAGCGGTTATCGGTCTGGTAAGCCGAATGTTCCCACAGGCCCTTGGGCTCGATCGTGATGCGCGAATTGCCGCCCTGGACAAACGTGTCGATGGTTTGCACCGGCGTGGCGAAATCCAGCACGTCGAGCCGGCGTTCGAGGTTTTTCGGCAGGGTCGTGTTCTGAAATTCGATGACCAGATTCTTGCCCTGCTGCTGTAAATCGATACCGACCGCATTGTCGGAAAGGTCGACGATGATGCGGCCCTCGCCATTGGGCCCGCGCCGGAAGGTGACATCGCGCAGCGAGTGCTTGTTATCAACGGACTTGGCTTCGGCAAAATGCGAGGTGACCGCCGTCGCGCCCGCGGGTGTGGCGGCTGCGACGCCGGCTGCGCCCTGCAGTGTGATGACGACCACCTTGCCATCGACCCTGGTTTCGTAGCCAAGCGACTTGTTAAGATTCAAAACCACCCGCGTGCGGTCACCGGCCTGCACAATTTTCATATTGCGCAAATCGCCGTCGCCGACCTCCTGGCTGTTTTTGCCCAGACCGTTGGCGGTGCCCGGAAAGTCGAATGCGATAAGCGGCGGATTGTTGATGGTAAATCCCTTTGGCGGATTGCTCATTGGTTCCTTGAGCGTGACCCGGATCACGATGTTTCCGCCCTGCTGGCCAGCGACATCAATTGCGTCGATGCTGTTCAATGGGTCGGGCGCCGTTGTTTGCGCGGAGGTAAATCCCGCCGCAGCGCAGATTGCGAATGCCAGCGCAATCCTCGTCGCCAACCGGGAAATGGAGTGAAATGCATTCATGGTGTTGCCTCCTGTTCTAGCTGCGTGCTGCACGGTTAGATGCGGCATGCCCTGCCCAACGGAATTCTCGTCAACTACTCAACCAGCGTCATGGTGCTGATACGTTCTGTCCAATCGCCGCCACTGTCCTGCACGATCTCTTTGAGCTTGATCGTCGATTCGTTGATGTCGGTAATCAGGCCGAAATTTTGGCCCAGATAATTACCGACCTTCACCCTGAATAAATTGTTGTCCGGACTCTTGACCAGCGCGAAATTGGTTTTGCCCTGCTGCAGGGTGCCAACCATGCGGAGGTTTTCGATCGGATAAGCCTCCAGCGGTTCCTTGCGCCGTGTGAGATCTGGCTGGATGCCACCGCCGGCCGCGGTTTTCGGCGGCTCGATCTTGCGCGGTTTGAACGGATCGACCAGATCGTAAGCGTCGTAGTTGAACGGTTCGTAAGGTTTGACGTCGGGTAGCGGCGGAATTCGGCCGCGCGGGAGATTGTCGGATTCCTTGACGAATTGCCGCAGGTCGGAATATTGCTCGCCGCCGCATGACGCGAGCGCGAGAGTGGCGACGACGAGAATGATTGCTTGGCTTCTCATTTTTTCGCGGCCTTGCTGTCTTTTGCCGACTTGCGCTGCTTGGCTATTTCGTCGTCGTCGAGATAACGATAGGTCTTGGCGACCGCGTCCATTGCCAGTGCGCCGCCCGGTGCCTGTGCCAGGCTGATGTCGTTGAGCAGGACGATGCGCGACAATTTGGATATGTCGCTGGCGAACGCACCCATGTCGTGATAATTGCCGGTGACCCGAATGGTGATGGGCAGCTCGGCGTAGAACTCGGAGATGGTTTCGGTTCCTGCCGGTTTGAACAATTCGAATTGCAGGCCGCGACCAAGCCCGGCCTGATTGATGTCGGTCAGCAACGCTTCCATTTCCGATTTGCTCGGCAGCTGCTTGAGCAGCGTGCCGAACGATTTCTCGATGTCATCGAGCTGTTTACGATACGCATCGAGATCGATCGCCTGCTTTTTCTTGTCGAGAAACGTGTCGCGCAGGGTAAGTTCCTTGCGCTTGGCCGCGTCGATCGCATCGACCTGATCCTGCCAATCGAAAAAATAGCTCGCGGCAATACACCCCAGAAATACGACCAGCAGTACGCCGAGCTTGGGCAACGCCGGCCAGCTGCCGATTTCCTTCGGATCGAGACGCCGCAAATCATCCAGTGTCATCATGATCGTTACCTGCGCAGTCCGGTTGTTGCGGTGGCGCTGATGCTGGTCATTGGCGCAATTTCAGGCGCCGCTGCGCCACGCAACGACGCGGAAGCCGCGCTTGTCGCGGCCGGCTTTGCCTGTGCAACGACCTGCACTGCAGGAATCGGCTCAGGCGCCATGGCGACCGGCTTGGCGCCCGGCTTGGCAGGTGCCTGTTCTTCTTTGCTGCGCGTGAGCAGCACGGTCAGGCTGAACTCGCTGATCCGTGTGGTTTTGTCGGCAAACGCCTTGATTTCGATCAGCACCGGCTTTTCGAGATACGGCGAAGATTCAAGGTTGCGCATGAACGTGGAGACTCGCGCATTCGATTGCGCGTAGCCGCCGATGGTCACTTTGTTGCCCTTCTGCTGGACGTTTTTCAAATAGACGCCATCGGGCAGTTGCCGGACCAGCTGATCCAGCAGATACACGGTTTCGGCGCGATTTGCCTGCAGTGATTCAACGACTTTCTTGCGCTGGAGCAGGGCCGCCGTTTGCTCCTTGAGCTTCTTGATTTCGTCGATCTGCTTGTCGAGTGTCGCGATTTCGGAGTCAAGATAATTGTTGCGACCGTTTTGTTCCTCGAGTTGCCCGCCGAGATAGGAGTGCACGGCAAACCATGCAGCGGCACCGAGGCCAAGCACGGCAGCGGTCATGATGATGAATTCTTTTTGCTGCCGTTTGCGCTTGATCTCGCGATGCGGCAGCAGGTTGATGCGGATCATGCGTCAAACCTCCGCATCGCAAGACCGCAGGACACCATTAGAGACGGCGCGTCCGTCGTCAGGTGTTTCGGCCGTATTTTCGACGACAGGGCCATGTTTGCGAACGGGTTCGCAATCATCGTCGCAACCGATGCGCGCCGCGCCACCACTTCGTCGATACCGGGAATTGCGGCACAGCCGCCCGCCATCACGATGTGATTGACCTGGTTGAATTGGGTCGAGGTGAAGAAAAACTGCAGCGCCCGCGCGACTTCCAGGCCGAGCGTATCGAGAAAAGGCAACAGGACTTCGGATTCGTAGTTGTCAGGCAGGCCGCCGGCGCGCTTGGCTGCTTCCGCTTCTTCCGGTGTCATGCCGAATACGCGTTGGATTTCCTGCGTCAGCTGATTGCCGCCAAACGGTTGTTCGCGCATATATACCGATTGGCCATTGCGCAGCACGTTCATGTTCATCACGGCGGTGCCGACGTCGACGATGGCGATATTCAGATCCTTGCCGTTGTCGGGCAGTTGATGCTCGATCAATTCGAACGCGGTTTGCGTCGCGAAAGATTCGACATCCATTACCAGTGCCTTCAGGCCGGCGGCTTCGGCCGCTGCGATCCGGTCTTCGATTTTGTCCTTGCGCGAGGCCGCAATCAAAACCTCGACATCCTCAGGGCTGTTCGGCGCCGGACCGAGCACCTGGAAATCAAGATTGACCTCGTCCAGCGCGAAAGGGATGTATTGGTTGGCCTCGGACTCGACCTGAATCTCCAGTTCGTTTTCCTGTTGCCCGGCCGGCACCGTGATTTTCTTGGTGATTACTGCGGCGGTTGGCAGGGCAAGCGCCAGATTCTTGATGTTCGTGCCCATGCGTTTCCAGCCCCGCTTGAGGCTGTCGCTGACCGCGTCGAGATTATTGATGTTGCCATCGACCACCGCGTCCCGTGGGAGCGGTTCGATCGCGTAACGCTCGACCCGATACAGGCCCTTGCCGGTCTCCGAAATTTCGACCAGCTTGACCGACGACGAACTGATATCGCAGCCGATCAAGGGTGGCGTCTTGGACTTGAAAAGACGCTCAATAAATTCGAAGTCGAATTTCAATTTTCCCTTAAGCATGGGTGGGTTAGGGCCAATTTACACAATTTACATTAAATACTAACAACAAGGTTCGGGCAAGTAAAGTTTTTCCCGGTGAATACTTTTTGCCAAAGCCGATGTCTATAATGTCATCGTTCAATATAGCTTAATTGATCGGTCGCTGCGCGTGCGTTTTGCATGTTCTGCTTTAACTTGACCGATTAAGATGTTGTTATTTTACAACAATTCATAGTCCTTTTCTTCATTTCATGTCTTCTCGCTGGTGGCTTTTCCCGCTTGGTTTGCTCCTGTCCTGCGCCGCCGCAGTGGCGTTACTCATTGTTTTTGCTGCGATAATCGTTTCACCATCGCTGCCCGACCTGAATGCGCTGACGGACTACCAGCCCAAGGTGCCGTTGCGAATCTATAGCGTCGAAGGGCAATTGATCGGAGAGTTCGGCGAGGAGCGGCGGGCGGTCGTAAAGATCGAAGCTGTTCCCCAAGGCATGCGTGATGCCATCCTGGCGGCGGAGGACGAACGGTTTTACCAGCATGGCGGCGTCGACTATCTCGGCGTCATTCGCGCGGCGCTGTCGAATTTTGTTTCCGGCGGCGCGCGGCAGGGGGCCAGCACCATCACCATGCAGGTTGCACGGAATTTTTTTCTGTCGAAGGAAAAGACGCTGACGCGCAAATTCACCGAGATGCTGCTGGCGTTCAAAATCGAACACAGCTTGAGCAAGGACCAGATTCTCGAACTATACGTCAATCAGATTTATCTCGGCCAGCGGGCCTACGGATTTGCCGCCGCCGCGCAAATCTATTTTGGCAAAACGCTTGATCAATTGACGCTTGGCGAAATGGCAATGCTCGCCGGATTGCCGAAAGCGCCATCAAGTTTCAATCCGGTAGTGAATCCGAAGCGCGCCAAATTGCGCCAGCAGTATGTGTTGCGGCGCATGCGGGAACTCGGTTTCATAACCGACGATCAATGGCAGACGGCCGACAAGCAGCTGCTTTCGGTCAAGCGCTACGCCAATGATTTTTCGGTGAAGGCTGATCATTTCACCGAAATGGTCAGGCAGTTGATGTTCGACCGCTTCAAGGACGAGGCCTATACCAGCGGTTTTCGCGTCTACACGACGTTATCGATGGTCCATCAGGAAGCGGCGCACGCGGCGGTACGCAAGGGCGTGATCGAATACGACCGGCGCCGGGGCTATCGCGGGGCCGAAAGCTATACCGAACTCGGCGCCAATCCGACGGAGGAGGATTTCGAAGACGCTCTGCAGGATGAGATGGAGAGCGACGACATTTATCCGGCGCTGGTTCTCGACATCAGCCCGCGCGCAGTCAAGATTTATCGCAAGGGTGGCGAAACTTTCGAAATCAGCGGCGAGGGTCTCAAGTTTGCGCAGAGGATGATCGGTGACAAGGCGCCGGCCAATCAGCGTCTGCGCCGCGGCGCCGTTATTCGCGTCCAGAAAGACGAGAAAGGGCAATGGCAGATTTCGCAATTGCCGCAGGTCGAGGCTGCGCTGGTGTCGATCGATCCCGTGGATGGCGCGGTGCGCGCGCTCGTTGGCGGTTTTGATTTCAACCGCAACAAATACAATCACGTGATGCAGGCACTGCGCCAGCCGGGCTCGAGTTTCAAGCCGTTTATTTATTCGGCCGCGCTGGAAAAAGGCTTTACACCGGCCACCGTGATCAATGATGCGCCGCTTACATTCGACGCCAGCCAGACGGGCTCCGAGCCGTGGGAGCCGCATAACTTCGACGGCAAGTACGACGGCCCGATGCGGCTGCGCACCGCGCTGATGAAATCCAAGAACCTGGTGTCGGTGCGAATTCTTCAATCCATCACGCCGCAATATGCGCAGGACTACATTACCCGTTTTGGATTTGAAGCCAAAAACCACCCGCCGTATTTAACGATGGCGCTGGGGGCGGGCAACGCCACACCGATGCAGATGGCGACCGGATACGCGGTATTCGCCAATGGCGGCTTTCGCGTCAATCCTTATTTCGTTGCGCGTATCGAAGACGCAAAAGGCAACGTCATTGCGCAGGCACGCCCCGACCGCGCCGACGAAGGGGCGGAGCGCGCGATCGACGCGCGCAATGCCTTTATCATGAACAGCCTGCTGCAGGACGTCGTTCGCCAGGGCACGGCCACCAAGGCCATGCAACTGGGCCGCGGCGATCTCGCCGGCAAAACCGGCACCACCAACGAATTCGTCGATGCGTGGTTCTGCGGCTATGGCACCGGCTTGGTCGCGGTGGCATGGATTGGTTTCGATAATCCGCATACGCTGGGTCATAATGAAACCGGCGCTTCGGCCGCGCTGCCGATGTGGATTTCCTATATGGGCAAGGCGATGAAGGGCGTCGAGGAAGTCGCGCGCAGCGTGCCCGAAGGCGTGGTCCAGGTTCGCATCAATCCCGATAGCGGAATGCGCGAAGCCGAAGGCCGGGGTATTCCTGAATACTTCTACCAGGAATTTCTGCCGCCGGAGCAGGGCGGCGAAGCAACGCCGGCGCCGCCGGCCGCGGCCAAACCCGCGGACGAAGTCAAGGGCCAGCTTTTTTAGCACGGAGACATTTGATGGGGCGCGGCTTGGCACGCAACGACATGCGCGAACGCCTCGCGCAGATTGCGGCGCGATTGATGGCGGAGGATGGCATTGAGGATTTTGCGCTGGCAAAACGCAAGGCCGCGCGCCAGGCGGGCATCCCTGACTCGCGCCAGCTTCCGGATAACGACGAAATCGAAGCTGCACTGCGCAGCTACCGGGCGCTGTATCAGCAAGACTATCCGCTAAGGTTGAGCGAAATGCGGCATTTGGCCCTGGACGTAATGACCGGACTTGCAGTGTTCAATCCGCATTTGACCGGCGCATTGCTTAACGGAATCGCCGGCAATTTTGCGGATATCCACCTCCAGCTGTTCGCCGAATCCGACAAGGCAGTCGAATTCGAACTGCTCAACCGCGGCATCCGTTATCGCACCGGAACTGCCCGTTTATATGCAGGCGAAATTCCGATCGAAGCGGCGGTTCTTTCGTTCGAACAGGATGATGTCACCGTGCATCTGACCTTGCTGTCGCCGCGGCAAATGCGCGGCCACCTTAAATCCAGTCCCGGCGGACGCGTTATCGATCGCGCCAACCAACAGGCGGTGGCGGCACTGCTGGGCTGATAAAGTCGATCAGCGTGGTTGGCGCAGCCAGGTGGCCACCGTAATCGCAAAATAGCTCAGCACGCCATTGGCGCCGGCACGTTTGAACGACATCAACGCCTCAAGGATGCTGCGTCGTTCATCGAGCCAGCCGTTTTTGATTGCGGCCATCAGCATCGCGTATTCGCCGCTGACCTGATAAGCATAAGTGGGCACGCGATACTCATCTTTTATGCGGCGGATGATGTCGAGGTAGGGCATGCCGGGCTTGACCATGACCATGTCCGCGCCCTCGGCCAGATCGAGACCGACTTCCCACAGCGCTTCGTCACCGTTGGCCGGATCCATCTGGTAGTTGTATTTGTTGCCGCGCCCGAGCTGATTCGACGAACCAACGGCATCGCGAAACGGTCCGTAAAAGCACGAAGCGTATTTCGCAGCGTAGGCCAATATGCGCGTATGCACATAGCCCTTGGCGTCAAGCGCTGCACGGATGCCGGCGACGCGGCCGTCCATCATGTCCGAGGGCGCAACGATATCAACGCCGGCGGCGGCATTGACCACGGCCTGCTTGCGCAGGATCGTGATGGTCTCGTCGTTCATCACATAGCCGGTTTTGTCGATCAGCCCGTCGTGGCCATGCGTGGTATACGGATCGAGCGCAACGTCTGTAATGATGCCGAGTTCGGGAAAGCGTTTTTTCAGCGCGATGACCGTGCGCGGCACCAGCCCTTTGGGATTGACCGCTTCGCGGCCGTCGGCGGTCTTGAGCTTGTGTTCGATCGCCGGAAAAATGGCGAGCGCGGGGATACCGAGGTTGGCGCAACGCTCTGCCACCGGCAGCAGCTTATCGATGGTGTAGCGGGAAACGCCCGGTAGAGAGTCGATCGCCTCGGTTCGGTTTTTGCCGTCCATGACAAACACCGGCAGAATCAGGTCATCAGCCGAAAGCCGGTTTTCGCACATCATGCGACGTGAAAAATCGTCGCGGCGATTGCGCCGCATCCGGCGTTGTGGATAGCTGCCCAGAATTTTCATGATTTGGTCCTAAGTCTATGACATTAAAACAGTAATAAAGGAATTTCCGCTGCCCGGAACTTTTGCATGGGTCGCCGGTCTGACAACATAGACGGTGATGAATCGTCTCCCGCTTCTCCTCCCTGAGCGGGAGCCTTGATACACATTATTGAGGCTTGGCCCCCGGTTTTACTCCCCTTAAACCGGGGGCTTTTTATTTTCCTCTTCCAGATCGAGCCAGTTCCTGATTTTGGCCACCGCCTCTACGATACCGACTCTGTGCGGACTCGAAAAGAGTTGCGCGCTGTAGTTTTCGCCGAGTTTGCCGAGCGCGGCATTGACGTCGCGCAAAGTGGCGATGGATTCCTGGCGGGTCAGCTTGTCGGATTTGTTGAGCAGCACATGAACGGGCACGCCGGTGGGCCGCAGCCAGTCGACCAACTGCAGATCGAGGGCCGTAAGCGGATGCCGGGAATCCATGATCAACACCACGCCACGCAGGCAGCTGCGCGTGCGCAAATAACCGCCGATTAGCTCGTTCCACCGATCGCGCTCCGCCGCCGGCACTGCGGCATAACCATATCCCGGCAAATCGATCAGGTAGTGATCGGGCCCGACGCGGAAGAAATTGATGTGCTGCGTGCGGCCGGGCGTCTTGCTGACGAATGCCATGCGTTTGCGTTGCGCAAGCGCATTGATCGCGGTGGACTTGCCGGCGTTGGAGCGGCCGACAAACGCGACTTCCGCGCCGTGCGACTGCGGCAGCGTACTGGCGTCAGCCACGGTGGTGACGAATTCGATATTGCGGAACAACGACATAAGGGCTGCAGCCTAGCTTGGGTGGGGGGTTTTGGATAGAATACGGTGTTTTCTTCAGGTTGCAATCAACGGGTCGCAAAGATGCAAGGAGATCGCATGAGATTTATTCCCCTGCTGCTGGTCGTCGCGAGTGTCGGTTTTTCCGCGACGACCCGTGCCGCGGAACCGGCGGCAAATGGAAATTCGGCAGAACAGACTGTTGCGAAAGTTTGCGCGGCCTGCCACGCAGCCGATGGCAACAGTGTGATTCCGACCAACCCGGTCCTCGCCGGTCAGCATGCCGAGTATATCGCCAAGCAGTTGGCGAATTTTAAATCCGGCGAGCGCAAGAACCCGGTGATGACGGGCATGGCCGCGCTGGTGGCGCCGGAGGACATTAAAAAAATCGGCGAGTATTTCCAGCAGCAGAAGCCGAAACCGCGCTCCGCTAAAGATCCGGAACTGGTCAAGGCCGGGCAGCAGATTTATCGCGGCGGCATCATTGCCAAGGGCGTCGCCGCCTGCACCTCCTGTCATGGTCCGAATGGCGCAGGCGTGCCGGCGCAGTTTCCGCGCATTGGCGGCCAATATGCCGAATACACCACGGCGCAGTTAATGGCTTTCCGCAGCGGCGAGCGCGCCAATGATCCGAACAAGATGATGCGCATGGTTGCCGCCAAGCTGTCCGACGCGGAAATCAAGGCCGTCGCCGAATATATGTCCGGCTTGCACTGATACAGGCACCGAACGGCGTGCAACGGGCGGCCTCGGCCGCCCGTTTTCATTTTTGTGTCAGCTGGTCGAAACAGCGTCTGGCCGCGGCAAGCGTGGCGTTGATTTCCTCGTCGCCGTGGGGGGCCGACACGAAGCCGGCTTCAAATGCCGATGGCGCCAGATAAACACCCTCGTTCAGCATGGCGTGAAAGAAATGATTGAAGGCGGCAACGTCGCAGGTCATGACTTCGGCATAACTTTGCGGCGGGGTTGCGCGGAAATACAGACCGAACATGCCGCCGACCGCTTGCGCCGAAAAGGCCACGCCGGCAGCCTGCGCGGCCGCCGTCAGCCCATCAGTCAGCTGCTTCGTGCGCGTGCCCAGTTGTTCGAAAAAACCGGGTGCGGCAATGGCGCCGAGTGTTGCCAGTCCCGCCGCCACTGCCACCGGATTTCCTGACAGAGTACCGGCCTGATAAACCGGTCCGAGCGGCGCAATCGATTGCATGATGTCGCGGCGACCGCCGAAAGCGCCTAGGGGCATGCCGCCGCCGATGACTTTGCCGAGCGTGACGACGTCTGCGGTAATGCCGAACAAACCTTGTGCGCCCGCGGGGCCGACGCGAAAGCCGGTCATCACTTCGTCGAATATGAGAACGCTGCCGTGACGCGAACACAGCGCGCGACAGGCGTCGAGAAACGCGCGCCTGGGCGCGACCAGATTCATATTGCCGGCGACTGCTTCGACGATAATGCAGGCAATCGAATCGCCTTCTTTGGCAAACGCCGCCTCGAGCATCGCGGTATTGTTGTAATCGAGCACCAGCGTATGCGCGGCAGTCTCCGCAGGCACCCCTGCCGAGCTCGGATTGCCGAACGTCAAAGCACCGGACCCGGCTTTGACCAGCAGCGAATCAGCGTGGCCGTGATAGCAACCCTCGAACTTGACGATTTTCGAACGCCCGGTGAAGCCGCGCGCCAATCGAATCGCGCTCATGGTCGCTTCGGTTCCCGAGCTGACCAAACGGACTTGTTCGACGCCCGGCACGCGTTGACACAACAGCTCTGCGAGCTCGACTTCGGCAGCGGTCGGCGCACCGAAGCTCAGGCCTTTAGCGGCGGCGGCCTGCACCGCTTCGACGACGGGCGGGTAGGCATGTCCGAGGATCAGCGGCCCCCAGGAGCCGACATAGTCGATATAGGACTTGCCGTCGGCATCCCAGACGCGTGCGCCGCTGCCGCGCTCAAAAAAGCGCGGCGTGCCGCCGACCGAACGAAACGCGCGCACCGGCGAATTGACGCCGCCGGGTATGACGCGTTGCGCGTTGGTGAAAAGGGTATCGTTAAGTGAAGTCATGATGGATGGATCTCGAACAAACCGGAAAACCGCCTGGCGGCAGATTCAACATCGGGCGCGGCAAACAACGCCGAGATCACGGCAACGGCGTCGGCGCCGGCCTCGATCAGCGAGCCCGCATTGTCGGGCGTGATGCCGCCGATTGCAACAACCGGCAGGCCCAGCGGGCGAGCCGCCTTCAACAATGATAAAGGCGCACGCACGGCGCCGGGTTTGACGCTCGACGCGAAGAAGCTGCCGAACGCAATATAGTCTGCGCCGCCCGTTGCGGCGGCTTCGGCGCGCGCCATTTCCCGGTAACACGATACGCCAATGACGCGGTGCGGCCCCAAACGCTTGCGCGCCGATTCCAGAGAGCCATCCTCGCCGCCGATATGCGCGCCGTGCGCGCCGATTTCCCCCGCCAGATCGACATGATCGTTGACGATCAGCAGGGCACCCGCGTGATTGCACAGTTCGAGCAGAGCGGTTGCCTGGGCACATCGCAATTCCGCGCCGGCGCGCTTGTTCCGGTATTGCACCAGTCGCGCGCCGCCGGCGAGCGCGGCGCGCGTCATGGCAATCAGCGCTGCGGTGTCGTCGCTATCCGGGGTGACCGCATAGAGGCCGCTAATTTCCGCTGTCGGCCGGTTCATCCTCGCGTGCCCAGAACAAACGGTCGGGGATATATTGACCCATCCCGGGCCGGAACGCCGCTTTCAGTGTTTGCCAGGTGTATTCCTGCGCGTCCTTGACCGCATCGCCGATATTCAGACCGTTGGCGATGGTCGCCGCGATGGCTGACGCGAGTGTGCAGCCGGAGCCGTGATAAGAGCCCGGCAGGCGCTCCCAGCTGTCGGTGCGGATCACGCCTTCCTGACCGTACAGCGTGTTGATGACCTGGGCCGTATTCTCATGCGTGCCCGTGATCAACACGTATTCGCAACCCATGGCCAGCAGCCGGCGCGCGCATTCGGCGAGATCAAGGTCTTCTTCACCGTCTTCCTGTGCCAGTCGCCGCGCTTCGATGCTGTTGGGCGTGATGATGGTGGTTTGCGGGATCAGCAATTCACGCAGCGCAGAAATCATTTCTTCGGTGGCGAATTCGTCGCCGCGGCCCGATGCCAGTACCGGGTCGAGTACCAGTGGCACCTCCGGATAATCCGATACGACTTCGGCGATAGCGGTAATGTTTTCGATGCTGCCGACGACGCCGATCTTGATGGCGGTTACCGGCATATCCTCGAGCACGCAGCGCGCCTGGTCGGCAACCCACTCCGCATCGAGCGGCATGACCTCCTCGACACCCATGGTGTCCTGGATGGTCGCCGCAGTGACGACCGTCAGAGGATGACAGCCCATGCTGGCCAATGTGAGCACGTCGGCCTGCAAGCCGGCGCCGCCGCTGGGATCGGTCGCGGCAAAGGCCAGCACGATGGGGGGCAACGCGTTCGGCTCGGCAGATTCCATCAGGACGTGAGCTTGCTGTTCAGTTAAGCGTTGCGTCGCTAAAATGCCATTTTAGCCCAATTCTTCTTCAATCATGACGGCGACCGACGCGACTGTATTCAAGACCTACATGTGCCTTATCTGCGGTTATATCTACGACGAAGCAGCGGGCGTGCCCGATGAGGGTATCGCGCCCGGCACGCGCTGGGAGGATGTGCCGATGAACTGGACCTGCCCCGAATGCGGTGCGCGCAAGGAAGATTTTGAAATGGTGCAGGTGTGAGAATCCTGCACACCATGCTGCGCGTCGGTAATCTCGACCGCGCGATCGATTTTTACACCAACGTGCTCGGCATGCGCGTGTTGCGGCGCAAGGATTACCCGGACGGCCGCTTCACCAATGTATTTGTCGGTTTCGAAGACGAGACTCGCGCTGCGGTGCTCGAACTCACGTACAACTGGGACACCGCCGCCTACGATCTCGGCAACGGCTACGGCCATGTCGCGGTCGAGGTGGACAATGCGCGCGCCGCCTGCGACGAAGTGCGCAAGCGCGGCGGCAAGGTCACGCGCGAAGCGGGGCCAATGAAACACGGCAGCACGGTGATCGCCTTCGTCGAAGACCCCGACGGCTACAAGATCGAATTTATCGAGAAGGGCTCGATGTAAGGCCGTTCGCGGGCGTTGCGCCGACGCGGTTGGCGATCACCACGAACTGCGCGACGGAAAGTTCCTGCGCGCGCGCGTTTGCCGGAATGCCGAGTTCGGCAAAATCCGCCGCCGTCAGAAAGCCGGCGAGAGAATTGCGCAGGGTTTTACGCCGCTGCATGAAGGCCGCAGCCACTACGCGCGCCAGCGCCGTTTCATCCCGCGCGAGGTGCGGCAACGGTCGCCACGGAATCAAACGCACGACCGCCGAATCGACTTTAGGCGCCGGATTGAACGCCGCCGGCGGCACGTCGATCAACAGCTCGCTGCTGAAACGGTATTGCGCCATCACCGACAGGCGGCTGTAGTTGCTGTCGCCGGGTGCCGCAGTGAGGCGGGTGACGATTTCTTTTTGCAGCATGACGTGTATGTCGCGAACGTGGCCGGCATGGGTCGCCAGATGAAACAGCAGCGGCGTCGATATGTTGTACGGCAGATTGCCGACAATTCGCAGGTCGTCGCCGAGTTTCGAAAAATCGAATTCGAGAACGTCGCCGACGTGCAAATGCAATCGCGGCGCCAATTCTTTTTGCAGCATGGCCGCGAGGTCGCGGTCGATTTCGATCGCGTCGAGTCGATCCAGCCGCTCAAGCAGGGGGCGGGACAGCGCGCCCGTGCCGGGCCCGATTTCCACCACGCGTTCGCCCTGCAGGGGTCGAATCGCATCGACGATCGCGGCGATCACGCCGGTGTCGAGCAGAAAGTTCTGGCCGAAGCGTTTGCGTGCCTGATGTTGCATGCGGCCCCTGGTCAGGCGCGGCCGCGCGCAAGGGCGGCGGCCAGCGCGATTGCCGCCTGCAGACTGCCGCAATCGGCCCTGCCGCTGCCGGCGAGATCGAGGGCGGTGCCGTGATCGACCGACGTGCGGATGATCGGCAGCCCCAGCGTGACGTTGACGCCGTGGCCGAAGCTCGCATATTTGAGCACCGGCAAGCCCTGATCATGGTACATGGCCAGCACGCAATCAAAGTCCTTCAGCCGCGCCGGGTTGAACAGCGTATCGGCGGGCAGCGGTCCGCTCAGTTGCATGCCATCGCGCCTGAGCTGCTCGATTAGCGGCATGATGACGTCGATTTCCTCGCGACCCAGATGACCGGATTCGCCGGCATGCGGGTTGAGGCCGGCAACCGCAATGCGCGGTGCAGTGATGCCAAAACGGGTCACCATGTCTTGATGGAGCACGCGCAGTGTCGCCTCGAGGCTGTCGCGCGTGATGTGGCGGGCAATTTCGCTGACGGCGAGGTGGGTGGTGGCCAGCGCCACCCGCATGCCGCCGCCAATCAACATCATCACGACATGCGGCGTTTGCGTGCGTTCGGCGAGAAATTCGGTGTGGCCGGTAAACGCGACACCGGCATCGTTGATAACCCCCTTGTTGACGGGCGCGGTCACCAGTGCATCGAAATGCCCGTCGAGGCAGCCGGCCAGTGCGGCCTCGATGGTTTGCAGCACGTAGCGCGCATTCGCCGGGTCAAGCCGGCCGGCGGTGACTTTTGTCGTCAGCGGGATATCGATGACCGGCAGGCCCGGTTCCGCGGAATTCGTGCGCACCGGCGCGAACGGCAGGCTTTGCCACGGCAGCTTGAGCACGCGCGCGCGTTGCTCGAGCAGGTTCCGATTGGCGACCACCACCAGCTGTTCGGTTTGCGGTTGTTGCGCGAGTTGTATGCACAAATCCGGGCCGATGCCCGCGGGTTCGCCGGCGGTGATGGCGATGACGGGAAGGCTATTTTTCTTCAAGCCGGATTTCGACGAAGGCACTGTCGCGCAGCTGGCGCGCCCATTCCAGATAGGCCTCTTCGGCTTTTTGTTCGCGCAACGCCTGACGCGCGCGCAGACGCTGCTGCTGCTGCGACATGTCCTGGCTGCGCCGCTCAATGACCTGAATAAGGTGCCAGCCGAATTGCGAACGCACCGGTGCGCTGATCTGGCCCGGCTGCAGCGCGTCCATTGCCTTCTCGAATTCGGTAACGGTATCGCCGGGCGACAGCCAGCCCAGATCGCCGCCGCGCGCAGCGCTCGCGTCTTCGGACTGCAGGCGCGCAATTTCCGCGAAGTCGCCCTTGTTTTCGAGGCGCTCCTGCAGCTTGAGAATGCGGTCCCGGGCGTCGTTTTCGGAAACCAGTTCGCTGGTCTTGATCAGAATATGGCGTGCGTGGGTCTGCGTCACCATTGCGTTTTCGGCGCGCCCCCGGCGGTCATTAACGCGAACGATATGAAAGCCCGCAGCGCTGCGCAGAACCCCGCTCACCTCGCCGGCCTTGAGACTCTTGACGGCGTCGGCAAACAGCGTCGGCAGCTGGACAAATTCGCGCCAGCCCATCAAGCCGCCCTGCACGGCATCGGGCGCATCCGATACGGTGGCCGCGATCTGACGGAAATCGGTGCCGCCTTTTATCTGCGCCAATGCGCGGTCGGCGCGCGCGCGACGATCCTGCACCTGTTCGGGGCTGGCCTGTTCGGGTACCCGGACCAGAATATGCGAAAGATTGAATTCCTCGCTGCGGCTTTCCTGCTGCTGCAGCGTGCTCAGAAAATTATCGACCTCGCTGTCGGAAATTTGCAGCCGGCTTTCGACTTCGCGCTCGCGCAGACGCACGAGCACGATTTCGTCGCGGATCTCCTCGCGGTATTTGGCGAAACTGAGACCGTCTTTTTCAATCAGGTTGCGCAATTCTTCGACCGAGACCTTGTTGTTGGAGGCGATGCGGCCGATTGCGCTGTCGAGCGTGGCATCATCGACCCGCAGGCCGGTGTCGCGAGCGAACTGCAATTGCGTGCGCGACTGGATCATGCGTTCGAGAACCTGCTGCTCGAGCACCTCCGTCGGCGGCAACGGCGTGCCCTGCTGGCGCAACTGCGAGAGCACCGTTTTCATGCGGTCATCGAGATCGCGACGCGTGATCACCTGGTCGTTGACGACGGCGATGATCCGGTCGAGCAGGACCACGCGGTCGCCTGACCGGTTTTGCGCCGTCGCTGCCGGCACCAAAGCCAGCGCAAACAGCGCACAACCCGCAATCAATATTGCGCGTGAAAAAACAGCATTCATATGGGGCACCGGAAAACTAGCGTGTCGGATAATAATTGTCCGGCTGAGATGCCGGCACGTCGGGGCGTGCATATCCGCCGATGTTGCTCCGAAGCAGACTCAACGGATTGGAACCGATTTTGGACAATCCGTTCAATTCAAGCTGCAAAAAGATCGAACTGACCTGGGTTGCCGCGGCGGTCGTGAATTGGTGCGCGACTAAGCGAAATGTCCAGCAGCCGCCATTATATTCAAGCCCGGCGAGTTTTTCGAGCGCCTTGCTGTCCTGAATCGAATAGTTATAACGCGCGACCGCGCTGAGGTGCGGGCTGATTGGCCACTGGGTCGAAACGTCGATCTGGCGCAGGGTATTGAGCGAAGGAATCAGGGCCGCCAGTGTATTGGCGGGCTGGGTGGCGGCGACCAGTTCGCCGTTTGTATAGCGGTAGGCGACATTGACTACCTGTCCGGGCTGCGGCTCGTAGCGGACGCTGCTGTTGAAACGCTGAGTCTGTGACAGATCGGTCGTGTATTGCCAGCCGGCATCGATCGTCCAGTGCGGCGCGACGGTTCCGCTGATCGCGGCCAGCATGTCGGAGTTGTTGGTGCTGCGGCCGGTCAACCCCGGCAGGGTAACTTCCTGCGACTTGAAGTAAAAGCGTTGCGCGAGGCCGACGCGCAAGCGCTCGATTCCGCTGTCTTGTTGCAGCAGCCGCGTCGTCACGCCTGTCGTCAGCTGGTTAGCGTCGTTGATGCGGTCGGAGCCGCTGAACTGGTTTTCGGTAAACAGCGTGGCAAAACTGATGTCCTGCAACGCGCTGTCGAAGTTTGGCAGCTGGTTCTGCTGCCGGGTCGGAATATAAACGTAATAGACTTTGGGTTCGAGCGTTTGTTGCAGGTTCTGCCCGAACAGGGAAGTGCCGCGTTCGAACACAAGACCGCTCTCGGTCGAGAAAATCGGCAGCGCACGGTTCTGGTCCGGCACCGTCGTGGTGGCCTGGTCGAAATTGTAGCGCGTCATGTGCATGCCCAACTTCGGTGTGATGTAGGCATACGAGTTCTGCAGCGGCAACGATGCGCTGGGATAGGCAATGTAGCGCTGTCCGTTGGGCAGCGAAGGATGACTGAAATCGACCGCACTCGAACTCATGTCGAAATCCGCATAGCCGACGTTTTGTTTGGCCGCCACCAGGCTCAGCTGCGAGCGGTTATACGGCGGCGTGACCGGATTGGCCGGATCGGTTTGCAGCGTCTGCCAGCGCTGAACCAAGGCCTCGGCGCGCCAGGTGCCATCGTTCCACCAGGTGCCGCTTTTGCCGAGCGAGCCGGTGCGTGGCAGGATCGATTGCGAGGTGCTCGAAATCTGCGTGGTAAGGTCGGTGAAGTAGGTATCGTCCGAGACTTTCTGGATGTTGACGTTGGCGTTCCAGCCGTTATCCCAGCGTTGACTGTGAGTCAGGTTGAGCAAATAGCGTTCGTTGTCGTTTTTGACGCGGTCGCTGGGCAGGATTTCAAAATTCAGCTGGCCGCGGTCCTTCTCATTGAGATAACGGAATTCGGTACCGAGCATTTCCCCGCGCTTCGACATCACGCGCGGTGTGATCGTCGCGTCGTAGTTCGGCGCGATATTCCAGTAATAGGGCTGCGACACTTCGTAACCGGAATTGCCGGTGCTGCCGAAGGTCGGCGACAGCAAGCCGGATTTGCGCTCGCGGTCGAGCGAGAAATTCAGGTACGGTGAATAAAGGATGGGCACGCCGAGAAAATCAACAACGGCGCCATGCGCCGTGCCGGTCTGGCGGTCCTTGTCGATCTCGAATTCCTTGGCGCGCACGAACCAGTCGGTTGCGCCGACGTCGCAGGAGGTGTAGTTGCCGCCGATGATGCGGAATTTGGTCTGGCTTTCCATCTCGATGCGCTCGCCGTCGCCATGACCCGTCGTCGAATTGACGCGCACCTCGTAATGCGGCTTTTCAACGCTGCCGCGTCCGCTGTCCATTTGCATGCGCATTTCGGTGCCTTCGAGCACGTCGCCGCGTTGCTCAAGGCGCACGTTGCCACGCGCGTGGACTTCGTCCTCCGGCTTGTCGTAGCGCAGCCAGTCCGCATAGATGGCCTGGCCGCGACGGCGCAGGCGCACGTTACCTTCCGCTTCCAGCTCGCGGTCCTGATGGCCCTGCACATTGTCGGCATCGACGAACAGCGGCAGACCGCCGACATTGTCGAACGGCAAGCGCAGCAACGAGGGTTGCAGTTTCAATTGCAAACCGCCTTCGCCGGGTTTGTAGCCGAGCGCCGGGCCGTCGGCGGCGGTGACCACGGCGCTGCAGCACAGCAGCACAACGGCGGTCAGTCGAAAGGGAAATACCTGCATCATCGGTCCGGGCGCGAAGGAATGATAAAATCGCACAATTTTCCCGTTTAGGCAATGGATTACGTGGAGCGCCAACGACAACTTCAGAGCTGGATTGAAGAACAATTGGGTCATGCCCCGGTTGCGCTTGAGGTGGCGTCCGCCGACGCCAGCTTTCGCCGGTATTTTCGCGTACGTTGCGCCGACCGCACCCTGATTGCGATGGACGCACCGCCGGCACAGGAAGACTGCCGACCCTTTGTTCATGTTGCCGGCTTGATGGCGGCCGCCGGTCTGAATGTTCCCGCTATTATCGCATCGGATCTGGCGCGCGGTTTTCTGTTGTTGTCCGACTTGGGCACACAGAGCTACCTGCAAGCGCTGAACGCCGGGAACGCCGGCACATTATTTGCGGATGCCACCGACGCACTATTGCTGTGGCAGCGGGCAAGCCGGCCCGGCGTGCTGCCGCCCTACGACGAAACCCTGCTGCGGCGCGAACTTGGTTTGTTCCCCGAATGGTATTTGCAGCGTCATCTCGGAATCACCCTGAGCGAAGCTCGGCGCAGCGCGCTCGAAGGCGTTTTCACGGCGATTGTTCAAAGCAATCTGGCGCAACCGGCGGTGTACGTGCATCGCGATTACATGCCGCGCAATCTCATGCTGTGCACGCCGAATCCGGGCGTGCTCGATTTTCAGGATGCGGTCTACGGGCCGATCACGTATGACGTCGCGTCTCTGTTCAAGGATGCGTTCATCAGCTGGGACGAGGAGCGCGTGCTGGACTGGACCGTGCGTTACTGGGAAAAGGCGAAACGCGCAGGGCTGCCGGTCGATGCGGATTTCGGCATTTTCTATCGTGATTTTGAATGGATGGGCCTGCAGCGCCATCTCAAGGTGCTGGGCATTTTCGCGCGGCTGCATTATCGCGACGGCAAACGCGGCTACCTCGACGATACGCCGCGTTTCATCGCCTATATCCGCGCGGTCGCCGTGCGTTACGGCGCGCTTTCGCCGCTGCTCGGGTTGCTGGACGAAATCGAGGGCAACGCCGGCGCCAGCGTCGGCTATACGTTTTGAAGGCGATCATTCTCGCGGCCGGACGCGGCGAGCGCATGCGTCCGCTGACCGATCGCGTGCCGAAGCCGCTGCTCGAAGCCGGCGGCAAACCGCTGATTGTGCACCACCTCGAAAAACTCGCTGCCATCGGTTGCGCGCGCGTGGTCGTCAATCACGCCCACCTCGGCGACATGATCGAGGCCGCGTTGGGCGACGGTTCGCGCTATGGTCTCGTCATCGACTATTCGCGCGAGGCGACCGCGCTCGAAACCGCCGGCGGTATCGCCAATGCGCTGCCGCTGCTTGGCGCCCAACCGTTCATTGCCGTCAATGCCGATGTTTACAGCGAATACGACTATGCCGGACTGGCCGCGGCCGCCGCGCATCTCGGCGACGGATTGGCGCATCTGGTTCTCGTCGATAATTCCGAACACCATGTCGCCGGCGACTTTGCGCTGGCGGGCGGCCGCGTCATGCTTGAAGGTGCGCGGCTGACGTTCAGCGGGCTTGCCGTTTATCGCCCTGCGTTGTTCGACGCGCTGGCGCGCGGCGACCGTGCGCCGCTGGCGCCCTTGTTGCGCGACGCGATTGCAGCCGGTCGCGTCGGCGGAGAGCATTTCTCCGGGCGCTGGTGCGACGTCGGCACACCTGACCGCCTGACCCGACTCAACCGGGAATTGCTGCGCCGACGCGTATAATTTGCGCATGAACAACCTGCGCCCCCCCATCGATTACCCGACCGTTTTCGCGCCACGCCGCGCGCGCCTTGCCGCGCGCATGGGCGAGGGCGTTGCCATCGTGCCCACATCGCCCGAGCGTTTGCGCAATCGCGATGCCCATTACCTGTATCGGTACGACAGTTATTTTTACTACCTGAGCGGCTTTCCGGAGCCCGAGGCAGTAATGGTGCAGATTGCCGGCAAAGCACCGCGCAGCATTCTGTTTTGTCGCGACAAGGACATCGAGCGTGAAATCTGGGACGGTTTCCGTTTTGGGCCGGCGGCGGCGCGCGAGGTGTTCGGTTTCGACGAATGTTTCAGCATTTCCGAAATCGACACGCGCCTGCCGCAATTGCTGGCCGACCAGCCGGCGCTCTATTGCCATCTCGGCAGCGACGAGCATTGGGATGCGCGTGTGCTGGGCTGGCTCAATGCGGTGCGCGCGCAGGTTCGCAGCGGCGTATCCGCGCCGGCGGCAATACACGATCTGCACGGCCTGCTCGACGACATGCGCGTGATCAAGGATGCGCATGAACTCGCCGCGATGCGCCGTGCGGCGGAAATATCGACCGCCGCGCACTCGCGCGCCATGCGCGCCGCTCGCACGGCGCGCTACGAATACGAAATCGAAGCCGAACTGCTGCACGAGTTCCGCCGCGGTGGCGCGCCGGCCCCGGCCTACACTTCGATCGTCGCCGGCGGCGCCAATTCCTGCGTGCTGCATTACGTCGCCAACGACGCGCCGCTTCATCATGGCGATCTGCTGCTGATCGACGCCGGCTGCGAGGTCGATGGGTATGCCTCCGACATTACGCGCACCTTTCCGGTCAGCGGGCGCTATTCGGCCGCCCAGCGCGACATTTATGAAATGGTCCTCGCCGCGCAGGCCGCGGCAATTGCCGCGACACGTCCGGGCGCGCTCTGGAACGAACCGCATGACGCCGCCGTTCGCGTGCTCGCGCAGGGCATGATCGATTTCGGACTCTGCCATGGCAGTCTCGACAAGGTCATCGAAAACGGCGACTACCGGCAGTTTTATATGCACCGTACCGGTCACTGGCTGGGCCTTGATGTGCACGACGCCGGCGACTACAAGCGCGACAACGCATGGCGGGCGCTGGAACCGGGCATGGTGCTGACCGTGGAGCCGGGCTGCTATATCCGCCCGGCCGAAGGCGTGCCGCCGCAGTTCGTCAATATCGGCATCCGCATCGAGGATGACGTGCTGGTGACCGACGCGGGCGTCGAGGTATTGACCCGCGCCACGCCCAAAGCGGTCGCCGAAATCGAATCGTTGATGCGTGGATGAAGCCAACAACATTATCGTCGTAGGCGGCGGGCCGGTTGGCAATGCGCTCGCGCTGGCGCTCGACCGCCGGGGCCGCCGTGTCACTGTGCTCGAAGCGCAATCGCGCAGCAATGCTGACGACGATGCGCGCACCCTTGCACTGTCTCATGGCAGCCGGCTGATACTCGAACGCCTCGGCGTGTGGCCGTTGAAGGCGACGCCGATCACGCGGATTTTCGTTTCACAGCGCGGTGGATTCGGGCGCGTCGAATTGAGTGCCGACGCGGTCGGCATCGCGGCGCTCGGTCATGTCATCGAATACGGCGAACTGCGGCGCGCGCTGGCTGCCGCCGTGCAATCGAGCGGCGTTACGGTCGAGGCAGGGTGCGCGGCGACGGCAGTTAAAGGCGGCGGTGAACACGCTGTCGTTGCCATCGAGCAGGCTGGCTTGCAGCGCGACCTGCGCGCGCGGCTCGCGGTGGTGGCCGATGGCGGTGGCGGGCTGAACCTGTCGCAGGTCAAAAATCACGACTACGGTCAATCCGCACTTGTTTGCGACGTTGTCAGCGATCAGGCGCACCACAATCGCGCTTATGAGCGCTTTACCGAGGCAGGGCCGCTCGCGTTGTTGCCCCATGGTGCGGGCTGGTCGCTGGTGTGGACCACGCGACCGGAGTGTGCGCAGGAACTCGCCGCGCTCGATGACCGCGCTTTCTGCGCGCGGCTGGGCGCCGCGGCGGGAACCGCGTTCGGCATGTTTGCCCTGCGCGGGCGGCGTCAGGTATTTCCGCTGCGCCTGAAAGTCGCGGGGCAGGCGCTGGCGCCGCGTTGCGTGTTGATCGGCAACGCGGCACAAACCTTGCATCCGGTTGCCGGCCAGGGCTTCAACCTCGGATTGCGCGACGCGTACGAACTGGCGCGCCTGATCGCGGCGCACGGCGCACCCGATCCGGGCGCGCAAAGCCTGTTGAATACTTTTTTTGCGCAACGCCGTTTTGATCGAACTGCGACCATTTTGTTCACTGACTCGCTGATCCGGTTGTTTTCCAACGACATCCCGTTGTTGAGGTCCGTGCGCGGGCTGGGCCTTGCCGCGTTGACGGTGCTTCCGGGCGCGGCAAATTTCCTCGCGCGACGGATGATTTTCGGCGTGCGCGGCTAACTCGCAAATTTTTCTTCAAGTTGCTTTTCTTGCCCCGATGCCGCGATTACAATTACGCCCTTTCCCCGAAAACAACGAGACCGCATCAAGCGCGTTCAGTCATGCAGATCGGCCCGTATAAATTAAAAAATAATCTGGTCGTTGCGCCGATGGCGGGCGTTACCGACCGGCCGTTCAGACAGCTCTGCAAGCTGATGGGCGCAGGCATGGCGGTATCGGAAATGGTGGCGAGCAATTCGCTGCTGTGGGGTTCGGAAAAAACACGCCGTCGCGCTAATCACGAAGGTGAAGTCGATCCGATTTCGGTACAGATTGCCGGCGCCGATCCGCAGATGATGGCGGATGCCGCGCGCTACAACGTTGATGAAGGCGCGCAGATCATAGATATCAACATGGGATGCCCGGCCAAGAAAGTGTGCAACGTGATGGCGGGTTCGGCCCTGCTGCAAAACGAGCCGCTGGTGCAGCGGATCATTGAAGCGGTGGTGCGGGCGGTCAATGTGCCGGTCACGCTGAAAATCCGCACCGGCTGGGATCGCAGCAACCGCAACGCCATCACCGTCGCCCGCATTGCCGAGGGCTCGGGCATTCAGTCGCTCGCCGTGCATGGACGCACGCGCGCCTGCGGTTACACCGGTGATGCCGAATACGACACCATTGCTGCGGTAAAAGCCGCGGTTGGTATCCCGGTGATCGCCAATGGCGACATCACCACGCCTGAAAAGGCGAAGCAGGTGCTCGAATACACCGGCGCCGACGCCGTGATGATCGGGCGCGCGGCGCAGGGCCGTCCCTGGATCTTCCGCGAGATCGAGCACTATCTGAAGACAGGTACTCACCTGCCGGCGCCAGAGGTGGCCGAAATCCATCGCGTGCTGATCGGCCACCTGCACGACCTCTACGCGTTTTACGGCGAACACACCGGCGTGCGCATCGCGCGCAAGCACATCTCCTGGTACACCAAGGGGCTGGCCGGATCGGCGGCATTCCGCCACGCCATGAACCAATTGCAGACCTGTGCCGAGCAGATGGACGCGGTCAACATGTTTTTCAGCGAGCTGGCCAGTCAGGGCCGGCGGCTTACCTATGTCGAGGAACTGGCAGCATGATGATGAACGAGAACGAAATGGCGCGCTTCGTGCGCAAAGCCATCGACGGCTATTTCAAGGACTTGGACGGCGAAAAAGCCCGCGGCGTCTATGACATGGTAATCAACAGTGTCGAAAAGCCGCTGCTCGAGTCGGTCCTGCACAAGTTGCAGGGCAACCAGTCGCACGCCGCCCAGGTCCTCGGCATCAACCGCAACACCCTGCGCAAGAAAATGAAAGCGCACGGGATCAAGGGCTAGGATTGAAACCGGTGTGATCACGGCTTTTGCATGCATAACCGTTCGCGCTTTCTGCAATTCGTTTATTCCTGAACCGCTGCGCCGCGTGCCCGCCTAATGTCCGTCATCAAAACCGCTTTGCTGAGCGTTTCCGACAAGACCGGTCTGGTTGAGTTCGCGCGCGGTCTCGCCGGCTTCGGCGTCAAACTGTTATCGACCGGCGGCACCGCGAAATTGCTGGCCGACAGCGGCATCGCCGTCACCGAAGTGTCCGACCACACGGGTTTTCCCGAGATGCTCGACGGGCGCGTCAAAACGCTGCACCCGAAAATCCACGGCGGCATCCTCGCGCGGCGCGACCTGCCGGCCCATGTGGCGGCGATCAATCAAGCCGGGATCCCGACCATCGATCTGGTGGTCGTCAATCTCTACCCGTTCACGCAGACCATCGCGCGTGATGGCTGCACGCTCGAAGAGGCGATCGAAAACATCGATATCGGCGGCCCGGCGATGGTGCGCAGCGCCGCCAAGAACCACGCCCATGTCGCGGTGGTGACCGATCCGGCCGATTACGCCGGCATTCTGCACGAGATGCAGACCGCCAATGGCGCGGTCGGCGCGCCGATGCGCTTCAAGCTCGCGCAGAAGGCTTTTTCGCACACCGCCGCCTACGATGGCGCGATCAGCAATTACCTGACGGCGCTCGGCGCTGACGGCACGCGTGCGCTGTTTCCGCAACGGCTCAATCTCAATTTCGAACTGGCGCAGACGCTGCGCTACGGCGAGAACCCGCACCAGAACGCGGCGTTTTATCGCGATCTCGATCCCGCGCCCGGCAGTCTCGCGCGCTATACGCAGCTGCAGGGCAAGGAACTTTCGTACAACAACATCGCCGATGCCGATGCGGCGTGGGAATGCGTTAAAACTTTCACACAACCCGCTTGCGTCATCGTCAAGCATGCCAATCCCTGCGGTGTGGCCATCGCGGCCAACCCGCTTGAAGCCTACCGTCTTGCTTTCGCCACCGATCCGACGTCGGCTTTCGGCGGCATCATCGCTTTCAACCGTGAAGTCGATGCCGATGCCGCGCAGGCGGTGGCCGGGCAGTTCGTCGAAGTGCTGATTGCGCCCAAAGTGACCGCGGCGGCGAGGGAAGCGCTGGCGAAAAAGGGCAATGTGCGCGTGCTTGAAGTGCCGCTCGCGGCCGGTGCAAATGTCTACGATACCAAACGCGTCGGCGGCGGCATGCTGGTGCAGTCGCCCGACGGATTCAATATCACCGCCAACGATCTGCGCGTAGTCACCAAGAAGCAGCCGAGCGCGCAACAACTTGAAGACCTGCTGTTTGCGTGGCGCGTCGCCAAGTTCGTCAAATCGAATGCAATCGTCTTTTGCGCCAACGGCCAGACGCTGGGCGTTGGCGCCGGCCAGATGAGCCGCGTCGATTCGGCGCGCATTGCCTCAATCAAGGCGCAGAACGCCAACCTCGCGCTCGCTGGTTCGGTGGTCGCCTCCGATGCGTTCTTTCCGTTCCGCGACGGCCTCGACGTCGTCGCCGATGCGGGCGCGGTCGCGGTCATCCAGCCGGGTGGCAGCATGCGCGATGCCGAGGTAATCGCCGCCGCCGATGAACGCGGCATCGCGATGGTATTTACCGCACACCGCCATTTCCGCCACTGACAGCGCCGCGCCGGCGCGTATTTCACGGGACGTCTGATGAAACTGCTGGTGATCGGTTCGGGAGGGCGCGAACACGCGCTGGCATGGAAACTCACTCACTCGCCGCGGGTGTCGAAAGTCTATGTCGCGCCGGGCAACGCCGGCACTGCGCTGGAAGAAGGGCTTGAGAACATTAATCTCACCGATCACGCGGCGTTGATTGAATTCGCCCGTCGCGAGCAGATTGCGCTGACGGTGGTGGGCCCTGAGGCGCCGCTGGCCGCAGGCATAGTCAACGATTTCACCGCCGCCGGGCTCAAAATCTTCGGGCCCTCCAAAGCCGCTGCGCAACTCGAGAGCTCGAAGGATTTCGCCAAGCAGTTCATGGCGCGCAACAGGATTCCGACCGCCGGTTACCAAACCTTTACCGATGCGACGCAGGCGCATGCCTATGTCGAGCAACGCGGTGCGCCGATCGTCATCAAGGCCGACGGTCTAGCCGCCGGCAAGGGCGTGGTGGTCGCCGTCGATTTGAAGGAAGCGCACGACGCCATCGACATGATGCTGGTGGGTAACCGCATGGGGGCGGCCGGCGCGCGCGTCGTCATCGAGGATTTTCTCGACGGCGAGGAAGCCAGCTTCATTGTCATGTCCGACGGCCGCCACGCGCTGGCAATGGCGACCAGCCAGGATCACAAGCGCCTCAAGGACGGCGATCAGGGCCCCAACACCGGAGGCATGGGTGCGTATTCGCCGGCGCCGGTGGTGACGCCCGCCGTGCACGCGCGTGTCATGCGCGAAGTGATAAATCCGGCCATCGCCGGCATGGAGCGCGAAGGCACGCCGTTCACCGGCTTTCTCTATGCCGGTCTGATGATAGCCAGGGATGGCGCGGTCAACGTCGTTGAGTTCAACTGCCGCATGGGCGACCCCGAAACCCAGCCAATCATCCTCCGCATGAAAAGCGATCTGTTGCCGCTGATCGAAGCCGCGCTTGCCGGCACGCTCGACCGCATTGAAGTCGAATGGGATACGCGCGCCGCGCTCGGCATCGTGATGGCCGCGCACGGTTATCCGGATGCGCCGCGCAAGGGCGACGTCATCAGCGGCCTGCCGGCGGCAACCGACGACAGCCACGTATTTCATTCCGGCACCGCGTTCGACGGCAAGCAGGTGGTCGCCAGCGGCGGCCGCGTGCTCTGCGTCACCGCGCTCGGTCATAACGTTAAAATGGCGCAACGCCGTGCGTATGAAGTCGCCGAGCAAATCCGCTTTGACGGCATGCAGATGCGGCGCGATATCGGTTATCGGGCGGTCAGCGCACGACGCGGCTGAACGTTCCGGCACAGCCGGGGAGGGGAATATGGCGACTGCTTTTGATCGCACGCGCGAGGACGTCGGCAACATCATTGCGCTCGAGCACGTCAATCTGGCGATACCCGATCAGCAACTGGCCACCGCGTTCTATATCGCCGGTCTCGGCTTTACGCGCGACCCCTATCTGTTTCCCGGCCTTGAGAACATGTGGGTCAACATCGGCCGTAGCCAGTGCCATCTGCCGAGCCGCGGCACGCAGCGCCTGCGCGGCACCATCGGCATCGTCGTGCCCGATCTGCAAAAGCTTGTGCAGCGCCTGGAAAAGACGGCGCCGCGGCTTGCGGGCACGCAGTTCAAATTTTCGGTGCAAAGCGATCATGTCAATGCAACCTGCCCCTGGGGCAACCGCTTTCGCTGTCACGCGCCGTCGGGCGAGTTCGGTCCGATGGAGCTGGGCATACCCTATGTCGAATTCGATGTGCCGCGCGGCAGCGCGGCCGGGATCGCCGGTTTCTATTGCGAGTTGATCGGTGCGAAGGCGGCTGTTGGTTGGCATCAAGGCAACGCGGTGGCGAGCATCGATGCCGGCCCCGAACAGCAGCTGCTGTTTCGCGAAACCGATGCGCCGTTGCCGGCGTATGACAATCACCACATACAGATTTACATCGCCGACTTCTCGGGCCCGCATGCGGCGTTATCGAAACGCGGACTCATCACCGAAGAGAGCAATGCGCATCAATATCGCTTTCGCGATATTGTCGATCCAGCCAGTGGCGTGGTGTTATACACGTTGGAACATGAAGTGCGCAGCCTGCAAAACCCGCTCTACGCGCGGCCGCTGATCAACCGCAATCCGGATCAGACCAACAATTCCTATATTCGCGGACAGGATACTTTTCGTGGAACGTATTAGTTTGAGCAATTATTGTCAGGATCGTCTGCAATGAAACCGCAAAACCTCGCCCTCGATATTCCCGCCGTCCGCAAATATCTCACCGAATTGCAGAAGCGCATCGTCGGCCATTTGTCGGCGCTCGACGGCAAACCGTTCACGACCGACAGCTGGCAACGCCCCGAAGGCGGCGGCGGGACCAGTTGCGTGATCGAAGAAGGTAATGTTTTCGAGCGCGGCGGCGTCAATCTGTCCTTCGTCACCGGCAGCGCGTTGCCGCCGTCGGCCACTGCGGCGCGACCGCATCTCGCCGGCCGGCCGTGGGAGGCGATGGGTGTTTCGCTGGTGATCCATCCACGCAATCCTTATGTGCCGACCACGCATATGAACGTGCGTTTCTTCGTCGCCCAGCCGACGCCGGCGGAGGGTCCTGACGCCAAGCCGGTGTGGTGGTTTGGCGGCGGCATGGATCTGACGCCCTATTACGGATTCGAGCGCGACGCGGTTCATTTTCACAGCGTCTGCCACGATGCCCTGCGCTCGTTCGGCGACGACACCTATGCGCGCTACAAGAAGTGGTGCGACGAGTATTTCTATCTGAAGCACCGCAAAGAGCCGCGGGGCATCGGCGGCGTGTTCTTCGACGACCTGTCGGAACCGGATTTCATGCACTGCTTCCGATTGCAGCAAAGCGTCGGCAGCCGTTTTCTCGACGCCTACGTGCCCATCGTCGAGCGCCGCAAAGACACGCCCTACGGCGAACGCGAACGCGACTGGCAGGCTTATCGCCGGGGCCGCTACGTCGAATTCAACCTTGTGTGGGACCGCGGTACCCTGTTTGGATTGCAATCCGGCGGCCGCACCGAATCAATTTTGATGTCACTGCCGCCGGTGGTGAAGTGGCGTTACGACTATCAGCCGGAGGCGGGGAGCGAAGAAGCGAAGCTTTATACCGACTATTTGATTGGTAAGGATTGGTTGGGCTGATCACGCGGTACTGGCTCAGGTTTCAATTGGGCTTTCTATCGCTTTCTCTGGCGCAGCAACCGGCAGCGAAGCCCTCGATGGTTCAAATTTTGAATGAGTCCATTTTGGGGTTTTGTCCGTTAATGATGAAAAGCATGGCCGAACAAATTGCAAAGCAATCGCCGTTCGTCGACCAAGCGAAGCTTATCGGCCCGGTATGTGGGTGCATGAATGAGGTTGTACATTCGGATTCAAGAATTCATGATGCATTTAGCCTTCCCAATCCTGAGCTACAGGCGAAGTTCGTTTCTTCACAGCTAAAGACGTACTTGTTTTCGCGAATGTCATCGTCCTTGTTCACCTGCCTAGGTGCCAATTTGAAAGAACAGACCGACTCGGCAAATTTGGTGTTCTAGGAAATGCTTAGTCAATGGCAGTCCGCGATGCTCGATCCAGCGTACGAGACGACCTGCGCGAAAAACCGCGTAGGTGCCTTAACGCCACGTTGTTTCCCCTGAGAGTCGCCGAGCAGCACAGCGATGCGGGGAGGTTTCGGCGAGGACTGTCTGAGCCCTCGCGCATTTGCGATGGCGAGTTCCGCAGCCGCCCCGCGTCGCGAGCAGCGCAGGGGAGTCCGAAGGACCGGCGAACCGGGGGCAGCTGTGACCCGTTAGCCGCAGGCTCGTTCGCGGGAACAGCTGCGAGCGCCCCGTTCAACTTTTGTATTCACAGTTGCGGCGCCCCTCCCGCACCGGCGCTTCGCGATACCGCGTCGGGGCGCTCCTTCTCTTTGCTTACTTTCTCTTGGCCGCGCAAGAGAAAGTAAGTAGCTGCCGAGCTACCCCCGGCGAAGTTGAATTTGAAGCGCCGCATGTTATGGATCGCAATCCATCCGGCGGAAGGCGCTTCGCTTTTCCTCCCTACAAACGGCAAATGTGATTTTTTATGGCGCGCGTTGCGCACCGTAAAAGCGGTTTGCAGGCGGGGCGCCTGCGCTACAACGGCGAAATCAACGACCGCCGAACCACTTCCCCCTCAACGTCTTGATCCCCTCAAGTATGCGCTGCCCGATCGACGAGGCGCGCACGCTCTCCGCCTGTTGCACGCGATGAGCGTCGAGCAGTTGGGGCGTCTGCTTGTAGGTCAGGTAGCGCTGCAGCGCGGCTTCGACATGGCCCTTGAGCAGGCGCACGTTCACCGGTTTGTTGAGGAAGCGGAAGATCTGCGCCTGGTTGATCAACTCGATCACCAGTTCCGAATCCGAGGCGGTGGTGACGACGATCGTCAGTATCTGCGGGTTTTCCTGTTTGAGGATTTTCAGCATCGCCATGACCTGCTCGTGGCCGGCTTCGACATCGGTGATGACGACCGCGATTTCATTGGCATGCATCAGCGCCAGCGCGCCGTCGAGATCGGCGGCGTAGTAGACCGGGCAGCGTGCACCGGCGAGTTCGCGGGTGACGCGGAAAATCTCTTCATCCTTGTCGATCACCAGCACGCCGGCGGTCATTTTCTCCGGCAGCTCGGCGGCGGCCACCTTGGTGTCGGCGAGTTCCAGTGCGATGGTGACGGCCTCGGCAACGATGCGCTGCAGTTCGGCGTTGTCCCAGGGCTTGCTGATGAAGCGGTAAATCTCGCCGTCGTTGATCGAGCCGACGATTGCGGCCAGATCGGAGTAGCCGGTGAGCAGAATTCGTACGCTGCGCGGCGATACATCGCGCGACTGGCGCAATAAATCGACGCCGGTCATGATCGGCATGCGCTGATCCGAAATCACCACATGCATCTGGTAGCGGCGCAGAAAGTCGAGCGCCTTGTGGCCGTCGGTGGTGGCGAATACGTGGTAACGCTCGCGGAACAGCGACTTCAGCGCGGTCAGGATGCGCTCTTCGTCGTCGATCACCAGCAGACGGCCTTTCTTGACGCCGGTGTCGAGGCTGATCGCGCTGTCGCCGGTGAGATCCGGCATGCCTGCGGCAGTGGCGGCAGGCGGCGGCGCGGTGCTGATCATGCGCGCGGCGTTCAGCAGCGCGCTGGGGTCGGGCGCCGCCGGTGCCGGCGCGGCGGGCATTGCCGCAGCCGCCGGGTTCAGCGTGTCATTGACCGCCTCGCGGAAAGCATCCGCAAACTCCTGCGCGCTGCGAAAACGGTCTTCGCGTTTCTTCGCCAGCGCCTTGAGCAGCACTGCGTCCATCGACGCCGAGAGTTTGGGTTTAAGCGTCGAGGGCGCTTCCGGATCCGCATTCAGCGCCTGCTGCATTACGCTGGCGGTATTGCCGGTGAAGGGTTTGCGCCCGGTCAGCAATTCATAGGCGATGACGCCGACCGAATAAAGGTCGGCCTGGGCATCGATCTCGGCGCCGAGAAACTGTTCGGGCGCCATATAGTGCGGGGTGCCGAGCACGTCGCCGACCTGGGTGAGGTTCGACGATTCGATGCGCGCGATGCCGAAGTCGGAGAGCTTGATGCGGCCGTCGCTGTTGACCAGAATGTTCGACGGCTTGATATCGCGATGAACCACGCCCTCGGCGTGCGCATGGCCGAGGCCGTCGAGCAACTGGCGGATCACTTCGCCGACTTCACGCACTTCGTAGCCGGTTTCCTGGGCCAGATGCTGCGACAGCGGTTTGCCGTTGACCAGTTCCATCACGATATAGGCGACCTGCTCGTCTTCGCCGTAGTCGTAGATCTGCACGATGCGCGGATGCACCAGACGACCAACGGCCTGCGCTTCGTGGCGGAAGCGCGCGACGACGTGTTTCAGTTCCTCATTGTCGAGCGAGGCCTTGGTAATCGCCTTGATGGCAACGCCGCGCGCAATCGCGCGGTCGTAACCCTTGTAGACGACTCCCATGCCGCCGCGGCCGAGGATGCCCTGGATTTCGTACTTGCCGATTTTTTCCGGAAGAGCGGTCACGTGTTCAGTAATTCCTCAGGCGTCGAGCGCGGCATCGGCCGGCGGTTTCAGCGGCAGCCACACCGTAAAGGTGGTGCCGCTGCCCTGTTTCGAATCGACGGTGATGCGCCCGCCGTGCTGTTCGACGATCTTGTACGAGATCGAGAGTCCGAGCCCGGTGCCCTTGCCGGCCTCCTTCGTGCTGAAGAACGGGTCGAAGATTTTCGGAATGATTTCCGGCGGCATGCCCTTGCCGTTATCGGCGATCTCGACCGCAACGCCGTCGCCGTCGGCGCGCGTGGTCAGCGTGAGCTTGCCGGGGCTGCCTTCCATCGCCTGCGCCGCATTGGTGATCAGATTCAGAAACACCTGATTGATCTGCGACGGCGCGCAAATCACCGGCGGAATCTCGCCGAACTGGCGGTTGATCGTGACCGATTTCGTCAGATGCTTGGCCAGCATCAGCGTGCTCTTCAAGCCGTCATTGAGATTGAAGCTGGTGACCTTGCTGCGGTCGAGCCGGCTGAAATCCTTCAGATTGCCGACGATCTCGGTCATCTGGCCGGTGCCAAACAGGCCGTCGTTGACCAGACCGGTCAACTCTTCCATGACTTTGTGTTGTTTCAGCTGGACCGTCAGCGTTGAAACCTGCGCGAACACGCGCGAGAGTTCTTCCGGATTGGCGTTGTTGCCCGCCTGCAGCAGGGCGAGCAGTTTTTCCGCTTGCGCGACGGTGTCGGTGATGGCCGGCAGTTTGTCGGCGACAGCGCCGAGGCTGTTTTTGACATAGGCCAGCGGCGTATTGATTTCGTGCGCGACGCCCGCCACCATCTGGCCCAGCGAAGACATTTTTTCGGACTGGATCAGCTGCGCCTCGGATTCCTTGAGGTGGGCCAGCGCCGCGGATAATTCCTTGGTGCGCTCCTGCACGCGGTGTTCGAGGCTGAGGTTGGCGGCGCGCAGGTTGCCGCCGAGATAGCCCAGCAGGATCAACAGCGCGCTGGCGTATGCGACGAGATACACGCGGTAACGTTCCTTGTCCAGCAGGGTCGCTTCGACTTCCTGATTGAAGGCGAAGGTCAGCGCGTCGAGCCGCGGCCCCGAGGTCAGCCGCGCCACCGCTGCGCCGAATTCGAGTTCGGCCGGTTTGTTTTTCAGCAGCAGTTGACCGGCGTTGTAGGCCTGCTCGGCCTTGATGCGCGGCGAGTCGGTCAGCGCGACGGCTGCCGCCTGCAAATCGGCAAGCGCCGATTCGAGCGCCTGCTGCGATTCCTCGGCGATGCTGTAATACTGCGGCGCCACGCTTGCCACGCGGCTGAGCGCGGCGTCGAGGGCGCCGCGCGATTTCCCACCGCCGGCCAGCGCGGCAATTTCGGCGCTGTTGCGCAACAGCCCGTCAAGGCCGGCCCTGGCGGCGGCATTGGCGTCGCGGAATTTACCGACCAGTTCGGCTTTTTGCAGAACCACCTTGCTCAAATCGGGTAGCGCCGACTCCAGCGCCGGGCTGCTGATGGCCTGTCGCGCGGCATCGAGATTCTCCAAGGCCTTGCGCGCCGCCGGCGCGCGATCGATGCCCGGCGCGGTCGCCGATTCTGTTTCGATGCGGGCGCGCAGCACATCGACATCCCAGCGCACATCGGTCTCTTTCAGCTCGCGCAGCAGGCCGAGCACATTGTTACGCTCGCGCAGATCGACTGCCGCAGTCTTGTCGTATAGAAAGAACAGCGCGCCAAGCAGGGCAGCCGCGCCCAGCGCCAGCAGCACGTTCTGCACCGGTTCCGAAATCTTCATGAGGGTTCGCCCAGATAGGCGCGGCGCACCTGCGGATTGGCCAGCAAGTTCGGTGCATTGTCGTGCAAAATAATCTCCCCGCTTTCCATCACATAGCCGCGCTGGCAGATCTCCAGCGCGAGTTTCGCATTTTGTTCGACCAGCAAAATCGTCACGCCATCGGCTGCGATCGCGCGGATCGTTTCGAAAATCTTTTGCACCATCAGCGGGGCCAGCCCCATGCTCGGTTCATCCAGCAACAGCAGTCGCGGCCGGCTCATCATGGCGCGGCCGATCGCCAGCATTTGCTGCTCGCCGCCGGACAGCGTGCCGCCGGTCTGGCTACGGCGCTCGGCCAGACGCGGAAACAAGGCGTAGACGCGCTCGCAGTCGCCGCGTATTCCGTCGCGGTCGTTCCGGCAGTAAGCGCCCATGCCGAGGTTTTCTTCGACCGTCAGGCGCGGGAATATTCCGCGGCCCTCCGGCACCAGCGCGATGCCCATGCCGATACGCCGGTGCAGCGCGACCCCCGTCATCTCGGCGCCATTGTAACGGACGCTGCCCGCGGCGGGGCGAATCAGGCCGGTCAGCGCCTTCAACGTGGTGGTCTTGCCCGCCCCGTTGGCGCCGATCAGCGTCACCATTTCGCCGGCGCGCACCGCCAGATCGATGCCCTTGACGGCATTGATGCCGCCGTAGGACACGCGCAAACCGCTGACCTCAAGCAAGCGTGCCTCCCAAATAGGCCTCTATGACTGCGGCATCTTCGCGGATCGCCGCCGGCGCGCCTTCGGCGATGCGGCGGCCGTAATCGAGCACGGCGACGCGGTCGCACAGACCCATCACCAGTTTCATGTCGTGCTCGATCAGCAGGATGGTGGTGCCGTCGGCGCGGATGCGTTCCAACAGGCTGCGCAGGGTCGCGGTTTCGGTCGCATTCATGCCGGCGGCCGGCTCGTCGAGTGCCAGCAGCAGCGGATCGGTGGCCAGCGCGCGCGCGATTTCGAGGCGTCGCTGGTCGCCGTAGGGCAGGCTGTGCGCGATGTCGTTGCCGCGCGCGGTGAGCCCGACATATTCGAGCAGCGCCCACGCGCGTTCGTGGATCGCGCGCTCCTCGGCGCGGGTGGCGGCATTGCGCAGAACCGCGCCGAATATACCGGCGCCGGTGCGCACATGCCGCCCGACCATCACGTTTTCCAGCGCGCTCATGTTGCCGAACAGGCGGATGTTCTGAAAGGTGCGCGCGATGCCGGCGGCGGCGACTTCGTGCGGCGCCCGTACATTCAACGGCGCGTCATTGAACCTGAAGCTGCCGCGGTCGGCGCGGTAGACGCCGCTCAGCACGTTGAAGAACGTCGTCTTGCCGGCGCCGTTGGGGCCGATCAGGCCGTAGATTTCGCCGCGCGCGATGGTCAGCGAAACATCGCACAGCGCTTCGACACCGCCGAAGGACTTGCCGACGCTTTGAACCTCAAGCAGCGGATTCATTCTTCGGTGAGCTCCCGCTTGCGCACCTTCGATGGCCACAGGCCGGCCGGCCGGAACAACATCATCAGCATCAGGGCGAGTCCGAACAGCAGCATGCGCACGACCTCGGGGTCGATCAGCGAACGCCCGAACAGCGAGCGTTGCAGCGGTTCGACCGTATGGCGCAGCAGCTCGGGCACGAATGACAGCAGCAGCGCGCCGACGATTACGCCCCAGATATTGCCCATGCCGCCCAACACCACCATCGACAGCACCATCACCGATTCGACCAGCACAAAGCTCTCCGGGCTGATGAAGCCCTGGATTGCCGCGAACATGCCGCCGGCCACACCGCCGAACGAGGCGCCCATCGCGAAAGCAAGCAGCTTGACGCGCGTGGTGTTGATACCCATCGCCTGCGCCGCGACTTCGTCCTCGCGGATCGCCTGCCAGGCGCGGCCGATGCGCGAGTCCTCGAGCCGCAGATTGATCACGATGACCATGATCAATACCAGCAGCAACAGGTAATAGTATTTGACCGGTCCGCTGAAATTGAGGCCGAAAATGATGTCGCTCTGGTTGAAACTGAAGCCGCCGATCGAAAACGGGTCGATGCGCGAGATGCCCTGCGGACCGTTGGTGATATTGACCGGCTGCGACAGGTTGTTGAAAAAAATACGCACGATTTCGCCGAAGCCGAGCGTGACGATCGCCAGATAATCGCCGCGCAGCTTCAGTGTCGGCGCGCCGAGCAGCACGCCGAACACGCAGGCGGCGAGTGCACCGATCGGCAGGATGATCCAGAACGGCAGATGAATATTGAATTGCGGCGAGGCCAGCAGCGCGTAGGTGTAGGCGCCGACGCCATAGAAGGCGATATAGCCGAGGTCTAGCAGGCCGGCGAAACCGACCACGATATTGAGGCCGAGGGCGAGCAGGGTGAACAGAATCGCGAGATTGGTCACGCGCACCCAGGTCGTGCCCGCCATTGCCAGCACGAACGGTAATACCGCCAGCGCGCAGGCGATCAGCGCGACGCCGCTCCACAGCAGCGCGGGGTTGGCCTTGAATTTATCGGTCAGGTTCATGCCGGATTACGCGCGCTCGCCGATGCGTTCGCCGAGCAGGCCCGACGGCCGGAACACCAGCACCGCGATCAGCACCAGAAAGGCGAACACATCCTGATAATTGCTGCCGAACACATTGTTCGTGAAATCGCCGATGTAGCCGGCGCCGAGCGCTTCAACGATACCGAGCAGCATGCCGCCCAGCATGGCGCCGGCCAGATTGCCGATACCGCCCAGCACGGCGGCGCAAAACGCCTTGAGTCCCAGCAGCGCGCCCATCGTGTAATGCGCGATGCCGTAATAAGTGCCAACCATGACCCCGGCGACGGCAGCGAGTGCGGCGCCGATCATGAAGGTCGCCGCGATCACGCCGTTGACGTTCACACCCATGAGGCCGGCAATCGGCGCGTTTTGCGAAGCCGCGCGCATGGCGACACCAAGCCGTGTGCGGTAAACCACCAGCGTCAGGCCGATCATCATCGCCACCGAGGTGATGATGATGGCCAGCTGCACCAGCGTGATGGTGGCACCGCCCACGGCGTAGACGGTGTTCGGAATGATCTGCGGAAACGCCAGCGGATTGCGGCTCCAGATCATCATCGCGATCTGTTGCAATACGATGGACGCACCGATCGCGGTGATTAACGGCGCCAGCCGCGGCGCATGGCGCAGCCGGCGGTAGGCAAACACTTCGAGTGCATAGCCAACAGCGACGCAGACCGGAATCGCGGCGATGGTGCCGATCAACACAATCGCCAGCGGCGGCAGCGCGGTATTGGCCGCCAGCCAGCCGATGACCGTAAAGGCGACCATAGCGCCGATCATGACCACTTCACCGTGCGCGAAGTTGATCAGCTGGATGATGCCGTAGACCATGGTGTAACCGAGCGCGACGATTGCATAGACGCTGCCGAGCGTGAGCCCGTTGATGATCTGCTGCAGGAAGATGTCCATGACGTCGTCAGCCGGCGGCACAAGAAAACGGCACCCGCAGGTGCCGTTTGATCTCAACCGCTGGCGCGCCGATCACTGTTACTTTGCCGGCGCCGCGGCAGCGGCGGGCGCCGCCGACGCTGCAGTGGCGGCGGATTTGATGAAGTCCTCGTATTTGATCGTCGCGCCGCCTTTGACGATGGCCAGCGGCTCGATTCGGCCGCTCTTCATCATGAAGATGGTCATCTCGGCATTCTTGCGGTCACCCTTGTCGTCGAATTCGATTCTGCCGGTCGCGCCGTCGTAACTGATCTTTGCCAGTTCGGGCAGAAATTTCGCGGGATCGGCCGAATCCGCTTTCTGCATCGCGGCGATCAGCAGTTGCGTGCTGTCGTAGGTAAACGGCGAATACTGGATCGGCTCGGCGTTGAAGCGCGCTTTATAGTCAGTGAGAAATTTGGCGCTCGCTGCCTGCACCGGAATGCCCGCCTGCGAGCAAACCAGCCCTTCGGCGGCGTCGCCCGCCAGATCTTTCATCGTGTTGGTGCAGGCCCCGTCGCCGAAGGCAAACACGACCTTGATGCCGAGTTCGCGGCCCTGCTTCAACAGCGGCCCGGCGGTGGCGTCCATGCCGCCGTAAAAAATCGCGTCAGGCTTTTTGCCCTTGACCTTGGTCAGCACGGCTTTCCAGTCGCGCGAATCCTTGCTGCCTTTTTCGCGCGGCAGCACCTTGATGCCGGCGGCAGTCAGGGTTTTTTCGACTTCATTGCCGAGGCCTTCGCCGTAGGCGGTGGCGTCATCGATGACGGCAACGACCTTGGGTTTGTATTCGGTCGCGAGATAACTTGCGATCGCCGGACCCTGCTGGTCGTCGCGCCCGACCGTGCGGAAAACGTTTTTGAGACCCTGCTCGGTGAGTTTGGGATTGGTCGAAGAGCCCGTCACCATCGGGATGCCGGCCTGACCGTAAACCGTTGAGGCCGGAATCGACACGCCGGAATTCAAATGACCGACCACGCCGGCGACTTTGGCATCGATGAACTTTTGCGCAATGATCGGGCCGCGGTCAGGTTTTTCCTCGTCGTCTTCGGCCAGCAGTTCGAATTTCACTTTTTTGCCGCCGATGGTGAGGCCGCGCGCATTGGCTTCTTCGATCGCAAGCCGCGCGCCGTTTTCATTGTCCTTGCCGAGGTGGGCGATGCCGCCGGTGAGCGGCGCTGCATGCCCGATTTTGATCACGGTTTCCTGCGGCGCGGCGGCCTTGGATGCCGGTGGCGTTTCTTCCTTGCCGCAACCGCTCAGGGCCAGCAACAATGCGCCGCACAAGCCAACAGTCAAACTCCGGTTCATGATCTTTTCAACCCGATAAATTCTTGTTGTGACAAGCTAATTGATTATCCGTAGGGGCCCGAAGCTTGTCAATTTGAGCAGCTTGTCCGGCGCCGCAACAGCGCAAATAAAAAGGGCGCAGCGAACGCTGCGCCCTCGATGCGATGCTGAAGGCCTATTTGCCCTTCGCCATCATTAAATCGACCACCGATTTGACTTCCGCTTCGGTCAATTTGGCCGAACCGCCCTTGGCCATCATCGCGGTGCCGGGTTTGCCGTTGAGTGCCGAGTTGTAGAGCGCGTCCTTGCCCTGCTGGATGCGCGGTGCCCACGCGGCTTTGTCGCCGAATTTCGGCGCGCCAGCGACACCGGCGTCATGACAGACGGAACACACGGCCTTGTAAGTCTCTTCGGCGGTCGCGGCGTGGCCCGCGGTGGCGCCGAGCAAACCGGTCATTGCGATAAAACCAATGTAAAGCGCTTTCTTCATACGTTCTCCTAGATTGGACTTCCTCGACTGCGCATGGTTAAAGCCGCCGGCATGATAGCAAAACCGGCCTTGCGTTTCATCAAGAATGCGCGCCGGCCAGTGAGGCGAGGAGTTCGTCCAGATTCGTGATGGCGGGCAGGCATTCAAGGCCGCGACAGATCCAGGCATTGACGCCCGCTGCTGGTGCCGGTTTGTCGAGCGCTGCCGGCAATTTCTCGCCGCCACGCAGGCAAACCACCAGCGTGTGCGGCAGGTAGAGTCCGGCCAGCCGGCGCTGCCATTGCGCGGCACCGTCGCCGGCGAGCACGATCAGCGTCGGTGGCGCCAATTGTTCCGAGAACGCGATGCAAAGACTGCTGTGTCCGCTCGGATGACGTTCCATCACCGGTTTGAACGCCTTGACGGTGCGCAGCGCCGCCTCGCACCAGCGCGGCTCACCCAACAGGTGACCGAGCCGGTTAAGCGCGATCGCGGCAATGCCGTTGCCCGACGGCGTCGCATTGTCGGGGCCGATCTTCGCGCGATGAATCAGGCGTTCGTGATCGTGGCTGACGAAAAAGAAGCCGCCGTGTTCGCGATCTTCGAACTGCTCGAGCAGCACGGTGGCGAGCTCGCGTGCCCATGCGATGTCGGCGCTGCGCAATTCGCACTGCATCAATTCGATCAATGCATCGAGCAGAAAGGCGTAATCGTCGAGATAGGCATTGAGATGGGCGCGGCCGTCTTTGCAGGTGGCGAGCAGCCGGCCGTCGCGCCACAGTGTGGAGCGCAGGAAATCCGCTGCGCGTTGCGCCGAGGCCAGCCAGACCGGGTCGTCGAAGACGCGCGCCGCGCGCGCCATGCCCTTGATCATCAGTGCGTTCCAGCTGGCGAGAATTTTTTCGTCGCAGCCCGGCCGCACGCGCTGTTCGCGCCGCGCAAACAGTTTTGCCCGCGCCGCATCCAGTCGCGCCAGATTGCCGTCGCCAACGGCGAGCGGTTTGTTCACGCGCAGATGCCAGAACTCGTGTTCGAAATTGGCACGGCCATCGAGTCCGTAGTGCGGCGCGATCAATGCGTAGTCGTAGTCGCCCACCGTCGCGCGCACCTCGTCCGGTGTCCACACGTAGTACTTGCCCTCCTCGTGTTCCGAATCGGCATCGAGCGAGGAGTAATAACCCCCTTCCGGTGATTGCATTTCGCGCACTACCCAGGCCGCGGTATCGGCCACGGTGCGCCGGAATAACGGCTGCGGATCGAGCAGCCACAGATCGCTGTAGAGTCGCAGCAGCGGGCCGTTGTCGTAGAGCATTTTCTCGAAATGCGGAATGGTCCAGGTCTGATCGACACTGTAGCGGCAGAAGCCGCCGCCGACCTGATCGAAGATGCCGCCCTCTGCCATTTTCGTCAGAGTCAATCGGACCATTGCCTGCGCGTACTCGTCACGCTGGGCAATACTGCTCTGGAGACAGAATTCGAGTTCCGACGGATGCGGAAACTTCGGCGCATCGCCGAGACCGCCCTCGACTTCGTCGAAACTGTTTTTCAGTTCGCGCAGCGCCTCGTCGAGCAGCGCCGGCGTCGGCGCTGCGTTGCCGGCGGGCGGCGGTAAGGTGCGCGCAAGCGCCGCGCGCAATGATTCGCTTTGCTGCGCAATTTCGGTTTGCTGGTTGCGGTAGGCGGTGGCGACCTGCGGCAACAGATCAAGGAAACCCGGCATGCCGTAGCGCGGCGTTTTCGGAAAATAGGTGCCGCCGAAAAACGGCGTCTGATCGGGCAACAGGAACATGGTCAACGGCCAGCCGCCGTTGCGTTGCGTCAGCATGGCCTGCGCAGTCTGGTAAATCTGGTCGAGATCCGGGCGCTCTTCGCGATCGACCTTGATGTTGACGAAGAGTTCGTTCATCACCGCCGCCACCGCGGGGTCTTCGAACGATTCGTGCGCCATCACATGGCACCAGTGGCAGGCCGAATAGCCGATCGACAGCAAGATCGGCTTGTTGCTGTCGCGTGCGAGTGTCAGCGCTTCATCCCCCCACGCATACCAATCGACCGGATTGTCGGCGTGCTGCTGCAGGTAAGGGCTGGTTTCACGGGCCAAACGATTTGGCATTCACGACTCCATCAGGAATCGCTGAAGTTTAGCACCGCGTTTCGTGGCAAATCGGTCGCTGGACAAGCCGTCGCCGTACCCTACGTTCTGTACGTTGCCGCACATAGTTTCGGCAGGCTTCGCGGTAGTCTTGACGCTCGGAGGCTATCGACCATGTACAACCCCGCTGACGCGGAACGACAGACGGCAGCGCGCTGTGATGTGCTGGTGATCGGTGGCGGCCCTGGCGGGGCCACTATCGCAGCCTTATTGGCGGAGCGCGGACGCGATGTCGTCCTGATCGAAAAAGCCCGCCATCCGCGTTTTCATATCGGTGAGTCGCTGTTGCCGCTCAATCTGCCGCTGTTCGAACGGCTCGGTGTGGCCGCGGAAATCAAAGTCATTGGCATGCCCAAGTACGGCGCGGAGTTTGTCTCGCCCTGGCATGCGCGGTCGGCGACGTTTGATTTTGCCAATGCCGTCGACAAATCGCATCCCTACGCGTACCAGGTACGGCGTTCGGAGTTCGACCAGATCCTGTTTCGCAATGCCGAGCGTAAAGGCGCCGCCGCGTTCGAGGGCTGCCGGGTGACAGGCGTCGAATTCAATGACGCCGGCGCGGCGGTGACAACGCGCATGGAAGCCGGCAGCGAACACCAATGGCAAACCAGATTTCTCGTCGATGCTTCCGGCCGCGATACGGTGCTGGCCAATCAGTTCGGCATCAAGCGCCGCAATCCGCAACACGCCAGCGCCGCGATCTTCGGTCATTTTTCCGGTGCCGCGCGTTTGCCCGGCAAGGCCGCCGGCAACATCAGCCTGTTCTGGTTCGATCACGGCTGGTTCTGGTTTATTCCGCTGCACGATGGCGTCACCAGCGTCGGCGCGGTTTGCTGGCCCTATTACATGAAGTCGCGCCAGAGCGATCCGGAAAAATTTTTCCTCGACACCGTCGCGCTGTGTCCCGCGCTGGCAGAGCGCCTGCGCGATGCCAGCTTGTCCTCCGCCGTTACCGCCACCGGCAACTACTCCTACGAAGTCAAGCGTGCGACCGGGCGCAACTATCTGCTGGTGGGCGATGCTTTTACCTTTATTGATCCGGTGTTTTCTACCGGCGTGCTGTTTGCCATGCAAAGCGCGTTCGCCGCGGCGGATGCGGTTGCGACCTGTCTCGACGACGCCGGCAAGGGGCCGCAGGCGCTGCGCGCATTTGATCGCTCGATGCGGCGGGGCCCGAAGATTTTTTCCTGGTTTATTTACCGCGTGACCACGCCGACTCTGCGTGACCTGTTCATGGGGCCGGGTGAACCGCGACTGCAGGAAGCGGTGCTGTCGGTTCTGGCCGGCGATATTTTCGGCAGTACGCCGCTGGCACTGAAACTGTTTTTGTTCAAGACGGTTTATTACCTGACCAATCTTTTTAATCCACGCCGCACCTTCAATGCATGGAAAAAACGCAAACAGATCCTGCTCGAACCCGTCAGCGCAACGACCGCGATCTAGGCAGTAGGGGCGAGGCGCGGCTCGCGCTCAGTTATCTGACGCGCGCGGAGTTCGCCGTTCATCAGTCCGCGTACGCCGACAGGATTCTGGGTGTCGCGGCATTTGGCGCCACACAGCCGCATATCCCGGTAGCGGCGTTTCCGTACGCGTGGATCGAAATGCCGGCTTTGAATGACGAGACCATTTACGAAGTCTGGACCGGCGCGCAATCGGTGTTGCGCGAGGACGTCGATGGACTCGCCAGTGCATGCAACGACGAAATCATGTTCGGTTGCCTGCAGGTCGATGCCGGCGGTGAACTCGCGGCCGCGAGCTGTGCAGCGTACAGCCGGATTTTTGATTTTATCGACCGCCGCGGTTACAGCCACCTGCTGCGAGTGTGGAATTATATTCCACGCATCAATGCCGAGGTCGGCGGCCTCGAGCGTTATGTCAGCTTCAACATCGGCCGTCACGATGCGTTTGCCGCCAAGCAGCGCGGGTTTGGCATCGATACGCCGGCGGCGTGCGCGCTGGGCAGTCGCGGCGATCAACTGCTGATTTATTTTCTGGCGTCCAGACAGGCCGGACGGCGGGTCGAGAATCCGCGCCAGATCAGCGCGTTTCACTATCCGCCGCAATACGGACCGCGCAGTCCGATTTTTGCGCGGGCGATGTTGCTGCAAACGGCGGGCAAACCCCTGTTGTTCGTGTCAGGCACCGCCAGTATCGTCGGTCACGAAACGCAACATGTCGGCGACACTCTGGCGCAGGCACGCGAGACGATCGCCAACATACAAGCCGTCATCGCACAAGCGCAATGCGCCGGCTCCGGCGCCATCAGTGCTGGCGCTGACCTGATGTTGAAAGTCTATTTGCGCCAACCGCGCGATTTCAATGCGGTTCGACACTGTGTGATGCAGGCGTTCGGGCCGGCCATTCGCGCGGTCTACCTGCAGGCGGATATTTGCCGCGCGGATTTGCTGCTCGAAATCGAAGCGGTCTACCTGAACGTCGCCGCAGCTCTGCACTGAGGACCACCGCATGCGTCACCGTATTCCCGATCAACCGCTGCGACCTGTAGCGGCCGTCAGCCGAAATGATCCGGCCCTGCGTGCAGTCCGCGGCCTGACATTTCTAAGGCATGTCTACGAGTACGGCGTGCTCTACTGTGGCTTGCTTCTGTTCGGGCTGTCCTTTTTTGCATGGAGCTTGGCGGCGACTGTATTGCACCCCTTGCTGCCGCGTCGGTTCGGTGCCCGCCTCGGCCAATCGACCATCATGTGGTTGTTCCGCGCATGCATCACCGCGATCAAGGCCAGCGGGATCGTAAAAATCGATCTCAGTGCGCTGGATACATTGCGCGATGAGGGTCCCTTGATCATCGCGCCCAATCATCCCTCAATGCTGGATGCGGTGCTGGTGGTTTCACGACTGCCGCGCGTGGCCTGCATCATGAAAGCGTCGATATGGGACAACCTGATCCTCGGCGGCGGTGCACGGTTTGCAGCCTACATCCGCGATGACTGCCCGTTTACGATGATCCGCGCGGCTACGACCGCGCTACGCGCCGGCGGTCAGCTGCTGATGTTTCCCGAAGGCACTCGCACGCGGCAAAACGGTCGCTATCACTTCAAGGGCGGCTTTGCTTTCATTGCAAAAACGGCGCGTGTGCCGGTGCAAACGGTTTTCATCGAAACCAACTCGCCGTTTCTGGGCAAAGGCTGGTCGCTGTTCAAAAAGCCGGCGTTTCCGCTGATTTACCGTGCCCGGCTCGGGCGCCGTTACGAAGTGGACGGGGCGATTAAACCGGTAGTACGTGAACTCGAGAATTATTTCCGCGATACGCTCAGCGCGGGCCTGGCCGCCCACGCCCGCGACAGCGATTGACCCGGGATAGTCGCAAAATGATCGCCGTCGCCGGCTCGCATCTTGTACTGATCCCGAGCTATAACACCGGCCTGAAAGTGCTTGAAACCGTACGCGAGGCCAGGCGCTACTGGCAGCCGGTATGGGTCGTCGTCGATGGCAGCACTGACGGCAGCAGTGCGGCATTAAAAACGCTGGCGGCTGAAGACCCCGCAATAAAAGTGTTGGTGCTGCCGCACAATCAAGGCAAGGGCGCCGCAGTACTGCACGGCTTGCGCGAGGCGGCAGCGGCCGGTTATTCCCACGTGCTGACGATGGATGCCGACGGCCAGCATCCGGCCGCCAGAATTCCCGAATTCATGGCGATGTCGCATGCGCATCCGCAGGCGGTGATATTTGGTCTACCGGTATTCGACGCCAGCGCACCGGCCCTGCGTTTGCACGGGCGCAAACTTTCCAATGGGCTGGCCAATCTGCAAACCCTGTGGCACGGCATCGGCGATGCGCTATGCGGTTTTCGCGTCTATCCGATTGCACCTTTGCGCGACATCATGGAGCGGCAGCGCTGGATGCGCCGATTTGATTTCGACCCCGAGGCCGCCGTGCGTTTGTGCTGGCGCGGCCTGCGCCCGATTCGCCTGGCGGCGCCGGTGAAATATTTCAGTGCCGCAGAGGGCGGTGTCTCGCATTTCAACTACCTGCGCGATAACAGCCTGCTGATCCGGATGAATCTGCGGCTGTTGTGCGAGTTCCTCGTGCGCCTGCCCTGGTTGCTGGCTGGCACGACTCGACGCCGGTTTTTCAGATCATTGCGCCGTTGATCGAAATAATCTGCCCGGAAATATAGCCGGCACGCGCGGAGGCCAGATAGGCCGCCAGATCGGCCACCTCGTCGGGTGTGCCGGCGCGTTTCATTGGCACCAGCTGGTCGATCAGGGTCTTGGTAAACACCTTATCGCTCATCGGCGAGGCGATGATGCCCGGTGCGATGGCATTGACCGTAACGCCGCGGCTGGCCAGTTCCAGCGCGAGCGATTTGGTCGCGCCATGCAGGCCCGCCTTGGCCGCGGCATAATTGGTCTGGCCGCGATTACCGGCAAGGGCGGCGACCGACGAGATATTGATGATGCGCCCCCAGCGCGTGGCGATCATCGGCAGCAGCAGCGGTTGCGTCACATTGAAAAATCCGTTCAGCGACACCGCGATCACGCGCGACCATTGGTCGGCGCGCATGCCCGGCATGACGGCATCATCGTGGATGCCGGCGTTGTTGACGACAATCTGAATTGGACCGTCGACCAGCAAATTTGTTAATGCGCTTGCAGTTTGCGCATGATCGGTCACATCGAAGACCACGGCATGCGCAGAGCCGCCGCCGGCAATTATTTCGACGCTTAGACTTTCGGCCAGCCGCAGATTGCGGTTGGCGTGCACATAGACATGACAGCCGTCGGCCGCCAGCCGCCGGCAGATCGCCGCGCCGAGCGCGCCGCTGGCGCCCGTGACCAGTGCCCGTTTCACCGTAATTCTCCTTTTTGTTTTTCCTGCCGGATATCGGTGACCGACGCATCAAGCACGACGGCGGCGCGTCCGCTCAACACCTCGACTGCGCCCATGCGCAGCGTGAATTGATAAATGACACGACTCTGATCGCCCATCAATTGCGCCGCTTCGACGATCAGATCGCCGTCCAGCGTATCGAGCCGGCTTTGCCGGCAGACGACGTCGCGCAGACTCACCAGATAGCCGGCGCGCGGCCGGCTGCCGATGTGGCCGGCGAGCCCGCCATGCACCGCCATCGCCTGCGCTGCATATTCGATGCCGCACAGCGCGGCCAGTTGGCCGCCGGCGCGCAGCGGATTGTCGACGTCATGATGGCTGCGGCTGAAACAACGAATCTGCTTTGCGTCCCACTCTTCAACGCCGTCGAGCAGACACATTGCCCCGCTGTGCGGGATCAGTTTGGCTATTTCGTCTTTATTCAATGCCACGGTGTCACTTCGATGCGTAGATGGTTTTTATCGCCGTAGGCGAGCACGACAATCGCCGTGGTGTCGCGCGCCAGCACCGCGAGCAGGGGTAGACAGCGCGCCGCCGGCACCCTGCCGCTCAGGGCGTCGAGATCGTCATCCATCAAGCGCCCGACCTCCGCCGGCCCGGATTCAAAACTGATATCGAGCGCGGCGAAGGCATGCTCGCCGGCACGTGGTGCCAGTACCAGCGCAGCGCCGAAACTCGCGTCGATCGGACGCACGCTGTGTAGTGGTTCTGGATAGGGTTGATCATAGGCGATCAACGCCACTGCAATGCCATCGACCGCGACCTGTGCGGCGGCGTCAAGTAGGCCCGCGGCAAAGCTGGCATCGTGAGCGCACAGGCTGGTTGACGCAGTTTGCGCACGCGTCGCAATGCTCCAGTAGCCGGCGGGCGCGTTGTGCACCGAGTTATGAAAACGTGTCGGCGAGATTTCCCGTTCGGGCGAGGCCAGCGTGGTGCAGATGTGGTGCAAATTTTCGCCGTCGCCGGCAGAGGATGTAAACACGCTTGCTGTGAGCGCAGCGTCGCGCCCGGCGTGCACGAAGGCCTCTTGTCCGGCGGCAAGCGCCAGTTTGACCGGCAGACCGGTGCGGCGGCGCTCGGCCGCAGGCAGCAGATTGCCTGCCGGCACGATGGCGGACGAAAGGACGTATTGCGCCTCGCCTGCGAGCATGGCGCGACTGGTCGGCCAGCCGTTGAGGCCGGGGCCTAGCAAACCGACGCCTTCGACGAATACGCGCATCATTCACTCGCCCCGAAAATGAGACTGCAGTTGCTGCCGCCGAAGCCAAACGAGTTGCTCAGCACCCGCCGCACCGGCGCGTCCTTGTTCTCGAGCAGATAGTTGCTGTGCAGCGTCGAGTCGATATTCTGTGTGTGCAGGCCGCCGGGCAGCAGGCCTCGTTCGATCGCCAGCATGCTGATGATCGCTTCGCTGATGCCGGCCGCGCCGAGCAGATGTCCGGTCGCGCCCTTGGTTGAACTCGCCGGCGTCGCGGCGCCGAACAATTCGTAAACGGCTTTGTCTTCGCTGGCGTCATTGGCTTTCGTGGCGGTGCCGTGCAGGTTGATGTAATCGATATCCGCAGGTGTGAGTCCGGCGGCAGCCAATGCCTGTTGCATGGCGAGTCGGGCGCCGCGGCCTTCGGGATGCGGTGTCGACATGTGATAGGCGTCGCAGCTTTCGCCGACGCCCAGCAGACGTATTGTGTTGGCACGCGCGGGCATTTTTTCGAGCAGCGCAAAACCCGCGCCTTCGCCGATCGAAATACCGTCGCGGTCGCGGTCATACGGACGGCACGGCGTTTTCGAAGTCAGGCCGAGCGAGTTAAATCCATAGAGGGTGGTCAGGCACAGACTATCGACACCGCCGACCACCGCCGCATCGCAAATGCCCGCAGCCATCATGCGCGCGGCGTGGCCGAACACCTTGGCCGAGGATGAACAGGCCGAAGAAACGACAAACGCCGGGCCGCGCAAACCGAGATAACGCTGGACGAAATCCGCCAGCGAAAAACTATTCTGTGTTTCGGCGTAGCAAAAATCGGCCGGCAAGGCGTTCGTATGCGCATCGCGGCGGCGATAGGCTTGTTCGGTCTGCAATATGCCGGAGGTGCTGGTGCCCATGAAAACACCGATGCGTGGCGCGCCGTATTGTTCGCGCGCCACGGCAATGGCACTCGTAAAGCCGTCCAGTTCGAGGCCGCGTTGCGCCAGCCGGTTGTTGCGGCAGTCGTAGGCGGCGAGATCGGTGCGCAGTTGTAATTCATCCAGTCCCGCGACCTGTCCGATCCACGTATCGAGCGTGGCAGTTTCAAAATGGCAGGCGCTCAATCCCGACCGCCCGCTCCGCAGTGCAGCCTCGATTGCCGCCACGCCGGCACCGAGGCTATTGATGATAGAGAAATGGTTGATGGCGAGCGCTTGCATATTCAAGAAACGGCAGCGGCGTTACAGGCGGTCGGCAGCGTAACCGGGCGCAGGTTTTTTTCTGCCAATTGATCGAGCAGGGCCGGCAGCACAGCGAGCACGACCGCCGTGCCGGCAGCCGTGCGCGCGCGCGCGCCGTCGTGCAACACCAGCACGTCGCCGGCGGCCAGATTGCGTGTGAGCCGGCGCAAGACCTGCACAGGGTCGCGGCGGACGGCGTCATAACCGCGGCGCGTCCATGATACGTAATACATGCCGCAGCGGGCCAGCACGCTATCGAGCAGCGGGCTGCGGAATCCGGCCGGCGCCCGAAAGAACAGAGGTGCGCGGCCGGCAATGCCGGCAATCACCGTCTGCGCTGACTCGACTTCGCGGCGCAGCGCGAACAAACCATAAAACGAAAATGCGAGCGGATGACGGTAACTGTGGTTTTCGACGCTATGGCCGCGTCGTGCAATTTCGCGCACGATCTCCGGGAACGCAGCGGCTTTTTCGCCAATGCAGAAAAAACTGGCTTTGGCCTGATGTTGATCGAGCAGATCGAGCACCTGCAGGGTCACCAGCGGGTCGGGGCCGTCGTCGAAGGTCAGGCAGATTTCCGCGCGTGCGATTGCCGTCGCCGGCAGCCGGGTCAGATTGTGACCGAGCCAGCTTCCGCGCGGCCACAACACGGCGACACTTAATAGCAGGTGATTGGCGACCAGCGCGGCCAATAGCCACAGCCACCACGACGGCTGCGCCACCAGTGCAATCAGCGCCGCGGCGTGCCACAACATCGACAGCCGGATCAGCGGCGCCGGATGCCAGCGCCGCGGCGGGTTATTTGCGGCCACGGAGATCATGTCGGTCGCGGTCTTTTTTCGAGCGGCGCGCGCTGGCGAGTCTGCTTGGCGCAGAATAAATTCTGATCGAGCAGTTGTTGCCACAGGTGCAGCCAGGTGTTCCAGTCGTGACCGCCGGTGATGGTGGTTACCCGCGCAGGGGGCAAGCGCGCCGCCAGCAGTTGGATCGCCGTGGCAAAGCGGTCTGCCGTGCCGTAACCCAGATAAATCTCGGGTAAGGCCGGCGCGCCCGCTTCAAATGTTTTGAACCAGGCCAGCAGGCGGCGCTCGTCATCGTCCGCTTTGATGATACCCGGTTGCCACTGCGTTAAGCCGCCGGCACGCACGACCTCGGCGATCGTCCCGCGCAGGCCGATAAATGGCGCCAGCAGAATGAGACCTTCGATATTCGTTGGATGCTCGCGCGCGTAGAGCAGCGAACCCATGCCGCCCAAAGAGATGCCCATCAGCCAGATCCGCCGGTATTTTCTGGCGCGTGCCGGCGCGATCACGTCGTCGTGCAGGCGTTTGTTAAAACTGCCATCGAGGTAGTAGCCCAGGTGCGCATCCACTGCGATGACATCGACGGGCAGACCGCGTTTGCGCATTGTTCGCATAAAGCCATATTCGACGAGGTCGCGCGGGCATGCTTTGGCGCTTGGCAACATCACCAGCAGGACGGGCTCGGCGCTCCGTTGCGGGGCCCGATCGTGAATGACATTCAGACGCATGGCTGGGCCGCCATTGGGCCGGCGCTGCGTGAAATCAGAATGGCCGAAAACGCGAGGCTCAGAAAAGCGCCGATGCCGACTGTGCTGCCGATCGCATGCAGGACCGGCACTTTAGAAAATGCGAGCAGGCCGAAGCCCAGCATGGTCGTGAGATTGGCAAACAACAGCGATGTCACGGTGCGCTCACGTTCCTCTGCGCTTGCCGCTTGCCGTTCGAAAAACAGCGCGTAATTGGAGCCGATTGCGACCACCAGTAAGAGGCCGACCAGATGAAAAATGGTTAAGGCGTTGCCGAGCAGCACCAGCAGGCTGAAGGTAATCAGCCCCGCTGCCGCCAGCGGCGCCAGCACCACCAGCACGCGTTGCAGCGAACGCAGGCTCGCCAGTAACAACAGCACGATGGCGGCGGTGCCAAGCAGCGCATAAGTGATGACTTCGCGGCGATAGGTCTGGTACAAGACGTCGGACTCGCGTTTCAGATCGATCAGCACGGCCGGCCGCGCGGCGACCCGCGCAAGATCCTGTTCGATCGCCCCGGCGTTGCTGACGCCGCGCAGCGGCAGCATTGCCGCCCAGCCTGCCCCGTTGTTGCGTTTGACCAGCAGGGAATCGAGCTTCAACGCGAGCCCGGTGTCGTGCAGGTCTGCGCGATTCAGCAGGGGTTGCGTGGCGGCGGCTGCGGCGTCGCGCAAAAACGGTTCGAACAGGCCGGCGCGAAACGGCAGGCCGCGCTGAGCTTCACGCAGATTTTCACGCAGAGTCGGCGCCGGCGGGATCGCGGCCTGGCGTGCGCCTTGTGCGGCAAGGCTGGGCAGGTAAACGGCGGGCGACTCGAAACCTTGCAAGTCGCCTTGTTCAACCGAACGCCGCAGGACTGCGGAAATTTGCTCGCTGGCGGCGAGTGCGCTTTGCTCATCCGCGGCATGGATGACCACCAGATGGCGCACATCGGGCGCGCCGATATCGCGCCGCAACTGTTCATCGAGCGCGCGGTCTCTGCTTGAGAGCGGGCTCAGGCTCGACAACTCATCGCTCCATAGCGGGCGGTTTTGTGCGACGAGAAAACAGACCGCGAGTACGCTGAGGAAAAGCAGCGGATAACGCAGTAGCGGTGCACGGCGCACCACCGAGGTCACGCGTGGCGCAAGGCCAGCGCCGGCATGCACGGTAAAGCCCGGCGGCAACAGCGCCGGCAGCACGTAACGCGTCACTGCCACCGCCGCGACGAGGCCGGCAATCGAAAACAGCCCGAGTTGGGCGAGGCCCGGAAAACCCGACAGCAGCATCGCACTGAAACCGCACAGCGAGGTCAGCAAACCCAGACGCAGCGTCGGCCAGATGCGGATGAAAGTGCCGGCGGGACTCGCATCCGGGGTAAGTTGGGTGAACAGATAGATGGCGTAATCAACTGCCTCGCCGATCAGCGTGACGCCGAAGCCGAGCGTAATCCCATGCACCGTGCCGAAACCCAGGCTCACGGCGGCGATGCCCGCCAGCGCGCCGCTGACCACCGGCAAAAGCCCGAGCAGCAAGGCGAGCGGCGAACGGTATAACGCCAACAGCAGCGCGGCGATGAGGGCGGTTGCGATCACGGAAAAGCGCAGGGCATCAGCCTTGATGCCAGCGCGGGTGTTAACCGAAAAAACGGCGGGGCCGCTCAACAGCAGCTTTTGCCCGGCGCGCGCGGTGGCGTCTGCGCTGTTTGCAAAAGCATCCTGAATCAGCGCCAAATCTTGTTCCTGCGCATCCATGTCATAACCGGCGGCACGGGTTTGCGCGACCAGCAGTGCGCGCCTGCCGTCCGGCGAAAACCACACGCCGTGTTGCAGCGCGGGCCTGCTTTGTCCTTCAAACTGCTCGACCAGGCGCAGCAACTCGCCAGTCGGATCATTCGGCAGGATGCGCCGTAACAGCGCACCTGCGGGCGAGCCGAGCAACTGCAGGTCTTGCTCGATTGCCGCATGCAGTTCCGCGCAGGAAAAATGTTCCGCATTGACCGCCGGACTCAACAGATAACGATTGCGCCAGAGATAATCGCGGTCCATGGTCGCGCCGGCGTCTTCGCCGTTATTGATCGCGGCGAAGTTCTCCGGCAGTTGGCGCAGTTGCGCCGCCAGCCGCTGACTGGTTTGCGTCAGTGCTGCCGGCGCCGCGCCCTCAATCGCGATGAGGATAAGCCGCGACACCACGCCATCGCGCAACTGCTCCACCAGCACCTGCTGCACCGGCGTCGGGGTGCGCGGCAGGAAAGCCGACAAATCGGCGCTGAACTCGGTTCGCAAGATGACAATCGTGCAAACGAGCACGCCGGCCAGCCAGATGAAGAGGGCGTAGCGCGATGACACCCTCGCCGTCATGGCGTCTCCTCGCTGATCGTCATCAGCGAACGGTCGCCTTCGGCTTCGATGATCTCGATCGTGCGCACGCGGTTGTGGCTGCCGCCGATGGTGATGGTTTTCACCACGCTTTGCATTGACGCTTCGAGCGGCGTCAGCACCAAACGCCATTTGTCGTCGGCGCCCTCCAGAATGATGCGATAAAAACGCGTCAAGGTCGCCAGATCACCGGCCAGCGTCGAACGGATGCTTTCGACGAATATCCAGATCACCGGATAGTCCCGCAGCAGGAGCGTGCGGCGCTGCTTGCGGTTTTTGTATTCGATGGTAAGTCTGTCCTGCTCCAGCACCAGGCTTTCGGCTGTGGGCAGCAGGGTGTACTTTTCCAGACGCGACGGCGCACTGTAGATGAGCGTGCCTGACGACTCCAGCGGCGTATTGAGCATCGCCATGGTTTTGCGCTCGACGAACCTGCCTCTGGCGGATTTCACCGCGGCGAGGTTTTGCATCAATTGCTCGATGCCCCATGCTGTCGTCGTTTCTGCGGCGACGGCAGAAACAGAGATGGCGGCGCAGAGCAGCGCGGGTGCCAGCCGGCGCAGCAAATGACTAATCCCAGAAGTCATAAAAGTTGTACCAGTTGTAGGGCGCATCGCGGCAGTAATGTTCGAGGCGTTCGACATAACGTTGCAGCGCCTGCTCGACCAGCCGGTCGCGCGCGGCGCGCGGTCCCTGCCAGGTATCGACCAGACGCTCGAAATAAATGTCGTAGCGGTTGCCGCCGCGATACAAGCCGAACATCAGCACCATTGGCCGGCTCAGCATGGCGGCGAGACGAAACGGACCGCTGGGAAAACGCGCCGGCTCGCCGAGGAACGGGCAGGCGATGGTTCCCTCATTCTGGAAGGTACGGTCGCCCAGCATGCCGACGATTTCGCCGTCGTTCAGTGCTGCTTCCACTTTCAGCATTGAGTCGCACTTGCCCAGTGAAATGACCTGCAGGCTCAGTGCCGGGTTGATGGCGCCGAGGGCCGTGTTGAATTTGCGTGCGTTCTCTTCATACATCACGAGACTGATGCGGGCCGCCGTGTTGCGGCGGCCGAGTGCGCGGATAATTTCGAAACTGCCCATATGTGCGCCGAGCAGAAAGCAGCCCTCATCGCGCGCGATCATTTCGGCGAGGAGGTCTTCGCCATGTACCCGCACATCGAATCGCGCGTATTGATCGTTGAACAGAAAAACCCGGTCGAGCAGGCAGGCGGCAAAGGTATGGCAATGCCGGAAGGCATCCATGAGATGCGGCTGACGCGGCAGCACTTTGCGCAAATATTTTTTTGAAGCCGCGAGCGACGCCGGCGAAAAAATCAGGAAGTAGATGCAAATCGGGTAGAGCAGTGCGCGCGCTGCCGCCCGGCCCAGCGTCAGCGCCACCCATACGATCATGCGTAACGCGAGGCGGTTGCTGCGTTCCGGACGGTTTACCCATTCGGGATGCGATGGCACTGCCATCGACGGTGCGGGCGGCACCCCCGGCGGGCGACCGCCCGCTCCGGTATCGCGCGGACCGCTGTTCAGGCCGGTGTCAATAACGCCTCGCCTGTCACGGCTCCGCTCAGCACAGTGATCGAACCAATCGTGCAAGTGAACTTGATCGCACCGTTTGCGGAATCTGTGAACTCTATCCTGATGCGATCACCGGGCCGTGCCGGATGCATAAATTTGGCGGAAGCCAGCCGTCCCGGCGAGAGTTTGATGTCGAGCTTCGTTTCGATAGCCCGCAATGTTTCGCTCAACAGCAGCGCGCCCGGGATGATCGGATTGCCTGCAAAATGTCCCTGCGCGGCCGCATGATCGAGTGGGAAAAAATGTTCGACGGTAGGCATGTTCAGCCGGTCTTTTTTTCGCGCTCGGTGTAAAGCTGACGGAGTGCCGCGCGCGGCAACTTGCCGGTGTCGTTGCGCGGCAGGGCGGCGACCATGCGCAGCGGGCGCGGCAAAAAGGCGGCGTCGATACGCTGGCGCAGGGCGTTCATCACCGTCTCGCTGGTGAGCGTGGGCGCGACGACAAAGGCGGTCAGCCGGGTCACCGCGCCGTCGTCCTGCGCCGGCATGACGAACACACCATCTCTTACGCCGGTGATTGAATTCAGGTGATGGTTGAGGCTTGCCAGCGAAGTGCGTTTGCCGGCGATGTTGATCAGGTCGGCGGTTCTGCCGTGCAACAGGAAGTTGTTGTGGCCGCGCAGTTCGATTACATCGTGCAGCAAAACTTCATTTTCGATGTGCCCGCCGTGAGCCCGCGTGCCTTGTTCGTCTTGATGTAGCTGAATATCGGGCAGCGTGCGCCATTCCGCGCTTTCGACCGTGCGCCGGGTGGCGACCTGTCCGGCCTCGGTGCAGCCGTAAATTTCATGCAGCGGCGCGCCGAAGCGGGCTTCGGCAGTGGCGGCCAGTTGAGGTGTCAGCGGCGCCGTCGCGCAGAGCAGAAAATCAAGCGGCGGCAGGGCTGCGGTTTCGGCCAGCAGTGCCCGCAGGTGAATCGGTGTGGTAACGAGGCAGCGCGGGTGCGGCAAGGCGGCCAGTTCACGCAATACATCGGCTGGAAAGAACGGTCGCCCGGCGTGCAGTGCAAGGCCGCCTTGCATGATCATCAGCACTGAGGACTCAAGCCCGTACATATGCTGCGGCGGTACTGTGGCGAGAACGGCCATCCCGGCATGGTCGTGCATGTCAAAGCGCGCCAGCCCGGCGGCCGCGCCGCGGACGAGGCTGCCCCAGGATTTTTCGTTGGCCACGGGCTGTCCGGTGGAGCCCGAGGTGAAAACGATGGCGGCTATTTGTTGCGCCGGAATCTGCGGCATTGCCGGCACGCCGGAATCGGTATCGGACCAGGAGGGGTAATGCAAGGTTTCCAACGATTGAAAATCCTCGCCGGCGTCGGTCAAACAATAAATACCGGCATAACGTCGGCTCAACTGTTCGATCAGATCGGGGGCCTGGCTGGGCGGCAGCAAGCTGACATGCTGTCGCAGCAGTGCCGCGCAAAAGCCGACGACAAAGTGGTAACGGTCGCGACACAGATTCAGAATATGCCGCCGCGCCGGCAGCAGTGACGCCAATTGTGCGACGTCGCACAGAAATTGCCCAACGTTGACGGGTTGGCGCCCGCGCCAGGCAAACACCGCGTGATTGCAGTGCGCGCGCAGCAGGGGAAGTGTGCTCATGCTTCGCCTGCCCGCGCGGTGTCGTTTGAGAACGCCCGTATGCCGTCCAACAGGGTCGCGTGCGGAAAGTCGCGATGGCGAACGTGGCGAAAACCGTACTCGCCGATGAACATCAGCGCCAGCAAGGGGAAATTGAGGACATTGATGAACAGCGACCAGATGTAAGGCGGCGCAACCCTGAACAGCAGCACCGATGTCACCAGTTGCGCGGCGAAAAAAACGCACCAGGCAACGGTTACACTGCGTGAATACGCCGCCATCGGCGGCGGCAGCGCGCCATGCACGCGAGTGGCCAACCTGGTTACCAGCGGTACTTTTCCCCGCCGCAGCGTTCGACCAAACAGCCACAACAAAGACAGATAAATGGCCATGTGCGGCAGGCCGTAGGCTGCAGCAGGGCCCCAGCTTGGCTGCAGCTCCAGCATGGTGATGGCGAGGCCTGCGGCCAGCAGAATAAACGACCCCTGCGGTTTGTTGCGCGCTTGCGTTACAACCCAGGCCGCCAGCGCCAGCAGGGGCAGATAGGCCAGCGCGATGCGGATAGACTCAATTTGTCCGCCGCCGACAGCCGAATAAACCAGGCACTGATAGCCAATGCCGGTCAGCAGTATGAATGCCGGCCACAGCCAACCAAGCCGGCGCACCATTTATTTGCTGCGATGCTGCTGGATATGCTCGTTGAGGCTGCGCAATGAGCTGAAAATTTTAAGGTTGTTTTCATCGTCCGAGCGCAACTGCAGACCATAGGTCTTGGAAATGGCCAGCGCAAGTTCCAGCACGTCAATCGAATCGAGCCCCAGACCTTCGCGGTACAGCGGGGCGGCTGGATCGATATCGGCGGCGGCGACTTCCAGGTTGAGGGAGCTGACAATCAGCTGCGCCAGTTCCAGTTCTTCGGCACGGCTGTTGTCCGGCGCGTTGTCGGTTGTTATACCGGTTATCGCTGTATTCACGCCTTGGCTTTCTGTCTGCAAAGTAAAGGGGACAATCAGAATGTTGAGCGAGTAGCCAACATTCTAGGGTGCGCCGCTGAAGCGGCTCTGTACGGTAACTAGGGCGTGTTCACACTAATTGGTGGATATGATATGCTATTGGCATGGAGATCACCAAAGAGCAATATCGCCTGATCGAGGATTGCCTGCCGCGCCAGCGCGGCAATGTCAGTCTCTCGAACCTGCAAGTTCTGACTGCCATCTTGTACGTGGCTGACCAGGGGTGCAACTGGCGCGGTCTGCCCAAACGTTTTGGCCGATGGCACCC
>CAISYC010000062.1 GCA_903889565.1 uncultured beta proteobacterium
ATGAGTGATAATGACGCCGCGAAGCATTTAAACGACGCACGCACAATCCTCTTCAACACCATTTTCAACCGATCGAAATCAGCCGCCTGACCATACTCAAAACCCGACCCGCTCAGACTCAAACCTCAATTGGAATGTACTCTGACTCCGCCAGGAAAATTTTTCGCGTCACATCGTCCGCTGGTGCATTTTTGGCCGTGTACACGGGGCCTGCAGAATTCTTATTCGATGTGCGGTTGCAGCACGTTCCGCAATCAGACCAACCACTGGTTCTGAGCGGGGGCTTCAGCGCAAAAAAATACGGGACGGCGTTAACCGTCCCGAAATCATCAGGGACCCGGGTTTTAAGAGGTCGCCTGATGTGTATTTCTTGCGAAGAACTCCTGAAGGAGACGGGGTAAGAAATACCTGTCTAATCTACCCCCGATAAAAATCCCCGAATTGAGCCATATCAAACACCATCCAAAGCGCTCAGTTCGACATCAACTGGTGCAGCACTACCCACAGGCTGAGCAGTCCGCTAATCGCCAGGACCGCAATGGAGATTTGGGCGGAAATGGTGTCAGCGTTTTCGCCATGTTTGTCAGAAATATGCGAAGTAGTCATGTTGCCTCCTTTGACAAAGGATTTCGCCTGGATGCCCGACGCTTTGTGCAGTTCAATATTACTTTCGGCGAAGGTTATTGCATTGCGCTAAATCAAAGGTTGTCATTCATCGCGCCGCAGCAAAAGCGTGGGTATTGGATAGGTGTAAACCGACAGGATTTCGCAAACCAGGCAAGCGCTATTGCGAATCAAAATCGCGGGCCTGGCGGCGGCGCGTCCGGCCTCCAGCCGGTCGCGATGACGACAGAACTTTAAATGAAGGCGGTTCGCTGTTGGGTTGCTCTCGCAGGAGGCGGGGAGGAGAATGAATTTGTAAAAATCATATTCGGGCAGGGGGATGGAGGGGCGATGCGAAAAGCCGTTTTGATGCTGCTGCTGGCTGTATCGAGTGGTAATGCGGCTGCGGCCTGGGTGAAGATAGGCGGATCTGCGAGCGGCGGTTTCAATATCTACGTCGATCCCGGCTCCATTGCGACTTCCGGAAACACGGTGAAACTGTGGTGGGTAAGCGATTTCACCAACGTGCAGACGGCCGGGGGCAAACGGTTTGTTTCCACCAAAACACAGGCCGAATATAACTGCGCAACAAAACAACTCCGGAGTGTTTACTTTTCCAGGCACTCCGGTTCCATGGGCGGCGGAGACACGGTTCACTTTCAATCCGTTCCTGACAACTGGACTGCCGTCGCATCTGGAAGCGTGGATGAAATTATGTGGAATCTCGCCTGCGCAAAAAAGTAACAGCGCCCGCTACTTCACACCTGTGCTCTCTTCCAGACTTGTTCAGGGCGCGGTCAAGGATCGTTTCCGCTGCCGGCTTGTCCGTTATTCTTCTTCCCGGTTCGGCCTGGAATGGCGAGCCAATACCGCGCCAACCAATTGAAGCGCGATGGCCGCGCCAAACAAGACGACCGCGAGCGCCACATATTCGATCGGGGCAATCAGAAAAAAATAGGCGCTGGACACCCAGCTGACAATGCCCAGCCAAAAGCAGAATGACGCAATGCGTTTGCTAAAGGTTTCGGCCGTCATCGGGAAATTCCGTGGCTGTCATTTGGTTTAACGAATGAACGTTTTGTCGGCTTGCAATCGGGCCGGCCATGCTCTGCATTGATTTATTCAATCGCATTCTAACGCCCTTCGCTTAACAGCCTCGGGGCGTTTTTTGGATTTGAGTGACGGTTCTCATGAGCCGATACGATTTGTGGAAGCTGTTGCGAACGGGAGTCTTGCGGCGGTTGTGGGCGAATGTGGGCGGGCCTATAATCCGGCATCCGGGAAAACACTGGTGTTTAAGTCCAGGGCGAATGATTCGATCCATTCATCGTCGGGCAGGCACCTGAAGGGTTAGCGTAATCGCTAGCCCTTTTTCTTTTCGAAGGTCGCAACCTCAAGGAGCGCAACACCATGGCATCCCTCAGCCGGCAGCTTGCACGATGGGTGACGAAACTCGCGTATGACGACCTGCCGCCAGCGGTGATCGATCGCGCCAAGGGGGTAACGCTGCAATGCCTGTCGTCGGTGCTGATCGGTTCGCAGACCAAACCCGGGCGCGATGCGATCGCCCTGATCAGGCAGGAGGAGGACGGCGTGCGCAAGGGTGCGACCATTCTCGTTAATGGCGGCACGGCGACCAGGGGCGGGGCCGCCTTCGCCAATGCCGAAATGGCCTTTGCCGGCGGCAAGTGGGACACCTTCCGCATGCTGATGCATCCGGGCACCAGCGTGCCGCCCGCGGCGCTGGCGGCGGCCGAAGACAGCGGCGCTTCCGGCCGCGAATTCATCACCGCGATCGCGGCGGGTTACGAAGTGATGGAGCGCCTCGCAGCGGATGTGATTCCGACGCTGATGGCGCGCGGTTTCCATGCGAGCCCGGTGTTCGGCATTTTCGGTGCGGCGGTCGCCGCAGCAAAAATCTACCGCGTCAACGAAGACCAGATGAACAGCACAATTGCGCTGTGCGCCAGTCTCGCCGGCGGCAATCTCGAGGGCGCGCGCAGCGGCGGGCGCGCACTGCGCGAGGGCGCGGCGGTACGCAACGCCATGCTGGCGGTGGCGCTGGCGCGGCAGGGCCATGTCGGTGGCGAGACCGTTCTCGAAGGCGAGGCGGGGTTTTATCACGCCTATGTCGGCAACAATCAGGGGCGGCTTACCTACAGCTTCACCGGCGATACCCATGCCAGCCTCGACAACGTCACCGCCGGTCTCGGCGAGGCGTGGATATTCCTCGAGACGCTCTACCGCGTCTATTCGATTTCCGGCTACAACATCGCTCATGTCGAACTCGCCGCGCGGCTGTGCATCGAGCACGACATCCGCCATCAGGATATCGAGCGCATCGAGGCGGTCGTCAACTGGCTGGAAACCCAATACCCGAGTCCGGCGTTCGCGGTGCGCCGCGAGGATACCGATCGCGAACCCGGCAGTACTGCCTATCACCTCGCTTACGCAGCGATCAAGCGCGGCTTTCCGCTGCTGCGCGACTGGGCGCCGCAGACCGCGAACGCCGACGATCCGCCGGAAACGATGGCGCTCACGCAACGCGTAACCATCATCCCGTCGCACACCATGCCGCTGTTCGGTCCGCGCATCACCATCGTCAAGAAAGACGGCAGCAGCCACACGATCCAGGGCACCGGCCGCGAATTCATCTGGGACTTCGACGAACAGGCCCGGCGTATTCGCGGTGTCTCAGGCGGGCTGCCGATATCCGCCGCCCGGTTCGAGGACATCATCGAAACCTGCCGCACGCTTGATCAACAGGCGCGCGCCGACGCACTGGTCAAGCTGACGCTGGTTTCCTGAACCGCGCGGTGCCGGCGATTTTCTGCGCGCGATCGGCCGCAATGCGGGCCCGGTTGCATTCCCGTCATTTGTCCTGAACGGCCGGCATGTCGATCAATTTTGCTTTTGCCCTGACGCTGTTCACATTCTTGCCGGTCAATGCGGCGCGCGTGTTGCTGGCGCTCTATGCCCTCGAACTCGGCGCGCAGCCGCTGGCAGTGGGTTTTCTGACCGCGACATTTTCGCTGTTTCCGATGATGCTGGCGGTCTACGCCGGCAAAATCACCGACCGCGTCGGCGCGCGCTGGCCGGTGTTCGGCGGCACCGTGATCGTGCTGTGCGGGATGCTGGTGCCGTACTTCGCGCGCAGTCTCTCCGCACTGTATATCGCCGCCGCGATGAACGGCCTTGCCTTCGCCTTCTTCAGCGTCTCGCTGCAGAACCTGATCGGCCTGATGAGCACGCCGCATCAGCGGCCGCAGCAGTTCAGCACTTTCAGTCTGATGGTGGCGATGGCGAATTTTGCCGGGCCGCTGTTCGCCGGCTTCACCATCGATCGCTCCGGTTACGGCGTGGCCTGTCTGTATGTCGCGTTATTCGCCATCATTCCGATGGTGATGCTGGCCGGCTGGGGCGGCCGCCTGCCCGGCGGCACCAGCGGACCGAAGCCGGCCGGCAGCGTGCGCGAAACGCTGGCGGATCCGGCGGTGCGCAAAACGCTCGCCACCGGCGGCCTCCTGATGGCGGGGCAGGATCTGTTTCAGACCTATATGCCGGTCTATGGCCACAGCATCGGCTTGTCGGCTTCTGCGATCGGGGTCGTGCTCGGTACTTTTGCCAGTGCGGCCTTTGTGGTGCAGATCGTGATCCGGCGACTGATCGCGCGCTTCTCGGCTGAACTGCTGCTGACCTATACGCTCTACATAGCGGCAGCGAGTTTTATTTTCATTCCGTTCAGCCACAGTGCGACAGTGTTGACGCTGCTCGCTTTCATGTTCGGGCTCGGCATCTGCTGCGGCCAGCCGATTATCACCATGCTGATGTTCAGCCATTCGACCGAAGGTCGCTCGGGCGAGGCGTTAGGACTACGCATTACGGTCAATCATCTGACGCGCGTGGTCAGCCCGGTGGTGTTTGGTTCGCTGGCGTCGGCGTTCGGCGTGTCACCGCTGTTCTGGATCAGCGCGGTGCTGCTGAGTGCGGGCGGCACCATCGCGCGGCCGAAGCCGACAAAAAATTAAAGTCGGTTAAGCATGCATGCGCACTTGTGGCGCAGGCGCCTCGCCTGCGCTCGCGCAGCGCCGGGTTTGATGCCCCTCACCCCAGCCCTCTTCCCGCACGCGGGGCGAAGGGGATATTCCTTGAATGCGCCTACAGTGCTTTATGGCTGCCGTCGCAGAACGGCTTGTTCTTCGACGCCTTGCAGCCGCACAGCCATTTCTTTTCGGTAGCGGTGATGGTGAATTTCTGCGGCGTGATATCGGTCGTCTTGTGCGAGCCGTCGCAGAACGGCTGCTTCTTCGACAGGCCGCAGGCGCACCACCAGTAATCGCCGGGGGTGAGTTCCACTTCGTAGGGGGCTTTTTGCGCGATCACGGGTTCGGTCATGGGGCTGCTCCGGTGGTTGGGGGAATCAATTGCCGACGGATTTCACAATAGGACCGCCGCGTGTTTACGTCGCCATTAAATCCATGAAGGTGTTTACCGCTGTCGCCTGCAGCCGCCGCCCGTCGGTCAAGAGCGCGGTGATGGCGGCAGCCCGTTTCGGCGCGAAATGCGCGGCCAGATTGGTTTTGAATTTGCGCTCCAGCAGCGGCATGGCTTCTTTGCGCCGGCGCGCGTCGCCGATCAGAAATTCGACATCGACCTTTGGCGTTTTCGTGCCGTCCCTGAAAAAGACCTGCAGCGCGTTGTGATTGGCCTGGCGCGCGCCATGGTAATCGCGCGTATAGCCGGCATCCTCTTGCACCACCATTTGCGCGCGCAGGCGGTCGATGCGCGGGTCGGCGGCGAACTCGTCTTCGTAGCTGGCGGTGGTGATGTTGCCGAAGATCATGCCGATGGCGACCACGTATTGCAGGCAGTGATCGCGGGCGGCGAAATTCGGCAGCGGGCCCTCGACGGCGATTTTGAGCAGCGCCGGTTTGTGCGTGGTCAGCACCACGCGCTCGATGTCAACAAGGCGATGCGCCACCAGCGGGTGCAGGCGCACCGCGCATTCCGCAGCGGTCTGCGAATGGCGCTGCGCCGGATAGGCGATCTTGAATTGGACGTTCTCGATCACATGCGAGCCGTAGCGCCGCGTGACCTTGAGCGGCTGGCCGTTATAAAGCACATCGCAAAAGCCCCAGGTCTTTGCGGACAGCGCTGTCGGGTAGCCCATTTCGCCGCGCATCGTCAGTAGCGCGAGTTGCACTGCGCGCGCGGTGGCATCGCCCGAGGCCCACGATTTGCGCGGGCCGGCGTTGGGCATGACGCGATAGGTGTTGAGCGGATGGCCGTCGATGAAGGCGTTCGACAGCGCATCGGTGATTTCATTGACGCCGCCGCCGAGCAACTGCGTAATTACCGCGGTCGAGGCGATCTTCAGCAGGATGACCAGATCGAGCCCGGTCTCGGGGCTGTTGAAGATATTGCCCTCGGCTAGCACGCCGTGAATTTCATAGGCCTTGATCGCTGCGGTCAGCACCTCGCGCATGGTCAGCGGCGGTTTGCCGGCGGCGATGCGCTGGCGACTGACAAAATCGGCGACTGCCAGAATGCCGGCGTAGTTGTCGGACGGATGACCGCCCGCCCACCAGGTGTCGTTGAAATCGAGCCAGCGGATCAGGCAACCGGTGCTGAACGCGGCGCTGACCGGATCAAGCTGATATGGCGTGCCCGGCACGCGCGCGCCATTGGGCACGATGGTGCCTGGCACCACGGGCCCGATGAGCTTCATGCACTCGGGCACGGCGAAGGCCTGCATCGCGCAGCCCAGTGCGTCCATCAGGCACAGCCGCGCGTTTTCGTAAGCGAGGGCACTGGTGATTTTTTTCTGCGCGACGTAACGCGCCAACTCGACCAGTGCCTGATCGGGGGCGGGGCGCTTGCTGCTGGTTGCCATCAGATGGATTCCAATTTGAGATGCATTTATTTGCCGTCTTGCGCCGGCCTGGCGAGACCGAGATCCGTCAGCACGGCGGTGAGCTCGCCATATTGCGCGCTCATGTAGCGGCGTGTGTCGCGGCTGTTGAGGTAGGTATCTTCTTCGAGCTTGGCCTGTAGTTCCTGCTTCCACTCGGGCAGTTGTGCGAGACGGCCCAGGACCTCGTCCCAATAGCGCTGTTGCTCGTCACTCAACCCTTTTGCCCCGACCACGCTGCGCCAGTTGGCGGCGACCACCGCGAAGCCGAGTTCCTTCCACGTCGGCACGCCGGCGAAGTCGCCGCCAAGCCGCTGTGGCGATGACACCGCCAGCACACGCGCGCGGCCCGATTGCACATGGGCGAGGATGCTGCCCGCCGGCGTGGCGGCGACATCGATGTGGCCGCCCAGCATCGCGGTGATTCCTTCCGTCGAACCGTTGAATGGAATGACCTTGAGCCTGCGCACGTTGGCGCCGACCGCCTTGGCGAGCAGCGCGACCGCGATGTGATTGTGGCTGCCGACCGAGTTGCCGATAGCGAAGGTGAGGCCGGTTGCATCGGCGCGGATGCGCTCTGCGATGTCGCGCCCGGCTTTCAGCGGCGAATCGCTGCGCACCGCGAACACCACCGATTCGCTGCCGAGCTGCGCCAGCGGCGTGGTGTCGGTGTAGTTGAGCGCGCTTTTGCCGGCGATGTAGTTGGTCAGCATGGTCGGCGATGTGACCATCAGATAGTGGCCGTTGCCCGGATGCTGCGACAGATAGGCGAGGCCGATGGTGCCGCCGCCGCCGACCTTGTTGACCACCGATGCCGGCACCTCAATGAGTTTACGTTCGCTCAGCAGGTGCTGGATCAGGCGGCCGGTGCTGTCGCTGCCGGTGCCGGGTGAGGTGTTGACGATGATTTCAACCGGCTTGTCGGGCTTCCACCCTGGTGCGGCGGCTTGCGCAGTCAATGGCAGGATCGTCATTCCCGCGAAGGCGGGAATCCAGAATGCGTTTGATATCAGATGCCGCAAAATTCCCGGGCTCCCGCTTGCGCGGGAGCGACGTTTTTCCCATTGCAATTCCTTGGGCATGCGCAGCCTCATTGTAATACGAAGGCATCGACAAACCGGTCGGCCGGCATCGTATCGAGCGCCGCCGCATCGCTGCACATCGCCTCGATGCGCGCGCACTGCGCGGCAGGGAAACGCCGTTTGAGGCTGGCAGCGAATTTTTGTTTGAGCACCGGCAGCACTTCGCTGCGCCGGCGTTGATGGCCGATCGGATATTCGATTTCAATTTTCGGCGTGCTGCTGCCGTCCCTGAAAAACACTTGCACCGCGTTGGCGCTCGAGCGTTTGGCTGGATCGACGAAGTCGCGCGTATAGCGCGGCTCTTCGGTGACGACGGTGATGTCGCGCAGGGCGTCAATGCGCGGATCGGCGGCGAAGTCGTCCTCGAAATCCTGCGGTTTCAATTCGCCGTGAATGAGGCCGACCGCGACGATGTATTGCACGCAGTGATCGCGGTCGGCCGGATTGTGCAAGGGGCCGGTCTTGTACATGATGCCCATCAATGCGGCCTGGCTGTGGATTTCGATACGCGCGATTTCCGCGATACGGTCCTTGACCAGCGGATGCAGGCGGAATGCGCACTCGACCGACGACTGGCTGTGCATGCCGGCAGCGACAAATTTGAACATCGAATTGGGCAGCACATAATCGCCGTAAGGCCGCTGGAATTTGAACGGTTTGCCGCTGGTATGCGCCGCGTAGAAGCCGTATTTTGGCGCGGTCAGGATCGACGGATAACCCATCTCGCCTTTGACCGCCATCAGCGCAAACTTCAACGCCTGATGCGTGGCGTCGGCGGCGGCCCAGCTCTTGCGCCAGCCGGTGTTCGGCGCGTGGCGCACCGCGGCGAGTCCGCTGTCGACCCAGGCGTTTGACACCGCATTGACCACCTGCGCATGGGTGCCGCCGAGCATGCGCGTCAGCACCGCGCTGGAGGCCACCCGGGTCAGCAGCGGGTGATCGATCGCCATCGCCTTGAAATCGTTTTCAATCGCGATGCAGCCCTGGATTTCGTAACACATCACCAATGCTTCGAGCACATCGGCGATTGTGAATTGCCTTTTTCCGCTGCGTGTCAGGTGATCGGCCAGCATCAGGATTCCGGCGAGATTGTCCGACGGGTGGCTACCCTGCGCCGCGGTGAAGGTGTCGTTCATGTCGAGCCAGCGGATCATCGCGCCAAATCCGAAGGTGGCGGTGACCGGATCGAGTTCGAAACGCGTGCCGGGCACGCGCGAGGCATGCGGAACCACGGTGCCGGGGACTACAGGTCCGAGCAGTTTCACGCAATCGGGAAAATCGAGCGCATCGAGCGCGCAGGCCATGGTGTCGGTCAGGCACAGGCGCGCGGCGTCGATCGCGGGACGGCGGACCTTGAAGGTCATCACATAGTCGGCGATATCGGTGAGTTCGCGGTCAAAAGGCGGGCGTTCGTTGGCGGCCATGGTCGATTCCACAAGAGTCGGCGGGGAGGCGCAAGATTAACAGCAAGTGCCGCTGATTTCAGCGGGGTTGCCCGCATTGTTCGATGCGGGGCGAGTTGCTAATATCGCCGCTCCCGATTCCGCCACGGTGGCGGTGTCGCACTGCCGCAATTCCGCGGTTTACAGTTGATCGAGCCCACATGAATGCAAAAACGTTATCGAGCGCTGCTTTTGCTGCGTTAATCGCATCCACAGCTGGCGCGCAGAACTATCCGGCCAAGCCGGTGCGCGTGATCATTCCGTTTCCGCCGGCGGGTGCGGCCGACATTGTCGGCCGTCATGCCGCGAACGGGCTCAGTGAAGCCTTCGGCGTGCAGTTCGTCGTCGATAACAAGGCCGGCGCCGGCGGCGCGATCGGTGGCGAACTCGCGGCGCGCGCGGCGCCGGACGGTTACACCCTGCTGATGGCGTCATCGAGCACGATGTCGATCAATCCGCATCTGTCGGCGCGTCAGCCCTACGATCCGCTCACGAGTTTTGTGCCGATCATCCTCGTCGGTTATGCGCCCAACGTGGTGGCGGTGCATCCGTCGGTGCCGGTGCACAGCATCAAGGAACTGATCGCGCTGGCGAAGGCGAAACCGGAGGCGCTGAGTTTCGGCTCCAACGGCACCGGCACGCTCAGCCATCTGACCGGCGAACTGTTCATGCAGCGCGCCGGTGTGCGCATTTTGCATGTGCCTTACAAGGGCGCCTCGGGTGCGGTGATCGACGTGCTGGCCGGTCAGGTCACCATGCTGTTTGCTGCTTACCCGAGCATCGCGGTGCAGGAGCGTGCCGGCAAGCTGCGCGCGCTGGCGGTGACGAGTGCGAAGCGTATGCAGTTGGCGCCGCAATTGCCGACAGTGGCCGAGGCCGCGCTGCCGGGCTTCGAGTCAAATCAGTGGTGGGGTTTTTACGGCCCGGCCGGCATGCCGGCGGCGATGGTCACGCGGCTTAACACCGAGCTGAACAAGGTGCTGCGCAGCGACGAACTGCGCAAGCGCTATGCGGCAGAGGGGGCCGAGGCCGGCGGCGGCACGCCGGCGGAACTGGCAATCTATCTGAAGAACGACTACGAGCGTTGGGGCAGGGTGGTAAAGGCAGCGGGCATCAAGCCCGAATAGCCGCGGGCTTACGCCCTTGTGGCGCAGGCGAGGCGCCTGCAACACAAAACCAATCAAGACTTGAGCAAGCTGGCGGAAGCGGCGGGCATCAAGCCCGAATATCAGCATCGTCACAAGCGTGCTTTGGCTCTTGTAGCGCAGGCGACCCGCCTGCCACAGACTTAATGCAGGCGCCTCTACTGCGCTACTTGAGTTCCGGCCAATAGAGTTTGGTCGGATTGTCGACGAGAATGCGCCGCCGTGTGGCTTCGTCGGTGATGGTTTGCGCGAACAGATCGACCTGCTCGCCGTCATTGGGCATTTCTTTCACGTTCGGATGCGGATAGTCGGTACCCCACAGCACGCGGCCGGGCGCTGCTTCAACCAGCGCACGCGCGTACGGCATGGCGTCGTGGAACGGTTTTCCGGTGGACGACACGCGTTCGAAGCCGCTGACCTTGGTCCACACGCGGTCTTCTTTCATGAGGTCGAGCATCAGCCGGAACGGTTTTTGTTCAAGTCCGTTTTTGGCGACGACACGGCCCATGTGATCGATGATGAAGGGCATCTCGAGACCGAGCAGAAAATCGCGGTAGGTATCGATGTCCTGCGCGTCGAGATGAACCTGCAGGTGCCAGCCGAGCGGCGCGATGCGCTTGACCACCGCCTCGATCACGGCGAGATCCGGCGCGCCGCCGAGATGGGCGACGAAATTGAAGCGCGCGCCGCGCACACCGGCCGCATGCAGCGATTCAAGTTCGCTATCGGTGACCTTGTCGTTGATCATGCAGACGCCGCGCCAGGCATTGTTTGACCACGTCAGCGCATCGACCAGCGCCGCGTTGTCGATGCCGTGGCAGCTGGCCTGCACCAGCACCGCGCGCGAAAAGCCCAGATGTCTGTGCAGCGCCGCGAGTTGTTCCTTCGGCGCATCGGGCGGCGTGTAGCTGCGATTGGCCGAGTAGGGAAAACGCGCGCCGGGGCCGAACACGTGGCAGTGAGCGTCGCAGGCGCCGGCCGGCGGTGTGTATTTCGGTTTGATCGGGTTCGGGTCCGGCGCGAGGATTGTTTTCATGGATAAAAGTCGGTCAAAGAGGCGGGGCGGGTTGGCATCGTCGTGCTGCGGATAGCCGCTTGAATTGCGCAGCACTATGCGAATTCAAATTTTAAACCATACACGCGCTGCCACTGCAGCGGCAAACGCGGGAATTTTGCCCGCAAACCTGAAACAGGCCCGCGTTTTGCTCAAGTTAAGCCGCGATCGGTCGATAAGGCGGTGGGCGGTCACGCAATGTGAGTGTTCGGGATTTGGCCGCGGGCATCGCGAGGCGCGGCCGGATTTGATGCTTGTGCGGCTATGCAGACGGCCAGCCGTCTGCCGGGAGAAATGTATGTCGTCCTGTTGGCGCCTGTCATTTGCAATGCTGCTGCTGTTGTTCTGCGCTGTTGCAGACGCCGCACCTTATCCTACCGAAAGCCAGTTGCGAGCGGCCGTCGGCGGCATCGCGCCGTTGCTGAAGGCGGAGGGCATTGCCCTCGAATCCATCGATGCGGCGACGGTCGGTCTCACGCAACCGCTGCTCGCCGCCGGCATGACGCCCGCCGGCGATACCTGCAAGGTTTTCTTCAATGCCAAACCCGAAAACGGCCTGATCGAGTTTTTCGCCGCATTCGAAAATTCGGAGATCCCGCTGCTGCTTGATTCGCTGGCCGTGCACGAAGCGATGCATTGTTTCGAGCAGCGCGAGGCTTTCGTGCGAAAGCATTTCGACAAAGTGCTGCCAGCCGATTTCAAACCCGATACCGTGACGCTGCAGGGCTATCTGTCGGTGGTGAAAAGCGGCGCGCTGGTCAAGTGGGGCGAGGCGCTGGCCGACATTGCCTCCATCCTCTATCTGCAGCAGGCGGCGCCCGCACAGTGGAACTTTTATGCCAGCCGCCTTGCCGCCATGCGCCACGGTCTGGCCGCGAAGTGGCCGGAACACGATACCTCGCCGTGGCTGGCCAAGATCATCGCCGCGGATGTTGAGGCAAGCGCGGGCGAGAGCCTGTTCGAGACGGCCTTGCGCTTGCGCAGCCGCTATCGCCCCGTGCCGTAAACGCCGGCGGGTCGATTACTGCCGCTGAATCTTCGCCTTGTCGATCAGCGCATTCCACTTCGCGATGTCGCCGACCAGTACCTTGCGCATGCCTTCAGGCGTGCTCAGGTTCTGGCTGACGCCGAGTTCCTGAAAGCGCTGCGTGATCAGCGGCGAATTCACCGCGGCATGGATTTCCTTGTTCAGTTTTTCGACAATCGCCTTCGGCGTTTTTGCCGGCGCCGCAATGCCGTTCCATGAATTGACTTCGTAGCCGGGCAGGCCCGACTCGGCCAGCGTCGGCACGTTCGGCAGGATCGGCGAACGCGCCAACGAGGAAACCGCGACTGCGCGCAGGGTATTGGCGCGTATCTGGCCGAGGACCGGCGGCAGGAATTCCATCGCGATCTGCACGCTGCCGCCGCGCAGCGCGGTGAGCACGCTGGCGGTGTTGTTGAAGGGGACGGTCGTCATGTCGAGCGCCGCCATCGATTTCAGCAACTCCGCCGACAGATGCTGGGTGGTGCCGATGTTGATCGAGCCGATGTTGTATTTGCCATTGCTGGCTTTGGCCTGCGCAATCAGGTCTTTGGTGGTTTTCACCGGCGAATCCGGGCTGACCAGCACCACGATGCTGAAGCCGCCGATGGTCGATACCGTTTCAAAATCCCTCACCGTATCGTAGGGCAGCTTCTTGAACATCGCCGCGCTGACCGCATTGGTGTTGTTCATCAGGTACAGCGTGTAGCCGTCGGGGTCGGACTTGGCGACGGTTTCAGTGGCGACGATGCCGCCGGCGCTCGGCCGGTTGTCGATGATGATCTGCTGGCCGATCGCTTCGCTCATTTTCTGCATGACCGCGCGCGAGGTGATGTCACCGACGCCGCCGGGGCCGAAAGGCACCAGCAGGCGGATCGGTTTCGACGGGTAGGATTGCGCCAGCGCGGCTCCATTGAGCAACAGGGCACCGAGTGCGGCGCCGGTCATATGCAGAAGTTTCATGGAATCCCCCATCAGACTCAGTGTTTTTTCGACGGCTCGTTGAGCGTGCGCACTTCCGTGTTCATTTTCACGTCTCGGCGCCGCCGCTTGGCGATCAACTCGCCGGTCTTGAAGTATTCGCTTTTCACCGCGAGTTCCGCGGCGCGGTCGAATTCGGGCGACCACTCGCCGAGCGAATAGCCGAACCACGGCGACTGCGGTTTCAATTTTGGCAGACCGAGTTCTTCCCAGATCTTCTTCGCGTTCTCCATGAACTCGCGCTTGGGCAGCGAGATCGGCGGGAAATCCTCCTTCAGCGTCGCATCGATCAGCACCGAGGCATCCTGCCCGCCGTTACGCGCGCTGCGCGGGCCGTGGCCCTGGTCGCGGTGATGGAGGATCTGCAGGTCGAGCGCCGGATTGGCGCGGTACGACATCGCCCACAGCAGTGCGTCGGCGTTGTCGGGATCGATGTCCTCGTTGACGGCGATCACGTATTTGCCGCCGGCGCGCAGAAAGGCCGCCGCGCCGTAGAGCGCGCGCCACACTTCGGTCGGCGGCGTCTTGCGGTCCATCACCAGCACCAGCACCTTGCGCAAGTTGGTCAGCGGTTCGTGCATCGAAACTTTTTTCACGCCGTGGACGCCGAGCTTGTTTCTGAGGTGGTCGTAGAACAGCGGTTCCATCGCCACGCGCTTGATGAGGCTCGATTCGCTCGGCGTGACCTGCGAAATGATCGACGTGAGAATCGCATTCTTGCGGCGCGTAATGCAGGTCACGTCCATGAAGGCATTGTATTCCTGCAGATTGACGTGACCGTGGGATTCGCCGAACGGCGCTTCGGGCTCGAGGAACTCGGTGTTGATATAACCCTCGATCACGATTTCGGCTTCGGCCGGCACCAGCAGATCGACAGTCTTCGCTTTGACCACATTGATCGGGCACCCGACCAGCCCGCCGGCGACGTGCAGTTCGTCCATGGTTTCCGGCAGTTTCTGCGCCGAGGTGAACGCGACGCAGGGCGGGCAGCCTAGAATCACCGCAGCGGGCAGCTTCTTGTTGCCGCGCGCCTTCATCTTTTCCCAGTGCACGAATATGCCCGGCCGCAGTTCCAGCGACGGATTCATGCCGAGCCGCCGCTGCGCCTTGACCTGGCCGCGGTAGATGCCCATGTTCTGCACGCCCGTGTCCGGGTCCTTGGTGATGTATTGCGAGAGCGTGGTGTAGGGCGCGTTGTCCCAGCCCGGCGTCGAGATCGGCACCGGAATGCCGTCGAGGCCATTGCCGGGTTTATCGAGGTCCTTGCCCTGGATCACGATTTCCTGGCAGGGCGCGTCCTTGACGATGTTCGGCGGAATCGGGTTCGCCATCGCCTTGATCCAGGTCTCGTTGATCTTGTCGAGATCGCAGTTCATGCCGAGACGATAGATTTCGCGGTTGGCGGCGAGCACGCCGACCACCACCGGAATGTCGAATTTGCGCTTCTTGCTGTCGGTGACGCTGGTGAACAGAAAAGCCTTGCGGTCCTTCTCCTCGATGCCGCCGCGGAATTGCCAGCGCACCAGCGGGTGCATCTCGGTGTCCTTGTTGATCTTGCGCTTGACTGTGATCAGCAACCCGGCTTTTTCAAGCGTCTTCAGATGATCGTGCAGGTCGGGGTAGCCGCGTTTGAGCGGCGCTTTTGCCTTTGCTTGCGGCCTCGCCGCCGGTTTTGCGCGCGCTGCTTTTTTTGGCGGAGCTTTTTTCTTCGTGGCCACTGTGTTTACCCTTTCGTTATGTCCTGCTGCCGCAGTCCGTCAAATTATTCACTCTTGATGCCGGCGGCCTTGACCACCTGCTGCCAGCGTGTCACTTCGCGTTTCATGATGGTGTCGAATTCCTCCGGCGTGGTGCCGACCGCCTCCGACGCTTCGGTGGCGAGGATCGCCTTGACCTCGGACGTGTGCACCGCCTTGTTCGATTCGGTATTGAGTCGCGCAATGATATTCGACGGCGTCTTCGCCGGCGCCAGCAGGCCGATCCACGACGAGTAGTCGTAGCCCTTGACGCCGGCCTCGGCGATGGTGGGCACTTCGGGCGCCGCCGCGGAGCGTTTGGCCGTCGATACCGCGAGCGCGCGCAGGCGGCCAGTCTTGACGTGCGGCAGCGCCGTCGACATGGTCGAGAAGTTGACCTGCGTTTCGCCGGCAATCAGCGCATTGACGTTGAGCGAGCCGCCCTTGTACGGCACGTGCACCATTTTCAGGCCAGTCATGTACATCAGCAGCTCCATCGACAGATGGGTGCCGGTGGCGATGCCGCTGGAGCCGAAGTTGAGCTGGCCGGGACGCGCTTTGACGAAAGCAATTAACTCACTCACCGATTTCACCGGCAGCGAGGGATGCACCACCAAAATGTTCGGCAGCGAGGTCAGCTGACTGATGGCGGCGAGATCGCGCACCGGATCGAACGGCAGCTTGTAGAGGCTGGGGCTCATGGTCACCGAGGCGGCGACCGCCAGCAGCGTATAGCCGTCGGGCGGCGCCTTGGCGACGAGGTCGGTGCCGATCACGCTGCCCGCACCCGGACGGTTTTCGATCACCACCGGCTGGCCGAGCGATTGCGTCAGTTGCGCCGCCAGCGGCCGCGCCACCATGTCGGTCGAACCGCCGGCGCTTTGCGGCACGACGAGGCGGATGGCCTTCGCCGGATAGGGCTGCGCCTGCGCGAGCGCGGTTGCCAACAGGCCGGCAGTGAGCAGCGGCAGGCGCGATGGCAAGCGTGATCCGTTCAATGGCATGCTGCGTTCCCCTCAAGGCCCTGCATTGCGTTTGCGCGGCTAATATGCAGTGACGCCGGCGGCCCTGACCAGCGCGGCGTTGGATGCGATTTCCATGCGGATATAGGCATCGAATTCCGCCGGCTTCATCAGCATCGATTCGGCGCCGAGTTTGGCCATGCGTTCCTTCGTCTCCGGCGTTTGCAGCGCGGCGACGACATTTTTGTAGAGCGTGTCGACAATCGCGCGCGGTGTTTTGGAAGGCACCATCATGCCTACATAAAAGTTGTAGTCGGAGTTCGGGATGCCGGCTTCCAGCGTGGTGGGCACATCGGGCAGCGCCGACGAGCGTTTGCTGCTGCCGGCGGCGAGTGCCAGCAGCTTGCCCTCCTTGATGAACTGCAGAACCGAGATCACCGGGCAGAAATAATAATCGACGCGGCCGGTAAGGATTTCGGTCAGGGCTTCCGGTGTGCCCTTGAACGGCACGTGCACGCCTTCGAAGCCGGCACCGAGGCGAAAGCGTTCGGCATTCAGTTGCGTGGCACTTCCGGCGCCGGCCGACGCATAGGTCAGGGTGCCGGGTTTGGCCCTGGCCGCGGCGACCAGTTCCTTCACCGAGCGGATGTTCTTCGACGGCGCGATCACCAATACATTCGGCAAGTTGGCCAGCGGCGTGACGCCGGAAAAATCTCGCTCGGTGTTGTATGGCGTGTTCGGATAGGTGGTCGGCGTCACCGTGAACGATGACGAATGCACCAGCAGCGTATAGCCGTCGGCTTCGGCGCGCGCAACCGTGCCGACGCCGATGGTGCCGCCTGCGCCGGGACGGTTTTCGACCACCAGCGTCTGACCGAATTGCTGGGTCAGACGCTCGGCGACGATCCGCGCGACGGTATCGGTCGCGCTCGCTGCAGTGAAGGGCACGACCACACGCAGCGATTTCGCCGGCCAGGTCTGCGCAAACGCGCTACTGCTGATGAAAAGCAAGACCAAAAGCGATTTGCCACAGAGGACACAGTGATCACAGAGCAAAGGCGCTTTCCGAAAAGGCTTTGTGGAGTTGTTCATGTTTTTCTCTGTGAGCTCTGTGTCCACTGCGGCTGGTTTTGAACCTTATCCGCGCGTCCACGCGTCGGCGCGCAGCTTGAAGATGGTCTGCGCGGTGGCCGACAGAATGGTTTGCTTTTGCGCCTCGGTCAGCTTGGCATCCTTGAACACCTTCAGCGGTTCCGGATCGCCGATCGGGAAGGGCGCATCGGAGCCGAGCAGAACGTGATCGACGCCGGCTTTATGCACCAGGAAATCGAGCGCATCGGAATCGAATACGCAGGAATCGAAATACATCGCGGCGAAGCCCTTGCGCGGATCGGCGACCTTGCCGGCCTGCACGGTGTGGCTGCGCACGAGGCGGCCGAGCCCGTAGGGCAGGGCTGCGCCGCCATGCGAGAGCAGGAACTTCATGCCGCTGTATTTGAGGATGTGGCCGGAGAACAGCAGGCGCGACACCGCGATGGTCGAGTCGACGAGACGGCCGATGCCGTTGACCAGATCATAATCGGCGAGCCGCGGTTCTCCGCAGACGAACATCGGATGCATCACCACTGCCGCCTTGAGTCGCGACGCCGTTGCCCAGAACGGATCGAGCGACGGATCGTCGAGGTTGCCGCCCAGCACGCCGTGCGGCAAGGTGCCGACCATGACGCCGGCGAACCCTTTGGCGATGGATTCCTCGAGCACTTCGGCGGCGAATCGGCCGTTCTGCAAGGGCACCGTCGCCAGCGGCGAGAAGCGGCGCTCGTCGCGGAACTGTTCCCACATGCAATCGTTCAGATAGCGCGACCACGCCAGGCCCTCGGGGACGGGCAGTTCATAGCCGAAGCTGTCGAGCCAGCCGCCGACCACCTGGTGATCAATGCCGTTTTTGTCCATCCATGACTGGCGCTCGGCGAGGTCGAGCAGCTTGGGCATGATCGGCCGTGTCGGTTCGGTGTCCGGAAACTGTAGCGTGACGCCCTTGTCGCCTTTTACGAGTTTCACGCCCGGAAATTGTGCGGCGCTGGCGTCAAAGCGCTCGATCATCAGCTTCGGCGTGAAATGAGCGTGAACATCGATGACAATGGATTTCATGGTGTCGGACCGTAGGTAAGAAAATTATTTTAGCGTTTGACCGCGCCGCCCGCGGTGGAGGCCGAGATGGCGCGCCACAGGGCGTCGGGCGTGATCGGCAGCGTTTCTACGCTCGTATTAAGCGGCGCCAATGCATCGTTGATCGCATTGGCGATCGCCGCCGGCGCGCCGAGATAGCCGGCTTCGCCCGAACCCTTCTGACCGAAGGTGGTCAGCGGCGACGGCGTGCAGTGATCGACGATATCGACCGACGGAATCTCCATCGAACTCGGCAGCAAATAATCCATGAAGGTGCCACTTTCGAACTGGCCGTCCTCGGTGTACGAGAATTTTTCATACAGCGCGGCGCCGATGCCGTGGGCGATGCCGCCGTAGGTCATGCCGTGCACGATGTCCGGGTTGATCATCACGCCGCAGTCGTGGCCGCAGACGTAGCGTTTCAATTCTGGCTTCGCCGTCTCCGGATCGATCTCGGTGTAGACGATATGCGTCTCGAACGAATAGCATGGATAAATCTGTACCACGCCCTCCGGCGTCGGCAGCTTGCCACCGGTGGGCACCTCCCACACGAACTTGGCCTGCAGGCCCGGTTCGAGGCCCTGCGGCATCTGGTGATATTTGCGATGCGCCACCGCGATCAGTTCGTCCCACGACATTTTTTTATCGGGGTGGCCGCGTACGGCGACGTTGCCGTTGCTGTATTCGATCGTTTCGGTCGTGCAGCCGAGGTTGTGCGCGGCGATCTCGATCAGCGTTTCCCTGATCTTGCGCGCCGCGCCGGCGGCGGCGCCGCCCAGCATGATGGCCATGCGGCTGCCGACCGGGCTGTTCGATGGCAGCGCGTTCAAGGAATCGGCGCGCACCACGCGAATTGAAGCCGGATCGCGCCCGAGCACTTCGCCAATCACCGTCGAGACCAGCGTTTCGTGGCCCTGCCCGGAACTCGAAGTTCCCATGATGCCGGTGATCGAACCGGAGAGGTCGACGCGCACCACGCAGGAATCCATCCAGGTCGTGGTGTCGTTCTTTGGATTGAACAGCGGCTCGAAGGCCGAGTTGCCGCCCGATGGCTCGAGACAGGTTGAGATGCCGATGCCGGCGAGCTTGCCCTCCTTGCGTGCGGCGTCGCGCCGTGCGACGAGGGCGGGGTAGTCGATGGCGACCATCGCCTTGTCCAGCACCGTGTGGTAATCGCCGGAGTCGTAGGTCGAGCCGCTTGGGATCAGATAGGGAAACTCTTCCTTCTTCAGCAGGTTCTTCTTGCGCAACGCGATGCGGTCCATCTTCAGATGGCGCGCGATGTGATCGATCGTGCGCTCGATGGCGAAGTTGGTCGGCGACTGGCCGAAGCCGCGCACCGCTTCCTGCGGTGTCTTGTTGGTCATGACCGAGGTCGGTTCGTACTCGACCGCCTTGATGCGATAAGGGCCGCAGATTGCGGAGACCGGCTTGCCGAGCTGCAGCGGCGAGCGGCCGGCATAGGCGCCGACGTCGTCGAGCGCGCGGATCTTCAGCGCGCGGATGGTGCCGTCGTTGTCGAAGGCCGCCTGCATGTCGAACAGGCGGTCGGGGCCGTGCATGTCGCCGCCGCGCATGTTTTCGAGGCGATCTTCGATCAGGCGGATCGGCATGCCGAGTTTTTTTGCCAGATAGCCGACCAGCGCCGTGTGTTTGATGCCGCGCTTCACACCGTAGCTGCCGCCGACATCGACGTCGTAGTGCACGCGCACCGCGTTGCCGGGCAGTCTCAACGCACGCGCCAATTGATCCGGAAACTTCGGCATCTGGATCGACGCCCAGATATCGAGTATCTCGCGACCCGGATCCCACTGCGCGGCGACGCCGAAGGTTTCGATCGGCACTGTCGAGCTGCGGCCCCAGCGCACGCGCAGCGCAACCTTGTGTTCGGCTTTCGCGAAGGCTTCATCGACCGCGCCCCAGACGAAGCGGCGGTGAAACAGCACGTTGCTGCCGTGCTCCGGATGCACCTGCGGGCTGTCCGGTTGCACGGCAACTTCGGGATCGACCACCTGCGGCGTTTGTTCGTATTCGACTTCGATCAGCTCGACCGCATCTTCGGCGATCGCGCGCGTATCCGCGACCACCGCAGCGACCCATTCGCCGCAGTAACGCACGACGTCTTTCGCCAAGGCATAACGCGTCACCTTGGGCGTATCGACGCCGATCGCCAGCGAATCGGTGGCGGCGCAGAATTCCTCGCCGGTCAATACATAATGCACGCCCGGCAGCGCGAGCGCCGCTTCGGCGTTGATCGACAGAATCTTCGCGCTCGCATAGGGCGAGGCGACGATGGCGACATGCTTGACGCCGGCCAAGGCGATATCGGCAACGTAGCGACCGCGTCCCATGACGAAGCGCGGGTGCTCCTTGGTGCGGCGCTTGGCACCGATGTAACGGAAGCCGTAGGGGCTTTTGCTGTCGGCCATGGCTATCGACCATTCAAGAATTCGAATAAGCGAATTCTTGCCGTTCTCACCCTCTCCCTCGGGGAGAGGGCTGGGGTGAGGGATTGAGCGCTCAGGTTGTTGTTATCCATTTTCGGTGCCGATTACTTCTTCGCCGCCAGCCGTTGCGCCGCCAGTTTCACCGCATCGACGATCTGCTTGTAGCCGGTGCAGCGGCACAAATTGCCGCCAATGGCGTCGCGGATCTGTTCTTCGCTGGGATTCGGTGTTTTGTCGAGCAGCGCCTGCGACGAGATCAGCATGCCCGGCGTGCAGTAGCCGCATTGCAGGCCGTGCGCTTCGCAGAAGCTGTCCTGCAGCACGCTCAGTTTGCCGTCGGCCTGCAGGAGTCCTTCGACCGTCGTGACGCGATGGCCGTCGGCCTGCACTGCGAACATCAGGCAGGAGCGCACCGGGTCGCCGTCGAGCATGATCGAGCAGGCGCCGCAAATGCCGTGTTCGCAACCGACATGAGTGCCGGTCAGCCGCAGCTCGTCGCGCAGCCAGTCAACCAGCGACAGCCGTGCCGGCACCTGCGCGGCGCGCTGTTTGCCATTCACTTCAACCGTGATCGGATAGAGCTTTTCCATAGTCGACCTTTCTCTAATTCGCGTCATCGAATTAGAGCCGTTCTCACCCTCTCCCTCCGGGAAAGGGTTGGGGTGAGGGAAAGAATATTACGGAGAAACGGAGTGCTCATTATTGTTTCAATGCCTCATCGCGCGCGGCGCGCAGCATGCGCGCGGCCAGCACCGCGGCGAGCTGTTTGCGATAGCCTGGGCTGGCGTGGAGATCGCCGCCGGGATCGAGTGCGGTCGCGGCGTCATGGGTGACACTGTTGATCGCGTCGTCGTCCAGTGTGCTGCCGACCAGTTGCGCGGCGAGCGCCGGAAACGCCATCGGAATCGAACCGCCGCCGGCAAGGCCGAAAGCGGCGCGCGTGCAACGGCCATCCGCGTCGAGCGCAATCTGTGCCGCCGCCGCGACCAGCGCGAAATCGCCGTGCCGACGGCTGACTTCGGTGAAGGCCGAACCGCTGCGTTTTTCAGTCCACACCGGCCAGCGAATCTCTTCGAGACATTCATCGGCGCGCGTGACGGTCGCCAGCGGCCCTTCGAAAAATTCGGCTGCACCGACGATGCGGCTGCCGGCATGCGAACGCAGCAGCAGTTGTGCGTCCAGCACCTGCGCGGCGAGCGGCAATTCGGCAGCGGGGTCGGCATGCACGAGGCTGCCGCCGACGGTGCCGCGGTTGCGTGTTTGACTATGGCCGACCCAGGACAGCGCCTGCCGGATCAGCGGCACCTGCTTCGCCAGCGCATTGTCGGCGGCAACCACGCATTGCCGCGTGCAGGCGCCGATGCGCGCGTAATCTTTTTCGAGCGCGACAAATTTGAGCGCGGCGATTTCATTGATATCGACCAAGCGCGCGGGGCGCGTCAGCCGCATCGCCATCATCGGCACCAGACTCTGGCCGCCGGCGATCAGCTTGGTTTCGTCACCGCCTTTGCGCAGCCAGTCGCAGACTTCGGCGATGGAGCTTGCGCGCGCGTATTCGAATGCAGCAGACTTCATGAAATTTTGTCGGTTGAGCGGTTACCGTCACAGCGGGCACAGGCTCAATGGCTTAAAATCGGCGGCCTTGACCTGACTGCTCCGGCGGCGGGCGGCGATTATCTCACACCTTGCTGGAGCTTTATTTATGAAAAGCGCGCCATGAAAAACACCACCCGTGGCTACCCGGATCTGCACGAACACCTCGAAACGCTGAAGGCGCAGGGGCTGCTGCTGACGATAGATGAACCGATCGACAAGGACGCCGAAATGCACGCCTTGGTGCGCTGGCAATTTGTCGGCGGCATGGAGGAGAAAGACCGCAAGGCCTTTCTGTTCACCAATATCCGCGACGGCCGCGGCCGCCAATACGATATTCCGGTGGTGGTCGGCGCGATTGCCGCCAACCGCGCAATCTACAGCATCGGCATGGGCGCGCCGGTCGACGAGATTCAGGCCAAGTGGGATCGGGCGATTGCGCATCCGATCAAGCCGGTCGTCGTCGACAAGGCGGCCTGCCACGATGTCGTGCATGAAGGCGCGGCGCTGCAGGGCGAAGGCAATGGACTCGACCGGCTGCCGATCCCGATCTCGACGCCGGGCTTCGACTCGGCGCCGACGCTGACCGCGACCAACGTCATCACGCGTGATCCGGAAACCGGCATTCAGAACATGGGCACCTACCGCGCCGCACTGAAAGCGCCCGACCGGCTGGTCGTGCGCATGGCCACCCGCGTTGGCGGCGCCGGCGGTTATCAGCATTACCTGAAACACCAGAAGCGCGGCGACAAGTGGATGCCCTGCGCGATCGTGCTGGGTTGCCCGCCCTATGTGGCGTTCATGGGGCCGCAGAAACTGCCGCTCGGCGTCGATGAGCTTGACGTCGCCGGCGGGTTGGCCGGCGCGCCGATCAATATCGTTAAGGCAAAGACGGTTGATCTGATGGTGCCGGCAGAAGCCGAGATCGTGATCGAAGGCCTGATCGACACCGAATATGTCGAACCCGAAGCGCCGTTCGGCGAATCGCACGGCCACGTCGCGCTCGAAGAATTCAACATGCCGATGAAGATTACCGCCATTACGCATCGCGCCAAGCCGGTGATTCCGTCGTACATCAGTCAGGTGGCGCCCAGTGAATCGAGCGTGATCAAGCGCGTCGCCTACGAGCCGCTATTCCTCGCGCATCTGCGCGATGCGCTGGGCATCCGCGGCGTCAAGCGCGTGCAGCTGCATGAACCGCTCACCGGATTGCTGCGCGTCACCATCATCACCATCGAGAAGGGCACGCCGCGGACCGAGATCTGGCGTGCGCTCTACGGCGCGGCGTATTTCAAGGGCGATTGCAGCAAGATCTGCATCGCGGTCAACGACGACATCGATGCCGACAACGCCGACACGCTGCTGTGGGCGATGGCCTACCGCATGAATCCGGTGGAAGACGTGCAGGTGCTGGCGCATCGCGGTCAGGGGCACGGACCGAAGCGCGAATCGGACCACGAGGAAGATTCAACCCTGTTGATGGACGCTACCATGAAGGGCGGCATGCCGCCGCTGGCGTTGCCGAAAAAGGAATACATGGAACGCGCGCGCGTCATCTGGGAAAAGCTGGGTTTGCCGGCGCTGCGTCCGCAGTCGCCATGGTTCGGCTACACGCTGGGCGACTGGATGCCGCAGTGGGATGCGGCGGCCAAACGCGCGGTCGAGGGCAACTATCTCGAAAACGGTCGCATCAGCGAAAAACAGCAGCAGAAGGGTCTCAAGCCGGAAACCAAGTTCCGGCCCGATACAGACGGCTAGAGGCTAATGCCGCATGCAGCCGCCGGCGGTTTTGTTGCAGACAAAGGTGATGGTGTTGGTGCCTGCTGATACGGCGGAAAAAAACGATTGCCGGTAGATGTGATCGGGGCGGCACTCGCCGGTGGCGCTGCCGTTGACGAGGGTGTTGCTGAAGACGAGGCCGCGCGTGACCGCGTGCTGGCAGTTGTCGGAGTTGACGCCGGTCAGCGTGACCGCAAACGTGTCGTCGGGAAAACGGTCCCGCCGCGTGTCGATGCAGAGCGTCGAAAAATCCAGCCCGTCAGCGGAATTCGCGCCGACGAGTTTTTCAGCGACTTCGGTATTGAGCCCCCTGAAATCGCCGTCATTCGCATATTGGGCGGATATTTTCTGCACCAGCGGTTCGAAGTAGAGCGGGTCGCTGATGCTGCGCCGGTGCAGCGCGTTGGCCTTTGAGATCAGTTCCCCGATCTCGCTTTTTCCGGGCCGCGCAGCGTTTGGCGACTTGGCCAGCGGCAACATGTATTTGGCGTACCAATCGGTAATCTCGTCCGTTCCCTGCGGGCCGTATACCGGCACCGGGCAGGCCGCTGTCGCAGGCAATGCGGCCAGCATTGCCGCAAGGCAGGCGGCAACCAGCAGTGTTCGATCGAGCATCGGATTTCCTGCAGCAAACGGCTGCTGCGGGAAATGATAACAGAATGGCTTGCCGCGCCGTCGCGGTCTGCGCTCAGGCCGCCGCCGCTAGATGGAATGAATGAAGTCGTCGACCTGTTCGATTTCGCGCGACAGCGCGTCGGCGTAATCCTGGATCGCGCCCCACTGGTTGTCGCGTACCGCATTTTCAATGCGACGGCAGGCGGCGACTACGCGCAGGGCGCCGACGATCTGGCTGGCGCCAGCAATCCGGTGCGCGGCGCGCATGACATCGAGCATGCGGTTGCCGGCGACGCCCGCGCGCAGGGACTGCAGGTCGGCCGCATTCGATTCGGCGTAATCGATCAGCAGGTCGCGGTTTTCGTGCGGATCGACGCCCCAGTTTTCACGGAACGAGGTGTAGTCAATCGGCGGGCGCATTGAGTAGCGGCTGGTGACTGTGGTCAGTGTGGATGCGTGCATGATTCAGTGCGTGGTCAGGTCGCGGCGTCGATGTTGTGTTGTTGAGTTTCGTCTGGTCCTGTATTGCGAGCGAGGTTTGTCTGGCGTTCCATCCGCTTGTTCCCGCAAAACCATTTTTCAGTCTGAATTCATCCGCAAGCGCCGTGCCAGCGCCGCAATCGCGGCTGATCTTGTTGATATGGATGAATAAAATATTTGATTCGTGAATTCTGTCACCGCCGGTAGCCGCGCAATTCGTCGTTGTTTTGACGTGGTTTATTCACCTGTGTCGATAATTCATCGGCAAACAGGAAGCTGCGCACCGTCTTAAGGCGGCGTGCCGTGACAATGCACCCGGAATTGGCGTAATTTGCATTAAACCTTTGTGACAGTTTTATAAACTATTGAATTGGTTGATTTTAGCGCTTGGCATGTCGGTTGCTATGAAATGGGGCATGCCACAGACGAAATCCACATGCTGCTATTGCGGCGTCGGTTGCGGCGTGCTGATCGAGAGCGACGGCGCGCGTATTACCGGCGTCGCCGGCGATCCCCTGCACCCGGCGAATTTCGGTCGCCTGTGCACCAAGGGTTCGACGCTGCATCTCGCTGATGCCGGCATTGCGCGCGCGCGTTATCCGGAACTGCGGCGCGCGCGGGATGGTTCGCGCGAGCGCGTCGATTGGGATGTTGCGCTCGATCATGCGGCTGCGCAGTTTGCCGCCATCATCCGCAAGCACGGTCCCGACAGCGTGGCGTTTTACATTTCGGGTCAATTGCTGACCGAGGACTATTACGTCTTCAACAAGCTTGCCAAGGGCCTGATCGGCACCAACAACGTCGATACCAATTCGCGCCTGTGCATGTCGTCGGCGGTGGCCGGCTACAAAATGACGCTGGGCGCCGATGCGCCGCCGGCTTGTTACGAGGACATCGACCGCGCGGACTGCCTGTTCATCGCCGGTTCAAACACGGCGTTTGCACATCCGATCCTGTTCCGTCGCATCGAGGCGGCCAAGGCGGCGCGGCCCGAACTGAAAATCATCGTCGTCGATCCACGCCGCACCGACACGGCCGCTGCGGCCGATCTGTTTTTGCCGATCCTGCCCGGCACCGACGTCGCCCTCTACAACGCAATGCTGAATGTCATGTTGTGGGAAGGGCTGTGCGATGACCAATTCATTGCTGCCCATACCGAAGGATTCGAAGCGCTGAAAGAAGCCGTGCGCGAATACACGCCGGCAGTCGCTGCCTCGATCTGCGGCGTCGAGGCGGCCGATATCCGGCAGGCGGCGATCTGGTTCGGCGGTTCCGCCGCCACGCTGTCGATGTATTGCCAAGGCCTCAATCAATCGACCCACGGCAGCGACAACAACGCCGCGCTGATCAATCTGCATTTGGCAACGGGCCAGATCGGCCGGCCCGGCGCCGGCCCGTTGTCGCTGACCGGCCAACCCAACGCGATGGGCGGGCGCGAAGTCGGCGGCATGGCGAATCTGCTGTCGGCGCACCGCGATCTCGCCAATGCCGATCACCGCGCCGAGGTGGCGCAGTTGTGGGGCATAGCCGACGTGCCGGCGAAGCCGGGCAGGACGGCGGTCGAGATGTTCGACGCGATTTCCCGCGGCGAGATCAAGGCGGTGTGGATTGCGTGTACCAATCCGGCGCAATCGATGCCTGATCTGACGCAGGTGCGGGCGGCGCTTGAGCGCGCCGAATTCGTGGTGGTGCAGGAGGCCTATCGCAACACCGACACCACGCAATATGCCGATTTGTTATTGCCGGCTTCGACCTGGGGCGAAAAGGAAGGCACGGTGACCAATTCCGAGCGTCGCATCACGCGCGTGCGCGCCGCAGTGCCGCCGCCGGGCGAGGCGCGCGCCGACTGGGCGATTGCCGCCGACTTTGCCCTTCGCCTGGGCGTCGCACTGGACGATGCGCGCGCGCCGCGACTGTTTCCGTATACAGCACCCGAACAGGTTTTCAACGAACATCGCGAAACCACCAGCGGCCGCGATCTTGATATCACGGGACTCAGCTATGCCATGCTCGAGTCGAATGGTCCGCAACAGTGGCCGCTGCCAGAGGGCGCGCCGGCAGGGCGCGCGCGTCTGTATGAAGACGGAAAATTCCCGACCCCGAACGGGCGCGCGCGTTTTGCCGACGTGCGTCACCGCGCCACCGCCGAAAAGGTCGATGCGCGTTATCCGCTGGCCCTGAACACGGGGCGATTGCGCGACCAGTGGCACGGCATGAGCCGCACCGGCACCATCGCGCGCCTGTTAAATCACGCTGGTGAACCGCGGCTGGCGATGAACGCGCGCGACATGGAACGCCGCCGCCTTGCCGACGGCGATGTTGTCCGGCTGAGAAGCCGCCGCGGCGAATTGATGGCGCGCGTCGAAGTTTCCGAACAGATGCGTTCCGGGCAGGCGTTTCTGCCGATGCACTGGGGCAGCCAGTTCATGAGCGGCGCAGGCGTCAACGCGCTGACGCAACCGGCGTTCGATCCGCTGTCGAAACAGCCTGAACTCAAGCACGCGGCGATCGAGGTCGAACCCGTCGTATTGCCGTATCAGGTGGTGGCAATGCGCCGCTTCGATGCGGGCGATGCCGCTTCCGTGCAGGCGCTGCGCGACGCGCTGCAGCCGCTGTTGCAGTCGTTCGATTACGCGACGCTGACGCTGAGCGGGCGCGACAACGCGGTGGTGGTGCTGCGCGGTTATGCCGCGGCGCCGATCGCCGACAGCGTGCTCGACAGGCTCGACCAATTGTTCGATCTCGCCGACACGACCCGCACCATGCGCTACATCGATGCGCGGCGCCGCGTCGAAAAGGCCGCGCTGGTGGAGACCGGCATCGTGCAGAGCGTTTGCCTGTCGGGCGAGACCGCAGCACAGGAATGGCTGAAAAACATGATGGTCGAGGGCGCGCCGGCCGACGCAATGCGCGCGTGGATACTGGCGCCGGTGGCGGCGCCGCCGCGCGGCAGCTTCAATCGCGGCAGAATCGTCTGCAATTGCCTGGATGTCGCCGAGGCCGAGATTACGGCCCAGCTTGCGGCGGGCGCCGGCTTCACGCAGTTGCAGGAGCGTCTTAAATGCGGCACCGAATGCGGCTCCTGTGTCCCCGAACTGAAACGCATGTGCCAGCCGCAGGAGCGCAGTCTGCAGTCCGCCAATGCAGATAAAAAATCCGTTGCGCACGAGGCCGGCGATTTTGCCGGATTCGACGATGCAGGCCGGTCGCTCGCGCCGATATGAACCGCGCCGCCTGAATATCCGTCAACCGATCCCGAATCAGGAATTCCGAGACTCAACCTATGTCCTATGCCCAATATCTGAAAGCGCTCGGCAGCAACGATGGCAGCGAAGCCGATTTGTCGGAACACGATGCGCAGTTGCTGTTCGGTGCGATGCTCGATGGCGGTGTGCCGGAACTGGAACTCGGCGCGTTGCTGATGGCCTTGCGCATGAAGACGGCCACGCTGTCGGAACTGGCCGGTTTCGCCGGCGCCCTCAATGAACGCCTGTTCCGCCTTGCGGTGCCGCACGCCAAAGCGCTGCCGGTGGTGCTACCAAGCTACGGCGGCGGGCGCGACCAGCCGAATCTGCTGCCGCTGCTGGCCTTGTTGCTGCAGCGTTTCGGCGTGCCGGTGCTGGTGCACGGCCCGCTGCACGGCGAAGGCGGCATCGCCAGCGCGTACGTTTTTCGCGAACTCGGCGTGATGCCCTGCGCCAACCTGGCGCAGGCGCAGGATGTGCTCGGCGCCGCCGGCATTGCCTTCGTGCCGACGGCAGTCCTCGCGCCCGGACTCGCCGAACTGCTGGCCTTGCGCGGCCGGATGGGCGTGCGCACGATGGCGCACAAGGTGGCGCGCCTGCTCGATCCCTTCGAGGGCGAAAGCCTGCGCGTGGTCGGCGTCGAGCGGCCGTCGGCACTCGAACTGACACGCGAGTTTCTGCTGGCCGCCGGCGCCCACTCCCTCTTGTTGCTGGGCGCGCAGGGAGAGCCCTATGCCGACCCGACCAACCGGCCGCGCATCGAACATTTGTTCGAGGGCAACGCCGACGTGTTGTTTGAAGCCGAGACCGCGGCCTTGAAAAAAATCGCGACGCTTCCCGAAAACGTCAATGCCGCATCGACCGCCGACTGGATCCGCCGCGCGCTGGCGGGCGAAACGCCGGTGCCCCTGCCGCTCGTGAATCAGTTGGCGACCTGTCTGTTTGCCGCCGGCTATACTACCGACATGAACCAGGCCAAGGCGATCGTTGCGGTCGAAACCGGCAGTCTTGCCGCGGCCTGATGCGCCTGCTTTGACCATGCTCAAGGTCATGATCGTCGATGAAGTCATCGAGCGTGCCGAGGTGCTGCAGCAGGCACTGGTGCAGGCCGGCTACGAAGTGGTCGCTTACGCGCCATCGACGTTTGACCTGCACCGTCAGGTCGGCGCGGTGAAGCCGGACATCGTCATCATCGACACCGATTCGCCGGACCGCGACACGCTCGAAAACCTCATCGTGCTCAGTCGCGACGATCCGCGGCCGATCGTCATGTTCACGCACGATGGCGACAGCGAAAAAATCCGCGCCGCGACCCAGGCCGGCGTCAGCGCCTATGTGGTCGATGGCATGGCAGCCGAGCGCATCGGTCCCATCATCGATGCGGCGGTGGCGCGCTTCGACCAGTATTACGCCCTGAAGCGCGAGTTCGATGAAATTGAAGAAAAGCTTGCTGACCGCAAGGTCATCGAACGCGCCAAGGGCATCCTCATGAAGAGCCGCGGATTGTCCGAAGACGAGGCCTACCGCGCCTTGCGCAAGCGCGCGATGGAGAACAACGCCAAGCTGGTTGATGTCGCGCGCCAGCTGGTCGCCGTCGCCGGTTTGCTGACCTGAAACGACGCCACCACAGCGTGCGCTTTAGCGTCGCTGCGCAACCCATTTCGATGCATGGTATCGATTGACGCACTGCAGCAGTGCGCATTCGGCGGGCGTCCTCAACCGTCGATTGCGGTCTAATTGTCATACAAATCAATTGTCTGGTTTGTTTCTCTGGCTATGGCATGACGATTGCTAAAAATTAACGCCATAGCGCATCGCGCCCAATGGCGGGCCGGCGCCGGCAACGGACAACGGCGTCCCGTTTTCGCGGCAGTTTGCTGCGGAAACAGGACGCCGTTTTTTTATGGCCCGTTGCCCCGGGAATTTTTTTACAGGAGTCCATCATGAGCAACGGAGACAAATATGAAACAACCAGCAGCGTCCTGCCCGACGACCAGCGCCGCGAGTTTCTGCGCCGGGGCAGCCTGCTCACCGGCGCCGCAATCATGAGCCTGGTGCCGGACGCGGTGCGCAATGCCGCGTGGGCGGCGGGTTCCGATGCGCCCGAGAAGACCGAGGTGAAAATCGGCTTCATCCCGCTCACCGATTGCTCGAGTGTAGTGATGGCCAACGTCATGGAATTCGACAAGAAGTACGGCATCAAGATCGTGCCGAGCAAGGAGGCTTCATGGGCCTCGGTGCGCGACAAGCTGGTCAATGGCGAACTCGACGCGGCGCATGTGCTCTACGGTCTGATCTATGGCGTGCAGATGGGCATCGGCGGACCGAAGAAGGATATGTCGGTTCTCATGGCCATCAACAACAACGGTCAGGCAATCTCGCTGTCAAAGAAACTCTTCGACAAAGGCGTCAAGGATGGTCAATCGCTGAAAGCATTGATGGACAAGGAAAAGCGCGAATATGTGTTCGCGCAGACTTTTCCGACTGGCACGCACGCCATGTGGCTTTATTACTGGTTGGCCGCGCACGGGATTAATCCGTTTACGGACGCCAAGACCATTACGGTGCCGCCGCCGCAGATGGTGGCAAATATGCGGGTCGGAGCGATGGACGGATTTTGCGTCGGCGAGCCCTGGAACAATCGCGCGATCGTCGATGGCATCGGCTTCACCGCCGAGACCACGCAGGCGATCTGGAAGGATCATCCGGAGAAAACGCTGGGCACCACCGCCGAGTGGGTGCAGAAATATCCGAATACGGCGCGTGCGATGACGGCGGCGGTGCTCGAAGCGGGGCGCTGGATCGATGCGTCACTCTCGAACCGGCAGAAGACGGCGCAGACTGTCGCCGACAAATCATATATTAATACCGACTCGGATGTGATTCTTGCGCGCATGCTCGGCCGCTACGACAACGGTATCGGCAGAAAGTGGGACGACCCCGACTACATGAAGTTCTACAACGACGGCGCGGTGAATTATCCCTATCTGTCCGACGGCATGTGGTTTCTCACGCAGCACCGGCGCTGGGGTCTCCTGAAGGACGACCCGGATTATCTGGCGGTGGCGAAAAGGGTCAATCGCATCGATATCTACAAACAGGCCGCAACTGCGGCGCAGGTGCCGTTGCCGAAATCGGATTTCCGCACCTCGAAACTGATCGACGGCGTAATGTGGGACGGCAAGGATCCGAAAAAATATGCCGGCAGCTTCAAGATCAAGGTGGCCTGAAATGAGCGCAGCCATCCTCAGTCATGAAAAATTCGCCGCCGCGCCGCCGGCGGGCAGCGCGGTGACTGCGCCGGCGGTTGCGCCCTCACCGGCGGGCATGGCGCCTGCCGGTGACGCACCGCCGCTACGCCGGCATACCCCGCTGGTCGAAAAATACGGCGACGACATCGCGGCTTTTTTTCGCGCTGCCATTCCGATGGTGTTCGGGCTGGGCATCTTCGTCGTCGTCTGGGCGGTGCTGTCCGCGCACAGCACACTGCCGGGACCGCTCAAGACCTGGCATTCGGCGGTCGGCGTGTTCAGCGACCCGTTCTACCGCAAGGGGCCGAACGATCAGGGCATCGGCTGGAATATTCTGATGTCACTGGGCCGCGTCGGCATCGGCTTCGGCATGGCCGCGGTGATCGGTATTCCGCTGGGCTTCATGATCGGCCGTTTCAAATTCCTGTCCGGCATGATGGCGCCCATCATCAGCCTGCTGCGGCCGGTGTCGCCGCTGGCGTGGCTGCCGATCGGACTGCTCGTCTTCAAGGCGGCCAATCCGGCGGCGATCTGGGTGATTTTCATTTCGAGTATCTGGCCGATGATCGTCAACACTGCGGTCGGCGTGCGCGAAGTGCCGCAGGACTACCTCAATGTGGCGAAGGTGCTCAACCTGTCCGAGTGGAAGGTGTTTACGCGCATTCTGTTTCCCGCCTCGCTGCCCTTCGTTTTGACCGGCATCCGCCTGTCGATCGGCGTCGCCTGGCTGGTGATCGTCGCCGCGGAAATGCTGACCGGCGGCGTCGGTATCGGCTTCTGGGTGTGGGACGAATGGAACAACCTCAACGTCGAACACATCATCATCGCGATTTTCACAGTCGGTATCGTCGGCCTGCTGCTCGAGCAGTCGCTGATGCTGGTGGCGCGCCGCTTTGAATATCGTTAACTGAATACCGCTGATCGGGGGGCTGTCATGGAAAAATTCGTATCCGTCGAAAATATCGACATGAGTTTCAAGACCAGGCAAGGGGCTTTTATCGCGCTGAAAGACATCAACCTGTCGATCGGCGAGGGCGAGTTTGTCACGCTGATCGGTCACTCCGGCTGCGGCAAATCGACGCTGCTTAATCTCGTTGCCGGTTTGCTGGTGCAGACCGCCGGCGTGCTGATCTGCGCCGGCCGCGAGATCAGCGGTCCCGGGCCCGATCGCGGCGTGGTATTCCAGAATCATTCGCTGCTGCCGTGGCTGACCTGCGCCGAAAATATTTACCTCGCGGTCGAGCGCGTGTTTGGCGCGACCGAATCGAAGGCACAGTTGAAGGCGCGCACCCTCAAAGCGCTCGACCTGGTGCAGCTTGGTCACGCCGCCGACAAGCGGCCGAACGAAATCTCCGGCGGCATGAAGCAGCGCGTCGGCATCGCGCGCGCGCTGTCGATCGAACCGAAGGTGCTGCTGCTCGACGAGCCCTTCGGGGCGCTTGATGCGCTCACCCGCGCCCACCTGCAGGACGAACTGCTGAAGATCGTCGCCAAAACCGGCAGCACCGTGCTGATGGTGACGCATGACGTCGATGAGGCGGTGCTGCTGTCGGACCGCATCGTCATGATGACCAATGGTCCGTCGGCGACCATCGGCGACATCGTCAACGTCGATCTCGAGCGCCCGCGCGATCGTCTCGCGCTGGTCAACGACAGCCGCTACCACCATCTGCGCGGGCGCGTGCTCGAGTTCCTGTACCAGAAACAGTTGCGGGCGGCGGCGTGATTCGCAAGGAGACAGGCGTGAGGCGTGAGGCGGGCAAGGTATATCTGATTGGCGCGGGACCGGGTGACCCGGAACTGGTGACGCTCAAGGCGGTGCGCGCGCTGGGCCATGCCGACGTCGTGCTGATCGACGATCTGGTTGATCGTGCGGTGCTTGTACATGCGCCCCGCGCGCGCGTGGTGCCGGTCGGCAAACGCGGTGGTTGCAAATCGACACCCCAGCGCTTTATTGAAAAATTGATAGTGCGTCTGGCGCGGCGCGGCCAAGTCGTGGCGCGAGTGAAAGGCGGCGACCCCTTCGTGTTCGGCCGCGGCGGCGAAGAGGTGCTGGCGCTCGCCGCTGCCGGCATCGAATGCTCGGTGGTGCCGGGCATCACAGCCGGAGTCGGTGTGCCGGCGGCGTTCGGCATTCCTGTCACGCATCGCGATATTGCGCGCGGCGTGACCTTTGTGACCGCGCACGCGCGCGACGGCGCCGGACCTGATTGGGCGGCACTTGCGCGCACCGGGACCACGCTGGTGATCTACATGGGCATGCAGCACATCAACGCCATTGCCGCCGCGCTGTCGGCGGCGGGGCTCGCCGCAATGCCGGCGGCGGTGATCGAGCGCGGCACGACTGTCGATGAACGCTCGGTGGTGGATTGCGTCGGCGGCATTGCAGAAGCAGCACGGGCGGCCGGACTCGGCAGCCCGGCATTGATCGTGATCGGCGAGGTCGTGCGGATGGCGCGCAGCAGCGAACGCGCGCAACCGCTGCGGCGTCAGGCCTGAACAGCAGCGGAGGAAGACGAACTTGAAGAAAATGAAACTGGTGATGGTCGGCAACGGCATGGCCGGCGTGCGCGCGATTGAAGAGTTGATCAAGATCGCGCCCGATCTCTACGATATCACGGTGTTCGGCGCCGAGCCGCACGCCAATTACAACCGCATTCTGCTCTCGCCAGTGCTGGCGGGTGAAATGACGCTCCAAGACATCATGTTGAATGATGTCGACTGGTATGCGGCCAACAACATTACGCTGCATCTGAACAAAAAAATCGTCAAGGTCGACCGCGTTGCGCGCAAGGTGATCGCCGCCGACGGCACCGAAGCCGACTATGACCGCCTCCTGCTGGCGACCGGTTCCAATCCGTTCATGTTGCCGGTGCCGGGCGCCAAACTCGATGGTGTCATCACCTATCGCGACATCCAGGATACCAACGCGATGATCGAGGCCGCCGGCAAATACCGGAATGCCGTTGTGATCGGCGGCGGACTGCTCGGCCTCGAGGCGGCCAACGGATTGAAACTTCGCGGGATGAATGTCACCGTCGTGCATCTGATGGAATGGCTGATGGAGCGCCAGCTCGATCGCACTGCGGCCGGCATGCTGCAAAAAACGCTCGAAGCCAAGGGCCTTGCATTCAAACTGAAGACGCAGACTGCGGAAATCGTCGGCAGCGAAGATGGCGGCAAGGCCGGTCGCGTCACCGCGGTGCGTTTCAAAGATGGCGCGGAAATTCCGGCCGACCTCGTGGTGATGGCGGTCGGCATCCGCCCCAACACCGATCTGGCCGAGGCGGCCGGTCTGTATTGCAACCGCGGAATTGTGGTGAACGACACCATGCAGACCTACGATCCGCGCGTTTACGCGGTCGGCGAATGCGTCGCGCATCGCGGCCTTGCATACGGTCTCGTCGCGCCGCTGTTTGACATGGCCAAAGTGTGCGCGAATCATCTGGCCAATTTCGGCATCGGCCGTTACCAGGGCTCGACGCTATCAACCAAGCTCAAGGTCACCGGCGTCGATCTGTTTTCGGCGGGTGACTTCACTGGCGGCGCCGACACTGAAGAGATTCTGTTCAATGATGCGGTCGGGGGCGTTTACAAGAAACTTGTTTTGCGCGACAACCGTCTGATCGGTTGCGTGCTCTACGGCGACACCGTGGAGGGCGCCTGGTATTTCCAGTTGCTGCGCGACAAGCAGGACGTGCACGAGATACGCGACCATCTGATGTTTGGTCAGTCGCATCTTGGCAACAGCGGCCACCTCGGCCAGAACAAGGCCGCCGCAATGTCCGACGAGATGGAGGTCTGCGGCTGCAACGGCGTGTGCAAGGGCAGCATCGTCAAGGCGATCAAGGAGCAGGGCCTGTTCACGCTCGACGATGTGAGAAAGCACACCAAGGCGTCGAGTTCCTGCGGCTCCTGCACCGGTCTGGTCGAACAGATTCTGTCGTCCACGGTCGGCGGCGCCTATCAGCCGGCGGAGGCAAAGAACAAACCGGTCTGCGCCTGCACCGCGCATACGCACGAGGAAGTGCGGCGCGTCATCCGCGAGCAGCATCTGTTGACGATTGCGGACGTCATGAGGTTCATGGAGTGGACGACGCCCAACGGTTGCGCGACCTGCCGGCCGGCGCTGAATTATTACCTGCTGTCGAGCTGGCCGCACGAGGCGAAGGACGATCCGCAGTCGCGCTTCATCAACGAACGCGCGCACGCCAATATTCAGAAGGACGGCACCTATTCGGTGATTCCGCGGATGTGGGGCGGCTCGACCAGCGCGGCGGAGTTGCGGCGCATTGCCGACGTCGTCGACAAGTACAAGATCCCGACGGTCAAAGTGACCGGCGGCCAGCGCATCGATCTCCTGGGTGTGAAGAAAGACGATCTGCCCAGGGTCTGGCGCGATCTCGATATGCCCTCCGGGCACGCCTATGCAAAGGCGCTGCGCACGGTGAAGACCTGCGTTGGTTCCGAGTGGTGCCGCTTCGGCGTGCAGGATTCGACCAACATGGGCATCGACCTCGAAAAGGATTTGTGGCGCATGTATGCGCCGCACAAGGTCAAGCTCGCGGTGTCGGGCTGCCCGCGCAACTGCGCCGAGGCGACGATCAAGGATGTCGGTGTGATCGGCGTCGAATCGGGTTGGGAAATCTATGTCGCCGGCAACGGTGGCATCAAGGCCGAGGTGGCGCAGTTTTTGTGCAAGGTGAAAACACGCGACGAGGTGCTTGAATATGCGGGCGCCTTTCTCCAACTCTATCGCGAAGAGGCGCGTTATCTCGACCGCACGGTGCATTATGTCGCGCGCGTCGGCCTTGATTACATCAAGAGCAATATTGTCGACGATGCCGAAAAGCGCAAGGCACTCTATGCGCGTCTGCACTTTGCGTTGCAGGGCGAGCCCGACCCGTGGCGCGAGCGCGCCGCCGGCGCCGAGGCGCGCGAATTTGAGCTGCTGGAGGTTTGAGCATGAGCGCCGTCATTAAGCCCGCCGCCGCCGTGAAGTGGACGCGTGTGTGCGCGATCGAGGACATACCCCAGCTCGGCGCGCGCGTGGTCAAAAGCGCGCATGGCAATATCGCGGTATTTCGCAACGCCGAGGACGAAGTGTTCGCCCTGCTGGATAAATGCCCGCACAAGCGCGGGCCGCTGTCCCAGGGCATTGTGTTCGGCCGCAAGGTCGCCTGCCCGCTGCACAACTGGAATATCGGGCTCGATGACGGCAATGCGGTGGCGCCGGACCAGGGTTGTGCGCGCTGCTTTCCGGTGAATCTTGACGGCGGCATGGTGTTCCTCGATTTGAGCTAGGCGCCGGCCGCAGCAGCAATAACCCTCATTCACGCACGGTGATTCGGGCGCCCGATTCCCTTATATTGCGGTTTTGCCGGCGTCAAATCGCCCCGCATTCGTCGCGGCATCTGGACAAGAGGTCGCACCCTCCTGTATATATAACGCCCTTTGGTGCGGCCCCCGCGCATCGATAAAAACCGTTGGAATCTGCTGGATCGGGGTCGGGGCATTGTATTCGTGTGCCCGTTATTCCAGGCGCGCAAAGCGCATCGCCGCCACCGGCAGTCCGGGCGGAGCAGGTTTAAAAGTATTTTGAATTTTTTCAGGAGAGCAAAATGCCGCATCAACTTCCCGCCCTGCCTTATGCCATCGACGCGCTGCAGCCGCATATTTCGAAGGAAACCCTCGAGTTTCACTACGGCAAACATCACCAGACGTATGTGAACAATCTGAACGATCTGATCAAGGGCACCGAGTTCGAGAATTCCTCGCTTGAAGACATCGTCAAGAAATCCTCCGGCCCGCTGTTCAATAACGCGGCGCAGATCTGGAACCACACTTTTTACTGGAATTCGCTTTCGCCCAAGTGCGGCGCGCCGGCCGGTGCGCTGGCCGCGGCGATCGACAAGAAGTGGGGCTCGTTCGACGCCTTCAAGGACGCCTTCGCCAAATCGGCGGCCGGCAACTTCGGTTCGGGCTGGACCTGGCTGGTGAAAAAGGCCGACGGTTCGCTCGACATCGTCAACACCAGCAACGCGGCGACGCCGCTGACCGGCGCCGACAAACCGCTGCTGACCTGCGACGTGTGGGAGCATGCCTATTACATCGACTACCGCAACCGCCGGCCCGATTACCTCAAAGCGTTCTGGAGCCTGGCCAACTGGGGATTTGCCGCAGCGAATTTCGGCGGCTGATCCGGTTCGGCGCGGCGCCCGTTTGCGGGCGCCGCCGCATTGCCCGCAAGTTCGAAAATACCGATAACAACGGGGAACGCTGACATGGGCGCATTTTTTCAGTCGCTTGGCCGCACGGTCGCTGCGGGCGTCGTACTTCTCGTCGTCATACTGCTGGCGGTCGGCGCCTTCGTCAGTGAGGCCGGGGCGCGGCCCGGCGACCACATGTGGTGGGCCTTCGTCATGCGCTGGCTGCACGTGCTGTCCGGCGTCATGTGGGTCGGCCTGTTGTGGTATTTCAACTTCGTGCAGACGCCGTCGATGCCGAAAATCCCCGACGAGCAGAAACCGGCGGTCAGCAAGGTGATTGCGCCGACGGCGTTGTTCTGGTTCCGCTGGGCTGCGCTGTCCACAGTCGTCACCGGCCTGATGGTGGCGGGCATGAACGGTTACCTTGCCTCGGCCCTGATGCTGACCAAGGGTGTGCATGCAATCGGCATCGACATGTGGATTGCGCTGGTGATGGCGTTCAACGTCTGGTTCGTCATCTGGCCGAACCAGAAGAAGGCCTTGGGTATTGTCACCGTGACTGCAGAGGAAAAGGCCGCGGCGGCGAAACTCGCCGGCCTGGTCTCGCGCATCAACACCATGCTGTCGATTCCGATGCTGTTCTGCATGGTCGCGCAGCAGAACGTCGGCATGTAAGCGGCGTTCTTCCCGTTGCGGGCAGGGCAAAAAACGCGCGGCTAATGCCGTGCGTTTTTTTTGCGGTGCGATTTACTGCGCCGCGGGCGCCTTGTCGAGTCCTTCGACCCGGGCGCCGGCCTTGATGCCGCGTTTGGCGAACCAGCCCTGGTTCATTTCGAGTGCATAGCGCGCCGGCCGCGTTGACGGATGCGGATCGGTGGTGAGCGGCTTCATGTCGGCGATGTTGATGATGACACCCGCCTCGTCGAGAAAAGCAATGCTCAGCGGCAGGTAGGTATTCTTCATCCAGAAGTTCAGCACGGATGTATCCTGGAATACAAACAGCATGCCCCAGTTCTCCGGCAGCATGCGACGGAACATGAGGCCGGTTGTGCGCGAGTTGTCGGTGGCGGCGACTTCCGCCGTCAGCTTGTGGCCGTTGATCGTCAGCGTGATCTCCGGCAGGGCGGCATCTGCGGCGGCGGCCATGCCTGAGGGCAGCAAACACGCGAATGCAAATACAGCGAGAAATTTTTTCATGGGTATCCGATCATTGTCTGTTGCTGTGCGGTAAATTAATCCGGCAATTCGCTGAGCAGCCAGTCGGCAATTGCGTTCAGAATGGTTTCGACATCACCCACCGCCGGCAACAGGGTGATTTCGATGGTTGCATTTTGCGCACGAATCGAGTCCAGCAGTTTCGGCAGGTCGTGACGCAGATGTCCGCCCTGCGCCATGAATAGCGGTGCAATCGTGATGCGGCGGTGACCGCTGCCGACCAGCTTGGCGATGGTTTCCGGCAGCGGCGGCTGCATGAATTCGAGAAAAGCCAGCTCCACCGCAGCATCCGAACGCCGCGCGCGAATGGCGGCCTGAATGCGCCGAAACGGTTCGGCCCATTCCGGATCGCGCGCACCGTGCGCAAACAGTACCAGTGCGGACGGCGTTTTTGCAGCGTCGCTCACGGATTCTGAATCAATGCTTGCCGGTGCTGCCGAAGCCGCCGGCGCCGCGCGAACTTTCGGCGAAATCCCCGACCACGTTCCATTCGACCTGCGCTACCGGCACGATCACCAGCTGGGCGAGACGCTCCATTGGATTGAGCACGAATGCGGCGTTGCCGCGGTTCCAGGTCGAGACAAAGATCTGGCCCTGATAATCGGAATCGATGAGCCCGACCAGATTGCCGAGCACGATGCCGTGTTTGTGGCCGAGGCCGGAGCGCGGCAGGATGACTGCCGCGTAACCCGGATTACCAAGATGGATCGCGATGCCGGTCGGCACCAGTTCGGTTTGTCCCGGCGCGAGTGTGATCGCCGCATCAATGCAGGCGCGCAGATCGAGTCCGGCGGATCCGGGTGTCGCGTACTGGGGCAATTGTCCAATGAGACGCGGATCGAGAATTTTGACGTCGAGTTTTTTCATGGTCTTGATTCAGCCGCAGGTGGCACAGAGAGCACAGAGGCAACACCGGGATCGCAGATCTGAGCGCTGTCTGCAGATCGATTATTTCCTGATTTTTCTGCGCGGCGTCACGAGTGATGCGATATGCGCAACGATTTGACGCGCCACTTCCGTTTTCGGCGCGCGCGCCAGTTTGTGCAGGCCGGCGTCGTCGAGCAGCGTGACTTCGTTGTCGTCGGCGCCGATTGCATGCTGCGCGAGATTGGCCACCATCAAACGCACCTTCTTGCGGCGGCGCTTGGCGTCGGCGAATTCGTTGAGTTTCTGGCTTTCGGCGGCAAAGCCGACGGTGAACGGCGCTTTCGGTTGCGCGGCGACCCACGCCAGGATGTCGGGATTCTGGATCAGCTGCAAGGGCATATCGCGATCGGTTTTCTTGATCTTCTGCGTGCTGACGCGTGCCGGACGGTAATCGGCCACCGCGGCGACGCCGATAAAGATGTCGGCCGCCTTCACATGCTTTTTGACTGCCGCAAACATCTGCTCTGTGCTCTCGACGCGTTCGATATGTGCGCCGACCGGCGGTTCGAGATGCACCGGGCCGGACAGTAGCGTGACCTTGGCCCCGGCGTCGAGCGCGGCGCGCGCAATCGCGTAACCCATCTTGCCGGAACTGCGGTTGGTAATGCCGCGCACCGGATCGAGCGCCTCGAAGGTCGGGCCGGCGGTGATCAAGACCTGTTTGCCCGCAAGCAGTTTCGGCGCGAATTGCGCATTGATCGCTTCGAAAATTTGCGCCGCTTCAAGCATGCGGCCGAGGCCGGTTTCGCCGCAGGCCTGATCGCCGCTGGCGGGGCCGAGGAGGTTGACGCCATCGCGTTCGAGCAGCGCGACATTGCGTTGGGTTGCCTTGTTCTCCCACATCTGGCGGTTCATTGCCGGCGCCACCAGCAAAGGGCATTCGCGCGCGAGGCACAGCGTCGAGAGCAGATCATCGGCGAGGCCGTTGGCGAGTTTGGCCATGAAATCGGCGCTCGCCGGCGCGATGACGATCGCATCTGCGCCGCGCGACAATGCGATATGCGCCATGTTGTCGGCGACGCGGCCGTCCCACAGATCGGTGAACACCGGTTTGCCCGACAGTGCTTGCAAGGTTGCCGGCGTGATGAAGCCGCAGGCGGCTTCGGTCATTACCACCTGCACGTCGATGCCGTCCTTGATCAGCAGGCGCGTCAGTTCGGCGGCTTTGTAAGCCGCGATGCCGCCGGTGATGCCGAGTACGATCCGCCGTTGCCGCGATTGCGCCATGACTGTGGGCTGTTTCGCTGAAAAGGGAGCCAAGTGTAAACCAATTGATGCCCCGCACAAAACCGGCGACTTTAAGATCATTGCCGCTACCGAAGCGCTTGCCGTGATTGTCAGTATCCCGGTGCGCCCGGGGTTGTCTGCGCGCGCGTCGCCACATGCACCGGCGCGGCCCGCACCCATGCAGATGGGACAACTGTGTTGACCGAGGCCGCCATCGGGTCAATGAAAGGTTCAATCAATCAACGAGCGCGGGGAATCGTCACAAATCATCGCGCGATTGTCCGCTTGCCTAGCCGGCGATATAGTTGCGGATCGCGAAAAGGTAGTTTGATTTTCCCATTCCCATGATTCATCCGGCACCGACCGCTTGGACGGCGGATTGATCTACACTCAAAGGAACCACGATGCCCGTTTCGCCCAATACAACTGACGCCTACGTCAGCGGCTCGAATCTCGTTGATGTCATCCTTTCTCATATCGATCGAATTTTGTGCTCGTCGGAGGAGAAGTATTATCGGCACGGCTCCGACGACGATTATTTTTATACGTTCGCGTTTGCGATCGGGCATCTTGACGACGGGGATGCGGTCACTTTGAGGCAGGCATACATTAATGCCGGTTGGGGCAACGTCCAGGTTCGAAATTTTCTGGAAGAAGAACTCGCAGCAAAGTTCATTGTGGTGCGAATTTTTCGCAAAAAGCACAGTAAATTCTCCACCTGGACAGCCAAATAGCCCCTATTCTTCACGGATATGCACTTCCTCGATGACTACTTCGCGCAGCCGGTTGATCAGCGCCGGCCTGCGTGCCCCGGCCATGCCCGACATGCCCATCATCTTCAAGCAGGGCTTGCCCGGGTTTTAAGTCATCGGCCGCTACGGCTGGTGTGCGCCAGCCGGCTGCTCCGCAACGGTACCCCGCAAACTGTTTGTGGAAGTCGTGCGCATCTCCGGTCTGCCGGACCTGAAAAGCTTTTAGACCGACGCCGGCCTCGACGTTTCCATGATTAACTGCCCCGCCATAATCGATGCCCGCATCAGGAGCGGATGCGGCCGCGTGTGAACGTCATATAGGCGGCGCGTAAGCGCAACGACCGCGGTGCCTTCTTCTTTTACTCTGGCGCACCACCGGCGGATTAAGCCCTTTGGACGACGGCGCCGGACGCGCACCCCGCGTTGAGTGGTTATCAAAAAGGATTGCGGGAGCGACTATGACGATCGCCGATTGTCCGGCTGACGACCGGCCGCGCGAAAAGCTGCTGGCCAAGGGGCCGGCCGCATTGTCCGACGCCGAATTGCTGGCGATTTTTCTGCGCATCGGCGTCAGCGGCAAAAAGTGCGGTCGATCTTGCCCGCGAGCTGCTGACGGAATTCGGCTCCTTGTCCGCGCTGTGCGCTGCCGGCGAGGCGGAGTTATGCAGGCTGCACGGCATCGGCCCGGAAAAATTCGCGCAGCTGCAGGCGGTGATCGAGATGGCGCGCCGGGCGCTGCGCGAAAAAATCTCCAGCGGCAACGCGCTCAACTCGCCGTCGGCCGTGCGCGATTATCTGCGGTTGAAAATGCAGAGCCTGCCGCATGAAGTATTCGTCGCGATGTTTCTCGACGCGCAAAACCGCGTGATCGAAACCGAGGAATTGTTCCGCGGCACGCTGACGCAAACCAGCGTGTATCCGCGTGAAGTGGTCAAGCGCGCGCTCCATCACAACGCCGGTGCAGTAATCCTCGCCCACAACCATCCGTCGGGTGTCGCCGAGCCGAGTCACGCCGATGAAACGCTCACCCAGGCGCTAAAGCAGGCGCTGGCGCTGGTCGATATCCGCGTGCTCGATCACTTTATTGTGGCGGGCAGCGGCGTGCTGTCGTTTGCGGAGCGGGGATTGCTGTGAGCAATCAGGCTTGACCCTGACATCGCGCGCCGACTCGAAAAATTGGACGCGAGCACGGATACCGGACGCAGCAAAGGCCGGCGTGAGCAAGGCTGTCATGCG
>CAISYC010000063.1 GCA_903889565.1 uncultured beta proteobacterium
ACACACGACAACTGGCACTTGACCTTGGCTTTATTCCTGTCGTTCCTCCAAAGCAGAATCGAATCACTGCGTGGGATTACGATCGCGCCATGTACCGACGGCGTAACGAAATCGAACGATTGTTTCGCCGACTCAAAGGCTGTCGACGCATCTTCTCGCGATTCGAGAAACTCGACATAATGTTCTTGGCTTTTATCCATTTCGCCCTGATCGTTGAAAGCCTTCGCTATCCACTTGTGTGAACACGCCCTAGTCGCTTTTCTTGGGCGGCTTGGCGGCGGCGCGATTGGCCAGCGCCGTGTTGCGACCGAGCAAACGCTGAAAGTTGTCGAGCGAAATCAGGTGGGCGTAAACGCGGCCGAGCACGCCTTTTTGCGCCAGATCCTTTAACGCTGCGTCGTCGAGCTGGGCGAGTTTTTCCTCGGCCACGCGGAACATGCCGGTCAACTGGATCGGTTCGCCCTGATTGGGCACGGCCTGCATGGTGAACGGTTCAAGCAACTGGTGTTGCGCCAGCAGACGGCACATTTCTTCGGTGCGCGCGAGGTCGGCTTCGTATTCAAACAGCAGCTTCTGCCGCGCTTCCCAGTCGGCCGTCAGCTTGCCGTCTTCTTCGAACAACTTCTCGCCCTTGTCGTTGATGGCGCGCTTTTCGACGCAGGCCACACGCTCCGGCGCCTCCTGACCATCGACCATCACGCGCGTCATGCAGAACGGATAGCGCCGCACGTAGGCCGGCAGATAGGCGCGGCGATCCCAGGTGTTGTCCCACATCACGAACAGATTCTGTTGCGCCGCAAGGCCAGTGACCAGCATCGGCGCAAATGTTTTACCCTGATCGCCGCTGATGAAGACCAAGGGGTAATCGCGGCTGGCCACCGGAAATTCGGTAAAGCTCACCGGAATCGGGTTCATGTTGCGGAAGGTCATCGGCAGCGCCGACCCTTTGGGGAGCAGCACGCGATGCGCCTTGGTCAGGGCAACGACCTCCTGAAAACCATAGGGCGGCGTGATCTGCGGCGCGGTTGTTTCTGGCGTGGTCGGCATGGTGGCGTCCTCTCGGATGGGAAGCCGGATTATAGCCCAGCCACCGGCCGCGACTCGGGGCCGGCGCTTTCCAGCGACCATGATTTACTGCTAGAATAAACACTTAACGTGGGGACGTAGCTCAGCTGGGAGAGCGCCGCGTTCGCAATGCGGAGGTCGTGAGTTCGATCCTCATCGTCTCCACCACAATCTTAAGGCCAGACGTGCTCTGGCTTTTCTTTTGCCCCGCGCAGCCCCAGGGCTGGCGGGGTTTCGTGACCGGTGCGAATTCAAGCACTCCGGGATTTGGTCCAATTTCGGCCTCCGTCGGGGCCATTTCTGTCTCTATTCTCCGTTTGTGCGGAGGTCGTGCTCCGCCTCACCCCTAGATTCCATGCGGGTTTGCGGGCGGTGGTTTGCGCTGAACATCGGTGACCAGATGCAAGTCCTGACTGAATTGTCAGGAACCTAATGCCGCAATGACCCGTCGTTGCTCG